>DASRWI010000017.1:0-179551 GCA_035654655.1 Ignavibacteriaceae bacterium | reverse complement strand
CACAAATTCCAACTTGAAGAATTTTAATTTTCACCTGATTTGGTTTTTCAATATTCGGTTCAGATATGTCCACGAAATGAGGTTCACCTCTTCCGGGATAAATAGCTAAAGCCTTCATAAATTTGCCTTTAAATTTTTAAGAGAAATCATCAACTCCTTTATTTCTTTCATCATTCAAACGGGAGTTTAAATTAATTGCAGCACTAATCAATCCAAGGTGTGTAAAAGCCTGTGGAAAGTTTCCCAAATGTTCACCACGGAATCCAAGCTGCTCTGCATATAAGCCAAGATGATTCGCATACCCAATCATTTTTTCAAAATATAATCTTGCTTTTTGAAGTTGACCGGACCGTGATAAACATTCTATGTACCAGAATGTACACATTGAAAATGTACCTTCACCATGTTTTAAGCCGTCATATGCAGCATCTTCGTGTCTGTATCTATAAACTAATGAGTCTGAAACTAATGCTGATTCTACTGCTTTTAAAGTAGACAACCACATTGGATCTTTAGCACTCAAAAATCTCATTAGGGGTATTAAAAGAACAGATGCATCTACAGTATCCGACCCCTTATATTGTACAAACGTTTTTAACTTATCATTCCAGAAATCCGTAAAGATTGAATTAAAAATTTTATCCCTTTCATCTTTCCAATCTTTAGGATAGGGAAAAGATCTTCCTTCAGCTAATTTAATTGCTCTATCTATAGCAACCCAGCACATAAGACGTGAATACAGAAATTGTCTTTTACCGCCACGGACTTCCCAAATTCCTTCATCTTCTCTTTGCCAATTTCCACATAGCCAATTAATTTGATTAACTAGATCAAGCCAGAATTTATATGATATTGGTTCACCATATTTATTATAAAGATAAACAGCATCCATTAACTCCCCATATATATCAAGCTGAATTTGCTTATATGCATTATTACCAATCCTTACAGGAGATGAGCCCTTATAACCTTCAAAGTTGTCAAGGTTTTTTTCATCAGGAGTATTTTCACCTGCTATGGTATGCATTAATCCAAGGTATCCTGCTTTTCCAATATCCTGACATTCTTTTTCCACCCACTTCATAAAAGCACCTGCTTCACGGCTGTAACCTAATCCCAGCAATGTATAAATAGTGAAAGAAGCATCTCTAATCCATGTGTAACGGTAATCCCAGTTTCTTTCACCTCCAATATTTTCAGGTAAGCTAAACGTAGGAGAAGCTATAGTTGAACCATACTTTCTGGATGTCATTAATTTTAATACCAGAGCAGAACGATCAACCATCTCCAACCATCTTCCTTTATATTTTGATTGCTCAATCCAGTTTTTCCAATAGTTAATTGTTTCAAATAATTTATGCGTTACATACTTTTTAATATTTGTTTGATGTGGTATTTGATTCCCTTTATATTTCAAAATAAAATCAGCAGTCTCATTAACTTTAAGAGTGAACTTAGCATAACCATCACCATCTTTAACTTCAATAGGAATAGTCGATTTTAAAATTAGGACTGCTTCATCATTGCCATTACTTGTAAAAATAATTTCATTTTCTTTGATAACGGTTTTATGGTCAGAGCGACCATAATTAAATCTTGGTAAACACTTTAACTCGTATTCTATTTCGCCTCTGACCGTAGAAACTCTTCTAATTAAACTATGTTCATCATCCTTTTCATTAATGGGCATAAAGTCCGTTATTTCACCAACACCTTGATTTGATAAAAATCTTGTCAGAAGAACATTAGTATCAGGTATGTACATTTGTTTGTTTTTAACTCCATCAAGTTCGGGAAATATCTGAAAGTAACCACCCTTATTTTTATCGAGTAAGGCTGCAAAAACTGAAGGAGAGTCAAACTCGGGGAAACAAAGAAAATCAATACATCCATTTAATCCAACTAGAGCAATTGTATTGAGGTTGCCTATTACTCCATAGTTTTCAATCGGCTGATAATCCATTATAATTTTTCCTTATTATCATTTGGATAAAAATCGCCTACTCTTCCAAATTTTCTTTCGTGCTTAATACCTTCATCAGTTCCAAAAGGATGACCACCAAAACCATGGCGCATCATTGCAATTGCTCTTGCCCAATTTTTTTTATCATCCCTGCTTGCAAATAATTGCATTACTGATTGAGCCATTACAGGAACAGGCACTTCCATTTTTAATGCATCATCAATCAACCAATTAACTTCACCGGTATCTTCGATGTAAGGGGGAATAGAAGATAAGCCATTTTTTTCTTTATACATTTGTTCCATTAATTCTACCAGCCAGGAACGAATTACCGAGCCATGGTTCCAGCAATGAAGCACTTCGCTTATATTTAAATCCTTATAATATCTTTCTAACAAATCCATTCCTTCACCAATTGCCTGCAGCATTCCAAATTCAATTCCATTGTGAACAAGCTTTACAAAATGACCTGAGCCGGAAGGACCTGCGTAAACATAGCCTTCAGGTACAGCAAGATCTTTAAATATTGGCTCAACTTTCTTAACTATATCTTCATCACCACCAACCATAAAACAGGCACCATTTCTTGCTCCTGAAACACCACCGCTTGTACCGCAATCAATAAAATTTATTCCTTTTGCTTTTAATCTTTCTGCTCTTCTGATTGAATCTCCCCAATAAGAATTTCCACCATCAACAATAATATCATTCTTATCTAATATATCTGCTATTTGGTTAATTACTATATCAACTACTTTCCCGGCAGGTATATAAAGAAAAATAATTCTTGGAGGTTTAATGTCTTCTTTAAATTCTTCAACTTTAGAGGCATGTACAATTGCGGATTTCTTCAATTCAGGGACAAAGTCATTTTTATCATAACCTATAACTTTATAACCTTTGTCCATTGCTTGCAGAGCGAGGTTGCTTCCCATTTTACCTAAACCAATTATACCAAATGACAATTTTTCTTGCATAATCTATCTCATAATTTTTTTAATATTGCTCTCACTGGAGCACCATCACTTCCATCTATTTTTAATGGAAGACTTATTAATTCATATTCACCCGGATTCACATCAGGCATATATAAACCTTCAATTACAGTAATATTATTCTTAAGTAATATTTGATGAACTTCTTCACCATTTCCTTTTTCAGCAACAGATAAATAATCAACTCCAACAGTAAGGACTTTCTTTTCAACTAAATAATTGGCTGCATCCACTGATACATATACATAATCATCATTAAAATTTTCTTCGGACCAGTTTTTATCAGAATTATTCGTTCTAAATAATAATCTATCTCCTTCATCAATAGAATAGGATTTTAATTCTTGAGCATTTATTATGTGTGCATCTTTTATATGAATGACTTTTGCTTTTCCTATAAATGCATTTAAATCTACTTTTGAAATATCAATTCCTGAGTTGATAAAATGTTTTGGTGCGTCAGCATGTGTAGCTGTATGGGCACTCATTGAAATTGAAGTTACATTAGCCTTATCTCCTTTAGACATATCTTGAATTTTTTTTATTTCAACATCAGGGTCACCAGGCCAATGAACCATCCCATTTTTAATAGGGGCTGTAATGTCAATATATTTATCTTTATTATCTTTTGTCAAAGAATATTCCATCTTACTTCAAGTATTTTAATAAAAAATTTTTTATTTGAATGGCTTTTACTCACATTTAAGTAGTTGCTACGTAAATGGTTACCCTTATATTTAATAATCATTTGTATTCTTTTTTATCAAAGTTATATTTGTTTAAATTTGTTTTAACAAAAAGATATTTTTTATATGCAGCTTTACAATAATTTTTCTCTACGCGATTATCACACTTTTAAGTTCAATGTTAAGTCAGAAACCTTTGCACAATCAGATGATTTGGATGATATAGTTGGTTTATTAAAAGGGAATAGGAATGGAAAAATATTAATACTTGGGGGAGGAAGTAATATACTATTCACTAAAGATTTTGATGGATTAGTAATAAAATATTCTAATAACAAAATTGCAATTGCTAATCAGGATGATACATATGTCTATTTAAAAATTTCTGCAGGAACAGATTGGAATGATCTTGTAAATTATGCAGTAGATAATAATTTTGGCGGGATTGAAAATTTATATTTAATACCTGGAGTTGCTGGTGCTGCACCAATACAAAATATAGGGGCTTATGGGGTTGAGCTTAAAGATGTTTTTGTATCTCTTAATGGAATTAACTTAAATAATTTTGAAGAAGTTGAACTAACTAAAGAAGATTGTAAGTTTGGTTACAGGAACAGCATATTTAAGAATGAACTTAAGGGAAAATTTTTTATAACTGAAATAATTTTAAGATTAACAAAGCGTAATCATAAACTCAATATTGAATATGGTGCAATTAGAAGTTACTTAGATAGTAAAAATATAAGTGAGCCAACCATAAAAGATATCAAAGATACAGTTGGAGCAATTAGAAGAGCTAAATTACCAGACCCGAAAAAACTTGGAAATGCAGGAAGCTTTTTTAAAAATCCTGAAATTACCAGAGAACAGTTCACTATTCTTAAAAATAAGTTTAATGATATTCCATCATTCAGCACATTATCTAAATTGATTAAAATACCTGCTGGCTGGCTGATTGAAAAGTGTGGCTGGAAGGGTTATCGCAATGGGGATGCCGGATGCTATGAAAAGCAGGCACTCATAATAGTTAATTATGGTGATGCAAGCCCTAAAGAAATAATAAATCTATCTAAAAACATTAAAGCTTCTGTTAAGGAAAAGTTTAATATCACTCTTGAGGAGGAAGTAAACTTTCTTTAACTATTGTTGTATATCACCCTTAATTGAATGTAAAATTTAAACTGATTAATTTCATCATAAGAAATTTTGGAGATGAAATGAATCAGTCTGAAAATGGAAAAGTACTTACTGCATATGAAAAGGCAGCTCAAGAGGGGATTGATCCAAGATGTATACCACAAAAGTTGACTGGCCCTGTACCCATTGATGATGAAATTAAATATCCTGATTATTCCCTTGAGGAGCACGATAGATGGTCAAGATTATATAACAGGCAAATGAGCTTTTTACCTGGTAGAGTATGCGATGAATATTTAGCAGGAACAAATAAATTAAATTTCACTTCAAATAAAATTCCATCCTTAAAAGAATTAAGTATGATATTTAATAAAACCACAGGCTGGAGAATTGCACGTGTTCCCGGATTAATTCACGAGCAAAATTTTTTTGAATTACTTCAAAAGAAAATCTTTCCTTCAACGGATTATATAAGAGAAGAACACGAACTTGATTACACTCCAGCGCCTGATTTATTCCATGATATGTTTGGTCATATGCCATTATTAACTGATCCCAATTTTGCATCGTTTTATCAAATGTTTGGTGAAGCAGCATTAAATGCTGAGGGTGAAAATAGAAAAAAACTTGAAACTCTTCATTGGTTTACTGTGGAATTTGGTTTGATTAAAAAACCTGAAGGTATGCGTATTTATGGAGCCGGAATTATTTCATCACTTGGAGAAGTGCAGCATGCTTTATCTGATGAAATTAAAGTTATAGATTTTGAACCTGAAAGAATTGTTAAACAAGAATACGACGTATGGCATCTTCAACCTGTTCTGTTTGCCATAGATTCATTCGAACAGCTTGAAGATGGTTTTAAAAACTGGACACACAAGTTGGGTATGCTAAAATAAAATTTTAAGCATCAAAATTTAATTTAAGAACCCATTAAAACTTAATGGGTTTTTTTATTGAACTATAATTGTCCCGGTCATACTTGGATGAATACTGCAGAAGTATTTATATGTACCTGCAGTTGCAAAAGTAAATGAATAATTAGCTCCACCGCCCATATTTCCACTGCTGAATTTCCCATCAGGAGCACCGGGTGTACCACTGGTTACATTATGTGAAAAGTTATCTTTATTTGTCCAGGTAATTGTAGTTCCTACAGCTACCGTTTTGCTTGAGGGACTAAAAGACATTGACTGAAGAAAAATTTCATTTTCATTTTGTGGAGTCGAATTTGTTGGATTTGATGAATCTTTGCTGCAGCCTTGCAATGAAATCATTAAAGGAATAAAGAATATAAGGCTAAGCAATTTTAATTTATTTTTATACATAAAGAAACCTTTATTTTAGTTTTAGTAATTAGATTAAAATTACGTTAATTAGTTACAAGCCTATTGTCCTTAAGTACACCTTCCTTGTATAATCTTAATTTATTTTTTAAGTTTTTCAATTAAATATTAATTATTTGAGGTTTTTATGTTAAAGGAAGGAATGGATGCTCCTGATTTCAAAGCAAAAGATCAGGATGGAAATATTATTTCCTTATCAGATTATAAAGGAAAGAATGTTGTTTTATACTTTTATCCAAAAGATAATACTCCCGGCTGCACTAAAGAAGCTTGTAACTTTAGAGATGACTTAGATGAATTTACTGATTTAAATGCGGTTATCTTAGGTGTGAGTGCAGACTCTGAAGCTTCCCACAAAAAATTCATTAGCAAATATGAACTTCCCTTTAAGCTTATTAGTGACCCGGATAAAAAAATCATTCAAAAGTATGGAGTTTGGAAAGAAAAAAATAATTTTGGAATTAAAGCCTTAGGTATAGTGCGCAGTACTTTTGTTATAGATAAGAATGGAAAGATTAAGAAAATTTTTGATAAAGTTAAAGTTGATGGGCATAATCAGGAAGTTAAAGAAGTATTAAAGGAAACATAAATGTTATACGTTACAAGAAGAGAAACATTCAGTTCAGCACATAGAATTTTTAATCCAGAGTTATCAGATGAAGAAAATTTTAAAGTATTTGGTAAATGCAGTAATCCAAACTGGCATGGTCATAACTATGTTTTAGAGGTAGTGGTTTGTGGTGAAATTGACTCCAAAACAGGTTATGTTATCGACCTTAATAAATTAAAGGAAATTATTAAAGAGCACGTAATTTCCAAAGTAGATCATAAAAATTTGAATATTGAAACTGATTTTATGAACGAACTAATACCTTCAGCTGAGAATATAACTACAGCAATTTTTAAGCAGCTCGAAGATAAAATACCTTCAGGAAAGTTGTATTCCGTTAAATTGTATGAAACAGAAAATAATTATTTTGAATATAAAGGTTAGTGATGACATCAAATAAGAACATAGAAAAATTAATCTTTAATCTATTAAAAGAAGTTGGCGAAAATCCTGAAAGAGAAGGTTTATTGGCTACGCCTAAGCGTGTTGCAAAAGCTTATGAATATTTAACCGCAGGATATAAAAAAGATA
Organism: Ignavibacteriaceae bacterium; assembly: GCA_035654655.1. Classification (GTDB taxonomy): domain Bacteria; phylum Bacteroidota; class Ignavibacteria; order Ignavibacteriales; family Ignavibacteriaceae; genus DASRWI01. The sequence continues at coordinate 172,283 of DASRWI010000017.1, read as the reverse complement.
TTGAAGATGTATTAAACAATGCCATCTTCCACGAAAAATATGATGAGATGGTATTAGTGAAAAATATAGATTTTTATTCTATGTGCGAACATCATATGCTTCCATTTTATGGAAAGGCGCACGTTGCTTATATACCTGATGGTAAGATTGTAGGGTTAAGTAAAATCCCGAGAATTGTTGATGTATTTGCAAGAAGACTGCAAGTACAGGAAAGAATGACTCAGCAAATTGCAGATACGCTTGAAGAATATCTGCAGCCAACAGGAGTAGCTGTTGTGGTTGAAGCTTATCATATGTGTATGATGATGCGTGGGGTGGAAAAACAAAATTCATCTGCAACTACCAGCGCAATGCACGGAGTTTTTCGTGAAGATGCAAGAACTCGTTCTGAATTTATGACGCTGATAAAAAATGTTAATCTAAACAAATAAAAAAAATTATGGCTGATAAAAAAGTTGGTGTCTGGGTAACAGGTGCAAGTTCCGGAATAGGGAAGGACGCAGCAAAAGAATTTGCACGCACAGGGTTTAAGGTATTTGCATCTGCAAGAAGAATAAATGAACTTGAAAGATTAAATGATGAATTATCAAAAGAAAAATTATCAGTAGAAATTTTCCCATGCAATGTTGCCTCTTATACAAATGTGCAGCAAGTAGTAAAAAAAATAACAGAGAATCAAAAAATATCCTGCATTATCAATAATGCCGGAATAACGACTTTCAAATCTGCAGAAGAGAATTCAGTTAAGGAAATTACTGACATCATTAATACTAATCTTTTAGGTTCAATTTATACAATCAAATATTTACTTCCTCATTTTATAAAAAATAATGGCGGCACTATTATTAATGTTTTATCTACAGCAGCTAAAAAAATATTTACTGAATCAAGTGCTTATACTGCTTCAAAATTAGGAATGCTTGGGTATGCCAACGTACTGCGTGAGGAAGTTAGAAAATATAACATTAGGGTGATTAATGTTATTCCCGGAGCAACACAAACTCCAATGTGGTCATTTGAAACAAGGAAAGAACACGGTTATAAAATGATGACCACTGAAAATGTTGCCCGCACTTTAGTGTGGTTATATCTTCAACAAGACAATATTGTTGCTGAAGAAATTGTTCTTAGACCAATGGAAGGAGATATTTAAATGGATAATAAAGATGTTACTATTGTTACAGGAGCAAGTAAGGGGATAGGAAGAGCAATTGCTTTGAGGTTTGCCAAAGAAGGGCATAATGTTGTGCCATTCGGAAGAAACTTGGATGATTTAAGAAATGTACTTTCAGAACTGAAAGAACTTGGCTCTGATAGTACCTTTTACGCAGGGGATGTGGGGGACACTCACTTTGTAAATCATGCCGTAAAAGATATTTTAAATAAATACGGCAAGGTTGATCATTTAATCAACAATGCGGGCTTTGGAATTTTAAAAAATTTTGTTGATTCATCTATTGATGAATTTAAAAGCCAAATTGATACTAACTTATTTGGTGTTTACAATTTTACTAAAGCAGTTGTCGATAATATGATTAAAAGAAAATCAGGTTCAATCATAATGATATCATCACTTGCAGGTAAAAACAATTTTGTTGGCGGCACAATGTACTCGTCTTCTAAACATGCATTAATGGGATTTTCGAAATCTTTGTTCCTTGAATTAAGAGCATATAATATAAGAGTTGCAACAGTGTGCCCAGGTTCAGTTGACACAGATTTCAATCCGAATCGTAAACAACGAGAAGATAATGAGATGGATAAAATTCTTCACGCTGATGATGTCGCAGAAGTGGTTTACAGCATAATAAAAATGCCTATTAGAGCACTGATAAGTGATATTGATATTCGTCCAACAAATCCAAAATAATTTAATGATTTTTATCATATAGGGATAAAATTATTAATGCTAAGTTGACTTTGCAAAAGATGAATATACTTTGATCTATGGTTTAGGTTAAGTTAAGATGAATAAATAAATAAAGCCGGAATTAATCACTCCGGCTTTTTTTATTTTAAATAAGCTTCCGTGGCTGAGTGTTTTCATCCCGATAAGAACCTACGCTTTTAATTGCAGCAATTTCTTCTAAATCCTCTTCCATCCATGCGGGAACCCTGATTTCCCATACCCATTCCATTCCTACCTTGTCTAAATTGACCATTATTGTCATTCCACATTTTCTTCTGCTCGGGAGTTAATAACTCATAGACATCCATTCTATGTTCTGCACGAGCAGTTGAAATTTTATTTCTAATGGAATTCATCTTTTCAACGTGACTTAGAAAATCTTTTCTATTGATATTATCTGTTTGTAATTCCTTCCCCTTAACTCTTTCTTTTTCCAGTTCGGCTCTAAGATCAATCATTTCATTTTGATGTTTGCTCTTTAGCGAGTTTATTTTTTCCTGCTGTTCATTGGTTAAATTCAAAGCAGCCATTCTTTTTCCCGGACCATCCATTCTATGCTTTGGCTGAGCTGATAAACTGATACTTAACATTATTGTTAATGCTACAACATATAAAACTAAAGCTTTCATTTTTTCTCCTAAATATTTTTTCATTATTCCTAACTTTGACACAGGCATTAAAGTAAAAGGTTTAATACGCGTGAAATTAAACCATTAAATTATTATAATTGTCTAAATAAATAAAAGCAACTGGTAAATGACAGATAAAAATGCACAGGATTTCGATTTAGTTAAAGACTTTTTAGCAGGTAATGAAGGTGCATTTAATCAGTTGGTTAAAAAATATCATCAAAAAATATATTGGCATGCAAGACAGATGACCGGTAATCATCTGGATGCTGATGAAATTTTGCAGGAAGTACTTTTAGTTATTTATAAAAAGTTGAATAAATTCAAGTTTGAATCTTCTTTATATACCTGGATATATAGAATAACAGCTACAAGAAGTTTAAACCTGATAAAAAGAAGAAATATAAAAAGAATTTTTTCACTTAGTGATTTTGATGATAATAGAATTAGAAAAGAAGATGAGATAGTTAAAGGAATTGAGAATAAAGAAAAATTGGAAAAGTTGGATAAAGTTTTGAAGAAGCTGCCATTGAAGCAAAGGGAAGTATTTGTTCTTCGAAATTTCGAAGAACTATCGTATGAAGAAATATCGAAAATTACTAACAAGAGCGTTGGCGGATTGAAAGCAAATTATTTTCACGCTTTATCCAAGGTAACGGAGTTAATGAAATGAACGAAGAATTATTTCAGTACATTGATGGAGAAATGAACGAAGATGAAAGGAAAGCTTTTGAAATTAAGCTTTCAAAGGATGAAATACTTCGTTCAGAATATCAGACATATCAGGAAATAAATAAAAACCTGAAAGCAGATAATGTTGAATTGGATGATAATTATTATGCTGAAGTTATTTCAAAATTCAGAATTAGAAGTAAAGCAGAGAAAAGAAGAACAGGACTCGTACCTAAACTTGCTTATGCTGCTTTAGCTGTTGTGTTCATTTTAACTTCAACTTTGATTTATAATACTTTATCTGAATCTCCAAAAACAAATGATATTACAGCAGAAATGTCAATTGAAGAATTAAATAATACATTAAGTGCTTATTATGGTAATGACATAACTGAAGAAGAAATGAATAGTGTTGAAACTGAATTAAATAAAAATCTTGCTGAAAATATTTTAGTTGACCCATCTGATTCTACAAGTTATGACCTTATTGCTGATGCTAATTACAGCAGCATCTTGAATAACATAAATGATGAAGAAGCAGATATAATTTATAAGGAATTAATAAATAAACAGTTCTTAGGAGATTAAATGAAAAACTATTTAATAATTATATTATCAATCTTACTTCTTGTTTCAACTGATATGTTCCCACAGCAGCATCGTTTTAGAGGGGATGGAAAAGGAAGAGAAAAATTAATGGAATTGGAAAAGGTTAAACTTTTAGATGAACTTGATTTAAGTGAAGAAAATTCCATTAAGTTTATTACCAGGCTAAAAGACCATCGGAATAGAATGGATGATTTTATGAAGCAGCAAAATGATATGATTGACCAGATGGAATCTCAATTAAATAACAAAGATGGTAATTATAAAAAAATTATTGACAACTATCTTGAAATAGATAGTAAGATGAACAAAGAGCGTGAAAATTTTATTAGTGGTATATCCGATATTCTTACAGATGCACAAATCGTAAAATATTTGGTATTTGAACGCAGATTTAGAGAAGAAGTACGCGGAGTTTTAATGCGTGAACGAATGAGAAGAGATAAATAAATAAAGCAGATAGTATTGCTTTTAACTTTTCTGACGTATATTTTTTGTATCTAAATTTGCGGAAGTGGTGAAATTGGTATACACGCTATCTTGAGGGGGTAGTGCCTTAATTGGCGTACGGGTTCAAGTCCCGTCTTCCGCACCAATTCTTTTTCATCCATAAATTATATCTAAATAGTTGCAGAACTCTGTAAGTTTCGTTATTTTAATCAGATAAAAATATCTGATTTTAGCAAATGAAAAGAAAAATTATAAATATTGATGAACAACTCTGCGATGGCTGTGGGTTATGTATTCCTGAATGTCACGAAGGTGCATTACAATTAATAGATGGTAAAGCAAGATTGATAAGCGACTTGTTCTGCGATGGTCTTGGTGCTTGTTTAGGTTATTGTCCTCAAGGTGCAATTACAGTTGAAGAAAGAGAAGCTGAACCTTATGATGAAGAAATTGTAATGGACACAATTGTTAAAGGTGGGCAAAATGTAATCCAGGCACATCTTAAACATCTAAAAGAACATAATGAATTTGGTTACCTGGCTATAGCACTGAACTACCTTAAGGAAAGAAGTATTCCTTACAAAGCAGAGCAAGTTGAACAAAGAACTTTTTCAAGTTGTCCTGGTTCTGCAGAAAGGACAATAAAGAGGGAAGTTGAACCTGAAATTGATTACAAACCTCAGAGCCAATTAACACAATGGCCAATCCAGCTTCATTTAGTTTCACCATTTGCGGAGTATTATCAAAACTCAAATTTGTTATTAGCTGCTGATTGTTGTGCATTTTCTTTTGGAGATTTTCATAATACTTATATGAAAGATAGAAGCATAGCTATTGCTTGTCCAAAATTAGATACCAACAAAGAAGTCTATCTTAATAAGTTAATTGCAATGATAAATGATTCCAATATTCAATCAATAACAGTTGTAATAATGCAGGTTCCTTGCTGCAGAGGATTGTTAAGTTTAGCTCAGCAAGCTGTTGATATGGCTGATAAAGATGTCCCTGTTAAGGTTTCAGTTATTGGAATAAATGGAGAGATATTAAATTAGCTTTTTTATTATTTCCTTCTCCTATAAGGAGAAGGAAATAAAATTATACTAATTAGAACTAAATAAAACGTAGGCAGTTAGTGTAAGAATTCCAATTGATTCCTCACCAGATTTTTTACCAATCAGATTGATAAAATTATATTTTAGTTGCAAATCAAAATTTATTGGCAATAAAGTAATCTCAGCTCCTGCTCCAAGTCCTAATCCAAATCTTGATTGGTCTGAATAAGCATTTGAACCTGGTAAGCTGATAGTACTATTAGTATTATTAAAGTTAACTTCAATGTCGTTTATAATGTTCATTGCTATATCTAAAGATAAGTAAGGGCTGACGGGACCTGGTATCAACGACATTTCACCACCTAAACCTAAGCTTATAATGTTTGATTTACTTTCAAAATTTCCTGCAACGCTGCTGCCCTCTCCATTTAACATATGATAATTTATAAATCCGGCAGGAGCAAAGGGCAAAAGAGGCAAAGATAATTTTGCTTTGACTCCAATATGGTATTCATTATTAAAGTCTAATCCATTTTGATTTGTAAGAGCATCAGGGGATTGAATGAAAGAGAAACCTCCTCCAACACCTAATTTTAATTGGGCTTGTGCATTAAAATAGAAGAACAAAAACATTACTGATAGTAAAATTAATTTTTTCATTCCACACCTTATTTATTTTTATATAAAATAAATACTTATTTATAATGAATTTGCAAAATGATAAGGGCACAATTTCTAAACCTTATTTGTAAAATACCTTGATTATTACTTATTTGTTACATTTATTTAAGATAACATAAATACATAGTTAAGGTATTGGCAGGCATTTCATACACAAATATTTTATTGGCAGTTTTATTTGCGGCCGGTATTGCATATTTATCTTTCAAGCATAAATTCCTTACAAATAGCGGAATAATTTCAAGCTGCATATTTGCTATAGTACTTTTTGGTTTTGGCTCCTGGAAGTGGTCTATTCCTATTATTACTTTTTTCTTTACATCAAGTGTTTTAACCAATATTAGAAATAGAACAAGTAAAATTTCTGATGAAAAAATTAAATCTTTAGGAAGAGATTACCTGCAGGTACTCTCAAATGGGATTATTCCACTATCTCTGTTCATAATTTATATTTTCACTGAAATAGAAATTATTTATCTTCTTTTTTGTTCTTCAGTCGCTGCAGTTACTGCTGATACGTGGGGAACTGAAATAGGAGGATTACGTCAAAATAATACTGTATCAATTATTTCATTTAAAAAAGTTGAACAAGGTACTTCAGGTGGAGTTAGTATAATGGGTACTTTGGCTTCATTATTAGGGGCTTTTATATTGGGATTTGTGTCCTTAATATGGATAAAAAATAATATATTAGATTTTTTAATAATAATAACATTATCCGGATTTTTTGGCAGTTTAGTTGATAGTATTTTAGGTGCAACAATGCAGGCAAAGTATGTCTGCAGTATTTGTGGTAAAAGTATTGAGTTGAAGGAACATTGTAATACTGCTTCTGAAAAAGTTAAAGGTTTGAGTTTTGTTGATAATAATTTTGTCAACCTGGCTGCATCATTTTCCGGATGTTTATTCTCATACTTCTTTTGGATTATTAAATGAATAAAAACTTTAAATTAAAATTATTTCTTTTTTATCTGCTTTTATTTTTCCCAACATTATTGTTTGGACAAAATTCAGGCATATATTACGAAGCAGTTACTGCATACAATAATAAGGACTACACAAAGGCAGTAATTAAATTTGATAATTTTTTTGAAGAATATAAATTTCAGGATGAACTTTATTCTTCAGCAAAATTTTACCAATCGGATGCTTATCTTAATCTTGATGAATTAGATGCTGCTGAAAAAGGATTTTTATCCTTAATAAATGGACATTGGACAAGCTATAAGGAAGAATCCATTTACAAATTAGCTTCCATTTATTTTGTTGAAGAAAAGTATCCCTCATCAAGAGAATACTTCAATAAAATTTTATCTGATTATCCCGGCAGCAGTCATTATGGCTCATCTCTTTATTGGGTGGGTGAATCTTATATGAAGGAAGATAATGTAGAGGATGCTATTTCTTTTCTTGAGAATTCAATTGCAAAAAAGAACAATAAGTATATTGATAAATCCATCTTCTCTCTTGCTTTAGCTTATGAGAAAACAGGTGATTACAAAAAAGCAGTAGAGAATTATGATAAACTTTTATCATTTTACAGCAGCAGTCCACTAGCAGTTCAGGCACAGGTAAGAATTGGAATATGCTACTTTAAATTAAAAGACTATCAATCTTCTATCTTGGAATTAAATAATCCAGTACTTGAAAATCTTCCAAAAGAAAAATATGCTGAAGGTTTATATCTTCTTGCAAACTCTTATTACAGAGCAGAAGAATATAAAGATGCAGAAAAGACTTATTCAGAAGTAATTAAGAATTTTGAAGACTCTGAACTTTATAATGAAAGTCTTTATGGTTTAGCCTGGACATATTTTCAGCAGAAAAGATATAATGAAGCTTATAAGATTTTCAACAACTTATCTAAAAACTCAGATTCTTTGGGAATAAATTCATTCTTTTATAAAGCAGAAGCAAAGAGATATGCCGGGAGAGATAATGAAGCCTATAAAATTTATAATGATTTCATTGATAATTATCCCGATAATATTCTTGCTGATAATGCCGGGTATCAATTAGCTGTTCTTAATTACAATAATAAGAAATTTGATAAAGCTGAGTATTATCTTGAAAGCTCAGTAAGTAGTAAGGATAATGAAGTTAGATCTAAGTCATTAATTCTATCAGGCGATATAAATCTTCAGCAGAATAAAATACCTGAAGCTCAAAAGAAATTTAGAGATGCTTCGAGAATTAAAGGTGTAGATAATTCTCTTATTCTAAGAGCAAGATTAGGTGATGGAATTTCAAAATATTATCTGAAGCAGTATGATGAGGTAATTAATTTGCTGAAAGATGTTTTATCTAAAGGTGCATTAAACGAAAAAGATAAAATTAATTATTATATAGCCGAAAGTTATTTTAAGCAGGATAAATATAAAGAAGCCATTGAATATTATAATAAGATTGAAAGTAATAGTAACCTTTATGATGCTTCTGTTTATGGAAAAGGATATTCATACTTTAATCAAAGAGATTTTGTAAATGCTTCAGAATATTTTGAACAGTTTATAAAAAATAATCCAAAAGATATAAAGTATGAAGATGCTTATCTTCGCTTAGCTGACAGCTATTATGGGAGCAAAAGATATTCAGCAGCTATTGATATTTATAAAAAATTCTTCAATACAGAGAAAAAGGTAAATGATCCTTTTACAAATTTTCAATATGCTCAAGCTTTGTATAAAGCAGGTAAGAACAGTGAAGCCATAAGCGAGTTGTATGCTCTTCAGACAAAATATCCGCAATCAGAGTATGCAGCAAAAGCTCAATTCTTTATCGGTTGGATTAACTTCCAGCAAAATAATTATCCTCAGGCTTTAGTTACATTCAGGGAAGCTATTTATAAATATCCGGGGAATAATATTTTACCTCAAGTCTATTATACTATGGGAGATACTTATTTCAATATTGGAAAATTTGATTCAGCAATAGTGTATTATAAAAAAGTAATCTCAGATTATCCTAATTCCCCTTCTGCAAATGATGCATTGAACAGCTTACAGCAAAGCTATACCTCAATGGGCAGAACTGACTTAGCCATTAGTACAATCAACGATTATGTTGAAAAAAATAATACAAAGAATTCAGATGAGTTAATGTTCAAGAAAGGCGAGATTTATTTTAACTCTGATGAATATTCTTTAGCCAAGGAATCATTTCAACAGTTTATAGTTGGTTATCCTACAAGTAAATTATTGCCGGATGCATATTATTGGTTGGGTAAAATTTCTGAACAGATGAATCAAAGTAATGAGGCTATAATTAATTATTCATATGTTGTTGATAATTATTCTCAATCAGAAATATTTTTGACATCAGCAAGGGAATTAGCGGAATTGTATACACAGCAAAAACAATATATTGATGTTATTAAGGTTTATGATAAAATATTAAGTAAGAATTTAAATGGTGAAGAAAAAGCAGAGATATTATTTCTAAAGGCTTCTGCACTTGCAGAAAATAGCAATCTTGATGCAGCCGGTGATATTTTCTTTTCAATCTTACAGGAGCATACGGAAACAATTTATGCTGAGAGAGCAAAGCTGGAATTGGGGATGATTTCTTTGGCGAAGAGTGACTATGAAACTGCTGAATCATATTTCAAAAATCTTGCTGAAACCAGGAATGATGAATTAGGAGCAAGAGCCCAATACTATCTTGGCATTCTTTATCTTGAACAACAGCAATATGAAGAAGCTTTGACAAACTTTGTTAGAGTTAATACAAATTTTTCTGAACATGATGAATGGGTTACAAGTTCTTACCTAAAAATGGGTGAGTGCTATACAGCTTTAAATGATATGGAAAAAGCTAAAGAAATGTATAAAATTGTTTTACAAAAACATCCAAAAGATGTATATGGAAAAGAAGCTCAAAATAAATTGAGAGGCTTAAAGTGAAAATGAAATTCTTATTATTCTTATTTACATTTAATATTGTTTTATTCGGTCAACAGAACAACAATGAACCTAAGGTTGAACTTCCTGATTTTGTTATTATGGGTGAAGACGTAGTTAATATTGAAAAGACAGATAAGTACTCACCTGAGATAAATTCAGTTCTTAGTAATGATTACATTAAACCGGAATATTCATCAGAAAAGCTTGAGCCTTTAGACCTTTCTAATCCTTTGCCGGATGAATTTATTTTGCACGATTCATTACATTTCTATAATCATAGTTTTTCAATTGCAGCTGGATTTAATAATTTACCTTTGGCATATTACCGCTTTAATACTTTTACTGAAAACAATATTTTTAACTTAGGAATCTCCGCTAACAGCATTCGCCCATATATTAAAAATGCTGATAAGATGTTTCTAAATGGTTTTGCAGATTATTTAATTCACATTTCTGATGGAGAAAGTATTTTTTCAAATGCTGATATTAGATTTAATGGCTTATTAAATAACAGTTCGTACAGAATTTATAATGCTCCAATTGTACAGAAGTTAAATAAGTTGGATGGCGGAGGGTCATTTCAGTTAAAGAATTTAAATAATGCTTTAATGCAGTACGACCTTGAATTAAAGGATGAATTTGCGACTTTAAAGGAAGAAAATTACTACGATAATAATGTAAATCTTAATTATTATGGAAATTTGAAACTTGATAATTTCTCTATAGGAATTTTATCCAGATTCAAGTTTGACAATTTTGAAGGTGATTCCTTAAAGGACCTTTCAACTTCATTTATTTCATTAAGACCTTTTGTTGGTTTTAAGATTAATGAATTTTTCAGAGCTCTTGCTGGATTACAATATAATGCTCAGGGAGGTAATGATTTTATTGGTCCTTTTGTTTCAGTCGGGCTGCAATTTGATAAGAAGTTTAATATTTATGGAGAATTTGCACCGCAGGCAATCTATTATAGTTCCTTGAATTTTTTGAATAAAAATCCTTATTTTAATACAAGAAGCCTAAGAAACAATTTTGAAACAAGAATTAATTCAATTTCAGCTTTTGTAAAATATGAAAACCCTTTGAACTTTGAAGCTAATGGTGTTTTCAAATTCTTTTCAGCTTCAAATCATCCATATTTTACAACATCAAATAGATTAGGAACTTTTGATATTAAAACTGCTGATGTGAACAGAATTGAACTTGAATTTAATGTAATATATTATACATTTTATTATGGTACTTTTTATTCTTCTTTAAATCTTAGTAGTACAAAAAATAAAGATTCTAATAAAAGTATACCATATAATCCGGGTATAGAAGCTTCTGCATCTTATTCATATACATTTTCTGGGAAGCTTATAACGGAAGTAAAGGGCATATTTAATTCATCAACTTATGCCGATAGTTTAAATCTTAAAAAAATTGAACCTTTTATAAACCTTCAATTAAAAGCGGAATATAAATTAACTGATAATTTTTTCATAACTCTGAGTGCTCTTAATCTATTGAATAGAAACAATGCGGTGTGGCTGAACTACAAAGAAATGCCATTAGATATTTTAGCAGGAATTAAATATAATTGGTAACAAAATAAAAGAAATTAAATGTTAAAGAAAGAATTATTATCCAGTTTTACTAAGGTAGCCGGAATACCCGGTTCAGAAGGTAAATTATTTTTAGAAATATTTTTATCAAAATGTGCTGCCTTTCTGAAACACGGCGATGGTGTTGAGATTGAACAGCTTGGTACTTTTTCCTTAAAACACGGAATAATAAAACAAACTTTTGATAAAAACATAGAGATTATATTGTTTACAGATAAAAATGGTGAACAAATAATCTTTAATATTCCTTCTGAGAAAACGGAAACAAATCCTGTTGACTCTTATTTTAGTTTAAGTATTGGCAAAAATTTTATGCCTTTCGAAAAAGCTGAAGAAGATGATATAGTTATGTCTCATTCTGCTGATGAGAAAAGAAAAAATATAGAATCAAAAGCTGAAAACTTCTTTAACACAGCAGCATATATTCCTAACCCAACAGTTGGCGGAGAATTTCTGATTATTACAGAGGATGAATATCAAAAATTAAGTTTTGATACAGGTGACCCTCAAACTGATAATGAAATAATTCCTACGAAAAAGAAAGTGGATGTTTATAATAAATCAAAAATCATTGTTAAGAATGACAATAACGAGGATGATATTTATGAACAAGTAAAACCAGTCACTTATAGGTTTTTCCCTGAAAAAAATACTGTTGAAGAAGGAATTATTGAAGAACAAATAAATGTTCCTGAAGAAGTTCCCGGGCAGGATATTCCAAAAGAAGAACCTGAAGAAATTCCAGCTGAAGTACCTGATGAATCACCAAACAAAGAACAAAAACCTGAAAAAGAAGCTTTTGCCGATGATGAAAAATTGCTTGATGAATTAATTGTTGATGATGATACTCCTGTTATTGAAGCCAGTACTGCTGAACCATGGGATTTCAATGAGTTAATTGATAATCCTGAAGAAGATATATCAGAAGAAAAGATTGAAGAATATACTTCAGAAGATACTTTTGATGAAAATCTAAAAGACAAAGATATATTAAGTGAAGATAAAATTTGGGAGTCTCTTTCTTTAACAAAAAGTGAGAGGAAGGATGCCTTATTAAATGAGGAAGAAGAAAATGATAAACCTGTTTCAATAAAAGAGAGAAAAAGAAAAAAGGACGATGATTCTGTAGATGAATTTTATGGAGCAAAGAAAAAATCAAATAAAGGTTTTTATATTGCTGCTGGATTGCTTGTTGTTATCTTGATTGCTCTCTTTGCCTACTACAAAATGGGTTACAAATTATTTACTTTTAACAGTAAGGAACCTCAACCGGTTGTTATTGAAAAGAAAGATGATATTCCTGTTTCAACTAATACAAATGAAACAACTCCTGAAGTTAAAAAAGAAAATGAGAAAGTTCCTTCTCTTTCAGAGAATAAAACTGAAGAGAATAAACAAATTAATCCTTCTGTGAATTCAACTACGAATAACCAGATTGGGGATAATATAAAAAAAACAGCTCCAGCACAAAGTTCTTTATTTGATGGAAAATATTCAATTCAGCTATCTTCATGGCAATCATATAAGAAGGCTGAAAAGGAAGTAAATAAATTAACCGGCAATGGATATACTGTAGCTGTTGAAGGTGTTAAGGTTAGAGGAGAACAATGGTATAGAGTTAGAGTTTATTTCCAAACTCAGGATGAATATGATTCATTCGTAAAAAAAATGCAATAGGATAAATTTTAATGTTATATGATGAAGTAAAAATAAAAAATTACTCGCTTGCTTTTTCAGTAAGTACACACTTGTTAATTTTTGCTTTTCTATTTTTTTTAGGAAATAAATTTTATGAAGTAAAACAGAATGTAGTTGATAATAATACAATTGATGAAGAAGTTAATGAATTAGTTGAAGTATCATTTGGAACAGGATTAGGAACTGCAGGTGAACCAGGAGGTGGAAAGGGAGGCGAGAAAATAACTACTCAGTTACATCCACCGACAACTCCAATTACTAAAACAAAAAAAGTGGACAAAAATGTCATCAATAATGTTGATATTCCACAGGCTGATAGTAAAAATAGAGACGCTGAAAAAATTATTGATAAAACTACAGCTCAGGATGAAATTTCAAAAAACCCATATAATACTGATGGGAAAGAAGGTCCAGGTTTAGGTGTTGGTTCCGGTACTGGTGGTGATGGGGGAAAAGGATATTACATTGATTGGGGCGGCAGAGGTACAAGAAGAATAACAAGCTATATAATTCCAAAATATCCAGCAGGAATTTATAAAAACGTTGATATAAAAGTTGAATTCAGTATTCTTCCTAATGGAAGTGTTGGAACTGTAAGACTGATTAATAAAGCAGACGCAACTCTTGAAGGTGTTGCTTTAAGTTCAATAAAAAGATGGAAGTTTGAACCCTTGAATGTTGATAAAGTTCAAAGAGCTATTATAACTTTCCCTTTCAGAATAAGATAAAAATCAAAAATTTTCTTTTGGATTATAATACATTCTATAGAAGAAGTATTCTGCTATAGATAATAACACCAGAGAAAAAGCATCTCTATCAAAGTAAATCCCAAAACCTTTAGGTTCCATAAGAACTTTGGCAATCATACCTGTAATGGACCATCCAACAGCAAACAATATGGCTATTAAACCTAAATTTAATAAACCAGAGCTTAAACCTTCATCCTGCCATTTTTTTGTAAAAATAATTAATGCAAAAACTAAATGAATAAAAAATATTAATGCTGTAATCATAATGCGTTATTAGTTTTTTTCTTATTTAAAATTGCCATTCCTGCAAGTCCACCAAGTAGTCCAAAAAATGTGAATGAAAGCAAGTTGCTTAAAATTATCATAAACATATAGTATAATGAGAAACCGGTATTCTTAATATCTTTTTCCATTATGTTTAATATTTTGAATTGCTCTTTGAAAATATCGCCCATTTTATATTCTTCTAACATTTTACTTGAATATGGAAGAGATTCAATCAGGTCATTAGTTCTGGTAATATATGTTAAAACTAAATCCAATGCTGAAGAAAATATTGCTGCAACAACTCCTGTTAATAAGCCAAACATCATTGCTTCTTCAAACTTAATTTTTTCTGTTCCCGGATTTATTTTAAGGTAAAAAAATAAAGCAAAGAAGGAAGCAGCCGGAACCAGAAAACAGCAGGCAAGTACTTTAAAGACCGGTATTAAAGATAGTACCGCAACAGCGAAACCTGTAACTAAAGCAGGAGAATATTTTTTAAGAATCATTTATTGTACAAAGTAATTTTTGATTTGAGAGTTAATATAACTAATAAATATAGAACCTAAAAAAAATCCTGTAACAAATGCTATTGTTTTTGAATAATTATAAAAATTTAAGTTATAAAAAATAATATCAGCAATTATAAAAAGTAAAGCTATAATAAGCCATTTTAATTTTAGAGTAATATTTTTTTTATAAAAGATTATCATCAAAATTGAAAAAATGAAACTTCCTGAATAAATGCCAAGGCATCTGGAACAAACTAGAAATGGAGCTCCATTCAATATAATAGTTTTGTTTATATTCTGATGACAAAATTTTGAAAATGTAATTTTACTTAAAGGTAAAAGATTATTAATTATTGGAAAATCCCTAAAAAAAACCAAAGAGGATATACCTATAAGCCAAAAGAAAAGAAATAAACAAATGAAAATTAAAGTAAAGTAAAATAGTTTTTGCTTGTCCATATTAAATTTGTGCAAGAATGTAAACCTTCTGAGTAGTTAAAACGTAAAGTTTTTCTTTGTGGAACAATGCTGAAACTATATCTTCTTTGTTAAAATCGGGGATATTAAGTTTCTGAAATTTCAGTATAGAATTTTCACTAACCGAACTTAAGGATGAAATAAAAATATCATTGGCATTGTTGAGAATTAAAAGCCCTGAGGAAATAGTAATATTATTTATTTGAGCAGGTAAAATATCAACTAAATTGAAGTTGTTTCCGTATTGGTCAAAGATATAAATTTTATTTTCATCGAGAACGTAGATATTATTATCATATACAGCAATCTTAGTAGGATTCTCTAGGACAAAACCTCCTGATTCATAACCTCCAAAATTCTGCACAAAGTTGCCAAACATATCAAACTTAACTATTCTTTTATTTTCACTGTCGAGTATGTATAAATCACCCTGATTTGAGACTGCACAACTTAGCGGATATCCGAATTGCATATTTCTATCTTCGGATTCACGAGTATTTATCTGGCCAATGTAGTTTAAATCTTTATCAAAGAATTCAATCCTATGATTATTTTTATCTGCTACATAAACATTAAGGGAAGAAGAAAAAACATCAGCAGGGTCATCAAAAGAGGATTCATCCCATCCATAGCCTCCAATTAGCTTTAATCCATTACCTAAGGAATCGAAGGAATAAACTTCATCTGAGCCATCATCAGCAATGAAAATTCTACCTGAATTATTTATGCTAAAAGAGGTAGTTAAATTGAAATTTCCAAAACTGCCTATAGGAGAAAATTCCTGACAAAAAACTACAGCTGGGAAAAGCAAAAAGTATAAAAGTTTTAAATTCATAAAGATTAAACTAATTACAACCTAAAATAGCAGAAACAAATGATAAAGAAAAAGTAAAAACCTCTATTATTTAGAGTTGTTTTGAACAAGTTAATATATTATTTTAGCAGTTCAAATTGCCTCGTGGTGTAATTGGCAACACGTCTGACTCTGGATCAGAAGAGTTCAGGTTCGAGACCTGACGAGGCAGCAAGAACCTTCTTAAAGAAGGTTTTCTTTTACACTGGCGCGTTCGTCTAGTGGCTTAGGACGCCGCCCTCTCAAGGCGGAGATCACGGGTTCGAATCCCGTACGCGCTACAAGTAAATCTCCCTAATCTATAATTACTCAACTTTTAGATAAAATTGGTTTCACTTTCCATCGCATATAAGCTACAAAAGTAATAATGACAAATAGTGCAGCTGTATAAACACCACTGCTTGCTTCACCTCTAACGAAATGATAAACTGAGGCACTTATGGCAATTATCATCAAACCTGCTAAAGTAAAAAGAAGCAGCCATGTATAAATGCGTAAAAGTCCAGGCAAAATTAAGCCGAGAACAGCGAGTAATTCAGTTATCCCTATAAAGTAACGAAGTGGGATTCCCAAAGTAGCATTCATTATCGCCACATATTCTGCAGGTGGGAAAAGCATAATAATTCCATGCTGTAGAAATTGAAGGGCAAGCAAAATCTGCAGGATCCAAAGAATAATATTCATATTCATCTCTTTATTAACTTATCTTAAGATAATAATTTTTCGGATAAATATTTTCTAATTCTGTCATTGTCAGACACCTATAGTAAATCATTATTCATTACATTCTTAATTTTCAAATTTCTTCTTTGTTGCTCTTGTCAAATTTTAATCCTGTCTTAATATTTAATTTTAATTAAAACATCCGTGAGAATTATATGGCACCTGGAATACTTGCTTTGTTATGGGGATTGTTGGCTGGTTCAGCCTTGCTTATTGGTTCTGCTGCCGGTTATTTTTTTAATATGCCTAAAAGGGCAA
The DNA here is from genome assembly GCA_035654655.1 of Ignavibacteriaceae bacterium. Taxonomy (GTDB): domain Bacteria; phylum Bacteroidota; class Ignavibacteria; order Ignavibacteriales; family Ignavibacteriaceae; genus DASRWI01. Next base: position 155,241 of record DASRWI010000017.1, on the reverse strand, counting down.
TTGCAGGAATAACCGCTTTTGGAAGCGGCGTTCTTATTTCAGCTTTATCTTTTGAACTTATGGATGATGCTTATAAAAGAGGTGGATTTGATTCCACAGCTATAGGCTTTCTTACCGGGGCGATTTTATTTACAATTGCAAATTTTATTTTATCCAAAAAAGGTGCAAAACATAGAAAACGTTCAGGAGATAAGCAGATTTCCAACAAAGAAAATTCAAGCAGTGGAATGGCAATTGCCATTGGGTCATTAATTGATGGAATTCCAGAATCCATTGTAATTGGTTTAAGTATGTTAAAGGGGGGAGTGGTAAGTATTGTTGCTGTCATTGCAATATTTCTTTCAAATGTTCCTGAAGGTTTATCCAGTACTTCAGGTATGAAAAAAGCAGGAAGAAGTAAATTATATATTTTTGGGATTTGGGGTGGAATTGCTATAATTTCGGGATTTGCCTCTATGGCTGGTTATTCAATTTTTAGAGATTATTCTCCTGAAATTATTGCTGCAACAACTGCTGTGGCTGCCGGAGCTATTTTAGCAATGCTTGTTGATACTATGATTCCTGAAGCTTTTGAAGAAGCTCATAATTTTGCTGGAATTATTACTGTTGCTGGTTTCTTAGCCTCATTTATACTTTCTAAACTTGAAGGTTAATTTTTTTTATATTCAAATTCCAATGATGTTTAACATCATAGCATTTAATCCTTTGGTTTATATTTTGATTGAAGTAATAAACCAATAAAAGAGATTATATGCGTGCAATGAATTATCGCGGACCCTTTAGGATTCGCTTAGATAAAAATAAACCTTACCCTGAAATTCTTCATCCTCAAGATGCTATTGTAAGAGTAGTTCGCTCTTGTATTTGTGGTTCTGACCTTCATTTATATCATGGGTTAGTTCCTGATACAAGAGTAGGAATGACATTTGGTCATGAATTTGTTGGAGTTGTTGAAGAAGTAGGACCAGGAGTTCAGAACATTAAAGAAGGTGATACTGTTTTAGTTCCTTTTAATATTGCCTGTGGTAAGTGTTCATTTTGCAAGCAGGGATTATTTGGAAATTGTCACGAATCTAATCCTGAAGCAACTGCTGTTGGGGGAATATTTGGATATTCCCATACTGCAGGTGGTTACGATGGAGGACAAGCTGAATATGTTCGTGTTCCTTATGCAGATGTGGGACCAACAATAGTTCCAGAATGGATGGACCTTGATGATGCTGTGCTTTTGACAGATGTTGTACCCACGGGATATCAGGCTGCAGAAATGGGTGGAATAAAAAAGGGAGATACTGTTGTCGTTTTTGGAGCAGGACCAATAGGAATAATGGCTGCTAAATGTGCCTGGTTGTTTGGTGCTGGAAGAGTAATTGTAATTGACCACGTGGAATATCGATTGGATTTTGTTAAAAATTATGCTCAATGCGAAGCTTATAATTTTAGAGAACTTGATGATGTTGTTTTATTTATGAAGAAAACAACTGATTACTATGGTGCAGATGTTTGTATTGATGCTGTTGGAGGTGATGCTGCCGGTAGAGCTATGCAGACATTAACAGGAAAGAAAATGCTTCTTCAAGGTGGTGCTACTACAGCATTGCACTGGGCAATAAATTCTGTTAAAAAAGGGGGAATTGTTTCAATTGTTGGAGTCTATGGTCCTACTGATTCTTTTGTTCCTATTGGTAACATTGTAAATAAAGGATTAACCATTAGAGCAAATCAAGCATCCGTAAAAAGATTGTTACCAACATTAATTAAGCATGTTCAGGATGGCATTCTTAATCCTAAAGGAATTATAACTCATAGAGTTCCGTTAGAAGAAGTAGCAGATGCTTATCATATTTTTTCAGCAAAATTAGATAATTGTATTAAAACGGTTCTTTTACCAACATCATAAGGTGCTATTATGGAAAATGAAAATTTAGATAATAAATACTCTGATATAAAGGGATGGGGGATTGATGCAGATCCCGATAATGAACCAACTTATCCCATAAAAGATTATACGGGGGATGATCATAATAGATTGAATTATGAAAGACCTTCACAGCAGCCTGTTGATGTTGAAATATTACATTCTAATGAGCGTCCGAATATTTCGGCTGTATTTGGAACTTCTATTCCACCCACCGGAATAAGTGGTGCAATAAGAAGATATGCATTCAAACATAGTGAATCCAGCTATAAACATTGGCTTTCCTTACTCTTAGCTGATAGAATAAATGTAGTTGAAGGATACTTCGATGATATAAAGCATGGTTATATTCCAAATGTATTTAAAGAACATGGATTTAAATCTGAATGGAAACATAACAGAGGTGCAATAGTAACTAAGATGGCGGTAGGTACTTTAGTAGCTTCTTCAATTATTTTTATGGCTGTAAGAAAGAAGAAATAATAATCAATTCATAATGGTATAGTTTTCAACAGTGGGACAATAAACTATACCATATCATTTTAGAACTACATTTTAACTTTCAACCATTAAAGCTTTTTTCTTATTTTACAGTAAATAAAATTATTATTTATGAAAAGATTTGAAAAACATATTTTTGTTTGCGAAAATGTACGTTCTGCAGATGATCCAAGAGGATGTTGTTCTGCAAAGGGAAGCATTCAAATAAGAGAGGCTTTTAAGAAGCGTCTAAAAGAATTAGGACTTAATAAAAGTGTAAGAGCAAATACATCCGGTTGTCTTGATGCTTGTGAATTTGGTCCATCTATTGTTGTATATCCTGAACAAGTATGGTATGGTGGTGTAACCTTAGATGATGTCGAAGAAATAATTCAAAGCCACATCATCAACAATAAACCTGTTGAAAGATTATTTATTAAAGATAAAAGATTTAACAAGGATGTTAATGAATAAGAAGGAACAACAAAGGGCTAAAAAGATATTTGATATTTTAAAAGATAATTATCCAATTCCAAAAACTTTTCTTAATCATACTAATCCATTTGAACTTTTAATTGCAACTATTTTATCAGCACAATGCACAGATGCAAGAGTGAACCAGGTAACTGAAACATTATTTAAAAAATATAAAATTCCTCAGGATTACCTTGCTGCTTCTAATGAAGAAATTGAGAAAGAAATTTACTCTTTAGGTTTTTATTCTAATAAAACAAAAAGTATAAAGAAGTGCAGCAAAGCTTTAATTGAAAATTATAATGGTAATGTACCTGAAGATTTTGATGAACTTACTAAATTACCCGGAGTAGGAAGAAAAACAGCTTCAGTAGTTGCAGGGAATGTTTTTATGATTCCTTCAATTGCAGTTGATACTCACGTAATAAGATTAAGTAACCTACTTGGTTTTGTTGAAACTAAAGACCCTGAAAAAATTGAAACAAGATTAAAGGAACTTCTCCCTGAAGCAGATTGGATAAATTCCAGTCATTACTTAATTATGCATGGAAGAAATATCTGTGTAGCGAGAAAGCCAAAATGTTTAGAGTGTCCATTGGATAAACTTTGTCCAAGTTATTTGTACTATTTAAAGGATGTTAAAAATGATAAACAAAGAACGAAATAGAGAATATTGTTTAGAATTATTAAAAGAGTATACAAAATCAGAAAGTTTGCTAAAGCATGCTTATGCAGTTGAAACCTGTGTTAAAGCTTATGCTGAAAAGTTTAATGAAGATGTTGAATACTGGAGCAATGTTGCGTTACTTCACGATTTTGATTATGAAAAATATCCGACGGCTGAAGAGCATCCTTTCAAAGGAGCAGAAATTCTTAGAGGTTTAGGATTTGATGAAGAATTTATTCAGGCTATACTTTCGCACGCAACTTATTCCAATATACTAAGAGATTCTATGTTAAAAAAAGTTTTATATGCATGCGACGAACTTTCAGGATTTATTACTGCTGTCGCTTATGTAAGGCCAAGTAAAACTGTTGCTGAAGTTGAAGTGAAATCAGTCAAGAAAAAAATGAAGGATAAAGCTTTTGCCAAAAATGTAAGCAGGGAAGAGATTGAACAGGGAGCAGAACTGCTTAATATTCCTTTAGATGAACATATAGCTTTTTGTATTGAAGCGATGAAAAATAATAAGGAGCAATTAGGATTATAAAAAAAAGCCGCATCAAGCGGCTTTTTAGTATTTTAATCTAAAAGTTCGAGGAGATTTGTATTTTCAACTTTTTGAGTTTTTGTACTTCTCTGAATTCCTCTTGGTCCAGGACCTTGAGCATTAATGGTTAACAACATTGATGTTTTAACATTAGCTTTCTGCAAGCATCCTTTATCGACATTAAAATATAATTTGCCATTTGCATTAGTTACAGGAGTAGTGAAATTGTAATCTACACCATTTTGGGAAATTTTATTTTTACCTTCAAAAGAAGTTTTAAATCCTAAGCTTACTTCTGCTATTTTATTGCCTTCATATTCACCTAAGTTAACAACTTTAAAATCTTCAATGTTCTTCATAACGAAAACCATCAACTGGTTAGGACTTTGAGTTTTTTGCCAGGTTGAATCTTTTGCTAATTTTTTATTTGGTAATTCTCTAAAGAATTGTCCAATTAATGGTTTAAGATTAGCATCAATCATTCTGTTTTTAATTTCAGTTTTATGTTCAGCAGAAATTGTATCAGCTTTATTTATTTTCAAATATTTATTGATAATCTTATCAGCCTTGAAAACTTCAAGAACCTCACCGTACTTGCTCACTCTAAAATTAAAAGGATTATTTACTAATGCTTCATAATCAGCAAAGCGCAATAAGTTAGTTGAATCTTTTGTAATTCCTGTTTCATAATAAATTTTTTCTTGAGGAGTTTGAGCATTAACTCTGGCATTTGTAACAGTACACTGCATTTCAATTGCATCATTATCACTTTCAATAGGAACTAACTTAATGATATATGATAAAGTTTGATCTATATTTTGATTTATTATTGAGTCAGCTTTTATCTGAGTAGTTTCTTTAGTTATAGAGGTTAATCTATAAACATATTCTTTCCCTTTTTCAAACTTATAAGTCAAATCAAAAATTTGATTAGGATTGGTTACAGAGCCGACCTTTAATGATGTAGTGTCATAATTATAATCAGCTTTGGTATTAGTTGCAGCAGGTTCTTTACCATCTTCTTTATTACAACCGGCAAAAAAAGCGAAGGTTGAAAAAAGAAATATAAATAAGTACTTCATTAGTTTCCTTTTAATTATATAATAAATATTTTTTTCTTAAATTTTTAAATTTGCTAAGTTCATTACTCCAGTATCGAGTAATGGCATCAGGATTTTCACCCTTTAAAATCATTTCTTTAATTTTTTTATCTCCAACTAACAGATCAAATCCATCTCTGAACTTTAAATCATTTGGATAAAGTTTATTGATGGCATAAACTAAACTAATACCAAATTTAACAGCATCAAACTTTTTTCTATCTTTTATTTGGATGCTAATTCCATTGCATTCAATACCTTTGTATTTTGGATTGGACGCCTTTCCCTTTATATCTTCAGGTGTAAACTTAATAGATGAAAGATTTACTCCTTTCAGGTTTAATTTATTTATTTCTGAAATTAATTTATCAGAACTTATGTAAGGAGCTCCTATAGTTAAAAAAGGAGCATTGGTCCCTCTTCCTTCAGATACATTTATACCTTCGACTAAACAAGTTCCCGGATAAACTAAAGCTGTTTGTAAATCAGAAATATTTGGAGATGGACTTACCCAGGGAAGATTATAATCATCAAAGTAATTTTTCTTCCTCCAATTATTTAATTGAATAATTTTTAAGTCAAGCCTTAAATCTTTTCCAATCCATTTTTCCCCTGCAAACATTTTCGCCAATTCTCCAATGGTCATACCGTGCGCAATGGGAATGGGAGCTATACCTACAAATGAATTCACATCATCTTTTCTTATTGGCCCTTCAACGTAAATACCCCCTATAGGGTTAGGCCTATCAAGAATGATAATAGGGATATTATTCTCAGCTGCTGCTTGAATACAATAAAACAAAGTAGATATATAAGTATAAAATCTTGCTCCAACATCCTGAATATCAAAGATTAAAAGATTTATATCCTTTAACATTTCAGCAGTTGGTTTTTTGTTTTTTCCATATAAAGAATAAGAAGGAATACCTGTAGCTTCATCAATGGAATTATCAACCTGTTTACCTGCAGGTTCAGTTCCTCTAATTCCATGTTCAGGACCAAACAAAGCAATTATATTAATATCTTTAATATGATGAAGAGAATCAACCAAGTGTATGCCATTATTAAGAACAGCAGTGTGGTTGGTAATAATTCCAATGTTTTTATTTTTAAGAAGATTTAAATTTTCTTTTATAAGAAGATCGGCTCCAGTTTGGATGTTTGCTTTTTGGGCAAATATAGGGAAGCTATAAGCCAGAAGTAAAAATGTAAAAAGAGCAAAATAATTTTTCATATGAATATAAAGAGAAGTGCAGGATAAAATCCTGCACATATTTTAATCAACGTAGTTTTCTAATAATTCTTTTCTTGAAAAGAAATGTGAAATTTCGATAGCGGCATTTTCATCAGAATCACTTCCGTGGACAACATTTTCAGCTTTGCTGTCAGCAAATAATTTTCTGATTGTACCTTCCTCTGCTTCAGCAGGATCAGTAGCACCAATAAGTTTTCTAAAATCAGCGACTGCATTTTCTTTTTCTAAGGCAATAGGAACGCAAGGACCGGAAGTCATAAATTCAACAAGTTCACCAAAGAAAGGTCTTTGTCTATGTACTTCATAAAAACCACCGGCAGAATCTTTAGTTAGTCTAACCATCTTAATTGCTTTAACCTTAAAGCCGGCTTCTGTAATTTTAGTTATTATTTGTCCAATTAAATTTTTTCTCACTGCATCAGGTTTAATTATCGCAAGTGTTCTGTTTGTCATATTTCTCCTTAATAATTTCTATCTTTTCTTTTTTGTTTTACTCTTAGTTTTTAAATTTGAAGTTTTCTTATTAGTAGATTTAACAATTATTTTTTTTGCTTTAACTTTTTTAGGAACTACTAAAGTTTTCTTAGGTGCAGAAGTTGAACTGGAACCTTTTAATTCCTTCAAAGCTTTGGCCATAGTAATACCCATTTCAGCAGGACTTTCTACTACCTTAATCCCAGCCTTTTTCATTGCCTCCATTTTTTCTTTTGCAGTGCCTTTACCACCCGAAATAATAGCGCCTGCATGTCCCATTCTTCTACCGGCAGGAGCTGTTCTTCCTGCAATAAAACCAACAACAGGTTTCTTAACATTCTTTTTAATATATGCTGCTGCTTCTTCTTCTGCAGTTCCACCAATTTCACCAATCATAATGATACCTTTGGTATTTGGATCATTATTAAAATGTTTAATAATATCAATAAATTTGGAACCAATAATTGGATCACCACCAATACCGACGCAGGTAGATTGACCAAGGTTAACGTCAGTCAATTGCTTTACTGCTTCATAAGTTAATGTACCACTGCGGGAAACTACACCAACATTACCTTTTTTATGAATGAAGCCCGGCATAATACCAACCTTAGCTTGACCCGGTGAAATAACTCCCGGGCAATTTGGTCCGATAAGAACTACATCTTTATTCTTGATAGAATTATAAACTTTAACCATATCTCCGGCAGGAATTCCTTCAGTAATACAAATGATTACCTTAATTCCAGAATTGGCTGCTTCCAAGATTGCATCCGCTGCAAATGCAGGAGGAACAAAAATGACTGACGTATTTGCCTTCTGAACTTTAACAGCTTCTTCAACGGTATTAAAAACAGGTACTTCCTGAAATTTAGTCCCACCTTTACCTGGAGTTACTCCAGCAACTACATTAGTTCCATATTCAATCATTTGAGTTGTATGGAAAGAACCTTCGCTGCCAGTAATCCCTTGAACTACCAAGCGTGTTTTTTTATCAACCAAAATGCTCATTTTAGAGTTCCTATTTTCTTTAATTAATTTTTAATTTACAAAGATAAAAATTTTGTTGAATAAGAGAAATAATATTTAATCGGAATATCTTTAAAATCAAAAGCTCCCGAACAGATTTTCACCGTCCGGGAGCTTGTTTAAGGGATAACAGTTGAGGAAACCTTACTTCATCAAAATCATTTTCTTAACGTCAACATTATTACCAGTTTGTAATTGGTAAATGTAAGTTCCACTTGCGAGATTGCTGGCGTTAAAGTTAACTTCATAATAACCGGCAGCTTTTTCTTCATTTACTAATGTTGCAACTTCTTTACCTAAGATATTATATACTTTTAAAGTCACCATCATACTAGTTGGCAATGCATATCTAATTGATGTTGAAGGGTTAAATGGATTTGGATAATTTTGGCCTAATTCAAAATGGTCAGGTAAATTATTACTATTTCCACTTTTATTAAAAACGTCTTTTGATAGATTTGCGCCAGGTTCAACTGCCAATACTATTTTTTGTTCAAATGCCCCTATATCAAATGATCCAGCTGGTCTTACAGTTCCAACTCTATCTACATTAAAAGGAGATGAAAAAGTATAACCTTTGTTAACTGCAGGAGACGTTGTTTTTAAGGTGAAATCTTTAGCTGAAATACTGGTGAACTGAGGATCGTTTTCCATACTGTTAGCATCATAACCCAAAGATTTCCAGGAACTCATTGTTAATTGTTTACTTGCAGTTGAAGTAACAAAATAAACTATTGCACCTGAGCCGGATCTTTTATAAACGTTATTGGTTACATTTGCTTTATTGTTAATCGAAGTTTGGAAATAAATTGGATAGTAAGCTCCAGTAGTAACAACTATATTATTCTTGAAAATAATGTTTGGATCGTCTGTGTGAAATAGTCCCCACATACCGCCATATATAGTATTACCAATAACTTTTGCTGTTGCAGTACCAACACCCGAATTCTTGAACTTTAATACACTTGAAGTTTGAACCATACCAACACAAATGTTATTATATATTTCAAAGGTACCAGTACACCAGTCTGCATAGATTCCCTGGTATTTTGGGCAAGTACTTGCTACTTCGATGTAATTATTATAAATTTTTGGTGAATTCTCCTGATACATCTGAATACAATCAACGTGTGGGTTAGGATCAAGGTTCCTGGTAATGATTGTATTTCCCACAAAAATACTTCCGGAATTTCTTTGAGCATAAATACCATCAGTCTGAACGGCTAAAGCAACATTAGGGGTAGTAATATAATTGTTTTTTACAACAACATTTTTACTTCCTTCTACGAATACACCAGCTCTGCCGGTTACCATAAATTTACAATTTTGAACAGTTATATTAGTACCATAAGTGATTCTTACGCCACCACCGGATTCAACATTATTATAATTTTTAACATCAAAACCATCAATTATGATATAAAAATTTTTATTTATAACACTAAATCCTTTACTTGCTGCATTATTAACATCTATTACAGGAAGATTACCGGTTCCGTAATTACTAAAAGTTATAGGTGCAGAAGATGTTCCACTATTTTTTACATTAATGGAACCAATAAAGGTTAAGCCTCTTTTGAAAAGAATTTTGTCACCTGCTACGAAGTTCATCGCATTTACTTTTGAAATGGACTTCCAGGCAGTTGATGTTGAGGTACCATTATTAGAATCATTACCGGATTGAGAATCCACATAATATGTGGCTGCAAATGCATTAAGAGTAAAGACTCCTAATAACATTAAAAGAACAAGAGTGAACTTAATTTTCATTGTGCCCTCACAGCGTTTGATTAAAAAATACTAAGTGCTATAAATCACTTAGTGAACTAAGTGATTTGTAACACTACAAACATAAGTGTGGGAACAAAGGTGAACAATAAGGGAATGCCTGAAAAAATTAAACTAAATTCCTTATATGAAACAGAAAATTCCTTAATTAAGAAATTACATCTAAAGTTTTTATAATTAATTAAATTTAATATGGTGAACTCATCAGTCATTTAAATAAAAAAACTCCCGACACAGTTGACCTGTTCGGGAGTATTGTTTAAGGGATAACAGTTGAGGAAACTTATTTCATTAAAATCATTTTTTTGACATCAACGTTATTACCGGTTTCTAATCTGTAGATATAAGTACCACTTGCAAGGTTGGCTGCATTGAAATTAACTTCGTAATAACCTGCTGCCTTTTCTTCGTTTACTAAAGTTGTAACTTCTTTACCTAAGATGTCATAAACCTTTAGGGTTACCATCATATTAGCCGGTACTGCATATTTAATTGTTGTTGAAGGATTAAATGGATTAGGATAATTCTGACCTAATTCAAACTTCATAGGAGCATTAATAGTATTTTGATTTTTTTGTAATTGATTATCCGGATCAGGTTCAATAGCCATTACAGACTTTTGCTCAAATGCACCAATATCAAATGAACCATTAGGTCTAAGAATGCCGGTTCTATCCAAATTAAAAGGTGCTGTTAATGTAAATCCTCTGTTAATTGCAGGTGAACCGCTTTTCAATGTAAAGTTTTTAGCTGCAACATCAGTAAACATTGGGTCTGATTCACTGCTGTTTGAATCATAACCTAACGATTTCCATGAACTCATATTTAATTCTTGTTTTGCAGAAGAAGTTACGAAATAAACAACCGCACCTGAACCTGCTCTTTTATAAACGTTATTGCTAATGTTGCTTTTGTTATTAATTGCTGTTTGGAAATAAACAGGGTAGTAAGCGCCTGTTGTAACAACAATATTATTCTTGAAAATTATATTAGGATCATCTGTATGAAATAAGCCCCACATACCGCCATAGATTGTATTACCAATAACTTTTGCAGTAGCTGTACCAACACCTGAATTCTTAAATTTAATTACACTTGAAGTCTGAACTGTATTAACACAAACATTATTATAAATTTCAAAAGTTCCTGTACACCAGTCAGCATAGATTCCCTGATATCTCCATGCAGTACTTGCAACTTCAATATAATTGTTGTAAATCTTTGCAGAATTTTCCTGGAACATCTGGATACAATCTACGTGTGGATTTGGGTCAAGGTTTCTTGTAATTATAGTATTTCCTGAAAAAACACTACCTGAATTTCTTTGAGCATAAATTCCATCTGTTTGAACAGGGTAGGAATAGTCCGGAGTTGTAATATTGCAATCTTTTACAGTTACATTTTTACTTTCCTGAATAAATACACCAGCTCTTCCAGTTACAAAAAATTCACAATTTTGAACAGTAATATTTGTTCCACCGTCAATTCTAACACCACCACCTGCTTCAAGGTTATTAAAATCAATAACTCTAAAACCATCTATAATGATATATGAATTTGCACTTTCAACACTAAATCCTTTGCTTCCACCATTATGTACATCTATTACCGGAATGTCACCATCTGCATAATTTCCATAAAATATAGGTTCATTAGCAGTTCCACTATTTTTTACATTAATATAACCAATGAATGTTTGTCCTCTATGGAAAAGGATCTGATCTCCTGCAGCGAAATTCATTGCATTTACTTTAGAAACGGACTTCCATGCAGTAGAAGTAGAAGTACCATTATTAGAATCATTTCCTGATTGAGCATCTACATAATAGGTAGCTGCTAATGTATTTAAGCTAAAAACAGCTAAAAATATAAATAAAACGAAACTTAAATTGAACTTTTTCACTTTTTCCTCACAGTTTAATTTTTTTGTTATCCTGTGTTCGAAATCATTAAACCTGTTATCCTTAGTGATTTCGAACACTACTAACATAACTATGGGAAGGAGGGTGAACAATCAGGCTATACCTGAAATAGAATTTCTAAAATCCTTATAGATCTAGGGTAAACCCTTAGAGGTACCACATCATCTAAGGGTTTTGATTACTTTTGTTCTAAGGTTTATTTGAATTTTGATTAAATATGTACAATTAAACTCAGAAGGGTTTTTTTACTCAAAAAGCAACATTTAATATGGCGGATATTTATTTTTAATTTATATTTGGTATTATGAAGAAAAAACTATTTATAATATTCATTTCATTTTGTTTTTCAGCCATTTTGTGGATATCTATTGCTTTATCTTCAAATTATTACGCCACTATTAACGTTCCATTGAAATTAATCAATTTCCCAAAAGGGTATACCACAAATTCAAATATTCCAACTACAGCTTCTATAAAGATTCGAGGAAAAGGATGGGATTTATTCTCATTTAATTTATCTTCATCAAATGAATATGTGGTTTCTGTGGATAGCGGTAAAAGAAATATAAACTTATATAATAGTTTAAACGAAAATTTATGGCTATCGTCCGGTAAAGAAGTAGTTGAGATTTTTCCTAATCAGATTAGACTTCAGTATGAAAGAGTCTTGAAGAAAAAAGTTAAAATAGTACCAGATTATGAAATAGAATTTAAACCTTCGTATGGTTTAGCTACTCCGATAAAATTATCTCCGGATTCAGTTGTAATTAGTGGACCCTACACTTTAATTGAAGAAATAGATAGTGTAGTGACTGAACCGCTAAGAAGCAAAGATATAGATACAAAAATTGCACAAAGTATTGAACTTAAGAAAAACCCTAAAATTAATTACAGTATAGATGAAGTTCAGATTGATATGGATGTTCAACAGATTGTTGATAAAGATTTTATAGGAATTGAAGTTAAAATATTAGAATTACCAAAAAATCTTGACATTATTTTAGTCCCTAACAAAATAGATGTAGGGGTTAGGGGAGGAATAGATTTAATAGGGAAATTACAACCTGAAGAAATTAATGCCTCAATAAATTATAAAGATTTTTTAATTGATACATTAGATGTAATGGTACCGAATGTTACAGTGCCGGAAAACGTAAATATAATTAATATAAAACCTGAATCATTAAAATTTATTATTAAGAAATATTAAAAAATGTTTATAACTTTTGAAGGAATAGATTTCTGTGGGAAATCTACTCAAGTGGAACTATTGACTACCTATCTGGTAAACAAAGGGAAAGAAGTCGAAATTATCAGAGAACCCGGAGGCACAGAAATATCTGAAAAAATCAGAAATATTTTGTTGGATAAAAAAAATTCTGCCATGGTAATGGAAACAGAAATATTTTTATTCTCAGCTGCAAGGGCTCAATTAGTTAGGGAAAAAATAAAGACTTCATTGGAAAAAGGAATTTATGTAATTTCGGATAGGTTTCATGATTCAACAACTGCTTACCAAGGTTTTGGGAGAGGCATACCGTTAGAATATGTTAACCACATAAATTCATTAGCAATCGGTAATACGATTCCTGATTTGACCTTCTTTCTGGACATTGAGGTTGAGGAAGCAGAGCGAAGAAAATCTGCTGATAGTAAGGTGGAACTCGACAGGATAGAGATGTCAGAAAAAGAATTTTATAATAAGGTGAGGAACGGTTATCTGAATCTTGCAAGTACGGAAAAAAGATTCAGAATTATTGACGGGAAAAAGTCAAAAGAAGAAATACATTACTTTATTATAAATGAACTGAATAAGTTCGAGAAGGAATAGATGAAATATGCTCAGGAAGTATTGGAAACTACTTTTCGGTTTTTTTCTAGTTGTCCTATTTACAGGATTTTATGCTAACAAGGATATATACTTTGAAATTTCCAAGAACATTGATTTGTTCGGCAAGGTATATAAAGAAGTAACGTTGAACTATGTTGACGAAATTGATTTAGAAGAATTTATGAAAACCGGTATTCAGGGAATGCTTAATTCTTTGGACCCCTACACTGTTTTTATTGATGACTCTAAAAAAGATGAGATTGAACTTATTACTAATGGCAAGTATGCAGGTGTTGGTATATCTGTAGCAGTTAGAGGTGATAAAGTAATTATATCTGAAGTTTTTGATGGATATGCTGCACAAAAACAAGGGATACATACAGGTGATGTTTTAGTTGGTGTTTCAAATGTAGCTATAAGTCCAAACAATTATGAACAAATCTCTTCTTTAATAAAAGGTGAACCTGGAACAACGGTTGATATGACTATTGTTAGAAATAACGAACAAGATACAATTAATTTCAATATCGTTAGAGAAGAAATTTCCGTAAAGAATTTAGCGTACTATGGGTTTTATCCAAAGAACAGTAATAATGTTTACTTAAAGCTTATAGGGTTTAGCAGGTCTGCCGGTGAAGAAGTCAGACAGGCTTTAAAGGAATTAGAGTCTCAAAAAAGAATTGAAAGCATTGTACTTGACCTAAGAAATAATCCGGGTGGTTTACTGGATGCTGCTGTTCAGATATGCGAAAAGTTTTTGGATAAAGACCAGATAATAGTTTCTACAAGAGGGAGAGATGCATCTAAAGAAAAAAGATATTACTCTGATGAAAATCCAATTATGTCCCGCGAAAAACTTATTGTGTTAGTAAACGATGGTTCAGCTTCAGCATCTGAAATAGTTGCAGGTGCAATTCAGGACCACGACAGAGGATTGATTATTGGTACAAAAACTTTTGGTAAAGGTTTAGTTCAAACTATTTCTAATCTTGGATATAATACTCAGTTAAAAATAACAACTGCAAAATATTATACACCAAGCGGAAGATGTATTCAAAAAATAGATTACTCTTCAAGAAACCATGTTATATCAAAAGCTGATACCATTGTGGCAGCAAGGTTCTTAACAGACAACAGTAGAGAAGTATTCAGTGCAGGCGGAATTACACCTGACAGTACAATTGAATTTGAAATTGAAAGTGGATTGACCCAGGAGTTATTTGCTCAAGGTATGTTCTTCAGGTTTGCAGATTATTACACTGCAAATAATGAAGATATAAAATTAAGCTCTTTAAATAATGATGAATTGATTTCTGAATTTCAAAAATTCTTAAGCAAAGAAAAATTTGTTTATAAGAGCGATGCAGAAAAAGAAATAGATAAGCTCTATGATGAAGCTAAAAACAAAAAATTATCTGCTGATGTTTTTATTGACCTGAACAGAATTAAGACTCAGTTCGGAAGCTTGAATAACAATGAAATTAAAATTTATAGAGATGAAATTCTATCAGAAATTAGAAGTGAAATTGCTTTAAAAATTAATGGTTTTAATGGCAAGACTGAAGAACTATTAAATGGAGATAAACAATTTCAGGCTGCATTTAATATAGCTTCAAACAATGAACTTTTCAAAAAATTATTGAATTCAAAATAATTTAAAATTATAGATTAAAAACTTAGCGGAGAAGAAATATTTCTCCGTTTTTTATTTTAAATTTTTTTATTGTGAGTATTTATTCTAAAGATTATTTTTAAGGTATGAAAAATCAATATATAATATTTAAGAAAAATCCTGTATTTGGTAAATGTCCATCCTGTAATAAGGTAAACACTTTACATCATTCTAAAATAAGAAATTTTAAGGAAATGCTTACAAAGAATTTTACTTTCTTTAAAATGTACAGATGTTCTCAGTGTGGATGGAGAGGGTATTTATCTACCTTAACTTTAACAAAAACATCATTAAAGAACATAGCAATATACCTGGCTTTTGGAGCTGCCGCTGCTTTAATAGTTAGAGAAGTTATAATCAGAATTACTCTTTAAAGATATTTTTATTATATCTTTTTCTTTAATCAGCATATCAGTAAGTTTGAATATTAAAATTTAATATTATTGAAGCAATATGGAAAATGCTGTAAAAGAAAAAATCAAAAGCATAGTAGGGGTTAAAAATTATTTAGATTCTTATGAAGACAGACTATGCTATTCCTATGATGGTACTCCTCTTTTTGAACAACTCCCTGAAGCAGTTGTTTTTCCAGATAATGAAGAACAAATATCAAAGTTATTAAAGTTAGCTAATGAAGTCCCTTTTAATATAGTACCTCGCGGTGCAGGTACAGGATTAAGTGGTGGTTCAATCCCTGTTCCAAATAGTTTAGTAATAGTAATGACTAAATGGAATAAACTTCTTGAACTTGATACTCATAATCTTACTGCAACAGTACAACCTGGATTAATTACAGCAGATTTCCAAAGAGAAGTTGAAAAAGCAGGTTTGTTCTATCCTCCTGACCCTGGTAGTATGACAGTGTGTACTCTTGGAGGGAATGTTGCAAATAATGCAGGCGGCTTAAGAGGATTAAAGTACGGAGTTACTAAGAATTATGTTCTCGGCACTGAAATGATTCTTCCTAATGGAGAGTTATTAAAAACAGGGGGCAAAAATGTTAAGGATGTTGCAGGATATAATTTAAGGGATTTTATAATTGGAAGTGAAGGAACTTTAGGAATAATAACAAAAATTATATTTAAGCTTATTCCTGCTCCAACTACAACAATAACGATGCTAGCTTACTTTGATAGACTTATTGATAGCGCACAATCAGTATCAGATATAATTGCTGCCCATATTACCCCATCAATGATGGAATTTCTTGACAACATAACAATCAATTGCGTTGAAGATTATACACATATTGGATTACCAAGAAATAGTGAAGCAGTTCTTTTAATTGAAGTTGATGGGAGAGGTTCAAGCGTTATAGAAGATGCAGAACTTGTAAATAATATTTTAAAAAAGAATAATGCATCGTTTGTAAGAAAAGCTGATAATACTGCAGAGGCATTAAAATTAAAAACAGCAAGAAGAGCAGCATTCAGTGCATTAGCTCGTAAAAGTCCTACGACAATTTTAGAAGATGCAACAGTACCAAGAAGTGAATTACCAATTATGATGGAAGTTGTTAAACAGGCTGCTTCAAAATATAATTTAATGTTTGGAAATTTTGGCCACGCAGGAGATGGTAATTTACATCCAACGTGCTTAACTGATGAAAGAAATAAAAGTGAAATTGAAAATGCACATCGTGCTTTTGACTTCATCTTTAACGAAGCTATTAAACTTGGCGGAACAATTACCGGTGAACACGGTACAGGATTATCAAAGAAACATTTTCTTGAAAAACTTGCTGGTATTCCGGGTGTTGATATGATGAAGAAAATTAAATGTGTAATTGATGAAAATAATATTCTTAATCCTGGTAAAATTTTTACAATTGGACCAAGATGCGAAGGTACTCTTCCAAGAACCAGAGAACAGATTAAAGAAATAGTAAACTTATAGTTCATTATGCAGGATAAAAAAGTATTAAATAATTTATTAGGTGTTTTACCAAATGATGATGTTTTAGCTCAGTGTATTCATTGCGGAATGTGTTTGGCTGCTTGTCCTACTTATGATTTAACAATGAATGAACGCTCATCTCCGCGCGGCAGAATTAAAATGATTAAATCTGTTGCAAGAGGGGAGATGGCTATCTCGGATGTGTTTGCTGATGAAATGGATTTTTGTCTGGATTGCCAGGCGTGCGAAACTGCTTGTCCTGCCGGAGTTAAATATGGCTCTATGGTTGAAGCAGCAAGAGTTGAAATTGCTCACGCAGGTTATACTACCTGGTGGGGAAAAATAATTAAAGTTGTTAGCTTAAATTATTTATTAAGATATAAGTCTGCTCTTAAAGTTGCTGCAAAGCTTTTATACTTTTATCAAAACTCAGGTATCCAAAAACTTCTTCACGGCTCAGGATTATTCAAACTCCTAATGCCTAAAATGGCTGAGATTGATAAACTTTCTCCAAGAGTTTCTAAAAAGTTCAGCGAAAAACTTATTCCGGTTAATTCATTACCTAAGAATGAAATTAAATTTAAAACAGCCTTCTTAACCGGCTGCGTAATGGATGTTGCATTTGCTGAAATAAACAAAGATACAGTAGATGTTTTAACTTTAATGGGAAGTTCAGTATTTACTCCACGTAAACAGGAATGCTGCGGTTCAATCCACGCACATAATGGAGATATGGTAACTGCAAAAACTTTAGCTAAGATAAATATTGATGCTTTTGAAAAAGAAGAATATGATGTCTTAGTTGCAAACTCTGCCGGCTGTGGTGCTTTTATGAAGGAGTATGGACACGTACTTGCTGATGATAAAAATTATGCAGAGAAAGCAAAGAAGTTTTCTTCCAAAGTAAAAGACCTATCCGAATTTGTTTTTGAAAACTTAGATCAGGTAAAATTCAAACAGTTAAAAGAAACATTAACATACCACGATGCCTGTCATTTGGCTCATACTCAAAGGATTACTCAAGAGCCAAGAGCAATCTTGAATGCAATACCCGGATTGACAAACGTTCCTTTAAATGATCCCACAAGATGCTGCGGCAGTGCCGGTGTTTATAATATTATGCGTTATGATGATTCAATGGCAATATTGAAAAAGAAAATGGACAACATAAAAGCAACAGAAACACCAACAGTATTGGCATCAAACCCCGGGTGCATATTGCAATTACAATACGGTACAGAAAAATTTGACGTACCGGTAAAAGTTTTACACCCTGCCACGATATTGAAGAAGGCATTGGAATAATTTCTTTTATGAATCATGATTAAAAAGATAAAGATCTACATGATTTTTTAAACTAATCTCTTAATTCTCAAAAAAAAACTTTCCTTTTAAAAGATTCGAGTGACATTAGTCTCATAACATCTTAAAAACCCTCATTCTCTTTTTATTTGCACATATTATTTAATAATTTTTCAAAGTTAGATAATAGAAATATATTTAATTCTTTAATGTTCAACTAATCTTTTAAAATGAATTTCATTAAAAAATTTGTAGTTCTAAAGGAAATTTAATGAACAAATCTTTGCTCGATTACATTTTAAGAATACGGGTACCCATTACTATTTTTGTTGTTATTGCGTCTTTTGCATTAACTTATTTTGCAAGCCGCGCTGAACGGGATGGTATTGGTTATTCTCCAACGCAGCCAATTGCATTTTCCCATAAGTTACATGCTGGAGATATGCAGATTGATTGCCAGTATTGCCATACTTCCGTTGAAAAATCAAGATTCGCAATGGTTCCTGCTGTTGAGACTTGTATGAATTGCCACAGGTATGCACGCAAAGACAGACCTGAAATTAAAAAGCTAACAAATTATTACAATTCAGGTAAAGCTATTCCCTGGAAGAGGATACATAGAATTCCGGATTTTGCTTATTTCAACCATAGTGTTCACGTAAATAAAGGTATTGATTGCGCTAACTGCCACGGGGATGTAAGGCAGATGGAAACTGTTGCTCAAATGAATTCATTTACTATGGCTGCTTGTCTTGATTGTCATAGAAATGCAAAAGAAAGGTTCCCGCAATTAAAGAATTTAAATAAGGGACCTGATAACTGTTTTGCTTGTCATCGTTAGGAGAAGAAATGGAAATTCAAAATTTATTTAAATCGTCTAAAAAAATAAAAAGAGGTAAGTTTTTTACCTGGCTTGGTGCAGGATATGTTGGAATGATGAGTCTGCAGACGTTAGTTGCTGAATTATTTATGAAGAAAACAAAATTATCTGAGATAAGCCACAATAAAATTAATGTTAAAATTAATCCTAATGCGGTTAGCCGTAAAAATAAGGTGTAAATAATGTCTGATACAAAAAACGATAATTTAGATAATAAAAAACCTGAACCAAATTATTGGAAGAGCTTTAATGATTTGTACAATGACCCTAACTTTTTAACAAGTACTCACGATGAATTCAAAGAGGAAACAAAAGAAGATTTTGATCCCAATAAATTATCAGGACTATCAAGAAGAAAGTTCATTGCTTTGCTTGGTGCTTCTGCAGCATTAGCAGGAGCTGGATGTTCAAACTACAGGGATAAAGGAGAAATAATTCCTTATAATAAAAAGCCTGAAGAGATTATCCTTGGTGAACCTAATTTTTATGCATCAACTTGTACAAGCTGTGCAAATGCTTGCGGAATCTTAATTAGAACCAGAGAAGGTCGTCCTGTAAAGATTGATGGTAATCCAGACCATCCTGTTAACCAGGGAAAAATTTGTTCCAAGGGTCATGCTTCTATTCTTAATTTATATAATCCTGAAAGATATAAAGAGCCGCAAAAAAATAGGGGTGGATACTTTAATGCAATCTCATGGGAGAAAGCAAATAATGCAATTCTTAATGAATTAAAAAAAGGTGAAAAAGAAATTGCATTAATTACCGGAAAAATATTTTCTCCTACTACAAAAAAATTGCTTGAAGAGTTTAAAGCAAAATATCCGACTACAAAGATTTATTCCTTCGAGATGTTCGATGAAGCAGCGAGAAATAATGCATGGAGAAAATCTGCAGGCGGGAATTTCTTTCCATTAATAAAATGGGATGAAGCAAAAATTATTGTTACTCTTGAAGGTGATTTTTTAGGAACCGAAGGACATACTGTTGAAAATCAAAGACTATATGCTAAAGGAAGAGATGTAAACAATATCAATAGCTTTAACAGGCTTTATGCAATTGAAGGAAATATGTCTATAACAGGAATGAATGCTGATTATAGATTAAGATTAAATCCTGCTGCTCAAGCAGAATTTGTTCAATTATTAATTAGTGAAGTCGGCGGTTCTAAAAGTATTAACAGAAATGACTTTGTAAGAAAATATAAAATTAATTCAAAGACTTTAGAACTACTTATTAAAGACTTAAAAGCTAACAAAGGCAAAGCAATTGTTTATGCTGGTAATGTTCTTCCTGAAGATGTCCATATAGCAGTTAATCATTTAAATCAAGTTCTTGGAGGGAATACCTTATACAGAACAGATGCTGCTGAAGTTGAACAATTACCTTTCTCAAACAAAGATGAACTTAATGGATTAATATCTGCTATAAACAATAACGCTATTGGTGCAGTTATACATATTGATACTAATCCTGTTTATCATTTTCCAAAAGAATATAATTATGAAAACATACTAAGGAAAGCTCCATTAGTTGTTACACTAACAGAAGTAGAAACAGAAACAGCTTCATTATCAAATTATATACTTCCTTTAAATCATAATTATGAATCATGGGGTGATTCCCAAACAAGAACAGGTGTTGTAAGTTTAGTTCAGCCTGTTATTGCTCCTTTATTTAATACCAGACAAAAAGAAGCAATTCTTCTTGCCTGGATAAATCAGGATGCAAAGAAATATAGCAATGACATTTATCTGAATTATTTAAAGAAAAACTGGGAAAGTAATTTCTTTACTTCAACAGGTTCAGGTGATTTTAATAATTTCTGGTTGACTTCACTACACGATGGAATCGTATTTACAAACGAAACTGCTCCATCTAATGGAGGTAATGCATCTGCTTCATCAGGTGAAATGAAATTTTTTGACAATAAAGGAATGACTTTGTTAATCCAGGAGCATCCTAATCTTGGTGATGGCTCATATGCAAATAATGGATGGATGATGGAATTACCTCATCCTGTTTCAAAAGTTACCTGGGATAATTACGCAGCTATTTCATTGAATACTTCAAAGAAATTAGATGTTGAAATTGAAGACCTTATTGAAGTAAAAGTAAAGAACCGAACTTTAGAACTTCCTGTTTTTATTCAACCAGGAATTGCTGATGATTTAGTTGTAATTGAAAGCGGATTTGGTAGAACTAATGCAGGTACTGTTGGAACAGGAAATGGTTTTGATGTAAACAGACTTATATCAGTTTATGATGCTGGTTTATCTAAATTTATTTATACGGGTGTTCAGGTAAGAAAAACTTCAGGTACATATAAATTAGCTACTACTCAAGAGCATCATACTTTTGATGAAGGTTATACAAAGGACCAGCATAAGAAAAGAGGGATAATAAGGGAAGGAACTGTCAATGAGTATAAAAATAATCCTAAATTCTTAAAGGAAAGCAAAGGAATTGAACAAACTTCGTTATATAATTTACATGCTGAGACAAGATTTTCTGATGTAAAATGGGGGATGGCTATTGACTTAAATAAATGCCTTGGTTGCGGGGAATGTACTGTAGCATGTAATGCCGAAAATAATGTTCCGGTTGTAGGAAAGGACCAGGTTATTAAAGGGCGTGAAATGCATTGGCTAAGAATTGACAGATATTATTCCGGCAGTCCTGATGAACCTAATGTAAGTGCTCAGCCAATGTTATGTCAGCATTGTGACCATGCACCGTGCGAAAATGTTTGTCCTGTTGCAGCAACAACACATAGTATAGATGGATTAAATCAGATGGTTTACAATAGATGTGTTGGTACAAGATATTGCTCAAACAACTGTCCTTTTAAAGTAAGAAGATTTAACTTTTATAATTTCCGTTCGTACTTCAAAGATGATTATCAAATGAGCGATGTTTTTAGTCTGGTATTTAATCCTGAAGTTACAGTACGAAGCAGAGGAGTAATGGAAAAATGTACTTTCTGTATTCAAAGAATAATGAAAGCCAGAGAAGATGCAATTCAGGAAGGTAGAGCAATTACAGGTTCTGAAGTTAAAACTGCTTGCCAGGAAGCTTGTGTTACAGGAGCAATAACGTTCGGAAATATTAAAGATAAAGAATCAGAAGTTGGCCAATGGAAAGAACACGATTTAACTTATTATGTTTTAGAAGAATTGAACGTTAGACCTAACATTTCTTATGTAGCGAAATTAAGAAACACTCATCCGGAGGAAGTTTAGTGAATATTGATTATGCAAAAGAATTACCTGTTATTGAAGGTAATCCCAATTTAATTGATATAGATAATGTAATTGTAAAACCAATTGAGGAAAAAGCTAATAGAAAATTCTTTTTAGCTTTGGCTGTAAGTGGTACAGCCTTATTAATTGGAGTTGTCTGTGTGGCTGTTACATTATTTTATGGTATTGGAGTCTGGGGGAACAACCAACCGGTAGGATGGGGTTTCGGCATCGTAAACTTTGTTTTTTGGGTTGGTATTGGTCATGCAGGAACACTGATTTCTGCAATCCTTTTCTTGTTAAGACAAAAATGGAGAACAGGAATTGCCCGGTTCGCTGAAGCAATGACAATCTTTGCAGTTATATGCGCCGCATTATTTCCGGTACTACATACAGGTCGTCCCTGGTTGGCAGGTTACTTATTTCCATATCCTAACCAGCATGGACTTTGGGTTAACTTTACTTCACCATTGATATGGGATGTGTTTGCTGTATCAACTTACTTTACTGTATCATTAGTCTTCTGGTATGTAGGTTTAATCCCTGACTTTGCAATTCTGAGAGATAGGACAGAACAGAAATTAAAGAAAACAATTTATTCAATTTTAAGTTTGGGTTGGAGACATTCTCATCGTCAGTGGCAGCATTACGAAAAAGCTTATATGCTTTTAGCAGGATTTGCAACTCCTTTAGTTTTATCTGTTCACACTATTGTAAGCTTTGACTTTGCAGTATCAATTATTCCTGGATGGCATACTACGATATTCCCTCCATATTTTGTTGCAGGAGCTATTTTCTCAGGTTTTGCAATGGTCGTTACTGTTTTAATTTTTGTTAGAAGAGTATTCCATTTGGAACATATCATAACTCTTAATCATCTTGAAAAAATGAATAAGGTAATCATTGCAACAGGGTTGATGGTTGGATATGCATATGGAATGGAATTTTTTACAGCATGGTATAGCGGTGTACCAGCAGAAACATTTGTATTTGTGAATAGAGCAATGGGTCCTTATGCCTGGGCATATTGGATAATGATTTCCTGCAATGTTTTAATACCTCAGCTATTTTGGTTCAAAAAAATTCGCAGGTCAATATTGCCTATGTTCATTATCGTAATTTTAGTAAATGTAGGAATGTGGTTTGAGAGATTTGTAATTGTTGTTACATCATTGTCACGCGATTTTCTTCCATCAAGCTGGGGGTATTTTAAACCTACAATTTTCGACTTGGGGATATTATTAGGCAGCTTTGGTTTATTTTTTACACTGGTTATTATCTTTACTAAATTTTTACCTGTAGTTTCCATTTCTGAAATTAAAGCTGTAGTTGAGGGTTCGCAGCCAGTTCATCATCAGCCAACTGATGGAGGTACTCATGCAATCTAATACTTTATTTGCAGTTGCTGCACAATTTAATGAGCCTAATAAATTAATTAAGGCAGTTAAAATAATTGCTGATTTAGGATATAAAAAGTGGGATGTTAATACTCCATATCCTGTTCATGGAATGGATGCTGCTATGAAGTTAAAATCTTCAAAGCTTGGATATGTCACTTTATTTTTTGGATTATCAGGAACAGCATTAGCTTTATTATTAATGTGGTGGACAATGTCCGTTGACTATCCAATGATAATCGGTGGTAAGCCATTCTTTGCTTTACCTGCTTTTATACCTGTTACCTTTGAACTAACAGTTTTACTTGCAACCCTGGCGACTGTAATTGGTATGCTTTCAGTTTTCTTTAATCTGCCAAATAATTCTCACCCTCTTCATGATACGAATTATATGCAAAGAGTATCTGCTGATCATTTTGGAATTTATGTTGAAGCTGATGATAAAAAATTTAATGCAGAAGAATTAAGAACTTTATTCTTATCTCTTGATGCTGTTCAAGTTGATGATATTTATGTTCCTTTAAAAGAAAAATATCCTATACTTCAACCAAAGTTTTTAGTATTTCTTACAATAGTTTTTGCAGTTACATCTGCAATAACATATTTCACTTTGAATTACCTTCTTTATATGGAGCCATTTGATTGGATGGTTTCTCAAGCTAAAGTAACACCACAGGAAAAAGTTGAAACATTCAGAGATGGTTTTGGAATGAGGCAGCCTGTAAAAGGAACAGTTGCAAGAGGATTTTTACCTTACAAATTTATGGGAATGCCTGCTCCTGCAGAATCTTTAGTTAATCCAATTATACCAACAAAGGAAACTGTCGAATTAGGTAAAAGAAAATTCTTAACATTTTGCAGTCCATGTCATGGAAATTTTGCAGATGGTGACAGTAGATTAAGAGGCCAGTTCCAGAATCCTCCTACACTTCATTCAACCCGTGTAAGAGAAATGAATGATGGAATGATTTATCATATTATCACTAATGGACAAAATGCAATGCCATCATATGCTCCTCAGATTACAAGAGAGGAAAGATGGTCAATAGTAAATTATATACGAGTTCTTCAAAGAGCAAAGAATGCAGAAGTAACTGATGTTCAGAAAGTAAAAAAGGAGCCTGTTAAAAATGGTCAATAACACTTTAGTAGGTTACAATAAAAAAGAACTCCCGGGCAAAATCCAAGTTATAGGAATAATTTTGCTTTTAGCAGGATTAGCTTTAGGAGTGATTGGATTTTTAACAGACTATGTTAGAGCATTACATAACTATCTGGTTATGTTTATGTTTTTAATTAGTATTGGTGTTGGCTCTTTATTTTTAATAACATTAGAATACATTGCAGGTGCTGATTGGAGTGTTCCATTCAGAAGGATAATTGAATTTCTTGCTTCGGTTATTCCGGTCTTATTTATTCTTGTTGTTCCCTTAATTATCAATATGCACGATTTATTTCATTGGACTCATCTTGAAGCTGTTGAACACGATGAAATACTCAAAGGAAAAGCACCTTATTTAAATTCTACTTTCTTTATTATCAGAGCTTTTGTTTTTATTGCTATATGGTTTTTATTCTATTTATTGATAACAAGAAATTCTTTAAAGCAGGATAAAAACTTTGATCAAGGTTTAACAAAAAGAAACATAAAATTATCCGCAATCTTTATTCCCATTTTTGCAATTTCTTTAACATTTTCTGCAATAGACTGGATGATGAGTTTAGAGCCTCACTGGTTCTCAACCATTTATGGTGTTTATTTCTTTTCAGGAACAGTTATAGCCGCATTAGCAGCAGCAACATTAGTGACTGTTTTGTTAATGGAAAACGGATATTTACCTTCAATAATTTCTTATGACCATCTTTATAGCTTTGGAGCCTTAATGTTTGTATTCGTAAATTTTTGGGCATACATAGCTTTTTCACAGTATATGTTAATTTGGTATGCAGACCTCCCCGAAGAAACTTCGTGGTTCGTTCATAGATGGACAGGAGGATGGGAATACTTATCAATCTTTTTAATATTAGTTCAATTTGTAGTGCCATATGCATTACTTCTTTCACAACCTGCTAAAATGGACCCAAGAAGATTGAAGATAGCTGCTATCTGGTTACTCTTTGCACACTTTGTTGATTTATATTGGCTTATAATACCAAGTCTATCTCCAAAAGGTTATACATTCAGTTGGACTGATTTTGTATTTCCTTTGATGTTAACCGGATTAATGATTTTGCTCTTTGTGTTCAATTTTAAGAGAAATAATATCCTGGCAGTTGGTGACCCTAAACTTGAACGTGGATTAAATTTTCATCTCTAATATTTTGAGGTTTTAAAACTTAATGTACTATAACTTAAGAAATATAATAGATTACATAAAAAAAGAACCTTTAAAGTTCTTTGCTTTAGTATATCCCTATGTGCTTACAATCATAATTCTTGTAGGATTAATTTACGTAAATAATCTTAATCTTATTGAAAGAAAAACAGTAATGCCAAGGGCTCAGGATTCAACAATGCAAGGAGATTTGAAGGTAATTGAGGCTAAATCTATTCCACCAATGGATTTAAATTTAATTGCAAAACCTTCAGAACAAATTATTCAGGATGGAAAAACATTGTTCAACAAGGTGTGCGTGTCTTGTCATGGAGAGGATGGAAAAGGAACGGGACCAGGTGCTGCAGGGTTAAATCCTGCACCAAGAAATTTTACGTCCAATGATAATTGGAAAAATGGGCCTAAATTTTCTGGTATATACAAGACATTAGAAGAAGGTATTCCTGGTTCTGCAATGATATCTTATGATTATTTAACTCCGCAAGAAAAAGTTGGGTTAGCACATTATATAAGAAATACTTTTGTTCAAAATGCACCTCCTGTTGAACAAGGTGAAGTTCAAAATCTGGACCAGACTTATAACATCACCAAAGGGAAAGAAATTCCCTCCCAAATTCCAGTTAAAGATGCTGAACAAATTTTAATCTCAGAAAGAAATAAAAACATTAACATTTCTGCTCTTCAGAATAAAATTAAAGGTAACAGGAATGAAAGAGGAGCTAAAATTCTTACAAGAATAACTAAGAATGATGAAATATCTCTCCTTTGGTTAATGAATAATAAAAATATACTTCAAACTGAAAAAGAATTCAGAAGTAATATGACAAGGTTTGTGGAACAGAATGGTTTTAATGATAGAATCTATGGTTTATCTTCTGGTGAGTGGGTTGAATTATATAATTACATAAATAAAATTATGGGTAAAGGTAATGAAGTTTAGAATATTATTAATAATAGTATTAAGCTTGTTTAGCTTGTATGCAGCTGACCAAAAAATAGAAATTGGTGTTGATGAAAAGCTTGGTAATAAAATTCCTTTGAACCTTCAATTCAATGATGAGAATGGAAACAAAGTAGTATTAAAAGATTTATTTAAAACACCAACAGTTTTATCATTTGTATATTATGAATGTCCCGGAATATGTACTCCTTTAATGACAGCATTAGCTCAAGTTGTTGCAGAATCTGATTTAAAACCAGGAGTACAGTATAACATTGTTACTGTTAGTATGAATGAGATGGACACTCCTAAACTTGCTGCTGATAAAAAGAAAAATTATTTAAAGATGATTGGAAAAAATTTCCCTGCTGATTCCTGGAGATTCTTAACAGGTGATAGTGCAACAATTAAAACTTTAACAGATGCATCAGGTTTTTATTTCAAGAGAGATGGTAAAGAGTTTATACATTCTGGTACGATAATTTTCTTAACCAAGGATGGTGTTATAACAAGATATTTATTCCCCAGCTATACAGATAGAGCAGGGTATAGTGTTCTTCCTTTTGATTTTAAAATGGCTGTAATCGAAACTTCAGAAGGGAAAGTTGTACCAACTGTTGCAAAGATGCTGCAGTATTGTTTTAGCTATGACCCTGAAGGAAAGACTTATGTGCTAAATTTGACGAGAGTATTTGGGGCAGGTATTTTATTGGCAGCTTTGGTTTTTGTAGTCGTTCTTGTTAGAAAGCCAAAGAAAAATGTTGTTACCAGGAAGGAGGATGATACTAATGTTAAATAATGAAAATGTGAGTTATTTAAAATATCAGGGAAAGCATACAGGAATAAAAGGATGGATTTTTTCTGTTGACCACAAAAGAATCGGATTACTTTATCTTTGGACTATTCTTACATTTTTTGCAGTGGGCGTAACTTTAGGATTTTTAATTCGCCTGGAATTAATTGCACCTGGTAGAACGATTGTTGGTCCTCAAACTTATAATGCATTCTTTACACTTCACGGTGTAATAATGATTTTCTTATTTGTCATTCCAGGATTACCAGCAATTTTTGGTAACTTTTTTCTTCCCATACTGGTTGGAGCAAAAGATGTAGCGTTTCCAAGATTAAATTTATTTTCCTGGTATTTATTTGTAACAGGTGGTTTGCTGGCATTGATATCTATTTTACTTCCAGGTGGTCCCATGGATACTGGCTGGTCTTTTTATATTCCATATAGTGTAAGAACAGGAACGAATGTAATTATGCCTTTATTTGGAGCGGTTGTTTTAGGATTCTCATCAATTCTTACCGGACTTAATTTTATTACAACTATACATAGAATGAGAGCTCCGGGTATGGGATGGTTTAAGATGCCATTGTTTGTATGGTCAACTTATGCAACTGCCTGGGTGCAAGTTTTAGCCACGCCAATTATTGGTATCACTTTGTTATTGATTGTAATTGAAAGGTTGTTTGGAGTTGGAATTTTTGACCCTAAACTTGGTGGTGATCCTGTACTTTATCAACATATGTTTTGGATATATTCTCATCCCGCTGTTTATATAATGATATTACCTGCAATGGGTGTTATTTCCGAAATCATTCCTGTATTTGCAGGAAGAACAATTTTTGGATACAAGTTTATTGCATTTTCCAGTTTAGGGATTGCATTTTTTGGTTCTCTTGTTTGGGCACATCATATGTTTACTGCCGGAATGAGCGATACAGGACAATTTGTATTTTCACTACTTACATTCCTTGTAGCTATACCAAGTGCTATCAAAGTATTTAACTGGGTTGCAACTCTTTATAAAGGCTCAATTGAGACAGCACCTCCATTATTGTTTGCCTTAGCGTTTATCTTTCTCTTTTCAATAGGAGGCTTAACTGGGTTAATGCAAGGTTCACTTGCTGTTAATATTCAAATTCACGATACAAGTTTTATTGTTGCACATTTTCATTATGTAATGTTTGGTGGAACCGGATTCGGAATATTTGCAGCAGCACATTACTGGTTTCCTAAAATGTTTGGCAGGATGTATAATTTTAAAGCAGCCAAAATCGGTTTTTGGTTCTTATTTATAGGCTTTAATGTTTTGTATTTCCCAATGTTCATTATGGGATGGTTAGGGATGCCAAGAAGATATTACGATTATTTACCTGAATATTGGCCTTATCATTTCATATCAACAATAGGTTCATGGATACTGATAACAGGTTTGATAATAATGTTTACTAACTTAATTAGATCTGTTAGAAAAGGAAAAGTTATAACTGAAAAAAATATTTGGGGTGGAGAAACCTTGGAATGGCAAATTGAAACACCACCTATTCACGAGAACTTCCACGAGATACCTGTTATTCTTGATGGTCCTTATGAGTATAGAATGAACGAAGAATATGAAGAAACTAAGAAGAAAGAAAAAGAGGAGGAAATAACACATTGATAGAAGCAACTCAAACAGTTGAAGTAAAACATCCTGAGGTTCACGTACATCGGGACGATATGGGTTCCAGAATGGGAATGTGGCTCTTTCTTTTTACTGAGCTTATTTTGTTCGGAGGTATGTTTTTTATTTATTCAGTATACAGATATATACATCAGCAGGATTTTCATATTGCTGCAAAAGAACTGAACACAATGATTGGTACATTCAATACTGCAATCCTTTTAACAAGCAGTTTAACGATGGCTTTATCAATTACTGCAATTCAAAAAAATAATAAAATACTTTCGTTAATCTTTCAGGGATTAACCATTGTATTAGCTATGGGTTTCCTCATAAATAAATTTTTTGAATGGTCAACAGAAATCCGTCATGGTTTGTATCCGGGAGGTGAAGTTTTGCTTTCAAAGAAAGCAGGCGAAATTTTATTTTTTGGCTTATACTATGTTATGACAGGTTTACACGGTTTACACGTAATCATTGGTATGGTTCTTATTGGTACAATGACTGTTTTTACAATTAGAGATGTAATTACAAAAGACAATTATGTTAAACTGGAAACAGCAGGTCTATACTGGCACCTGGTTGATATAATATGGATATTCTTATTCCCATTATTCTATTTAATTTCATAGAGGCAAGATGCACAACGAAGAACATAAACATCATGCACCAAGTTATAGTATTTACATCCTTGTTTGGTTAGGATTGTTGACATTAACCACAATAACTGTGGCTGTAGCTGGTATAAATTTCGGTGCACTTACAATTACTACTGCATTGTTGATTGCATCTATTAAATCATATTTAGTTCTAACAATTTTTATGCATCTGAGGGTTGAACAAAAAGCTTTTAAGGTGTTCGTATTAGTTGCATTATTTTTTATCGTGATTTCAATGGTTCTGCTGTTTGCAGATTATACCAATTTATAAGGAATTAAAATGATAGCTCAAGCTTCAAATTTTGTTAATACTGTTGATAATGCATTTATATTCATATTGGTAATTTCGGTTTTCTTTTTAGTTCTGGTAACTGTATTGATGATTACATTTGTATTTAAATACAATAGAAAAAAAAATAAGAAGGCAATCAACATTCACGGCAATACTGCACTTGAAATTACCTGGACTGTAATTCCTGTAATTCTTGTTTTATTTATGTTCTGGTATGGATGGATTGGTTATAAGGAAATGACTAATGTTCCTAAAAATGCAATGGTAGTTGAAGTAACTGCTCAAATGTGGAAGTGGACATTTAAATATGATAATGGTGTGCAGACAGAAAGTTTATATGTTCCTATAAAAGAAAATGTCCGTTTAAATTTAACATCTTTAGATGTGAACCATTCTTTTTATGTACCTGCATTTAGATTGAAAAAAGATGTAATTCCTGGAAGAAAAAACTTTATGTGGTTTAATGCTGATGAAGTAGGTGATTACAACATTGAATGTTCAAATTATTGTGGATTGAGACACTCATATATGTTATCTAAAGTTGTGGTTATGGAAAGAAATAAGTTTGAAGATTTTATGAAAAGAAGATTAGTTGAAGAAAAAAGTAAAACTCCGCAAGGTGGTGATTCTTTGAAGACTCAAAATCAAACTTCAGGTATTGCTGATTCATCAGGTAAAGCAGGTAAGACAGACACAACAGGTAATTCAAATAAAAAATGATGGAGAAAATAAAAATATTATTAGAGCTTGCTAAAATTAGAATTACTCTGTTCGTAATGATAACCACCTTCTTTGGCTACATTAGTTTTTCTGGTGCTTTAAGCTGGCATATGCTTTATCCTTTAATAGGAATTCTCTTTCTTGCTTGTGGCTCTGCTGCGATAAATCATATTCAAGAAAGAAATACTGATGCATTGATGAGTAGAACAAAAAAAAGACCAATTCCTTCAGGGAAAATTTCGTTGAAGAATGCAATATTGTTCACCGGTATATTGTTAATTCTGGGAGCCGTTATTTTATTTTTAAGTTCAGGCTTAATTCCTTTGTTATTAGGGTTACTAAATCTTATATGGTATAATATTATTTATACTCCTTTAAAAAAGAAATCTCCAGTAGCAATTATTCCCGGTTCATTAGTTGGTGCAATACCTCCAATGGTGGGTTGGACTGCTGCAGGTGGAGCGTTGCTTGACCCGCAAAATTTAATTCTTGCCTTCTTCTTTTTCATTTGGCAAATACCTCATTTTTGGCTTCTATTATTGGTGCTTGATAAGGATTATGAAAAAGCAGGTTTTCCTGTGCTTACTAAATTATTTTCCCACGAGCAATTATCCCGGATTACATTTATCTGGATGTTTGCAACAGTGGTAACATCATTTATGTTTCCACTTTTTCATCTTATAAAATATGATATAGTTGTTTATGCTGTATTGTTAAGTGGAGTATGGCTAACTTACAATGCATCCCACTTACTTAAAAAAAATGCAGAGTCAAGATATTTTTCATTTGCTTTTAAGGATATAAATATCTTTGCTTTATTAATTGTTGTTTTACTTTCGCTTGATAAATTAATTATCTTTTAACTAAAGAGAGTTATTAAATGGATTTTCTTGATAAACTTGTGCTGCCTCAATCTGCTGAACATTTAGAATTGCTGAATTATTTATTAGCATTAATTCTTTTCCTTTATATTCCTTTCATCAGCATATTAATTGGCGGTTTGTTTATTTCTTTGTTCTACAAGAAAAAAGGATTAGATGATTGCAATGGAGTTTGTTATAAATTTTCAAAAGATGTAATTGATATTGTTACGGTAAATAAAAGTATGGGAATAGTACTGGGGATGCTTCCTTCATTAACTTTAATTTTACTTTTTGTTCAAATACTTCATACATCTAAAAGTCCTGTTCTTAGTTTATTAGCTGCATCAGCATTCTTTAATATTATAGGAATAATTCTTGTATATACATATAAGTATTCATTAGGATTTTATACAATTCTCAGTAATATTCCTTCAACTAAAGATGATGATTATGATGAATTTAAGAAATACAAAGAGGGGAATAAAAGAGTAAATACAAAATCAGGAATATATGCTATAGTACTACTTTTAATAGGAACATATTTATTTACTGCTGGATTATCATTAGCCTATATGCCTAATCTTTGGGATGTTCAATTAATATTAAATCTTTTCTCCTGGAAAATTGTTGTTCATTATCTGCAATTTATTGCTGTTGCATTTACTTTGACAGGTGCAATTGTAATGTTTGTGCATTTTTATTGGGAAGGCGGTAGAAAGCAGGAAAATACTTTACTAACAAATTTCATCAGGAGTAAAGCTCTTAAAGTTACATTCATTGCATCTTTGTTTATCCCTATTTTAATTTTGGTTAACCTGGTATCTGTTCCAAAAACAAGTTTTTCAAGCTCGACTTTTACTTATATCATAATTGCATTAATACTTATTTTTATTGCATATCAAATTCTTTATGCAATGACTAAAGAGCATTCAATGCAATATAGTGGTGCATTATTTTTTGTTATTTTATTTACTATTATTTCATTGATATTAAAGGACCAAATGATGGTTGCAAATGCAACTCAATTGCAGCGCGCAGTCATGGACGTTCAATTTCAAAAATATTTAGCTGATTTAAGAGGAACTGAGGGTGCTGCTGTAGTTAGTGGTCAGGAAATTTATCAGGTTAGATGTTCAAGCTGCCATGCATTCGACAAAAAAGTGGTAGGGCCTCCATACAATGAAACAGTTCCTAAATACAACGGAAATGTTGATAAGTTATCAGCATTTATATTGAGCCCGACACAGAACAATCCTGGATACCCTCCAATGCCTAATCCTGGATTGAAACCGAATGAAGCTAAGGCAGTTGCTAAATATTTAATTGAGAATGTAAAAAAATAAATTTTATGTTTAATGATAAAAAGGGTTGTCGAATTCAGACAACCCTTTTTTATTAATGGAAATTTTAGGCAAGAATTGGGATTACTTCTTTTTGAATTTTCTTTCCTGTTCTTGTAACTTTTTTATCTTCAGTAATATAAACATCTATTTCACTTCTTACTCCAAAATCTCCAGTCAAATAAATACCGGGTTCAATTGAAAAGGATGTAGAAGGAAGAAGTAATCTTTCATCTTTAGTTTCAAAGTTATCTAAGTGTGAACCACTGCCGTGTAAGTCTGTTGTTATTGAATGACCTGTGCGATGAATAAAATATTCTCCATAACCGGCATCCTCAATAACTTTACGGGAAGCATTATCTGCTTCAAAACCTTTAACTTGTTTGTTATTTTCAACTCTTTCCTTTATGAAATTAAAACAAGTATCTCTGGCTTCTGCAACTATGTTAAATATCTTTGTATATTTTTCAGGAACAGTTTTACCAACAAATCCTGTCCAGGTAATGTCAGCCCAAACTGCATCATCTCTATCAGGTTTAGCCCAAAGGTCAATTAGCACAAAATCATTTTCTTTTATTTCTTTGAAAATAGTCTCAGTTGGTCCGTAATGCGGGTTTGCGCTATTTTCATTTACTCCAACAATTGGAGGAAAATCGGTATAATATTTTCTTTTATTAAATTCATTCATTATAAACTGTTGCACATCATATTCAGTAAGTTTTTTCTTATTGAGAATAGTTTCTTTAATAAATTCAAAAGAAGCATCAACAATATCATTTAAAGCATTTGCAACAGGAATGTTTTCTTCATATTGTTCTTTTGTCCATATAGCATCAAGCATTGATATTAGGTCTGCACTGCTGATAATGTTCACTCCAAAAGACTTAATCATCTCAATAGTACCTGCATCAACTCTGGATACATAAGGGATTGCATTCATTGGGGAATATTCCATAGCAATATTTTTCAATCCGCTTAAAGAATTTTTAAGATGATTTGTAAGTGAATTATGGCTGGAGAAGGTAAGTTTTTTACCGGGTAAATGGTCGAGGTTACCTGCTTCAATACCATTTACAATTTTAATTGGCTCTCCAGATTTTGGAACGAGGTAATAGAATCTTCTTGTTAAATGTTTTTCTTTATTAATATCTAAGATACTTAATGCCAATTCGTTAGAGGCTCTGAAATCAAAAAATAACCAAGCATCATATTTAAAATCAGATAAAACCTGTTGAATCTTTTTTAAATTAAATTTACCCATTGAAAATCTCCTAAAAAATGTAAGATAATATACACATTTTGCTTTTTTGTTGATGAGAAATTAGGTAAATTATTATAATAAGTGAAAAAATAATTTTATTTAAATATCCTATTTGAGGTTAGAATGAGCAAAATATTTACAAAAATCTTTTTATTGATTTTTGCATACAGTGTAATGATTCTTGGGCAGTCTTATTCCGGACCAGAACAAGGAAGTGTTCATAATGGTGTAACAGTTTCAACTAATAGCTTTTCAAAGGTTATAACTATAACTGAGCCAAAAGAAGAAAAAGTTAGGAATATTTTACGTTATAAAGATGTTGAAGGTGAGTTAATTCCTAATAATATGCCTCCAGCTATTCAGAATTATACTGAAGATAAATCTTTAACAGGTAAATCTTATGACACAGCTATGACTATTGTATTAAAAAGTTTACAAGGTCTAACTGAAACAAACAGTATTCCTCCAGACCCTTATGTTGCTGTTGGTCCTCAACATATAGTTGCTACTGTAAATTCTAATTTTGGAATCTGGGATAAAGAAGGAAATTTATTAAAAACAATTTCAGCAGATGCTTGGTATCAAACAGCTTTAGCCGGTGTCAGTTCTTTCGACCCTAAAATATTATATGATCATTTTGCAAAAAGATGGATTATGGTTTGGCTTCATCAGAATGATAATACTCAAACCTCATATTTCTTAGTTTCTGTTTCTCAGGATTCATCTGCTATTGGTACCTGGTACAATTGGGCATTGCCTTCTAATATGAATGGCAGTACTACAGTAACAAACTGGGGAGATTATCAGGGTGTTGGTTTTGATGATAAATGTTTATACATAACTTCAAATCAATTTCAATTTGGCGGATACTTCCAGTATGCTAAAATTAGAATTATAAATAAAGGTCAATTGTATGCTAACACAGCAGGACAAGTTGTTTGGAATGATATATGGAATATTAAATATCCAACATTAAACCAAAACGTATTTAATATCAGACCTGCAATTATGCGTGATACTGCAAGTGTTTATTATTTAATGCATTTGCCAACATTCTCAGCAGGTTCAAATTTTGCTGTTGTGTATAAAATAGCAAATGCTTCTACAACTCCAACATTAACTGGTGGCAACATTCCTATTTCTCAATATTATAATGCACCAAATGCTGACCAGCTGGGTGGTAGTATTAGAAATGGAACAGAATTATTAATTGAAGCTGGTGGTTCTGCATTAAGAAATGAACCTAAATATCAAAATGGGTTTTTATTTGCAACTCATTCAATAAATAATCCTAGTTCATTTGGTTATTCTGCTTTAAGATATTTAATATTAGACCCAAACAATGGTGTTGTTGTTGAGGATGCATCTTTTGGTGCTCCGGGTTTTTGGCATTATTATTCTTCATTAGATGTTGATAAGGATAATAATATTGCTATTAACTATAGCCGCTCAGGTGTAAATGAATATGCCGGTGCACATTTTGTAACTAAATTGACTACTGACCCTCCGGGATTTACTGCAAGTAAAGAAATCAGAACCGGTAGAGGAAATTATATTAAAGATTATTCTTCAGGCAGAAATAGATGGGGGGATTATAATGGTGTATGGGTTGACCCATCTGATGGTTATAATATGTGGATGTTCAGTGAATTTGCTTCAAATACAAATACCTGGGGTACCTGGTTAACAAATATTAGAATGGTACCATTTCTTGGTGTGGCAGCTCATTCAGACAATTTGAATTTAAATTTCGGCAATGTTGAAATAAATAATGAAAGTGATATTTTAAGTGCTACCTTAGCTAACTTCGGTGATCAGGATTTAGTAATAACTGCAATTCCTGATTCTGCAGGTCCATTTAAATTATTGGATGAACTTACTTTCCCAATAACTTTACATTCATATGATTCTTTAACTATACATTTTTCATTTTATCCTACTGTTCCAGGAAATTTCCAGGTAGTATATCCAGTAACATCAAATGATCCTTCATTTAACGGATTTACACTAAATGCAAGAGGATATAGAATTATTCCTGCTGAATCTAATGTACTTTATGCTTCAACAGGTTCAGGAAACCTTGGCAAACTTTTCAAAATAAATACAACTACCGGTGCTTCTACTGAAGTTGGTAATTTATTATCTAATGATATTAAGAGTATAGCTTCTAATCCAATTA
Organism: Ignavibacteriaceae bacterium; assembly: GCA_035654655.1. GTDB lineage: Bacteria > Bacteroidota > Ignavibacteria > Ignavibacteriales > Ignavibacteriaceae > DASRWI01. The sequence goes on along the minus strand of DASRWI010000017.1, from coordinate 118,330 downwards.
CAGGTGTTGTTTATGGATTAACTTCAGGTATTACTAACTCTAAAATATTTAGAGTTAATGCCGCTGAAGGTGACGCTAATGAATTTTTTACTCTTACTATTCCTAATTTACAATCATTAGCTTTTGATACAGCCGGTACTCTATATTCAGTTACAAGAACAGGTGAAATTTATAGAGTGTATTATGAGGAGAGTGACCCAACTTTTGGAACTGCTGATTCTATAACCAAAGCTAAAATCCCAATTTCAAATGTTTGTTTTAATCCATTAACAAATGAATTATGGGCAGCCTATTATGCAGTTCTTGGTGCCAATAAAGATAAAGTTTATAAAATTGATTTAAATAATGGTGATACTTTATTCGTTGGTAAAACAGGAACTGGTTTATTAACTAATGCAATTGCATTTGATAAAAACGGTAACCTATTTGGTGCAACAGGTTCTTCAACACAAAATAATAATATAATTACAATTGACACCACTACCGGTGTTGGTACTTTAATTGGTTCTGCCGGTGTAAAGAACATAACAGGATTTACTATCCGCGTTGAAAAAGCTTTATCAATAAATGAAAATTATACCAATATTGTACCTAATGAATTTAAATTAAATCAAAATTATCCAAATCCTTTTAACCCTTCAACAGTTATTGAATATGCTTTACCTGTAAATTCAAATGCTAAGCTAATTGTATACAATTTACTTGGTGAAGTAGTAAGTGTACTTGTTGATGGTTTCCAAAAAGCAGGCTCTTATAAGATTAATTGGAATGCTGAAAATTTAAGTAGTGGTATTTACTTCTATGAATTAAGAGCAAATGACAATTACTCTGAAATGAAAAAGATGATATTGATTAAATAAAAAGATAATTTATTCATTTCATAAGCCGGTCATTTGACCGGCTTTTTTTTTATTATGACTTATAACTTGTAATATTTTTTAGTTTACATCTTTTAACTATATTTTAAGATTGACTCAGCTATTTAATGAAAAATTAAGAGATTAGACCATGTATAAATTTTTAAATACTTATCTAGTTGTTCCAGCCTTACCTGATAATCTTGAAAAATTGAGAACACTTGCTTACAATCTATATTGGTCCTGGAATACTGATATAAGAGAATTATTTAAGAGGATTGATAGAGACCTTTGGGATAGTACAGGGCATAATCCTATTATGCTTCTTGGAAGTGTTAGTCAGGAGAGATTAGTCGATTTATCGCACGATGATGGATTCATTTCTCATATGGATAGGTCTTATGACGATTTACAATCATATTTAAAAGAAAAAACATGGTACAGTAAAAATTATCCCGGACACGAACTTTTCAATATTGTTTATTTCTCAGCAGAGTTTGGATTAACTGAATGCCTTCAAACTTATTCGGGGGGTTTAGGTGTATTGGCAGGTGATCATTTAAAAGCAGTTAGTGATTTAGGAATTCCTTTGACAGGTATTGGATTACTTTATAAGGAAGGATATTTCCAACAGTATTTAGATTCTGAAGGATGGCAGCATGAAAGATATGAGTTAAATGACTTTGATAATTTACCTATGAAATTAGTGAAGAAAGAAAATGGGGAAACTCTTGTTTTATCAGTTTTTATGGCAGATAGAGATGTTTATTTTCAAGTATGGGAAGTTCTCATAGGTAGAGTTAAGTTATATTTATTAGATACCAATATTTATCAAAATAATGCAATAGATAGAAAGATTACTGAAACCCTTTATGGTGGTAATGCTGAAACAAGGATAAGGCAGGAAATTATTTTAGGAATTGGTGGGATAAGAACCATATATGCATTAGGTCTTAAACCTATGGTTTGCCATATGAACGAAGGGCATTCTGCATTCTTGTCTTTAGAGAGAATCCGTCATTTTATGAAAACAGAAGATCTAAGTTTCAAGGAAGCGAGAGAAATAGGATTTTACTCTAATATTTTCACTACTCATACTCCTGTTCCAGCAGGTATAGATGTATTTCCAAATGATCTTATTGAAAAATATCTCGGATATTTTTATAGGAATGAACTTAGAATATCTGATACAGAATTTTATTCTTTGGGAACTATTTATAGAAATGAATATTCAAATGTTTTCAATATGGCTCATCTTGCAATGAACACTGCAGGGTTTATAAATGGAGTTTCGAAACTTCATGGTGATGTATCAAAAAAAATGTGGGTATCAGGATTTAAGGATGTTCCATTTAATGAAATTCCTATTGGATATGTAACAAATGGAGTACATATTCGTTCTCATATCTCAAGAGAAATGGAAGATTTATTTAAAAAATATATTGGGGAAAAATGGTCTTCCAATGCTGCAGATGCAAAATTGTGGGAGAGGATAGATAAAATACCTGATGAAGAATTATGGAGAATACACGAACGTAGAAGAGAACGTCTTGTAGCATTTGCAAGAAGAAGATTAATAAAACAAGCAAGAGTAAAAGGCGGGAGCCAAGCTGAAATTGAAGAAGCATCAGAAGTATTGGACCCCGATGTTTTAACAATTGGATTTGCAAGAAGATTTGCAACTTATAAAAGAGCTACCTTATTATTTAAGGATAGGGAAAGACTGCTACGTTTACTAAATGATAAAAATCGTCCTATTCAATTAATATTCGCAGGGAAAGCACATCCTCAGGATGATGAAGGGAAAAAATTTATTCAGGAAATTCATAAAATAACTAAAGAGGAAAACTTTAAAAAGAAAATTGTTTTTATTGAAAATTACGATATAAATGTTGCAAGCTATTTAGTACAGGGATGCGATGTCTGGCTTAATAATCCAAGAAGACCTTTGGAAGCAAGCGGTACATCCGGAATGAAAATTATTGCAAATGGCGGTTTAAACTTTAGCATACTGGATGGTTGGTGGGTTGAAGGTTTTGACCCTGAACTTGGTTTCAAAATTGGTAATGGTGAAGAATATATTGACCCGTCATATCAGGACGAAGTTGAAGCCAGGCAACTATACCACGAACTTGAAAATAATATTATTCCATTATTCTATTCCAGAGGTGAAGATAACGTTCAAAGAAAATGGATTGCTATGGTTAAAAAATCTATGAAAACATTAGGACCTTTTTTTAATACTCATAGAATGGTACAAGAATATTTTTCAAAGTATTATCAAGCTGCATTCGATAAACGTTTACTTTTATTTGAACAAAATAAATCTAAAGTTAAAGAAGTATCTGAATGGAAGGATAAAGTCAGAAGTAATTGGAACCATATAAATCTTGTTAATTATACCACTCCCAATAAGGAAAAAACAATCTATGTGGGTAATTTGTTTACAGTTGAAGCTGAACTCAATTTAGGATATTTGACTCCTGATGATATCGAAGTTCAATTGTATTATGGGCCTTCAGAAAAACAGGAAAGTCCCCAACAAAATAAAACAATAAATATGGAGCTAATTAAAGAGCTGGGTAATTCAAGGTTTATTTACAAAGGTGATATAAAATCAGATAGAAGTGGCCAAACTGGTTTTACAATAAGGGTTTTACCAAAACATCCATTATTAATCAATCCATTTGAGTTAGGTTTAGTTTATTGGGCTCAATAAAGTGCTATTGCGCATCCATATGATTATAAATTCCTAAACTTACATATTTTACTTTCGATAATAATATGTCGAATGAATATTATGTTTTGTATGGGAATGTCTCGCTATGTTGAATAAAAAATATTTAAATAACTATTTAAGGGTAAAAATGGATATTAAATCCGGATTAATTTTTGAAATGTGTAATTCCGAAAATGTTGAAACCAATAATAATGGATTTTCCGGTAACTCATTAAAATTTACTATGAATGGCCCAAAACCTAACATAAAGCTAATAAAAGAACGAATAAAAGCCGGATATTACGATTCCGAAGAAATTATTGAGAAAGTTGTACAAGCAATTTTACTCGATATCCAGCTAAAATCTTAAAATGATACAAATTTTTTCCTATCTTACAAAATAAAACTCTCTTAATTTAACAATACATAATATTTTCTATTAACTATTTTTCCCGATGGCTTTAGGTTTTTGATGATTGATGATACCATTCAGAATAATAAACTTCATATACTAGGCAAATTAACTGCAGGTTTGATTCACGAAATTAGAAATCCACTTTCTGCAGTCAAATTAGGACTCGCTCATTTAGATTTAATGAAAAATGAACTTCCAGTAGAAGCCATTGACATTGTAAATGCTTCAACAACCGCCATGGAAAGAATAGAGAACCTGATTTACAACCTTTTAGATTTTTCTAAAAAAAATAACTATCAAAAAGAAGCAATTAATATTAATCTTATTTCCGACCAGGCATTGTCTTTTTTAAATTCCAATTTTCAAAAAACCAAAATAGTAGTAGAAAAAAATTATGCCGACAATTTGCCTATAATTTTTGTCAGTAAATTCAGATTACTTCAACTTTTCTTAAACTTAATTAGTAATGCTATTGAATCTTTTTGTGATAAAAACAATGAAGGAACCATCACTATAAAAACCTTTATAGTTAAGAATACGGTTTTATGGCAGATTAAAGATAATGGTATAGGCATAACTGAAGAAAATAAAGAAAAAATATTCAATGATTTTTATACCAATAAAGATAAAGGAGTTGGTTTAGGTTTAAGTGTATGCAGCCAAATATTAAATGAATATCAATCAAAAATTGAGTTTGAAAGTAAATATGGTGCAGGTTCAGTTTTTACTATTATGTTTAATTCTAATTTGTTAAGGAATGAATGAAGTATAAAATACTATTAATTGATGATGATGATTTAGTTTGTATCTCCTTAAAAAAGGTACTGCTAAAGCTTGGTTATGATGTTGATATTTGTATGACAGCAGGAGAATCAATAGAAAAAGTTTACAGCTTTGAACCTGATTTATTACTACTGGATATTTATTTGACCACTCATAATGGATTGGAATTATTAAAAGAATTTCAAAAGAAATTTCCTGAACTTCCCGTTATAATGATTACAGGATATTCTGATGTTAAAATGGCTGTATCTGCTATAAAAGCGGGTGCTTTAGATTTTCTTTTAAAACCTATAGACCTCGAACAATTAAAATTTACTTTAAATAAACTTACTGATAGTCTGGAACTTAAAGCTGAAGTTAATAAACTTCATGCATTACTTAAAGAAGATGAAATATCCAAAGAATATTTTGGCGCCAGTACAAAGATTAGAAGGCTTGTAAATTCCGTAGAAAAGCTTGCAAAAAGTTCAGACACTACAATTCTTCTTGAGGGTGAAAGTGGTACCGGTAAAGAAGTATTTGCAAGATTTATTCATCAGCAAAGTCCAAGAAGAAATGAAGTTTTCATCCCAATTAACTGCAGTGCAATTCCTAAAGAACTTGCTGAGAGTGAATTATTTGGACACGAAAAAGGTGCTTTTACCGGAGCTTCACAAAAAACAAAATCAGGAAAATTTGAATTAGCAAATGGCGGTACTTTATTACTTGATGAAATAGGTGAACTTACACTTAGTCTTCAATCAAAATTATTAAGAGTATTGCAAGAAAAAAAGTTTTATAGACTTGGTGGTGAAAAAGAAATATCTGTTGACGTAAGAATTATTGCAGCAACTAATAAGAATCTTGAAGAAGAAGTAAAAAAAGGAAACTTTAGAGAGGATCTTTTTTATCGCCTTAATGTTGCAAGGGTAGTTATTCCGCCATTGAGAGAACGAAAAGAAGATGCTGTTATGCTAATCTATTCTTTCATAAAAGAATTTTCTTCAAAGTTTGGGAAAAATATTAAAGGTATTGATGATGCTGCTTTAAATTTTCTGGTGAATTATTCCTGGAAAGGGAATATTAGGGAATTAAAAAATGTAATGGAACGAGCTATTCTTTTGCTGGAAGAGGATGAATTAAGAGAAAAGCATTTTAGTTTTTTACAACCTCCCCGAAATGATAATTCTAATGATGATGGGTTTTTGTTAAAGATACCTCATAAAGGAATTAAGATTGATGTTGTATTAAAAACCTTAATTTTGAAAACCTTAAAGATTACAAATGGTAATCAGGTTAAAGCAGCTAAGATATTAGGTTTATCCAGATCAAAATTAAGATATAGAATGGAACAATTGGGGATAGAGGTAACAAAAATTATTTCTTAATCTGGGGAAGTCTCATTTACTACATTGAAGGAAATTATAAACTCAGTACCTTCATTTAATTTGCTTGATACAGAGATCTTACCATTATTTAAATCAACAAAATTTTTCACCAGGGCTAATCCTAAACCTGTTCCCTGCATATTATTATCAGAAATATTCTTACTAAAAGGAATGAATAAATCCGGAATATATTCTTCCGGTATTCCAATTCCACTATCTTTTATATGAATATTTACAAAATTATTCATATCATTAAAAACTTCAATATTTATAAACCCCTCTTGAGTATATTTAATGGCATTATCTATTAAGTTGATGAATATCTGATTAATGGATTCCACATCTCCTATTATTTTAGAGTTAATTGCTTTATTGCAATAAGTAAATTTGATGTCTTTATTTTTTGCCTTTGGGTAGAAATCAAAAGATAAAGGTTCAAGAATGTCTTTATCTATATCTGTAAGAACATTATTAATTTCAAAATTACCGGTTTGAATTTTAGACATACTTAAAAGAAGGTCTATTGTTCTTATCAATCTATTTGAACTATTTGCAATTACATCAAAAGAATTCTCCAAACCTTTAGGTAGTTCGTTATTAAATTCATCTTTGAGAAGGGAAGTATAAGTTAATATATTGTTTAAAGGAGTTCGGACTTCATGGGAAATTTGAGAAATAAAGATTGATTTAAGCTTCTCAGATTTCTCAGTACTTTCTTGTAAAAGTTTTTCTTCTAATCTTTTTTGAGTCATATCCTGAAAAACAATTACCATCCCCATAACATTTAGTTGAGCATCAAGTATTGGTGAGATTCTTCCCTGCACAGGAATTTCTTTGTGCTGCAATTTTAAAACTACATTCCTGGTGAAAATAGTTTCTTTTGAAAAACTAAGTGCATCATAAAGATATTTAACCAAGTGCGCATTTGTTTTTTCATCATAAATCTGAAAGACATCAAATATAGTAGAATCCTGTGTGTTGGCAAGAGTAAACCCGGCTATTTTATGAGCTGTTGGATTTATGTATTTAATTTTCCCATCTTTATCCGAAGCCAAAACAGCATCGTGGATAGTATTTAAAATAGTCGAAAGCCACTTTTCACTTTCTCTTAGCTGCTTATCCATCTTGTGTTTGAATAAAGCAACTTCAATGGTAGTATAAAGCTCATTAAAATTAATAGGCTTAATAAGAAAAGCTAAAGGACTGGTAATTTTAGCGTTTTCAAAAGTTTCTTTATCTGAGTTAGCTGTAAGATAAATAATAGGAACATCAAGAAAAGTTTTAATTTTTTCTACAGCCTCAATACCATTCATTTTCCCTTTTAACTTTATATCAACAAGAATTACATCAGGTTGGTGGTCTTTAGCTTTTTGAATGGCGCTTTCCCCAGATGGAGAAATTCCAACAACTTCATATCCATTTTTCTTGAGAGTAAGAGCGACATCATTAGCAACGATAAGCTCATCTTCGACAATCAAAATCTTAACTGAATGATTTTCTAGCATACTTTATTCTTAAATAATAAAGTAAGTTAAAGAAATTTAAAGTAATTAAAAATGCCGTTTCCAAAAATTATGATTAACAGTTAGGGATATATGGAAAATTGCACACTGTTATTTAACCGAAAAAGCAAAAATTGAGCTAAATTAAAGTAATTATTTCTAATGTCTTTTTAATTCGGATTATTTTTTTTATTTTAGAGAAACAAACATTTATTACAATATGTTTTTATTTATTAAACCATATAGCTGCACCCTTATCTTCATTCAGTTGAACATGTTCTAATGTTCTTCATCCTGTTCTTTTTCTCTACACTAGAATTTTAAACATTTTATAAAATATATATCAGGAGTATTGTATGTCCGCTAAGAACGTATTAATTATGGGAGCTGCGGGTCGTGATTTCCATAATTTCAATGTTTACTTTAGAAATAATAAAGAGTATAATGTTGTAGCTTTTACTGCAACCCAAATACCAAATATCCATGGAAGAAAATATCCTGCACAATTAGCAGGAGATTTATATCCAAAAGGAATTAACATCTATGATGAATCTGAATTAGTAAACTTAATAAAAGAATTTAAAGTTGATGAAGTTGTTTTTTCATATTCAGATGTTCCTTTTAATTATGTAATGACAAAAGCATCAATTGTGAATGCTGCCGGTGCATCTTTTACATTGTTAGGCGCTCAGCAGACAATGGTTAAAAGCACTAAGCCTGTTATCGCAGTTCTTGCAGTTAGAACAGGAAGCGGTAAATCTCAGACTTCACGTAAAATTGTTAAGTTGTTAAGAGATGCAGGTAAAAAAGTTGTAGCAATCAGACACCCTATGCCTTACGGTGATTTAGTTGCACAGAAAGTTCAAAGATATGGTACATTGGAAGATTTAGTAAAACATAAATGTACTATTGAAGAAATTGAAGAGTATGAACCACACATTGCTATTGGTGGAGTTATTTATTCAGGAGTTGATTACGAAGCTATCTTAAGAGAAGCTGAAAAAGAAGCTGACGTTATTTTATGGGATGGCGGTAATAACGACTTCTCATTCTATAATGCAGATTTAACTTTTACAGTAGTTGACCCTCATCGCCCTGGTCACGAATTAACTTACTATCCGGGTAATACTTCATTAAGAATGGCTGATGTTGCAATCATTAATAAAATAGATTCAGCTGATGCAAAAAATATTTTAGAAGTAAGAAACAACATCCGCAAAGTAAACCCTAATGCAACCATTATTGATGGTGCATCACCATTATTTGTTGATGACCCTTCATTAATTAAAGGTAAGAGAGTATTAGTTGTTGAAGATGGTCCAACACTTACACATGGTGAAATGAAATACGGTGCAGGTACAGTTGCTGCATTAAACTATGGAGCAAAAGAAATAGTTGACCCTCGTCCATTCACAGTTGCTTCAATAACAGATACTTACAAAAAATATCCTAACATCGGTGTTCTACTTCCAGCAATGGGTTATGGTGATGAACAGATGAAAGACCTTGAAACAACAATCAATAATACAGATTGCGATGCTGTTGTTATAGGTACCCCAATTGATTTAGGAAGAATATTAAAAATCAATAAACCTTCAACAAGAGTAATGTATGAACTTCAGGAAATTGGAGCAAATACAATTGAATGTGTATTGAAAGATAAAGGAATATTATAAGATTGTAAAAAATCTTTTATAGTTAAAGGCTGCTTCAGAAATGGAGCAGCTTTTTTTATTATTAGTCATTGCGAGCGTAGCGTCGTAATCTTATTTATTATGGTACCAAATGAGATTCTTACGCTTCACTCAGAATGACCAAACGTTTCTATTTTTGATATCTTTCACTCATTTAATTTCAAAGGTGCCCTCTACTACAACAAAGAAGCAATTAATAAGTAATTTTTATTGTTAATCAATTGGAGTATTAATGATAAAGTTTTTTACTACTCTTCTATTCTTTGTTCCCTTTATATTTCCACAAACTCAATGGTATTGGCAAAATCCAAAACCAGATGGAGGCTATTTTACTAAAGTAGACTTTGTAAATGAGAGTACTGGTTGGATTCTAAAGAGTAATGGTATAATTAAAACTACAGATGGTGGTACATCCTGGTTTAATCAAATAGATTCCTTTTTTTCTAATGATATAAATTTTATTAATGAAAAAATAGGATACTTTCGCAGTAACATTAATGGAATATGGAAAACTGAAGATGGTGGTAATAATTGGATAAATATTAATCCGGAACCCTACAGCACTTTATTTTATCTTAATGAAGATATTGTTTTTGCCGGAGGTAGAAACTTAATTAGCACAACAGATGGCGGACTATCCTGGGGAACACTATTTGATAGTTCTAAATACACAATAAAAAAGGTTTGGTGTAATGATATAAATAATATTATTATACTTACTTATTATATTGTATATACTTCATATGACTATTACACCTACTATCAAATATTTAAAACAAGTAATGGGGGTATTGACTGGGAACAAGTGGAAGGTGCTTATCCTTCTTTAGTTACTTTAAATGATATCTATTTTGTTGATGAGAAAACCGGCTTTATAGCAGCGCACGAAACAGAGTATGGCGGCCCTGGTGGAATACAAAAAACAACTGATGGAGGAAATACCTGGTTTCATCTTTTGAATGGTGCATACTATAAAATTTTCTTTATAAAGAAATATGAAGGATATGCTATTGATGGTAGTGGATATTACTGGAAGACTATTGATAATGGAGAAACCTGGGAAAGGTATTCAGATACATATAAATTAGTTTCCTTTAGCTTTGTTAATGAACAATTAGGTTTTAATGTTTTCAATTGGTCTATTCGAAAAACTACTAATGGGGGAGAGGATTGGATAGATTTATCAAATTGGATTGACATGGGTCGAGTAATGGATGTTGATTTCTTTGATGAAAACATTGGAATTGCTGTTGGAGATAGTGGTATTCTTAGAACTACAAATAAAGGGATAAAATGGGAAAAAGTTTTTGATTGTAATTTCCTGGAAGATATTTGCATTATTGATAACAAAAATTCTTTTGTAATAGATTTGTATACAACAATATTAAAGACTACAGATGCCGGTCTTACCTGGAAAAGAATGGCTAATCCTTTAACTTATATGTTAGGGAATTCAGTAAGCTTTTCTGATTTAAATAATGGAATAATTACTGCCACAGATGATTTTGGATTTTTGAAAACCACAGATGGTGGAAATACCTGGAATATTTATCCTGCATTAAAAGATTCTCATTGGTTTCCTATAAGTGTGCACTTAATTGATTCTTTAAATGGAATTATAGTCGGAGAGGATTATAAGCTTATTCGAGCTCCCAAAGGTATAATCTTAAAAACAACCGATGGCGGTAACACTTGGTATCAAACCTATAAAATATCTTCTGAAAGTGTTTTCTATGAAGTTGATTTTGCAGATAAAAATTATGGAGTAGCAATAGGTATGGATAGGACCTACTATGGGAAAGTATATCTTCTTTCTACATCCAATGGTGGTAGTACCTGGACTAAAATAGAAATGAGTAATCATTCAGTATATGAATTATCTTATCCGAATAAAGATAATTGTTTTATCTTGCTTGATGATGGCATTATAAAATCAACAGACCAGGGAGCAACTTGGAATTATGTATCTCAAAATAATTATGAGTTTAATGGTATTCATTTTCTGAACTCAGAAACAGGTTACCTGGTAGGGAACAATTCAAAAATTGTAAGCACGGTAAGTACATTGGCCCCCGTAATTACCGATGTAGTAAATCTAAATAATTCACAACAATATTTTTTATATCAAAACTATCCAAATCCTTTCAATCCCACTACAAAAGTTAATTATATTGTTCCTAAAACTTCTAAAGTTAAAATTGATGTATATGATATATTGGGTAACTTGGTAAAGAATATCATCAATGAGGATAAATCAGAAGGAAAATATGAAGTCGAAATAGATTTATCTGCTTTTAGTAGTGGAGTGTACTTGTACAGAATACAAACAGATAACTATACAGAATCAAAAAAGATGATGCTAATTAAATAAATAAAGAATAAAAATGAAAATTTTAATTATTGTTTGCTTGTTCTTTACTTCTATTTATGCTCAGGAATGGGTTCAACAAAATCCAAATCCAAATTCAATGGAAATTGAAGGTGTTGTTATTGTTAATGACAGTACCTGGTTGTTGAGCAATATATTTTCTCTTATTAGAACTACAGATTCAGGTAAAAGTTTTAAGACTTTATTAAAGGATAAAATAATTTATAAAATATTTTATTTTCAAAATAGATTAATACTTGTATATGATGATTATCGGCGCGATAATAATATGAAAATTATGAAGTCAGATAATCTGGGTGAAACTTTTGATATAATCAATGATGAAGTAAGAGCAGGAAATTATTTATTTGTAGATACCTCTAATGGATGGAACATTGGCAGTAATCTCAAAACCACAGATGGTGGAAGAACATGGTCAAGGTTTCTACAAGAAAGTTATTTAAATTTATATTTTATTGATTCTTTAAATGGGATTATGATAAAACAATTTACTAATTACATTTCTAAAACTACCGATGGTGGATTTACATGGGATAAAATGTATATAATGGATTCATCAGAGTATGCTCAATTTGTAACATTAGATTCTATTGTTTATTTAAGAACTATTTACAACCATTATAAATATACATTTGGAACTGATACAGTTTATCGTATAGAAGGTTTGCCTTATCCATGTTATGAAATTGCTGTTAAAACAATATTAAAGAAGGATAATATTTTAATAAATTATAATTATTTCTTTTCTGAAATATATTATTATCAGACGTATGGGACATATGAATATTTTTATTATTTCAATATCTCTACTGATAAAGGTGTTACTTGGCAGAAGAGAAAAACTCCTGATGTAAGAGTATTTACTTATGCTATATTATCTGACCATTCTTTTTTAGCTTTCTGCGAAGGAGGAACAATACAAAAATCCACTAACCTTGGCGAGTCCTGGTTTTGCATAAATAAACCTTCAATAAAAGCGAGTGATGTATTTTTTATTGATGAGAATAATGGCTGGATAGCAGGAAGTAATTTGTTAAAAACAACTAATGGTGGTAATGAGTGGGAATATATTTATACAGAAATGGAATTAATGAAAATTTACTTCAAGGACATGCAAAATGGATTTTCATATACCCCGGGATATTTTTTGAAAACAACAGATGGTGGTTACCATTGGGATACTCTTCATCAAGCAGATACAATAAGACAAATTTATTTTAAAAATGAACTGAATGGATATGCTATAGGGAATGGTGTTTACTTCAAAACAACAGATGGCGGTCAAAATTGGAATTACAATAGTGATAGTGTTTTTACTAATACACAATTAAATTCAATGAATTTTTGCACAGCTGATTTAGGTTATGTTGTTGGAAATAGTAAAGGCTTTAAAACAACTAATGGTGGAACAACGTGGATTAAGGATCTTAAGTTAGTTGGGAATAAAGTATTTTTTATTGATAGCTTAACAGGCATAAAAGCAAAAGATTATGTACTAGCCCGAACTACAAATGGCGGAAATTCTTTTTATGATATAATAAACCATCAAAGTCCGGCTGATTCCTGGTCCGATTTACAATTTGTTAATGAAGGCACAGGCTTTGTGTTTTTTAACTTCCATAATATAATAATGAAAACTTCGGACAAAGGAATAACGTGGGAAAATATCCATAGAGCTGAAAGAGAGCAAAGCATATATTTTGTTAATGAAAATCTTGGTTGGGCTGCTGGTTCGCATGGAGAAATCCTGAAGTACACTGCTGATCCTTTATTATTCACAGAAGAAAATATTTTACCAAACAAATTTTTTATATCGCAAAATTATCCAAATCCTTTTAACCCTTCTACTAGAATCAAGTATGATGTACCTAAAAAAGGATTCATATCAATTAAAGTATATAATATATTAGGAAAAGATATTGCACAACTTGTTAATGAAGAGAAGAATGCAGGCGCATATGTAGTTGAATTTGATGGAAGCCGGTTATCATCTGGAATATATTTTTATCAAATACAGGCAGGGGAGTTTATAGAAACAAAGAAAATGGTTCTGATGAAGTAGCATCTATCGTTCAATTTAAATTTCTAACTCACATATGTCAGATGCCATAGGCACCACTATGTGGGATAAACCACGGTCGTCCCTTATCCGCTCAAGGCGGGGGAACTACCCTATGATAGTTTGTCGTGTGCTCCAGATGTCTGTACATAAAAAAAGCGAACCGAAGTTCGCTTTTTAATTTTACTTTATTGTGCTTAGTCTTTTTGGACCTGCATTTGCAACTTCATCTGAAGTGCCGTTCCTGAACAGCTTAAAGTTTTCTATAAATCTTGCTGCTAATGCATCATACTTTTTCCAGTATTCATCCTTGCTGCCCCAGCTATTGGATGGTTCTAATACATCTTCCGGTACATCAGGACAAGTTACAGGCACTTCGAATCCGAACAACTTATCTTTTCTGTATTCTACATTATCAAGTTTACCTTCTAATGCAGCATTTAACAAGTTACGTGTATGTCTGATGCTGATACGTTTACCAACACCAAATCTTCCGCCAACCCATCCGGTATTTACAAGCCATACATTTGCTTTATGTTTTAGCATTCTTTGCTTTAACATTTCTGCATATGCGAATGGATGTCTTACCATAAATGGAGCACCGAAGCAAGCTGAGAATGTAATTTGTGGTTCAATGCCTAATCCAATTTCAGTCCCGGCTATCTTTGATGTATAACCGCTGATGAAATGGTATTGAGCTTGTTCAGGGTTTAATCTTGCTATTGGAGGCATTACTCCTGAAGCATCGCAAGTTAAAAAGATTATATTTTTTGGATGTGAATGTGCATATCTTTCAGGAACTATGTTAGGAATAAATTCCAATGGATATGATGCACGAGTGTTTTCAGTAATTTTATCATCATCCAAATCTATTTTTCTGGTAATTGGATCGTATACAACATTTTCAAGTATAGTTCCAAATTTTCTTGTGCAGGCAAAAATTTCAGGTTCGTGGTCTCCTGATAGACGAATTACTTTTGCATAACAGCCGCCTTCAAAATTGAAGATACCATTCGAACTCCAGCCATGTTCGTCATCGCCGATAAGTTTTCTTTTAGGGTCAGCTGATAATGTTGTTTTCCCTGTTCCGCTTAATCCAAAGAACAATGCAGCATCACCATCTTTACCTACGTTGGCTGAGCAGTGCATTGGTAATACATCCTGATATGTAAGTAAGAAATTAAGAAGAGTGAAAACTGATTTTTTAATTTCACCGCCATATAAGGTATTTGCAACAATTGCAGTACGTGCCTGGAAGTTTAAGATAATTCCCGTCTCACTTCTTGTGCCGTCAATTATTGGATCAAGTTTAAATCCGGGAACTGCTATTACTGTGAATTCCGGAATAAACTTCTTTAATTCATTCTGGTCAGCAGTTGTAATAAACATATTACGTGCAAAAAGACTATGCCATGCTTTTTCAGTAATGATTCTGATAGGCAGGCGATACTCAGGGTCAGCACCTGCATAACAATCCTGAACATAAAATTCTTCACCTTGAGCCCAAGCCTGAAAGCGAGCCATCAAAGCATTGAATTTTTCTAAAGTGTATGGGCGATTATAATTGCCCCACCAAATATCTTTTTCTGAAGAATCTTCTTTAACAATAAATTTATCTGCTGCAGCACGTGCAGTATGTTTTCCGGTTTTAACAATTAAAGGTCCACCGAAAGACATATGAGCTTCATTTCTGAAAATTGCTTCTTCATATAAAGCTTCATCAGGAAGATTCCAATAAACTCTATCAAGATATTTTAATCCAAGGGTATCTAGTTTAAAATCTGAAGCTAATTCTTTAGCTTCTTTACTGGCAGGAGTATTGAATTCTAAATATTTACTCATGACCAATCCCTCACTAACTTACGGTCTCCAATATATAATTCATTTGGTGAATTAGGATCAAGAGCCCATTTCATCCTTTCAATCCCTTCATTGATATCTTTAATTGTTCCGCAATAGCTGATACGTAAATATCCATCCATACCGAATTCCACACCTGGAACAGTAAGAACCATTACTTTGTCGATAAGAAATTCTGATAATTGCTGTGAATTTTTATTGTAGTAACTGAAGTCAGCAAAGCAATAAAAAGTTCCATCTGGAACAGAAACTTTAACACCTTCAAAAGAACGTAACTGGTCTATTAAAACGTTACGGTTATTTTCCAATGTTACTCTAAGACTTTCAACGCTTGATTGAATTCCATTGATTGCACCAACAGCAGCCTGCTGTAATAGAATAGAAGGACCTGAAGTTTGATGTCCCTGAATGTTTGCCATAACTTCAATTAAATTTTTATTTGCAACAGCCCAGCCAATTCTAAAACCAGTCATAGCGTACTGTTTAGATACACCATTGATTATGATTAGTTTAGAATTTTCAGATAAGTTCTTTGCAAATTTATAAACACTAATAACTTTTCTATTATCAAAAATTAAACGATGATAAATATCATCCATTATTAAATACAAATCTCTTTTTTCACAGAACTCAACTATTTCAGCAATGAATTGTTCTGAGTACATTGCACCCGATGGGTTGTTTGGACTGTTGATTATAATAGCTTTGGTATAAGGACCAACGCGCATTTCAAAGTCTCTTATTCTTGGATAAAAAGAACCATCTTCTGCATAAACCGGGACACCAATAGCTCCGCATAATTTTGCCATTTCAGGATAGCTCACCCAATAAGGAGCAGGATATAAAATTTCTTCTTGAGGATTTAAGATTGCCTGCATAGCACACATAAGTGCCTGTTTAGCACCACCTGAAGCCATAACATTTTCAGGATTTACTTTTCTACCATAAAATTCTTCAGTATATCTGATGATTGCTTTTTTTAAAGATGGAATACCATCTGCAGGTGCATAGCGGATTTCTCCTGTATTTAAATTTGCTGATGCAGCAAGAATCGCATCCATTGGCGCTTTGCTTTTTGGTTCTCCTCCGCCAAGATGTATAACAGGGTCTCCTTTTTCTCTTAATATCGCTGCTTTTTCATTTAGCTTAAGAGTTGGAGAGGTTTTTATTATTTTACCTATTTGACTAATACTCATATTTCTCCAGAATTATTGTACACCATATAAAAGGTGAAAAATTACTATTTAAACATATTTTTGTTTTTATGAATAAGCAAGCTATTTTTATTTTATTTAATGCAAAAAAGACATAAAAGTTAAGCTTTTACCTAAATAAAAAAGTTTAAAAATTGAATCTGTTTAACTTTTTTAGCTTACTTAAATTTCTTTTGAAAAGCCTCATTTACAGGGGGTGGAACAAATTCACTTACGTCACTTTTTAGACTGGCAAGGTTTTTTATTATCGTTGAATTGACATAGATATATTTCTCGTGCGGCAATAAAAATACTGTAGTAATATCATTAGCTAATTTCCTGTTCATCAGCGCCATTTGAAATTCATACTCAAAATCACTTACTGCTCTAAGCCCTCTAATTATTCCGTGTGCACCTACTTTTTTTGCATAATCAACAACCAATCCATCAAAAGAATCTACTTTGATATTCTTATATACCAATAAACTTTCATTTAACATTTTTAAACGTTCATCTAAAGAGAATAGAGGAGTCTTGGTTGGATTGACAGCAACGGTTACTATAACTTCATCAAAAATTTCTAATGCTTTTTTAATTATATCAATATGACCATAGGTAACTGGATCAAAAGTTCCGGGGTAAATTGCTTTTTTCATAAGAATAATAATTTTTTGTTTATGTAAATATAGTAATAATTATTTTTCTTCTGCGATTTCCTCTTCTGTGCTCGCCAAGATAAATTCCCTGCCAGGTACCGAAATTTAATTCACCATTTGTAATGGGTAAAGTTAATGAACTCCCAATAAGTGCTACTTTGATATGTGAAGGCATATCGTCTGAACCTTCTGAAGTATGGTCGTAATATGGAGCGTTTTCGGGAGCAATTTTATTGAAATGTTTTTCAAGGTCACTTCTAACATCAGGGTCAGCATTTTCGTTTATGCTTAATGATGCTGATGTATGTTTAATAAATAAATTGAGCAATCCTGTTTTAACATCTTTAATCTCCGGAATCTCTTTTAAAATTTCATTGGTAATTAAATGGAATCCCATTGGTTTAGGAGACAGCGTTATTTCTTTTTGAATTATCATAATCAAATTTTCATGTTATGCAATTAACAATTAATACTGAAATTAAATTTATATTTTAACTCAGAATAATGAAATGATGTATATGAAACTACCCAGTAATAAAACCAGATTAGATTTACGATTAGAACCTCTTAACGATACAGTGATAATGTATCAAAAATGGAGAGACCTTTTATTTCTTCATTGGGAAATTGACCCAGCCGTTATTCAGATGACCTTGCCAAAAGGTTTATATGTTGATACGTTTGATAAGAAAGCTTATATAGGTATTACCCCATTCTTTCTTGAGGATGTACGACCGGCAATGCTTCCAACTATTTTAAAAATAAATAGTTTCAGGGAAGTTAATGTTAGGACTTATGTTTTTAATGAAGAAGGTGTTCCGGGTGTTTGGTTTTATTCACTGGATGCTGATCAATGGGTTGCAGTTGAAGTAGCCAAGCTTATGCAGCTAAATTATAAGCATTCATACATTGATGCAGTAAAAGGAGAAATATCAGGAAGCATTACATATAAAGTTTCAAGAAAGAATGAACCCGGTTATTATGATTCCTATTTTGAATATAAAATCACTGGAAAAGAATTCTTTGCTATACAAGGTTCTCTTGAGTTTTTTTTAATAGAAAGATATTTATTGTATGGAGAAACTGAAAACAAGAAACTATTTAGTATTCAGGTAAACCATACTGCATATCCTTTATGTGTAACTGAAATTCCTTCTTATGATGATTCATTAATTAAGCTCGATGGATTACCGGCAACAGGCAGACCTCCGGACCACATTGTAGGGTCCACAGGAGTAGATGTAAAGATTTTTCAACCTAAAGATGTTTAATTTATCTGCCATTTTAATAGAATGGCGGAACTTCTATTCCAACCCCTTATTTCTTTTAATGCTTTTTGTTATTTTTAAGTAATAATAAAAATAATAACTATGTATTATATACTATCTTCTATTATCGGATATTTATTAGGCTCCATTCCAACGGCTTATATTGTTCTTCATTTAATTGAAGGAAAAGATATAACCAAAGAGGGGACAGGCAATGTTGGAGCAATGAATACATATGAAGTTACTAACTCAAAATTCATTGGAATAATAGTTTTAGCCGTTGATGCATTAAAAGGATTGTTAGCAGTCTTTCTTTCAATGGTAATATTATCTCCAAATGAATTTATTTATCCGGCTTTGGCATTAACATTTGCAGTTTTTAGCCACTGCTACAATCCATGGATAAAATTTAATGGAGGAAGAGGATTAGCTACTGCAGCGGGAGGAACATTGTTATTAATTCCAGTTATGCCTTTTCTCTGGTTAGTAATATTTGGGATAATTTATTTTATTAAAAGAGAAATAATAATCTCCAATGTAGCTGCTTTAATATTAACACTCGTTATTATCTTATTCACATCAAATGTATATACCCTTTATGTAAATCCAATAGCAGACCAAAGGTTTGTAGCATTATTTACAACGGGATTAATGATTTTAATTTTATCAAAACATTTTGAACCATTACAAGAAATATATTTTAAGAAGGAAGTTAAATGAAAATGAGTAATAAAAGTAAGATTATAACTTTTATTTTGGCTTTCCTGGTTTTATCAGGTTCTATTTTTTATATAGTAAAATCTGATGCTAAACCTTTATATCAGGAAACAGATATAGATACACTAAAAACAAATGTTAATAATGCAATATCATCTTCAAGAAATAATATTATTACAGAGACAGTAAAAAAAGTTAGCCCCGCTGTTGTAGGTATTAACGTTACTGAAATTGTAAAGTACAGAGACCCTTTCGGTTCATTGATGGACGACCCATTTTTCAGACAGTTTTTTGGTGATAGAGGAAATTACAATCAAAAGGTTATGGGGCTTGGTTCAGGCTATTTAATTTCAGCAGATGGATACATTGTAACTAATGACCACGTTGCAGGTAATGCTGCTGAAATAACTGTAACGATGACTAATGGAAAACATTATAATGCAAAAGTTGTTGGGACAGACCCAACTTCTGATATTTGCCTTTTAAAAATTGATGCTAATAATCTTCCGTATATGACTTTAGGGAATTCTGATAATGTAATTATTGGTGAATGGGTGATTGCTTTAGGAAATCCTTTTGGTTTATTTGCATTGAATGACCAGCCTACTGTAACAGTTGGGGTTGTAAGTGCAAAAGGAATGAATCTCGAACCTATAAATAAAAGATATTACTTGAACATGATTCAGACAGATGCAGCTATTAATGGAGGAAACAGCGGTGGTCCTCTTGTTAATGCTTTTGGAGAAATCATTGGAATGAATACACTTATCTATACTGCTGGCGGAGTTCAAGGAAATATTGGTTTAGGCTTTGCAATTCCTATAAATAAAGTTAAGAATATTATTCAGGAACTTAAAGACAAAGGAAAAATTGACAGGGATTTTGATATTGGTTTGAGAGTTCAAACTATCGATGATGAAATTGCTAAATATTATAAATTGGAAACAACACGAGGGGTAATCATAACTCAAGTTCTGCCAAACACTCCTGCTGCAAGGTCTGATTTAAAGGTTGGTGATATCATTGAGCAGATAGAAGATTATAAAGTAAGTAATGTTCAAACAATTGAAGGAATTTTTCAGGAATTTAGAGCAGGTCAAAAAATTAACATAAAAGTTCTTCGTGATAATGAAGAAAAAAATATATCAATGAAGCTGGAGAAAAGATGATCGAAAGGTATACTCTCCCTGAGATGGGAAACATTTGGTCAGATAAATTTAAATATGATACTTGGCTGAAGATTGAAATTTTTGCTTGCGAAGCACGTACTAATATGGGAGATATTCCTAAAGAAGATTTTGAACAAATAAAATCTAAAGCTGATTATGATATTAAGAGAGTTCTTGAAATAGAAGAAACTACCAAGCACGATGTGATTGCATTCTTAACAAACGTTGGCGAATATGTTGGTCCAGCTTCAAGACATATTCATTATGGAATGACATCATCAGATGTACTTGATACTGCTTTATCTTATCAGCTTAAAGCTGCAGGTGAACAATTACTTAAAAGATTGTATTCACTTAAAGATGCTTTACAAAAAAGAGGGAAGGAACATAAATATACTTTTTGCATTGGAAGGTCTCACGGTATTCACGCAGAGCCTGTAACTATGGGACTGAAGTTTGCATTATGGTATGAAGAAACTAAGAGAAATATTACCCGTCTTGAGAATGCAATTAAAATAATAAGCGTTGGTAAAATATCTGGCGCAGTTGGAACCTTTATGCATTTGAGTCCTGATGTTGAAAAGTATGTTTGTGAAAAAATGGGATTGCAACCGGCACCGGTTTCTACTCAAGTTGTTCAAAGAGATAGGCACGCTGAGTTTATGAGTGTACTTGCTATTATTGGTGCAACTTTAGAGAAGATTGCAATTGAAATAAGACATCTTCAGCGTACAGAAGTTCTCGAAGCAGAAGAATATTTTTCAAAAGGGCAAAAAGGCTCATCTGCAATGCCGCATAAACGTAATCCAATTATTAGTGAAAGAATAACAGGATTAGCAAGAGTGTTAAGAGGGAATGCAATGGCAGCTTTGGAGGATGTTGCATTATGGCATGAAAGAGATATTTCGCATTCATCCGTTGAGAGAATTATTATGCCTGACAGCTGCATTGGTTTGGATTATATGTTGAACCTGATGATTAAGTTGATTGATAATTTGATTATATATCCTGAAAATATGATGAAGAATTTAAACCTTACAAGAGGTTTAATTTTTTCACAAACAATTTTATTGAAACTTGTCAACAAAGGTGCTAGTAGGGAAGATGCGTATAGATTAGTCCAAACTTCATCAATGGATGTTTGGCAGAATAAAGAAAAAAATCTTAAAGATGAACTATTAAATTCTTCTGAAGTAATGAAATATTTAAAGAAGGAAGAGTTAGAAGAAGTTTTTAATAATAAAGATTTGTTAAAAAATATTGATGTAATTTTTGGAAGAACAATAGAAGCTTAATAGAGAACGGTACACTTAGGATTACTAAGTGTACCGCCTTAAATTTATCTTGCACCAAGTTCAACTTTTAGCTTCACTTCTTTCCCATTTCTCATTACAACAACATCAACAACATCTCCTGGATTAAATTCACCAAGTGCATATGTATAATCATAAATGTTTTCAATCTTTTTACCTCCAAAACTTGTCATAATATCACCGGCTTGTATGCCTCCTTTTTGAGCAGGACTACCTTCATTCACTCCATTTATTTTAAATCCTTTTTCCTGGGATGAATAATCAGGAATAGTACCGACATAAACTCTAAAGCCCATTGTTCTGCCGCCATCTTTACGAGGGACATTTACATAGTCAGGTTTGCTTTCCTTATTTGCCAAATTTTCTGTAACGTTTTCAACTAACTTTAGAATTGATTCTTCACCTTCTCCATTTATTAAATCAGCATCATCAGTAGGACGATGATAATCTTTATGTATTCCTGTAAAGAAGAAAAGAACAGGAATATTCTTCCCATAAAATGATGTTTGATCACTTGGACCATAACCATCATCTACTTCATTTAATTTAAAGTTATATGGTTTGTTACCTTCTTTTAATAACTCTTTCCAGACAGAAGAAGTCCCTACACCATAAACTGTTAAGGCTTTTGCTGTATCCAATCTTCCAACCATATCAAGATTTATCATTGCAACAATTTTTTCTGCAGGAACAGGAAGATTTTTTACAAAATAATCTGAACCTAATAACCCAAGTTCTTCTCCGGAGAAGTTAACAAAGATTATACTTCTTTTAATTTTATCTTTTATACTTGCAAATTTTTCTGCAAGCTCAATAACACCTGCTGTACCGGAAGCATTATCATCGGCACCATTATGAATCTGTTTTTCTTCTCCTCTATATAGAGAACCTGTTTCACCATAACCTAAATGGTCATAGTGAGCACCTATGACAATGTACTCATCTTTTAATTTGTTGTCACTGCCTTCAAGTAATGCTGCAACGTTTATACCTTGTCCATTAACAGGAGATACTGAAGTAGTTAAATTCTTAATTGTAGAAAATTTTAATTTAAATGAATTAGGTTTCTGAGTAGAGTCAATCATCTGCTGGTATTCTTTCAAGTCAACATTTTCAGCTTCAAGAATACCTTTTATAATATTTCTTTTTATCTGAATAGCTCCTATATCATCCATTCCTACAGCACCGTCATATCTTAAATTCATTAATTTATCTTCTTCATCTTTAGGGAAAAATCCATTAACAAAAATGATTGCTGAAGCTCCTTTATCTCTGGCAATTT
This sequence comes from Ignavibacteriaceae bacterium, assembly GCA_035654655.1. Classification (GTDB taxonomy): domain Bacteria; phylum Bacteroidota; class Ignavibacteria; order Ignavibacteriales; family Ignavibacteriaceae; genus DASRWI01. The sequence continues at coordinate 95,087 of DASRWI010000017.1, read as the reverse complement.
TAGCTTTATATCTGTAAGCAGCATACTTTTCGAAATCTGAATGAGGGTTTTTATGGTCCGGATGATATCTCAAAACTATAACTGCTTTTCCCTTAACATCTATTCCTTCATAATCATCATATTTTAGATCAGGAGCACTGATGCCATAACCAACCATTACCATATCTCCCTGGTATTTTATATTGCCGGAAAATGGAGTTGGAATAAATTCTTTTTTTATTTCTGGTTGAATACGTGCTTTGTTTAAATCTATTTCAAGGGAGTTTTCCCCAAGGGATAATGAAGAAATAAAATTATAGTATTGAAAGAAATCATCTTTGAATAATGGTTTAAGTCCATAAGATTTATATTCCTTCGCTAAATATTCAGCCGCTAATTTAGCTTCAGGGCTCCCAGTATATCTTCCTTTCATTTCATCTGAAGCAAGATACTTGATATGTTCTTTAATTTCTTTTGCGGTAATTTCAGGATCATTTTGAATAGTAGTACAAGCTAAGGCGAGTACAACAATAGAAAGTATAAAGAAATAAAATTTTTTCATAATATTTTTAGTTTAAATTGATAAAATTATTCTATCCAATCAGCAATAAAGATATTTGTATCATTTGGATTTTTATTGTTCCTGTTAGAAGCAAAGATAAGTTTTTTCCCATCCTTTGTAAACATAGGAAATCCATCAAAACTTTCATTAAAAGTAATTTGTTCTAATCCGGAACCATCAATATTTATCATATATAAATCAAAATTTCTAGGATTATTGCTGTTCAGGTTAGAAGAAAAAATAATTCTCTTTCCATCAGGATGGAAGAATGGAGCAAAACTAGCTTTTCCGAAGTTAGTAACTTTAACCATATTTGTACCATCAGGGTTCATAACATATATTTCTAAAGCAGTAGGTCTTACATATCCATCTTTAACTAATTCCTGATAGTCATTAAATTCCTGCTCTGTTTTAGGTCTGCTTGCTCTAAAAACAATTTTAGAACCATCTAAAGAAAAGAAAGCACCACCGTCATAACCTTTTTCAAATGTTAAACGTTTTTGGTCAGAGCCATTAAGATTCATAACATAAAGTTCAGGGTCATCATCTCTGGTGGATGTAAATATTATTTTATCTCCTTTGGGAGATATTGTACCTTCAGCATCATAACCTTCTGTATTGGTTAATTGCTGAAGATTTCCTTTTTCATCTGATAAGAAAATATCAAAGGTTTCATATAGTTTCCAAACATATCCTTTAGACCTATCCGGTGGAGGAGGACAACTGCTATCTGCTAAATGAGTAGAGGCATAAATAAAATGTTTATTGTCAGGTAAATAATATGAGCAGGTAGTTTTTCCCTTCCCTGTAGAAATCATTTTTATATCTGAACCATCAATATTCATTGTAAAAATTTGATCGCACGCAAGATCACCATGAGTTGATTGGAAAATAAGTTTTTGTTCATCAAATGATAAGTAAGCTTCAGCATTTTCTCCGCCTAAAGTCAACTGTTTTACATTTGCAAAATGCTTTTCATTAGGGAAAATTAAACTATCCTGTGCCTTAATTGTATTTATTGTTAAAAGGAAAAGAAGTGAAAATAATAATTTCATAATTGCCTTAATGTTTATAATAATACAATAAAATAGATTTAAATATAAAAATGCACAAGGAGGTGAGTATAAGGAAAGGGAAGTATAAGAATCTTATACTTCCTGATAAGTAATCGATTTTACCAAAGAAGTTATATCAATTTTTTTCAATGTTTCCTCATTGATATATTCTTCTAAAGGGATAAAGAATTTTACTCTAAATGAAACTTCATCAGTCATATTAGGGAAATGGTAAACAGGATTTTTAACTTCCTGAAGTTTTATAGCATACCCTCTATAATGAACTTCATTAAAGTATTTTAATTCTCTAACTGTGTATATTTCATCTTTTGCGGGGACAAAGAAGTTATAGCTTCTCCAATGGTCGAAAGCATTTTCGACGCACACAACTTTTTGTCCGACATATAATTTATTTAGCATAACATAACTCCATCATACATCCGTAAAATGGGTTTTTTTTCGAATATCTGCTATGATTTAAATATATTAAATAGGTTTTGTGAAACACATAACCTATTGCTACTGTACATCAAAAATAAACTTGATTTATATCATTCAAGATTATGTACAGAGGCTCAATTATTAAGGGGAATAAATAAAAACCCTCTTTTTTAAAGAGGGTTTCAAAGTTTTATCCTATGGTTAATTGTATATAATCTTTGAGAATATTTGCACTTTCCTGGAGAAGAGCATCATCTATAACTTCCTGTTTATCACTAGCAACAGGAGTTTCACCTTTCTTCAAAAGTTTTAATCCCTTCGCTTTCCTCATCTCATTTTCTCTTTGAAATCTTTTTTCTTCAAGCTGGTCTTTTTCCTGCTTACGAACTTTTTCATTTAATGAAACAAATTTCTTATCATGCTCAATTTTGTATTCATCTATATCTTCCAAAAGATTTTCAAATTCATTATTCTTTTTTAATCTTTCCTCATGTTTTTGTTCAAGTTCAGGTACAAACTTCTTAATATTACCATATAAATGATAGTCAGAAGGTTTAATCTGGTCCCAAGGCAGTGCACTTGGTTCTGAACTTTCGCCAAATTCTTTTGGATCGGTAAAGTAAGAAGGAAATTTAATATCAGGGACAACACCTTTATTCTGGGTACTACCGCCATTTATTCTATAATATTTTGCAATTGTTAACTTGACCTGACCCGCTTTATCATCACTCCCACTCGTATTCATTAGTCTGCTTAAGTCAATTAAATTCTGGACAGTTCCTTTTCCATAGGTTTGGTCTCCGATAATAATTCCTCTGCCATAATCCTGAATAGCACCTGCAAAAATTTCAGAAGCTGAAGCACTAAATTTATTTACAAGTACTGCAAGCGGACCATCATAAATTTGATTAGGATCAGGGTCTTCACCGACATCAATTTGTCCATTTGCGTTTTTAACCTGAACTACAGGACCATCTTCAATAAATAATCCTGTAAGTGAAATAGCTTCATTAAGAGCACCACCGCCATTATTTCTTAAATCAATTACAATACCATCAACTTTTTCTTTTTGTAATTCGCTGATAAGTTTTTTCACATCTGCAGTTGTACTCTTATAATCTTTTTCACCTTTAGATTGAGCTTCAAAATCGGTGTAGAATGCAGGAACTGTTATCACACCAATCTTATAGGTTTTATTATCTTTTATTTCTAAAACTTTTTGTTTACTTGCCTGCTCTTCAAGTTTAATTTTATCTCTGACTAATCTAATTTCTTTTGGTTCAGCTGCATTACCTTCTTCAGCTTCAAGAATGTGTAATCTAACCGCAGAACCCTTAGGTCCTCTAATTAGTTGAACAACTTCTGTAATTCTCCAGCCAACAACATCAACAAACTCGCCGGTATCTCCTTGTGCAACTGCAACAATCTTATCTCCCTTATGAATTAAATTGCTCTTAAAAGCAGGTCCTCCAACAACTATTTCTGCAACTTTAGTATACTCATCATCCTGTTGTAGTTGAGCTCCAATTCCTTCAAGTGATAAACTCATATTGATTTTAAAATTCTCTGAAGTAATAGGAGATAAATAATTAGTGTGTGGATCAACAGCCTCAGTGTATGAATTCATCAACAATTGAAATACATCTTCATCAGAATATTGAGTTAATGCTTTCTTAAGATTATCATATCTCTTCTTTAAGCTTTCAGAAATTTCTTTCCAATTCTTTCCTGTTAATTTTAAGCCAAGTGCATCATTCTTAACTTTCAATCTCCAAATTTCATTTGCTTCCTGAGTATCTTTTGGCCAGGCAGCATTTTCTCTATCAACCTGATACTGTTCATCTTTAGTAAAATCCATTTCTTTTTCCAGAAGTGAATTGCCGAAGTTATTCCTTTCAATAAACCTTCTATAAAAAACATTGAACATATTATATGCGTGTTCAAGATTTCCTTCTTTGAAATCATCATCAAACTCATCTCTTGCTTTTTTGAAGTCCTCTACATCAGATGCAAGAAGATAATTTCTATTCGGGTCAATTGTTTTCAAAAATCTATCAAAAACAACTTCTGAAAGACTATCATCAAATTTGGCTTTTTTATAATGGTATCTTGAAAGAATAGTTTGAATTATTCTTTCAGTTTCAGCTTGATTTGGAGTTGGTTTAAAAACCTTTAGAGTATCATCAAACTTGGCAATTTCAATTTTTTCCTTGTTATTAGATATGGTTTGAGCAATGAAGATGTTACCTGCAGCTATTAAAACCAAAATAATAATTAATCTTTTCATATTTTTTTTTGACATATTTTTAATGAATTATATTGTTTTATTACAATATTAAGGTAATAAATGTTTCATTATATCATTATGATATAATACGAAAATCATAAAATAAATAAAGGCATTCCAAACGTACTTTATTGGAATGCCTTATTTAAATCACTTTTATTTTCTATTTAAAAGTATCCTCTGAGTTAATAATCTTAACATCTTTTACATTTAACTTAAAATTAGCAGCTGCTTCATCCTGCTCTAAAACTTCTTTAGGAAGACCTGCCTTAACTATGTTTGAGTAGGTCATTGGAGAAGGAGTATTATTCTTAAAGCTGTCTGCTAATGGTTGTGCTTCACTTTTATCTGTTACAATAGTGATGTACATATTGTCAATATTCCAGTATTTCTTGATTGCTTTATTTACATCATCAAGAGTAAGCTTGGAAAGAAGATTATCAAGTTCCTGGATGTAATTTTTTCTTCCATAATATTTAGAATCTAATAAATAGCCCAATTGTTCATTAGGAGTTCTAATATAAAGTTTTATATAACTTTTTAAGAAAGTACGGGTAGCTTCAAATTCTTCTTTGGTTAAACCATTTTTAATCAATCTATCAACTTCCATTAAAGCCATTCTTGTTGCAAAATGAGCATGACCAACTTTTAAATCTTTTAATTCAGCATATTGTTGAATCAACTGCTTTGCAATTTGTACAGGTCTTATCCAAATAGAAAAATAATTAGCACTTCTTGGAACACCTGATGGAGGAAGCATATATGCACCGCCATTGTCATACCATTCAATATATGAGTAATCACCATAGTTCATTGAACGGGTTTCACGAAGAAGTTCATATAATTTTGAATATGATTTTCTGTGTTCACCCAAATATGAATTTGCAACCATCAAAGCAGCAAACTCATCATCTTTTCTTGTTAAATTTAAAGGCTCACCCATAAAGATTGCTGAACCAAAAGCATTATCCTTTTGAATAATTTCTATATTAATACCTTCAGGAGTATTAGCTTTAATGTTTGTTGGCAATTCAGGTTTTGTATCAGTTAATTTGTTCAAATCTTTTTGCAATGTAGCTAAAAATTCAGGAGAGTAATTTCCTGCAATACCAATAGTAACATTATTTCTTGTATAATATTTTTTGTAGTGTTCTTTTACATCATCAAGGGTAATTGATTTAACGCTTTCAGTTTTACCCTGTACCATATGCTGATAAGGAGTACCTCTGAACAATAAATCTTCCAAAGCTTTCTTGCTGTATTCTTCATCTGAAGAAGCTCTAATTACCTGGTCAACATAAACTTGCTGATTAGATTTTATTCTACTAAAATCTTCCTCACTAAAAGATGGATTAGTGATTAAACCTTTTAATACAGGATAAAATTTATCTAACCAATCTTTATGTACCTGGAAAGTGAAAATGGAAACTTCTTTATCAACAGTTACATAATAAGAAGCAGCCATTGGATAAATCATTTCCTGAATTTTTGAATATGTTAAATCTCCTGTACCGCCTTGATTTATTAACTGAGATGTCAAATAAGTTAAACCTTCTTTCCCTTTAGGGTCAGCAATTGAGCCGTTTCTAAAAACAAGCTTTACAATTATTTTATTTGAATTGGGAAGCTTTAGTTCAACAGTTTCTGCAGCAAACATTGTTGTTGTAATCATAAGTATTAATGTTAAAATAAATGATTTCATTATTTTACGCCTCCTTCTGCATCAGGTGAAATTGTAGCTATTGTAAGTCCGGTATTAACAAAATATTTATTAGCTACATTTTTAATATCATCAACAGTTACTTTGTCATATAATGCATAATACCTGTTTAATGATTCAGGATCTCCTGTTAAAGATACATAACTTGCAAGAGTACCTGCAATTGCATCAGGATTATCTATACGCATTGCAAGACTGTATTTTAAATATGATTTGGTGTCTGAAAGCTTTTTAGTATCAACACCTTCTTTTTTTACTTTTTCAATTGCATTAACAATTTCATCCTTAACATACTGCATATCATCTTTTTTGATAATTGATGCATCAAGCATAATTAAGTTAGGGTCTCTTGAATCCTGAGCACCTCCATCTATTGACCTGACCTTTTGTTCTTTAAGAACTAACTTCTGATATAAATCGGAAGTAGGGGAGAATAAGATAGTAGTTAAAATATCCAATGCAGGCATTTCAATGCTTTTATCACTGAATGCAGGACCTTTATAATTTAAGCTAACTACAGGAGGAATATTCCCATTTTGAATATGAACATATTTAGTTTCTTTCTGAGGTGGTTCAACCGGAACCTGGCTTACATAATTTCCTTTTTTCCAGTTACCAAAATATTTTTTTGCTAATGAATTTACTTTTTCAGGAGTAACATCACCAACAACTATAATAGTAGAATATTCAGGGCGATAGAATCTATCAAAGAATTTTTTTGAATATTGATATTGATTAGGCATATCAATAATATCTTTTAAGAAGCCCATTGTAGTGTGCTTATAAGTATGCTTTTCAAAAGCTGTATTTAAAACATTTTCATATAATTGAGCATATGGGCTTGCAGAGTTTTTAGTGTATTCACCTTTAACTGCACCAGCTTCCGTTTTAAAACCATGTTCGGAATAATTCAAGTGCTCAAATCTATCTGATTCTAAATCAAACATAAGTTCAAGTTTATCTGCACTTCCCGTCATATGATAAACTGTTCTATCAAGAGAAGTATTGGCATTTGCTCCTGCACCTGTAATCTTAAGTATTTCATTATACTTATCAGCAGGATATTTATCAGTTCCTCTGAACATCATATGTTCAAAAAAATGTGCAAACCCGGTTACTCCTTCTTCTATTTCATCGCGTGAACCAGCCCTTACTACAATATAAAATGCAGCAAGACCAGGACTATCAAATTTTACAGTAACAACATTAAGACCATTATCCAGTGTTGTTTTATTTATTGGATAAGGCAGAATTTTATCCTCAGGATTCATAGAAAACCCTTTCGAAGAGAAAATTAGGACAATCAAGATTAATGATAGTAATCTCACAATTCATTTCTCCTTTTGTTTATTTTAATAAAAAAGTATTATGCTTATTAAATAAAATTTTTATTTATTTCAATTTTATTGTGATAAAAGGTCAATTTCAAAAATAAAGTAATATTTTTAAATAATGGCATACATTTTATGAATAATGAACAGAAAAAAGAAAGTGCAAAATTTAAGTTATACGAAGAACTTGTAAAGGTATATCCTGATAAAAATATCGAAGCAAACCATATATTAAATTCATTTACTATTGATATTTTTATCCCAACTGATAAAATTATTATAAATATTGATAATCCAATTACATACACCAAAGATGAATTTGAATTGGAAATGGAAAAGCTTAAATATCTTGAATCAAAGGGGTACAATGTTTTAAGAGTTGAAACTACAGAAATACAGAATAATGTAAGGGAAGTAATTAATGAAATTTCATTAAATTTAAAGCATGAAAAACATAGTAATGGAAAACCTTTATCATGAGAAATCTTTTCGCGAAAATTTTCTTTTTTTCACTAATCATTTTTTCATCACAAATATTTTCTCAGCAGCTTAATGAATATGGTCTCTATGTTGTAAAAGATATTGAGCAATATATCAATATGGTTGATGAAGACAGCAGCAAAGAACTTGTTGACCTGGAAGAGTACATCCCTGGTATTGTTTTAGATATTAAATATGCGACTGCAGACAATTTTACTCATAATATTGTTTATTCGCAGCCAAAGGCATATGCAAGATTGGAAGTTGCAAAAGCCTTAAAAAGAGTCCAGGAAGAATTGGAAAAATATGGATTAGGGTTAAAGATTTTTGATGCTTATCGTCCATACAGGTTTACAGTAAAATTTTATGAACTAATAAGAGATTCAGTTTTTGTAGCATCCCCCTGGAAAGGTTCACGGCATAATAGAGGATGTGCAATAGACCTTACAATGATTGAATTATCTACGAAAAAAGAAGTAGAAATGCCTACTCCTTATGATGATTTTACTGATAAAGCTGCTGCTTTTTATGATAATATAACTCCTGAAGCCAGAAGTGACAGAGCCATACTGCAAAATGTAATGGTAAAAAATGGCTTTATGATTTATAATGGTGAATGGTGGCATTTTGATTTTCACGATTTTCAAAATTATGAATTAATGGACATTTCTTTTGAAGATTTAGAAGTGATGAGTAAAACATTCATCAATGATTATTAATTAGATTTTTTTAATTTGTATGTGGTAATATTTAATCTAAAGAGAAACAATATGTCCGAACACAAATCAACGAAAAAGATACTTGAGAAAAAAGCCCAGGAGGGTGAAAGTTTAAAAGAAGCTGTAGAGAGTGAAGAACAGCCGACTTATCAGGAAGAAATTACTAAAGAAGTAAATGAAGAGGGGAAGGAAGTTCTCGTCTTTAAGGACCCATTATATTCCCGTGAAAAAAGAAGCGTAGTAACATATACAATCTTCAAAGGTAAATGGGAGTTTGAAGATATTGATAACATTGATGATAATCCTGAAAGTTCTGCAATTAAGTTTATGCCAAGGACAGAAACTTCTCACGTAACGATAGTTTTTAAATCCATAAAAGATAGATTAGAGTTTATGGATTCCATATATAGCGATAACGAATTGAAACAGTCAGGTACAGGAATGAGTTTGGAGAAATTTGCAAATTCAAAAATTATGAAAACAACCGGAGGGATTGTTGGGGGAGCAATAGCAAGTTATGGTTTGTACAAAATGTTTTTTGGAAAAGGGAAAGAAAAAAAATAAGTTTATTGGTCTTCCAAAAAGCCAATATGGCAAATCTCAAAGGGATGAAGCGTCGTAATCTAATTTTTTATCCTATCACAATAAGATTCTTACGCACTAAGATTACTCTGTTAATCAATGCACTCAGATTTGTTTCTTGAAATGACAATTAAACAAAAAAGCTATCTCATTTTAATGAGATAGCTTTTGAAGAGGCGTCGATCGGATTCGAACCGATGAATAAAGATTTTGCAGACCTTCGCCTTGGACCGCTTGGCTACGACGCCTTAATTATGTATATAAAAGAAAATCCACTCAAGGTGGATCCTAAGAGCGGGAGACGGGACTCGAACCCGCGACATCAACCTTGGCAAGGTTGCGCTCTACCAACTGAGCTACTCCCGCATTCAAAATTTCAAGTGTCCAAATATAATATACTGCCTATTTTATTGCAACTCATTTTCAAAAAAAATTAAATTTTTCTCTTTTTGATGTGCATTTTATTAATTAGAATCTATATCTGCGAGATTTATTGTAAGTAATTTTACTTCTTCTTCATTCCCAAGCATATCCCTGAGAGTTATTTTACTTAAAACCTGGTCAAACATATTCTGCATTGTTTTTAATAATGACCTTACAGAGCAATCAATTGAATTAGCACAAATTGGTGCTGCTCCTGAATGGTCATTGCAAAAATCATTTTCATAAAACTTACCACCTAAAACCGTCAAAACTTCACCAATAATGATTTCATTTGGCAGTTTAACAAGTTTATAGCCGCCATTTTGTCCTCTTGCACTTTCGATAAATCCGCCAAGACGTAGTATCCTTAGCAGTTTACCAACATTTGCAGTTGATAAACCTTCTAATTGGCTTATTTCAGGAATGGTTAATCCATTTTTAGATTTACCAATCCTGAGTAAGCACCTTAAACCATATTCTTCCTGAGCACTAAATTTCATATAATCTTAATTTTTATTTAATGGAATCTTTGAACCGCAAGATTTTGCATAAACAATGCTTTCATAAACTTCAGGACTGACGGATGGTCCCTGTTTTGTGCAAAGTTCATTAAAAGCATCTATTAATTCTTTTGCAATATGTTCAGGTCCATAACCCTCGATATCATATCTCTGCATGAAATAAACTAATTGTCCATTCTTAAACATTGCTACAGAAGGGGAGGATGGTGGATAAATTTTTACCAATTTTCTAACTTCATCAACAGCATCTCTTTCCTGACCTGCAAAAACAGTGTAAAGTTTATCCGGAATTTTACTGTTTTGTAATGCCAGTGAAACTCCAGGTCTTGCACTACCAGCAGCACAACCGCAAACAGAGTTTATGAAAACTAAATTAACTTCATCATTATTTACATTGATGGCTTTATCTACCTCCTGAGGAGTCAATAATTCTTCAAACCCAACAGCTAAAAGCTCATCTCTCATAAATTGAACTGCATCCTGATCGTAAATGGGTGCGCGTGAAACATTAAACATTTCTTCTCCTATTTATAGTTACTTATTATTATTATAAAAATCCTAATTCAAATTTTGCAACTTCGCTCATCATATCCCTATCCCAAGGTGGACTCCATACAAGATTTACTTTAACACTTTTTACACCTTGTACGGTTTTAACCTTTGCTTCTACTTCCGGAGGAAGTGAACCTGCAACAGGACAGGCAGGTGAAGTTAATGTCATTTTAATTTCCACATTAGCTTCATCATCTATATTAATTTCATATATCAAACCTAATTCAAAAATATCAACAGGAATTTCAGGGTCATAACAAGTTTTTAAAGTCCCTATTATTCTTTCTTCAAGTTCGTGTTTATTTACTACGGTATTTTTTATTTCTGTATTAGGCATAGTTTTATTTTTCTGTTGAAACAACATCATTTTCCTTTCTTAAGGCAGATATCATTGTATGCCAGGCTAAACTGGCACATTTAACTCTTGCAGGGAATTCTTTAACTCCTTCAAACACAGCAAGTTTTCCTAATTCTTCAATTGAAGGATTTTCACCAAGCTTACCTGTAATTAAGTCGTGAAATTTTTCAAAAATTTCTTTTGCTTCAGCTTCAGATTTTCCTTTTATCAATGAGCTCATTAAAGATGCTGATGCTTTTGAGATTGCACAGCCAGAACCCATAAATGAAATATCTTTTATCACACCATCTTCAACAGTAGCATAGATATCTATTTTGTCTCCGCATAAAGGATTATAACCTTCGGCAAAATGATTTGCGTGTTCAATCTTTCTAAAATTGCGCGGACTCTTGTTATGGTCGAGTATAACCTGCTGATATAATTCTCTTAATTCCTGGTCCATTATTTAAAAACCTCAATAATCTTTTTTAAGCTGCTAACTAAAACATCTACTTCTTCTTTTGTATTATAGAATGCAAATGATGCTCTTGATGTTGCAGGTACAGAATAACGTTTCATAATTGGTTGAGTACAATGGTGACCTGTACGAATTGCAATACCTTCAAAATCTAAAAAGGTTCCTACATCGTGAGGATGTACTTCATCAAAAACAAAGGATAAAACGCTTGCTTTGTTTTCTGCTTCACCAATTATCCTGATACCTTTTACTTCCCTGATTTTTTCTTCAGCATATCTTAATAATTCAAGTTCGTATGAAAAAATATTTTCAAATCCAATTGACTGTACATAATCAATTGCTGCTCCTAATCCGATTGTCCCAGCTATGTTTGGAGTACCTGCTTCAAATTTATATGGCAGTGCATTGTATGTAGTCTTATCAAATGTAACGCTCTCTATCATATCACCGCCACCTTGAAAGGGAGGCATTTTTTCAAGTAATTTTTCTTTTCCGTAAAGAACACCGATACCGGTAGGACCAAAAAGTTTATGTCCTGAAAATGCAAGAAAATCACAATCTAATTTTTGCACATCAACTGTAATATGATTAACTGCCTGAGCAGCATCAATTAAAACAGGTGTTCCATTTTCGTGAGCTTTTTTAATTATATACTCTATAGGATTTATGGTGCCTAAAGAATTTGAAATATAAACTATTGAAACCAGTTTTGTCTTTGGTGATAATAATTTATCAAACTCATCAAGAAGTAATTCACCTTTATCATTTATAGGAATTACTTTTAATTTTAATTTTTTTTCTTCTGCAAGAAGCTGCCAGGGAACAATATTTGAATGATGTTCCATTGCAGAAATAATAATTTCATCTCCTTCAGAAAGGAATTTTCTACCATAAGAATAAGCAACAAGATTTATTGATTCAGTAGTCCCTCTTGTAAAAATAATTTCTCTTTCAGATGAAGCATTTAAGAAATTTTTAATTTTTGTTCTTGAATCTTCATAAGCTTTAGTTGCTGCTTCACTTAATGAATGAACACCTCTATGAACATTACTGTTATAGAGAGAATAGTACTCACTAATCTTATTTATTACAGATAAAGGCTTTTGAGTTGTAGCAGCATTATCTAAATAAATTAATGGTTTATTCCTTACCATTTTATTAAGAATAGGGAAGTCTTTTCTAATTTTTTCAACATCAAAAGTTGAGGCTTTAGAGGTATTTACTTCAATATGGTTCATTGGTTAAACTTCTTATCTAAAATATCTTCTAAATAATTTCTTATTGCATTTATTTTAATGCTTTTAATGACATCACTTGCAAATGCGTGAATTAAAATTGCTGTTGCTGCTTCAGTTCCAATTCCTCTTGATTTTAAATAGAACATTGCTTCTTCATCAAGTCTGCCAATTGTAGCACCGTGAGAACATTTTACATCATCAGCAAAAATTTCAAGTTGGGGTTTTGTATTTATCAAAGCTTCCTGAGATAAGATAATATTATTATTTTCCTGAAAAGCATTAGTCTTTTGAGCATCTCTTCTAACAATTACTTTACCATTGAACACACCACGCGATTTACCATCAAGTATTCCCTTATAATGTTCGTGGCTGTTGCAGTAAGGCTTTGCGTGGTCAATAAGTGTATGAGCATCAAAAAGCTGATTACCATCAATTAAGAACAATCCATTCAACATACTTTCACAATGTGAATCGTGGAAGACAGTATTAAAATCATTTCTTGCAATTTCAGCACCTAATGAAATTAAGTGAGAGCTGAAGTTACTTGATTTTTCCTGGGCAACTTCCATTCTGCCTATATGAAAAGCTTTTTTACTTTCTTCCTGAAGCTTTATATGGTCCACGTAAGCATTCTCTTGAACTAAAATTTCAGTAACACTGTTATTGAAATAAACTCCTTCATTCAATGATACATAATGCTCAACAATAGTAGATTTACTAAATGGTTCAGCTATAACAAGGTTGCGAGGTTGAATTAAACTTTTCTCACCTTCTCCATCGGCAATAAACAAAAGATGTATTGGTTCATCAACAATTAGATTTTTAGGAATATGAATGAATGCACCATCATTTAAGTATGCAGTATTTAATGCAGTAAAAATATTATTGTTTACTGCTAATCTACCAAGTAAATCGAAGGCTTCTTTTTTCTCATTTAATACAGATGCAATATTAGATAAGATAACTGAATTCTCTTTACAATTTTGTCTTGATAATTCTTTTGAATAATAACCATTCACAAAAACCAAAAGATTGCAATTGAAGTCTTCAAAAAGAAATTTTGCAATTTCATCTTTGTTTAATAATTTCTTTTTTACATCAGGATTAAAGTAAGAAGAAGTAATAGGATTTATGTTAGTGTACTTCCATTCTTCCCATTTGGTTATAGGAAATTCTAAACCATTAAGCTTGTTAATAGCATCCTGTCTAATCTTATGAACTTGTGAATTTCTTCCACCATTTAGTTTAGCTTCAAAATTCTTAAAATTTTCTATATATAAATTTTTAATATCTGTATTTTGATTCATTTTTTTCTTAATAAGAAAATTATAAAATTATTTACCTTCTTTAATCCAGTCATAACCTTTTTCTTCAAGTTCAAAGGCTAATTCTTTCCCACCGGATTTAACAATTCTACCATTATATAAAACGTGTACAAAATCAGGAACGATATAATTAAGTAATCTTTGGTAATGGGTAACAACTATAGTTGCATTATCAGGTCTTTTTAATTTGTTAACACCGTTTGCTACAATTCTTAATGCATCGATATCAAGACCGGAATCTGTTTCATCAAGAATAGCAAGTTTAGGTTCAAGCATTGCCATCTGGAAAATTTCATTTCTTTTCTTTTCACCGCCTGAGAAACCTTCATTAACTGAACGGCTGATTAAAGATTGGTCAAGTTCCACAACTTTCATTTTTTCTTTCATCATTGAAAGAAATTCAATCGCATCAATTTCTTCGAGTCCTCTATATTTTCTTGCTTCATTAACAGCTGTTTTTAATAAGTTTGTATTACTTACACCAGGAATTTCAATAGGGTATTGGAATGCAAGAAATAAACCTTCTCTTGCTCTATCTTCAGGAGAAAGGTCTAATAAATTTTTTCCATTAAAAGTAACTTCACCGCCTGTTATCTGATAATCTTCACGACCAGCAAGTACTTGAGCAAGAGTACTTTTACCTGAACCATTGGGTCCCATTATAGCATGAACTTCACCGGCTTTTACCGATAAATTAATTCCTTTGAGTATTTCTTTCCCATCAACTTTAACGAACAGATTTTTTACTTCAAGCATTTTTATCCTTATAAAAATTTATTTTTTTAGTGAAATTTAACCAACACTGCCTTCAAGGCTAATGCTTAATAATTTCTGAGCTTCAACAGCAAACTCCATAGGGAGTTCTTTAAAAACTTCTTTACAATAACCATTTACTATTAAATTAACTGCATCTTCTGTGCTAATACCTCTTTGATTGAGATAAAATACTTGGTCTTCACCAATCTTTGAAGTGGTTGCTTCGTGTTCCATCTGAGCAGTAGGATTATTTATTTCAAGATAAGGGAATGTATGTGCACCACATTTATCACCAATTAAAAGAGAATCGCATTGAGAGAAATTTCTTGCGTTTTCTGCTCTTTTAACTATTTTAACTAAACCTCTATAGCTATTATTGCTTTTTCCTGCTGAGATACCTTTAGACACAATGGTGCTTTTAGTGTTTTTACCTAAGTGGATCATCTTAGTGCCGGTATCTGCCTGCTGATAATTATTTGTTACTGCAACAGAATAAAATTCTCCACTTGAATTATCTCCCTGCAAAATACAGCTTGGATATTTCCAGGTTATAGCAGAACCAGTTTCTACTTGAGTCCAGGATAATTTTGAATTAACACCTTTAGCTAATCCTCTTTTAGTTACAAAGTTGTAAATGCCACCTTTACCTTCTTTATCACCTGCATACCAGTTTTGAACTGTTGAATATTTTATTTGTGCATTATCAAGTGCAATTAATTCTACAACAGCAGCGTGAAGTTGATTTTCATCTCTCATTGGAGCAGTACAACCTTCAAGATAACTTACATATGCACCTTCATCAGCAATGATTAAGGTTCTTTCAAACTGTCCTGTATTTGCAGCGTTAATACGGAAGTAAGTAGATAATTCCATTGGACATCTTACTCCCTTAGGTATGTATACAAATGAACCATCACTAAATACGGCTGAATTTAATGAAGCATAATAATTATCTGTATAAGGTACCACTGAGCCTAAATATTGTTTAATTAAATCCGGATGATTTTTTACTGCTTCAGAGAATGAACAGAAAATAATACCTAATTCAGAAAGCTTATCTTTAAATGTTGTTGCAACAGAAACAGAATCGAAAACAGCATCAACAGCGACACCTGATAATCTTTTTTGTTCTTCGAGAGAAATTCCCAATTTTTCAAAAGTTTTTAATAATTCTGGGTCAACCTCTTCAAGACTACTTTTTTGAGGTCTTTTTTTAGGAGCTGAATAATATACAATATCCTGATAGTTTATTGGATTATACTTAATATTTGCCCAATGTGGCTCTTTTAATGTAAGCCAATGTCTGTAAGATTTTAATCTCCATTCAAGCATAAATTCAGGTTCACCTTTCTTTTCAGAAAGCTGCCTGATAATATCTTCATTTAATCCTTTAGGTAAGGCATCCGCTTCAATATCTGTAATAAATCCAAATTTATATTCCCGATTAGCTAATTCTTCTAAAGTTGAAACTTCAGTATTACTCATAATTATCCTTAAATACTTAGCTTTTAAGCTCTTATAAAAAATTTATATATCAAACTTAAAGAATCTATACAAAAAAGTCAAGATTGAATCAGAAGAAATATTACTTAAAAAAATTTACTTTAAGGTCAAATTTCCAAACTTTTAATTTGATTGTTGTTTAAGAATTAAGCATTTTAAAAATAAGTCTTAAAACTTGTTAAAATATCTCCGGAGTAATATAAAAATGCACAATTTTTTCGCTAAAAAACCTTTAGCTCTGTTATTGGAAGAGATGAAGGGTGAAAACCGGTTACGCAGAATATTAGGACCGGTTGCTCTTACCAGTTTAGGTGTTGGGGCAATCATTGGAACAGGCATCTTTGTTCTTACTGGAGTAGCTGCTGCTGATAAAGCCGGACCAGCTATAATATTATCTTTTGTTGTTTCAGGTATGGCTTGTGTTTTTGCTGCCTTATGCTATGCTGAATTTGCTTCTATGGTACCGGTAGCAGGTTCTGCTTATACATATGCATATGCAACTTTAGGTGAGTTATTTGCATGGATCATTGGATGGGATTTAGTTTTAGAATATGCTGTTGCATCAGCAACGGTAGCTCATGGATGGTCTCATTATTTTCAAGATTTCATAGGAATTTTTGGAGTGTCACTGCCTCCATCCATGAGGATAGCGCCTTTTGATTTTAGTCCGGTCACCGGACAACTCGCATCTACAAATTCAGTTATTGATTTACCTGCAATTATCATAGCATTAATAGTTACTTATGTATTGGTCAAGGGTATTAGAGAAAGTGCAAGATTTAATGCTACTATGGTTATTATTAAATTAGTAGTGGTTTTCTTTGTAATTATAGTTGGTGCATTTTATATAAATCCTGAAAATTGGACAAACAATTTTGCTCCATATGGTTATACAGGAATAAGTTTTTTTGGTAAAACTGTTTGGGGTATGGAAGGATTAGGTGGTGCTCCTGTTGGAATGCTTGCTGCAGCTGCAACTATATTTTTTGCTTACATAGGTTTTGATTCCATATCTACTCATGCTGAAGAAGCAAAAAACCCAAGAAGGGATGTTCCAATAGGAATAATTACATCTTTAGTTTTATGCACGGTTCTTTATATAGCAGTTTCTGCAATATTAACCGGAATGATACCTTATAATAAAATAGATATCAATGCTCCTGTTTCTAATGCATTTGCTCAGGTTAATTTACCTTGGGCACAATTTATAATTTCGTTTGGAGCTCTTGCAGGAATTACATCAGTGTTATTGGTTATGATGTTGAGTCAGCCAAGAATTTTTCTTGCAATGGCTAGGGATGGTCTAATACCTGAAAGTTTCTTTGGAGCAGTTCACGAAAAATTTAGAACTCCATGGAAATCTACTATTTTAACAGGAATATTTGTTTCTATTCTTGCTGGTTTATTGCCATTAAGAATTTTAGCTGAATTGGTTAATATAGGTACTTTGTTTGCATTTGTTGTGGTATGTTCTGCAGTTTTAATTATGAGAAGAACAAACCCCAACGCAGAACGTCCGTTTAGAGCACCATTATTTCCTTTTGTACCTATTGCAGGAATTTTGACATGTTTATTGCTAATGTTTTCACTTCCTGAAGAAAATTGGTTACGATTATTTATCTGGTTACTACTTGGTATGTTTATCTATTTCTTTTATGGTATGAAGCATAGTAAACTTTCAAAAAACTTAATTAAAATGAAAGAAGGACAGGTTTAACCTGTCCTTCTTTTTTAGTATCAATAGAAATTTCTAAATTGTTTTTAAGGTTATATTACTTTATTTTTCAATATTATATTAAAATGGAATTGGTTTGGAAGAAAATAAAAACGAAAATAATAATAATAGTAATATAAATAATCAAGGTCCTGCTTCGGACGACCAGAGAACAGGAGAAAATGCTCCTGTTAGTAAGAATGCAGCAAGAAAAGCATATTATAATAGAAGAAAAAGAAACGTATATAGACCAAAAGGGGATAATACACAACAACAGCCTACAGAAAGATTTTCTTTTAAGAAAGTATCCATAGTTGTTCCTTTATTTAATGAAGAAGAATCGTTACTCCCTCTTGCAAATGAAATTAGAAAATCAGTAAAACCACTTAATATTTTATATGAAGTAATTTTTGTGGACGATGGAAGTAATGATAAATCTTTAAAAATTATTAAAGATATTTGCAGACAAGATAGAAGATTCAGATATATAAGTTTTAACAAAAATTACGGTAAATCTGCAGCATTACAAATTGGCTTTAATAATGCAACCGGAGATGTTGTCATTACTATGGATGCTGATTTGCAGGATGACCCTAACGAAATTGGAAATCTTCTCAAGAAAATGGAAGAGGGCTATGACCTTGTTTCAGGTTGGAAAAAAGTAAGACACGATCCATTTATTAAAAGAACATCTTCAAAATTTTTTAATTTTGCAACAAGAATAATGTCAGGCATTAAAATACACGATTTTAATTGTGGTTTAAAAGCTTATAAGAAACCAGTTACTGAAAATATTAAAGTTTATGGTGAACTTCATCGTTATATGCCTGTACTCGCTGATTGGCAGGGATTTAAAGTTTCCGAAGTACCGGTAAAACATCACGAAAGAAGATATGGAAAAACTAAATTTGGAATTTCCAGATTCTTTAAAGGATTTATTGATCTTGTTACAGTATTCTTTACAACAAGATATATTAAAAGACCTATGCACTTCTTTGGATTTTTAGGTGCATTGTCATTTGTTGTAGGTATTTTAGTTAATGCATTTTTGACATACCAATGGTTGTTTAAAGACATGCCTTTAAGCAATCGTCCTTTACTATTCTTAGGTATGCTCCTCATTATTGTTGGTATTCAATTCTTTTCAGTTGGATTATTAGGAGAAATGTTGGTGCATAACTCTATGGATGAAAAAGAATACGTTATTAAAGATAAAGGATAAACATTCTTTATGTTTGTCCGTCTTAATATTTACTAATAATTAATCATTCCTAAGAATTTTATACATATGTACTACGATCCTGTTAAAGACATTTTTGCTGCTATTATAAAAAAGTATCCAGTACTCAGGATAGCTTTTTATAAATTGCTTGACCTTATGTTTTTAAGGTCATGGTATGTAAGAAGAGAACTTAGAAACCTTAGAAAATTATTTGCAAATAAGAATATTGCCATTCTAGATGCAGGTACGGGGTATGCCCAATATTCTTATTTCATGTCTAAAAACCTTCAGCCAAATTCCATCAGGGCTATTGATGTAAAAGAAAAATGGATTAATGATGCAAGAGAATTCTTTAAATCAATTAATTTAAACAACATAAGCTTTGGATTAGAAGACCTTACTCAAATAAATTACGCAGAACAATTTGACCTTATAATATGTGTGGATGTAATGGAACATATTGAGGCTGACGTAAAAGTTTTTAAGAATTTTTATAATGCATTAAAAAAAGATGGATATCTTTTAATAAACTCTCCATCAATATTTGGCGGCAGCGATGTTCACGATGAAGAAGGTGAAAGTTTTATTAGTGAACACGCAAGAGATGGATACTCAAAGGAAGATTTAAAAGAAACGCTTGAACCATTAGGTTTTTCAATTTTTTCTTCAAAATATACTTATGGCTTTTGGGGAGATAAAGCCTGGAGGCTTGGAATAAAATATCCAATGTTAATGTTAAATATTTCAAAATTATTTTTTATCATACTGCCTTTTTATTTCCTGATTACTTTTCCTTTTACATTAGTAATGATGTTTATGGATTATTCTACTTCAAATAAAATTGGTTCAGGAATAAATTTAATTGCAAAAAAAAATTAAAGTCTACCGGAGATTAAATGGCTAAGACAACAAAAACACATGTAAGAACTGTTAAGAAGGAACAAAAATCTTTTTTAAACTCATTTGAAATGGATAATGTTTTAAGTTCAAGAAATCAAATATTTATCTCTGCAGGTATTATTATTCTTTTATTCCTGATATTTTTTGCTCCATTATTTTTTGGAGGAAAAACTTTTAGTTCGGGTGATATAACTACAATGAACAGTTATGATTCAATAAGAGAAAAGTACAATGGGGGAACTCTTTGGAATCCTTACATTTTCTGTGGCTTACCTTCTCAATTTAGTGGAGTGGGATACAGTCGATGGTTTGATTTTATAAATACATCTTATACACATATCAGAATAGCTTTTGGAAATTTATTTAGTAATAACTATACACAGCATATAGTTTTTCTTATAGTACTTGCATTGACATCTTTTGCTTTTATGAGGTATAAAAAAGCAACAATGCTTGTTAGTTTGTTAGTAGGAATTGCTACGGCATTTAGTACAGGTATAATTGTATTTGTATTTATAGGGCATATTACAAAACTATATACTTTATCAATGTTTCCTTTGGTCTTGCTCTTCCTTTTAAAATTTCAAGAAAAAATAAAATTACTGGATTTTGCATTATTAACAATAGCATTAAGCCTATTGTTTTCCGGATGGCATATCCAGGTTATATTTTATGTAATATTTGCTTTGATAGTTTATTTTATTTTTTACTTCTTCAAATTGTTAAAAGATAAACAAGCACTTTCAAGATTATTTAAATCTGGATTCGCTTTATTATTTGCTGCAATATTAGCCTTGGGTATTTCTTATGATATTTATGCCCAGATGTATGAATATACTGATTATTCAACCAGAGGGGAAAAGAGTATTATTGAGCAGACAAGTGCAAAACCTGAAGACCACAGTGAAGGTTCGCAGTTTTATAAATACGCAACTGATTGGTCATTTTCTCCAGGTGAAGTAATGACATTTATTATACCTTCATATTATGGTTACGGATATAGTTTATATAAAGGACCTTTAACTAATGAACAGGAAACGGAGATAAATACCTACTTCGGTCAAATGCCTTTTGTTGATGTTGCGATGTATATGGGTGTATTAATTTTCTTCATGGCTTTATTTGCGATGATAACTTGCTGGAAAGATCCATTTGTTAAATATTTAACAATTTTAATTGTAATATCGCTGCTCATTTCTTTTGGAAGAACATTTACTCCAATATTTGATTTAATGTTTTTCTATTTCCCGTTCTTTGATAAATTCAGAGTACCTTCAATGATACTAACATTAATCCAATTAACTATGCCTATACTTGCAGGAATTGGAGTAATGAGAATAATAAACGCAAAAGCAGAAAACGATCAGAAACTTTTAAGAATTGTTAAATATGCTGCAATAGGATTCAGTGCAGTTTTAGTTCTAAGTGTTTTATTAAGTTCACCTTTAAAGAGCGGATTTACTGAAAGATTTTCATCATCAGAAAAAGGTGGACAAATACTTGGTCAACTTAGACAACAAGGCATCGAATCAATGTTGACTGATTATGCTGCAGGAATGTTTTTGAGTGATGTCATAATAAACTTTTTGATTGTAGCATTAGCTTTTTGGGCATCATATGGATATCTAAGAAATAAATTAAGCAGAGATGTTTTTGCACTGATATTAATTCTATTTGTTGTGATAGATTTATTTAGGATATCTGGAAGAGGTGCAAGATTTAATGAAGCCGCATTGAACAAGGACCAATTTAAACAGCCTGATTATATTACTGCTATTAAAAATTTAAATGATAAAGAGCCTTATCGTTTAATGAACTTCAAGCAAAGTGTTGCGGGAGGAAGCGGACTTCAAACAAATTATCATATGTATTTTCTTGAACAAGTTTTTGGAGGATATTCCGGAATTAAACCAAGAACTTATCAGGATTATGTTGATGTAGTTAATTTCTTTAATCCAACTATGTGGAGAATGCTTAATATTAAGTATTTTATCTTTGACCAACTGGTTCCTTTTGAACAACAATTCAAATTGTCTGGAATGAACCTTGTATTTTCAGGTAATCAATCTTATGTATATGAATATGCAAATACATTACCAAGAGTCTATTTTGTTGATAGCATTAAAGTTGCGAAACCTTTGGAAATATTAAATGCGGTCAAAGAAAACTCATTCGATCCCAAGCACGTTGCATATTCTGAAACGGGTATTTCAATCGACAAACCAGATTCATCTGCAAAAGTAAACATTACTAATTATACTAATGATAAAATTGAATTAAGTGCATTGGCTACTGGTAATAATTTTATGTTTTTTGGAGATACATATTATCCTAATGGATGGAAAGCCTATATTGATGGCAATGAAACTAAAATATATGAAGTCAACCATGGATTTAGAGGAGTAATTATTCCGACAGGTAATCACAAAGTAATTTTTGAATATGCCCCTGCAAGTTATTATATAGGCAAAATAGTATCTTTACTAATAAGTATTTTTTTAGTTTTTGGGGTAGCATTTGGTTTATATTTAAACATTAGAGAAAAGAAAAAGCTTCTAACCACAACAGCAGAAATCTAATAATGCTGGAAATTTTAGAAAATCTATATATAAAGTACTATAAAGATAGTATTGTATTAAAAAGATTTACTAAAGTATTTACTTTAGATATTCTGGTAAGAGCCTCAAATTTTATTCTTTTACCTGTTTATTTAAAATTAATGAGCAAGGAAGAATTCGGATTATACACATATCTATACTCTTTTATATGGATATTATCCTTAATCTTAAATTTTGGTCTTTATGTTGCGCAAACAAAATTATATCATGATTATGATAATGAAAATAGAAAGGAATTATTGTTTTCGATTTATAGTTCATTAACTATTCTCATTATTTTTCTTCTTGTTCCTATTTATATATTTAACATTGATTATAATATTATTGGTATATTGTTTAAGAATAAGATAAATTATCAACCCTTAAGATTCTATTTGGCATTATCATTAATAGTCTCCATATATACTTTTATGCTCTCCAATTATTTTGTAACTACGGAAAAAATAAAGAATTTGCAATTATTCAATGCCTCTAAGCTTTTATTTGTTCATGGAATAACTTTAACTTTTCTTTATTTAAATCCATTAAGTGATAAAGTTCTTTTACGATTACAATACAGTTATTTAGTTGAGGGATTGATTGTTCTAATTTTCAGTTATAGTTTATTTAACAACTTTATCTTTAAAATAAATTTAAACTTTATAAAAAAAGCTTTTAAAATTAGCTTACCGGCGATGGTGACTTCTATTCTTGGACTTCTTTATAATTTTACTGATAAATTTATATTAGAAAAATATAGCGGATTCTCAAACATAGCTGTTTATAATTTAGCATTTACCATAGCAAGTATTCTAATAGTCATATTTTATTCCTTTCAATCTGTATACTTACCCTTTTTTTTCAAAGAAAAAGATGTTATTAAGAATTTTCAAAAAACCAAAAATATTCTTATAAAAATGGGAATTATATTTGTTATTATAAGCATTTTAATAATAGTTATGGTTAAGGTAGGTTTAATCTTTAATATTCTAGATAAAAAGTATAATGATATTATGATAATACTTCCAATTTTATTGGTAGCTCAAATATTACAATCAATGGTTCAATTATTTAATAATTATATAATTTATTTTGAAATTGTTTATGTAGGTACTTTAATTGGATTCGGATTAAGTTTTGTTTATATAGGATTAAACCTATTGTTAATACCGCAATTTAATATAATCGGAGCATCTGTTACCACGCTAATTATTTATCTACTATCTTTAATTATATATTACATTTATTTTAAAAAGAATCAAGCTTATTTAGTAAATTCTAAAAATTAAAAGAATAAAAAAAATTATCAGTAGTTTAGCTAAAAAATTATGAACATCGGTCTTAATTGTTTTAATATTAATCCTAAATATGGTGGAGGTATAAATACTTATACTTTTGGATTATTAAATGGATTTGGCAGAAGAGGTAGAAATCATAATTTTAAATTATTTGTTAAAAGCACTAATAAACATTTATTTGAAAATTATAAAAAATTTACAAACTTTGAAATAATTGAATTACCTGAAGTCTCTAAATTTAATTATTATATAAGAGCTGTTGCATTACTTTCAGGGGAATCATTATATAAAATTATTACAGATAAACTTTACAAATATGTAATTGATGAAATTGAATCAAGAGCTGATATTGTATATACCCCAACGACAATACTTTTCCCTCTTGGATTTAAAATTCCAACTTTAATATCTATGCACGATATTCAGCAAATCCATTATCCTGAATTTTTTTCTAAAACTGAATTACTTAACCGCAAAGTTCATTACGACTTAAGTGCAAAATATGCTACATATATTCAGGCTGCAACAAATTTTATTAAATATGATTTAATTAATTATTATAATCTAAAAGATGAACAAGTGCCTGTAATTCCTTCTGGTGTAGATATAGAATTATTTTCAAAAAAAGATGATAATTCCTATTTAAAGGAAAAATATAATATCCCTGATGATTTTATTTTTTTCCCTGCACAATTATGGTACCATAAAAACCATATCACTGTGTTGAAGGCTTTAAATATTTTAATGAAAGAATACAATCTTGATATTCCTTTAGTTATGACAGGAGCCAAAGAATCTGCAGCGGATGAAATATTCAAGTTTATTTCCGATAATAATTTGAGTAGTGTACATTATTTGGGTTTAGTCCCATTTAGTGATATTAAAGTATTACATCAAAAAGCTAAGTTTTTTATTACTGCTGCTCTTTACGAAGCAAGCAGTTTACCTATGTTAGAAGCATCAGCTTCAGGTACTCCTTTAATAGCTTCTGAAACACCTCCTAATAAAGAAATGGGTGAAATTTTAAAAATTAATTTTTATCCTCCTAAAAATTTTGAATATTTAGCAAAACTAATTTTTAATATTTGGAATAATAATGAATTAATTAAAGAGCAATTAAAATATAATAATGAGCATATTTATTATTATTCCTGGGATAATGCCGCTGAACGTTATTTAGATTTTATAGAAAAACATATAAATGTTAAGTAATAAAGAATTTAAAAAATTAATTCAACTTGGATCACTATTTACTTTAGATTTAATAGTTCAAAATAGCAAAGGAGAGATTTTATTAGGCTTTAGAAAGAATGAACCGGGCTAAAGGTTTTTGGTTTGTTCCTGGGGGGAGAACTTTTAAATCTGAAAACCTTGATGAGGCCTTGAAAAGAATCTCAAAAGATGAATTAGGTGTTGAAATAACTAAAGATAAAGTGACACCTATAGGTATATATGAACATCACTATGAAAAGAATTTCTTCAATGAGCCTCTTTTTACTACTCACTATATTGTTCTTGCCTTAAAAATAAAAGCTGATGTTGACTTTACTTCATTAACTGAACACCAGCATAATGAATATAAGTATGTTTCTAAAGAAGAACTAGTAAATTCTCCTGATGTTCATCAGTTTACAAAGTCCTACTTTATTCCTGAACCAAAAAATCTTTTCATTAAATTTCAATAAGTTATATAATCTCCTGATTTATTTATTACAAAGTTGTTTTTTATTCCTTTATTATAAACTATTAATTTTAGGGGTTTTTCTACAATAACCTTTATTTTCATTTTGTTCTCATACGGTGAAGCAATCAATGAGATATTTTGGTTGTTAAAATTAAGATTCTTAATCCCATGTTCATCAGTTCTGTTTATGTTCCAATAAATTGTATTGATAGAGGCATCTAATTTAAATCCTAATACGTTTTCTATTAGTAATGAAATTGGACCAACTGCTGTCCAGCCTGCAAAATCTTGTCTGGAGTAGAATGTATTATCCCATCTTGTAGCAGGTTCATTATATTCGGATGAATAACATTCCCATATTGTTTTATATCCGTCCTGATATCTTTCTTCAAATGCAATTTTGTTTTCATCAGGAGTAAAATTTTTATAAATATAATTTATATTTTTTAGATGATTAGCAGCTATTTCATCTGCCAATTTATTATAACCATATTCTTCAAGTCCCTTGATAACCATGTAATTTGTTGGAGCCCAAACACTACCCAGCCAATAATGTCCTTTTGGATCAAAATTTGAATCTGAATAAGCCAAAGTAGGAACCATATGAGGGCGTTTGAAATAATTTGTGTCAAGCAAATAATTTATTTGTTTATTAGCTTTAGTGCTGTCAGCTGTTCCTGATAAAAAAGACCAATAACTTCCGATATGATAGACAGGACTTAGCTTTCCATCTGTCTTCATATCGAAATAAAATCCTTTTTTGTCATCCCAACAAAATTCATTAATTAAATTATTGATCTCTTTATGCTTTTTATCGAAAGAATTATATATTTCTTTCTCATTTATTATTTGTGCAATTTCTTTGATGCACTTAGCTGCAAAAGATTGCTGTAGAGAAAAATCAATCCAGGCTGCTTTATCAACATTTGGTCTGGGAGTGTTGTCCATACCACTACCAAGAGGAGATGTATAATGTAAACCTTTACCATATTCTGTTTTGCAGTTGTCTTCAATCCAATTGAAATATTTAATTAATTTTGGCAAAACAATTTTAAATCTGGAACTATCTCCTGTTACCTGATAATATTTTAATTCAGTCCAGGCAAATAGAGGAGGATTAACCATAGGTTCATCTTTTGTCGGTTCTGCAACTGGGAGGCCTGTTAATTCATTGTAAACTCTTTGAATGTAACCATCGCTTCTTTGATGTGAATAAAAATTATCTATGGAAGCCATAGCAGGGAAAATACCATTGCTATAAATTCCAAATAGAACCATAAAGCAGGTATCCCATTGATAAATCATTTCATTAAAACCTTCATCCATAAATTCTTTTGCAAAACCTGATTGCTCATTTCCATTCATGATTTTCAGCCATGCTAAATACCAGGTAAAATAATAAAGATCTATTAAGTCTTTGCTATCAGTTAATATTGGTTCGGGAAGTTTATCTTTAGGAAAAGGAACATCTCTCTTTTTTCTAACTGGAACAGGAGGGTTACCGACTTTCATTATTGAATTAAAACTGGTTCCACCATCATTTACTTTCAAAAGATTTTCAGGGTCCGGTATCCAATTTCCATCAACAACTAATTTATAGTAATAGTAACCAGGTTTTAATTTTAAATCGATATAATGGTCTTTAATCTTATTAATAAAGGTGTGTTCCTGAGGATTCCAATTATTAAAGTTGCCAGCTATTTGAACTTTTTGAGCCGGGTGTTTATATCTTATTCTAACATTTACTAAGGATGTATCTTGAGGTAAGATGTTTATACCTAGAAATATGACTAGCAGAATAGATTTTAACATAAGAGAAATCCAAGACATAGATTAAAAATATATTTATATAAATTAGTTGCTAATATAAATAATAAAATTAAATATGATTATTGATAAAAAAGAAGTTCACTTAAATAATACACAGACTAAGATGCTCATCAGCGGGTGGAGTGAGGATGCTTTTGAGAATTCGGTTGTTGAAAAAATAACATATGAATCAGACGGATTGAAAGTTAAAGGTTACGCTGCTTATCCAAAAAATTTATCCAACGAAAAACTTCCGTGCATAATATGGAACAGAGGTGGATATCATAATAAAGGTGCTATTGACCATTTTACTGCAAAGGGAATATATGGTCAGATTGCAAGTTGGGGTTATTTTGTTTTTGCATCTCAATATCGCGGCAATCATGGAGGTGAAGGACAAGATATGATTGGAGGCGATGATGTTAATGATATTATAAATTTAAAGGATGCCGCTAAAGAATACAAAAATGCTGATACTAATATATGGGGAATGGAAGGTTGGAGTCGTGGTGGGATGATGTCTCTTTTAGTCTTAATGAAAAATAAGGATTTCAAATGTGTAGTATTATCAGGAGCTATAACTGATTTTTATTCTTATGGGAAAATGAACGACACTATGTTTGCTGATTATAAAGATTTTCTAAGTGATTATAATCTTGATGATGAACTTAGAAAAAGAACTATTATAAATAAAGTAGATAAGCTACCTGATATTCCTTATTTAATAATGCATGGGAAAAAAGATGAGAGTGTTCCTGTTGAGCAATCAATGAAATTTTCTGAAGAGCTCAAGAAGAGGAATATTTACAACAAATTAATTCTCTATGATGAAGGGGACCATTACCTGAAAGGCTACAGAAGAGAAGTTGAATCTGAAAAAAAGGCATGGTTTGGAAAATATTTAAAAAACTTTTAGTTCCTACGGAATGAAGATTAAGAATGCATTCCATAGGCATGCACTAATAATAACATATCGAATAAACTAAACGAGCATTCCATAGGAATTACCAAAACATCAAAATAAAATTTAATCCTACAAATGCTGAGTAGACATTAATCACTTCAAAAAAATTTTAATTTCACTTTTATTTATATTTGAACTCAAAATAGAATAATTAAAGCATTATTTAATAATAAGTTAAACATACAAAGGATATTAAATGAGCGATAAAAATATTGAAGTTGATAATAATGAAGTCGAGCTTAAAGAGTGGTTATATTCCTTAGATTATTTATTAGAACATGGCGGACCTGAGAGAGTAAAAGAAATATTACAGCAATTACAAATTAGAGCTCATAAAGCAGGAGTTTCTATTCCTTTTACTGCTAATACTCCTTATATAAATACAATTCCAAGAGACCAGCAGCCTCCTTTCCCAGGCAATAGAGAAATAGAAAGACGTATAAAAAGTTTGATTAGATGGAATGCTATGGCAATGGTAGTCCGTGCTAATAAATTAGAATCAGGAATTGGAGGGCATATCTCTACTTATGCGTCCTCTGCTACTTTATTGGAAATTGGATTTAATCATTTCTTTAAAGGAAGAACAGATGAAGATGGAGGAGACCAAATTTTCTTTCAGGGACATGGTTCACCGGGTATCTATGCACGAGCTTTTCTTGAAGGGAGAATTTCTCACAAGCAAATGGAAAATTTTAGGAGGG
This sequence comes from Ignavibacteriaceae bacterium, assembly GCA_035654655.1. GTDB lineage: Bacteria > Bacteroidota > Ignavibacteria > Ignavibacteriales > Ignavibacteriaceae > DASRWI01. Next base: position 65,909 of record DASRWI010000017.1, on the reverse strand, counting down.
AGTTAAAACCGGATGGTGGATTATCATCTTATCCTCATCCATGGTTAATGCCAAGTTTTTGGCAATTCCCAACTGTATCAATGGGATTAGGACCAATACAAGCAATCTACCAGGCAAGATTTAACAGATACCTTGAAGATAGAGGTTTGAAGAAAAAAACTGATAATAAAGTCTGGGCTTTTTTAGGAGATGGTGAAACAGATGAGCCGGAAACTCTTGGTGCTATTACTCTTGCTTCAAGAGAAAAGTTGGACAATTTAATTTTTGTTATCAATTGTAATCTACAAAGATTGGATGGACCTGTTAGAGGTAATGGAAAAATTATTCAGGAACTTGAAGCTGCATTCAGAGGTGCAGGTTGGAACGTTATTAAAGTAATTTGGGGAAGTGATTGGGATCCATTACTTGAAAAAGATTATGAAGGCAAACTTGTTAAAAGAATGAATGAAGTGGTTGATGGACAATGGCAAAAGTATTCAGTTGAATCAGGTAAATATTTTAGAGAACATTTCTTTGGTGTTGATCCTGACTTAATGGAAATGGCAGCTCATTTATCAGATGACCAGCTTCGTAAAATGAAAAGAGGAGGTCACGATCCTGAAAAAGTTTATGCTGCTTACCATGCTGCTGTTAATCATAAAGGACAACCGACAGTCATTCTTGCTAAAACTATAAAAGGTTATGGACTTGGTGAAAGTGGTGAAGGAAAAAATATTACACATCAGCAGAAAAAATTAAATGAAGATGAATTAAAAGAATTTAGAAGCAGATTTGGTATTCCTATCTCGGATGAAGAAGTTGCAAAGGCACCATTCTATCGTCCTGAAGAAGATAGTTTAGAGAATAAATATATTCAGGAACGAAGAAAAGCTTTAGGAGGATATCAACCTGCAAGATTAATAAATGTTCGTGCAATAAAAACACCACCCGAAGAAATATTCGAAGAATTTTATGCGGGAACTGAAGGAAGAGATGTTTCTTCGACAATGGTATTTGTAAGAATTCTTGCTAAACTTTTAAAGGATAAAGAGATCGGAAAACTAATTGTGCCTATTATACCCGATGAAGCAAGAACTTTTGGTATGGAAGCATTGTTTAGACAAATTGGAATTTACTCTCACCTTGGCCAGCTTTATGAACCTGTTGATGCAGCAAGTTTGTTATACTATAAAGAAGCGACAAATGGTCAAATATTAGAAGAGGGATTAACTGAAGCCGGTTCAATGTCATCTTTTATTGCTGCAGGAACAGCATATGCAACCCACGGAATAAATATGATTCCTTTCTTTGTTTATTACTCAATGTTTGGATACCAGCGAACTGGAGATTTATGGTGGGCAGCAGGTGATACCAGATGTAAAGGATTTTTAGTGGGTGGTACGGCAGGCAGAACAACATTAAATGGTGAAGGTCTGCAGCATCAGGATGGACATAGTCATTTAATTGTTTATCCTATTCCAAATCTAATTACATATGACCCTGCATTTGCTTATGAAATAGCTGTGATAATTCGTGAAGGCATTAGAAGAATGTACGAAGAACAGGAAAATATTTTTTACTACATAACTGTAATGAATGAAAATTATCCTATGCCCCCAATGCCCGAAGGCTCTAAAGAAGGAATTCTTAGAGGTATATATAGGTTTAAGAAATCAGATAAAAACTATAAATTAAAAGCACATTTGTTGGGAAGTGGAACTATATTAAATGAAGTTATTAAAGCTGGTGAAATATTAGAAGCTGATTATAAGGTGGCAGCAGATATCTGGAGTGTTACTAGTTATAAAGAATTATACAGAGATGCACTTGAAACAGAAAGATGGAATTATTTAAATCCTCTTGAAACACCTAAAGTGCCTTATATAACTGAGACATTAAAAAATGAAGATGGAGTATATGTTGCATCCTCTGATTATGTTAAAGCCTTACCTGATTCTGTTGCCAAGTGGTTCCCTAAACCACTTATATCACTAGGTACAGATGGTTATGGCAGAAGTGAAGGTAGAAAAGAATTAAGAGACTTTTTTGAAGTAGACCATAGGCACGTTGTTATTTCAGCATTAGGTGCATTAGCAAAAGAAGGTAAGATAAAGCCTGATGTTGTTAAAAAGGCAATGAAAGACCTGGAAATAAATCCTGATAAAAAAAATCCAATGAAATCTTAAAGAGAAAAGGTAAAACACAAAATGGAAATAGAATTTAAGTTACCTGAATTAGGAGAAAATATTGAATCGGCGAGTATTGTAAATGTCCTTGTAAAAGAGGGAGATACAGTTGAACAGGATCAGCCAGTAATTGAGATTGAAACAGATAAGGCAACCATTGAAGTACCTTCACCATCAGCAGGAAAAATTAGCAAAGTAATGGTTAAGGCAGGAGAGAATGTAAAAGTTGGTGCAACAATATTAAAAATAAGCAGTGATTCGGGAGATGGTAAAGGAGAACAAAAAAATGAAGAAAGACCTGATGTAAAACCTGAAGAGAAACCTCAGCCAAAATCAACTGAAGATTTAAAGCAGGCTGAAACTGCAAAATCTAATGAAGATGCAGGTGAACAAAAAAGAAGTAAAGCTCCTAAAGGTGAATCAAAAGAAATAGAAATCAAACTTCCTGAACTTGGAGAGAATATTACTTCTGCACAAGTAGTGAATGTACTTGTTAAAAAGGGAGATGTAATTGAAAAGGACCAAAGCATTCTTGAGATTGAAACTGATAAAGCAACTATTGAAGTGCCTTCTTCAGTTGGAGGTGAAGTCACTGAAGTACTTGTTAAAACGGGTGACAATGCAAAGGTTGACCAAACTTTAATTAAGGTTAAATCAACTGAAGCTCCAAAGACTAAAGATGTAACGGCTTCAGTATCTCCAAAAACTGCTGAAGTAAAAGAAAAGAAAGAAGAAGAAATTAAAAAGGAAGAGCCTAAAATTGAGGAAACTAAAAAAGAAGAATCCAAAAAAGGTCTCATTGAAACTGATAAAGCTGAAACATCAAAAACTTCCGGAGCAAAAGAAAAATTTGAACCTGGTGAAATAGACCAGCAGCCTCCTATATCCAAAGGTGCTGCTCCAGCTGCTCCATCAGTAAGGAGGATTGCAAGAGAAATTGGTGTTGATATAAATGAAGTTAAGGGAACAGGTAAGAATGGAAGAATTTCAATGGATGATGTTAAGGCATATTCAAAGAAATTACACGAAGAAGCTTCTAAAAAAGCAGCGACTGGTAGTTCTGGATTTTTAGGAATCAAAAAAGAGCAGCTTCCTGATTTTTCAAAGTTTGGACAAGTTGATGTTAAACCCATGAATAACATCCGTATTAAAACAGGTGAACACTTAAGCTACGCATGGAATGTTATTCCCCACGTTACTCAATTTGATAAGGCTGATATTACTGAACTTGAAAAAATTAGAAAGCAGATGAGTCCTAAGGTTGAAAAAGAAGGAGCAAAATTAACAGTTACTTCTATCCTTGTTAAAGTTATTGAATATGCTTTAAAGAAATTTCCACAATTCAACAGCAGTATTGATTTAGAAGGGAAGCAAATTTATTATAAAAAATATTATAACATCGGAATTGCTGTTGATACTGAATTTGGATTGATAGTACCTTCAATTAAAAATGTGGATAAAAAAACTTTGACTGAAATTTCAATTGAAATGAACATACTTGCTGAGAAAGCAAGAAATAAAAAAGTATCACTTGATGATTTGGCAGGGTCCTGTTTTACTATTACAAATTTAGGTGGAATAGGTGGTACATATTTTACTCCTATTGTTAATTCACCAGAAGTTGCAATACTTGGAGTATCAAGAGGAGTATATGAACCTATTTACAATCAAGGCGAATTTGAACCTCGTTTAATGCTGCCGTTAAGTTTATCGTATGACCATAGAATAATAGATGGAGCTGATGCAATTAGATTTTTACGCTGGATATGTGAAGTTTTGGAAAATCCATTTAAAATATTTTTATAAAATCTATAATCATTATTTTAGATTATAGCATAATTAAAATTTAGGAATTAAATAATGAGTCAAAAAATAGTTGTTCTTGGTGCAGGACCAGGAGGATATGCAGCCGCTTTCTATGCAGCTGATTTAGGTATGGATGTTACTTTGATTGATAAAGAAAAAAATCCTGGAGGTGTTTGTCTTTATCGTGGTTGTATTCCATCAAAAGCTTTATTGCATGTTGCTAAATTAATTAATGAAACTAAAGAAGCTAAAGCTTGGGGTGTTGATTTTGGTGAACCTAAAATTGATGTTAATAAGCTAAGAGAATTTAAAGATAAAGTTGTTACTAAACTTACCGGTGGATTAGGTGTAGTATCAAAGCAAAGAAAAATAAATTACATACAGGGAACAGCAGCATTTAAGAATTCAAATACATTGACTTTAGATAAGATTGATGGTAGTAAAGAAGACCTTCAATTTGAAAAAATAATTATTGCTACAGGTTCTGTTATTACACTGATACCATCATTATCAATTAATAGTAAAAGATTACTTAATTCTACATCAGCATTAAATCTCCCGGAAATTCCAAAATCATTGTTGGTAATAGGCGGCGGGTATATTGGTCTTGAATTAGGTTCAGTTTATGCAGCGTTAGGGACAAAAGTATCAGTAGTTGAAATGTTGCCGGGAATACTTCCAGGTGCTGATAGAGACCTTGTTATGCATCTTCAAAAAAGACTTGAGAAAAGTTTTGATAAGATAATGCTTAATTCAAAAGTTGCTGAACTTAAAGAAGAAGGTGAACAGATTAATGTAAAGATTGTTGATAAAGAGAATAAAGAACAAACATTAAAATTTGATTATGTTTTAATGTCTATTGGAAGAAGACCAGAGACAAAAGGATTAGGATTAGAAAACACGAAAGTTAAAGTTAATGAAAGAGGATGGATTGTTACTAATAAACAATGCCAGACTACTGATGAAAATATTTATGCAATAGGCGATATTGCAGGTGAACCAATGCTTGCGCATAAAGCCTCTCACGAAGCAAGAGTTGCTGTTGAAGTGATTGCAGGACATAAAGCTGCGTTCGAACCAAAGGCAATTCCCGCAGTTGTATTTACAGACCCTGAAATTGCATGGGCTGGATTAACTGAAACTCAGGCTAAGGAGCAGGGAATAAATTATGAAGCTGCGAAATTTCCGTGGGGTGCTTCTGGCAGAGCAACTACCATAGATAGAAGTGATGGTGTTACCAAATTAATTATTGATAAAGACACAGAAAGAATTTTGGGTGTTGGAATTTGTGGTCCTGGTGCAGGAGAATTGATTGCTGAGGGTGTGCTTGCAATTGAAATGGGTGCCAATGCTGAAGATTTAAAGTTAACCATACATCCACATCCAACTTTGTCAGAAACAGTTATGGAAGCAGCAGAAGTTTTCTTCGGACAAAGTACACATATGTATAAACCTAAGAGAAAATAAATTATTCCATTTAAATGCCCTTCCCAGAAGGGCATTTTTATTTTAAAAAAATTTGTTGCTCATTTAAATTTTTTATAATTTTTATATCAAATATAAATGGGTGTGTAAATGAATTTTAAGTTTGTTCGAATTATAATCATTCTTTTTCTACTTACCTTCCAAACTTATTCGCAAAGTTATATTTTTGATCAAACAATTTTAATCCCACAAGGATTTGAATTATTACCTCAGAGTGGTCATGGTATTTCTACTATTACAAATTCATCTACTGAAATAGGTAATATGAATCCAGCTGCTTTATCATTGTTTGATAAGCTCAATGTTGGCATTTCCATAAAATATGGGACCAAAGTTAATGAAGCTTGGTTGGGAGGAACTTATAAAGAGTTTTTATTGAAATACAATCCTCAAACAGTCGGAATTGTTGTTCCATATAAAAATTTTCGATTAGGTGCAGCATTAAATCAAAGATATAATGCAAAACTTAATTATAAAATCGGAGTATTTAGTACAGCTAATCCTGAAATATTTGACTATTACTATTATGATAGTAAATCAGAAATGAGAACATATTCTTTTTTGGCTTCCTATCTATTAAAAGATTATGCTAAAGGGAATAGCTTATCAATAGGTTTTAAGTTTTCAAACAATGTCCTTTATGATTATGGATCAGATTATTTTATGTATAGTTCATCAGATTTAATTTATTCAAAAAATAATTTTTCTATAGGAATTATCTATTCTCATCCAATTAAAGAAGAGAAATATTTTAATTTAGGTTTTAGTTACGACAGTAAAATAAAATATGAAAGTCCTTTTAACAATATCCTTCTTATCGAGAGAGGATTTCCATATACTCCCTATGAATTTAAATTAGGATATCCTGAAAAGTTTAAATTCGAATTGAATAGTAATTATTTTGATAAATTAACTTTATCAACAGGTATTAATATACTTGGATGGAATAAAGTATATGATCATGTTAAAAATACAGTAGAATTTATGGCAAATGCTGATTATGATGCTTTTTCTTTTATGAAAGCTGCATTAGGATTTTTTTATACTAATTATCAGTTTAACGAAAAGGGAGCCAATGAATTTAACAATAAATTAAAAGCATTATACATTATTGGGGGAATAGAATATAGATATAATGTTTTTAATGCAAATTTATCGGTGTCTGACAGCCATTTTTTTTCAGGCGATTGGTGGAAGGAAACAATTGTTAAATTTGGAATTGGAATAACTATATAAATTAAAAGAGCTCCTATTGGAGCTCTTAAGTTTCTACTTACGTGCTTCGGTCTTCTCGATACATCCCGAATAAATTCGGGACACTCGAAGAACCTACTCTCATAATTTTACTTCAATAAGACCATCTTCTTTATTTGTCTTGTATTATCTGAACCATCAGATGATGAGGCTTCTAATACATACATATACATACCTGATGCTAAATTTTTAGCTGAAAATTGTTGTGTATGATTTCCTGTTGTTTGGTAGCCTTCGTAAAGATTTACAACTTTTTCACCAAGCATATTTACAACATATAATTTCACTTTGCTTTCTTTAGGTAAGTAATAATTAATTGTTGTTGTAGGATTAAATGGATTTGGATAATTCTGTGCTAAATAATATTCTGTAGCATTGAAATTATTTTCTTGTCCAATTGCTAAAGGCGCTCCTGATAATTGATAAGCACCGTAACCATTATTGGTCGCGAGTACATAGAAAATGTATAATCCATTTTTATATACTCGATATGCTATATCTCCTGATGTTCCAATTGTATTTGAATTAGTCCCCAATGAAGGAGTTAATTCAACTTGTAATGCATTAGCAATTCCATTGGTAATATCTAGTACTGCCGCATTCTCATTAGGGAAACCATATTGATAAACTATTAAATATTTTTTATCAACACTTTCAATGTATCTCATTGCATTACTCCTACTGTCAACTACGCTCGCTGGAGCAGTACCAATTAATTGTCCTGCTAAGTTATACTCTGAAGGGCGAACACTATTTCCATTATAGAAAAAAGTATTTCCATTTAAAGTTCGTGGATAAACAGCAGGAGAAGTACCTCCGGTTGAAATTCCCTGCAAGGTGATAGTTACAGGAATTGTATCAATTACACCATTATTCATTTTCCATTTGTATACGATATTGGAAGCACCGGCAGCTGCCCAGAACTCTGCAGTGCCTTCTGTCCAACTTCCAACCACAGAAAACTTATCACCTAATCTTCCAAAGCCTGAGAATGATAGAACAACCTGAGGAGTTGCTGTCTCACTATCCCACTTATAAATTTTAAATGGAGAAGTACCGGCAGCTACAGTCAAATTACATCCAAAGATTTTTCCATCTGAAGACACTTCGATATCATTTAATGCAGAGGCTCCACCAGTTACACCCGTTGTTATTAATTGCCCGATTTTATCTCCATTAGCAGGATTTATAATGTACGGGGTTGGTCGAACAACGATATATAACCTATCTTCACCGTCTACTTTTCCACAAGCTAATCCTCTGATATTACTGTCTGTTCCTGAAAACCAGGTTGGAAGATTATTTGTTGCTTGAGAAAATTTCCATACCGGGACTAATTCGCTCATAACTGTTACTGTTATAGTATCAGCATAACTTCCAAAGGTACCAATTACTTTTCCCGTTCCTGTTTGAGATGGAATAAAGAATCCTAAAGAATCTACTATTCCATTAATGCCTTCTATTGTCCAGGAAACATCTGTAGCTAGAATTTCGATTGGATAACCCCAAAGATCTAAACCGGTAATATTAATTTTTTTTGATTGGGTTGAATCCATAACCAAATTTTTGGGACCTAATGTAAAAGTATCAAGAATAGAACTTGCCGGTGCATCTAATACACAAAGCAAAGCATTAGCACAAGATCTTTCAGCACCATCAGAAGGAGAATTAACAACTCCACCTCTGATAACCATTGTTGAAGAACCGCCTCCATCAAGATTAACACCTTGGTAGCATCCAATGGAAATCATATAATCAGCTAAAGTAGCTAATCCCATACCTTCGCTGATAGTTTGACGACCGTCTTCAACTATCATAAACAATTTTGTGCTGTCCTGGTTAATACCTAATGCAGTTCTTGGATGTAACCCGTTAACGTGGTCAGTTCCAAAACCTTCAAGATTAACAAAATCTGCAGGGCGAACTCCGTTTGTAATTAATCTTGGACCACCACCTAATAAACCTTTAATCATCCCTTTATTTGGCGTAGTTGTCAAAACTACTTTTAAGGTATCACCAATATTAACATTGTTATTCAAGTAAGTTTGAGCAGTACCATTTCCTGATAAAACATATTTACCATCAATGTGCATATTCCCAATACCTGATTCTTTTTCAAGTACAACAAATAGCATAGTATCATTAACAATAACAGGAGAGATAAGTTCAAGTTTTACTTCTGTTCCGTATGTATTGGTTCTTGTAGTATCTCCAAAATATTTATTGAATAGGATTAATTGATCGGAACCTCTTTGCTTGTTAACATACTTTATGTTAAAGGATGTATTTGTTTTAGAAGTAACTGAACCAGTAAATGATAAAATATCAAAAATAGGTTTATTATCTCCATAAAATCCGAAAGATGTTCTGTTAACAGTTTTACCGGCAATAACTTCATAGTCATCAATCATTGAACTATTCGTAAAACCATAAGGGTCCTCTGGATTTGAAATACCAAAGTAATCACCATTAACTGCTCCAAGAACATAGTGATTAGGTCTTTCATTTCTTTTTGCCATTGAAGAAGTTTTTTCAAAACCATTACCAAGTAAATCTTTAGCAAGAACAGTTTCTAACTTGATTCCTGGTTGTGTAAGATCAACCTCAAGAATTTTAATTTTGTAAGGATGAGTTTTTGTAACAGAATGATATTTTATGTTAGGACCAATCAATTTCATTGTTGAGTCCTGAGGGAAGATATTAATTGTTAAAAGAACGAGAGTGAGAGCAAAGTATAAATTTTTCTTCATGTTTACCTCTTTATTTGGAAAGTAGAACTACATAGTAAAAATAATAAAAATTTCTTTATATAAATAAAAAAAATAAAAAATTGACATATATAATATGTGAATCATTTCGAATGAAATTTTCTTGTTATTAGGTTTTGTTCAAAGTATTTTTAATAATCTTAAATATTTAATTCAATTATGGAAGATAAAAGTACAAAGTTGTTCTATATTCTAGGTTCTTTTTTTATAGCCAATGCATTGTTAGCTGAATTTATTGGAGTTAAAATATTTTCTTTAGAGAAGACGTTAGGTTTTGATCCAATGAATTTATCCCTTCTTGGTATAGACAATCTTTCATTCAACTTAACAGCAGGAACTCTATTATGGCCTATAGTATTTATTATGACTGATATAATAAATGAATACTATGGGAAAAGAGGGGTAAGGTTTTTATCTTTGACTGCAGCGGCATTAATCCTATACTCCTTTCTTATGATATTTGCAGCTGTTGCATTAGTACCGGCAGAGTTTTGGGTTATCAGAGATACTCCGGGGGGAAAAGTAAATATGGACATTTCTTACAATGTCATATTTGGTCAAGGGATGTGGATTATCCTCGGTTCTCTTTCAGCTTTCCTTATAGGTCAAATAATTGATGTTTTTGTCTTTCATATTATTAAAGTAAAAACAGGAGCAAAAAAAATCTGGCTAAGATCCACAGGTTCAACTTTGGTTTCTCAGTTCATTGATAGTTTCGTTGTCTTGTTCATTGCGTTTTATTTGGGTGCTAATTGGAATCTTACAACAGTAATAGCTATTGGCATAGTTAATTATATCTATAAATTTCTTATTGCTGTTATTCTCACTCCAATACTTTATGTTATACATTTTATCGTTGATAGATACTTAGGTAAGGAAATGGCTCATAAATTAATTTTGTCAGCAATAAATAAATAGGAAAAATATGTTTGATATTATAATAATAGGAGCAGGTCCCGCAGGTATAAGTATGGCTGTCGAAGCTATAAATTCCGGAATTAATAAAGATAAAATTTTGATTATAGAAAAAACTACTGAACATTCTTTTACTATAAAAAAGTATTATCCTGACAAAAAATTAGTTACCGCTAATTATAAAGGATTTGAACCATTATGCACAGGTGTTATGTGCATAGCTGATCAAACAAAACATGAGACTATTTCTTATCTCGATTCCGCAATTCTTGAAAATAATCTTAATGTTAATTATAACGAAGTTGTTTACAAAATTGAAAAACAAGATGATGGAAGCTTTATTATTATTACTGATAAAAAAAAGTATCAATCAAAAATAATTGTTATTGCAATCGGAATTTTAGGAAAGCCTAATAAACCTGAATATAAAATCCCGCCTAACTGTAGTGACAAAGTGTTTTATGACCTAACTACTAAAGAAATAAAAAACAGTAAAGTTTTGGTGGTAGGTGGAGGAGATTCGGCTTCCGAATATTGTCAATTTCTGGTTCAGGAAAATAATAGCGTAACGTTAAGTTACAGGAAAAATGATTTTATACGAATGAACCAAATTAATCAACAAAGTATTCAAGCATTAGAAAAAAGTGGTTCAGTTATAATCAAATATTCTTCAAATATAATTGAATTAAAAGAAAATTCAGGGAAAGTAGAAGTCCTTTTTGAGTCTGGGGAAAAAGAGAATTTTGACCACATAGTTTATGCTTTAGGGGGTACTACTCCCGTAAATTTTTTAAAGCTTATTGGAATTGAATTTGAAAATAATGAACCGGTTATTGCTGATGGATTCGAAACAAATATAAAGGGATTATTCCTTATTGGTGACTTATCAGCCGGCAACAAAGGTGGTTCAATAATCTGGGCTTTCAATACGGCTAAAAAAGCTATTGAAAAAATTAATTTGATTGTTTGACAGCTAAAATATCTATTCTTAAGAATAAGAATAAGAAATGTAAATATTAAGAAAAACTAAACAATTCCCTTTCTTAATGTTGAAAATATCGACTTTTAATTTGTAAATTAAATGTTCATTTTAAATATAGACTGGCACAAAATGTGGACAATGTCTATGATTTTAAGAATTTAAATAGTTTAAAAGGAAAATAATTAAATGAACCTTCCTTTAACTCTCGAAATAAAAAAAATTATTAAGGAGAGAAAATGAAAATCCGCAAAGAAGAAGCATTAGAATATCATAGTAGTCAAAGAAGGGGGAAAATTGAAGTTGTAGCAACTAAACCTTGCTTAACATCAAGAGATCTTTCTATGGCTTATACCCCCGGAGTGGCAGAACCTTGTAGGGAAATTGAGAAGAACATAGAAGATGTTTATAAATATACAGCTAAAGGAAACCTTGTAGCTGTTGTTTCAAATGGTACTGCAGTTTTAGGTCTTGGAGATATTGGTGCTGAAGCAGGAAAACCTGTTATGGAAGGTAAGGGAGTTCTGTTCAAAAGATTTGCTGATATTGATGTTTTTGATATTGAATTAAGATCACATGACTCTAAAGAGATTATCCGTGCAGTTCAAATGTTGGAGCCAACATTTGGTGGAATTAATCTGGAAGATATTAAAGCTCCGGAATGTTTTGAAATTGAAGAGACTTTAAAAGAAACAATGAACATTCCTGTTTTCCATGATGACCAACATGGAACCGCAATTATTTCCTGTGCTGCATTAATTAATGCTGTTGAAATTACAGGAAAATCTTTAGATAAAATTAAAATTGTTGTTAATGGTGCAGGTGCGTCAGCTATTTCCTGTTGTAAATTATATGTAAGAGCCGGAGCAAAAAGAGAAAACATTTTTATGTTCGACTCTAAAGGCCTTATCAATAAAGAAAGAACGGACCTTAACAAATACAAAAAAGAATTTGCGCAAGATATGCCTCATATAGATTTTATTGATGCATTTGAAGGTGCTGATGTATTTTTAGGATTATCAGTTGGCGGTGTTGTTAAAAAAGAAATGATTGCTAAAATGGCAAAGGACCCTATTGTATTTGCAATGGCTAATCCTGATCCTGAAATTACATATGAAGACGCTACATCTGTAAGAACTGATATTATAATGGCTACAGGCAGAAGTGACTATCCTAACCAGGTTAATAACGTATTAGGATTCCCATTTATCTTCAGAGGTGCATTAGATGTTAGAGCATCTGCTATAAATGAAGAAATGAAAATGGCAGCTACCAGAGCATTAGCTGCACTCGCAAAAGAAAAAGTTCCTGAAATGGTAAAGAGTGCTTATGGTGGTGAAGATTTTACTTTTGGAAGAAATTATATTATTCCAAAACCTTTTGATCCAAGGGTATTATGGAAAGTTGCTCCTGCTGTTGCAAGAGCTGCAATGGAAACTGGTGTTGCCGGTGCTCCTATTACTGACTGGCAGAAATATGAAGATGAGTTAAAAGAAAGATTAGGACTTTCAAGAGAAGTTATCAGAGTTATGATTAATAAAGCTCAGAAAAATCCTAAGAGAGTTGTATTCCCTGAAGGTGAAGAAGAAAAAATTATTAGAGCAGCATATGCCATCAAACACGATGGTATTGGGATTCCGATTGTTATAGGAAATACTGAGAGAATAAAATCTACAATGAATAAACTTGGATATGAAAATGGTTTAGACATTGTTGATCCTGAAAGAGACGAAAGATTTAACATCTATGTTAATGATTTCGTAAAACTTAGAGGAAGAAAAGGTGCTACTGTTAAAGAAGCAAAAGACTTATTAAAGCAGCCTATTTACTTTGGTTCGATGATGTTGAATGCAGGTGATGCTGATGCCTTAATTAGCGGCTTAACTACCTCTTATCCTTCAACTATAAAACCTGCATTGCAATGTGTTGGTGTTAAAGAAGGACTTAAAGTAGTATCAGGATTATATATAGTCGCAGCTAAAAAAGAAGTTTACTTCTTTGCAGATACAACTGTAAATATTAATCCTACTGCAGAACAACTTGCTGAAATAGCTATTACAACTGCTGATACTGTTAAGAACTTTGACATTGAACCAAGAATAGCAATGTTATCTTTCAGCAATTTTGGCAGTGCTAAATATCCTGAATCAGTAAAAGTTCAAAAAGCTACTGAAATGGTTAAGAGGTTAAGACCTGATTTAATGATAGATGGTGAAATGCAGGCTGATACAGCAGTTGTTCCATCAATTCTTGAGAATGATTTTCCATTTAGCGATTTAAAAGGGGGTGCAAATGTTCTTATTTTCCCTGACCTCGCAAGTGGAAATATTGCTTACAAATTGATGGCAAGAATTGGACAAGCATCTGTTATTGGTCCTATTTTACAAGGAGCCAAAAAACCTGTTCACGTACTTCAAAGAGGTGCTGAAGTTGAAGATATTATCAACATGGCTGCGATTGCTGTAGCTGAAGCTAACAAGAATAAGAATAAAGAAAATAGTTATGTATAAAATTGTCTCAGCAAAATTTATTGCTCCAGATGTTAAAAAGTTCGAGATTGATGCTCCTAAAATTGCTCTGAAAAGAAAAGCAGGGCAATTTGTTATTATTAGAATTAAAGAAAATGGTGAGCGAGTACCGCTCACCATTTCTGATTCGAGTAAAGAAAAAGGTACTATTTCAATTATAGTTCAAGGTGTTGGAAAAACTACAAAAGAATTGAACACTTTAAACAAAGGTGATTATATTCTTGATGTTGTTGGTCCATTAGGAAAACCATCTCACATTGAAAACTTTGGAACTGCTGTTAGTATTGGCGGAGGTGTTGGTACTGCAATTGCTTATCCAACTGCTGTTGCTTTAAAGGAGGCAGGTAATAAAACAATTTCAATCATAGGTGGAAGAACAAAAGAATTTGTAATTCTTGAAGATGAATTGAGAAATGTTTGCGATGAAGTTTTTGTAACAACTGATGACGGCAGTTATGGTGAAAAAGGTTTTGTTACAACTAAGCTTAAACAGCTTATAGAAAATGGAAATAAAATAGATTTCGTTCTTGCTATTGGTCCAATTCCAATGATGAAAGCTGTAGCTGAAGCAACAAGACCTTATGGAATTAAAACTGTTGTAAGCTTAAATCCTGTTATGGTGGATGGAACTGGAATGTGTGGTGGTTGCAGGGCAACCGTTGATAATAAAACAGTTTTTGTTTGTGTTGATGGTCCTGAGTTCGACGCTCACCAGGTTGACTTTGAAACTTTAGAAAGAAGAAATAGAACTTACCGCAGTGATGAATCTATTGCATTAGAAGCACATACCTGCAGATTAACTAAATTAACAGTATAACATTTTCCAAAAGAAGAAAAGAACTATGCCGGAAGTTTCCAAAAAAGATAGGATGAAAATACAGCGTCAGGCAATGCCTGAGCAGGATCCTAATGTAAGAAATAAGAATTTTGAAGAAGTAAATTTAGGTTTAACTGAAGAGTTAGCTAAGCTTGAAGCTTTGAGGTGTATTCAATGTCCTAAGCCAACTTGTACTGATGGATGTCCTGTTGGAATTAACATTCGTGATTTTATTACCAGTGTTGCTGATGGAGATTACCTTAAGGCAGTTTCAATCATCAAGAAAGATAATATGCTTCCAGCAATATGCGGAAGAGTTTGCCCTCAGGAAGAACAATGCGAAGCTAAATGTGTTGTTGGTAAAAAGAATGAACCTGTTGCAATTGGTAGATTAGAAAGATTTGTTGCCGATTATGAAAGGGACCATGTAGGTATTCGTCCCGCTGAAATAAAACCAAAAACAGGAAAGAAAGTTGCAATAGTTGGAAGTGGTCCTGCAGGATTAAGTTGTGCAGGAGATTTAATTCAGATGGGACACGAAGTTACAGTTTTTGAAGCTCTTCACGAATTAGGCGGAGTTTTAATTTATGGTATTCCTGAATTCAGATTACCTAAAGAAATTGTTAAACAGGAAATTGATTCATTAAGAAAACTTGGTGTTGATTTTCAAACTAACGCTGTTATAGGTTTTACTGATACTGTTGATGAACTTCTTGCAAATGGTTACGATGCAGTATTTATTGCAGTTGGTGCCGGACTTCCATACTTCTTAAATATTCCCGGTGAAAATCTGAATGGAGTTTATTCATCAAATGAATTTTTAACCCGAGTTAATTTGATGAAGGCATATAAATTCCCTGAATATGATACTCCAGTTTTTCACGTTAAAGATAAAAATGTTGCAGTATTTGGCGGCGGTAATACGGCTATGGATGCAGTCAGAACTTCAAAAAGACTTGGAGCAAAAAATGCTTACATAGTTTATAGAAGAAGTGATGCTGAGATGCCTGCTCGTAAAGAAGAAATACATCACGCAAAAGAAGAGGGAATAGAATTCCTATACTTGTCCAATCCACTTGAATTCCTTGGTGATAAAGATGGATGGCTTAAAGGTGTTAAACTGCAGAGAATGGAATTAGGTGAACCTGATGCATCAGGTAGAAGAAGACCTATGCCTGTTCAAGGTTCTGAATATATTCTTGATATTGACATGGCAGTTGTTGCAATAGGTAATGGTTCAAATCCAATAATACAAAAAACTACTCCAGATATTAATTTTAATAAATGGGGTAATATTCAAGTTGATGAATCCTCTATGAAAACTTCTAAAGAAGGAGTTTTTGCAGGTGGCGATATTGTTACCGGTGGTGCTACTGTAATACTTGCAATGGGTGCCGGAAGAAAAGCTGCAGCAGCAATTCACGAGTATATCTCTAATAAATAATTATAAAAAAAGGAGCTAAGCTCCTTTTTTTATTATAATCTTATCCAATTTATTTCTGCAAAATCATTTTTCTTACTGAATTAAATTCTCCTGCACTTAATTTATAAAAATAAACTCCACTTGATAATTCATTTGCATTAAAAATAACTGAATGCTTACCTGCTTCCTGGTAGCCACTTTTAATCTCTTTTACTTTTTCACCTAATGAATTATAAATGGAAATATTAATCTGTGCAAAAGCAGGGAGGTCATAGTTTATTGTTGTAGTTGGATTAAAAGGATTCGGATAATTCTGATATAAAGCAAAATCATTAGGGATAGAATTATCCTCATTAACATCGGTTAGTGTTCCTGTTAAACGAAATCTAAATGGTTTTTGAAAATCTGTTGAGTCCAACGAAAATGATGAATGAATTTTTACAATAGGACTATAAATTCCTGTCACACTCTTTATTATTTGGGAAGGAAATATAGTTAATGTTACTTTTTGTGAATCTTTAGCAGAAATAGTTAAATTCATTGGAGAAACCGAAATTGCGCTTGGTGGGTTTATTCCTTTTGGATCTACTGTAATTGACAAGGAATCTCTTCCTGTACCAATATTCTTTAAATAAAATGAAGTATCAATTCTGACAGTATTAATATTAATATCACCTAAATTAATTTGTTCTCTATTAAAATTAATTAAGGGTGTTGGAATAGAATTTCCTTTAATTCTGAAATAAGTTGGATTTGAATTGGTAGTATCATTAGAATATATCGCTATTGAATCATTAAAAATCATATTTGTAGTTGGAGACCAGGTTAGTGAAAAAGAATTATCTGTAGCAGGTTTAATGTCTAATGGTAAAGAACCTGAGAATGAAACTTGACCTGCTAAACTGCTTGGAATTACAACACTATCTATTAACAATAAACCACTACCATTGTTTGGTATTCTAACCACTACCATTATGTTATCGCCAGGTAAAAAAAGACCAAAATCAATTGGAGTAATATAACCTATAACCGGTTCTGCTAAATTCAACATTGTTAATGCACCAGGTCCTCCATAAGCACCAATATCATTTCTTAGTGTACCTCTTGAAGGAAAAGCAGCATTCTGAGGATTACCTGATTCACTTTTATCATTATAATTAATCCCAGGATTTCCAGCATCAATGCAAGGTGAACTTAATTCAAGTATGAATGAACTATCACTAAACATTGGATATGAACTGATATTACCTGTTCCCGTAATACTTTCCTGCATATTGTTATATTCAGCAGTGTAAGTACTTGATAAAGCAAAAAATTGATTCTGAACTTGTTTATTATTCCAGACAATGTTGTTGTACATTAAAACATTTGAACCTGAAAAGAATAAAACTCCACCACCTTTACCTGCACCTTGAGATGTATTCTCACCAAACGCAGAATTATTAACAATGGTATTATTAATAATTGAATTAGGTGTACCATTTAGTTTGTTGTTTACCCAAATACCACCGCCACCATAAGTAGCTGCACCTGCAACTGCCTGATAAACCATATTATTTGAAATAATATTATTACTTACTAATGCACCTGAACAATAGTTAAGTACAATTCCGCCGCCGTACATTCCTTTATTGTTTATAATAATATTGCTTATGATTTTTGGGCTTCCATCACCGGCTCTTATGCCACCGCCGCCTGAACTAACTGTCTGTGCATTTTTTATAGCAGTATTATAAATAATATAATTATTCCTAATAGTAGGAGATGATAAAGCAATTAAAATTCCGCCACCTTCTCTATAAACTCCTGCTCCATGTTCATCAACCCAATTAGTTCCTGTTCCACCAGTTAAAGTAAATCCATCTAAAATTGCTGATGAATTTTCTCCTGAAATAATTAAAACACAACTTGCTGAATCCGGATTAGATGGCTGACTGCCATCTATGACAGTTTGTCTGATGTAATTTCTGTCATTAGTTATTAAATATAAACTGGCAACAACAATGTTTTTTCCTTTAAAATTTATATTTTCAAAATAAGTGCCCGGATGAACGATAATAGTATCTCCACTGGTGGAGGCATTGATGGCACTTTGAATTGTGGGAAAATTGATTGGTACATCTATTCTTGCAGCAAATAGTTCAAAGCTTAATATGGAAATTAAGAGAACAATTAAAATTAATACTTTTTTCATGGCGTTTTTCCTTTTTTATTAAATTTCTTGGAGCAAAAATAATGTGAAGTAAAAAGGAAATCGTCCGAATACATGAATCCGAACGTTTAAGAAAAAAATATTTGAACTAAATCAAAAGATTTTTGAAGCATCAGGACGTTTTACATAAATCAGAACTCTTTTTTAAGCAAATTTTTTGTCTAAAGAGCTATGTTGTTTTCTGAATTGAGTAGGTGTTAATCCTGTATTTTTTTTAAATACAGTATTAAAAACCGATTTGGAATTGAATCCGGCTTCATAAATAATTTCAAGTACGTTGAATTTTTCTTTTTTTAATAGCTGCTTAGCAAATTCAATTCGATGCCCATTTACAAAGTCATAAAAATTTTGGCCGAGTGAGTCATTTATTAATTGAGATAAATATCTTGGGTGCCATCCCAGCTGTGTAGCGAGTTCATTTAATGTTAAAGAAGGATTAAGAAATGATTTTTCAGCTAACATATGACTCTTAAGATTTTGAACATCAACATTGGAAATCGTTTTAGCTAAATCAGGTTTCTTTACTTTTACTTCTTCCTGGTGAGGAGTGATGTCTATTCCCGTAAAATAGTTGGATTGGATTAATCCCTTAAATATGATTAAAGCTGCAAAAACCATATTTATTGTAAGTGAAATATATACCAATGTTACAAGTAGAGGATGATTTCGAATATCTAATAAATCATAAAGCACAAAACTCAATAAGTCAACGAACCACATTATAATGAATGCAAATAAAACTAACTTCAGCCAGCTTAAATTTATTTTTTCTATTGAGGAATAATATTTTTTAATTTCTCCACTGTATCTAAATAAAAGTAAAAGAGAAATTGTCATATAAACCAAAGTTTGAATATTGAGGAATAATGATGAAAAAACTCTTTCTGAATGAGTCAAATAACCATGCAAAAGCATATTACTTTTTATATCATTTGGTTTGATATGATAAATAATGATATAGTAAATCAAGAAAATAATAAATGGAATTAGATGAAGAAAATATTTTTTATTAAACTTGAAGTTTTTTAGAATTAGAGATTTTGTATAGAAGAATAGCAATGGGCCAAACAATAAACCGAATGTATTACCAATATTAAATAAATAAGGCATAGAAATAAAATCACTCCTATGCCTTTTAATAAAAAAGTCTATAATATATAATGCATTAGAAATTAGGAAAGCTGCTAATATATTATTGCTTATTAATCTACGTTTATACTGAGCAGCTAAGAAAAACGAAAAAATAACAAGTTGAAATACAGTTATTAAACTTATTATATCTATAACATCAAAATTCATTTTTTCACTTTAAAAAGAAATTAAATATAAATGCAAACTTCTAAATAAAACAAGAATTAACAAAGTGAAATCTGCAATACCTTCTAAAGTCAAATAGCTAAATTCTCTTCAGCAAGTGAAGTTTTCCTATCCGTATCTCTTCTATTTTCTCCAATAGTATATTTAAGTTTATTATTGACTAATTCAGCAAATGCTATTCTGGCGTTTTCTTTTCCTTCTCCTTCAATTTCCCATACTCCATCTTTATTAACTAATTCCATCTTATCTCTTAATTCTCTCCATTTATAAATTTCTTTAGGAAGAGGGAACCAAACATTTTCTTCATCTCTCTTCCTTGCGAGAAAACTTAATAGGGAATCATAATTATTTTTTGACATATTAGAAATAGTATAATCAGGATGAATAATAAAACTTGTTAATCCGTGTTTGCTGTTAATTAATTCAAACTGATTTCTCCATATATCAATTGAATAATCATTTAAGTAATAATATAAAGGATGGTCTTGTAGAGTTGTTAAAGGTAATTCCACTATCTTACCAACATTGTATGGCATTACAGTACAACAGCCACCTTTTTGTGGATCAATATTCCCAACATTAGGTACGGACATATCATATTTAAATTCAAAGTGATGATACCACTCTAAATTTCTATAAAGGATTGGTGAACGGAAACCTATTGCACCCCAGTCGTTAGCATACTCGTGAATTTTCTTTAATTTTTTTAAGAATATATCTTTGTTCTGGAATAATCTTCCGTCGTGACATAAACCGTGAAGACAAACTTCAAAACCTCTACTTGTAACTTCATTTAAGAAAGGTCTTGTAACAAAATATCTTACTTCGGGAACTAATTGAAAAGAAGACCTTACTCCATATTTTTCTTCCATATTCATAAGAGGGATGCAGTTGCTTCTTCCCATTTCCTCTTCAACATCGTGAGTCATCATAATAGCACTGTTCTTTCCTTCAGGCCAAAACCAGATAAAGGGAATTTTCATTCCCGGGTTAGCTTTCAGGTATTCTGTCAATATTAATTCAAATAAATCTTCAGTCGATGTATCAAGTGGCCAACGAGGAAATTGTATATCCTTCCAATTTCTCATCGAAAACTTTTGCATATGCTTACGTAAATATAATGGCATGAAAGGACGTACAGAATAGTAAGTGGCTCTTATAGTTTTATTTGCTAAATTCTTAAGTGGCGATCCCGGATTTTTGTGAATGAATTTTTCATACCAATAATTTTCGATTATTTCATCTATATCAAATGGAAGGAAACAAGTTTTGTCCTGGAAAACAATTTCTCCAGTAATTTTTCTTACCCTATCATCCAGATAATTTGTATGCAATACTTCAGGTTTATTAATTTTCCCGAAACAAATTATGTCATTGAAATTAAAAAACCCCGGTGTTTTGGACAATGTCCCTGTAACTTCTGCTTCCAAAATGGAGGAGGGAAATTTGTAGTAGCTGGTCATTTTATTATTCATATTATCTCATCATTATTTTTATTCATAATCTATTGAGTAACTGTATGAAGTTATTTATTAAATTTGTATAGCACAATTAACTATGTTGTTCAAATAAATAATTGTGATAAGTATCAGCATTTAAAAGGTTTTAACAAATGAAATATATAATAAAGTTTATATGTATACTTCCATTCCTGTTTTTTGCAAACTGTACGGATAAGGAAGATTTGATTTTTAATAATTACAATCTTAATTCCGGTAGAACAATATATCTGAATGATGATTTAAAGGAAATTTCAGGTTTAACATTAAACAAACTTGGTGATATTTTAACACACAATGATGAACAGGGAATAATCTATAAGGTGGATTCACAGGGAGTAGTAAGTGAATATATTAGACTAAAGAATATGCCTCAAGCAGATTTTGAAGGAATCGCATCCGCTGATGATATTGTATATCTGGTTACAAGCAAGGGGACAATTTATGAAGTTAATACCTTTTCAGAAGATTATATAACATATGAAAATAGTTTATTCTATAATAAAGAAGTAGAAGGTTTATGTTATTATAAAAAAAATAATTCTTTATTGCTTGCTTGTAAAGAGGATATGGGAATAATGAAAGGTATTTATGAATATAATCTTGACAATAAAACTTTAAGACAAAAACCATTATTTTTTATAAACACTGCAGACATTAGGTTCAAAGAAAATAGGGTTAAAGAGTTTTCGCCTTCCGGGATAGAATACAACGAAATTACAAATACATTTTTTGTTATTTCTGCAAATGAAAAAGCGATTGTGGAAATTGATGAAAATGGGAAGTTTATTCAAGTTTCTGAATTAGGAGATATCCACGTTCAGCCTGAAGGGATAACCTTCTTAAAAGATGGGACTTTGGTTATAAGCGATGAAGGGAAAGATGGTGATGCTTTTTTAACATTTTTTAATAAAATAAAATGATATAGTTCCTTTTATTAGTTCGATTAAAGTAATAAGTTATAAAAAAATTAATGGAGGAAATCTTGAGTTCTACTGAATTCCAGGAAATATTTTTACAATTAAAATCCATATTCAAACAGTTTGAAGATGAAATGGTTATTCTTTCTGATGTTGAAGGTAAATATTATTTAAAAGCTGGTTATTCTGAAAAGTGGAAAAAGGATGTCTGGTTTGGGGGAGTTCAGACAATGAAGAATTATGTAAGCTTTCATTTTATCCCAGTTTATATGTTTCCTGAACTTGCTGATGATTTATCTGAAGAAGTGAAAAAAAGACTTGGTAAAGGTTGTTTTACCTTTAAAAAAATTGATGATAAAACAATTAAAGAACTTAAGGGATTAGTTAAAAAAGGATACAAGAAATTCTTACAAGAATCTCTAATTAATAAACCATTTTCAGAAGAAAAATAAACAGGAATAGCTTTATGTTATCTTCAATAAATCCAGCATCCAATGAAGTTCTACAGCAATTCGAAGAAATGTCTTCAGATGAAATTAACAAAATAATAGATTCGGCTGATAAACAATTTAATAGATGGAAATGGAGTTCATTTAAAGAACGAGCTCCACTTATGAAAAATGCTGCAGAAGTAATTAGAAAGAAGAAAGATGATTTAGCGGCCTTAATAACTTTGGAAATGGGAAAACCAATTCTACAATCTAAAGGTGAGGTTGAAAAATGTGCGTGGGTTTGTGATTATTATTCTGAGAATGCAGAAGAATTTTTAAAAGATGAAATTATTAAGACAGATGCCAGTAAAAGTTTCGTAACATTTAATCCATTTGGAGTTGTACTTTCAATTATGCCATGGAATTTTCCATTCTGGCAGGTATTCAGATTCGCTGCTCCAACTTTGATGGCGGGTAATGCAGGACTGCTGAAGCACTCATCTAATGTTACAGGATGTGCATTAGCTATAGAAAATATTTTTAAAGAAGCAGGATTTCCTCAAGACCTTTTCCGCACCCTGGTTATAGGTTCATCAAAAGTAGAGCAAGTAATCAAAAATGATAAGGTAATGGCAGTATCATTAACAGGAAGTGTGGGAGCAGGGAAGAAGGTTGCTGCTGCTGCAGGTTCGGTTCTTAAAAAATGTGTACTTGAGTTAGGAGGAAGTGATCCCTATATAATATTAGAAGATGCAGATTTAGATAAAGCAGCAGAGATTTGTGTTAACTCAAGATTGATAAATAACGGACAAAGCTGCATAGCAGCTAAAAGATTTATTGCTGTAGAAAGAATTTATGATGAGTTTGAAAGATTGTTTGTCGATAAAATGCACATTAAAAAAATGGGTGATCCTTTTAATGAAGAAATTAATTTAGGTCCACAAGCAAGAACTGATTTAAGAGATGAACTTCACGAGCAGGTTGAAAAAAGTATAAGTGCAGGAGCCAAACCTTTATTGGGTTGTAGGACGCCTGAATTAATTGGAGCATTTTATCCTGCTTCAGTGTTGGCAGATGTAAAACCAGGAATGCCGGCTTACGAAGAAGAGTTATTTGGTCCTGTTGCTTCTTTGATAAAAGCTAAAGATGAGGATGATGCAATTAGAATAGCAAATGATTCTATATTTGGATTAGGTTCTGCAATATTCACCAAAGAGGTTGAAAGAGGGGAGCGGCTTGCAAAAGAAAAAATAAATTCAGGATGCTGCTTTGTTAATGATTCTGTTAAGTCAGACCCTCGACTTCCATTTGGTGGTATTAAAGAATCAGGTTATGGGAGAGAGTTATCTTCTTATGGTATTAAGGAGTTTGTAAATATTAAAACTGTGTATGTGAAATAAATTAATCTGTCATCACGAGGATGAGTCCGAAAATGGGACGAAGACGTAGTGATCTTTGGATTTTAAATACAGAGATTGCCACACTCACTCTCCCAAAGGGATCCCTATGGGAGATGACTCGTTCATTCGCAATGACAGATTTCTTTACTGTTCTTCAATTTTTATTTATAACCGGCTTTTTGTAAATCGTTTATAGAATTAAACTCATTGGGTGGATTTAAATACTTAGCCATGAACTTATAAATCTTTATTCTTATTTCTTTAGCAAGCTTAGTATCAATTCTGTCAAAGCTGTGTCCACCAGGGGCATCTTTGAATATTTCATATTCAAATTTTTTACCTTCAGCTTTTAATGACCTTATTAAACTTTCAACTTCAAGTACATTAACATCATCATCATTTGTATTTGTATGAATCAACAAAGGTGTCTTTAATTTATCTGCATAATTCACTGGAGAACGTTTTTTATATTCCTCAACATTTTCATTTGCTGTTTTACCTATGTGGAATGATTCAGAAAATAACTTTCTATACTCATCATCATAATAACCCATCCTGGCAACTAAATCGCTTACCGGTACTCCTGCAAAAGCAACTTTGTAATCATCAGGATTTTTAAAGATATCCATTAAAGCAATTAATCCGCCGTGACTCCAACCCATTATCCCAACTCTACTTGCATCAACAAAATCATAGTTTTCAACCATATAATCACGGGCTGCATTATTATCATCAACTTCTAAACCGCCGTAGTCAATATTTTCATAGAATGATTTTCCATAACCTGTACTGCCCCGGTATTCCGGTGCTGCAACAATATAACCTTGAGCCATAAGCTCTCTAATTATATGAGTATGATAAGTAGTAAAATTTGCGTGAACTCCACCGTGAGGTAAAACTATTAATGGATATTTTTTATTTACATCAATCTTGTTTGGTACAAAAACATAGCACCAGAATTTTAATGGATTGTTAACTCCCATTGCAGTAGGATTCTTTATATTTTTAGAAGGAGGTCCTACAATATAAACTTTATCAATGTTTGCTACATCGCCGACTTTATTATACCACATTATATCATCAATAGCTTTTTCAAGCTGATCTAATCGATGGTCAAGATTTTCAAATTTCTTATTGATAATATTATTTGAAGATTCCTCTTTATCTTGAGCAAATAATAAAGAAAAAGAGATGATAAGTAATAGAAATAGATTTTTCATTTTAGTATACAGTTTGTTAAGGTTTTAAAATAAAGAAAATGAATGAAAAAAGTAAAAAAATCTTTATTTCTCTATTGGTTATGAAATTTAAGCCTGTTATTTTTATAGTAAATTATCTTTATAATTTATTTAAAAATAACAGGTACTCTAATGAACTATCAAAGTAAAATAAAGAGCGGACTTATAATTTTCCTTCTCTTTATTTCAATCAGTATAAATGCACAATCAACTTTTAATCCTGATACAGTTAAAGCCGGAAAATATGATACAGGAAAAATGTGGGCATTTGAATTTCCTCCATTCGAATATTTAAAACAAGTTTACAATTTTACTCCAGACCAGGCTTGGTTTGATGATGTTAGATTGTCAGCTTTAAGAATTCCGGGCTGTACAGCTTCTTTTGTTTCTGAAGATGGTTTGGTAATGACCAATAACCATTGCGCAAGAGGTTTAAGAAGACTAATTGAAAAAGAAGGTGAAGATTTAGCTAACACTGGTTTTATTGCAGAAAATTTGGATGATGAAAGAAAAATTCCCAATTACTTTGCTGAGCAGCTACAATTTATTAAAGATGTAACTAAAGATGTTCAGAATGCTATTAGCAAAGGTAATACAGAAGCTGAAAAAATATCTTTGCGCGATGCAAAGATGAAAGACCTTAAAGAACAGTATGAAAAAGAGACCGGATTAAAATGTGATGTTATTTCTTATTATAATGGAAGCATTTTCTTTGTCCAAGGTTTTAAAGTTTATACTGATGTTAGATTAGTATTTGAACCTGAAGAAACTATTGCATACTTCGGCGGTGATTATGACAATTTTACTTTCCCTCGCTATAATCTTGATTGCACCTTTATGAGAGTTTATGATGAGAATGGAAAGCCATTAAAAACTAAAAATTATTTCAAATTTAGTTCTAATGGAGCAGCACCCGGTGAATTAGTATTTACAGTTGGTAATCCAGGTACTACAAACAGATTGCGTACAGTTGCTCAATTGGAATATTTAAGAGATGTTACTTATAGAAATTATACCTATCTGGCTAATAATCTTTATAATATAATTGAAGTATTAAAGGGACAAAATCCTTCCAAAGCTGATATGTATGAAACAACAAGATTGGGATTTAGTAATGGTCAAAAGAGTTTAGGCGGCACTTATACTGCATTATGTAATCCTTATTTAATGGCACGCAAAAAAGATTTTGAAGAAAAATTAGTAAGCTTTGTAAATTCAGACCCTGAATTGAAAAAGCAGTATGGTTCTGTTTGGAAATCAATTGAAACTACAAGGAATGAAATGAGAAAAGTTGAGCCAACTATTTCTGCTTTCTCTATCAATCCTGCATTTGCTTCAAGGTATTTATCAATTGCTAATGCATTGGTAATTCAGGCAAAACAAAAATTACTTCCTGAAAATCAAAGAGAACCAATGTATTCATCTGCCAGATATTTAGAATCAATAAAAAATATTTATCCAGCTGATTTTGATAATATATTAGAGAGTGCAAAGCTTGAATTAAACCTTGATTATATCAAAATGAACCTTGGTGAAAATAATCCTATCTTAAATGGATTTTTTAATGGTAATTCAAAAGATGCAGCTGCAAATTTAATTGCTAAGTCTTTATTCAAGGATAAGCAGAGTGTTGATGCCTTATTCCAGAAAACACCTGAAGAAATTTTAGCATTAAATGACCCGTTCATTCAGTATTATGCAAAAAATTATGATAAGGTTGCTGAACTTAAGAAGCAGCAAAAAGAAATTAATGATACTGAAAATATTACATTCGGATTGTTAGGACAAATTATTTACAAGATGTATGGAACTTCAGTTACTCCTGATGCTAACAGAACATTAAGAATTAGTGATGGTTTAGTTAAGGGATATAATTATAATGGAACTATTGCTCAGCCAAAAACAAGCTTTTATGGTTTGTATGACAGGTTCGTAAATTTTGGTGGTAAGTATCCTTTTAATCTTGGTGAAAGATGGAAAACACCGGATGAAGACCTTGACTTAAATACTGCTTTTAATTTTGTTGCTACTAATGATATAGTTGGTGGTAATTCAGGTAGTGCTATCATAAATAAAAATGCAGAAGTCATTGGTTTAGCCTTTGATGGAAACATTGAAAGTCTTGAAGGTAACTTTATTTATCTTCCTGATGTAAATAGAACAGTTGGAGTTGATTCCAAAGGGATGTGGGAAGCAATTGATAAGGTTTATGAGTTTGATAGGTTAGCTGATGAATTAAAAGAAGGAAAAATTAACTAACATTAATTTGAAGCCCTAAGTAATTCTTAGGGCTTTTTATTTTCTTGAAATTCTTTGGAGGTTCTATGCCATTTACTACGAAAGAGTTCTTAGAAGTATTTAAAAATTATAATCTTTCTGTTTATCCTGCACAGATAATTCTTAATCTTGCAGCCATTCTTATCTTAAGCCATTTATTCCTTAAGAGAAACTATTCAGATAAATTTATTAATCTCTTTCTGGCGATATTGTGGCTGTGGATAGGAATAGTTTATCACTGGCTATTCTTTACATCCATCAACGGTGCAGCTTATGGCTTTGCAGTACTATTTATATTGCAAGCGTTAATTTTTATTTATTTTGGTGTATATAAAGACAAAATTAAATATGATTATAAAAAGAATGACAATAAAGTAATTTCGCTTTTTATAATAGCATATTCATTGATTTTATACCCTTTATTAGGAATAATGGGAGGGCATATTTATCCATATAATCCAACCTTTGGATTACCTTGTCCAACGACAATTTTTACTTTTGGAATTGTTCTTTTTGCAAATACCAGAATTAAATGGTACTTCATCATTATACCAATTTTATGGTCAATAATCGGACTTTCAGCAGTGTGGAATTTTAGTATATATGAAGATGTTGGACTTATTATGTCAGCTTTAATATCAGTTTATTACATTTTAACAAGAAGTTTAAAAGATAAAAAATTAAGAGAAGGAACTATTCCAGCTTAATTGCATACAAGAGTACGGATAATGTGATAAAACCTATATATAGTGCCAAATAGGGCACCGCAATTTTTCTTACATAGGATTATCAAAATAATCTTCGTATGTTTAGATACCGGAATAGCCGGAATTTATTTTATTATATTTTTTATAGGATCTAGTTTGAGTACTAAATTGTTTGTAGGTTCATTGCCATGGTCAGTTAATGATCAGAAATTAGAAGAAGCTTTTGCAGCACATGGAAAAGTAGTTTCAGCTAAAGTTATAATGGACCGAACTACAGGGAAATCCAGAGGATTTGGCTTTGTAGAAATGGAAAAATCAAATGAAGCACAGAGTGCAATCTCTGCTTTAAATAATTCGGAATTAAGTGGAAGAAATATTGTTGTAAACGAAGCTAAACCTAAGTTTTAATAATTTTCAGATAATTCTAAAAAGCGCTGTATAGGCGCTTTTTTTATTTTAAACCTTCTTGGGAATCCATAAATATTTTTTCATATTAACATTCCCGTCTTCATCAAACTCAATTCCTTCTGAACGTAATAGGTCTGCCATAATTGTAGAACTCCCAAAATGCATTTTACCGGTTAATGTTCCAAATCTGTTAACTACTCTATGACAAGGAAGATTAGAACCTTTTGCACTATTCAATGCCCACCCTACAGTTCTGGCAGAAGCCCTTGTTCCACAGACTTCAGCAATTGCTCCATAGGTTGTTACTTTTCCATAAGGAATTTTAGCAACAACTTTAAATACTTTATCAAAAAAATCTTCGTTCTTATTTTTCTTTGCCATAAACTAATTTAAATAATAAATAAGAAAAATTATATAGAAAAAATGAAATGCCATCTATCATAAAAGATAATCATTTCTGATTAAAATCAACTTACTATAATTGTACTATTGTTAAATAGATTATAATAATTAAAAAATTTATATGATAATCAAAAGTTTTTAGATACAGACTTATATAAATTAACGATGATGCAGGCTATTCTGCATAGATATAAGGTTGTATGGGCAAAGTACAAATTTATAAATCGTAAATCCTCCATTTATAAAACAGGAAACATCAAAGAAGAACTGATTGATGAAATAAAAAATTTAAGTGAAATAAGTTTAAGCAATGAAGAAGCAGATTATTTAAGTTCCTTAAAGTATTTTCAAAATGATTTTATAGAATATTTAAAAACTTTTCATTTAAATCCTTCTCACATAAAAATTGAAGATGATACAAAAAACCCTGAACAACTTGACATCACCATTGAAGGTCCATGGATTGAAACAATTTTGTACGAAGTAATTATACTTGCTATTATTAATGAGATTGCATTTAGTAAAAGGAAAGATGAGAATAGTGTAAAAGTCGGTAATGAAAAAATTAAAAAGAAGGTTATAAGAATTAAAGGGTTAAAGGAACCAGATTTTCAAGTAATCGAATTTGGAACAAGAAGAAGGGCATCATTTGAGTGGCATGGACATTTATTAAAAATATTTAAAGATGAATTAAGAGAAAACTTTACTCAAACCAGTAATGTATATTATGCAATGAAATATGGATTAATACCATCTGGGACAATGGCACACGAATGGATACAAGCTCATCAGGTACTTACTGATAATTTAATCGAACATCAGAAAAAAGCTTTTCAGTTATGGTTGGATGAATATAAAGGTAAACTTAGTATTGCATTAACAGATACTATAAATATGAAATCATTCTTAAAGGATTTTGATAAAGAATTAGCTGAACAATATATAGGCTGCAGACAAGATTCAGGCAGTCCATTTGAATGGGGAGAGGAGTTGATAAGGTATTATGAAAATTTAACTATAGATGCAAAAAATAAATTGGCCATCTTCTCTGATAGTCTTACAATTGATAAAGCAATAAGTATTTATAAGTACTTTAAAGGAAGAATTAAACTGGGTTTTGGAATAGGCACTCATTTAACAAATGATATGGGATTAACTCCATTAAATGTTGTAATTAAGATGGTAGAATGCAATCATAAACCAGTTGCAAAACTAACAGATTCAAAAGGGAAGGAAATTATTTCAAATAAAGAATATTACCAAAAGCTTAAAAATACTTTTGAAATAAAATAAAGCTGTGAAATTTTTTCCACAATTGAGCTTATTTTTCCCATAATCATTTTAAAATGGAAAAAGCAGGTAAACCTGCTTTTTAGCGGAGAGGCCGGGATTCGAACCCGGGCTACGCTTTAACACGTAGGACGGTTTAGCAAACCGTTGGTTTCAGCCACTCACCCACCTCTCCGGGTTCTTGGCTAAATCTTAATTTTTAGTCTACAAAGATATAATTTTTATTCTAATATAAAAATACTTTTCATTATTACTTCCTTTCTTTTTTTATTTTCTACTTTTTAAGCAATATTTTTTCTAAATTGATTAAAAAATATAATTTTCTAAGTTTTTGAGGTTCATTATGAAGTTTTCTACTAATTCTTATTTATTTGTTTTTTTAATCTTAATTAGCAGTATTTCCTTCCCTCAATCCATTGAAACTCTATGGACTAAAACATTCGGTGGGACCAACATAGATGTTGGCTATTCATTAAAGCAAACTCAGGACGGCGGCTATATTATTGTGGGTTATACTCGTTCTTTTGGTACTATGAGCGGAAGAAATATATGGCTGGTAAAAACTGATGCAATGGGGAATGAAGTTTGGAATAAAGCTCTTGGAGGTGATGCTGATGATGAAGCTTATTCCATCCAGCAGACCTCTGATAAAGGATATATCTTAACTGGATATACAAAATCTATGGGAATGGGATTGATGGATGTTGTTCTTTATAAAACAGATAGTTTGGGAAATGAAATATGGAATAGAACTTTTGGGGGTTCTAACGACGAAGAAGGTTATTCCGTCCTACAAACAGATGATGGAGGTTATATTATTGCTGGTGCAACAAGTTCATTTGGAACTCTTGGAAGCAGGGATGTTTGGGTCATTAAAACTGATGCCAATGGTACAGATATTTGGAAGAAAAATTATGGTGGAAATAGTTCTGATGGAGCGAGAAATATTCAAAAAACTTCCGATGGTGGTTATATAATTACAGGATGGACTTTCCTTGGCCCAGGTTATATTGGCAATGCATTACTGTTAAAGATTGACTCTCTTGGTAATCAGCAGTGGCTAAAATATTTTGGAGGTGATGATGCTGATAGAGGTTATTGTGTGCAGCAGACTTCTGATGGAGGATATATTCTTACAGGTTATACATCTTGCTTTGGCGCTGGACTAGATGATATGTGGTTGATTAAAACAAATAGCCAGGGTGTTGAAGAATGGAATAAAACTTTTGGGGGTACTGGTAGAGATTATGGTAATTGGATTGAAATTACTTCCGATAAAGGTTATCTGATTACTGGTTACACTTTGTCCTTTGGTGCCGGAGGTGATGATGTTTGGTTAATTAAAACTGATTCTTTAGGAAATAAAATTCTTGATAAAACTTATGGGGGTACTGCATCTGATGTCGGTTATTGTGGAATTCAATCTACAGATGGCAGTTATGTTATAACAGGACATACTTTATCATACGGAACAGGTGTTCACGATGTCTGGCTGCTTAAAACAGCCTTGGTTCTTCCAGTTGAATTATCAAGCTTCACTGCTATTACAAATAATGACGATGTTGAATTATTATGGTCGACTGCAACCGAAACAAACAATAAGGGATTTGAAGTTCAAAGAAAATCAGGAAGCAACGACTGGACCACATTGTCGTTTATTGAAGGAAGAGGGACATCAACTCAAAAAAATAATTATTCTTTCTTAGATAAAAGGCTTTCAGAAGGAAAATATAGTTTTCGATTAAAGCAAACAGATTTTAATGGACAATTTGAATATTCAAATACCATTGAAGTTGAAGTTGGTGAACCTTCAGAATTTACTTTGAGCCAGAATTACCCAAATCCATTTAATCCAACAACTTCAATAAAATATTCTGTTCCTTTTGAAAACAAAGTATCAATAAAAGTTTTTGATGTAATGGGAAAAGAAATAATGTCTCTGGTTAATGAAGTTAAACCAGTCGGGAATTATGAAGTTCAATTTGATGCATCTTCTTTTTCTGCAGGAACCTACTTTTATCAAATGACTTCAGGAAATTTTGTTTCTACAAAAAAATTAATTTTAATTAAATAAAATTAAATAGACCGGTTTCCTCAATCGAAAAGGATTGAGGTTTTTTTATTATAAAAATGTTAGAGAAGCAAGTGAGTGATTAAAGCCAGATTATTCATCTGGCTTTAATCAATTAATTTAGCTCCAAATAATTTATTTCATCAAAATCATCTTCTTTGACTGAATAAAATCTCCCGCTTTCAGCCTATAAAAATAAACACCGCTTGGTAGATTGGAAGCATCGAAATTTATTCTATAGTAACCACTTTCTTTTTCTGAGTTAACAAGAACGGCAGCTTCTTCACCAATTATATTAATTATTGATATATATACCTGAGTTCTTTCTTTAATAGAATAATCTATTATTGTAACAGGATTAAAAGGATTTGGATAATTCTGGTAAAGCGCATATTCCAAAGGAATAATATTATTTACACCAACAAGAATTGTTGATATAGTAAATGTCTCACTGAAAGGACCCCAGCCTCTCACGTTAGCACCTTTTACACGCCAGTAATAAGTTTTATTATATTGAAGATTGTTATATAAAAATAAAGTATCTGTTAAAGTCGAATCAATGAATGATAAATTAAATTCGGCATTATCAGATATCTCAAACCAGTATTTTATTACTTGAGGGTAGCATGTACTCCGTGAAAATTCTGCTGATGTTGTATCAATTGAAACAGCATTTTCCGGAGAATACAGCGAAGGTGCAGATGCCATTGGAATGAGCCTTATGCTTCCGAAAATTAGAGTGTCCGGTCCATACGGTTGTGTAGTATGCGGTCCAGGAATTGAATTTAAATGCTTGCAGTATTCAGGGAATTTACTGTTTACCGTGTTTGTTCTTGGCATAATCCCTCCCCAGTATAAACGATCACTTGAATCTGATTCTACCGGATTTGTCCAATTAAATCCGTCGGTACTGAATGAAAATGACGGATTTTTATTTTTTCTATAAAGAGTCATTGTTAATAAACCATCCGCATTACATAAAATACGTACTGAGGTTAACGAATCATCTGGAGCTAGATTAATGTTGGCACTCTGGGATGCGGCAAAATCTTTAGATATTTTCAGCTCAGGTTTTCCAGGAGTAGAACTGAAAAGATATGCCACATAGACATGATCGTCAGGATCAAGTGCTGCATAAAATGTTGATAGTGACGCTATACTGTCCTGAATGACGACAGGTGAGCTCCAAACTGAATCTGAATTAGTAAGATAAAATAGAGGATAATAATTCCAGTTGGTAGATGGTTTTTGTTTAAGCCTTGAAAGAATTAGAATTTTTTTGTCCTGGCTGTCGTGAAGAAACACAAAATTATCATAAATAAACCTGTCAGTTCCTCCATCAGTAAATGTAACAATAGTTTTCTGGGAAGACCAGATGTTGGAACTTGCATCCCTTATCCATTCCCAAACTGTACCGCCTTGTGAATACCAACCGTAGTAATTTGCAATTAGATGTATGTTATTACCGGTGTCAGTATAAAGGAGAGCAACTCTGGCACCATAGTTAGATGCAGAGTGAGTGTAAATCAGTTCTGAAGTCCAACTTCCTGTTTTATTGTTAACGCAGTAAATATCGTATTGGAATTCAGTTCCGCTGCCCACTGAAGTAGGATTGCAATAATTAAAAAGAGGGTGTACAGTTATTCCGAAATAAACATACCCGGCCTCATCAACAGTTAAAGCAGCACTGTAAATATCTCCTTCATGACCTGTGACTACTTTTTCGCCCGTCCAAGAAAGTCCATTATCAGTAGATTTGTAGTAGTACAGTTCGTAGTTGTCAATGTATGAGATATGAAGAAAACCATTATCATCTTCAATAAAACTCTGAAAATAATAACGCTGGAATGCAGTAAAATAGCCCGTTTTATATGTAAGTCCAGTATCGATATATGATTTATCTACTATCAAACTATCTGGTAGATTAACAGCAGATAGATACCCCACATTTAGAAAAATAATCCAGAGCAAAAAAATTTTTCATCTTTCAACTCCTTTTAACTGATTAGATCGATGTGGAAATAGAGAATAGAATTAATATTATGAAAGGTAAATGATTCAGAACGCAAAAACAAGGATAGTAGATTAAAGTAGAGCTTTTTCAAATAAATTAATCTAATCTATTTTATCCTTGTCTTCAAAGTAAAATAATTAGTAAAAGGAAAAGCAATTAAGAGGAAAAAATTTTTCAAATCCTGGGAGGTAATAGTGATTTTTTAAAAGTAAATTTTGGTAGCTGAAACCAATCAATAAACCCATTGATAGTAAAAACAGATTAGTGCAAAATGAGATATCTTATCATTCATTGCTGAATTACTCTACAGAAAAAAATTGCTTTTGATAATTTATTTGATAGTTTTTCATGAGACAACATTGTCCCGGTAATAATTATCCAAGATAAAGCTTTTTCATTATG
The DNA here is from genome assembly GCA_035654655.1 of Ignavibacteriaceae bacterium. Lineage (GTDB taxonomy): Bacteria > Bacteroidota > Ignavibacteria > Ignavibacteriales > Ignavibacteriaceae > DASRWI01. Next base: position 31,181 of record DASRWI010000017.1, on the reverse strand, counting down.
CAGAAAAAGGTTAACAAATATTTTCTTGGTTTAATGATTTTTGCCACCTGTATCTTTTTTATCTTCCTGGTAGATCTCATTTATTCTATGACTCTTGATGATGCAAAAAAAAATCATCAGGTGCAGCAACTTGAAATGGCAAAAGTTGTTTCGGAAGGTACTCGCTATTTTCTATATCATCTTGTAAAAGATATGGAGTTTATTACAAGTAATCCCACCTTAACTCATAAAAATAATTCATTGTTAAAGGATTTTATAAATCAATTCCGTTTGAATTATGACCATACAATACTCTCTTCAATAATACTACTCGATGAAAATTCTAATATAAAATATGTTTCAGGTAAAGAGCCGCCAAAGTGGTTTAATAATTTACATAACGAAATATTTTATTTTTTTAATAATGACACTGCTCATTATTCATTTTATGTTTCTAAAGTATATCCTGATTCTATAAGTGATATTAAATCGGAAAAATCATTTTTAATAATAATGCCTTTTAAAAACAATAATGAGTATGCAGCATTCCTTATAAACTTTGATTCATTAATAAAAAATTTTATAACTCCTTTAAAGCTTAGCAACAATGATTTTGTATGGATACTTGATGGGGAAGGGAGATTAATTTATCACCCACGGCATCAGGAAATGCTTTTTAATTCTATCCTTAATATGAGGAATGAATGCCTTTCGTGTCATAAAACTTTTGATGACCAGAAAAAAATTATGACTTCTTCCACTCCCAATTTTGGAGAATATCTTGTTAAAGGAGATGAACCAAGTAAAATTTTTGCATATGTCCCAATGCAAATTGAAAATCAAAGATGGAACATAGCAATTTCCACTTTACTTCCTGACGTTATTGCAGGATTAAAAAGTAGATTTAAACTCTTTTTTATTCTTGGTGTTATAATATTGGCGACACTGCTTTCATTCTTATTTATAATCTATTATTTGAATATGAGAAGAATAAAATCTGAAGAAGATACTAAGAACATTGAACGAATAAGGGATTTTCAGGAGCAGCTTAATCATTCATCAAGATTGGCTTCAATCGGTGAGTTAGTAGATTCAGTAGCGCACGAACTTAATACTCCTATGGGAATAATATCAGCCCATGCCGATTCTATTTTATTAAGGGATGGAGCAGAACCAGAATTACGGGAAGAACTTGAAATAATAAAAAAGCAAACCCGCCGTGTTAGTGACTATACTCGAACAATTCTAAATTTTTCAAAAAGAATGCCTTTTGAACCCAAAGAGATGGATATAATTTCATTAGCCGATGAAAGCCTTTATATACTTAGTCCTAAAATCAGAGAGAAGAGAATAAAGGTTATTAAATATTATCCCGAATATTCTTTAAATATTTGGGGAGACCAAAATCAGCTTGAACAAGTATTTATTAATCTTTTAAATAATTCAATAGATGCAGTTGAACCTGGTGGTCTTATAACTGTCGAGATGAAACATTTCTACAAAAAAGAAAAAATATTTAAGCGTGGTAAAAATGGTTCTATAATGGTAATAATCAACGATAATGGTTCCGGTATTAATGAAGATAATATAAACAAAGTTTTTGAACCATTCTTCACTACAAAAATTTCCGGAACAGGATTGGGATTATCAATAGTTAGATCTATTATAATCAGACATAAAGGAACGATAGAAGTAAAAAGCAAAAAAGGTGAAATGACAGAATTTTGTATAACGTTACCGGAATGGGAGAATAAAAATGAATAGCAAACCAAGGATTTTAGTTATTGATGATGAACCTGATATGCTTTCGGGCTGCACAAAAATTTTAGTAGCGCTTGGTAATAATCCTTTTCCTGTTTCAGATACTGAAGTTGCAATAAAGCTTCTTAAAGAAAATGACTTTGATTTAATATTCTGTGACCTTCTAATGCCGGTACACAACGGAATGGAAATCCTTGATATTTGTAGAAATACAGCACCGAATACTCCTGTAATTATTTTCACTGCATATGGAACGATAGACCGTGCTGTTGCAGCAATGAAAATGGGAGCATTTGATTTTATTGAAAAACCTTTCGAGACAGAAAACCTTAAGATAATAATTGAAAAAGGATTAAGGCAGAGAAGTTTTTATCTTGAACGTGAAAATCTTCTTGAACAGCTTGAAGAAAAGTATAGCTTTGATAATATAATTGGTAATAGTCCTGTTATGAGGAAAATTTATGAAATGATAGAAAGTGTATCAAGGTCAGATGTTAATGTTATGATTACTGGTGAAAGCGGAACAGGCAAAGAACTTATTGCTCGAAGTATTCATGCAAGAAGCAGAAGAAAATCAAAACCTTTTGTACCGGTTAATTGTGGTGCTTTTCCTGAAAATCTTTTTGAAGCAGAGTTATTCGGATATGAAAAAGGGGCATTTACGGGTGCCGTATCCCGTAAGTCTGGCTTGCTTGAATATGCATCCGGAGGAACTTTTTTTCTGGATGAAGTTTGTGAATTGCCTTTAAGCCTACAAATAAAATTATTGCGTACACTTCAGGACCAACAATTAAGAAGAATAGCCGGGCATGAACTTATTCAAGTTGATGTAAGATTAATTTCAGCCACTAATAGAGATCCTGAAAAAGTAATGGAAGAAGAAAAGATGAGAAAGGATTTCTTTTATAGACTTAATGTAATAAATATTCACGTCCCTCCATTACGTGATAGGATTGAGGATATACCCCTTATTGCAGAACATTTTCTAAAAAAATTTAATTCACAAGCAAAAAAAAATATATCATTATTTACCGATGAAGTAATGCGGGTATTCTGTAGCTATAGATGGCCGGGAAATATTCGTGAACTTGAAAATACAGTAGAACGTGCAGTTACTCTTGCAAAGCATGACAAAATAACATTAATAGATTTACCACCCCAAATTCTTAATACCGAAGCAGGAACCGGAAATTTTATCGGACATTCACTTATTGAAGCAAAACAAAAAGCAGTTGAGGATTTAGAGAAACGTTATCTTTTATTTTTAATGGAAAAACATAAAGGGAATGTTACTAAAATTGCTGAAGAAGCTGGTCTTACAAGAAGGCATATCCATCGTTTGATAAATAATTATGATATGCATCCAGATGTATGGAGAACCAGTAAATAAAAGTGAGACTTTAAAATTCCACTGAGACATATTTATCCCACTCTTTTATATTTTTTTAAACTTAAAGATTCCATTTTAATCAAAAATTTAAATAACTGCATTGGTATAAAAACTGCATCTTGTTTATTAATCCATTAAAAAGCCAGGCAGTTTTATGCAGGAAATTTCTGATAAGGAAAATCTAATTCAAGAAAAAATAGACGGCATTATATCTGGAAAACAAAATCGCCGTGATTTTTTGAAATACCTTTTAACCACAGCAATGGCAGGATTTGCTGTTATAGTTAGTTATCCGGTGCTATCGTTTTTAAAACCTCCAAAACAAAGAGAAGTTGAAGTTACATCTGTATCCGCGGGTAAAGTAAATGATTTTGCAGCAGGGGATTCAAAAATTATTCGCTTCGGCAATGACCCTGTAATATTAATTAATAAAGATGGAGCAAGTCTTGTCGCTTTATCTGCGACCTGCACTCATCTTGATTGCACAGTGCAGTACAAAAAAGATGAAAAGATAATTTGGTGTACCTGCCATAATGGTAAGTATGATCTTCAGGGAAGAAACATTTCAGGTCCCCCTCCACGTCCTCTTGATCAATATATGGTTAAGATAAAAGATGAAGAAATATTTATAACAAAGAAATCATAAATATTATGAAAGAATTTATTAACAAATTATATAAATGGACTGATGATAGAGTTCAAATTAATGAACTGGTTAAATTTATGAGCAAGAAGTATGTACCTGTTCACAGCAAATCAATCTGGTATTACTTTGGTGGAGTATCATTATTTTTCTTTATCATCCAGGTAATAACAGGGATACTTCTTTTATTTTATTATAAGGGTAGTGCTGACCAAGCATATGAAAGTATTCATTTTATTATGTCAAAAGTTGAATTTGGTTGGTTGATACGTTCTGTTCATGCATGGTCCGCAAATTTATTTATACTAAGTGTTTTCATTCATATGTTCAGTGTATTTTTTGAGAAGGCATATAGAAAACCTCGCGAACTGACCTGGATAACTGGCTTTTTACTTTTTGCACTTTCTTTAGCATTAGGATTTAGTGGATATCTTCTTCCATGGAATGAAATTGCTTTTTTTGCAACAAAAGTTGGGACAGATATTGTTGGTGCAGTTCCTTTAATAGGAGAGCCTCTAAAGTTTTTCCTTAGAGGTGGCGATGACGTAACTGGTGCTACGCTTTCAAGGTTTTTTGGATTTCATGTTGCTCTTTTTCCTGGAATTTTTACTTTCTTATTAATCATGCACCTCTTAATGGTTCAGCGTCAGGGAATGAGTGAACCAATGGACGTTGAATCATATAAAGAAAAAAAGAGGATGCCTTTCTTCCCTAATTTTATGTTAAGAGATATGCTGCTATGGCTGGTTGTATTAAATATTCTTGCAATACTTGCTGTATTTTTTCCTGCCGAATTAGGATTGAAAGCTGACCCTCTTGCACCTGCTCCAGCAGGAATAAAACCTGAATGGTATTTCCTCTTCATGTTCCAGACGTTGAAGTATTTTCCTTCACATATATTGTTCATCGAAGGGGAGGTAGCTGGTGTTTTATTATTCGGTTTAGCCGGAATATTATGGCTGCTTGTTCCTTTTTGGGATAGTAAAAGTTCCAAAGGATTGAAAAACAGGAAAATGAATTATATAGGACTTTTTTCCGTAATGTTCATTATCATTCTTACAATAATCTCTTGGTTAAATTGATATGAAAAATTTAAAAGTAATACTGTTTTGTTTAATCTTTTTCACATCAAATAATCTTTTTGCACAAAAAGATTATTGCATAAGCTGTCATAAAGATTTAGATGATAATCCTTCCAGATTATTTATGAATGATGTGCATATGAAAGCCGGTCTATCTTGTAAAGACTGTCATGGAGGCGATGCCTCAAAGGAGGATATGGATGCTGCAATGAATAAGTCTACAGGCTTCAGGGGAGTTCCTAAGGGGGATAGAATTTCTGAAATATGTGCAAACTGCCATTCTAATAAGACCTATATAATGAAATTCAGTTCTGCTATAAGTACAAATCAACTTGAGGAACTTAAGTCCAGTGCTCATGGAAAATTATCTATAAATGGAAAAGATAGAATCCTTCAATGTACTAATTGCCATAATGCTCATGGAATCAAAAAGAAAAATGATCCAACATCTTCAGTTTATCCTGTTAACATACCATCAACATGCACTAAATGTCATAACAATGCAGATTATATGAAAAATTATAATTCTGCTCTTCCTGTTGACCAATTGTCTAAATACAGAACAAGTGTTCATGGTGTACTAAATCAAAAAGGAAATTCAAAAACTGCAGAATGCGCAAGCTGTCATGGTTCGCACAATATTCTTTCATCAAAAGATGTTCGTTCAACTGTTTATAAACTTAATATTCCTGGGACCTGCAGTAAATGCCACAGCGATAATGAATATATGAAGCAGTTTAATATTCCAACAAATCAATTTGCAAAATATAGAAATAGTGTTCACGGAAAAGCTGTCTTCGAAAAACAGGAACTTTCAGCTCCAGTATGCAATGATTGTCATGGGAATCATGGTGCGACACCTCCTGGTATTACTTCTATTTCAAATGTGTGTGGAAACTGCCATGTTTTAAACTCTCAATTGTTTTCCGAAAGCCCTCATAAAAAAGCATTTGATCAAATGAAATATCCTGAATGCGAAACATGCCATGGAAATCATGAGATACTAATTGCTAAGGATAAACTTCTCGGAGTAAAAGAGGGGGCAGTATGCTTACAATGTCATAGTGAGACTAAGAATAGCAGCGGTTACTTTGTAGCAAAAATGATGAGTAATACTATTGATAGTCTAATCATTTATGATTCCATAGCTCAGAAATTAATCTTTCAGGCTGAACAAAAAGGAATGGAAATAGAAGATGCTAAATTCATGCTTCGCGATGTTCACCAGGCTCGGCTTCAAGCAAGAACCATAATTCATTCATTTAATGAAAATAAATTTAAAGAAGTAACTAATAAAGGGATGACTTCAGCAAAGTATGTTATTTCAGATGCGAAAGATGCTATACATGAATATTCTTATAGAAGATATGGATTAGGGGTAGCAACTCTTACTATAAGTCTATTGATATTGGGTTTATTCATTTATATAAAAAGGATTGAGAAAAAGTAATATAAAGGTGAACATATGGAAAGTAGTACAGAAAAAAACGAAATTAGCAGACTGATTGATATTATCGAAAATCTTAATTCAAGACTTTCGGCTATTGAATCAGGTAGCACTAAGGTAACAGCTAAAGATTCTAACATTGATAAACCTGAATATGTTAAAGAATCTAGTGAAGATTTTGAATTCAGGATGGGGGAACAATGGTTTGGTAAAATTGGCGTGGTTGCATTTACATTTGCTTTTTTTTACCTCTTAACACTTTCTTTTAATGGAAATACACAAACTACTGTAATGCTTCTTGGATTCATTGTTTCCGCAATAATTTTAGTAATTTCATTCGTTTATAAAAATCAATTAAAAACTTTAAGCGGTTATATAACAGGCAGCGGGATTATTATTCTCTTCTTCTCATTTCTCAAATTACACTATTTTACTAATACACCTATAATAGCTAGTAGTACACTAATGACTTTCATTCTATTCGGTGTAAGCATTGCAGCAGCATTTTTATCGATAAAAAAAATGTCCCCTGCATTAATGATGATTACTTTTCTACTATTTGGAAATACAGCATTATTAGCTGACGAGGCTGCGGTAATATTTATTACACTGGCTTTAATGAGTTTAGCAGTTGTTTATTTACAAAAAAAATATAATTGGGAAAGTCTTGTTCTTTTTGCCATTCCTCTTACATATGTATTTTATTTCTTATGGTCTATAAATAATCCTTTATCAGGAAGAGAAATCTCTATAATTGAAGTTTCACCATTAAGCATAATGTTTGTCCCTTTATACTTGTGCATTTATGGATTTACTCAAATCAGAAAAGAAGAAAATGATATTGATAATTATGATTCAGTTTTAAAAAGTCTTTTTAATTCAGTAATGGGTTATTTGCTATTTATATATCTGACCTTAAATCATCAAATGTGGTATTCTCCTTTGTTGCATTTTGGAATGTCGCTGCTGCTGTTGTCTATAGCTGCACGTTATTGGATAATTGAAAAAAGCAAAATATCAACCTTCCTTTATTCAATGGCTGGATATGGAGCGCTTAGTTTTGCTATTATTCTAAATTTTAAATCACCAGATTTATATATTCTATTATGCTGGCAAAGTCTTCTTGTTGTTTCCACAGCATTATGGTTCAGGTCAAGATTTATTGTTGTTGCTAACTTTTTCATATTCTTTATTCTTCTCTTGACTTATGTTATTTTATGGGGAAAGTATGATATTGAAAGTTTAAGCTTTGGACTGGTTGCTTTAATTAGTGCAAGATTAATTAATGTTCATCAACAAAGACTGGAACTTCAATCAGAACAATTGCGAAATACATACTTAATTATTACAGTGATATTTATACCTTACGTTCTATATGCAATCCTTCCTGGATATATTGTTGGTATAAGTTGGATTGTTTTAGCATTTATTTATTATGTAGTAGGTAAATTAATTAATAATAAAAAGTACAGACTAATGGCTTCGGGGACATTGATAATGTCGTTAGCATATATATTTATCTTTGGTTTAACAAGTGGAGATGCTACTTTTAAAATATTATCCTTCCTTTTAGTGAGCATAGCTCTGGTTATAATTTCAGTTGTTTACTCAAAAGTACGCACACGAGAAATGGGAAAACCATAAGCATTATTTTATTCCTACATAAGCTCAATTTAAAAAAGATTGAGCTTTTTTATTTTAAATAAATAATTTAAGAATATGATTGATTAATTCTCATTTTAAGACACCTAAACTAAAAGCTTGAATAATCAAGCTTCTTGTGAGATATTTATTTTTTATTGTGATGGAGAATATATATCTTATCAACAATCAGTTCAAAAGAATAAATGAATTTAGATTTTTCTAATTACATATAAATAAATTAGATGTGCGTCACAATTAAAAGTTTTAATCATCCAAAAATTGAACTGATAATTTTTGTTTTTGTACTATTATGGGATTTAACAGGGGTAGAAAGTTAATATAAATCACGTTTTTTATATCGGCACTATAATTGAATAACTGTAACTGTTCCCCGAATTAGGTTCGTTTGCTGTTCTAGTTAAGTGTTCTGTTCCAATTTTTTAATAAAGTTAGAAGTATAGATGAATATACAAATGATACTTGCATTAGGCGCAATGATTCTTCTTACTTTAATAATCATTACAACTAATAAAAATTCTTTATATACAGAAGATGTTATGTACAATTCCAATTTTGGGATTACTGCAACATCTATCGCCCTTTCTGTTATAGAAGATGCAAATAAGAAAAGGTTTGATGAGGTTTTCTATCAAGGTGACTCATCAGTTACCAATGTAACTAGTTTTACCGCCCCAAATTTATTAGGTGTGGATGCAGGCGAAGATGCAACAAATCCTCTTACTTTTAATGACTTTGATGATTATAAAAATTATACTTCTATGGATAGTTCTATGCCAACTGCGATTTTTAATTTCAAATGCGATGTTAATTATGTTGATGCACTTAATCCTGATACATCAATAAACACTCAATCTTGGAATAAAAAAATTACAGTGAAAGTTTGGAGCATCAGTATGCAAGATACTATAACTATGTCTTCAATTTTTAGTTATTGGAGAGAATAAAATGGGTGCAGCAGTTATATTGGATGTAATAGGTTCAACAATTATTGGAGGTCTTTTACTGCTTATTCTTTTCAGGACAAATGACAATATAACAATGAACACATATAACTTTAGTGGTGAAGTTACACTTCAGGAAAATCTTGTTGCCACTATTGAAGTTCTCGAATTTGATTTTAGAAAAATAGGGTATTGCGAAAATCCACTTGCACTTCCAGATCCAGAAACTGATGCAATACTTTATGCAGATACAAGTGAGATAATTTTTCTTACTGATATTACTGGTCCAGATTTAGCGCCAGGAGATGGTACTCTTGATACAATGAGATACAGGCTTGGACCAACCTCTGAACTTACTGGTACTCCAAATCCCAACGATCGACTTCTATATAGAGAAGTAAATGGAGTGGGTCAGGGAGTAAACCTCGGAGTTACATACTTTAAAATAAGGTATTTCAGAGATTCTTTAACAAGCTCCGGGAGTACAACACTGGCAGAAATACTCGATCTTCCAAAGACACATACCTTTGGTACACCTACGGGTATTACAGCTATGCAAATAGATATTAAGGTTGAAAATACTGCAACTTATGGGAATCCAGATGATAATCCTTATAGACATGCATTTTGGCGCCAAATAAGATTATCATCCAGAAATTTAAGGAGATAATGAGAGGTTTATATGACTGGTAAAGCTACTTTAATAATGGTAATCGGGTTCAGTTTCATTTTTATTGTTGTTGGATATTTATGGGGAAATGTTGCAACACGTTCTGCTGAAAATCATATATCTTATTATAAAAATACAATAGCAAGGAATATTGCTGTAAGCGGTGCTAACCTTGCACTGAACCAGGTAATACGAGATTCTAATTGGGTTTCTGATATTTCTGATAGGCCATTTGAAAATGGAGAGATGACTGTTACAATAACTCCTCTAGGACCTCCGATAAGAATTTTGGAATCAGTTGGTACTTTTATGGGAGCAGAGCAGAAAGTAAGAATCAAATTGCAAAGAGGTACAAGAATATTTGCTGAGTATGCCTGGTTTATACCTTCAGTTTCCACAGGAAGTTTAAATCGTCCTTGGATTACCGGTGACACTGTGTTTGGGGCATTTCATACAAATCAATTCCTTCTTGTAGATGGTAATCCTGTTTTTACCGGACATGTTAGCACACTAAAAGGTTTAAAAGATGTATCTAAGACAGGACCATCGAACCCTCAATTCCTTGGAGGTTATGAAGGAGGGATTGATGTAAGTTGGAATAGTGAAATGTCCTTTCCAGAATATGCAGCAGATGCTGATGCAGGTGTTGCTCTGGGAGGTACATGTAAATTTCAAAACACCAATGTTTGGCTAACTTTTAATGATAATGGAACCGTTACTTACAGAACTTATAATAAAACTGGTGATGATAGTTCAAAATTTTCTGCTCCTGTTACCAGGTCATTGAGTGAAATGGCTCCAACGGGTGTTATATATGCAAAAGGTGGGAATCTTTTTATCTCTGGTACACTTGATGGTTCTGTGACAATTATATCTGAAGGTTCATCCGGAGGGGGTAATGGCAATGTTACTCTTGTTGGAGACTTAGTTTATAAAGTTGATCCAATGATATCAAATGGAAATGGTGGTTATATGCCAAACCCTGCCTGCGATGATTTAATGGGAGTGATAGCAACCAACAATATAATTATAGCAACATCTCAACTGTCAGGAGGAAAAGCTAATAATGTAGATAATCCCGATATTCATATTGATGCAGGACTTTTCGCTGTTAAGGGAGGTATGCAAGTTCAGGACCTTGGAACCGCACCTGCAAACAAACCACTTGGAAGCATTTATCTTCAAGGTTCTATGACTGCCGGAAAAGAAGAAATCGTTGCTCAATTTAATGGAACAACTATAACCGCCGGTTATAACAGGCATGTAATTTTTGATAGTCGTTTTTCTGTTGCACCACCCAGCTGGTATACATACACATATTATTATAGTGTAATATCATGGCTAGAATAATTATAAAAGTTTTTTTGTGTTCGTATTTAAATAAAATCAATTAACAAACTTTCGAAGGAGTTCTAAAATGGGACAACAACAATTGTTACTTATCGTTCTTGGTGTAATTATAGTAGGTGTTGCTATAGTTGCAGGTATCGCTTTATTTAATGCAGGTTCCGAAGAATCAACAAAAGATGAAATAGTTGCACAATGTATGAATATTGGTGCAAATGCTCAGCAATGGTTTAAAAAACCTAAATCTATGGCTGGGGGTGAGAATTCATTTGTAGGATATGCAATTCCTACAAAAATGAGATACACAACTAATTGTGGAACCGCGACTACTCCTGGTTATGTTCCTTCAGGATGGGCAGCTAAACAAGTCACAATTACCGGTAATCCCACTAATTATGACTGGAACGTTGTTTGTACCGTAACTGATACAATAATAACAACTGTAATTCAATGATTGAATTAAAATTCACTGCAGAAAAGTTAGATGGTCAATTTGTTGGCGGCATTATTGCCGCCGACACTATTTCATCTGCAAAGCATAAGGCAAACTTAATTGCTGTTGAAAATAACTTTAAAATAAAAACTTTTCAAAGGAAAAGTACTTATACTTATAAAGTTAGAAGAGGAAAAGAAAAACCTTTAACTGGAGAACAAAAAGCTTTTGATAGACAAGAAGTAGTTGAGGCGCTAACTTTATTGGGGTATGATATAGTTAGTGTTAATAAAAAACTTTTTGAAAATCCTTCAAAACCAAAACTCACGGACATACTGAATTTTGTTAAAATCTCTGCTGATATGTTAGAAGAGAAAATGGCATTTGGTGAAATTTTATCTTTCGTTATTGCTGATACTCGAAATAAATTATTAAAAGAGACTTTAAGAGAAATTAGTAAAGATTTAAAGCAGGGTGTTGACAGTGAACAAGCTTTTATGAAGCATAAAAATGTTCTTGGATATTTTACTGCTTTTATGTTGGGACTGGCGTCAAAGAGCGGTAATATGACAGAGATTTATCGCGCTGCGGCGAAATTTCTTGAAAGAAGATATGAATTCAAAAAGAATTTAAAAAGTGCTCTAATTACTCCACTTGCAACTGTTTTAGTTTTGAATGCAGCTGTAATATGGTATGTCACCTATATATTCCCCGAAACAGCAAAGTTATTTTTAAGATTTGGTATGAAGTTACCTCCAATGACTTCATTTACTTTGGATTTAGCTGATTTTCTTGCTTCTAATATGATATTCTTAATATTACTTGTTGTTGTACCAATAATCGCAGGTGTATTCATTTATCGTCACCCTCTTGGTAGAGTGTGGTTCGATAAGCAATTAATAAAACTACCTATTATCGGAGAAATTTTGCATAAGACTTATATAGAAATTTTTTGCAGAGTTTTCTATACTCTTTATTCAGGTTCTGCTGTAAGTGTTACTCCAATAAGAATTGGTGCGGAAGCTATGGGAAATAAGTATCTTGAAGAGAGAATTAAGAATATAGCATTACCAATAATGACAAATAAGGGAGTAGGTATTTCTGATGCACTTGTTGCTACCGGAGTTTTTCCTGAAACTGCAATTTCAAAATTCAGGCAAGGAGAAGAAACAGGTAACATAAAGAAATCTGCTCTACAATTAGCAAATTATTATGAGAGTGATACTGTTTATAGATTAAAGAATTTTATTGAATGGGTTCAAATAGGAATAGCGTTCTATGTGCTTATTGTTATGGTTCTTTTAACATTAGTTTCAGCTGAAACTGCAATTATTAGTCCAACTAAACCAGGTGTAATGGATAGAACAAGATGACAACCATGATTGGAAAAGAAAATAAAGAAAATCTATACGAACTTGATAATGATGTTTCGAATAGATTAGGCTACAATCTTTTACGAAAAGAAATAGTCGACCTTAGTACTTTGAAGAAAGCTTTATTGACTAAGTGGAATGAAAATACCAATTCAAAGGATAATAAAAATACAGCTAGAAATTTAGCTCAAATCCTTGTTCAGGATTTTCAATTCGACCATGATTTAATTTATAGAGAAGTTGCGGAATTATTTGCATTCAAAATTTTTGATATTGATGCCGACAATCCTAATTCAATACAGGTCGCTGCAATAAAAAAACTTTTAGAAAAAGTTAATAAGGAAATAAAAAAGCAGCTTCTTACATTAAGAATATTGCCTGTTAAATATGATTCCCAAATAAAAGACAAATTAATATTTGCTGCAGTTGATCCAACCATAAAAGATATCTCAAAAATAGCTTATAGTATGAATGCTAAGAGCTATGATATTGTTTACTTACCTCTTGAAAAATATAAACAAATAATTGACCAGGTAATTCAACCTGAAAATGAATTCTTAAAGAAGATTATAGAAGAAGAATATGAATATAAGGATTCAAGAGAAGAAACAAATATTGATGAGGGTTTACTTGAAGTTGAAATAAATAAAAGTGCCCTGATAAATTTATTTGAAGGTGCTCTTGTTGAAGGTGTAAGAAAAGGAGCAAGTGATATTCATATAACTCCTTTAAATAGTAGAGAAACTAATATTAGCTTTAGAATTGATGGAAGATTAAACCTTTGGTTAAAGCAGGATAATACGCTCCCTGAAGCTATTATAGCTGTTGTTAAAGATAGGTCAAGAGGACTTGACAGATTTGAGAGAGAAACTGGGCAGGACGGATTTATCCAAAGAGAAGTTGATGGACATATAATTCGTTTTAGAGTATCTATTCTTCCTATTGCCGGCTCGGAAATAAAAAATAAATTTGAAAGTATAGTAATTAGAATTCTTGATGATAGAAAAGTAATTTCTGATTTAAATGAATTAGGTTTAATTGGTTATGCCAGGTCTTGTTTTGAAAAAGCAATTAGCAGACCTCAGGGAATGGTTATTTTAACTGGTCCAACTGGATGTGGTAAAAGTACTACTATTATTGCAGCTCTTCATCACGTAATGGACCCTTCTTTGAATGTATTAACTGTTGAAGACCCGATTGAATATATTATAAAAGGTGCCCGTCAAATTAAATTAGGGCACAAAATGGGGTTTGACCAAGCTATTAGATCCATTTTAAGACATGACCCTGATATTGTTTTAGTTGGTGAAGTAAGAGATAGAGAAACAGCTGATATAGCAATCAAGCTTGCTAATACGGGACATTTAACCTTCACAACTTTGCATACAAATGATGCTCCAAGTGTTGTTGCAAGACTTTATAAAATGGGGATTGAACCTTTCTTACTTGCATATTCTATAAATGTAATAGTTGCTCAGAGACTAGTAAGAAAGTTATGTAACAAATGTAAAAAAGTACATAATATTGATGAACATTTTCTTACAAAATTGAAATTAAATCCTGTTGATTGGAAAGGTGTTGAAGTGTTTGAACCTAATGGTTGTGAAAGATGTGGTTTTACCGGCTTTAGTGGTAGAATTGCAGTTCACGAAACACTTTATTTTAATAAAGAAATCAGTCAAATAATTTTTGATGCTGGTGATAAAATTGATGAAGAGGCTATAAGAGTTGCTGCTAAAAAAGATGGAATGCTTACCTTAAGAGAATCCGGATTTGAAAGAGTTAAGATGGGATTGACCTCGTTTGAAGAAGTACTATCGAATACAACTGAATAATAAAAATTATTAAAAATATAAAATGCTTAAAGTAAATACGACCAACAGTAATAGCCAGATTGGTGTAATTCCATCTGAATCTGAAATAGTGATAAAGAGGATTGTATCTTCAATTCCAAGACATCTTTTAGGACCAGATAGGGTTTCTTGGTTATCAGAAAATATTAAAAATATAAATTCAGAAGATAGATATCTGATAGTCCAGGTTTTTAATAATCTTCTCAAAATTATGGTAGATAGGGAAGCTTCTGATATTGAATTGGGAGGATATGGTTCAGAAGGATTTGTATGGATAAGAGTATTTAGTAAAAAGCAACCTTTGAAAGAACTTCCTAAATTTAATCACGATGAAGCTGCTTTACTTATTCTTTGTATTCTGAACGAAAAGCAAAAAGGAATTCTTGAAGAAGTAAGGAATTTGGATTTTTCTTATACCCTTGAGTATGCTCATAATGTTTATGCCAGGAAGAGCGGAGAATTTAGTGAAATTCGTTTTAGAGGTGATGCATATTTTGACGTTGATTGCCTTGCAATGAATATGCGTTCTATTGTGCCAACATTAAGAACAATAGATGAACTTGAATTTCATTCTAATGCATTGAAAGTCCTATCATACAACTACATAAAACAAGGTTTAATATTAGTAACAGGTATTACAGGTTCAGGTAAATCAACAACTCTTGATGCAATTATAGATTGGCATAATGATAATTCAAATGCTCACATAACTACAATTGCTTCTCCATTGGAATATGTTCATCGTTCTCGTCATTGTTTGATTCGTCAAAGAGAAGTTGGAAGAGATGTAAGGTCATTTCACGAAGGTGTTGTTCAAGCATTAAGACAAGATCTGGACATTATGGTTATTGGTGAAATGAGAGACCCCGCCACAATAGTTGCGGCACTCGAGGTTACTGATACCGGTCATAAAGTATTTTCGACTTTGCATACATCTTCAGCTGTAGAATCTTTAGATAGAATTGTTGCTGAAGTACATCAAAGTGAGCAGGAAAGAGTTCGTTATCGTCTTGCTGATGTTTTAACGGCAGTCATATCTCAAAAGCTTGTACCTGGATTAGATGGAAAATTAATTTTAGCTAAAGAAGTTTTAATAGTTAACCCTAACATCAGAGCTGCAATTAAAAACAATAATACCAGTGAAATTTATATGATGATTAATCAATCCTCAACAATGGGAATGATTACGATGGAACAGGATTTAAAGAGACTATATCTGGAAAGAAAAATATCGCTTGATGTAGCGTTACAAAATGCAAATAATAAAGAATTGTTTAAGCAAATAATAGGAGCTTCAGCATGAATAAGATAGCATGTATTTATTTTGAAGGTAATGATAGTAAGATAGCATTACTTACAAGGGATAAGGAAAGAGTAAAAATTCTGAAGGCAGAATCAATTGATATGTCATTAGCATTTACTGAACAATCCTTAGCCATGGACAATAAAGGTAATGGCGGAACGAAGAAAAAAGAAATTTATAGTTATAATGCTGATGAAAATTCAGGGTTCAATAAAACTTATCTTCAAAAATTAAATGAATTTTTTATTGGAGAAGATGTAAGTAAAATTCATTTTATCCCTATTCTTTCTGAACCTGCAGTTTATTTTCAAAAAATCGCCAATGAAAAAGAATTAGCTAATTTACATCTTAATGCAAAAGGTAAACTTGATAGAACAATTGGTTTTGTCAATCTTTATGATGAAACAAGACTTGCTGTATATACCTCGGGAAAAAGTAATTATTTGCAAGCTATTGATTCCTTAGCAAGATTAAATAACAAGAGATATTTAAAAATTCCTGCAGTAAAAACAGCAGAAATTTCCCTTGCACATTATGTTGCTCGAAAATATGGATTCGGTGCTGAAGAAGTAACTCTCATTCTATATGTAGGTAAAGAATATTCTAAAATAATATTTCTTAAAGGTGAAAAATTACTTCACATTGGTACAACTTTGGCAGTTGGTAAAAATAGTTTTAATGCTCATAATGTCCTTGTTTCTAAAATACTTCTTGAGATGGAACGTGGTTCATTAAGCAACATAGATAATATGATTGTTTGCGGAGAAGATGATTCAGACGACTTATTGTCAGTTATAATGGATGCATATCCAAGAAGTAAAGTAAAAAGATTGTTAATAGACGATGTCGAAGTTGAATCTGCTGATTCATTCACTTCTCTACTTGGCTTTAGTGTTCCAATTGCAGTTGCTCAGGAACATTTTGGTGAATTAAGTAAAAAGTATGAAAGTGTTAACCTTCTTCCGGATTATGTCAAATCAGAGCAAAAAAGATTTGTTATGGGATGGGAAGGTTATCTTATGATGGCATTATTAGTCATTTCCGGATTCCTTTTTGGCAATATGATTTATAATAATTTTAAAGAGAATAAAGCTAAAACTCAGGAACTAAGTAAATTATTATTAATAGAAGCGCAGAATAAAGAAGTTGTAGAAAAAATAAAAAGTTATCAAAATAAAATTTCAAATGTTGATAGAACTAAAAATGTTTTAAATAATCTTGCAATAGGTACAGGGATATTATCACAGCAATTATTCAAACTATCTGACTTTACTGATAGAAGAGGTAATATTTGGATGAGTAAAATATCCATTGATCTAAATAAAAATTTGGACCTTCAAGGGTATACTTTTTCAAGATTAGTTGCTAAGGAATTATCTGATTCTTATCCAGGTTCATTGCTCCAAAATGTAGCTTACGAACCTATACGTGATACAAAAGTTTACAAATTTACTATTAACGCTGGTAATATTATGAAGGGTGGATTATGAATCGTAAAAAGAAAAACTTAATAATACTCATTGTAGTATTTGCAGTTATCACTGCAGCGGGAGCTATTTATTCTTTTGCATTTCAAAAGAAAGACATAAATAAAAAACAGGAAAAAATAAACAGCTTAAAAGCAAGTTATTCCAGTATTGGTTCACTAAAAGCTCAATTGAGTGAACTTGAATTAAAAGTTAAATCTGTAGATTCTCTCCTTTTTTCAGACAGGTTTGTTATTCCAAAAAGCATAACTCAATCCAGGTTTTTTAATTTTATTGATTCTTACAGCAGAGATTATGGTCTAACTTCATATACCAATACAGAATTTCTAAGTACCGGTGTGGAAAGTGGTTTTAACTACTATCTATATAAAGTATCAGGTAATGGAGAATTTGAGAATGTTTATGGACTTATCTATGCCATCGAACATAGTAAAGAATTAAAGAAAGTTCAAAAAGCAGATTTTGGCAATACAATATCAGTAAGTTCAAAAGGAGAACCTAAGTATTTAACTAAGTTCGAAATTGAAGTTAAAGTATATTTTTCTTCTAATGATCAATATGCTGCTGTAAACTTTGTTGAAAATAATTTGGGAATTTCAACAATGCACGATGCATTTTATCCATTAGTAAGAAATGAAATAAGTCCTAATACTGCCAATCTCCCCGATATACAGGATGCAACATTGTTATCCTTAGTTCCTCAAGGAGCCTTTATAACTGATGCTTCAGGAAATACAACATTGATGTCTGAA
This sequence comes from Ignavibacteriaceae bacterium, assembly GCA_035654655.1. Taxonomy (GTDB): domain Bacteria; phylum Bacteroidota; class Ignavibacteria; order Ignavibacteriales; family Ignavibacteriaceae; genus DASRWI01. The sequence continues at coordinate 13,055 of DASRWI010000017.1, read as the reverse complement.
GGAGATCCAGTTTATTTAGGTTACTTAATGAAAATTGATTATGAAAAAGAATCTGTAACCTTTGTACTTAACAGAGGTGGATTAGTAGAATATATAACTTTAACCATAGGGAAGAATAATAAAAAAGAAGGCAAATAAAATGAAATTTCTTTCAATCGCTCTTTTTATTTTAATACTATTACAACCTTGTTTAGCTCAACAAGATTTAGAGAAAAAACTTTCAGGAGAATATAATCCTCTGGAACTTGTATCAATTTCCAAGTATGCCAGTTTTGAACAGGCAGTAAGAATGCTTAGTTCTGTTAGTCAATTGGTAACAGGTAAAAACATTGTTTCTACTGCAAACATTACAGCTCCCATAGGTATTGAAATAAAAAAAATGCCTTATATGGATGCCTTAAATTTAATTGTTAACGCTATGAATTTGACCTTTGAAGAAAAAGAAGGTTCAATAATCATTAAAGGCAAAGATAAAACAGAAGAAGAAAAAATGAATGAAGATGTTTTTGCTGATCTTGACGCAAGAGAAGTAAAAATTTCTGCAGTTTTCTTTGAAGCTGATATTGAAAATTCTATTGAAAGAGGTATTGACTGGAACTGGTTATTATCTCAAAATGGGGTATCAATCGGAACATTATTAAGAACTAAGACAGAAGCTCAAAATACAACAATACAGCAGAGTAAACCACCTGAGTTTAACCTTAATACAGAAACTGAATTTAATGTTGGGAAGTGGAAGGGTAATGCAACTGCAATGTTCAGATTTTTTGAAACAGAGAATTTAGGTGAAATTATTGCAAGCCCTAATATTACTGTTAGAGACAGACAAAATGGCAGAATTCAAATTGGTTCAGATTTTTCCATAAAGCAAAGAGATTTTTCAGGAAATATAATTGATAGATTTTATTCTGCAGGTTCTATAATTGAAGTCACACCATATGTTTATAGAAAAAATTCAATTGACTATATTCTATTAAAATTAAGTGTTGAAAGAAGTACATTTTTCCCTTCTGAATTAACAACCGAAGTAAAAAAGACTTCTGCTACTACAGATGTCTTATTATTGAATGGTGAAGAAACTGTAATTGGTGGTTTGTATGTTAATGAAGAAACAACTGTAAGAAATGGTATTCCTTTCTTAAAGGATCTTCCATGGTGGGTATTAGGAATTAGATATTTAACAGGTAGTGATCAAAATTTAGTAAGGAAAAAAGAGGTTATTATTTTACTTCATGCTGAGTTATTACAAACTCTTGAACAAAGAGTATTAAGAAAAGATCAGGATTTGATTCAAGAAAAATTAGATAAAGATGAGCAGGAGCTTAAAAGACATAGAACTCAATATATTGAAAAAGAAAAAGATTAATAAAATTTTAAATAAACTATAAAGATTTTAATTATGAAAAAAATACTATTTCCTTTATTTATCTTAATTCTCGCTTTCAAATTTGTTAGCTGTGAGTTTGGAGTAGATGAAGCTACAAATAATCCTTCTACACCAACTTCTGTTACAATCAATGGTCAGATTGTTGAATCAACTACTGGAGATGCCATTTCCAATGCATCAATTAAAATAACCGATGGGAAAAATTCAGTAAATACAACTACAGGTTCAAATGGAAAATTTTCAATTGCACTTGAATTACCTAACGATGAACAATTAACTATTATTTCATTCAAGGAAGGTTACACTAACGATACAACTTCTGTTTTTGCAAGACAGGGGGATACAATTTATGTCCCGATTATTGCATTATTAAAACAACAAGGTACCGGTGGTGGTAATTCATCAACTGGAGCAGCATCCATTTATATGTATTCTCAATCAGGTCAAAGTATTGGGGTAAAAGAAAGTGGTTCGAATGAAACAGCCCAAATAATTTTCGAGGTATTGGATTCAAGTGGTGTTGCAATAAATTCTGATAATCCTGTAGTGGTTAATTTTCTCTTTGGTGCAAAACCAAATGGTGGTGAATATTTATATCCTTCATCTGTGCAAACAAATGCCTTGGGCCGTGCTGCAGTAACTTTAAATACAGGAACTATTGCAGGAGTAACACAGGTTATTGCTGAGTTTACTGTGAATGGAATTGTAATAAGATCTAAACCAGTTCTTATTTCTATCCATGGAGGATTTCCGGATGAAAACCATTTTGCAGTTGCTTGTGAAAAATTGAATTATCCTGAGTGGGGAGTAATAGGTTTTCAAATTCCATTCACTGCTTTTGTTGGAGACAAGTATACTAATCCGGTTAGACCAGGAACATCTGTTTATTTTTCAGCAACCTCTGGAATAGTTCAGGGTTCTAATCTGACAGATGAACTTGGGAGATCTACAGTTACTTTACTTACTCAACCAAATCCTAATCATTCAACTTTTGGTCCGGGATTTTTTGAAGTCAAAGCATCAACAATTAATGAAAATCAGACTTCAATTTTTACAAGTACTGTAAGACTTTTATCAGGTGCTCCAATAATTACTGTTAATCCAACCACTTTTGATATTGCTAATGGAAGTGAAGCATTTTTTAATTATACTGTCAGTGATGGTAATGGTAATCCACTTGCTGAAGGGACAACTATAGGTGTAAAAGTAGTTGAAGGAAATATAAAACTCAGTGGTAATGTTGATGTTAAATTACCTGATACACAGAGTAAGGCGTTCACAACATTTTCATTTTCAGCCTATGACAGTCAACCTGATTCAAATAAAGTTCTAAGGGCTGTAATATCAATTAAAACTAGTGGACCAAATGGTGATAGTGAATATACATTATCAGGGATATCAAGATAAATAATGAACGATGAAAACTCTATTGTTTTTTATTTTTATTGCTTTTACGACTTATATCTATTTCAATTTTGTAAAAGAAAATAATATTGAAGTAAAAGATCATCTTGTTTATACGAGCAGCACAAGCTTTAGCTCGGATGATTTTAGTTATTCTTCAGAAAAATCTGCATACATAGAAGGACGTTTGAATAACATAAGTAAGAAATATCTAACCAATATCATTCTTACTTATGTTATTGGTATTGATACCGTATCAACATATATACCCAGGTTGTCTCCTGATGAAAGTATTAATTTCAGGACCAATTCGTTCATAGTAAGAGATTTAAATTATAAGTATGACTTAGATGACATTAAATATGATTTTGAAACTACTACTAACCAACCTTAAAAATAAGATTTATCATTAACCCATTTTTATAGTAGTAATATTCAATTAACTTCCCATTTTTATCATAATGTTTCCAAAACCCGTCTTCCATTCCAAGTTTATATCTACCATTGCTTTTTATTTTGCCATTATCAAAATAACTTGTCCATAAACCATTTGGTCTATTTTTTTTAAACAAACCGATACTTTCAATTTTCCCATCAGGATAATAATATTTCCATTCACCTTCATTGCTGTTGTTTTTTATTAGACCAACTTGTTCTGTATTTCCATTTAGATAAGTTGTTTTAAATTTTCCATTTTTCTTACCTTTTACAACTTCAAATTCAATTATAACATTCAATGTATCAATAATTTTCCCTGTATATAATTCATTAGTTCCTTTTTTATAAATTAATCCATTTGATTTATAGGAATAATCCCTACCTTTATTATTACTATTACACGAGATAAATAAAAAGGCGAATAAAAATAATATTACTAACTTCATTCCAAACCTATCTTTATAAAATCATGAAATCTTATACATATTCATTACATTCAGTAATAAGATAAGAATTTATTCTTAATAGTCTGCGACTTAAGGTAAGTATTTAATTTTTGTTAGCTTCTACACAGTGGGATGATTTAGAATAAATCGGAAAAAATTAAATATTTTTTTCAATCCATTGTCTTATTTTATGAGCTAAATCTCTTTGAATTTGTTCTTCTGTTCTGCCTAAACTCTTAAGAACTTTAAATGAATGGTCTGCACCCTCAATTATTTGTATGCTGGCATTCTTTCCAACCTTATTAATAATGGGCTTTAGCAATTCAAGGTTTGCAAGTTTATCTCTTGTCCCTTGAAGAAACAGCATTGGTATATCAATCTTATATAAATGCTCACCTCTTTCAGTTGAATCTTTTCCAGGAGCATGAAGGGGAAATCCATAGAAAATTAAACCTTTTACATCATCCAACATTTCTTTTGCAGCTGCCTGAGAAGTCATTCTTCCGCCCATAGACTTACCGCCTGCAAAAAGAGGAATATCTCCAATGTAGTCTTTAGCCGAATTGATAGCTGAACGAACTGTTTCCATCAAGATAGGAGCCGGGTCAATATATTTTTTCTTTTTTTCAGAATAAGGGAAATTATATCTTAAAGTGCCAATTCTTTCTTCAGCAAGATATTCGGCAGCATTATTCATAAATGGATGGTTCATTGGTGCACCTGCTCCATGAGCAAACACATAAAATCCAATTGAATTCTTGGGCAAGTAAATTATTCCACTTACTTCACCGGAACTTTTAGAGGCAATGAATTTAATATTTTTGATTTTTTCCATTAATTATTTTTTCATATTATGAGGTTCTTCTATTTTAGTTGTGTCATTCATATTACTATCATTCTATCCTTCATCTTAGTAGAATCACCTTTCATTTCACTATTCATATTATGGTTCATTCCATCTTTTGCAGAATCACTCATCATCTCGTGCTTCATATTTGGATTCATTCCATCTTGCATTTTACCATCTTTTTTCATCATATTCATCATAGTTTTATGCATTTCCGGATTAATCATTATCGTTTGACACATACACATCATTGCTTCTTTATTCCCGTGAGTTCTTTCCATAATCATATTCATCATTTGAACTCTAAGAGTACTGTCTGCTGCTATTTTTTCCATACAGTTTTGTGTATTCTTATCCACTTTAGGTTCTCTTTCTTGAGCATTAATTTGGGAAGATATTAAGAAGAGAAGACTTGATGCGAATAAAAAAATAAAATACTTCTTTAACATTTTAAAACCTTTCTTTGTTAAAAAATAGAATCATATTAAAATGGTGAAAGAAGAAAATCAAAGTGGTGCCTATTATCAATAAAAAAGGGAGGTGAAACCTCCCTGGAACCTATTTATCTAAATAAAAACCTTCAGTAAACCAGCCGCACCAATGTTTATAATTAAAAACTGCAGTTACTCCCATACTTGTATTCTTGACAGGGAGAATTTTTTCAGTAAAAGTATCTGAGTATTTAAAAAGTTTTCCATGTATATTTTTATGTTCAATTCCATCTACTACTTTAGATATCGTTTTTAACCCAAATAAGATTGGATTTCTTCCGCACCACAGGGGAACCACATTTTTCTTTGTTGAGTCAGAAATTAATTCTTTCGCTAAACTTGAAATTTTAACTTCATCAATTTTTCCTTCCAAGTCTTCTTTAATAATTCTCTTATCATTATTTGTTGCAGTTTCGTGTGCTTTTTTATCCATACCATAAGGAGAATTATTAAAATCTTCTCCATAATGATTAGCATCGTTGGAGATTAAGAAAAAAATATCTCTTCCTAACTTAAGATTATTGCTCTTACAATAATCAATGATAATTTCTGATAGTTTACTTGAAATTTCATCCATTTTTTCTAAGGGCATATTGGTAACCATAATAGGGGTTATCTTAACATCTCTATTGTAATATTGAAGGAAAGGAATTTCTGCTTCTATAGAATGCTCAATACTTTGAGCTTTATTATTAACAATAAAGTATTCTTTAGAAAGTTTTGATTTAATTATTTCTCTTAGTGGGGAGATTTCAACATCCTTATAAGGACCTTTCCATTTATCAAATTCATCTAAGATTAAAATGTTTGACTTAGGTCCAATTTCTTTTCGAACCGTACCATGCATTAGCCCAAATATAATGACCTCTTTAGCTTTGATGTTTTTGTACAAAGGGTAATACACATTACCAGCATAAAGATAATCATCATGGACTGAAATAGCAGCTACTAAATTTTTTAAACTTTGATTAGCATTTTTATTATACCTGGATAAGTAATCCATCAAATTATTCATTTCATCAGCATTCCAACAGAATCCAATATTGTCCTGGATTGGTCTAATTTTTTCGTTATTCGTTTGCCCATGAATGGATGCAAATAAAAAGAATAAAATAAAAATTAATTTTTTCATAATTTTTTTAATAATGTTTTTAGTTCTTTATCAAATTAATATAAGGAATTAAAATTGAATATTTTATTATTATTTTTAAGGAAATACTCATTGATTATCAAATAATATTTGGAATTATATTTTTTTTCTAACTATATTATTTATGATAAAAAATAATGTTATTTATTAAGTTCTTAGTTCTATTCTAACCGGTTCTATGTAAATGATAAAAGTTTCAATTCAAAGGAATATATATGTACTTCTTTAAGAAGATCCTATTCTCATTTACTTTAACTAACCTCAAAGTCATGAATCATTTTACAATAAAACCAAAATATTTATTTAATAAGGATCAGGTATGAAGAAATTTTACCAAAGCTTTCTTTTATTATCCTTTACTTTTCTCATAATTTTCCAAATTACAGCTGATGCTCAATCTATCGGAAAATTACGTGGAAAAGTAATTGATAAATGGACAGGAGAATCATTAGCGGGAGTAAACGTAATAGTTACTCAAAAAGTTAATGCTGATGGTTCTGAAGTTAATCTTTCACAAAAGCAGGGTGCTGCTACAGATAAGGATGGTTACTTCAATATATTAAATGTCCCAGTAGGTCAATATGCAGTTACAGCAAGTTTAATTGGTTATGGTTCGATGGTAGTAAAACCAATTAAAGTGGATATTGATAGAACAATTGAAGTTAACTTTCAACTTGAAGCTTCTTCAATGGAAGTTGGTCAGGTTGTTGTAGTTGCTAACAAAGAAATTATTAAACAAGACGTTTCCTCTACTCAGGAAGTAATTGGTACAGAACGTCTTCAATCAATGCCTGTTCTAAGAGTAGATGAATTTTTAGGAACTGTAAAGGGTGTTGAAATCCAAAGTAGTGCTCAGGGAAATGGATTAAGTTTTAGAGGTGGTGCAATTCGTGAAACAGATGTTAGAATTGATGGTTTATCATTAAGAGATCCTCGTTCAGAAAATTCATACCTTGCCTTAAATACTACGACCATTAAAGAAATCCAGGTGCAGACCGGTGGTTTTACTGCAAAATATGGAGGTGTTCGTTCAGGATTATTAAATGTGGTTACTAAAGATGGTGATAGAGATAGATATCATTTATCTTTAAGAACCGATATTACTCCTGCTCAAAAAAGATATTTTGGTACTAACCCATGGAGTGATAACTCCTGGATTTATAGAGTATATGCAGATACTTCTGCTAATGGTTATGCCTGGTATGGTGTTGACCCAGCTGATTCGACAGTACCTGCAGAATTCAGAAGTTTTAAAGGTTGGTCATCTAAAACATTGAATACAAATAAAGAGCTTGGTCCATTAGATTCATTGCAAAGATTAGAGTTGTGGAAGCTTCAACATCCACAATATAATTTTGCTAATAAACCAAACCAATTTTATGAAGGCACTTTATCAGGTCCGGTTCCAGGAGATTTTATTCCATTCTGGAGTGAATTCTCTTCACGTTCAACTTTTATGGCAGGATTTAAATACGAAAAATCTCAATTGCCTTTCCCAGTTGGTCCAAGAAATGACTACATCGACTGGAATGGTCAACTAAAAATCAGCACCCAATTAAATGATAATATGCGTTTATCTGTTAATGGATTATATGCTAAAATACAATCTGTTAGCGGTGGCGGTTTCAGTACTTATGGTGGAGCTTTGTTAGGAGAATCTCAAAGCTTCAGTTTCTTAAACAGTACTTCAACTTCTGTAAGCAGAGCAGCTGGATTAATTGGAGGTGGAAGTTTTTCGCAATTGTATAACAAAAGCCGTTTACAATTTTATGATGGAAGATACTTTGTTTCAGGTGCAAGATTTGTTCATACACTATCAGACAAAGCCTTCTATAATTTAGATTTTCAAATGGGATACACTGATCAGGATTTGAAACCATTTGCTATGATGGATACAGCTAATACCAATAATTATGCATACTTCTACAGCACTAAAACTAAAAAAGATTATAGATATACACTACCATCATATGGTACCCCTATGGCATCAACAAATTATATTTATGATCCATTGAATACTTTTGCTTTAACTGGTGGTGCTCAAAAAGTTGATTCGTCATATTCTTATGCATATCAATTTAAAGGAGATATTACTGCTCAGATAGGAAGATATCATCAGGTTGAAGCTGGTTTCCAATTATCATTACAAGATATGTTAGTTTATTCAGGTACCTGGTATCAATCATCTATTGATGTAGGTTTCTCTCCTGATACCTGGCAATATTTCAAAGCTACTCCTTTGGAAGTGGGTTTGTTTGCCCAAGATAAATTAGAGTTCCAGGGAATGATTCTTAATGCAGGATTAAGAGTTGATTTCTTTGACCCAATGAAAAAAGGTTTCCAGGCAGGATTTCCATCTGATGAAGATTATAAAGCTTTATTGAATGATGTTTATAATAACTTACAAGGTGCCAGTTTTTCCTGGGAAAGATGGCAAGTATTCAGAGACCTTTTAGCAAATCCTCCAGGATGGCCACAGACTGAAAATAAAACTCAAATTCATGTATCGCCAAGATTAGGAGTAGCATTCCCAATTACTGCAAGCAGTAAAATGTACTTTAACTATGGACATTTTTATCAACGTCCTCCGGCTGCTTTTTTATATAGCACTTATGTCGTTTCAGGTGGTGTGAGTATTCCTACTCCAGCATTACAAATGGCCAAAACGATTTCTTACGAATTTGGTTTTGAACAGATGATATTTAATGAATTACTATTAAATGTTACTGCATATTATAAAGATATTAGAAATGAACCTCTTAGTAGAACATATATTAACTATTATGGCGATAACTTAGTAACAGAATATGTTCCTGATGCTTACAAAGATATAAGAGGGTTTGAAATAAGATTTGAAAGACCTTTTGGCGAATGGTTTACTTTCACAGCAATGTATGATTATATGTTATCAAGTGCAGGTCAAACAGGTTTTGCGCAAATTTTTGAAGATAGATTAAAAGCAAGAAACAACGAGCTTCGTTCTTCATACTTAAGTGAAACAGACCCATTACCAAGAGCTAATGCTAATTTAAACTTTCATTCTCCAGTTGATTTAGGTCCTGAGTTTATGGGATTTTATCCATTAGGAGATTGGTTTGTAAATTACTTCTTCCAATGGAGAGATGGTGGAAGATTCTTATCCAACCCTGCTGAAAGGGAAGTAGCAAAAAGAATTTATATTGATGTAGTTGATTATTGGAATGCAGATTTAAAAGTATCAAAGAATATAAATACTTCAATTGGAAATTTTGAATTAGTATTTATGGTAAAGAACCTTCACAATACCAAACTTCTTAATGTTGGTAATATGACCCAAACTCAATATGATGAATATAAGAGTTCTCTTCAAACACCTGATAAAGGTGGAAGTGATAAATGGGGTGAATACGATAAGCCGTACATTAAGACAGGCTGGTATGATGCACCTATTTTCCTTAATCCACGTATGTATATACTTGGTTTAAGAATTAATCTTTAACAAGAAATAAGAGAAAAAGATTTATGAAATACATAATAAAAAGTTTAATTCTACTTTTAATTTTTGCTGCATTTATAAATGCACAAGAACGAAAACCTAATCCACCTCCAATGATGATGAATGTTGGAAACTTTGATCTGAGTATGAACAGATTAATGGGTGATGGTGGTCTGCAATCTCAATTTAGTTGGAATTTAGCAGGAGACAATAGACAAAATACATTTTTATTCCATTGGCCCCAGGATAGATGGATGTCAAATATGTTATATCAAATATTTAATCCAATAAGCTTGGATGACAATGGTATAATAGATGAAAATGGTGTTAACCATCCTATGTTCACCAGAGGTGATGCTTTAACAAATTTTGGTGTTAATGATTGGGCATATGAAGTTAGAAGATATCGTCCCCCTCATGTAACAGTTGATGGAATTCAACTTGATGCACCTTATCAATGGTATGTTGACCCAAATCTTGAAGCTGATGAAAAAATAGTATTTGAAGATGTACTCCCTCAATTTGGAATTAGAAGCCATGTTGAATTGTTATCTTTTAGCAATCCTGAACATGGTGATTATGTTATCTGGAAAGCAACACATAAGTTCACCGGTGAAATTAAAATTCCAAGAAATGCAAGTTCTTCAAAAGATACATTAGTAGACCAGACAATTAAGTTCTGGTGGCCTATTGCATTCAGCTTTGGCCCTTCCAAAGAAGGTGAAAGATATGTTTATAACAATTATAATTTTGAATCAGAAGACGACCTTGATAGCTGGATGGTAAGGAAATCAGATTTAGGCGGTTTAACTGATTCACTATACATTGCATATTATTGGGACTCAAAAAATCCTAATGTCCAGGCTTTCACAAATGGGTCAAAGGATGATACCGGTGACCCTAATAGACAATCTGGATTTTTACATTCAGTTCAAGTACCTGGTTATGCTCTTTTGCATGCAGATAAATCTTATTTAGATAAAACTAATGATTTGGACCAGCCATACGCAATGCCACATGCTGGAATTACAAAAGACTTATGGGGTAGAAGAGATATTGGTTTAAGACAAACCTATCGTGGTGATGATTCAAGAGGTAGATTCCCATTGGATGCTACAACTTTAGGACAGACAATTGATAAAGGACCTATGAGATTTATAACTGTTGGTCCTTATGAATTAACAAAAGCTCCTGGTAGACAAGATTCAATTACTCTTGTTTATGCAGTTGGTGTCGGTGGAATGGATTATCAGCAGGCTAGTTCGATTGGCAGTGCATGGTTAAATAATCAAATTACTGACCAGCAAAAGAAAGATACAATCTTAAACATCGGTAGAGAAAAATTAGTAAGTACATTAGATAAAGCTAATTGGTCTTACAATCAAATATTGTTAGGAAATAAAATTCCTACAGCACCTCCTCCTCCTGATATCAATGTTGCTTCAGGTCCGGATAAAATTATTGTTAGCTGGGAATATCCTGATTTATCTTATTTCAAAGATTTTGCAACAGGAACAGATGATTGGGCAGGATGGAAAGTTTATAGAAAACAAGGAGCTCTATTAGTTAATGACCCGACAGATTTAGGAACAGAGAAACAATGGGAACTTGTATATGAAACCAATGATAGAAATGTTACCGAATATGTTGATGCTAATATTACCAGAGGTATTGATTATTATTATGCTGTTACAGCAATTGATAATGGGACCTTAAATAATAACAGACCTCTTGAAAGTTCACGTTTCTTAACAAGGTCTTTGTTACCGGCTGTATCCTTTAAACCTGGATTATCAACAAGCAGCGAAGTACGTGTTGTTCCTAATCCTGCAACAATAGCATCTGGTAAAGCTCTAATAGCAGGTGATGAAAATAAAATTTCATTTTTTAATTTACCTGTAAAGTGTACATTAAGAATTTTTACAGAAACAGGAAATCTTGTAAAAACCATTGATCATTATGGAACTGCGGACCACGAATGGTTCCAGCAGACTGATACTAATCAATTTGTTACAAGCGGTATTTATATCCTTGCTGTTACAGATTGCCAGGATATCAATGGCAATAAGCTTGATAATCAGTTTGTAAAATTTATAATTGTCCGTTAGAGGTAAAACTATGAAAACACAAAAGATATTAACGGAGTTATTAATGAAAAAATTTACATTACTGTTTATAATGCTTATTGGATTATCAGCAGTAAGTTTTGGGCAAGTAAATAAGAAGGCACAGGTAGGTTTTAGATTTCTTGAAAACCCTGTGTCTGCCGAAGTTGTAGGACGCGGTATGGTTGGTATTGTAAACACATATAATTCTGAAGGAATTTTCTGGAATCCTGCTCTTTTAGGATTTATGGATAATTCAGCAGACATTGCATTTAACCATACAAGAGGAATAGCTGATATAAATTATAATGCAGTTTCTGCTGCTTATAAAGTAGGAGACTTTGGCATTGTAGGTGCAAGTCTTCTATCTATGGATTATGGTACTTTTTATCAAACACGAAGAGCAGCAAATGAAGTTGGTTATATTGAAACCGGCGAATTTTCACCTGTTGGTTTAGGCGTTGGTATTTCATTCTCTCAAAGAATTACAAATAACTTCTCCTATGGTGTTAATCTAAAATATGTTTATCAGGATTTAGGTGAAGCCTGGATTTCAACTTCAGGTAATGATTTGAATGATAGTGCACTTGTTATTGAAGCTAAAGATTATACACAGGGAACAATAGCTGCTGATGTTGGTGCTTTATATGATTTTGATTATATGGGAATTAAATTCGGTGCAGTTATTCATAATATTTCTAAAGAATTAAGATTTGAACAACAGAATTTCCCATTGCCTTTTTCAGTAAGCTTTGGTGCTACTGTTGAACCTCTTTTATTCTTATATGATAGATCAGATGTACATCAATTTGTTTTATCATTTGAGTCAAAGCATCCAAGAGACTTTGGAGAAAAATTAAAAGTGGGTGGTGAATACAGCTTTGCAAGAATGTTATTCTTAAGAGCAGGTTATTCAACAGGTTATGATGAAAGAGGTTGGAGTGTTGGTGCAGGTGTTAATTATACTTACCAGAATATTCCATTAAGAATAAGCTATGCTTTGCAGCCTTATGGTTTATTTGGAAATGTTCACTTCTTATCTATTGGTATTAGTTACCTATAAAACTTCTAACAAGTCCGGAGCTAAACACTCCGGACTTTTTTATTCCTACTTAATCCTTTTTATTATAACTAAAGTTTTATCATCAGAATATTGACCATTCTTTGAATATTTAATTACATCATCTAAAATTATATAGATTAATTCTTTAGCAGATAAATGTTTATTAGCCTGAATTATTTTATATAATCTTTCTTCACCATAAGCATTAAATTCTTCATCAGCAGCCTCAGTTACACCATCAGAATATAT
>DASRWI010000016.1:0-208070 GCA_035654655.1 Ignavibacteriaceae bacterium | reverse complement strand
AAATATACCCATAGGTCACTAATTTTTACTTGTGATTTGTATCTACTTTTTATTTAATTTTGAACTCATAAGTCATAAATAGGTTGCAGATGGATTTCCTTAATACTATTCTTCCTTTTTTGTATATTTTAACATTCGGTGTTTACTTTGTTGATTTTATGAAAGGGGATAAAAAGCTTTCGGATACGAAAAGAATTTTCCTCTTTTTAACTCTGTTTGTCCATTTGCTTTATCTTATTGCAAGGACTTTTGAATTCAGGCATATGCCTATCACCAATGTTTTTGAAATCTTTTCTGTTCTCGCTTTCTGTGTTGCCTTCGCTTATTTTATTCTTGAACTTTTAACTGATATTAGAGGAACCGGTCCTTTTATTTTAATCTTCTCGGTTCTTTTTCAAATTTTGTCTTCTATCTTTATTAGAGACCTGATTGATGTGCCTAATATTTTAAGAAGTAATCTGCTTGGCAGTCATGTTTTTACTGCTTTGCTTGGCTATGCGGGAATTACTATCTCGGCTGTTTATGGATTTTTGTATTTAATGCTTTATAAGGAAATTAAATTAAATAAGTTTGGTATTATCTTCGACCGCCTGCCTAATCTTGAAATTCTTGAACGTTTAAGTTTTTTTGCTGCCATCTTTGGTTTTATAAGTCTTACTGTAACTATTGTAATTGGAGTTATCTGGCTGCCGATGGCTTTTAAGAATTTTTCTATTACTGACCCTAAGCTGGTTGGTACTTTTTTAGTCTGGCTGTTGTATGGTATCGGAATTTTAAGCAAGGCTTTAGGTAAATGGAGAGGTAAAAAGGTTGTTATTCTTTCTATAACTGGATTTGTTATTGCAATCCTTTCTACCATTGTTACGAATTTTCTTTCTAAAAGTTTTCATTCTTCTTTTTATTGATATCGATTATGAACTTAATTGCCATAGTTATAAATCACCATAATGCTTGTGTGGAGTTACGCGAAGCTTTACATTTGAATGCGGATGAAGCTGTTCAGTTTATTGGTAAGATTAAAAATAAAATCTTTACTGAAGGTTTTGTTTTGTCTACCTGCAACCGTACGGAGATTTATGGTTTTCCTGCTGCTCCTTCCATCAGTGGTGGTGATGTTGAAAAAGCATTAATTGAATTTAAGGGAGTTGAAGCTCACCACGATAATTTTAATTTCTACCAGGGAAGTGAAGCCCTGGCTCATTTGTTTTCTGTTATCTCCGGAATTGATAGTATGATTGTTGGTGATAATCAAATTTATCACCAGGTGAAGGATGCAATGCTCCTTACTGAAGAGAATGGCTTTAGTGGATTTTTGATGAAAAGAATTTTTGATACTGCTCTGCGTACGGGTAAAAGAGCTATCAATGAAACTTTGATTAATGAAGGTGCGGTTACAATAAGTTTTGCAGCTGTTCAGCTGATTGAAAAAATATTTTCAGGTTTAAGTAAAAAGAATGCTCTGGTTATTGGAGCAGGTGAAACCGGTGAGATTGCAGCTAAGCATTTACGCGAAAGAGGTATTGGTAGTTTATCTATTACTAATAGAACAATTGAAAGAGGAGAGAAGCTTGCATTAAAGCTTGGAGCGGATATTATTCCTTTTGATGGGTTTAAGAACAGGCTGCACGAGTTTGATATTATTTTGTCTGCAACCAGTTCGAAAGATTTTATTCTTAATGCAGATGATATAAAATCTGCAATGAAGAAGAGAGGCTACTCTCCGATGGTGCTGATGGATATTGCTATTCCAAGGGATATTGACCCTAACTCGAAAAAGATTGATTACGTTTTCTACCACGATATTGATTCGCTTAATATTATAGTTGAGCAGAATTTACAAAAGCGCAAAGCTGAAATTCCAAAAGTAAAAGAAATTATTGACGAAGAGGTTAAGGCTTTCATTAGCTGGTATGGCTCGCTTGAAGCTGGTCCAACTATTAAAAATCTTCGTGATTTGTTTGAGCAGGTTAGAGCTGAAGAAGTTGAAAAGAACATCAACAGGTTTTCTGAAGATGACCGTGAAAAGCTTGAGATTATTACTAAACGCATTATCAATAAGCTGCTTCATCATCCAACAGTTGAATTGAAAAAAATTGTTGAGCTGAATGGCTCAAAGTCCGATGATGCAGCAGAAAAAATTAATATTATCAGAAATATTTTTGGTATGGACAAACCAAAGGAATAAATGAAAAAAGAAAAAATCATAATTGGCTCACGCGGAAGTGAACTTGCTTTATGGCAGGCAAATTTTGTAAAAAGAGAACTTGAAAAAAAGCATAAGAGCATTGAAGTTGAGATTAAGATAATTAAAACTAAAGGAGATAAAATTCTTGATGTTGCGTTATCTAAAATCGGTGATAAAAGTTTGTTCACTAAAGAGCTTGAAGTTGAGCTGATAAATAAAAATATTGATTTGGCTGTCCATAGTCTTAAAGACCTTCAGACAAAATTACCTGATGAGTTAATGCTTGCAGCAGTTTCAAAAAGGCATCCTGTTGAAGATGTTTTAATTGCACGCAAAAAAGGAATGACTTTAGATAAGTTAAGAGACGGTGCTGTTATCGGTACAGGTTCATTGAGGAGAAGAAGCCAGATAAAACATTTACGTCCTGATATTACCATTGAAGAATTAAGAGGAAATGTACCATCAAGAATTGAAAAGTTTTTGAAGTCTGATTGGGATGCAATTGTTCTTGCAAGAGCAGGAGTTGAAAGATTAAACCTGAAAAAATATATCTCTTCAATAATTCCTGTTGATGTAATTCTTCCTGCAGTTGGACAAGGTGCATTAGGAATTGAAACTCATAAAGATAATTATTTAGTTAACGAAGTTGTTGCATCTCTGCATGATGATAATACTTATTATGCAGTGCTTGCAGAGCGCTCATTGCTCCGCACTTTAGAAGGCGGATGCCAGGTTCCAATTGGTGCATATGCACAAGTAACTACTAACGGATTATATCTTGATGCATTGGTTGGCTCAGTTGATGGAAGTATTACTTACAGAAAGAAAATTAGAAGCAGAAAATCTGATGCAGAAAAAGCTGGAAAGCAGTTAGCAAAAGATTTATACAAAGCTGGTGCTAAAGCAATTTTGGAAGAAGTCTATAATGAAGCACGCAGGTAAAATATTATTAACAGTTTTATTTTCTTCTGCAATATTTATTATTGCAGGATGCAGCTGCAGTAAAGCAGGCGCTAAGCAGGAACAGACTGAAATACCAAAAAACATTTTGGATAAATCAAAAGAGATTATCGTTGCTAAAACCGGAGAAGAATTTTTTGAAAAATATATTTCACCTGATTATACAAAATCGAAATACGTTGCTCCGAATTATTATTTAGTATACCATTTTGTAATTCCTGATAAAAAATATGTTAACGAAGATATAACTATGACTTTGGACAGCTTAGGAAATCCAATTGCAGGAACTCCAATTGTTGGTATACCTGATTGCAATGCTGATGAAAAGAATTGCACATTTAATGTTGATGAAGAAGCTATAGTTCATATTGCTGAAGCAAATAATTTTGAAAAAGGTGTTAAACCCTGGACATTTGAATTTATGTGGAGCGATAAGTGGCAGCAGTATGCTTGGCATGTTAGAACAGTATTCAATGAATCTACAGGAACAAATGGATATAGAGGCAGCGGAAAAGAATTAGTTATTGATCCAAGTAATGGAGCAGTATTAGAAACCAGTGAATGGCAAGTAAGATAAAATGATTTTTGAAGAGATGACTGATAAGAAACAGATAAAGAAGAATAAGATAATTGATGCAGCATCAATGTTGTTTGCACAAAAAAATTATCACGAAGTAATGATGGATGATGTTGCACGTATTGCTTCATTAGCTAAGGGTACATTGTATAATTATTTTAAGTCCAAAGAGGAATTGTATTATTCCATCATGCGAATCCGCATGGCTGAATTAATAGAACTGCTTAAGGTTAACAATAACAGCCTCCACGATTTCACTGAAAATCTTTTTTCTTATATGAAGAAGAATGAAGATTTCTTTTTAATGTACCAAAAAGAAAAACTTAAGGCCGATAATTTTTTATGTAATCAGTTAAAAGACTTAAGCAGTGAGTTGAAAAAAATTCCGCAGGAAATTCTATTGAAAGGGAAAGAAGAGAACAAAATTAAAGACCTTGATGAAGATTTTGTTGCTGATGTTATTATCGGAACTGTTTTCTCTTCAGTTAAAAGAAGCATAGAAAAGAAGCAGTCCTCCTCAGAAACTATTTGCGAAGTTGATAAGCTAAATGAGTTTATAAATTCAGCAGTTGAGAAAAGCAGCAGCAATCAACATTTGAAAGATTTAAAAGTTGTAATTACAAGAACCGCTGAGCAGTCAAATGATGCAGCAAGAATGTTGAGAAATTTAGGTGCTGATGTTTTAGTTTTTCCTGTGCTCGCAATTGTTCCACCCGATGATTGGAGTGGATTTGATGAAGTTGTTCAGAATGGATTAAGCAGTTATGATTATGTTATTTTCTCTTCTACTCATTCAGTTTCAAAGTTTAGCGAAAGATGTCAGGAATTAAATATTCTTCCTGATTATGATAATTTAAAAGTTATTGCCATCGGGAATAAAACTGCTGCACAATGCGAGAAGGAAAATATTCCTGTTCATCTTATTCCACAAAAGTTCAGCGGCAATGGAGTTGTTGAGGAACTTCTGAAATATGATTTAAGCAATAAAAAAGTTTTTATTCCACGTTCAGCAATTGGAAGAGAAGAGCTCCCTGAAAGTTTGGCAAAATCAGGAGCAATAGTTAAAACAGCCTCTGTTTATAATATCTCAACACCACCTCAGGAAATTATTGAATGCGGATTGAATAAGCTGAACGGATTTAATCCTGAACTTTTTATTTTCACAAGTCCTTCTACTTTTGAAAATTATTTAAAGATAATGCAGATTGAAGAGCCGGCAAAATATTTTAGTAAGTACACTGTTGCTGCATTAGGACCAACAACAAAAGCATCAATTATCCAAAAGGGAGTTGATGTTAATATTATGCCTGACGAATACACAATGGAAGGCTTGATAAACGCTATTATAAAATACTATAAAAACAAAATGGAGAGTTTTTGAGCAAGTTAAAGAATGACCTTTTATTAAGAGCTGCAAGAAGGCAGAAAGTTGAAAGAACACCTATTTGGATTATGCGCCAGGCAGGAAGATATTTACCTGAATATAGAGCTATAAGAGAAAAAGCTGATTTTATTACTATGTGCAAAACTCCTGAGCTTGCTGCTGAAGTTACTATTCAGCCTGTCGATATTATTGGAGTAGATGCAGCAATTATATTTTCTGATATTCTTGTCATTCCAGAAGCAATGGGAATGACATTTGAAATGAACGAAGGAAAAGGTCCAATTTTTCACAATCCTTTAAGAACAAAAGAGGATGCTAATAAGTTAAAGAAGATAACTGTTGAAAAAGATTTGAAATATGTAATGGATGCAGTTTCTTTAGTTAAAAAGGAACTTGACGGAAGAGTACCTGTTATTGGTTTCTGCGGTTCACCCTGGACACTATTAACTTATATGGTTGAAGGAAAAGGCTCAAAGAATTTTTCACACGTAAAAAGTTTTATTTACAATCAGCCAAAACTTGCTCATCAGGTACTTGAGAAATTAGCAATAGCAGGAGCAGAATATTTGTCAGCTAAAATTGAAGCAGGTGCTAATGCTGTTCAAATTTTTGATACCTGGGGCGGAATATTAAACCAAAATGATTATGCTGAATTTTCATTGCCATATATGAAAATGATAATTGAAAATATTAAGAAAAAAGATGATGAACCTGTGATTGTTTTTTCAAAAGGTGTTCATTATAAATTGAACAAATTAGCAAAATCAGGTGCAGATGTAATTGGATTAGATTGGACGATGGATTTAGGTAAGGTACGCAAAAGAACAGGCGGCAAAGTTGCCTTGCAGGGAAACCTTGATCCTACTATACTATATGCAAGCGATGATAAGATAAAAGAAGAAGTCAAACGTGTGCTTGAATCTTATGGCAAAGGAAGCGGACATATATTTAATTTAGGACACGGAATACTTCCTGATATTAAACCTGAAAAAGCAAGAGCACTTGTAAATTTTGTTAAAGAAGAAAGTGTAAAGTATCATAAAGATTAAAGAAAGATTTTGAAATGTTTGAAGTTGATTTAGAAAAAGTAAAAAAATATGACAGGCCGGGACCAAGATACACAAGCTATCCAACTGCTCCGCATTTTAATGAAGAATTTAAACACGATGATTTGCTTGATGAAATTGTAAAAACTAATTACGGAAATAATCTTCCGGACTTATCATTGTATTTTCATCTTCCATACTGCGATACACTTTGTTATTTCTGCGGATGTAATATGATAATTACACGCAACAGAGATAGAGTTAAAGAATATTTGAAATATCTTAAAAAAGAAATTGATACTGTCAGGACATATATTCTTCCGGACAGAAAAGTAACTCAGCTTCATTGGGGCGGTGGAACTCCGACGCATTTAGATCCAAGTGAAATCAACGAACTTGCATCTTATATAAAAGAATCATTTAAGATTGATGATAGTTCTGAAAACAGCTGCGAGATTGACCCGCGTGGATTAACAAGAGAACATCTTGAGGCACTAAGGAAAAATGGTTTCAATAGAATTAGTATGGGTGTGCAGGACTTTGATGAAAAAGTTCAAAAGGCTGTAAATAGAATTCAGCCTGAAGATATTACTCGTCAGGCAATTAAATGGATTAGAGAATTAGGATATCATAGCATCAATCTTGATTTAATGTATGGACTTCCATTTCAAACACTTGAAAGTTTTGAATATACACTAGATAAAACAATTGATATTTCTCCTGATAGAATTGCAGTTTTTAATTATGCTCACGTTCCGTGGATGAAAAAACATATGGCTCTAATTCATCCTGAAGATTTGCCGCATCCTGAAGTAAAATTGCAAATTCTTAAAATGACAATTGAGAAATTGACGCAAGCAGGTTATGTGTTTATTGGAATGGACCATTTTGCAAAACCTGATGATGAACTTGCAATTGCATTAAGAGAAAAAAAGCTTTATAGAAATTTCCAGGGATACAGTACCAATGCAGGTGCTGACCTATACGCATTTGGGGTAACTGCAATTAGTCAGCTTCAAAATGTTTACGCACAAAATTATAAGACAGAAAAAGAATACTACAAAGCACTTGATGATGAAAAAATTCCAGTTGCCAAAGGTTATAGATTAAATGAAGATGATAAGCTGAGAAGATATGTAATAATGAGATTGATGTGCGACTTTGAATTAAATATGAAATCAGTTGAAGAAAAATTTAATATCAACTTCAGAGAATATTTTGCAACCGGTTTAAATAACCTGCAGGAATTTATTGATGATGATTTAGTTGAAATTAGTGGTGATATGATTAAAGTTAAAGGCATTGGTATGCTTTTAATTAGAAATATTGCAATGAATTTTGATGGTTACATTGAACGGAAAGAAGATACTGCAAAATATTCAAGAACAGTTTAATAATGAAGCAGGTTTAAAGAATGAAAACAGCAGTTGTTCTACTTAATCTTGGCGGACCAGATTCACCGGAAGCAGTACAACCTTTTCTTGAAAATTTGTTCAATGACCCTGATATATTTAAACTTCCTTTTCAAAGGCAATTGGCAAAGTTTATTTCAACTAAACGAGCTCCAAAAATTATTAAACAGTATGAACTTATTGGCGGCAAATCTCCAATAGGTATGTGGACAGAAATTCAAAGAAAAAAATTAGAGAACTATATAAGGTTAAGAAAAAGTTACAACACCGATGTTTTTGTTGCAATGAGATATTGGAAACCTCTTACTCAGGAAGTTACTCCACTTGTTGAAAATGGTAACTATGAAAAAATAATTATGCTTCCCTTGTATCCTCATTATTCGGTATCAACCACTGGTTCATCTTTCAACGAATGGAAAAGATATTACAAAGGTGATAAATCTAAAATTATATATATAGATAATTATTATGAAAATCCTTTATACATAAAAGCGTTGAACCAAAGAATAGATGAAGGATTAAAGAATTTTACTGATGAAGAAATAAAAGAAGTTCAGCTTGTATTTAGTGCTCATGGAACTCCTGTAAGTTATGTAAAAAAAGGAGACCCTTATAGCGGACAAATTAAAAAAACAATTGAAGCTGTAATGAATGAAAGAGATTACGACTATCCTCATCATTTATGCTTCCAGAGTAAAGTTGGTCCTGCAAAATGGCTTGAACCGTCAACAAGTTCAAAGATTGAAGAACTTGCATCAGAAGAAAAAAAATATTTATTAATTATTCCCATCAGCTTTGTGTCAGACCATGTAGAAACTTTGTTCGAACTTAACATAGAATACAGGCACGTTGCTGATGCTGCAGGAATAAAAAAATATGTAGTTATTCAAGGTTTGAATGATTCAGATATTTTTGTTGAAGCCTTATATAAAGTCATTGAAAACAAATTATGAATAAAAAAGTAGTAATAGTAGGTTCAGGTATATCAGGTTTAGCTGCTGCTTACTGGTTAAAGAAGAGCGGTTACGATGTTCTTGTTATAGATAAGAATAAAGCACCAGGTGGTGTTATGGAATCTGCTTTTCAAAATGGCTTTATGTTTGATAAAGGTCCTAACAGCGGACTTGAAACTTCTCCTTTGATAAAAGAAATTGTTGATGACCTTGGCTTGTCTGATAAATTTGTTTATGCAAATGATAAGGGAAACAAAAGATATATTTTAAGAAATAATACTCTTCACGCTCTTGAAATGAATCCTAAAAAAATGATTCAATCAAAATTACTTTCCACTTCAGGAAAATTAAGAGTATTGGCTGAACCATTTATCGGCAGAAGTAAAGATGGTTATTACCAAAGTATCTCTGAATTTGTAAGCAGAAGATTAGGTAAAGAATTTTTAGATTATGTTATTAATCCATTTGTTGCCGGAGTATTTGCAGGAAATCCAGATAACCTGAGTGTTAAATCAGCTTTTCCCAAATTGTATGCACTTGAAGAAAAATATGGCGGCTTAATGGTGGGAACTGTTAAGAGCATCAAGGAAAGAAAAAGAAGTGCAGAAAAATCAAAACAATCTGCAAAAATGTTTTCATTTGAAAATGGAATGCAGGCGTTTCCTAAAGCTATAGCTGATTATTTAGGCAAAGACCTGGAATTATTTTCAGAAGTTAAATGCATCAAAAAAGAAAATGATAAATACACCATCACCTATGACAATGCCGGAGAAATAAAAACTGTTACTGCAGATGTTGTAATATCTGCTATACCTGCTTATATGGCTTCAGAAGTATTTAAAGATTTTGATTCAACTTTAGTAAAACATTTGAATGAAGTTTATTATCCTCCTGTTATTGTATTATATCTTGCTTATAAAAAGCAATCAATAACTCAACCATTGGATGGATTTGGATTTTTAATTCCAGCTAAGGAAAGAAAATCCTTCTTGGGTGCAATCTGGAGCTCAGTGTTATTCCCTAAACGTGCAGATGATGACAAGGCATCATTCACTTTATTTATTGGAGGTGCACGTAATCCTGAAATAGTTTCGATGGATAAAGAATTATTGTTTAAGAAAGTCATTAATGAGTTTGAAGATATAATGGGAATTACTGATAAACCTGTATTTAATCAATATAGATATTGGCCTAAGGCAATACCTCAGTATAATATTGGATATATTGAACATGAAAGATATTTTGATGAATTTGAGAAGAAGAATCCAGGATTAATTCTAAGTGGAAATTACAGAGGTGGAATTTCGGTTGGTGATTGTATTAAGAATTCAAAACTTGTTTTTGAAAAGGTAGAAAAGATTTTAAAGAAGTAAGAATTAGATTGCCACGTCCCGACTAAAGTCAGGACTCGCAATGATATACCAGATGGATGCCCATGACTAAAGTCATGGGTTAAAAGATAGATGATTTAATTAATTCAGGCTAATGCAATTCCCCATGACTAAAGTCATGGGTTAAAATGAAAAAAGATTTAATTAATTTAACCCACGACTTCAGTCGTGGGGCTATAAATTATGAGTTTAGATTTAAAAATAAGGAGCTGATAAAATGGCAGGCTTTCCTGTAAAAAGATTAAGAAGATTGAGATATAGTCCGATTGTTAGAGATATGGTTAGGGAAACTGTATTATCTAAAAAGGATTTTATTTATCCAATGTTTGTTGTTCCGGGTGAAAATATAAAAAAAGAAATTAAATCCATGCCCGGTAATTATAATTTATCAATAGATAATTTAGTTAAAGAGTGTAAGGAATTAGTTCAGCTGGGAATTCCGGCTGTAATTCTTTTTGGTATACCTTCACATAAGGATGAAGTTGGCTCCGAAGCTTATGATGACAATGGCATTATTCAAAGAGCAGTTAGAGCAATCAAGGCTGAAGTTAAAAATTTACTTGTTATTACTGATGTTTGTATGTGCGAATATACTTCACACGGACATTGCGGTGTATTGAATGGCGAAGAAATTCTTAATGACCAAACAGTAGAGTTGTTAGCTAAAGAAGCTCTATCCCACGCTAAAGCAGGTGCTGATATTATTGCTCCGTCTGATATGATGGATGGAAGAATTGCAGCGATAAGAAAAATTCTTGATGATAATGGTTTTTATAAAATTCCTATTATGGCATACTCAGTAAAATATGCATCTGGATATTATGGACCATTTAGGGAAGCGGCTGATTCAACTCCGGCTTTTGGTGACAGACGTTCACATCAGATGGACCCAGCAAATTCAAATGAAGCAATGCGTGAAGCTGAAGATGATATTGAAGAAGGTGCTGATATTATTATGGTTAAACCTGCTGGACCTTATCTTGATATCATCCGCAGGGTAAAGGATAGATATGAAATGCCTACTGCTGCTTATCAGGTAAGCGGTGAGTTTGCAATGATAAAAGCTGCAGGTGCTAATGGATGGATTGATGAAGAGAGAGTAATGATGGAATCTCTTTATTCAATTAAAAGAGCCGGTGCAGATATGATCCTCACTTACTTTGCAAAAGACGCAGCAAAGATACTGGATAGGAAATAAAAAATTATAAATAATTCTTTTTTTAACCCACAATCGGTTTAATAAGGTTGTGGGTTTTTTATTTTTAAATTTTTCAAAAAAATAGTTTTTTTTATTGCAATAACTTTTAAAAATGTTTACATTGAAAAGTTAATTCAATATTGTATAATTTAAAAGTTCGAGGAGTTCTGATGAAAAAATTTCTTACACTCTTATTGGTGTTCGGTTTTGTTCTTTCTTTTTCTTTTGCTCAAGATAGAAATGTCGGAGCAGGTATTGATGTAAAGTATTCAACTGTAAATCATAGTAAAGTTGATTATGATACAACATTCTTTTATGGTAACTCAGCCAGATTATATACTTACTCTGGTGGTAATGGTTTTATTTTTGGCGTTAATAAATATGGTGACTTAGGAAAATATCAAAGAATAGATAATAATTTTACCGGAAGTGTAACTGCAATGGGAATTTATTTTGCATTCTTAAAAACTGTTGGCGCTGTTGATAGTTTTGACGTTGTAGTTAGAGCAGTTGGTACAGCTGGTGCCCCGGGTGCTTTATTATTCTCAAAGAGAGAAGCATCTTCTAATCTTGACACAGTTAATTATTTTAATGGATATAATGTTACTGGTGTTAATGTAACCGGTCCTTTCTTTGTTGGATTTGAATGGGCTTCTACTTTCAATGATACTATTGCAGCAATCTGCGATGCTCCTGGTGAAGGAAATCTTCAAAAACGCGCATGGGAAAAATGGAGCAACGGTACTTATGGTGCTATAAGTGATAATTTTACAAATGGTTTTGATGCTGATATGTGGGCAGAAGCTACAGTTCACGTAGTTACCGTTCCTGTTGAATTATCATCATTCTCAGTTAACACTTCAAAAGATAATGTTGTTCTTACCTGGTCAACTGCTACTGAATTAAACAACAGTGGTTTTGTAGTTGAAAGAAAATCAGCTAATGGAAAGTACTTATCTATTGCTAAAGTTTCAGGTAATGGAACTACAACTGAAGTTAAAAATTATTCTTATACAGATAAGAATTTAAATGGTGGGAAATATACTTACAGATTAAGGCAAGAAGATTTTAACGGAGCTTACACATACAGTAAAGAAGTTGAAGTTAATGTAACTGGTGTTAGCAGCTATGCATTAGGACAAAATTATCCTAATCCCTTCAACCCATCAACAGTTATTAATTTCTCTTTACCTTCAAATGCTTTTGTAACTTTAAAAGTTTACAATGTAATTGGTCAGGAAGTTATGACTTTGATTAATGCTAATATGACAGTAGGTGTTCAATCAGTTAATATGAATGCAGCTAATCTTGAAACTGGTGTTTATATGTATACAATCAGTGCAAAGGGAGTTGATGGTTCATCTTTTACAAGTACAAAGAAAATGATGTTAATTAAGTAATAAATTATTTAATAAAATTATTAAACCCCTTCAGAATAAAAACTGAAGGGGTTTTTTAATTAATAATTACTTAAGCAATATCATTTTTTTAACTGAACTAAAATCTCCGGCAGTAATAGAATAAAAATAAATTCCATTTGATAATGATTTTGCATTGAAATCAATTGAATAATTTCCTGCAGGTTTTTCTTCATTAACTAATATTGAAATTTCATTACCTAAAACATCGAATACTTTAAGAGTAACAAAACTATTTTCTTTAATGGAGTAATTTATTTTTGTACCTGGATTAAACGGATTTGGATAATTTTGTTCAATTGAAAAATTATCAGGCGAAGTATTTGAATTTTCAACACCTGTAACTCCTACATACTTAGCCAGACGTCCCCAATCTGCAGATAACCAACCAGTTTGTAAATCCCAAAAATATATTGAAAAGATGGAATTAAAACCTTGGTTATCACCTAAAGGAGTTGATTGAATAGTCCAACTGGCTCCTCCATCGGTAGTATGATAAACTATAGGCTCATTGCTTGTTCCTGTGTTTCTTTTATATGGTATCCATCCATTATTGGCATCTAAGAAAAATACAGTCCTAACTTTTTCAGAAGTTCCACCAAATATATTAGTAACATAAGTCCAATTAGCACCGCCATCAATAGTTTTAAGTACTTTCCCCAGATCACCTACTATCCAACCATGATTTGCATCTGAAAAAAACATAGCTTCATATGTCCCTGCAGTAATATCATTAAATTGTTCACTCCAATTATTGCCACCATCAATGGTCTAGATAATTTTGTGAGGAGGTTCAGTTCCAGTTGGTCCTGCACCACTATATGCCCAGCCAACATTATTATCAATAAAATAAAATATACCGGCACCATTGAATTCATTCCAGGTCGTTCCTCCATCTGTTGTACGTAAAAATTTAGGAAGACCTGTAAAACTAAATAGCAAAACCCAACCATGATTAACATCAGTGAATTGTAATTCAATTCCCAGTACACCTACTTCATTTGAAAGAACTTGTCTTGTCCAATTAATTCCTCCGTTAGTAGTTTTGTATACAGCAGCACCTACTGCGGAATCCATATTGCCGATAGTAACTATATTCCACCCGTGAGTTGTACCTACCCAATCCATTGTAATCGAAGGATCGGAGAAACAAAAATCAGTATCATTGGGAGAAGGGTCTACGACAACCCAATTAGTACCACCATCAATTGTATGCAGGAAATTTCCATCTCTGGTTGTAATCCATCCTTCGGTAGGACTTACAAAAATTACTTTACCGGTCATGGAATTTTCACCCATTCCTAAAGGATTAGTTAAGGACATCCAACCTTGAGCAAAAGTTAAATTTTCAAAAAAGAATAGAAAGAATAAAACAATAACAGAACGTATCAATTTTTTCATTGGAACCCTCACGTTATTTTAATAAAGAAAATTTTGAAAGAAGTCAGATTTAAAAATAAATTGAAAAGAAAATATTTGAAGCTGAAAAGCAGGCGATTATTTAATATGTTCATAAATTCAGGTACACTTAAAGGACAAATAAGAGAACTCAAATAAACTGAACTAATTCTTATTCATAAAATACAATATTATTTGTTTCATTGTCAATAAAGAAAACATATTATTTAATTCTGCTCAAAAATTAAAAAAATAATTCCCTGCCCAATTACGCAACTTTTTTTGATTGAGGATGTATAATTTTATATTTTGCTTTAATATTTGGAGAAAATGTGAAAAAAGCTGCTTTTTTATTCCTTTTTGTTTTATTTAGTTTATCTACATACGCCCAAAACGCATCATTTGATTCTACTGTAATGAAGGGTATTAAAGAAATTTATAATATAAAATTCAATGATGCAGAAGTTACTTTCAGAGGTTTAATGGCTGATTATCCCAAGCATCCTGCAGGAAAATTCTTTTTAGCAATGATAGATTGGTGGAAAATTTTATTGGATTTAGATAACGAATCTTATGATGATATGTTTTATCAAAAATTAGAGGATGTTATTTATCAGTGTGATGAAATCCTGGATAAAAATCCAAACGATGAAGATGCACTATTCTTTAAAGGAGGTGCAATTGGGTTTAGAGGAAGGTTAAGAGCTTACCGCGAAAGCTGGATTAAAGCAGCTGATGATGGACGCGAAGCATTACCTATAGTTGAAAAAGCTGCATCACTTAATCCAAATAATTATGATGTCCAACTTGGATTTGGTATCTATAATTACTATGCATCAATTATTCCTGACCAGTATCCTATAATTAAACCTTTAATGATTTTCTTTCCGAAAGGTGATAAACAAAAAGGCATTGAGCAGTTGAATCTGACAGCTCAAAAAGGAAAATATGCAAAATATGAAGCCCGTTATTTTCTTATGACTTTATATTATCACTATGAAGGTAATCCATATAAATCTGATGAATACGCAAAACAATTGATTGGGGATTTCCCTGATAATCCAACTTTTGAAAAATGGGAAGGAAGAATTGCAGCTAAAAAAGGGGAGTACAAAAATGCTTCTATTGTTTTTAGAAGTGTATTAGATAAGGCTAATAAAAATTATTATGGATATAATAATGATAAGACAATTCGTGAAGCAACTTATTACATCGCAATGCAATATCAATATGAAAATAATTTAGATAGCGCAAAGATATTTTTTGAAACATGTGAAAACTTATCAAGAAAAATTGATAAGAATGAAGAATCAGGATTTTTAATTAATACTGCTTTGTATCTTGGTATGCTGAATGATCAATTGGGCAACAGGGATAAAGCAAAAGATTATTATAATGAATTGCTCGATATGAGAGAATATGGAAGGTCTCATACTCTTGCAAAACAATATTTGGAAACTCCATATAAAAAATAGTTATTATGATTAAAGATGAGATGAAATTAGCACAATGGTGGGAAGAGACTGATAATGGAAAGATTTTATGTACTCTTTGTCCCAGATACTGCACTTTAAAAGAAGGACAGGCAGGATTTTGTTACATAAGGCAAAACCATAATGGTAAGTTATATACTATTGGTTATGGAAGACCAACAGGGTTTGCATTGGACCCTATTGAGAAAAAACCATTAAATCATTTTTATCCGGGAACTTCAATTTTAAGTTTTGGCACTGCAGGATGTAATCTTGGATGTAAGTTCTGTCAGAACTGGAATATATCGAAAGCAAAACTTGATGATGATAATTCCTTAGAAGTTTCTCCTGAAGATGTAGTAAAACTTGCTAAGCAATATAAAGCTCCTTCTATAGCCTACACTTATAATGACCCAACAATATTTGGTGAGTATGTTATTGATATTTCAAAGATAGCTCGTGAAGTGGGGATTAATAATGTAATGGTAACTGCCGGTTACATTGATAAGAAAGCACGCAAAGATGTTTATAAATATATAGATGCAGCAAATGTTGATTTGAAAGGATTCACAGAAAGATTTTATCACCAGGTAACATATTCACATCTTAATGATGTACTTGATACATTAATATGGTTGAAGAATGAAACTGACATTTGGTTTGAAATTACAACTTTATTAATTCCTGATGAGAATGATAATCCTGAAGAATTAAAACAACAGACAGATTGGATATTAGAAAATTTAGGAGATTCGGTTCCCTTGCATTTTACTGCATTCCATCCTGATTTTAAAATGCTTGATAAAAATAGAACACCTGAAGAAACATTAACATCTGCAAGAAAGATAGCCTTAAATGCCGGGTTAAAATATGTATATGTAGGGAATGTATTTAATAAAGCTGGTCAAACAACTTACTGTCCAACTTGTAATGAAAAGCTTATTGAAAGAGATTGGCATTCGGTAAATAAGTACAGGATGGATGGAAATAAATGTTTTAACTGCGGAACTTTGATAGCGGGGAAATTCAATCCTTAAGAAAAATATTGAATAAAATGGTGATTAATTAAGGGGATAAACCAATTAAATGTTCATTTTGAGGCATAATTTTTAAAATATTTTTTATATTTTTAATTGCAAATAATTTTCTCTGCTCCGAGAGAATGAAAAAAAAGTAGTGATTATCCTTTTTTTTCTCCCGAAGTAGCCTTTAAAAAATAACTGAAAGGAAATCAGGAGGCTGCTATGAAAAAAGAAAGTAAATTATTCCTATCTATTTTCCTAACTATACTATTTTTTCTTGTCCTAAGTATATCCTTATTCGCACAAAAAGAAATTCCATTAACAACAACATCTCCGGAAGCTAAAGAATTCTTAATTCAGGCAAGAGATTTAATTGAAAATGGAGATATTATAAAAGGAGAAGCCTTGCTTGATAAAGCAATTGCATTAGATAACACCTTTGCCTTAGCATATTTATATAAAACCTTCTATGCATCTAATCCTGATGTTCGGGATGAAAATTTAAAGAATGCAATTTTATATTCCGGCTATGCTTCAAAGGGAGAGCAGTTGCAAATTGAAATTGTTAAAAATTATTCAGATAATAACATCAGCAAAGCGAGAATGATTGAAGATGCCTTAATTCAAATGTTTCCCGAAGATCCCAGACCAATGTTTTATAAAAGTTCAAATTTATACAATGCCGGAGAAAATGCCAAAGCATTGGAAATATTAAAAAAAGTTGTACAAATTAAACCTGATTTCCCTCAAGCTCATAATCTTTTGGGTTATATCTATATGGGGATGGGAGATTATGATAATGCAAAAAAAGAATTACAGCAGTATATCGCTTTAGTTCCTGATTATCCAAATCCATATGATTCTTATGGTGAATTGCTTTTGAAGACAGGGGATTATGACGGGGCTATAAAAAATTTCCAAACATCTTTTGCTAAGGACAAAACATTCCAAAGGTCATTATATATGATTGGTAATGCTTATTTATTTAAGAGTGACTATAATGCCGCAAGAGATTATTACAGGAAATTTGCTGAAGCAAGCAATAATCCTAATTCTAAATTATTAGCTAAAAGATTAAAGAGTATTTCATATGTGTATGAAAATAATATTGATGAAGCTTTAAATAATTTTAATCAATATAGAGATATTGCTGAGACTGAAAATAATAAAATGGAGGCGATAAAATCTTATGCATATGAAGGACTTATACTTTGCGAAAATGGAAGAACAGCTGAAGCTCTTGATAAATTTAATGAGTATAATAAGAGAATAAACAAGATGCCACTTTCCTGGCAGGAGAAAGCAAGTTTAAATGCATACTCTGACCTCGATTTAGCCTATGCATATGCCTTAAATAATGAAATAGAAGAAGCAAAAGATAAAGTTGAACAAGCAATTGATGAAGTTGAAAAGAAAGATGATATTGAATTGATGAATAAGTATAATTTTACTCTTGGATTAATAGAATATCAACAGGGAAATTATAGTTCAGCAATTACAATAATGAAGAAAATAAATACTCCTAATTGTCAGCAGAGATATTATCTTGCACAAGCTTACAATAAAGTCGGTGACACTGAATCGGCTAATAAATTATGTGGAGAAATTAAAAATCTCAATGAAAACCAATTAAATTCTGCTGTAATATGGAATAAAGTAAAGCAGCTAAGTATGAAATAGTATTTGATTTTATAACTTTGTTTTATAAAGCAGGTTTTGGATGGTTAAGGAGAATGTTTCTCATTATAGAATTATTGAGAAGCTTGGTGGCGGAGGAATGGGCATTGTTTATAAAGCCGAAGATACCAGGCTTCACCGGTTTGTTGCATTAAAATTTTTACCTCCTGAATTAACCAGGGATGATGAAGCCAAAGAAAGATTTATCCGGGAGGCACAGGCAGCATCAGCATTAGACCATAATAATATTTGTTCTATTCATGAAATTGATGAAACTGAAGATGGACAAATATTTATCTGCATGAATTGTTATGAAGGAGAAACCTTAAGAAAAAAAATTGAAAACAGTTCGTTAAAAATTGAAGATGCAATTAATATAGTTTTTCAAATTGCAGAAGGATTAAGACAAGCACATAGTAAGGGAATTATACATAGAGATATAAAGCCTGAAAATATTTTTATAACTGATGATGGTATTGTAAAAATTGTAGATTTTGGTCTTGCCAAACTTTCACAGCGTTCTACTATAACTAAGAGAAAGGAATCTCTGGGAACTATCTCATATATGTCGCCGGAACAAGCCGTTGGAAAAGATGTTGATATCCGTACAGATATTTGGTCACTTGGAGTTGTTTTATATGAAATATTAACCGGTAAACTTCCATTTAAAGGAGAATATGATTCTGCTGTAATTTATAATATTCTCAATTCAGAACCTGAACCAATAAACAATATAAGAAATGACCTTCCTGATGCTATAATTAAAATCATAAATAAGAGCTTGAATAAAGATGCAAATAGAAGATATAAGAATGCTGATGAATTTCTTAATGATTTAAAAGAATTAAGACAAGAACCTGAACATATTACTTTAACCTATTTACCTGTAAAAAAAATAAATAAAAAAAGAATAATTCTTTACTCATCAACCATTTTTGCCATTATATTAATTGTAACTTTGTGGCTTCTACTTAAGGGAACAGGAACTGATGAAAATAAATCAATAGGAGTTTTACCTTTCGTAACCTTCAATGATACTGCAGAGGATTTATTTTTTGCGGATGGAATGCATGAAGAAATCACAGCACAATTATCAAAAATAAGTGACTTAAGAGTTATTGCAAGAACCTCAATGGTATTATATAAAAATACTAAGAAAAGAATTAGTGATATTGGGGATGAACTTGGCGTTAAGTATCTGTTGGAAGGAAGTATCAGAAGAATTGGTAATGAAATCAGAGTTACTGCTCAACTTATTAATACAGAAACAGAAGGTAATATTTGGGGAGGTGCATTTGAAGCCAATGAAGTAAATCTCTTTAACATTCAAAATGAAATTGCAAAGAGGATTTCAGAAGAATTAAGTTTAAAGATACTACCTGTGGAAAAAACATCAATTGAAAAACATATGACAAGTAATCGCAAAGCATATGATTTCTATCTTAAGGGACGATATTATTCAACAAATTATGTTGATAGTTTAGGAACCGCAAAAGCTGCAGAGATGTTTGATTCTGCTGCATACTATGATAATAATTTTGCTGAAGCTTATGCCTGGGCTTCTGTATTTCATACAAGAATGTACTCATGGTACTTATGGGACCAAACTCCGGTAAGACTACAGAAAAGTAAAACTTCTTTAGATAGAGCTATTTTATTATCAAGCAATTTGCCCGAGGTTCTTTTAGCTAAAGGTTATTACTTAAGATATATAGATGGTAAAAAAGATGAAGCATTGAAAGAATATGAAGCAGCATTAAAAGAGAAACCAAGATGGGCTTTTTTACTTTCTCAATTAGGTGATCTTTATGCAGATTTTGGAAACTGGAAAAAAGCCAGAGAGATGCTGGTACAAAAAAGAGTAATTGACCCGATTAGTTTAAAGTTGCCTAATGAATTGGAACCATTTTATATTTCAACTGCTTTAAGAGAATGGGATCGCGCCAAGAGAGAAGCTGAAGAATATTTATCTTCCCATCCTGAGGATCCTTATTCTTACAGCAACCTTGCCAATTTAATGATTGATGGATACGGAGATTTAAAAACTGCGCGTTCAATTCTTGAAGAAGGTTCTAAAAAGAATCCTAATATATATAGAGGTGGAAGAACCATAGAAGGTATTTATTTTTGGAAATTAAAATATTTTGAGAGAAAATTTGATGGTGCCTTGACATCACTCAATGAGAAGCTACCGCCTGAATTTTGGCCTATAATACAAAAATATATTAAACAAGGATTTACATATAGAGCTAAAGGAGATATAGAAAATTCATTCAAAGCTTTTGATTCAGCAAGAGTAGTAATAGAAAAAATAATTACAGAAAAAGATGATCTTTATTCTCATGCTCAACTTGCTTATGCTTTGGCAGGAATTGGTAAAAAGGATGAAGCAATTAGTCAGATAAAGAGTGTCATCCAAAAAAGCTCAAGCGGTTCTAAGATGAATTTATGGACCAAGATGGATTATGAGGTAATAGAAGTGGAAGTTTATATGTTGCTTCGAATGTACAGTGAAGCAATTGATAAAATGGATGAAATTCTTAAGAAACCGGGTATGTTATCAGTATGGCAGCTTAAGCTACATCCAATTTTTGATCCAATCAGGAATAATGAAAGGTTTAAGAAGATAATCGAAAAATATTCTTAATAAATATTATAATTTAATTAACTCACCTGTTTTTGCAGCATATAATTTTGCTTTAAAGTTCTTAAGAATATTTGCTCCCACCCAATCAATTGAAGATTCATCTCCATGAACAAGGATAATACTATCAGGGTTTAATTTTTTTACAATCTCAAGAATATCTTCTCTTCTTGCGTGAGAAGGAAAACGAAAATTTTTAATAGAACATTTTACTTCAATAGATTGACCATCAAATTGTATTGTTTGTCCTTTACGTGCTTTTGCAATTGTATAACCCGGAGTATCAGGGTCCATATAACCAACAGTAAAGATTGCAGATTCTTTATGCTTAATCCATTGAATAGCCATCGAGTATGAAGCTGTTTTTTTCATCATCATTCCCGATGGTGCAAGCATTATGCAGGGATGCTTAAAGAAATTCGAGGTGCGTTTTATTTCATAAAAACTTTTTAGCGGGATATCTCCAATTACAAAATCTTCATCAATATAATTTACATTGTAACGGCTGTAATCATAAATACGATTTATTTTTCTCCCGATGCCATCAGCATAAATATCTACATTAACAAGCTTTCCTTTTTGCATCAGCTTCCAAAGCGTAGCAGCTATCTCCTGCATTTTACCTAATGAAAAAACAGGTATAAGAACTGAACCACTTCTATCAATAACCTTATTGATTGATTGAGCTAATCTTTCCGATTCCTTATGCCAATTGAAAATAGAAGTATCTGTTGAACCATAAGTAGTTTCCGTAATTAAACAATCTACTTTGACCTCAGGTAACTGAGCTGCCTTAAGCAAAGTTTGATTACGTAAACTGATATCGCCAGTATAAAAGATTTTATAATTATTATGTTCAAGCAAAATTCCTGCAGAGCCAATTATATGTCCTGCGTTAGTAAACACTGCCTTAACAGGTTCTTTTCCCTTATGGTCATAACCAATTAAATCAAATTCTTCTCCATAAGACTTATACATTATAGATTGTATAAGCAAATCAACATCGTCGTGTGAATACAACTTTATTTCATTCTCATTTATTTGTTTTTTTAAAATTGAAATTGTATTGTGAATAGTAAGTTCAGCAACAGCACGTGTTTGTGGAGTTGTAATAATTTTTAAATAAGGAAATCTTTGGATTAAAAATGGAAGACTGCCAATATGATCCTGATGAGCGTGACTTATTAAAATGTAATCAATCGACTTATCCTTAATGATGTCAAATAAAGGAAGAGCATCCAGACCTGTTTTTTGGGGATGCATACCACAGTCTAAAATTATTCCTGTACCTGATATGTTGAGGTAATAAGAGTTAGCACCAATTTCACCTCC
The DNA here is from genome assembly GCA_035654655.1 of Ignavibacteriaceae bacterium. Taxonomy (GTDB): domain Bacteria; phylum Bacteroidota; class Ignavibacteria; order Ignavibacteriales; family Ignavibacteriaceae; genus DASRWI01. Next base: position 186,001 of record DASRWI010000016.1, on the reverse strand, counting down.
ACCACCAAGCGGAATAAATTCAATCATTACATACGTCCCTTTAAGTAAGCCTGTCGTTTATTTTCAGGAAATTTTTCTATAGCATACCTTAGCATAGTACGGGGCATCTGTTTATAAAAGCATAATAAAAATTCTTCTTCAGCACCCATATCCCTGTTGCCAACTTCCCTAAGCATCCACCCAACTCCTTTATGAATCAAATCATGTTTGTCATTAAGAAGCATCTCAGCAATTTTAAATGTGGGAACAAAATCTCCTCTGCGCAAAAAATAAAAAGTAGAAATTATTGCTATTCTCTTTTTCCATAAATCTTTTGAAGCTGCCATTTTATACAAAATATCTTTTTCCTTATCAAAAAGATATGCGCCAACAATATGGTGCGAGGATAAGTCAACAAGGTCCCAATTATTTATATACTTAGTATTTTTCAAGTACATATTATAAATTGTTTTCTTTTCTTTTGGCTCAGCTTTTTTAAATTTATTTATTAGAAGGAATAAAGAAATCATTCTTTCTTCGTGGTACTTTGAATGAAGAACTTCCTGAATATCAGCAAGAGAAAGATTCATAAACTTTTTAGTTGCTTCTCTAAGAATAGGAATTTTTATTCCGTGAAAAATATCACCTTCACCATATTCTCCTGGTCCGGTTTTAAAAAAACGTTGAAGATTAATCGCATCATTAACATTTGCTTTTGATTTTAGATATTGTTTCAATTCTATAGCAGACATAATATATTTCTTATTTTTTTTATGGAAAATATAAGGAAGATGGAGGTGAAAAGGAATTATTAGCCATGTAATAAGGTTATGTCCCATGACTAAAGTCATGGGTTAAACTGAAAATGTACATAGGTTAGCCCACGATTTTAATCGTGGGAAATTATTAACCCACGACTGAAGTCATAGGCTAAATTCAAAATCCAGAGATCACCACGTCGTCCCGAACTTGTTCGGGACTCCTCGTGATGACAGAATAGTTTTATTCCAACATCTTAAATAATAAGAACTCAGAAATTTTTTCTATAGAAACACGTACTTGCTGCATTGTGTCTCTTTCTCTTATTGTAACTGTATCATCTGTTAAAGTTTGAGTATCAACAGTTATGCAGAAAGGTGTACCAGCTTCGTCCATTCTTCTGTATCGTCTGCCTATTGCACCTTTATCATCATAAAAAACTTTGAAGTTTTTTCTCAATGTGGTTTCAATTGCACGTGCTATCTCAGGCATACCATCTTTATTTACTAAAGGAAGTATTGCTGCTTTAATTGGAGCAAGCTTTGGATGAAATTTCAAAACAGAGCGCATCTCTCCATTTACTTCTTCTTCATAATAGGCATCAATCAGGAATGCCATAAAGGAACGGCTTGCCCCTGCAGATGTTTCAATTACAAATGGAACAAATTTTTCTTTACTCTCTTCATCAAAATATTTTAATGATTTTCCGCTGAATAATTCGTGCTGAGTTAAATCATAATTTCTTCTATTGTGAATACCTTCAATCTCACCCCATCCAAATGGGAATAAGTATTCAATATCTACTGCAGCTTTTGCATAGTGAGCAAGTTTGTTTTCTGGATGGTCGTGAAAGCGAAGTTTATCTTTACTGATTCCTAATGAATGGAACCATTCAATTCTTTGTTCTTTCCAGTAATTATACCATTGGTCATCCTGTTCAGGTTTAACAAAGAACTGCATTTCCATCTGTTCAAATTCACGTGTACGGAAAAGAAAATTCTTTGTGTTGATTTCATTACGGAATGCTTTTCCAATTTGTGCAATACCGAAAGGAAGTTTTTGTCTTGATGCACCCTGCACATTAAGGAAATTTACAAAAATTCCCTGAGCAGTTTCTGGACGAAGATAAACTACATTGGAGTTGTCTTCAACAGGACCGACAAATGTCTTAAACATTAAATTGAAAGTTCTTGGTTCAGTGAATGTTCCTTTATTGCCGCAGTTGGGGCAGGTAATTTCATTCATCAATAGTTTGCCTAAATCTTCGGAATCAAATAATTCATCAAAGAAGTTAGTCAAGTTACCCTGATTTTCTTCTCTCATTCCTATTTGTTCATATTTATGAGAAAAGGGAGCATTATCAATAATTGCATTCTTCAAACCTTCAATAGCTTTCTTCTTGGATTTATCACTTAAAGATTCTGCAAGGATGTCAACTCTATATCTTGCTTTACACTGCTTGCAATCCACCATAGGGTCGGTGAAGTTTGCAACGTGTCCGGAAGCTTCCCATACTTTAGGATGCATTAGGATAGAAGCATCAAGACCTTCAATATCCTCGCGGAAGGTCATAAACTTCCACCAGTCTTCTTTAATATTTTTAAGGAGTTCAACACCAAGTGGACCGTAATCCCAACAGCCGTTTAATCCGCCATAAATTTCACTTGATTGAAAAACAAAACCTCTTCTTTTGGAAAGAGAAACAATCTTTTCAACTAAATCATTCTGAGTATTCTTTTTCTTTTCGATTTTCTAATCCTCCTAAAAGCGCAAAAATTTAAGTAGTAAATATAAGAAAAGTTTAGGAACGTTGAAGTTATAAAAACAGTGTCATTGAGATGGGACTGGTTGTTTCCCCATGACTAAAGTCATGGGTAAAATAAAAATCCAGAGATTGCTTCTCCATAGGGACAAACAGTTGTAGTACTCCTAGCAACCACACAATCTTATGTATCCCATAACTTTAGTTATGGGTAAGGAGATGATATTGCTATTTCCCCCTTCCTTATTCAGGGAAGGGGGCAGGGGGATGGGTAACTATTAATAATATACCCATGACTAAAGTCATGGGCTTAAATGAAAATCAGGGATTGCTTCCCCATAGGGGCAAGCTGTCATAGGGCTCCTCGCAACGACACACACTTACATCAACAATCTCTTCACTTCCTCTTCTCTCAACTCCCTTACTTCTCCTGGTTGTAAATTGCCAAGTAAAATATTTTTTATTCTTACTCTTACTAAGCGGAGTGTTGGATGTCCTATTGCAGCAGTCATTTTGCGGACTTGCCTATTCTTTCCTTCATACAAAATAATTGAAAGCCAGGTTGTCGGGATGTTTTGTCTGAATCTTATTGGTGTGCTGCGCTCCCATAGTTTTGGTTCTTCTATTATTTTTGCTTTAGCTGGTAAGGTTTTGTAATACTGTATTATTATTCCTTTTTCAAATTGCTCTAAGCTTTCTTTGGTAGGTATTCCCTCTACCTGCACGTAGTATTCACGCTCGTGTTTATTATATGGATTTAACAAGTATGAATTTAATTTCTTATCATTGGTAAGAATCAGTAAACCTTCGCTGTCGTAGTCTAATCTACCGATAGGATAAACATCTTTTGGGAATTTATAAAAAGATGACAGTGTTTGCTTTCCACTGTCATCTGTAAATTGTGATAGTACATTATAAGGTTTGTTTATAATATAATATTTATGTGCAGCCATTAAACGGAATATCCTAATTCTTTTCTTGCTTCATCGGTTGTTAATATACCTGCTTTTATCATAATTTCATAAAACTTTGCATCTGCTTCAGGATTTTCAACATAAAGCTGATTTAACTTTATTTCTACTGAATGTAAATCCAATCCTTTTTTGATTATTAGGTCATTCAAAATATATTCCAGCTTTTTCTGTCTTGGTGTAATTACGCATTCCTGAAATATCTTTAACTGATTTCTTGTTTCATTGTATCCACCCAGACTTCCACCATCGCTCATTCCAAGCATTCTTCTAGGAATTCCGTGTGCTGCAATAATTTCATCTCTGCAATTTTCTCTCAGCACATTATATGATGCTTCATTTACAGGCTGAGATACCGCTTTAACTTCAATAGTTGATTTCTCATCTTCAGTCTCCAGAATTAAAGAACGTCCTCTATTTTCTAATCCTTTGAAATTGTTGGTGAAGAAATCTTTGATTTTCATTTTAGCATCTTTGCCAAGAATTCCACCCTTGATAAATATAATTGACTCAGGAACTGCATTGTTGTTGAACTTGTTAATGTTAAATTCAACTGAGTACCTGTCCAGCACGATGCTGCTTAACGCTCCCATATATTCCGGCTGTCCATAAAATCTGCTTAGCGGATTATAATTTTTTATGCTAATGAATTCATTCATTCCACCTTCACGTTTGCCGAACTCAGAAAAGCAAATTTCACTTCCATTTATTATCTGCACTGCATACTGTTTGTTATTCTTCACTGCTATTCGCATATCTTTTGCAGGGAGATGAAAAAGTGCTGAGACTTCTCCCACGCTGTTGCGCACAACCTCAAGATAAGCATTGCCAAAAATTTCATAATCTGTCTGGAACCTGTAAAGCAATTCAACTAATGATAATCCGGTGTTAGAGTAATGTTCGTTTATGAATTTATTCAGTTTATTTATTTCATCTATATGATTGATTACACTGAATACTTCATAACCTAATCCCGATGTCAACATTGATTTCAGGTTAATACATTTTGAATGATAGCCATTGTAAGAATAAATTTCTGCAAGCTGTTCATTGTTGTAAGGTGCGGGTTGAACTCCCTCCGGTTCAATGGTTCTTTTAAATAATGAAGTGGAGCTAGTTTTAAGCAGGTCTGCTTTTATTAAATTTTTTTTCATTTCATTTCATCCTTAAATTTTTTCAGGACAAAATTTTTATAAACTAACAATGCAAGTCATCCTAAAAAAGATTAGGATGAAATAGTTTCTTCCTCATTTTATACTGCCTTCCATTTTATGGAGATATAATGAAGAAGAAAACTAAGACAGAAAGAACTGAACGGGATATCATCAACGGCATTGTTTTAATCCTGCTTGAAGACCCTAAACTAACTAACCGCGAAAACAAAAAAGAATTGCTTAATAAAGTTGTAAGTGAATTCCTCCTTCCTCAATCGGATGCATTAGGATATATAAAAACAGCATCAAAAGAAGTAGCTGAGTGCACAGCCATTCTTAAAAAGAAGGCAATGATAAGAGCTTTGATTGACAGAGAGTTTCTTTTGCGAATTGCCAAGAGTACGAAGATGTACAACTTTGCATTAACCATAATGAAGGATAGAGATACCTTATGCGGCTTGTATAATAAAAATGCAAAAGGAAAATCCACCAAAGAAATTCTTGAAATTGTTAAACATCTGAACTCATTAAACACTGAACAATTGAATACCTTGCTTTCAAATCTAAAGATAGATGTTAAAGGGAAAAAGAAATGAGCAGCTTTACTTACAGGGATTTAATAAGACTAACTATTGCTGCAAAGGAATTAGCCTCTGAAAAAATTAATCACTACCGTGAACATCCCCTTGATTACTTTGAAGAAAGATTATCAATAAAAAAAGAAACAATAAACTGGAGTCTACATCCTGAGTATAAGAGCACACTTGGGATGGAACTCCGGACCCTTTTATTAAAGTGGTTAATGCATTGGTAAATAAAAAATGGGTAGGAGTTGAATCCGCTACAGGTACAGGTAAAACTTTTATTGGTGCTTTAATTACCTTCTGGTTTATTGAGTGCTTTCCTAATTCAATTGTGGTTACAACTGCTCCAAAACAGGAGCAGCTTTCTCTTCATCTTTGGAAGGAAATAAGAAATTTATATCCGCTGTTTAATAAAGGTGAACTGCTTAAGCTTAGATTGAGGTTGAACTATGGAAACGATAACCGCATTGCTCTTGGCTTTGCAGCAGGAATAAAAGCTGATGAAGAATCTGCAACTAAAGCTCAGGGATTTCACGCAGAGAATATGCTAATAATTCTTGAAGAAACACCCGGCATTCCTATGTCTGTAATTACCGCATTGCAAAACACCTGCACATCATCAAACAATTTAATGCTTGCATTTGGCAATCCTGATAACCAGCTTGATAATCTTCACCGCTTTTGTATGCTTGATAATGTTGAGCATATAATAATATCTGCATTTGACCATCCCAATGTTGTATGTAAAAATTCATTGTTAATTCCGGGAGCAGCATCAATGGAAGGTATAAACAGAATGAAGGTAAGGTATGGAGAAGAAAGTCCGTTATATTTATCAAGAGCTCGTGGGATATCACCAATGCAAAGCATTGATAGTCTTATTCAGGTTGAATGGTGCATTGATGCAAAAGACAATGAATATATGGATGGTGACTATGCACTTGGTGTGGATGCTGCCAATAGCGAAACAGGAGATAAAGCAGCAATAGCTTTAGGAAAAGGGAATAAACTGATAGAGGTTAATGCATTTCAATGTCCGGATAGCGGAATACTTGGGAAAAGAGATATTGTAAGGTATATGAATGATTATAAAATATCTGCTGATAAAGTTGGGGTTGATGGCATAGGAGTAGGTGCGGGTACAATAAACGCATTAAAGGAAATTAACATAAAGGTAGTTAATATATTAAGTGCATCTTCTCCGGTAAAGATAAACTCAGCAGAAAATTTTATTAATTTACGCTCACAGATGTACTGGCAATTAAGAGAAGACTTAAGATTAAAAAGAATTATAATACCAAATGATAATGAACTAATAACAGACCTTACCTCTATCAAATGGTTTTTGCGGAATGGAAAAATTGCAATAGAACCGAAGGAAGAAATAAAGAAAAGAATAGGACGCTCAACAAACAAAGGAGATGCAGTTGTTTACTGGAACTGGGTTCGAATAAGGAGAAGTACCTATCAAGGAGAGTGGAAAGTAGTGTAAAAAAATCTCGTTATTAGTAGTTTAAAAGAGTGAAGGGTCTTCGAGTGTTTTCTGAGCGGAGCAAAGAAAATGTACCGAGAAGCCCGAAGCTTAACATTCTAACAAACACTATGTCAGAGATCCTTACGGTCGTCCTTAATGCACCGCCCAAGGCGGAGGACTACCCTCAGGATGACATTTTTTTTGTAGAGAGTAATGTTATATGTATTCTTCATCAACTTACAAGGTAGGAATAAAATTTAATTACAGATGGTGGTTATACCTGGAACCAAGTTGGCAGTATGTTACTTCTCAGAAAGAAAATAATTTACCATTTCAATATTCACTAGAACAAAATTACCCTAATCCTTTTAATCCTTCTACAAAAATAAAATATACTTTACCTAAGCAAGGATTGGTTAGCATAAAAGTTTTTAATGTTTTAGGAAAAGAAATTACTCAACTTGTTAATGAAGAAAAACCTTCAGGTGAATATGAAGTAGAGTTTGATGGAAATAATTTAACTTCAGGTATTTACTTCTATCAAATACAGTCAGGGGAGTTTTTAGATACTAAGAAGATGGTGATGATGAAGTGAAAACTATATTGACATTTACTTTGTAGTTCTACTCATACATATGTCAGAGATCGCTACGCTCGTGCTTTAATCCCCTCAAGGGGGAGCACTCGCTGCGATGACTCATTGCAAGCGAAGCACCAAAGATGTCATCCCAAGGGAGTCCTCCGTCTTGTGCGGCGCATTTAGGACTACCGCAGGGATCTCTGACATATGTTGGTCAAGATGCCTAGGGAAAAGTTACATTAGTTCTTTCCATACAGTTTCTAATTAGCGATTCTATCTTTTACTATTTCAGAGATCTTTACTCTCGTGCTTTATTCCCCTCAAGGTGGAGCACTCGCTGCGATGACATTTACGAGCGAAGCACCAAAGATGTCATCCCAAGGGAGTCCTCCGCCTTGTGCGGTGCATTTAGGACAACCGCGGGGATCTCTGACATATATTGGTTAAGATGCCTAGGGAAAAGTTACTATTAGTTCTTTCCATTCGGGATTGATAGAGTTGATTAATTGTATTTTGCCATGTCTGGACTTTATTTTGATTTGCTTTTCTCTAATAATTGCACTCTGCATATCGTTAAACAATTCAAAATAAACTAATTTGTTAACATTAAATTTTTTAGTGAAGCCTTCATTTAATTTATTTTTATGTTCGTAAATCCTTCTTTCTAAATTATTTGTCACTCCAGTATATAACACAGAGATGTTTTTATTAGTAAGTATATAAACATAGCAATTGTTTATTAACATCTTTTATTCTTTCTACCTTCACTGTGTCAGAGATTCTTACGCTTCGCTCAGAATGACTTATTGCTGCCTAAATTTTCTTTCTACCTTCACTATGTCAGAGATCGCTACGCTCGTGCTTTAATCCCCTCAAGGGGGAGCACTCGCTGCGATGACATTTTTTTCTTTTTACTCCACTTCAGGCATGCCTAATGCAGACCACTCTTCTTTTGCAGGTCCGTATATGCCTGGCACTTTCAATCCTGCCAGTCTCATTAATACTGTTAATTGTCCTCTGTGGTGTATCTGATGCTTTACTAACATATTTAAACCAGTCTGATTTGAGAAGGTCTGACCATAAACTGTTTTTACTTCAGTTAATGAAGTATCTGTCCAGCTGTTTTTAATTAGCTCTGCTAATTCTTCTGAGGCAAGTTTATATGTATTATTAATTTCTTCAATTGTTTCAGGCTGTGGAGCATCCTTTATCATTGATTTAAGTGGAAGGTTAAATGTTTCTCCCATTTCAGGAAGCATTAAGGTTATGTGCCAGGCAATTTTTCCTAATGTTCTGTTATATCCATTAAATTTTATGTTCAATGAATTATTATCTAAAGCACTAAAGATTTTTAGAGTTGCTTCGGATTCATTTTTCCAGTCTTCAAGAAAGTCTGATATTGTACGATACACTTAGTTACTCCTTAATTTAAATTATTAAGTATGTCTTTCAACTTATTAATGTTAGAAACCCAATCTGTTTCTTTTTGTCTTTCCTTTTCGACAACTTCCTTAGCAGCATTCTTTACAAAATTTTCATTTGATAATTTTTTTCTGATGCCTGCTAACGAGCCTTCTAATCTTTCAATTTCTTTTGTTAAGCGTTTTCTTTCAAGGTCAAGATCAATAATGCCTTCAAGTGAAACATAAATTTCAATTCCTTTAACAACCGATGAAGCACTCTGCTTTGGCTGTTGAATAATGCTACTGAAGGAGATTGAATTTAACTTAGCTAATTTTTTTATGTATTCTATCTGGTATTCTGATAGATTTTCTATTTTGATAAAAACATCCAACGCTTTTGATGGAGGTATGTTTGCTTCACCGCGTATGTTTCTGATTCCATTTATGATATCCTGAACGAAGTCCATTTCTTTTTCTGCAGCTTCATTGATTAAGCTTTCATTTACTTCAGGATATTTTGAAGTTGAAATACTTTCTCCCGGTTTTCTTTCTTCAATTGCCTGCCATAGTTCTTCAGTAAGGAATGGCATAAATGGATGTGCAATCTTTAAAAGATTTTCAAACATCATAATTGAACGGGTGAGTACTGCAGATTTTATTTCTTCATTGTCTGCGTATAACCTGCTCTTGGATAATTCTATATACCAGTCGCAGAAGTCATTCCATATAAATGAGTAGATAATTTTTGTAGAGCCATTTATATCGAATGTATCTAATGCATTTATTAAATCGCGTAATGTTTTATTGAAGCGTGAGTTTATCCAGTTATCTGCAAAATCAAGATGCTTATCTGCTAATGATTTATCTATCTTAATGGTTTGTGCATTCATTAAAAGGAAGCGACCTGCATTCCAAATTTTATTTGCGAAGTTTCTTCCGAATTCACATTTATCTTCACTGAATAATACATCTTGTCCAAGCGGAGCAGAATAAATAATTGTAAATCTTAAAGCATCGGCTCCATATTTATTTATTACTTCAATCGGGTCAGGAGAGTTGCCAAGAGTTTTGCTCATCTTGCGTCCCTGCATATCTCTAAGTACACTTGTAAAGTAAACATCTTTAAACGGAATTTCTTTTCTGAAATGCATACCTGCAATTATCATACGTGCAACCCAGAAGAAAATAATATCAGGGGCAGTAACTAATAAATCTGTTGGATAATAATATTGTTTTTCTTCTTCAGTTTTGAAAACATCATAAGCCCAAAGCCAGCTTGATGTCCAGGTATCAAGCACATCTTCATCTTGTCTTAAATTTTTTGAATTACAATTAGGACATTTCGTTGGTGCATCAACAGAAACAATTGGCTCTTTGCGGCAGTCATCGCAATACCATACAGGAATCCGATGTCCCCACCACAACTGACGGGATATGCACCAATCTTTTATGTTGGTCATCCAATGGTCGTAAGTTTTCTTCCAATGGTCTGGATGAAAATTAACTTCACCATTTCTTACTACATCTAAAGCGGGTTTGGATATTTCTTCCATCTTCAGGAACCATTGTTCAGAAAGATAAGGTTCAATCGGAACACCGCCTCTTTCAGAATAGCCAACTTTGTTAGTATAATTTTCTTCTTTTACTAAATAGCCCTGTTCTTTTAATCTGCTTATAGCTTTTTCACGAACAACATATCTGTCTAATCCCTGGAACTCTTCGGGTACATTATGATTGGTTGATGCATCTTCATTAAAAATATTTATCATTTCAAGATTATGCTCAACACCCATAACATAATCATTAGGGTCGTGAGCAGGAGTTACCTTAACTGCACCGGTACCAAATTCAGATTCAACATGCCAATCAGAGAAAATTGGAATTTCTCTGTCTACTAAAGGAAGAATTGCAAACTTCCCAATAAGATTTTTGTAACGTTCATCTTTAGGATTAACTGCAATACCGGTATCTCCAAGCATTGTTTCGGGACGTGTAGTTGCAACTTCAATAAACTCTTTGCTATCTTTAACAGGATATTTGATGTACCAAAGCTTACCATTTGATTCGCGGTAATTTACTTCTTCATCAGAGATTGCAGAGCGTGAAGCAGGGTCCCAATTAACTATTTTTTCACCGCGATAGATTTTTCCTTCTTTATAAAGCTGAACAAAAGTTTCAATTACTTTTCTATAATAATCTTCATCAAGCGTAAAGCGTTCTCTTTCCCAATCACAGCTAACACCAAGTTTTTTTAATTGCTGAATGATTATGCCGCCATATTTATTTGTCCATTCCCAGCAAGCATCAAGAAATTTTTCTCTTCCAATTTCATATTTATCTATACCTTGCTCTTTAAGATAGCGGACTACTTTACTTTCAGTTGCAATGGAAGCGTGGTCTGTTCCCGGAACCCAGCAGGCATTATATCCCTGCATTCTCTTTGTACGGATGTAGATATCCTGGATAGTATTATTAAGGACGTGACCTAAGGTTAAAATACCTGTAACATTAGGAGGGGGAATAACTATAGTATAAGGTTCTTTTGAATTATCTATTTCAGAATGGAAAATATTCTGCTCTAACCAGTATTTGTACCATTTATCTTCTACTTCGGAAGGATTATAAGCCTTTGGAATTTCGTTCATTGCAATCAAATATTAAAATGTGAAAATAATCTTTAAATATAAAAAAAAATAAGTATAGATACTTTTATATCGAGGGATCGTACAAAAAGATTAATGAATATTTATTCATTAAGAGGTTCTATTGGTTTTTATTTAAATGGTTAATATTGAACAGTAATCAAATTTAGCTAATAGAATTATGCTAAAACCCTTCAAAATTTAATCAAATGTAAAAGTTACCTTTTTTGTAATAATTTCTTTTTATTTAAAATTTAACTTTAAACATATTGACATAACATATTATAAATATTATATTTAACTATAAAAATAGTTTGTCTGTAATACAAAGCACTAATTAGTAATATTCACAGGTAAAAATTTCCTCCTATCAAAAAAAGTTTAAAAAAACATAAAAAATAAAGAAAAATAGAATTGGCACAGTTTAGGATACAATTAAAGTACTTTTTTATCGTAAATGGTTCACAAATTTCAATAACAAATATATAGGAGATCTTTACAATGGGTCAACAACAACTTTTACTTATCGTTTTAGGCGTTATCGTAGTTGGTATCGCAATCGTAGTTGGTATTCAATTATTCAACTCAAGTTCAGTTCAGGCAAACAGAGATGCAGTTGTAAGTGATATAAACCATTTAGCTTCTTTAGCAGTAGAATATTACAAAAAACCAACTTCAATGGGTGGTGGTGGAAATGCATTCACAAATTTTGCTCTTCCTACTGAATTAGATACAACAGCTAATGGTATCTTCTCAATTTCTGTTGCTGGTAATGCTACTGGAATTACTTTTGATGCGAAAGGAACTGAATTATCTACAGATGGTTCCTTAGTTGAATACACCGGAGTTGTTAATACTAAAGGTGTAGTAACTTTAACAAAGGTTCACTAAGATATTTTTTCTTAAGGGTTGGTTTTTAACCAACCCTTTTTTTTGTTTTTAATATTCTTTCTTTTCAGTTGCTGCTTTTTTTAGTGTCTTAATCTCAAAAATAATCTTTAAAATAAAATCCTTTTTGGGGATTTTAAAATGTAAATTTAATTTTGGCTCGATTTTGGATTAATAATGTCTAAACCATTAAGAAAATATTATGATAGAATTTAGATTTACAGCGCAAAAAACTAACGGACAAGTTTTAACCGGCTCAATGTCTGCAGAAAGTATTTCTGAAGGCAAAAAGAAAATCCATCGTCTTGCCGAAAAAAATCAATTAAAAGTTGTTAATATTGAAAACAAAACAACTTTTATGTACAGGGTTCGTAAAGGAAAAGAAAAACCTTTACGCGGTGAACAAAGGGCATTCACTAAAAAAGAAGTTCAGGAAGCCTTAAATCGAATGGGTTATGAGGTATTATCTGTTAACAAAAAGTTGTTAAATTTTAATACAAAACCACCTCAAACGGAAATAGTTACCTTTGTTAAAATTAGTTCAGAGCTTCTTGAGCAGAAATTATCTTATGGTGAAATTTTAACTCTTCTTATCAACGATACACAAAATAAATCCCTCAAAGAAACATTAAAAGAAATTAATAATGAACTTAAAAAAGGTGCTGATAGTGAAGCAACCTTTTTAAAGTATCAATCCATATTCGGAAAATTCACCGCTTATATGTTAGGGTTAGCTTCAAAGAGCGGTAATATGTCTGAAATTTATAAAGCAACAGCAAAGTTTCTTGAGAGACGCCAGGAGTTCAAAAAGAATATGCGCAGCGCATTAATTACTCCTGCTGTTACAATTTTTGTGTTAATGTTGGCAGTAATTTTTTATGTAGCATACATCTTCCCTGAGACAGCAAAGTTGTTTGTTAAATTCGGAATTGACCTTCCACCAATGACAGCATTTACGTTAAAGATAAGTGACTTCCTGGTAGGGAATCCAATTCCATTGGCTATCGTTATGTTTGGTCCTGTTATAGCTTTATGGCGATATCAAAAAACAAAAAAGGGTGGACTTGTATTTGATAAGTACTTGTTGAGAGTACCTGTAGTTGGCTCTTTGATTCATAAGACAACTATAGAAGTTTTTGCCCGTGTATTCTATACTTTATATAGCGGCTCTGCAGAAAGCATTGAACCAATTAGAATAGCTGCTGAAGCTGCTGGTAACAGATATTTTGAAGATAGAATAAAAAATATTGCTATTCCTCTTATGGTTAAAAGAGGTGCGGGAATAACTGAAGCTTTTACTGCCAGCGGTGTGTTTACTGAAACTGCATTGTCACGTATGCACTCAGGTGAAGAAACTGGAACAATTAAAAATACTTCATTGCAGTTGGCTAATTATTATGAGAGCGAAACTGTCTACAGACTTAAAAATGTTATTGAACTTATCCAGGTGGTTATAGCAATGATAATTATGGTTGTAATGATTGCCTTAACATTGGTATCAGCAGAAACTGCAACAGTAAGACCTAAAACTCCTGGGGCATATAATTCTCCTGCACCAATTGAAAGAAATTATGCATGAATAGTATAGATAGTCCTGTTGAAATGACTGATAAGATTGGTTATCTCTTATTCAAAAAAGGGATAATAGATGGAAGCACTTTGGAAAAAGCAATGATTTCAAAGCTTCAGGACAGGAATAAAGTAAAAAGAAATTTAGCTCAGATATTAGTTCAAGATTTTAAATTTGACCACGATCTTATTTTCAAAGAAGTAGCAATACTTTATGCGTTTAGAGAACTTGATATAAAAATAGAGGATATACCTCAATCTAAATTAGATTCAATTCGCCATATAATGGAAGGCAGCGGAGAAGCATTAAAGAACGATATGCTTCAACACTGCATTATTCCTTTTATGTATGATGAACGAATAAAAGATAAGTTAATTATTGCTGCTACTGACCCTACTGATAGAAGCATACCCAAGGTTGCATTCGGTTTGAATGCTAAGAAGTATGAAATTATTTATATCAAGAAAAAAGATTATGAAAAATTAATCAATATTATTTTTCCTCCTGAAAATCTTTTCTTAAAGATGATGGAAGAAGCTCAGGTATCTGAGTTTACCGAGAATGATGAAATTGGATTAGATGAAGATGAGTTAAATGCAGAGATAAACAAGAGTGCACTTATCAATCTTGTTGAAGGTGCTTTAGTTGAAGGTGTTAGAAAGGGAGCAAGTGATATTCACTTCATTCCTCGAAGTAATAACCGCACAGAAATATTAATGAGAGTTGATGGCAATCTTCAGTCCTGGCATATACAGGATTCAACATTACCTGAAGCTGTTATTGCGGTCGTTAAAGACAGGGCAAGAGGAATGGACCGTTTTGAAAGAGAAAGAGCTCAGGATGGTTTTATTCAAAGAGAGATTGATGGTGTTATAATCAGATTCAGAGTTTCAGTACTTCCTATGGTTGGAACTGAATTGAAAAATAAATTTGAATCTGTTGTAATAAGAATTCTTGATGATAGAAAAGTTATTAAAGATTTAGATAAGCTTGGTCTGGCAGGTTATGCTCGTGAAGCTTTTACAAAAGCAATTAATCAACCTCAGGGAATGGTTATATTAACCGGACCTACAGGCAGCGGTAAATCAACCACATTAGTTGCTGCATTGTACCAGGTAATTGACCCAACTGTAAATGTTCTTACAGTTGAAGACCCTGTTGAATATGTTATTGAAGGTGCAAGACAGTTAAAGATTGGTTATAAGATGAACTTTGAGCAAGCTATCAGATCCATATTAAGACACGATCCTGATATTGTTCTGGTTGGTGAAATGAGAGATAAAGAAACAGCTGAAACTGCCATTAAACTTGCAAATACAGGGCACTTAACATTTTCCACCCTTCACACCAATGACGCTCCAAGTGCAGTTGCAAGATTATTTAAAATGGGGATTGAACCTTTTCTTATTGCATATGCAATCAACATTATCGTGGCACAGAGATTGATTCGTAAGCTTTGTCCTAAGTGTAAAAAGAAAGTTAAAAATTATGATGAAGAATTGATGAAGGCTATTGGATTAAATATTGCAGAATGGAGAGATTACAATGTATATGAAGCAAAAGGCTGCGATGAATGTAATAATAGCGGTTACAAGGGACGTATAGCAATTCATGAAGCATTGTATTTAACTAAAGAAATTAGACAGGTTATTGTTAAATCAGGTGATGATGTTGATGAAGAAGCAATTAGAAAAATTGCTAAAAGAGATGGTTCATTAAGCTTAAGAGAAGCAGGTTTAGAAAAAGTAAAATTAGGATTAACATCTATTGAAGAAGTAATAGCAGGTACTTCAGAAGATTAAAAATTTTGTAAAAATTTCTGCTTGATATTAAGTAAATATTTCCGATAATTAAGCAAATCGGAAAAATTTCCCTAAAAGATTTTTCTTATAATAAATAAAACATACAGTAAAATAATTTTTTATTAGAGGTCCTTTTCAGTGGTTACAGAAGTCCAAAATATATTAGCCAAATTTGTAAATACAATTCCACCTTATCTTTTTGGTCCGGATAGAATTACTTACATTTTTGACCACATTGAAAAGCTTCCATCAGAAGATAGAGTTACTTTAAGAAGTTATCTTAACAAACTCTTAACCAGTATGATTGAAAGAGATGCATCTGATATTGAAATGGGTGGATACGGAAATGGCGGTTCTATATGGTTAAGAATACACGGAAAAAAAGAACGCGTTAAGGAATGGCCTCAATTTAAGTATGATGAATCTGCTGTTTTAATCGTTAATCTGTTGAATATAAATCAGCGCAAAGTTCTTGGTGAAAAAAGAAATTTGGATTTTAGTTACAGCTTCTGCTATGAAAGAAAAAATACTGATGCAAGATTTAGAGCAGATGCATACTATGACCTTGATACACTTACTTTAAATATGAGAGCTATTAATGTTACTGTAAGACCACTTGAATCATTAGGTTTTCATCCTTCAGTTATTAAAACCATGAGCCATATGTATATTAAATTCGGGTTATCATTAGTAACCGGAATTACAGGCTCAGGTAAATCAACTACATTAGATGCAATTATAGATTCACATAACAAAATAGACCCTTGTCATATTGTAATTATTGCATCACCAATTGAGTACGTACATAAATCAAACTTATCTATTATAAAACATAGAGAAGTTGGTAGAGATGTTCTTAGTTTCAAAGAAGGAGTTATTCAATCATTAAGACAAGATCCTGACATTATAGTTATTGGTGAAATGAGAGATCCTGATACTATAATGGCTGCGCTTGAAGTAACTGATACAGGACATAAAGTTTTCTCTACTCTTCACACTTCCAGTGCTGTTGAATCTATTGATAGAATTATTGCTGAAATTCATCCTACTGAACAGGAAAGAGTAAGAAACAGATTAGCTGATGTATTAACATCAGTTGTTTCACAAAAGCTTGTACCAAGTGTAGATGGTAAACGTGTAATGGCTAAAGAAGTTTTAGTGGTTACACCAAGCGTAAGAGCTGCCATTAAGAACAATAATACCGGTGAAATTTACATGATGATTAACCAGGGGGGCCCGCAAGGTATGATTACAATGGAACAAGATTTGAAACGCTTGTATTTACAAAAGAGAATTACACTTGAAACTGCAGTTGCATACGCAAATAACAAAACAGTTATAAATCAAATATTACGTGCATTATGAAAAAGATAAAACCTGTTGTCTGTATTTATTGTGAAGGAAATGACACTAAGCTGGCTGTCATTACCAAAGAAGATGGTAACCTAAAAGTACTAAGAACAGCCTCTATGGATTTTGTTCAACCTGAAGTTGACGTAGAGGATGCCTTAACATCAATCAATCTTGATGATGATGAACTTTCAATGGTTGCTACGAAATCTGACGTAAGATCAGCAGTGGGCGGGGTTGGAATTTCAGGGGTATCCCTGGTTCAATCTGCCTTACAAGGATTTAACTTAAATGAATTTAATTTTATTCCTGCCATAACAGAGCCCCAGGTTTATTTTCACGTTTATGAAGGAAGTAAATCCGTAAAATCAGCAACTATCACAGAAAATATTGCTGATGAAATTGCAAGAGCTAAAAACATTCACATTCCTAAAGAAAACTTAGCCTATGTTGAACTTGCTGATAGGTCGTTACTTAGCGTAGTTATAAATGGTGAAGTTGGTTGCATTAAATTAATAAATAACCTCGCTAACGTTAATGGTAAAAGATATTACAAAATTCCTTCAGTAAAATGTTCAGATGTATCTCTTGCTTATTATGCAGCTAAAAGAAAAAAATTCTTTCCAGATGATAATTCTTTAGTTGTTTATATAGGAAAAGAATACAGCAAATTAATTTTCTTGCAGGGCAGAAGATTAAAACATATCGGTTCTACTATTGATATTGGTACTACTAACCTGCATACTTATGATGTTTACTTCTCAAAAATTCTTCTTGAAATGGAGAATGGCGGAATTACTCAATTAGATAACATAGTAGTTTGCGGCGAAGATGATTCTGAAAATTTAATTCTTTCATTTTATGGTACCTTCCCTGAGGCTAATGTAAGCCGTCTTGAATTTGATAATCTTGATATAAATGACCTTGATGCAAAATCAAAAGAACTTATATCATCATTCTCTGTTCCTATTGCTGTTGCGCAGGAATATTATGATGAAGCTGAAGGCATATTTACCGGATTAAATCTTCTTCCTAAATACGTCAAAGAAGAACAAAAACTTTTCCAATTAGGCTGGCATAGTTATGCTATGCTGCCGGTTTTATTTGCAGCAGCACTATTTGTAACCACAAAAACTTTAGAAAACACTCATACAATAAGTCAATTGGACCAAAAGATATCTAAAAAAACCATATTACTTAACCAAAATAAAGAGATTGTTAATCAGATATCTGAATTGGAAACTAAAATAAGTTTATTTGACCAGACTCAAACAATTTTGGATTCAGTTGCTGTTGGTACAGAAGTCTGGAATAATTTGTTGAAAGATGTTTCTAATTTTTTCAGTTCAAGAAAAAATGTTTGGTTAAGCAAAGTAGTTGTTGAAGACAGTAAAATTGTTCTGGAAGGATTTTCTTTGACAAGAGGTGTTCTTACAGATTTTGCTTATTTCTTTAAGACCGCTGAATTAAAGAGCGTAACCTCTGAAGAAATAAGAGATAAAACTGCATATAAATTTAAAATAATTTTTAACATATCAAGTTATCAGAAGTAAATTATGAATAGGAAAGTAAAAAGCACCCTAAGCTTAGTTGCACTACTGATCTTTATTTTAATTGCCGGTGGCGCATATATTTTCATTTTTCAGGCAGGAAAAGTAAAAGATAAGACTGCAAAGTTAACGGAACTAAGTAAGAATGATCTTGATAGAAATAAACTCTTGCTGGCTCTTGATAATGCAAAAGAAAAAATCAAAAAAATTGATTCAATTTTAGCAGCAAGAAAGTTTAATATACCTCAGGATATTTCTGAAATTGGTTTCTTCACTTTTATGAATAACATAGCTGCAGATTTTTCAGGTGTAACTAAAATTAATCTTGAATACATGGAAAAGAAACCTGATAAAGAATTCTTTTTCTATGAATACAAAGTTACTGGAAGCGGTGACTACAACGAGCTTTATAGAATGATAAATTCTATTGAGCAAAGCAGGGAACTTAAGAAAGTTAAAGAAGCATCTTTAACTAACCAGGTTGAAATGGATGATGATAATGTTCCACGTTATCTGGTTAATTATAGTTTTCTTGTTGATGTTTATTTCTCTAACAATAATAGATTTTCTACTACTGAATTTAAAGAGAATGACCTTTCATCAGGAATTCTGTATGATGCTTTCTATCCTTTGATCAGATTGGAAGTTCCACCTAATATTGACAATTTGCTTGATGTTCAAGGTGCCAAATTACTTGCCTTAATTCCTGAAGGTGCATTCCTTTCCGATCAAAAAGGAGATTCTTACTTACTGCTTGAGGGAGATCCGGTTTATTTAGGATATGTAACCAAAATAGATTATGAAAAACAAAATGTAAGCTTTATTATCAATAAAGGCGGAATAATTGAAAGAATTAATCTTCAATTGGAAAAAGAAGGATTAACTAAAACTACTATTAAATAAGAGATTGAAATGAAAAGATCAATAATTTACCTGTTTGTATTTTTATTATTATCTTTACAGGCTAATGCACAGCAGAACCTTGAAAAAACATTAAAGGGCTATCAGAGACCTGATGAGTTAATAACACTTTCTTCTAATCTTCCTTTTAGTAAAGCAATTATGCTTTTAAGTAAGGTTAGTGAAATGTCAACCGGCAAGAGAATTGTTTCTACTGTGGAATCTGCTGCTCCAATTGGAGTGGAAATAACAAATATGCCTTATGATAAAGCATTAACTATTATTGTACAGTATGCAGGTTTAACATATGAAACTAAGGAAGATGTTGTAATTGTTAAAAAAAGAAATGAGGACGTTGCTGTTCAAAAGGATGTTGATAAATATGCTAATATCAATTCCAGAGAAGTAAAAATATCAGCTGTCTTTTTTGAAATGGATGTTAATACTGCAAAAACAAGAGGCATCGACTGGAAATTCCTTTTATCAGGCAGAGGTGTAAACATTGGTGCACAGTTCGGAATAGACCAGGATAAATTAAATCAGCAAAATTCCGGTGGTACTGGCGGCGGAACTGGTGGAACCGGTTCAACAACTCAAATAGCACCTGAGTATAAAGTATTTTCAAATGGTGTTTATCAAGTTGGTAATTTTACTGGCGATGCTACTGCAGCTTTCAAGTTTTTTGAGAATGAAAACCTTGGTGAAATTATTGCATCTCCAAATATCACTGTTAGAGATGGTAAAAAAGGTAGAATTCAAGTTGGTTCTGATTTCTCTATAAAACAAAGAGATTTCTCCGGAAATATAATAGAAAACTTTTTCTCTACAGGTTCTATTATTGAAGTAACTCCTTATGTTTATAATGAGGATAATACCGATTATGTAATGCTTGATATCAGTGTAGAAAGAAGTTCATTTATTCCTGATCAGTTAACAACTGAAATAAGAAAAACTGCTGCTAATACTCAAGTCCTTATGTTAAACAATGAAGAGACCATAATTGGCGGTTTATATATTAACGATGAAACTGTTGTAAGAAATGGTATTCCTTTCTTAAAAGATTTGCCTTGGTGGGTATTTGGATTAAGATATATTTTCGGAAGTGACGAAACAAGAATAAATAAAAAAGAATTAGTAATCTTGATTAAAACAGAATTAGTTCCTACTTTAAAGAATAGATTAGATAGTACTAAGTCTAATACTCCTATAAAGGATGAAATAAATAATTATAAAGATAAAGTAAAACAGTTAAAATCCAATCTGGGAAAAGAATAAAAAATGGAATCTATTCTTATAGTAGATGATGATCAAAATTTATGTAAGCTATTACAGGAAGAGTTATCGGAAGTTGGCTATGACGTTGATTATTTAATTAACGGAATAGATGTATTGTCACATCTAAATAAGAATAGTGTTGACTTGATTCTGCTTGATTTAAAAATGCCTGGTAAGGACGGATTTGAAGTTTTACAGGATTTAAATAAAAAAAATATTAAAATTAAAGTAATTGTTTTAACCGCTTATGCTGATGTGAAAAGTGCCATAGATTCGGCTAAGCTTGGAGCTAATGATTTTATAAGTAAACCATATGATTTTGATGAACTTCTAATAACAATAAGAAAAGTTCTTCAAAAAGATTCATGATGAATATAGATGAGAATAAATTTCAGGATTTTATTAATAAACTTTGCTATTGTAGCAGTTATACTCATTAGCTCCGTTGTAGCATTTTACTCTTTAGTTTACAATGTAATCGAGAATCAGCAGTCTAAGTTTTTACAAACCTCAACAAATAACTTTTTATATTCTTACAACGAACTTCTTAAAGAAATAGAAACTAATTTTTTATTTATAAAAGATAATTCCGATAACCAGGCCGTTTTAAATAGTAAGAACAAAAACATTGATTTTATTTTTTCTCAGGATAAAGATTCATCAGCTCTAAAGGTTGATTATCTAAGTGAATTTGATTTTCCTCAAAAAGAAAATATAACCTTAAAAGACTTTTCAAAAAACTATCCTCAAGCTATTGTTCTTCAGTACAAATCTAACGATAAAACATATTTTTATGGTAAATTTATAACCAACAGTTTATTAAATGATTTATCCAAAAGAATAAATGCCGATATAGCTTTGAGCTCAAGTAATAAGATTATTAAACTTTCTAATAATAATACTGGCAACTCCATACCTGAAGATTATTTAAAAACCAAGTCTCAATTATTTAAGGTCAACAAGCTTAATATAAATGATAGAGAGCTTCTTGCAAATAAGTATGAAGTTAGCTTAAATGCATCAGGAGAACCTGCACAATTTATTATTTTTTCAAATTTAGATGCCGCAGATAAATTATTAACAAGTTTAAATTATATTATTTCTATAATAGGCCTGGCAGGTATTGTTCTTTCATTAATTCTTGTTTATTTATTTACAGATAAATTCAGAAAACAAATTCAACTTTTAAGTAAAGCAACTGAAATTACCGGTGATGGAAAATTCAAGAATAAAATAAAAATTGAAAGTAAAGATGAATTAGGTCAGCTTGCTAATGCATTTAATATCATGGTTGATGAGCTTGAAAAAAATCAAAAATTAACAAATGAATATTCTGATTTTATAACATTAATTATTAACAACCCCGGATATTCTTCCATATCTGAAACAGCACTCAAAAAGATTGTATATACAGGCGGGTTTGCAATGGGTGCATTGTTTAGAGTTGATGATGATAACGTTACTTTAACAAGTTCATACGGAATAAATAAGTCTTACTTTGAGCGTGACAGTTATGATTTCTTTAAACCTGTTATAGATAATAAAGAAACTAAAGAAGTATTTTTTAATGAAGATGCTCCACTGATCAATACCGGATTTATTGATATTCGCATAAAGTATTTAATTGTAATACCGATAATATATCATGAAAAAGTAATTGCAGTTCTCGAATTAGGTGCGGTGAAAAAACCTTTAGAAGAAACCAATTTATACATCACAAAGATAAAAGACCAGCTTGCCATTGGTTTAGTTAATGCTGCTGCAGTTACTCAGCTTGAAAATTTAATTAAAGAATTAAAAACTCTTAATGAAGATTATCATAAGCAGAATATTCAAGTTGTGCAACAAAATGAAAGATTGTTGGAATTGCATAGAAGCTTAAAAGAAAAAGCAGACGAACTTGAAATTCAAAAAATTAAAGCTGAAGAATCAACCAGATTAAAATCTCATTTTCTCGCAAGTATTTCACACGAGCTTCGTACACCAATGAATTCAATTCTTGGTTTAACAGAACTTCTACTGGAAGAAAAAGCTTGTACAGGAAAAAATAAAGAACGATTAGAAGTTGTTGTTAACAGCGGTAAAAGGTTGATGTCCTTAATAAACGACATTCTTGATCTTTCAAAAATTGAAGCTGGAAAAATGGAGCTGCATTATGAAGACACCATTATTGGCGAATTATTAAATGATATTGATACTTCAATACAGCCTCTACTGTCAAAGAAGGACTTTCAGTTTAAAATTATTAAGAATGTTGATTCGAGAGTTATAATAAATACTGATAAAGGAAAAATAACTCAAGTTCTTTTAAATTTATTAGTTAATGCCATCAAGTTTACTGAAAAAGGATATGTGCATCTTAAAGTAAACAAAATTGAAAATGGCAAAATAAAGTTTGATGTAATAGACACAGGCATTGGAATATCAAAGGATGACCAGGCAATTATATTTGAAGAATTCCGACAGCTTGATGGTACCACCACCAGAAAATACAATGGTACCGGTTTAGGGTTAGCAATTAGTAGAAGAATTGCCGGAATGATGAATGGAAGTATTACAGTTGAAAGTTCTTTAGGTGCTGGCTCCACTTTTTCTTTTGAAATTCCTGTTTCTATTGTAGGCATAAAAGAACCTCAGGAAGAAATTCAAGTTGAGCAGGATAAAACATCTAAAAAGAAAAATTTAATTTTAATAATAGACAGCGACCCGAAGGTACGTTACACCATTGGTCAGTATTTAATTACTAAGGGCTATAATGTTGAGTTTGCAGATAATGGAATTGAAGGAATGCAGAAGGCTATAAACCTTCAGCCATTTGCAATTACTCTTGACGTTATGCTTCCGGAACATAATGGATGGACCATTCTTAGAGATTTAAAAGAAAATGGTTTTACAAAGGATATACCTATAATTTTAGTGTCTATTCTTGGCGAAAAGAAATTAGGTTATGGTTTTGGAGCATATGAATATTTTGTCAAACCTGTTTCTCCTGAGAAAATGTATAAGACATTAATTAAGCTTGAAAATTATAAACATAAAAAGATTGAAAAGATAATTATTGTTGATGACGATGAAACTCAGTTTGAACTCTATAAAAATGCGTTTCAAACAGAGAACATCAGGATAGAATATATTAAAGATAGTGAATATGCATTTAGTAAGATTCTTGAAGCTCAGCCTGACTTGGTTGTGCTTGATGTAATTATGAAAGGTGTTGATGGGATAACACTTTCGCATAAATTAAAGACACACGATGAAACTAAACATATTCCAATTATTTTAAATACTGAAAAAGAAATTTCGGAAGAAGAAAAAAATTCTTTGAACAATATTGTCGAGTCTATTACTTTAAAATCAAAAACTCATCCTTTGGATGTTTTGAAAATTGTTAGAGATAGAATTGATATTCAGGAAAGTGACAATAAAAAAGCTACTGAACAAAATATTTTTGTAAAAAGACAAATGTTACATACAGATGAGATAGTACAAAGTTACAAAGGTGAGGTATTAATAGTAGATGATGACCCTGATACTTTGTTTACCTTAAATGAAATTGTATTAGCTTGCGGATGTAAAACTATATTGGCTAAGAACGGAAAAGAATGTCTTGAGCTTTTGGAGAATGTTTCCCCAAATTTAATTTTGCTTGATATTATGATGCCTGAAATGGATGGATTCCAGGCTATTAAAAAGATTAGAGAAAAAGAAAAAAATAAAAATATTCCCGTATTTGCTGTAACCGCTAAAGCCATGCTTGAGGATAAAGCTATAATTTTAAGACACGGCTTTGATGATTATATAACTAAGCCTGTTAATTCAGGAATAATGCAATTAAAAATCAATAAGGTGTTTAGTAAAATAGATGTTAATTAGAAAGAAAAAAATTCTTGTAATTGATGACCTTCCGGAAAATGTTTTTCTTCTGCAAGATAGATTAGAACATGAAGGTTATGAAGTAATAACAGCTTATGATGGTGTATCCGGACTTCAAAAAGTTAAGGAAGAACTTCCGGACTTGATATTGCTTGATGTAATGATGCCTGAAGTTGATGGCCTTGAAGTTTGCAGACAGATTGTAAATGACCCTGAAATATCCAGGATTCCTGTTATTATGGTTACTGCTAAATCAGGAGTTGAAGATATTAAAGAAGGTCTTGAAGCCGGAGCTTTTGATTACATTAAAAAACCTTTTAACAGAGTTGAACTACTTGCACGTGTAAGCTCAGCATTGAAATTATCTGAAACAAACAAACTTCTGATTGAGTCTGAAAAAAGAAATATATACAATGCTACTGTAGTGACTGCAAATCATAAAATTAAGCAGCCTTTAACCTTAATGAGTTTATCATCTGCTGCAATTAAAAGAGAATTGAACAAGGACGAAGTATCAAAAGATGCACTGTTAAAAAGATTGTTGTATATCGATACTGCTATAAAAGAAATTACAGATATATTAAATCAGTTTAATGCAGTAAAAATCCCTTCAACATCAGATTATGTACGAAATATAAAAATGCTTGATGTTGAGGAAGAAAAAGAAAAATAAATTTCCCAAAAAAATATTTAAAATAAAAAACCCACAAATCATTGTGGGTTTTTTTTTGTTTATTTCTTATTATCTTCTTTTGTTAATCTCTCTTGCAGATCTTTCAGTTCTTCAAGTAAACCTATTGGAAGTTTGCTGTCAAAAATTCTATAATATTCCTTAATGCTATCAACTTCTTTTAGCCATTCTTCTTTATCAACTGATAAAATTTGCTGAAGCTTTTCTTTGTCAATATTCAAACCCGAAATATCAAGAGCATCAACAGCAGGAATGAAACCAATTGGAGATTCAACAGCTTCTGCCTTATCATCAACTCTTTCAAAAATCCATTTTAAAACTCTAATATTATCACCAAAACCCGGCCAGATAAATTTACCATTCTCATCTTTTCTAAACCAGTTCACATAAAATATTTTTGGTAATTTATCTTCTGCAGCTGCAGCACCAAGTTCAAGCCAATGAGCAAAGTAATCACCCATATTATAACCGCAGAATGGAAGCATTGCAAAAGGATCACGGCGGACATTACCTACTTGTCCTGCTTGTGCAGCTGTAGTTTCTGATGACATTATTGAACCTAAAAATGTTCCGTGTTTCCAGGTGAATGCCTGATGTACCAATGGAATTAAACCTGCTCTTCTTCCTCCAAACAAAATAGCGGAGATTGGAACACCATCAGGGTCTTCCCATTTAGGATCAATAACAGGACATTGCCAGGCAGGTGCTGTAAATCTTGCATTTGGATGAGCAGCATTTTCTGCATTTGCAGGAGTAACTTCCTGTCCAAGCCAGTTAATTAATTTTTCGGGTTTCTTATCCGTTAAACCTTCCCACCAAACATCATGTTCAGGGGTAACAGCAACATTAGTAAAGAAAGTATTTTCTTTTATAGTTTCAATTGCATTTGGATTTGTCTTTTCAGAAGTACCGGGTGCAACACCAAAAAATCCCGCTTCAGGATTTATCGCATACAATCTTCCATCCTCACCAAACTTCATCCATGCAATATCATCACCAACAGTCTCAACTTTCCATCCAGGTAAATTCGGCATCATCATTGCTAAATTAGTTTTTCCGCTTGCACTTGGGAATGCAGCAGCAAAATATTTTTTTTCTCCTTCAGGATTAGTAACACCAACAATAAGCATATGCTCCGCAAGCCAACCTTCATCTCTTGCCATAACTGAAGCTATACGTAAAGCAAAACTTTTTTTACCTAAAAGTGCATTGCCTCCATATCCACTGCCAAACGACATAATACTTCTTTCTTCTGGGAAGTGAACAATGTATTTAGTTTTATTACTTGGCCATGGACTATCTTTTTCACCAGGCTGAAGAGGAGCACCAACTGAATGAAGCCCCTTTACAAAATTATCAGAGTCACCTAAAACATCTAAAACTTTTTTCCCCATTCTTGTCATAATACGCATATTACAAACAACATAAGGAGAATCAGAAAGTTCAATTCCTATATGAGAAATTTTCGAGCCAATAGGGCCCATACTATAAGGGATAACATAAAGAGTTCTTCCTCTCATTGAACCATCAAAAAGTTCATTAAGAGTTTCCTTCATTTCCTTAGGATTTCTCCAGTTATTAGTTGGACCTGCATTCTCTTCCTTTTCAGTGCAGATGAAAGTTCTATCTTCCACTCGTGCAACATCAGTAGGGTCAGACTGACAATAATAACAATTACCAGTTCTTGTTTTACTACAAGTTCCTTTGGTTACCAAAGTTTTTTTAATCTCTTCAAATTCTTCATCAGACCCATCGCACCAATGAACTTTATCAGGCTTGCAAAGTTCAACAACTTCGTTAACCCAATCTATTAAATGTTGATTTTGAGTATAGTTTGTGTAATTATTAACAACCTTTGTGTCTTCCATAAAGTCCTTAAATTATAAGTTATTAGAGGAACATAAAGAATAAAAATAAATAAAGATGAGTATGACATCTGTGACAAATAGGAAAGGAAAATGTAATAAGCGGAGGGTCTTCGAGTGTTTTTGTCCAAAGGACAAAAATGAACCGAGAAGCCCGAAGTGAAATAAATTATAGTGAGATGGACATCTCGATACAATTTTTGAGGTATTTCAAATTCATAAAGTTTTTCTGTTTTTAACTCTGTTTACTAATTTGTTTTACTCAATAATTGCCCTCAAAAATCACTCGATGAACCATCACTCTTTCCTTATTAACTTTTGGCAGAGAGTTGCTTCAGGAGAAAAAATAAAAAAAACATTAGATTTATTAAAAAATATTTTCTAATTTAATTTTGTCCTTATAATATTAATTGAAAGGTTCTTGATGGGCTCCTGATTCAGTTAAAAGGTTAGTTGGACATTTTCAAAACAACATCGACCACTACAAAAACGGCGGGATGAATGAAACTCAATTACGCCGTGAATATATATCTTTATCACAATTAGAAATCGATTCTATGATTTAATGAAGAAGAAATGGATGAGAATTAAAAATTTCAAAAATAATGGGAGAAAAAATGGAAGAAAATGATTCAAATTATTATGTTTATGTTTATATAGACCCTAGAAATAATGAAGAATTTTATTATGGAAAAGGAAGTGGTAAACGTAAAGAAGCCCATCTTAGAGCTAAGTACGATTCAGAGAAATCAAAAATAATAAGAGCTATTCGCAAAGAAGGTATAGAGCCAATAATCAGAGTAATCGCAAAAGATTTAACTGAAAAAGAAGCATTTCTTGTTGAAAAAACATTGTTATGGAAATTAGGCAAAACCTTGGTTAATAAATCAACAGGCAATTTTTCGAGAAAATTTCGTCCACATAATACTATGCATAAGAAGTTACCTCTTTTTGATTTTAAGAATGATATTTATTTTGTAAATGTAGGAGAAGATAAATCAAAACTTAGATCTTGGGAAGATTGTACTAAATATGGCTTTCTCTCCGCCGGACAAAATAAAAAATATAGTGATCCTATTCGGACATTAGAATCAGGTGATATTGTAGTAGCATATTTGAAAGGTAAAGGATATGTTGGAATTGGTAAAGTACTTGAGAAAGCATGCAGAATAAATGATTTTAAATTTAAAGGGAAATCACTTAGAGATTACAAAATAAATTCCAATATCTTTAATAATGCAGATAATGAAAATTCAGATTATGCTGTTAAAGTAAAATGGATAAAAAAAGTAATGAAAGAAGATGCTATTAGTGTTGAAGGTAAAGAACTGTTTACCAGTCGATTAGTAAAATCATCATTAAAAAACCAAGAAAATACAATTATCCACCTTGAAAAAAGTTTTGGTTTAAATTTTACTAAATTATTAAATTAATTATTAGAATTTAAAGGATAAAAACATGTATAAAATCCCAAAATTTTCAGTCTCGAGTTGGTTAAAGATTGACAATGATCAATTGCCTAAAGCGGTTGATATAAATTGTCCTTTTTGCCAAAGAAAAATATCATTTACTCTAAATTCCTGGAATAAAAATCTACATACTCGTATATATTTTACGAAATCTAGTTGCCCATCATGCGGAAAGACAGCATATTTTATTAATCTTAATATTCCTGAACTAATTAATTATGAGGAAGGTGGATTATTCATCTTTCCTGAACCAAAAATAAAAAATCCAATGTATGGTACAGAGCAATCAAAAAAATTCTCCCCCATGCTCAACAGGACTTACCATTCAGCTTTAAATGTTTATAATACACGTGAATGGAGTGCAACCGCAGTAATTTGTCGTAAATTACTTGAGGGCATATTGAAATCATTACTACCTAATGATCTTGAAAATAATTCTATATATAAACAATTACAATCATTACCCTCCAATATAGATCTATCCGAACCTATATTAATGTTAGCAGATGCAATTCGTAAGGCAGGCAACTTAGGTGCTCATTTTGACCTGGAAAAAGAACCTGACGAAAAAATAGCAACTCTGATGATCGATTTAATAGAATATCTTATAGAATATATTTATGTGCTTCCAACAAGGATTGAAGAATTACACTATTCCATTAATGAATTAGAAAAATCAATTAAACAGGAAGTGCCTCCTCTATAAGATTTTTGTATTTGCAATTTTAATCTATGGTCTTAAATTTTTCAACTACTCTTCCTATAACTTAGCACTGCCCAGGTGTTGAAGAGGAGTGCAAATCCTATTAATGCATATAGATTATAACGAAGGTCTATTATGCCGCTTCCTTTTAAATATATGGAGCGCATTGTTTCTATGAAGTATCTTAAAGGATTCAGGTATGTTATGTATTGCGCCCACATTGGCATACTGCTTATCGGTGTGTATAGTCCACTCATTAAAATCATTACCATCATAAAAAAGAAAACTACAAACATTGCCTGCTGAATTGTTTTGGAATAATTGGAAATTATTAAACCTAAACCTGAAATTCCAAGCATATAAATTGCGGTGGATACATAAATACTTCTTAAATGTCCTGCAGGAGTTAAATCATAAACTAACCTCGCTATTATATAGGCAAACATGAACACTATTGTTCCTATTATCCAGTAAGGAATTAATTTTGAAATTATAAATGTAAATTTCTTAACTGGTGAAACATTTATTTGCTCTATTGTTCCTAACTCTTTTTCATTTACAATGTTCATTGCAGGCAGAAATCCTGTTATTAATGTAATCAGCATAGCCATAATCGCCGGCACCATAAATATCTTGTAACTTAGATGAACATTAAATTTGTTTTGCGGAACAATATCAATTATTGGAATTGATGATAAACCTTGAACTGTAATCCATTCGCCACGGACTTCATTGGCAAAATCATTGATTATATTGGATAAATACGAGCTTCCTAATCCTCCCTTCATTCCATTTACTGCATTAGCAGATATCATAACTTTGCTTGTCTGCTCAACGATTAAATTCTTTTCAAAATCTTTTGGAACCTGCAAAATTATATCTGCTTCCTCTGCTTCAATGCTTTTAATTGCCTGATTATAATTATCTGAAACATTAGTTAGATTGAAATATCCGGAAGAAGTTATTTTCCTTATAAGTCTTGATGAATAACTTGAATGATCATTATCCACAACACTTAAGTTGATATGCTTGATTTCATAATTAGCGGCAAAAGGTAAGATAAGCAGCATGACAACAGGAAATACAAAAATTACTTTCGGTAAAAATTTATTCCTTAATATTTGTTTAAATTCTTTTTCAATTAAATATTTAAGCATTAATCTAACCTTACCTTAAATTTTATTAAGCTGATCGATAGTATTACTCCAATCATTAAAAGCATTACACTTATTTCTTCCACTACTGCAGAGAAGCCAAGCCCTTTAATCATCAAATCTTTAACTGCTGATATGTACCAGCGAGCCGGTATTATATGTGAAATAATTTGAAGAAACACAGGCATGTTTTCTATTGGGAACATCATTCCCGATAATAGCATTACAGGCATCATAAACACCATACCTGAAATTAACATAGCTGCAATTTGTGTATCGACTAATGTTGAGACAAGCAATCCCAATGACAACGATAAGAAAATAAAAAGCATTGAAACTACAATTAACCAGAATAAACTTCCTGCTATGGGAACATTCAAAACAAAATAAGATAGAAACAAAACAGTAGCGAGGTTTATACATGAAAGGAGAAAATATGGAACTGCTTTTGCAATGATAATTAATAATGGCTTCATTGGAGAAACTAATAGTACTTCCATAGTGCCTAATTCTTTTTCGCGAACTATTGCCATTGATGTCATCATTGCACAGATAAGCATAAGAATTAATCCCAGCACACCGGGAACGAAATTATATGCTCCCTTCATTTGAGGATTATATAACAATCTGATTTCAGGCTGAATAGTAATTGGAATTTTGTTCTGCTGCATTAATTCCATTTGATAGTTTGCAATTATTCCTGAAGCATAATTGGAGATTGAAGTAGCAAAGTTTGCATCAGTTGCATCAGTAATTAATTGAAGTTGGGTTTTGTTGCCGTGAAGAAGATTTTCATTAAAATTTTCTCCAAAGACCATTACCATCTTAACTTTACCTTCAAGAAAAAGTTTTTCAATCTCATTAGGATTAACAATATATTCAACTACATCAAAGCTTTTACTATTATCCATCTGTTCAATTATTCTTCTTGTAGCAATATCTTTTGAAGGATCATAAACAGCAATTTTTGCGTTCTTGACTTCAGTTGAGATTGCATATCCGAATAATATCATCTGAATAACAGGCATAACAAGCAAAATCATTATTGTTCTTACATCGCGGAAGATGTGGTATAATTCCTTTTGTAGGAATGACCTGAATTGTTTCATCAGTTATCACTCCTTTTTGCGCTGCGTGCTATCTGATGAAAAACATCATCCATATTTTTTGCTTTATATTGTTCTCTTAGGTTTAATGGGGAATCAAGTGCTTCAATTCTTCCATCTACCATAATTGAAACTCTATTGCAGTATTCAGCTTCGTCCATATAGTGGGTTGTTACAAAAACTGTAATTCCGTTATAAGCGGCTTCATAAATCATTTCCCAAAATTGTCTTCGGGTTACAGGGTCAACACCACCAGTTGGCTCATCAAGAAATACAATTTTCGGATTGTGAAAAATTGAAACTGAGAATGCAAGTTTCTGCTTCCATCCTAAGGGTAATTCACTAACTAAAGTATTTCTTTCAGATTCAAAATTTAATCTTTCTAATAGCTCATCAGTTTGCTTAGCAATTTCATCTTTTTTCATTCCATAAATACCGGCAAAAAGTTTTATGTTTTCCCAAACTTTTAAATCGTGGTATAAAGAAAACTTCTGACTCATATAACCAATATTTGCTTTAACTTTTTCTGATTCAGATTTAATATCAAAGCCGGCAACTTTACCGTGGCCTGATGTAGGTTTACTTAGTCCACAAAGCATCCTCATTGCAGTAGTTTTACCGGCACCATTAGCACCAAGGAAACCAAATATTTCACCTTTCTCAACTTCAAAGCTAATGTTATCGACAGCTATAAAGTCTCCAAATTTCTTTACAAGATTTTCTACTTCAATTACTTTCATATCACTTAATTGTTAAACTCATAAATCTATCTTCAATACCCGGCTCAATAATATTTATATCAATATTTGAATGCTCTTTTTCAATCAAATAATTTTTTATTTCATCTATATTTGTATTATCATCCTTTAAAGTAAAGTGCATACTATCTCCAAAAGCAAAACTGCTTTCAACGTGCGGGTTTGCACGAAGGTCAAGAAGAAGTTCGTGCATATGGTCGCTTCTTACAGCAACTAAAGTCTTGTTAAAGTTTTTGACGATGTTAGCAGGAGTATCAAGCTCCAAAATTTTCCCATCAATCATTAAGGCAATCTTATCACACATTGCTGCTTCATCCATATAAGGTGTTGAAACCATTATTGTAATTCCTTGTGCTTTTAATTTCAAAAGCATCTGCCAAAATTCTTTTCTTGAAATTGGATCAACGCCTGTTGTTGGTTCATCAAGGAATAAAACATTCGGTTTATGAATCAATGCGCAGCTAAGAGCAAGCTTCTGTTTCATACCGCCTGATAATGCACCTGCACGTCTTTTTTTGAATGGCTCTATCTGGTTGTAAATATCCTTTATCAGGTGATAATTTTCTTCAATCGTTGTATTAAAAACAGTAGCAAAGAATTTTAAATTTTCTTCAACAGTTAAATCCTGGTACAAAGAAAATCTACCTGGCATATAACCGACAACATTTCTAATTTTTTTATAATCCTTAACAACATTAAATCCATCCACATATGCTTCACCGGAGTTAGCAAGCAGGAGAGTAGTCAATATCCTGAACAATGTAGTTTTGCCCGAACCATCAGGACCGATTAGACCGAATATTTCACCTTTAGGGACTTCAAAATAAATATCTTTCAGCGCCTGATGATTCTTATAACTTTTGTTAATATTTTTTACTGATATAGCGTTCATAAATTTAAATAATTTAAGAGCGAAGGTTCTTCGAGTGATTTCGACGAAGTCGAAATTGTATCGAGAAGACCTAAGCGACTATAGCAGCGGGCATCTCGATACATTTTTTGCTCCGAATTCGGATCAAAAAACACTCGATGAACCGCTGCTTTATGTTTATAACTTTACTTCTCCATACATTCCAATTTTTAATAATCCATCATTCTTCACTGCGACTTTAACTGCATACACTAAATTTGCACGTTCATCTTT
Source organism: Ignavibacteriaceae bacterium (assembly GCA_035654655.1). GTDB lineage: Bacteria > Bacteroidota > Ignavibacteria > Ignavibacteriales > Ignavibacteriaceae > DASRWI01. The sequence goes on along the minus strand of DASRWI010000016.1, from coordinate 152,595 downwards.
TGTCTGAATTGTTTTTGGTGTAAACTCTGCTTTGTTGGATATCCAGGTGATCGTGCCTTCATATTGTTTATAGTCATTCTTACCATAGTCAGAATATACTTTTACGTTCTGACCAATTTTGACTTTATTAAATTGATCAGAGGAGAGATATACTCTTAAATAAATATTATTAACGTCTGCAATTTTATATAAAGCCTTTCCGGGTGCAGTTACTTCATTAACTTCTGCATACTTTGTAAGCAGGGTACCATTAATCGGATTAACTATCCTGGATTTATGAAGCTGGTCCTCAATCTGTGCAATTTGTATTTCCATTGAAGAACTTTCTTCGGTTACTCCAGTACTTGCACTCGTTAAGGTTGAGCGTTGTGCGGCTAACTGTTTCTCGAATAAATTGATTTGCGCATTTACATCATCCAATTGTTTTTGAGTAGCTGCATTACTCTTAAGCAGATTTTCAATTCTTGTTCTTTCAGTTTTAGCAGTTTGAATTTGCTGTTCAGTTACTGCAATTTGAGTATTTATTTCAGGTCTTCTGCTCTGCACTGCTTTTCTTGATGCAAGTAGCTGCTGCTTTTTAAGATAAAGCTGAGTGCTGTCAATAATGCCAACAACCTGACCTGCTTTTAATACATCACCTTCCTTAACTTCGAATTGTAAAATTCTTCCGGCAGCTTCAGAGGAAACAATAATTTCAGTTGCTTCAAAAACTCCTGATGCATCAAATTTACCTTCATCATTTCCGCATCCGATAATAAAGGATGAACTAATTGCCAATAATATTATATATAACTTTTTCATATTAATTATTTGTAGTATTTAATAAATTATAAATTGCTAATGTTAATTGTATTTGGTGAACAGCTTTTTCAGTAACAGCTAAATTTTCTAAATTTATTTCACGAAGTAAATCGGTAATAGTTATGGTACCATTCTGATATTTAGCTTCAGCAGATTTCTTAATATTATTTCTCAGGTTAATGACTTCAGAATCCTGAACAAGAAAATCTTTTATTTTTTGAATTTCATTATTCTGCTGTTTTAATTTAATATCAGTGTTAAACAGGAATGTTTCACTTTGCAGGTCTACATTACGCTGATTAAGTTCAATAATATCAAGGCTATTACTTCTTGTATAAAGTGAACTTAAATTCCAGGTAAACCTAACTCCACCAATGTAGTAGCTGCTGAAATCATTCTTAAGCATATTTAATCCGGGTTTACCATAACCTCCTTGAAGGAACAAACTAATTTTTGGAAGATTACTTGCAGTGATTGTACTTCTTTGATTTTGAAATAAATCTTTTTGAGCATTAAATAAATCCAACTCAGGTCGGTTAATTTTATTTACAGTAAAATTATCTTCTTTTACTTCAGGTGCAACAAGACTATCAGATTCTGTAATTTGTTTACCTGTAAGAACAGATAACATTTCAACAAACGATTTTTTATTTGCTTTCAGTTCAATTTCTTTTTTCTTTGCATTTATCTGCTCAACTCGAACAGCATCAAGGTCCGCCTGATTAGCAACTCCATTTTGAACATAGGCGTAAACTCTATTAAAATTATTTTGAAGTTCATCTTGCAAAATCATATTTGATTTCAACTGTTCATCAAACAGGAGTATACTGAAGAATAATTGATTAACTCTATCATTGAGAGAATACAAATCAACTTCAAGCTTTTTCTTTTCCACATTCGAAGTTGATGAGAGTATATCCTTCTGAGCACTTATTGCTCCGCCATCCCAAACAACCTGGCTTACTTCACCTACAATAGAATACTGGTCTTTATCAGGCGATTCTAATTTAAATCCCGGGAAAGAGATAGGGATTTGAATTACCTCTGATTGATAACTTGCCTTTCCGGTAACAGTAATTTGAGGAAAATATCCTTTGCTTGCATTTGATAAATTAAATTCTTCAAGCTGTTCAAGAATATTGTATTGTTTTATAAGAGGATAATTTTTTCTGGCATCCTCACGGCTTTGTTCAAGAGTAATTTGACTATAACTATAGGAAGAACATAAACCGAGCAATAGCAGTAATATTTTTAAATATCTGTTCATATAAATTATGGTTTTAAACTGTTTAATATTATTCTAACATTTTCTTGTTTTCGATGCTCAAGAAATTCTTCTATTTCATCATCTGACATTTCAATTGCCTGCTTGAAAATAGGGAGCGCTAAAAAAAGCATTACATTTAATGATATCACGCTTATTAAAAGGTCAGCAGGATTTGTAGGTCGTAACCTTCCTTCATTCACTTCAATTTTTATTTCCTTTTCAATTTGCTTTAATAGCGCAATAGGAAATTCTTTAACTTTTTCTTTTATCGATTTTAATCTGTCAGGATTTGTACAAAACTCATTAATTATTAGAAAAGGTATATTCCGGTTTTCCTTAAGCATATCAAAATGAAGTTCAATTTTTTTCTTTAGTTTTTCTTCAAAAGGAATATCCTCTTCGCTTATGCTGAAAAAGGTGCTCACTAAAAGCTTTAGTTTCTTTTCAAAAATTGCTTCAAAAAGATTTTCCTTCTTCCTGAAATAATAGTGTACCATCGCCTGATTAACGCCAACTACTTTGGCAATCTCAGTAGTGGATGTCAAAGCGAATCCTTTTTCAAGAAATAACTTTTCGGCAGCCTCAAGTATCTTCTCTTCAGTTTTGTCTTCTTTTATTTCGTTCATATTTAATAAGTCTGTTTAATAGCTCTATTTAATAACTCTATTAGTTAGTCCAAAATTAAATTGGTTAAATTAAATTGTCAAGGGGGGTGTGACAGATGAAACGAAAATAAATGGAAAAAAGCTGAAAAATTATAGGTATATTATACTATCAATAAAAAAAATAGGATATAAAATGAAAAAATATTTTTTACTATTAGTTATTCCTTTCTTAGTTACTATATTTTCAGTTAACACAAACGCTCAAAGTTTCCAACTTGGTGCAGGTATTGGTTATTCAATTCCATCAGGTGACTTTGGGGGTGAAACTCCAGGATTCTATAACGGGGCTGAATATGGTATGGGCGGCGCATTTAATGTTCACGCTAAAGCCAGATTAGGATTAGTTTTTATGAATGTATTTGGAGAAGTTGGATATAACTTCTATAGCGGCGAAGGTAATGCTGAAGTGAACAAAGGAAATCTTAAGGTTACAAACAATGTACTTTCAATAAAAGTAGGTCCAGAATATTCAATCAGTATACCTATGTCACCTATTTCTCCATATGTACAAGGATTTATAGCTTACAATTCATTCTCAGGAAAAGTAAATCTAAATGGCGTAAGTAGTGTTCCCAGCGGTGAATATGATATTGAAAGTGCATCAAGAATTGGTTTAGGTTTAGGTGCAGGTGTATTGTTCAAATTAGCAGGACTTAATCTTGACTTAAACGTTCAATATAATATGATGAACTTGTTTAGTAAAGAATTTACTACACAAGGAACTTCTCATCCAATCCTGGATAACTTTACTGCATTAAATGATGAAAAAGATCCTCTTTATGCTGTAGGTAATAGTGAGCATTTCATTGGAGACAGCAGAAATATTAGTGCAATTGAACTAAAGTTATCTGTGTTGTTTGGATTATAAAAAAGATCCTGAAATCCACGATAACCACAAGGTTCTGTCCCTATGGGAAAATCATGGGCTAAACTTTTTATTTGGATAATCTTTAAAATAAAAAACCCACAACATTGTGGGTTTTTTTGTTTTAAATTAAAAAAATATTCTATTCATACTTACCGTAAAAAGCAGTCACATCAAACCAAAGTTCGTATTGAATTTCTTTATTATCTTCAATAATAAGTGTGTCATAAACTTTTTTATTTTCAGTATCATTATCTAAGATTTGTTGAAACAAATGCCAATCAATATTCTCTTTGCCAAAAATTTCTTCAGCAATCATATATTCAGTTTCAACTCCTTCAGTTTCATTAGCTGCTTCAATAACAATAGCATCTTCTTTAGATGTTCCTTTTCCGCCAATTACTTTCACCATGGTTGCACCTCAGTTAAAGTTAATTAGATAGCTGCAGATCAGCTATACCTGTTGCTTTGTTTTTTGAAAACTCATCAATTAAGTTAAGTGTAATCTTATAATCACCTGGGACATAAGTTGTGTCTAAATAAAATTGAACATCAATTGTTATATCATCTTTGACTTCAGTCAAATTTATTTCTTCCTTACCTGAATAAATTTTTGAAAAAGTTTTTCCCTGAGGATTTGTCACGTCAATACTGTAAGATAGAGAAGCATTTCTATTCCCTTCTTCTCCTTTAGTTTTAAATCCCTTTACAGTTGCAGGAACATTTACTTCCCAATTTTCATCTGTTGCAAAGGCAAATGCCTGAGTAATTTTTACGGAGAGATTTGATTCTTCTTTTTTCTCACAGGCAACGAAAATAATTAGCACTAAAGGCAGAAGGTAAAATATTTTTTTCATTGTAACTCTCTTATAATAAAAAGGCTGCATTGCTGCAGCCTTAAAGTTTATAATTTATTTAGAATTCTTTTTCTGAAAGTCTTTCATAAAATCAACTAAATCAGCAACACCTTTAACAGGGAATGCATTGTAAACAGAAGCCCTTAAACCGCCGACAGAACGATGTCCTTTTAGACCATCGAAACCAGCAGCAGTAGTTTCGCTGATAAGTTTCTTTTCAAGTTCTTCACTTTGCAATCTGAAAGTAATGTTCATTAAAGAACGGCTGTCTTTGCAAGCGTGCCCTTTATAGAAGCCATCACTTTCATCAAAGCACTTGTAAAGTAAATCAGCTTTTTCCTTGTTGATCTTATACATTGCTTCAAGTCCGCCTAATTTAAGCAGCCATTTAGCAATTAAGTTGATAATATAAATTCCGAATACTGATGGAGTATTATATAAAGAATTATTTTCAGCGTGGATTTTATAGTTCAACATTGTATGTAGACTATCAGAACTTCTCTCAAGCATATCCTTACGAATAACAACAAAGGTAACTCCTGATGGTCCCATATTCTTTTGAGCACCTGCATAAATTAATGCAAACTTATTGAAGTCCATTGGTCTTGAAAGAATATCCGAAGACATATCGCAAACTAAAGGAACATTACCAACTTCAGGAATGTAACTCCACTCGGTTCCATAAATAGTATTGTTGGAAGTATAATGAACATAAGCTGCATCAGGGTCTAATTTAATTTCATCTGGAGTAGGAATGCGATTGAAGCCTTCCTGCTCAGTAGAAGCGGCAATATTAAGAGTACCAACTCTTTTTGCTTCTTTAACCGCTTTCTTTGACCAAACTCCTGTAACAATATAATCTGCTTTATTTCTAGGAGGCATTAAGTTCAATGGTACCATTGAAAATTGCAAGCTTGCACCACCTTGAAGAAATAAAAGGTCATAGTTATCATTTAAGCCCATTAATTTTTTCAAGTTAGCTTTTGCTTCTTCAATTACGGCATCGAAATATTTTGAACGGTGACTAATTTCCAAAATTGACATACCAACACCCGGTAGTGAGAACAAATTTTCCTGAGCTTCTTTTAATACTTCTTCAGGAAGAACAGCAGGACCTGCACTAAAATTATACACTCTTTTTTCCATTATGTTTTTCTCCTTATTGTAGGCTTTAATAAATTTTTAAAATTCATAAATTCAAATATTCCCACGGTTTAAATCATGGGCTAAACCCAGAGATTGCTTCGTCGCTGCGCTTTTCGCAAGGACACAAACTTTTCGCAATGACAGACAAGCAGCGGTTCATCGAGTGTTTTTCGATCTTAGCGAGAAAAATGTATCGAGATGCCCGCTGCGATATTCAAATAAACTTTGGTCTTCTCGATACATTTTTTGGCCTACGGACAAAAAACACTCGAAGTACCTGCGTTTTAGATTTTATGTACTAACAAACCATCACGCAATTTTGGTTCGAACCAGGTTGATTTAGGCGGCATAATTTCACCTGCATCAGATATTTTCATTAAATCTTCAACACTAACTGGATACAATGAAAAAGCAACTGCAGCCTTACCTGAATCAACTAATCTTTCCAATTCGTTTGTACCTCTAATGCCTCCAACAAAATCAACTCTTTTGTTTGTACGAGGGTCATCTATATTAAATACAGGATTTAAAATAAAATCCTGAAGTACACTAACATCCAATGTTTCAGCAACAGATTTAGCTAAGCTATTGCTTGCTGCAATTGCATCCTTCGGTTGTAGAAGATACCATTGCTTGTCGATATACATACAAAATGTTTTAGGTTCATCAGGAGTAGCATCATCTGTTGCACGTATATCAAATTTATCACTTATTTCATTAAGGATAACGTTTTTGTTTTTTCCATTTAAATCATATACAACTCTGTTGTAAGGAAGTATCTGTAATTGGTCAGCCGGGAACAGAACTCCAATAAAGAAATTATATTCTTCCTCACCTGTATGCTTAGGATTATTATTCTTCATTTCATTTCTGGTTCGGAACGCACTTGCTGCACGATGATGTCCATCTGCAATATATAGATTTTTTGTTGCTGCAATTTCATTAACAAACAAATCATTGTATTTATTAGGAACGACCCATACTGTATGTTTAATTCCATCAACAGATTCAAAATCATATTCAGGTTTTTCACCTTCAGTAATTTTCTTTACAGCTTCATCAATTTTTTGAGAACCCTTGTAAGTTAAAAAAACCGGACCAGTCTGTGCACCGGTAGTAATAATATGATTAGTACGGTCATCCTCTTTTTCTTTTCTTGTCTTTTCATGTTTCATTATAACATCATTTTCATAATCATCAACGGAAAAAGTAGCAGCAATACCTGTCTGAGCTCTTCCATCCATAATCAGGCGGTATAAATAGAAATGAGGTTTAGGGTCTTCAACTAAAGCCTTGGAATCAATGATAGCGTTTAGATTTTCTTTTGCCTTCAGATAAATTTCGGGAGAATAAGGATTAACATCAGATGGGAAAGAAATTTCAGAACGGGTAACATTTAAAAGAGAATAGATATTATTTTTTGCAAGCTCTGCAGCTTCATCTCTGTTTACCACATCATAAGGTACGGAAGCAACTTTTTGAGCAAAATCCTTTGCAGGTCTAAGCGCTTTGAAGGGCCTGATAACAGCCATAAAAAAACTCCAATTAAATAAAATTTTACAAAATATACCTATTCAAAAATATCTAAAAAAAACCAAAACACCATAGAGAATAGTGATATGTGCTTAAACAAAAAAGGCTTAAATGCTAAATGTTTAAAGCATAAAATAGGATTAGGTTTAATAGTTAAGGGGAGGGGAAAAATAGATATTTAGATCATTGCGAGAAAGGAGTTTTAGAATAGAAGGGAACGTAAGTTGCTAGTTATTTAAATTAAGAATTAAAATAACATTAAATAGAAGGCTACTAAAGAAAATATAAGGGTAAGGATTATATTTATAAACTTAATGTTGCTGGAAGTATAATTTATTATTCTGTTCATACATACAACTTGAGCAATAAACATTAGATAATTGTGTGAATAAGTGCTTCAGTATGTGTTTTTGGATTCGTTTAGTATTGTACTTGATTACTCACATTGTATAATTTATGCAAAAGTTTACATTAAGTTATGGTTCAAGGGGCTTAAAGCCTGGAAGAAAATTCCAGGCTTTTTTATTATGCTGCAATTGCAATTCGCAAAATTATTTGATTTTGAGTTTATTTGTGCATATATTATTTATGTAACTATAAAACTAAGCAGGCAGGAATGGCAGTTTATGCAAAATATTCTTATTGCAGAGCCAGAAAAAATTATTGATTTAGACCTAAGAAAACAACTCAAACATTTCAACTTAGTATCTATAAAACCTGATTCTATTTTAAGCTTACTTGAAGTTAAAAGTTTTGATTTATTAATAATTGATACAGATGATAAAAATTTATCATTGCTATCTTCAATTAAAAAAAACTTTCATCTTCCAATTATTCTTTTATCCTCTATGAGACAAAAGGAGTCACAAAAATTTGTTGATATAGTGGATGCTATTATTGAAGAACCCTATCAAAGTGATGAATTAAGGAATGCTATCAATAATATATTTAGCAGCGCAATCTCAAATCAAAAATAACAAACCAAAGAACTCACCAATTTCTATTCTACCTATTCTTAAGAAAATAAAATCATCATAGTTTTTTTTAATTATCCTGTTATATTTTTAAAATGAAAAAATTCAAACTTCTTTCAACATATAAAAAATCAGTTCCTTTAACTACTATATTAAGTTTTTTAGGACCTGGATTTCTCATTACAGTTGGATTTATTGATCCGGGTAACTGGGCAACAAACATTGAAGGAGGTTCAAAATTTGGATATTCCCTCCTTTGGGTAATTACTCTAAGCACTATGATGCTTATTCTTATCCAGCATATGTCAGCTAAATTAGGTATTGCCACAGGAAAGTCCTTAGCGGTAAATATCAGGAATTATTTTTCTAAACCTGTCTCCGGATTTCTTGGATTGACTATTGTTCTTGCCTGTATTGCCACTGACGTAGCTGAGCTTATTGGAGGTGCCGTTGGGTTTAATCTTTTGTTTGGATTTCCATTATGGCTGGGAGCAGTAGTCACAATAATCTTTACCGTGTTCTTAATTATTAGTCAGCGATATCATAGAATTGAATCAATCATAATGGGCTTTCTTGGTATAATTGCGTTATGTTACCTGATTGAAATACTGATAGTTGACCCTCATTGGCGGGAACTTGCACCTGCAATAATAATTCCGACAATAAATAAGGAAAGTATTTACACTGCAATGGCTATTCTTGGAGCAGTGGTAATGCCGCATAATATTTTTCTTCATTCAAATGTTATACACAGCAGAGTTTGGGGAGAGCAGGAACAGGAGAAAATAAAATATTTACGTTTTGAAAAGATTGATACATTTTTTGCAATGATATTGGGTTGGCTTGTTAATTCATCAATGATAATTGTTGCTGCTACTGTGTTCTATTTTAACAATGTTTATGTGAACAGCATCGAACAGGCATCAGTAACATTAAAGCCGCTGGCCGGTGATTTTGCCGGACTTCTATTTGCAATAGCTCTTGTATTTGCAGGTTTAGGTTCTTTTGTAACTTCTTCAATGGCTGAAGTCAATGTTATTACGGGTTTTCTTGGAAAACCTGAGGACCCCAGAACTTTTCTTTATAAAATTTCTGTTGTTATCACAGCTATACCTTCATTTTTTATTTTAATGATAGGAGTAGATGTTTATAAATTATTAATTTTCAGTCAGGTTATGCTTAGTATTCAACTTCCTTTTACATTAATCCCATTAGTTATATTAAGCAGAAGCAAAAAACTGATGAGTAACTTAAGAAGCAGTAATAGAGAGTTTATTCTAGCATCAATAATCTCAGCAATAATAATTATATTAAATATATATTTACTCTATTCCACAATAACAGGAAAATAGTAAGTGCAAATATACAAAAACATATTAGTACCAATAGATTGTTCACCGGTTGATGATAAAGTAATTGAACATATAATTCCATTAGCTTTGCAAAATGATTCCAGTGTAATGCTGCTTCACGTTGTGCATTCACATACTCTTGATGAAGATGCTATTTTATATCAAAAAGCTAAAGACGCATTATTAAAATTTGAAAATATTCTGCACAATAATAATATAAAGGTGTTCACAAAAATGCTTCAAGGTGAACCTGAGGTTGAGATACTTAATGAAATTGAAAATTCAGATTATGACCTTATTGCAATGGCAACGCACGGACATTCATTCTTTAAGGATATTCTTTACGGAAGTGTTACACAAATATTAAAACATAAAATATCAATACCACTATTATTGATTAAGGGAAGAGATTAAAACAAAGATTCGGGAGATGATTTTAAAAGCTGATTATTTCACAAATCATAATTAAAAAGTAAATGAATAGAATCATATTAAAGATAATAATCCATTTATAAAGACGATTAACTTTTCTAAAAGTACTTAGCATAATGGATGTTTTCAAAATATTACTGCAAAGGTAATAATAATAATCCATTATCCATTGTACCATTTGATTCAAGCTTAAAGCATTTTTTGTTTAAATTTATTCATTATTCATTATTTTATTTTGGTGACTTATACTTTCCATATGAATAGCTTCAAAATATTTTGTAATGAATTCTCTGCTTAGTCCTTTTGCTTCACCAACTTTAAAAGCTTTATCAATTACATCATTCCATCTTTGTGCCTGGAGGATTTTAATGTTATTGTCCTTCTTATACTTTCCTATTTTCTCAGATATCTTCATTCTTTGCGAAAGTATATGGAGCAATTCATTATCCAGATGGTCTATTTGTTCTCTAAGCTTATCAAGTGCAACATTGAAAGAAGTTTCATTTGTTCCTTTTTTCCTCCAAACAATTGAATTCAATAATTCATTAAAAGCATCAGGAGTTAACTGCTGTTTAGCATCGCTAAGTGCGTTATCAGGATTAATATGGCTTTCAATCATTAATCCATCATAATCCAAATCAATTGCCTTTTGTGAAACAGAATGTAAGGTGTCTCTTCTTCCGCAAATATGAGAAGGATCGCAAATCATCATTATATCAGGGAAGTGCCTTTTCATTTCAATTGCAAGATGCCACATTGGAGCATTTCTAAATTCTGTATTTCCAAACGTGCTGAAGCCTCTATGAATGAATCCAATATTATTTATACCGGCTTTTAAAATTCTTTCATAAGCACCCATCCATAGATCAATATCAGGTATCATTGGATTTTTGATTAATATTGGAAGGTTAGTTCCTCGTAAGGCATTTGAAATTTCCTGAACACTTGCAGGATTTCCTGCAGTACGTGCACCTATCCAAAGTATATCTATGTTATAGTAAAGTGCATCCTCAACCTGCTTTGAAGTAGAGACCTCTGTGGTGATAGGAAAATTTGTAAGTTCTTTTACTTTTTGAAGCCAGGGGAGTCCCTTTATCCCAACACCTTCAAATGTTCCGGGACGTGTACGAGGTTTCCAAATTCCTGCTCTAAATACGTCCACTTTTCCTGTTTCTTTTAATTGTAATGCTGTGTTTATAACTTGCTCTTCACTTTCAGCTCCGCAAGGTCCAGCAATTATTAAAGGACGTTTATTTAATAAATCCATCTTACACCTACTTTATAATTCTTTTAATTTGATTTGCCTGTTCAATTAGTTTATAAAGAGCATCAAACTCTTCAAGTTCCATTAATTTTTTAAATTGTTTTAGCTGATAAATTTGTTCATTAAGAACATCCAGTATATTACTTCTGTTTTGCCGGAAAATTGGTATCCACATTTCAGGGTTACTTTTTGCAAGACGTACTGTACTTTCAAATCCTGCTCCAGCAAGCTGAAAAATTGTATCTTCTTCTTTTTCTTTTTCAAGAACCGACAAAGCTAATGCAAAAGAGGTAATATGTGAAATATGACTGACATATGCAGCGTGAAGGTCGTGGCTTGTGGCATTCATATAAATTATGTTCATTCCTAAACAATGGTACATCTCCTCTGCTTTTTGTAATGCATCAGCATCACTCTCTTCAGGATTACAAATGACAGTTACTTTACCGTTGAAGGCTCCGCATACTGCCGCTTGAGGACCCTTATATTCAGTTCCCCAAATAGGATGGGTAGCAACAAATCTTTTTCTATTCTTATGTTTTGCTGCTGCCTGAATAATATTTTCCTTGGTGGAACCTGTATCAAGAACAATCTGATTAGTTGTTAAATCAAGCACCTGATTTAAAACATTAATCGATGCATCAACTGGTACTGCTATTATAACAATATCAGAAGCCTTTACTGCTTCTTTTAGATTAGTAGTTCTATCTATTAAATTTAAGCTTAAAGCAGTTTTAATGTTATCAGGATTTAAATCAACACCAATGACTTCTTTACAGAAATTTAATTTTTTTAAAGTTACTGCAAGTGAACCACCAATAAGTCCGGTTCCAATTACTGTTATTATCATAATGATTTTTTTATCCTATTAATAGCTTCCTGAAAAATATTTTCTGATGCACATAGACTTATTCTAATATAATTATTCCCTGCACTTCCAAATATTCCACCAGGTGTAATAAAAACATCAGCCTTGTTAAGAGTGTTATCTGTAAAGCTGTAGCAGTCATTTCCATTATTTAATTTAGCCCAAACAAACATTCCACCCTGGTTCTTTTCATAAGTACAATTCAATAATTCAACTAATTCAAAAACTTTTTCTCTTCTTTTTTTATAAATATCATTCAATGAACCATACCATTCTTTTGTAAGCAATAATGCTTTTACTGCAGCCATCTGGATAGGAAGGAACATCCCGCTATCCATATTACTTTTGAATTGTAGGACTGTATTCATTAAATCTTTGTTACCTGCCAGCATTCCCATTCTCCAGCCAGCCATATTGTGGGATTTGCTTAATGAATTTAATTCAACAGCATAATCCATTGCGTTATCTATTTCTAAAATGCTTAATGGATTATCATTTAAAATGAAGGAGTAAGGATTATCGTGACAAATTAAAATGTTATTAGATTTTCCAAATTCAATTATTTTCTTAAAAAATTCTTTTGTTGGAAGCTGTCCTGTCGGCATATTTGGATAATTTATCCACATTATTTTTACATTTTTCAAATCCATTTGTTCAAGAGAATCCAAATCAGGAAACCAATTATTATTTTCACATAATTCATATTCAATACATTCTGCTCCGGCAAGTTTTGCAGCGGCCTTATAAGCTGGATATCCTGGATTTGGTACTAAAACTTTATCACCTGCATCAAGCAATGCCATACTCAAATGAACAATTCCTTCTTTACTACCAATGAGAGGAAGAATTTCAGTTTCAGGATTTAGGTTAACTCTATAAAATGCTTTATACCACCTTGAAAAAGCTTCCCTCAAAACAGATAAACCTCTATAACTTTGATAACAATGTACTCCATCTTTAGAAGAAAATTCATTCAAGGTTTTTATTACATCAATGTGAGGTGGAAGGTCAGGGCTTCCAATACCCAAGTTGATAATATTTCTGCCCATTTTTTTTAGGTCATCAATTTCCTTTAATTTTTTTGAAAAATAATACTCTTCAATAAAATTAAGTCTATTTGAAGCTTTTAACATAAGAATACCCTTAAAAAACAAAAAACCCGGATAAGATATCCGGGTTTGGTTTCACTAAAATTCATTTTATTTAAAAGTCAGCAAAAAACTCCCGGATTATTGGGTGAATAATAGTAGTAATAATAATACGCAGTGTAAATTGCTGTCTTCATAAATACAAAGTAGAAAATAAAAAAATAAAAAACAATTCTATTTATAATTATTTACCGGATTATACTCCTAAAATGCCTGTCCCATATAAAACGGCCAAAATTAAACCAACCAAAATATATGCTGAAACGAAGAAAATAATAAACTTTAATGTTCTGATTCTTGCGACATCAAGAAATGATAATTCTTCATTGTTCTTCACTTTGAATAACACTTGGACTCCATTGAAAATAGTTATATAAAAAATTATCAAATAAATTTTAAAAGAACAAAAAATTTTTTCATAATACTTAAAATTATTCTTGAAAATTAATTAAAAAGTTTTTACGTTTGCTGTAGAAGAATTTAATTCTTCTGTTTTTTGGTTCGTGTTTGTTTCGTGTTCGATGTTTTAAGTTCGTTTTTGTTTTTTGGTTCCTGTTCGTTAGTTCGTTAGTGTTCTGTGTTCGTGGTTCTATTTTAGTGTTCTGTGTTCGTGGTTCTATTTTAGTGTTCGATTCTTAATTGTGTTGTGTTCGTTTGTTGTGTTGTTTTTTTTATTTGTTCGTATGTTTATATTATGTTTGCCTGCTGAAATTCTTTCAGCAGGCTTTTTTATTTTAAATAAAGTATAAATTTTTACATCATCAGGTTAAATTTTTTGTTAGCGGTGAATATTCCCTCTCCTTCAGAAATATTTGAAGTAGTGTTCTTTTTATATTTCGTAATAAGAAGTTATTTCAATAGAAAAAAACTTCCCATAATACGATTAAAAAAACAAGTAAGACAAGTCCAACAAAGTAAGTGGTATTTAATTTTTCTGCAAACAAATTTATTTAATCAGATTGTTCATTCCGATAAACTTAAATAAAAAAAAATATATATAAATTGACCAATGATTAATCCAATATTAATTTTTCATATACACCTTGACAATTCAATCAACTGACCTGCTGCATTGACATTCTGTTGTTTAAATTATATTTATGTGTTTCAACAAAGAAAAAGATTTATGGGCTTAAAAGAAAAATTACATTCTGAAAAAATAGGTGGTATTGAAAAGGAAGCAGTTTTGAATTTACTTGTTGCTTCCAACTTTGTTAAAGCAGCATATGAGGAAGTCTGCAATAAATATGATTTAACAGGTTCTCAATATAATGTTCTACGGATTCTAAGAGGAACATATCCGGATGGTTATCCACGATGTGATATAATTGCAAGGATGATAGATCCTTCTCCTGATGTTACAAGACTAATTGATAGGCTTGAAAAGATTAATCTGGTTGAAAGATTTGCTTCAATTGAAGACAGAAGATTATCAAAAGCCAGGATTACGCAAAAAGGTCTGGACTTGCTGAAAAAGATGAATAAAGATATCGAAAAATTCGATGGTATGTTATCATCAACATTATCAAAAGAGGAAATGAAAAAATTATCTGAAATTTGCGAAAAGATCTATGCAGAAGTGAGATAGAGATGGTGCATCGAGTGATTTTTGAGGGAAGTAATAGAATAAATTAATCATAGAATTAAATTAATTATTAAAATAGTATAATATTTCGAAATATCCCTTAAAAATTGTATCGAGATGTCCATCTCTCCATCAATATCGCTCCGGGCTTCTCGGTACATTTTCTTCGCTTCTCTCAGAAAACACTCGAAGACTCTCCACGTGATTCCCAATGAACAGAATGCTCTTTATTCTAATTTTACTTCTTTCTCCACTGCATTCAATAATTCATCTGATTTAATCAATTCATTAATTTTTTGAATATCATCGTGCATAAATCTGTCTTCAACTACAGGAGCGACTTTACTTCTAATTACATCATATACTATTGATGTACCTTTACCACATTTGAGTGGTTTTAAAAACTCTAATGCTTGGGCTGCTGTATATAATTCAATTGCTAAAACATTTTCAACATTTTGTAAAATCTTATAACATTTTTGTGCTGCAATTGAACCCATTGAATTATGATCTTCCTGATTGGCTGATGTTGGAATTGAATCAACACTTGCAGGATGTGCGAGAACTTTATTTTCTGAAACTAAACTTGCTGCAGTGTATTGTACAATCATTAAACCGGAATTTAATCCGCCTTTTTCTGTTAAAAATCTTGGAAGTCCCTGGCTTAATGCACCATTTACCATTCTTTCTACACGGCGTTCAGAAACATTTGCTAATTCGGATAAAGCAATTCCCATAAAATCCATTGCAAGAGACATTGATTGTCCGTGAAAATTGCCGCCTTCATAATGTCCTTCAGTATCAGCATCAATAATTGGATTATCATTCGCTGAATTTATTTCAATCTCAACTCGTGAACACACATAATTAATAGCATCTCTTGAAGCTCCGTGTATTTGTGGAATGCAGCGTAATGAATATGCGTCCTGAACTCTGTTGTCGTTCGTTAAATGTGAATTTCTTATTTCACTTTCAGCGATAAGTGAGCAGAGATTTTTTGCAGAAGCAATCTGACCGGGGTAAGGTTTAAGTCTTTGAATAATTTCAGCATAAGCTTTGTCAGTTCCGCGTAAAGCTTCGTGAGTGAGTGCTGCTGAAATATCTGCAATTTTAATAAGCTTTGCTGCACGTTCTGCAATGTAAGAAGCGAAGCTTGTCATCATCTGAGTGCCATTAATTAATGCTAAACCTTCTTTAGCACCAAGTTTAACAGGTGTTAGATTAAAATTTGCAAGTGCTTCTTCTGATGGTAATATCTCAACATTTTTATATTCATCTGAATTCACATCTTTTAATATCTGGCATTTGCCTTTACCAATCATTGATAGAACCAGGTGTGATAGCTGAACTAAATCACCACTTGAACCAACAGAACCTTGAGATGGTACAACAGGAATAATATTATTCTCAATCATTTTCATCAAAAGATTAAGAGTTGATAATTTTATTCCGGAATATCCTTTGGCAAGAGCATTAAGGCGGAGCAGCATCATAATCTTTACAAATTTTGGATGCATTTGTTCACCACATCCTACTGCGTGACTTAAAATTAAATTTTCTTGAAGCTGTGCAAGATTTTCTTTTGAAATGCTGACGTTGGCAAATTCTCCAAAGCCTGTTGTAACTCCATAAATAACTTCACCTTCGTTAACCCATTTTTCAACAAGGCTACGAGACTTATAGATTCTTTTAATTGCATCATCAGATAAAACAGGTTTGAAATTTCCCCTTATGAATTCACCAATATTTTTTAATGTTAGTGAACTGCCATCAACTAAAAATTGATTATCCGCCATATAATATTTTTTTTATTTTTTCAGAATTTTCTTTATTCGTTCTGTAAGTTATTTTAATTGAATCATCATCATATTTAGCATTTATAACTTCAGCAAGGTCGTAAATGCGTGAAGCATTTTTTGAGTCATTCAAATCTAACTCAATTTTTTCTTCTATGAAAGATTCTTCAATGGCAGAAACAATCTTTTCTTTTAATGCCATTATATTTAAACCGCGTGCTGCGGAAATAATCACGCTATTCTTTAAATATCTATTTTTTATGAAATCAATTTTGGATTTGTCTTTTACGAGGTCAACCTTATTAAATATTTTAACCTGAAGTTTATCTTCACAACCAAGTTCTTTTAATGTCTGGTCTACAACATCAATATGATCTTCATAAAATGGATGAGACATATCTATAACGTGTAAAATAACATCAGCCTCTCTTACTTCTTTCAAAGTGCTTTTAAAAGATGCAACTAAGTGAGGTGGAAGTTTACGTATAAATCCTACTGTATCACTTAAAAGGACTTTATGTTTATCAATATCCAGTGCACGAGTAGTAGAATCTAAAGTAGCAAATAATTTATCTTCAGCAAAAACTTCTGCTTTGGTTAATAGATTGAAGAGAGTAGATTTACCCGCGTTAGTGTAACCAACTAATGCTGTACGTATAAAATCATTTCTTCCTTTAGATTGAGTTTCACGCTGAGATTCTATCTTTATTAATTTTTCTTTAAGCATAGAAATTCTATCACGGATAATACGCCTGTCAGTTTCAATCTGAGTTTCACCGGGACCTTTTGTATTTATACCGCCATATTGTTTTGAAAGGTGAGTCCAGGCGCGCGTTAATCTTGGAAGCATATATTGAAGCTGAGCAAGTTCAACCTGGGTTCTTGATTCTTTTGTCTTTGCTCTAGTTGCAAAAATGTGAAGAATCAAACCGCTTCTATCAACAATTTTCCTATTTATTAATTTCTCAAGATTTCTAACCTGCATAGGGGAGAGGTCATCATCAAAAATAATAACATCAATTTCATTGGTTTCAGCAAGCTGTGCAATTTCTTCAGCTTTTCCTTTACCTACATAAAAAGCAGAATCTATATTTCTTTTATCCTGAGTAATTTTAAAAATGGTATCAGCATCGGCAGTAACTGCAAGTTCTTCAAGTTCATTAAGATGTTCTTCAACTACATCAATGTTTAATTCCCCCGTATTTACAGCAACCAAAATCGCACGTTCTTTTGTCTTATTTTTAATTTCTATCATTTATTATAATTTATTTCCTAAAATAATTACACCAATTAATGTAACAAAATTATCCCATATTTGTTCCCTTTATGGAACAAGGTCTTTCTTCGCGTTTTTTGCAACTAACATTTCAACAGCCATTATAATTAAGGCAAAAATCAGGAAGTATTTCCATAATTCAGTTCCAAATCTGGATTGCATAACAATATCAACAGGATTTTTATCTACATCTACATTGATGAGTTTTCCCTTAAAGTTTATTGCCTTAAAATATTTTTCGATTTCTGAAATACTTAAAAAACTAAGGTCTGATTCAGCAGGGTCTGTATTTACAGCAAAATGGTCAATTTCCTTATCACCTGAAGAAAGATGATAAATCCCCGGAACCATTGGCGTTAATCCTGAATTAAAAAGTGAATCATCCTTATTTACAAAAATTTCATTTCCCTGTGGAGCATTTATTTTTATTCCGGATGCAGTTTTAAAATAGTTTGTTAAAATTATTTTATCACCGGGAAAAATTTCATCATCAACATTATTCTTGAATGCCAAATAATAAACTATTTTGTTCATTAATGAAGGAAATATTCCTTTCATTGGAAAATTAGTCCAATTAAGAACTGGGGCGGTATTGAGCAGAAGGATTTTTCCTTTGCCTGATTTCATCTCACTTAAAAAAGCTGAACCATCAGACATTGAGATAATCTTTTTTCCTCCACCAATATTTATTTTATAGTAAGCAAAAATATCAGGAGATTCTAAATGTTTCTTTTCATTTACAAATAAGTTTGTGAAAAGAGGATGTTCGAAATCTACATTGTTGAATTTATACGAGGTAATATTTTGTCCGGGATTACCTACTAACGATGATGCACTTACTCCCGTAAGAGGACTAACAAGTTGATTAAATGAACTTAATGTTGAAGAGGAACCAGGCAGTAAAAACAAACCCCCTCCGTTTTCAACATATGATTTTAATTTAGCAATACCAGGATTCCCTGAGCCTGCAATTATAATTGAATGATAATCATTAAGGTTTAATGCATTTACCTGAGAAAATAATTTTTCATTTATTTTTAATGCACCTGTTTCATTGGAAGCTGCCAGAGCAAGAGAAATGTAATTTAAATCTTCCTGTTTATCTCCCATAATTAAAACCGGGATTTCTCTTGGAATAAATAAGCTAAAAAATCTGCTATTATCTTCTTTTATCGCATCATCTTCAATCTTTGCTTGTATGCTAATGTTTCCTGATTTCTTAATAGGTACTTCAATACTTAAGGTTTTGCTGGTTCCTTTTTCAATTGTAAAACTTTGCTGAGCAGTTCTTTCATTTTCTACAAAGATTGAAAGAACACCATCATCCGCATCTTTGAATGATTTATTATCTACAATAACGTCAAATAACAGTGGAATATCTTTTTCAAACATTCCAGAATTTAATCTAATATTTGAAATGGAAAGGTTTAGTACTTCAGGAGATTTATAATCAAAAGAGTATATTTTTACTCCCTCATCAAGCATCGAACCTAAATCAGAAAATTGTTTTTCATCTCCAAGATTACTTTTTTGAAAATCAGAAAAAATATAAACTTCCTTATTAAAATTTTTAGAATCACCAATAATTTTTGCTGCCTGAACTATTGCATTATGAATATTTCCTTTTACATAAGATGTTTTAACCTGTTCAGCTTTGGTGCTGACTTGTTTTAATATATTAACAGCAATATCATCTTCATTTCTTGATGTGGTAGTAATTAAAGCTGCTTCATCACCCTCCTGAAGATGATTGATTAATTCTTTTATTGTTTCTTTTGCTTTATTAAGAGATGAACCTTTTTCATCAACAATGGACATACTAAAGCTATCGTCAATAATAAAAACAGAAGTTGTTTTAGCTGCTGATGTAGTTCCTCCAATTGCTGTTCCCTCCAATGCAGGTCTTGAAAATGCAAGAACAATAAGAAGAATAATTAAAACTCTGAGAGCAAGGAGCAGCCATTGTTTTAATTTTATTTTGCGGATTTTATTTTTCTCAAGTTTTTTTAAGAAGGCTAAAGTGCTAAATTCAATTTTTTTTAGCTTTCTTAAATTTAATAAGTGGATTACTACCGGTATTGAAGCCGCTAGTAATCCGAATAAAATGGATGGATTAAGGAATATCATTTAGTCTTTGTTTTTTCAAATCAATCTTATTAGTAACAGCATTATATATAAACAATGCTATTGCAGCAACTAAACCTATCACTAAAAAATAGAACCAAATATAATGAGCATGGTCATAAGCTGTGAGTCTTTGCTCCGCAGTCAAAGTCGCAGGGTCAGGAGCATATGCAGTCAACAGGTATCCTGAAATACCAAATCCTAAAATTGATGCTAAGAATGAATGAAGATGGCTAAATCCAAGATACAAACCTTCTTCACCTTTGGGTGCCTGTTTTGAAAAAAATTCAAGATAACGTGGAGAAATAAAACTTTCAGCTAAACCCTGAACTGCAATACCCGCAATAAGCATAACTGTAATTGGATGTGCATGGAAAATGCCAAATATGTTAACACTTTGTCCTGTAATTGCTTCAAGCCAAGGACTGGCAGCCATAAGCAATGCACTGATGGGCATTAAGAACATTCCTATATTCATTGAAGTAATTGCTTTCACTTTACTCATATAATGAGTAATGAAAACAACAGAAGTCATAACTATAAAAGGATTTACGTTAGCAATCCATTCCGGAGATGCAGTAACACCGACAGTTCTCAAAACGTACTTGGGCATTGTTGCATACATTTGCTGCTGTATAATCCAAAATCCTGTTACAATTAAAATTAAAACTAACAATCTAATATTAGTAGTTACTCTAAGGAATCCCTGCCATACTTCTTTAAAGTTTTTCTTTTGATTTATATCTACATTTTTATAAAAAATTATTACCACAATAAGAGCAAGCAAAGTCATACCGGCTGAGAAGTAGTTGATATATTCAACTCCAAGATTTAACCTTAAAGGGTAAGCAATTGTTTTCCCGCTAAAGGAACCAACATTAACTAACCCATAAAAAATGGAGTAGGCTCTTGCACGGTTCAAATCTGTTGAAGTTTTTGCAACAGTTCCAGTTATAATGGATTTTATAAAAGAACCGCCAAACATAATAACTATCAATGCAGGTATTACTACTTCCTTTTCGGGAACTGCACCAAGAGTAAAATAACCTGCTGTTAATAAACTGAATGCAAGTATTATAGAATTTCTAAATCCTATTTTATCTGCTAAAGCTCCGGTGAAAGGAGGGAGGAAGTACAATCCAGCGGAGAAAACTCCGCTTATCCAGCCTGCCCAAATATCATCAAAACCAACGACGTTAGTTAAGTATAAAGTAATTGCAATAAAAACTGCATAATAAGCTGCACGTTCAAAAAGTTCAACAATGTTTGCTGTCCAAAATGCACGGGGAAATTTCCAGGTTTGTTCGTTAGCCATTAGGTCTTTTAATATTAGTAAAACATAAAGATATTTAATAATCTATGTTTTATCAAGTAATTACAAAGGAATCTAATAGTAAACCGTGGTTCACCCTTCAAGGTAAAAATTAAATTTTAATCAAGTAAAAAAATCAAGATTCTTAAGCACCGAAGGTGCATATCTATCAATACCCCCTGGCGTAAGCTAGGGGTATGATAAAAACAAAAATGAAGCCCTGAAGGTATGACTCAACTTTTTATAAATAAAAAACGGCTCTAAAAAGAGCCGTTTTTAAAAAAGATTTATTGAGGTTATTTTATAATTTTTATATCATCAATATAAGCTTCTACAAATCCGCCAACAGCCTGTGAAGGTTTGGTGCTAATTACAATATCAATAAAGTTGGTTGAATCATCAATCTTGAAATTAAATTTTTGTTGGTTCCAATCTTTACCGCTTGGTACTGAATAAAGAACGATATTATCTTCCAAATTTCCATTTCTTGAAATTCTAACCTGATAACCACCTGTAATAGATTTTTCCCAGAATGATAAAGTATATTCTTTACCTTTGATTAAAGTTTCATTTGATAATGTTTGAATTAATCCACCCCAAGCTGCATGGTCCGGGAAAGGATTGGATTGAGAATCATCATAATATATCTTTAAAGCATTATTTCCAATTTTTACATTTGCATTAGAAACTGTAAAGTAGTTAAAGGTTGGATTTCCTGAAAGCCTTTCAATCCAGAATTCAGGTTTTCCGTCTGACATTGCGGTTTCAAAGCTGCTGTTCAATAATAGGTTTACTTCAGGAATATCAATAGCTCCCGGAGAAGTTCCTGCGTATTTATTACCTGCTGAATAAGCATAAATACGATAATAAAAAACTCTGCCTGTTCCATATGTAAGGTCAATGTATGAAGTTTGATTTATATCAGCTGTCTCATAAATCATTTCTCCATTAACATTATCTATTTCAGAATAATCTTTTCGATAAATTTTATAACTTGTAAAATTCGGGTCTGTTGATTTGGTCCAGCTTAAAGTTATTTTAGATTGATCCAATTGAGTATTATCAATTATAACATCTCCAAAAGGTGAAGGAAGGTCAATTTGCCCAATATCAGTTGAATCCTGTGCAAAAGCTACAGTTAAATCCTGGCCTATAACTTTTTTCCCTTCCAATATTTTTTTGATTGTAACAGGATGTTCTCCACCACTAATATTATTGATTGTGAATTTTCCTGCTGCATCAGTTTTTGTGTACCAATTTACAGCAGCACTAACTTGCACATCTGCTCCTTCTAAAGGTGCTCCATTAAGAAATACCACTCCGGTTAATTTATATAATTTTTCACCATCGACAGGGTCTGTAGTATTATTCTGACAAGAAATAAATATCAGAGCTAAACAAAGCGGTAATAAGGTTTTAAATATAATCATAGCTTTCTCCTAAGGTTTCAAATCTTCATATATTTTATACATCATATTATTAAAAACAGGAAAAAATTTCTGTGTCAAGTAGTTATTATTCGAGTATGTGATGATTAAGAACAACTTAGATGTGAAAAATATTCGCAGGAGAAAAACGACACTTTTTAAAATAAAAGAAGCTCATGCAAAACATGAGCTTCCAAAATCAAAATTCTATAATTATTTATTTTTTTATGTAAACTTCACCATTGTTTAATTCGTAGGATACTCCATTATTCCCTTGATTTACACTAAATGAAGCCTCAATATAAATCCCACTTTTATTGATACTATTTAATTTATATTCAGATTTAATAGATTCCTTGAAATCATCTTCACTATAAAAATTATTTTTTTTCATTTTTACATTTACTTTAACATTCGCATCAGGGGAAACAACTGAATGTACATTACCACTTACAGTTGAGAAGTAAGAAAATCCTTTATAGTTTTTTCCAATGTTGACTTTAATATCACCGCCTAAAGTTTTAGCTTTAACAGAACCAATTAAATCGTTGATTATTATATCACCACTTGCTACCTGGATTAACAGTTCACCACCTGCAGATTTAATGTTAACATCGCCACCCGCTGTATTAACGGAAGATTTCTTTTGAAGTTTACCTATATTTATGTTTCCGCCACCTGTGGTTATATTAGAATTTCCACCTGCAAAATTAAGAAGTATAGAACCACCGGCTGTATTTAAATCTGCGCTGTTATTCACATTCTCAACAACAATATCACCACCGGAGCATTTTACAAGTACATCTTTTTCTACATTTTTTAATTTAATGTCGCCGCCGGCAGAAGAAATATTACCACTGCCAATTGAACCAATATTAACATCTCCACCTCCTGTAAATATTTTGGCATCACCTTTAATATCGCCAGCTTTAACTTCACCACCAGCTGTATTTATATTAACATTACCTTCAAGATTTCCTTCAATAATTACATCACCTGCGTTTGTCATCATTTTTACATTAAAACTTGAAGGGATTGTAATGGTAAGGTCATCACCACTGCCGGTATTGTTTGGATTATAATTCACTTTAACTGTGTTTCCACTGGATGATGTTTTTAAATTTGAAGCTTCATCATCGTCAATGGTTATTTTAACTTCATCCTTATTCCACACATAAACCTTAATACTTCCAACATTCAAGGCTGCATCTAAATTACCACCCTTGCTTACCTTGAAGGTTATATCTTTGGCGTAAGATGTATTAAGCAAAAATAAACAGGTTAATATTAGAAGAAATGATTTCATTTTATTTGAACTCCTTTACAACAGTTTCGGCTTTATAACGTACATAGTTATTATCATCTCCAACAGCCTTACTCTTTAACAAATTTATTTCATCAGGTGAGAATGCAAAACCTTTTTCAGTAGCTTCAACTAATTTGTTGATTGCCTCTATGCGCATACCTGAAATAGTATCATTAAGCAGCACATAGATAAAAGCCTTTTTGATATCCTCATCGTAGGAAAATTTGCTTAAAGTAGCAATAGCTTCTCTTCTAACACCCGGATTATTATCGAACTTAATTACATTGATAAGAGCTTCTTTCAAATCGTTATTTTGCAATTTTTGTTTTGAATTTATTGCATTTAGTGAACTTAATCTTACCCCTGGATTTTGTTCGTTCAATAAAGAATACATTAAAACACTTCTGATTTTTTCATCGTTAATGTTTCCTCTAACAGTAACAGGTTTTATTGCATTGAATGAAAACTCAACTGTACCATCACTTGCATCAGAATCAATAAATTTGACATTATCAATCTGTACATTGCTTGCTAACTCAGTCCCTCCTTCAAGTTTTTGAATATCGGGAGCCGGGGATTTAAAAAAGAAATATCCAAGCAGTAGACCAACAGCAAGTGAAGCAGTACTTCCGAAGACCAAACTTCTTCTTTCAACAAAAAATTCTTTAATTGATTTAAATAATTTAGTTGTCAGGGGAATTCTTTTTCTTTCTAATCTTATTGCGGCTCTTAATTCAGTACGTGCATCGGCAAGAAGTTCATTACTAACATTTACTTTTCGTTTATTCTTAATAATATTATTAAGCTTTTCCATCGCCAATAAATCTTTTGAGCATTCATCACATTCTTTAAGATGTGCATCAAGCATCTTTTTTTCATTTTCAGTCAGTTCATCTAAATAATATAGTTGAACCCATTCTTTAAATATTTCGTGATTCATAAAAATCTCCTTTAACCTCAAGTATATTGTACAAGCTTACTTCTAAGTTTATGAGTAGCTTCGAACAAATATTTTTTAACTGTTCCATCCTGGCACTCAAGAAGCTTGGCAATTTCTCTAATCTTGTAACCTTCATAATGTTTTAATACAAAGCATAATTTTTGTTTGGGTGGAAGCTGTTCAAGTAATTCATTCAAGTGATTTTCAAGTTGTCCATAAGCCGCAATATTATCAGGATTAGATTCTTCTTCTCCGGTGGAGAGAATAACTGATTCAAAATTATCTTCATCATCGTCCTTATCATTTTCAATGGGAACGAAAGAATGCTTTTTAGAATTTGTTTTAAAAGTGAGGCAGACGTTGGTTGTAATTCTGTAAATCCAGGTTGAGAACTCACTCTTAAACTGAAAATTCTTTAGTCCTTTGAAAACACGGATAAAAACATCCTGATAGATATCTTTAGCCTCATCCTCGTTGTTGGTGTACTTTAATGCTATTGAAAGAACATTTTTATCATAGCGGTACACTAATTCTTCAAATGCCATAGCATCTCCATTTTGGGCTCTTATTATTAAGTCACTATCACTCAATGCCATATTATCTCTTTGTGCTATTTAGTTAGACTATATAAACTTAATTAAGGTTGTGTTAAGAAGATTTAAGTATAATAAAACTTTCCGGTTCGAGGTTTATATTTCCGGAAGTTGACATTTCTTCATCTAATAGAAGGTTTTCATAAGCTCCTACCGGAATTTTAAAAACTACTTTCGTTTTACTTAAATTAAAAAGAATATAAACTTTTTCTTTTTCTAAAGTTCTTTCAAACGCAAAAGCAGGTTGGTCCTTATCTATATGAATAAATTTCAGAGTGCCTTTTTGAAGTACAGAATTTTCGTTATGTATTTTAATCAATTTCTTGTAAAATTTTAAAACATCATTATTTTGCTGTACAGGATAGCTACCATAACCAACTTTAAATCCGGAATTTTCATCAATAACTTCATTGTCATATTTTAAATTATCCCATATCATTGGTTTGCGGCAATGTGGGTCATCTGCGCCCCACATACCAACTTCATCTCCATAATATATCATTGGAGAACCTAAGTAAGTCATCTGGAAAGCAAGAACTAATTTTTGTTTTAATATCTCTTTTTCTGTTGGGGCTGACGGGTCATATTCAGGATTTTCCTCTTTTCCATCCTTGTCATATTTCCTGTCAGGATTTTTTGCAATAGATAATAATCTATCTGTATCGTGGCTGTCAATTAAATTCTGCAATACGTACAGGTTATCAGCTGGATAAGTATTATCAATTTCCTGAAGTCTTTCAATAAATTCTTCAGTACTGATTTTTTTCTTTTCAGCTAAGAAAAAATCATTTACTGCAAAAGCAAAATTATAATTCATTAAGGCATCAAATGGACCATCCTTGGTAATAAAATCAGGAGAGAGTTCCCAAAGTTCACCAATGATAATTGCATTTTTGTTAGCCTTCTTTACTAATGCACTCCAATCTTTCCAAAAACCAAGAGGAACATCGCGCGCAACATCGAGTCTCCATCCATCAATACCATCAGAAGGATTGCCATCACCATTCGGGTCCATCCACTTAACAGTTGAATTAAAAATATATTTACTCGGTTCAGGATTTAAATTTTCTTTTGTCCTGTTGAACTCAGGCATTCCCCAATAACCCCACCAGCCCTTATATTCAAATTCATTTTTTTCAGTTTTGGGGTCATCAAATTCTTTTACAATAAACCAATCTTTATATTTTGATTTTTCCTGTTTTTCTCTTAAATCTTTAAATGCCCAGAATTGTGTACCGACGTGGTTGAACACTCCATCCAAAACTATTTTCATTCCTCTTTTGTGCACTTCATCTACAAGTTTTAAGAAAAGACTATCTGCAGTTGTCCATTTCCAGGTAGATTTATCTTCAGGATTTTCTGAGTTTATGATTTGCTTATCTATTTTGGGAGAAGGTCCAAATTCAACATCAATATGATGATAGTATGATGCATCATATTTATGCAAAGAAATGGATTCAAAAATTGGATTAAAATAAATAGCTTTAACACCAAGCTCTTTCAAATAATCAAGCTTGTCAATGATACCCTGAAGGTCGCCGCCGTAGCGTCTTTCGTATAAATGATTTTGTAGAGGGTCACCAAGTTTTTCTTCCCAAACATCTTTTTCAAACCAGTTGCTTGTCCATTTGCGAATTCTCCAATCTTCAGGAATTTTTCTTCCTGCATATACCTTTTCAGGTGAAGGGTCATTGGTTGAATCCCCATTCGCAAATCGTTCAGGAAAAATTTGATACCATACTATACCTTTAGCCCATTCAGGTACGTTTTGAGAAAAAGATATGTTAAAAAAAAAGAATAAAGAAAGGAGTACTAAGTAAAATTTTTTCATAAAGATAATTGTCTTTTTATAATAAAAAGTGTTTCAATTAATTCGTGAGGTCTATAACCAAGTTCTGCCTCCGCTTTAAGGGTGACTAACCCGCTTTTCAGTGGACGTAATGCAGGTTGATTTAGTTCTTCTGTTTTAATTGGTGTAATTAAAGATGGATCTAATTTGAAAACATCTGCAATCATTAATGCAAAATCATAACGTGATAAAAACTTTAATCCGCCAACATTATAAATTCCATGTTTTTGATATAGAATAATTTTTCCCATTAGCTCAACTAGATCTTCAGCATAGGTTGGATTATTTACCTGGTCAATAACAATTCTTACCTGCTGATTTTTCATCAAGTTTTCAACAAGCCAGGTTACAAAATCTTTTTTACCTGTTCCTGTTGTACCATATAAAACATTAGCTCTCAGGATTGTATGAATTGCACCGCTTATTTTAAGGGCGTTTTCACTTGCAAGTTTTGTACGTCCATAATAAGAGACAGGATTTGGTTTATCAATTTCAGAATAAGGACCATTCTTACCATCAAAAATATAATCTGATGAAATATGTATTAACTGAGCATCAAGAACACGGCAGACTTCTGCAAGATATTCAACAGCATGCACGTTCAGCTTCCAGGCTTTTTCCCGTTCGACCTCGCTTAAATTTACATTGGTATAAGCAGCAGCGTTAATAATAAAGTCGGGATAAAAATCGTAAGCAACTTTTTTTACTTCATCACGATTAGTAATATCGCATTTAACATAGTCAATGCCGTCAAGAGAAGCACTGTCTTCAATAGAGCAGGCAAGAAGCTGGATATTTTTTCTATCCTTAAAATAATGCAGTACGTGACCGCCAAGCAATCCTGTTGCACCGGTAACTAATATTCTTTTTTTAATTATGTCGTGAGAATAAATCATTGCGTAACTTTTTAAAATCTTCCATATTGTTGTAAGAAACCATTAACCCGGATGCTTCTATTGCAGCTTTCAAAGCTTTATCAACATCTTTATGTTTAAGATAAGTATAAAAAAATACTGCACCAAAAACATCTCCGCATCCTACCTTATTATTACAAGGTACATCTAATGCAGGTTTATGAATAGCAGATACATCACCACTTTTATCCTTATAATATACTATTGCACCTTTATCTTCTTTTGTAATAATTAAAATTTTTGCTCTATGGTTTAGAACATATTCAGCTATTTCTTTTTCATTATCATAATCAGTCAAAGTTAAAAGCTCATTAGTATTTGCCTGAACAATATCAGCAACATTAAGCCATCTCTCAGTATCAGGAATTTTTCTAAATATCATTTTTGAATTTTCATCTAATACTCTTGAAAGAGAATGAACATCAAGAAAAATTAAACCATCAAATTTATTTCTTAATAATTCTGCATTTGAAATACTTATGTCAAAACCTGTTATCATATTAATCAATATGCCATAGTAATCTTCGGGATTTATTTTATCTACAGGTAATTCACTGGTTATATTCTCATAAATTTCATCCCTCTCTTTTCCTTCATGAATGTAGAGATGAATAACAGGAGCAGATTCTTTTAATAGTAAATTAGTTCTATCAACTTTATCATAATATTCAGAGTAAAGATTGTAGTTGTTTTTATTAATTGAAGAGCATAAATGAATTTCATCATCCTCATCTTTGATGGAACTTAAACCCACAACAGAATAAAACACTCCTCCAGGCTGATGAAGTGTTTTTGTCGGATAATGAATATAATCTTCTACTGAATGACCAACTAATAAAATTTTCATAAAGTAAATTTAAGGTTTTTTTGGGATTGTCCACTGAATACGGAATGCATAGTGTTATTATTAATGTATTCCTACGGAATGCAACAATAAGAAGGTAGAGTGTTACTATTAATATATCCCTAACGGGATGTTTCAATAATAAGGATATTTTATACTGTAACCCTAAGATAAATTTTCATGCGTAGGCATATATTAGTAATAACATTTTAGACACCAAACTCATCAGCATGCCGTAGGCATACATTAGCAATATTATTAAAGTATTCCTACGGAATGAATCGGAAGGAGAGACATAGTGTTATTATTAAAGTATCCCTAAAGGGATGATAATTCTCAATTCATTATTCATTTTAAAAATTTCCTTTTTTCTTTTATTTCTAAAATTATTTGTTTAATATTAATTAACATTAAAATCGAGAGGTAAATTCAATGAACAAGTTCTTTACTTTTTTTTCTGTTTTACTCTTAGCTTCTTTATGTTACTCGCAACAAAAGGTTACTGATGTTAGTCCTGATGGCAAGTTTACAAATACATACGAACTGCAAAATTCTCCAGGAAAAATTTTAATAAATACACAAGAAATTCCTTTTGGAACAACTCCAACTTGGCAGGCTAAAAGGGATAGGCAGGTTGGCGGACTTGCATTTGGGGATTATGATAATGATGGAGACCTTGATCTTGCAGTAGGCTGTTACTATAGTAATTCTTATCCTCCTATCAATGATTATGAGAATATGATTTTCAGAAATAACAATGGTGTCCTTGATACTATTCCAGCATGGATTTCTTCTGATGAGAGAACAACGGGAGATATTAAATGGGCTGATGTTAATAAAGATGGTCTTCCTGACCTTCTATCTGCAAATGGAAACTTTGCAAAATCAGTTCTTTATTTAAATTCACCTATGGGTTTATCTACTTCTCCATCCTGGATATCCAATGATGCTGTATGGACAGTCGGTGCAAACTTCTGCGATATTGATGGAGATGGTGACCTTGACCTTGCACTTGCAAATCAGGGTCTTGGTGATATTCCAAATAAACCAATTGAAATTTTTTATAATAATAATGGAACATTAAGTACAAGTCCTGATTGGTTATCTGCTGATTATATGATAACTAATACCGTAGCATTCGCAGATATAAACAACAGCAGCATAGTTGTTGATACTGTTACTTATACTGCTTCAGGAAGTGCATATTCTTTTGTACTGCCTTTAATTCCTATTTATAAAGTTAATAGTGTAAAAATTAATTCATCTGCTTATAATAATTATTCGATTGATGATGTTAATGGATGGATTTCATTAGGTACAAAACCTCCTGCAGGGTCTCAGGTAGAAATCATTTACAGTTATATGAGTAAAGGCGATATGGCTGCTTGCAAATGGGTTTATTTTAACAGCGGAATTTATTTTAATAATAATGGTACAATCAATGGTGGACCTACCTGGAATACTCAAGACAATGGCGGAAGAAAAGGTATGGCTTGGGCTGATATGGATAATGACGGTTATATGGATTTAGCATTAGGCGGCAGCAGCGGTAGTGCAAATGTAGTATATAAAAATGATGCAGGTGTAATGAGTAATGGATACATCTGGGCTTCAAACAGCACTAACAATGGTGTTCAGGATTTAATTTGGGGTGATGTTAATAAAGATGGTTATCCTGATTTAGCAGTTGTTCATTTTGGTCAAACCAGGACGGAAATTTTCTTAAACAGAAATGGTGTTCTTGATGCAACTCCAACCTGGTCGTATTCACCCGGTGTTTCATCAACTGCAATTGCATTTGGTGATGTTAATGGAGATGGTTGGTTAGACCTTGCAATTGGTACCGCACGTAATCCGGTTATGTTATTTATGGCAGATCCTTCTTTAGTCCCTGTGGAATTAAGTTCATTTAGAGCTGATGCTGATAATGATAATATTTTATTAAACTGGAGCACTGCAACTGAAAAAAATAATCAAGGTTTTGAAGTTGAAAGGAAATTAAATGGCATTTGGGAAAAAGTTGGATTTGTAGCCGGTAATGGAACAACGTCTGAAAAACATAATTACAGCTTTCTTGACCAAAATGTTAAAACTAATAAATATTCTTATCGCTTAAAACAAATTGATTTTGATGGCAGCTATAGCTATTCACAGGAAGTTGAAATAGATTTTACAAATGGATTTGATTTTACATTGGAACAGAATTACCCTAATCCATTTAATCCTTCTACAATGATTAAGTTTAACGTTCCTCAGAATGGAAATGTAAAATTAATTGTTACTAATGCTGTAGGTCAGGAAATTGAAACATTATTCAATGGATTTATGGAAGCAGGCAATCATTCTCAAACATTTGATGCTCAAAATTTAACAAGTGGAGTTTATTTTTATACTTTAACCACAAATAGTGGTAGTATAAGCAAAAAGATGATGCTTATTAAATAATAAATTAAAAATTTCAGGATGCTGTCCCTGTTTCAGGGGCAGCATTTTTTATAAAAAACAGTATCAGAATGATACAAGTGTCCTTGGGGAGAATCGATTATTTTGCTTATTTGAGTCATTATTGAATTAGCATTATAATTGATGTACCTTTTGTGCAAATTATGGACTTATTGCAACAAAATCATATAATAGAAAAAAATTCAGAGTTGTATTCCAAATTTCTTGAGAATGCTCCTTTAGGAATAATTATCTTTGGCAAAGATTATAAAGTAAATTTTGTCAATGATAACTTCTTTAATATTACTTCCTTTTACCATATAAACCTTAATGATTTTATTGGAACAGACATTTCCACTATAGGACTTCTTGGTTCAAATTTAAAAAATGAACTATTTGAGCTTCAAACCGGTTGCACAGTTGAAAAAGAAATTTTTTATCTGAATGAAAATAATGTTGCTCTTTCTGTAATTTTAAAAGGTTCGCCGTTAGTTGAAAATGGAAATTTTGAAGGGGGAATTTTAGTAATTGAAGACCTTAGAGTTCTATCTGATGTTCATAAAAATACTTTTTTGAAATCTCAGTATGTTGATAATGTTTTAAATACTGCCAATGATGGAATTTTTGTTACTGATACTTTAGGAATTATTAAATATGTGTCAGGAAAAAATATTAAAAAGTTTAATCTTGATGTAACTCAATTTATAGATAAAAGTGTATGTGATGCATTAAAAATAAATCAAGAAAAGTTTTTAGAAGATTTTGATAAGTCCAAAAATAACAGGGAAGTTATTAAAGGGGAATTAATTTTTAATTCTAATGAGCAGGAAGAATTTTTTGAATATAAAATTATTCCTGTTATAAATAACAACTTTAAAGTTGAAAATATTTTTATTCTCTTCAACAATATCTCTGATTATTTTAAAAAAATAAAAAACCTTGAAGATGAGAATAAAGATTTAAAAAAATATTTTTCAATTTTATATCACCTTCAGGATTCTATAGTGGGAATCAACAGTGAAGGCAAAATTATTTTCTGGAATCCATCTTCTGAAAATTTATTTGGTTATACAAAAAATCAGGTATTTTCTAAAAATATTTTTACAATAATTGAAAATCTTGACCAATCATTTTTTAATGATATCAAGGAAGAATTAATTGTAAAGAAAAAAACAACGTATACAATTCCATTTTTTAAAGGACTTCAAAAATTATTTCTGGAATGTAAGTTTTACCAATTCCTTGCCGGGAATGATTATGTTTATTTTCTTTTCTTTTCAGATATAACATATAAGAAAAAAGAGGAAACAGAACTTAGAAAATCTGAAGAGAGATTTAGAACCATAGTCACTCATGCTAATGAATTAATATGCAATATTCGTCCTGATGGGACTATTATATATGTCAATCCAGCATTTCTGGAAACTTTAGGCTTCCACGAAGATGAAGTATTATACAAGAATATTGAAATATTTATTCATAAAAACTTTTTAGAAAAAAATGGATATGAATTAGGAAAATTTTTAGAAGGAAAGCTTGAACCCGACCTTCCACTTGAATCCAAAACAGGTTCAGTATTTTATTTCCTTTCGAAGTTTTCTCCTATATACTTTGGCAGCAATACCATTTCTCATTATAATCTTTTCCTTGTTAACATAACTGAAAAGAAATCAACAGAAAAGGATTTATTAATTTTCAGATCGTTGTTTGAAGAGTCTAATGAAGGAATAGCTGTTGAACATAATGGAAGAATAATTACTTGTAACAAGGCACTTTTAAGAATTTTAGATTATGTATCTGAAGAAGACATAATTGGACATAAATTTGAAGAATTTATTTATGAGAATGATAAAGATAGAATATCAGGTTTATTAAATTCCAGCAGAAACAAAGAGGCAATTCCTAAGTCAACCGAGTTTGTTGGTATTAAGGGAGATGGTAATAAGTTTTATTCATCTGCATCCTTCGCATGGTTTGAAACAAATGATAGTGTTTATTCTGCCATTATTTTATCTGATATAACTGAAAGAAAACGAGACCAGCAGGCTTTAAGAGAATCTGAAGAAAAATACAGGAGCTTAACAGAAAATATAGATGATTTTCTATACACATTAGAAAAAGTTAATAAAAAATTTGTTCCCTTGTTTTATACTTCTTCAGTTGAGTTAATAACAGGATATAACCAAAATGAATTCTTAAACGATTTAAAATTATTCTTGAAGATAATTCACCCTGAAGATTTTCCGATGGTTAAGAAGAGGATGAGAATTATTTTTAATGGAAGAATTCATGCCTCTGAAGAAATTGAATTCCGTATTATCAATAAACACGGAAATGTTAAATGGATTAGAAATAAATCTAATCTTGTAAGAAATAACCACGGAGAAATAGTTAAAATTTATGGTTTGGTAAGTGATATAACATTAAGAAAAAAAGCGGAAGAAGAATTAAAGAATACTACTACTAATCTTCTTAAGCTTAATGAAACAAAAGATAAATTTATTTCAATTATCTCCCACGATTTAAGAACACCCTTTACTTCTATTCTCGGATTTACTGACTTATTAATTAATGATGAGACTTTAGATAATGATGAGAAAATTCAATATGCCAGGTTCATTCAGGAATCTTCAAAGTCAATGTTGAATTTAGTTAATTCATTACTTGATTGGACCAGACTTCAAACCGGCAGAATTAAATTTGAACCTGAAAAATTATTAATAAATGAAGTCATAGAAGATTCGGTTAATGCATTATCAGGTGCATCATTGCAGAAGAAAATAAAGCTTCATTCTGAAGTACCTGATAATATAATAGTTTTTGCAGATTTAAGTCTGATGCAGCAGGTATTTAATAATTTAATCTCCAATGCTATAAAGTTCACACCAAAGGAAGGTAAAATAGTTGTTAAAATAGTTCCTTCTATCGAAAATAGATTTGTTCAACTTTCTGTAGAAGATAATGGTGTTGGTATTAGTGATGAAAACATTAATAGTTTATTCAGAGTTGAAACTAAATATACTTCTATCGGTACTGAGGGTGAAAGAGGAAGCGGATTAGGTTTATCATTAGTAAGGGAAATTATCGAGAAACATGGTGGTCGTATTTGGGTAGAGAGTGAATTAGGAAAAGGTTCTAAATTTAATTTTACCTTACCAATATCATCACCAAATATTTTGCTTATTGATGGAAATAATACTGATAAAATTCTTTATTCGAAAATTATAAAAAATATAACCTCAGATTATAATATCGAGCTTTGTTCTTCAGGTGAGGAAGCAATAGAAAAAATTACTAAATCCACTCCAGCATTGATAATAAGTGAAAATATCTTACCCGATATGATGGGATATGATTTATTAAAAGCCCTCCAGGAAAAAAATATTAAAGACCTTCCAAATACTATCATCTTAAGCAGCAATTTGGATAATACATTAATTACCGATTATAATAATCTTGGCGTAGAATATGCCTTTTCAAAGCCGGTAAACTTAAGAACATTCAAACAGGCTGTTGAAAAATCTTTAAAGAAAATTATTTAAGTAAAATCATTTTCTTAGTATCGGTAAAAGTTTTTGAATCTGAACTATATATAATAGAATAATAATATACACCGCTTGTTAATCCATTTGAATTAAAAGTTACCTGATGACTACCTTCATTCAAATATCCGTCAAATAAAGTTTCTACTAGATTACCTAATGCATCATAGATATTTAACTTTACATTACCTGTTTGAGGAATAGTAAAACTTATATTTGTAGATGGATTAAATGGATTGGGGTAATTTTGTTCAAGTGAAAAGCTATTTACAACTCCTTCATTCTTCACATCAGTAGTATTTACAACATTAAGAGTAAAGTTGGGAGCAAAATTCCATTCATCACCAGTATTATTACCGTTCAGATTAACACTGTTTCCATTTGCATATAATGTTATTGCACCTTCTACTGCTGGAGCAGTATAATTAAACTGGAAAATTACTGAGCCATTAGATGCGGCTTTAGGTAAAGTATGTGTTAGTTCATCTCCAATAAGTTGCAAGTCATTGCTTACTATAGATAAAGCACCAGTCGATGCTGCAATGTTTGTTCCACCACCAGCCAAGGGACCACCAGTAATTGTTAGAGTGTATAAGTTTGTAGAATTTACCTGAACCTGAGATGGTCCTGATATTACAACAGTGACATTTGTCGATGGATTTTCAGCGTGGCAATTACAACCTGTACCATTTTTTAAGGTCCTGCCTGTAATTCCAGTTGAATGCGCATATATTACGGTGGAGATACAAACTATTACAATTATGATGAAACTGAATTTACTTTTTAGAATCAAAGCTTTCATAAAAATCTCAAATTATAATTAAAAAGTTTTAGCAATTATAACTTTGATTTTTCATCATAAGAAAGGTTACATCCTGCATATGAAAAAATGGTGAGTAGAATCATTCTGTTACTTCAGAAGAGTTAGGCTCCCAATCCAAGCCTTCGCATGGGAGATAATCATCAGTAGGGTGCTGGTCCCATTTAAGGCAAATTACCGCTGATTTATCAAAATATTTACAGGAAGTACATAAACTATTTTCAAGTACCCGCTTATTATTTTCAATAAATAACCGATAATGTATTGAAATCGGATGGACAATAACGACATAGATAGTGGTAAAGCTTAAAATCCACCAAAATCTGTAGTCAATGTAGTCCTTTAGTAACCATAAAAAGAAAACTACAATTATTGTTCTTATGATAGTCCAGAAAACGATTATTCCCATAGCTCTAAAATCTTGTTCGATATAAAATTAATAAAATAAGCCATCAAGAAGAAATGTAAAAAAGAAAGATGTAAATTTTACAAAATTTACTTGATGAATAGGATAGAATATTGTATTATAATAATACAGATATTTTAGTTTATACTAAAGAAACACTCATTGAAATGATGATTGAGGCAAAAAAAAACCTTGTGAATTGAAATCCACAAGGTCTAAAGTGAGCGCGGGTGGTTTCGAACCACCGACCCTCTGCTTAAAAGGCAGATGCTCTACCCCTGAGCTACGCGCCCTCAAAAAAAATGAGTCCCAAATATAGGAAATCAGTAAGTTTATTCCAAATAATTTAAATAAAGTAGATTAAAAAAATTCGCTATGTCCAAAAATTCAAAAATTCTTGTTTGTGATGATGATGAAACGCTGTGTTACCTTCTGAAGGAGCAATTGCTCGAAGAAGGATTTAATGCAGATATAGTATACGATGGTAACTATGCAATTGATGCCATTAAAAGAAAAAATTATGATGTTCTTCTTTTAGACCTTAATATGAGGGAAGTTTCAGGAGAAGAAGTTCTTAAGTTTGCTCACGATTTCAATGCTACATTACAAATAATAATATTAACTGCTCAGTCTGAATTAAGAAAAGCAATTGAATGCATCAAACTTGGTGCTTATGATTTTATTACCAAACCCTACAACTTTGATGAACTTGTTGTTTCAATAAACAGAGCACTTGAACATAGAGATTTGTTAGTTAAAAATACAATTTTAGCTAATCAGGTAAATAAAAAAGCTTCAAGTAAAATAGTTGGTGAGAGCCAGGAATTAAATAAAATAATTAATCTTGCAAGTAAATCAGCATTATCTGATTCCAACATCTTGATTGAAGGTGACACAGGAACAGGAAAAGAATTGTTTGCTGAATTTATTCACAAACATTCCGCAAGATCAGATAAACCTTTTGTTGTTATTAACTGTGCATCTTTACCTGACCAACTAATTGAAAGCGAATTGTTTGGCCACGAAAAAGGAGCTTTTACTGATGCTAAAACAGCTAAACAAGGTTTAGTAGAAGTAGCACACGGTGGCACCTTATTTCTGGATGAAATTGGTGAACTAAGTTTATCATTACAACCAAAACTTTTAAGATTTCTTGAGAACGGCGAATACAGAAGAATTGGCGGCGTTACTAATTTAACTTCTAACGTTAGAGTTATTGGTGCTACAAATAGAAACCTTCTTGAAGAATCTGACAATAAAAAATTTAGAAGAGATTTATTATTCCGTCTTAATGTAATCACATTAACCATCCCTCCATTGAGAGAAAGAAAAGATGATATTTTAGTTTTATCTAAATATTTTCTTGAAACAAAATCACCTATCAGGTCACCAAAAAAATTATCAAAGCAGTCTGAAATAGCTTTATTAAAATATGACTTCCCCGGTAACATCAGGGAACTTGAACATATTATTGAAAGAGCTATAATTTTTGCTGAAGATGAAGAAATAGGTGTTGAAGATTTGAACCTTCCAATTTCTTATACAAAAAGTTATAAGACCATTCAATTTGATGAGATGGAAGGAGGCGAAGGCATTTTAAGTATGGAAGAGGTTGAAAAAATGCATATTGCCAAAACATTGAATTACTATAAATGGGATAGAAATCAAACTGCACTCCAGTTAGGAATTAGCTTGAAGACTCTTTACACTAAAATAAAGAAGTACGAGATAAAGCAGTATTAGAAAATGAAAAAAAAGGTTGAATACCAAATTCAGGATTTGGATAATTTTTATCTTCAAAAAGAAGTTCAGGATATCTTTACTCATTTAGTTAAAGATAATTCTGTAAATTCAACCAGCGAAGAAATTTTATCAAAGTGTGTTAACCTTAGCAAAAGCACTTGGGGGATTTTGTATTTTCCTGATGAAAAAAAACATTCCAATTTTTTTGTTAATAATAAAAAATCTTTTCTTAATAATGTTGATGAATTAAAACAAGAGATACAATTTAGTTATAACTTCATTTCAAAATGGCTGACCACAAATCAAAAACCTTTAGTTTCTTTAAAAGATGAAACGGGTATTGGTTACAATTTAGTTATTGGAAGTAAAAGTAGTTCAGTTGTTGTAACTCCCGGTTTTTTTGAAAATGAATTAATAGCTCTCATCATTACCGGTAAAGCTTCCGGTGGTTACTGTCCTAATGAAATTAATAATCTTGAACAGCTTGCATCAATTCTTTCCTTTTCAATTAAAAGTATAAAAACAAAAGAACTTAATGCAGCATTGGAATCAAGATTGCTGCAGGCACAAAAACTTGAAACAATTGGCAAGCTTTCAAGCGGAATTGCACACGATTTTAATAATCTTCTTTCAAGTATTTTCGGAAGTCTTAATTTACTTAAGAAAAGAGTTGAACAAAGAGAAGATATTTTAAGATTTTTAGATAACATTGAAAATTGTTCTATTAGAGCAAAAGATCTGACAAAAGGTTTGTTGTCATTTGGTAAACCTACTCCAAAGCGGCAGGAAAAAATAAGACCTAATGCTTTGATGAATGAATTATCTAAGATTATCATTCAGACTTTTCCCAAAAAAATTGATGTTGAGTTTTGCATTGAACCCGGCTTAAGCGATATACTTGGGAATGAAACAGAAATTTACCAGGTGCTCCTTAATCTTTGTGTTAATGCAAAAGAGGCAATTGAAAATAAAGGTAACATAAAAATAAAAGCTGAAAATATTCAAATTGATAATAAGCTTGTTTTTGAAAATCCTTTATTGAATGTTGGCAACTATGTTAAATTTTCTGTCGAAGATTCAGGCGAAGGGATTAAGGAAGAGAATCTTCAGAAAATATTTGACCCATATTTTTCTACTAAAGAAAAAGAAACTGGAAGTGGTTTAGGTTTATACGTTTCTTATGGAATAGTAAAAGCTCATAAAGGTTATATTGATGTTACCAGTTCTGAAAATGGTGGAACTATTTTCAATGTTTACATCCCTACTTTAGAATCAATTGAAAAAGATAAGGAATATGTCGCTAATAAAATTGTTTTATTAGCCGATGATGAATTGATGCTTCGTGATCTTCTTGCAGAACTTCTTGAATCTAATGATTATGCTGTAATTAAAGTTTCAACTGGAGATGAAGCATTAAAAGTACTTAGGGAAGAAATTAAAGTTGATCTTGTTATTATAGATTATAATATGCCGGGTATGAATGGCATAGAAACAGTTTCTAAAATTAAAGAGCTTGAACTCAATATGCCGATAATTTTATCAACTGGCAGTCTTTCCTTCACCGGTGATGTTGATTTGAACAAAATAGGGGTTAATTCTATTTTGACTAAGCCATATGAGTTTGAAACAATGCTCGCTACTATAAAAAATTTCACTTAGTTCTGGAAATTATTTTACAATTTTGTGACAATAAGTTTTTCGTGCTTTAGTAAATTTTCTCCTAATTACAGGAGGTAGTATGTTAAAATATTTATTTGTACTCATCATAGTTTCTACATTTATTGGATGCGCAATAGAACAAACTGTCTATTTTCAGAATATTGAGGTAAAAGGACCTGTCAATAATCCTCCTATCATAGCAACGACTTATAATTCTCTTGGAAAAATCATTGTTTCTCCGAGATTGAATATAAATCAAAATGTTAATCTTGCCGGACAGGTTAACACACCTAAAGTTAATAGTGAAAATATTTTTCAAATTGATACTATTGATGGAAGATTTAAAGCTTCAAGTAAGAACATTTATGACTATAAGGGAAATAATTTTTATTGGAGAACTCCTAATGTAACTGGAGGAGTTGATTTTGATATTCCAATATCATTTAAATCATCAGTTTTAGCTTCTTTTAATTTTTCCAGTGCAAATAATCTTGAACTTTATGGAGGTTCTCTGGGGTTTTCTTTCTATAGTATTTCTCCCGGCAATCACGCGATTAGATTTAGTTTGGGACTTACTCTTCAACAAATTGCATATTATGCAAATACAATAATCATCCAGGATGTAGATGGATTTAGTTATTCAAGTCAGAATGATGTAATTTTATGTACTGATGTAAATAAAAGCAGTAATGTTAATATTTTTCTATCTCTTACCTACAATACTTCTTTCACTGAATTCCCTTTGAATGTATTACTTAATGCATCATTTTTTACACAAACTGTAATTGATTATACAGAGAACCATCCTAATCAGGAATTTATATTTGTATCCAGAACTATTAATAATGAAACAAATTATAGGACAGGTTTCTTTACGTTATCACCTGGCTTGGTTTTCGATATTTCTGAATGGAATAGAATAATGATTGGAGCGACTTTGATGTTTAATACTACAGATTTAAAAACGATGGATTCAAATATATCTCCAATGTTAAAAATTGATTTTTTGTTCTAAATAATAATCTTCATAAAAGATGAAGTAATATAATATTTGTTCAATTAAGTATAATTATTATAAAAACATTTTATAGGAGTTTATATGAGAAAATTTCTATTGTTGGTTTTTCTGGCTACATTTTTTGTTACCAATTTTGCTCAGAAAGTAAGTGTTGGTAAAGTTGAAAATCCTACCACAATAAATAACCTAAAGTGGGCTAATGATAAGGTTATTTATGATGGAGAACCATTAACCAGACCAGCTGCAATCAAATTTGGAGATACAATATATGTTGCAATAAGTGATACTAATTTTTCGATTGCTCCAAAATCACTGGCAATTTTCAAATCTATTGACACCGGTAAAACCTGGGTTGAATCTGCTTCATATTTACAAGGGGTGCAAATTCCAATGCATAATATGAAGTTCATAAAAGAAGGAAATAATCTCTGGTGGTTTGGCAGAATTGGTTCTGATTTATATTATTGGAATATAACAAGGAACACTTTGCGTAATAAACCTTTAGGCGGTGCATATAATTTTGATATTGAAATAACTTCTGCTGGTTCCTGGGCCCTATTTACTGATACTGCTAATAATACTATTAAAAGATATGTATCATTAGATACAGGCAAAACCTGGATTATCCCTGGAGTTGTTTCTTCCACCGGGACAAAAGTCAGCCTAACAGCTGATGAAAATAAAGATACTTTATTTATTTTATATAGAGATTTAGTTAATTCAGCTTTGGGAGAAAGAGCTCCGTTACATTTCTTATATTATAAAGTTAATGCTGATGGGTCATTATCACCTAATAATGTTGGCTTAGTTATTCCTGATACATTGCAAGCTAAATCCGAATACAAAATTTTAAGTGCATATAAAAATTTATGGATATTCTATACTCAGGGTTCCCAGGGTAATATTGATGTAAAGTCTATGAGAAGTACTAATAGGGGAACTATATTTCATATTGAAGCGGCGCCTGCATCTGAATCAGTAGATGAATATTGGTTTGACGCTGTTCCTTTTGGAAATGCAGGTCAAGTAGATTTTGTTTGCTACAAAGATAGTCTTCAAACAGGACCTGCTGAATTAGAAACTGATTATTTATCATATAGGTTTTTTAATGTTGTTGATACTTGGTCGGCAGCAACAAAAATTAGTCAAGCTATACCTTTCTGGTCACCAAGATCATATGCTCCTGTAGCTGTTGAACTGGGGATGAATATAGGATATGATGTTGGAGTTGTTTATGTCGGTATAGATAGTTTAGGTGCAACAAAAGTATTTTGGGATAGATATAATGCAAAAAACCCAACGGTTTATGTTGAAGATAATAATATACCTAATGTTTATTCATTATCTCAAAACTATCCGAATCCATTTAATCCAAGTACTACTATAAAATATAGTATACCTAAGGCTGAAAAGGTTAAAGTAACAGTATTTAATATCTTAGGTAAACAAGTTACTGATTTAGTAAATGAATATAAGGAAGCAGGAAATTATCAGGTTAACTTTAATGCTGATAATTTATCAAGTGGAACTTATTTCTATAAAATTCAAGCTGGTAGTTTTACAGAAACTAAGAAAATGTTATTGTTGAAGTAAGTGTAAATAAAAACAACAGTATAAAGGATAGGTAGAGATGCTTATCCTTTTTTTTATAAAGTGATAAATAAAATTCATATTATAAAGATATTTTGTTTATATTCTCAACATCTACTTACAAATTATTCACTATTTAGGAGTTCAAATGAAAAAAGTTTTATTTTTCTTTCTGTTCCTGTTTGTTTGTTCAAATTTTGCTCAAGAGGTTTATGTAGGAAAAGATGAAAATACTATAATCAATAATCCTAAATGGGCAAAAGATGTTGTTCTTTATGATAATGAACCATTAACAAAACCAGCAGGTATTTATGCAAATGATACTTTTTATGTAGCAATAAGCGACACACAATTTACCTCACAAACCCAGTTGCTATCAATAAGACGTTCAACTGACCAGGGAATTACCTGGTTTTCCTCGGGTGGATTGTATGGGCCAAGGCTTCCTATTTATAATATGAAATTTATTAAAGATCCTGATAATAATATTTATTGGGTTGGGAGAATAGGACCAGACGTTTACATATGGAATATTAATACACCAAACCTCGCAGCAAAAAATGTGGGTGGTGAATATGATATTGATTTTGAAATAACTTCAAAAAATTCCTGGATTTTATATGCTGATTCAGCAGGCGATAATATCTATAGATATTTATCTATAGATAAAGGACTTACCTGGAGTGCTCATAGACTTGTTGGTTATGGAACAAAAATGCATGTTATTGCTGATGCTAATAGAGATACTTTAATGCTTTTATATCGTGAAAAAACGAGTTCAACATTAAATGAATTGAACTGGCCAATGCACCTGATAACTTACATTGTTAATTCCGATAGCACTATCTCTCCCACTGTACCAAATGGTCTTGTAGTTACAGATACATTGTTTACTAAATCAGAATTCAAACTTGCATTATTGAATAATGAATTATGGGTCTTTAATACTCAAGATTCTTCAGGTAATATAGATATCAAAATTCAAAGGAGCACAAATAGAGGATTAAATTTCGAAAAAGTTAATTCTCTGGCAAGCTCATCAATTGATGAATATTGGTTTGATGCGCAGCCATATGGGCAGGGTATAGATTTCATTTATTATGTTGATAGTCTTCAAACAGGTCCGGCAAATTCAAATACAGATTATATTTCCTATTCCTATGCATATAATGGAAATAATTGGATGCCTCCAACAAAGATTTCTGAAAATTTCCCATTTTGGTCACCAAGGTCATATTCACCTATTATAATTGAAAGAGGAAATTCGGATTGTGCTTTAGTTTATGTAGGAAGAGACAGTGTAGGTCAAATTAAATTATTCTTTGATAGATACTTGGCTCAAAATCCTGTAAATGTTGAAAATGAGATTTTACCATCTCACTATAGTTTAACTCAAAATTATCCAAATCCTTTCAACCCAAGTACTACGATTAAATATAGTATACCAAGAGCTGAAAAAGTTAGAGTAACAGTTTATAATATTTTAGGTAAACAAGTTGCTGATTTAGTAAATGAATATAAGGAAGCAGGAAGTTATCAGATTAATTTTAATGCTGATAATTTATCAAGCGGAACTTATTTCTATAAAATACAAGCAGGAAGTTTTACAGAAACAAAGAAAATGTTATTGTTAAAGTAAAAAAGATAATTAGCCAAAACTTAAGAGGATAAGCAGAATTGCTTATCCTTTTTTTTGCCTTAATAACAAAAACAAAAATCAAGTTTAACTTAAATTATTTAATCTCACCTTAAATCTTTAAATACAAAAATTATATCTTCTTCAAAATGCATGTTGATGTTTGATTAGTTTATAAATATCTTTAAATGCAATATTATAACTATTCATATGTAATTTAGGAAAAAATCTCACGTGATTAGAAAAATTATTTTTATATCATTTCTTTTGATTGGAATTGGTTTAGGACAAGTCAATAGTGATTCTAATATAGTTGCTGAAGTTGGTAATTATAAAATTACCGAAACAGACTTCATAATAAGATATTCAGATTTTCTTCTTTCTACCGGTATAAATGATAATATGGCAGTACGTCAAAGTACTTTGAATAATATGATATATGAAACTCTCCTTGAAAATTATGATGATAACAAAAAAATTTTTAATGACCCCGAATTTAAAAATGAACTTGAATGGGCTAAGAAACAGACAATCCTTTCTTTCCTAAAAGACAGAGAAATTTACGCAAAGCTTAATGTTACTGAAGATGAATTAAGAGAAGCTTTTTTAAGAGTAAACCAGAAAGTTTCTGCAAGACATTTATTTGCCAGAACAGAAGATGAAGCTTATAAACTTTATAATTTAGTTAAGAATGGAGTTTCCTTTGAAGTTTTAGCTGAAAAAGTATTTACAGATTCAGTATTAAAACATAATGGCGGCTATCTTGGGTATTTTACCTGGGGAGATATGGACCCTGATTTTGAAGATGCAGCTTATTCTATGAACCCGGGTGATATT
The DNA here is from genome assembly GCA_035654655.1 of Ignavibacteriaceae bacterium. Taxonomy (GTDB): domain Bacteria; phylum Bacteroidota; class Ignavibacteria; order Ignavibacteriales; family Ignavibacteriaceae; genus DASRWI01. The sequence continues at coordinate 107,764 of DASRWI010000016.1, read as the reverse complement.
TCCATTCCGGTAAAAACAAAATATGGATACAGTATTATATATGTTGAGGATAAAGTTACTGTTCCAATTCTTACTGAAAGTGAATTTGTAAAGAAGAAAAAAACTCTGGAAAGACTGTTAAAGATTAGCAAAAAGAAATCTGCTGAGAAGAACTATTTATCAATGAAATTTAATTTGAAAGATGTTAAGTTCAATGACAAAGTAATGGAGGATTTATATAAGAATCTGGCTGCGGGGTTAGTTGATCCCGAATCTCCTAAACTTAGTGGTTTAAAAAATATTGCTGTAACTTATAAAAATAAGAAATATACTAAGCAGGATATTTTAAAAAAAATTAAACAACTTCCCGAAGCTCATAAATATAAAATTAATTCACTACCTAATCTTAACCAGGCAGTTGCAGGTTTTATTTTGCAGGAAATCCTTTTAGATGAGGCAAGCAGAAAAGGTTATGATAAAAATCCCGAAGTACTAGACAATTATACAAGATTAGCTAAACAAATATTTTTACAGCGTAAACAGGAAGAAATAACTGATAACGCTGTTATTGATGACTCAGTAACCAGAAAGTATTATAACGAAAATAAAGATTTATTAAAATCTCCGGATGAAGTGAATGTTCAGGAAATTATTGTAGAAAATGTTGAATTGGCTGATTCAATAAAGAAAAAGATTGACAACGGTGAGGATTTTGGTAATCTTGCAAAGAAATTTTCTATCAGAGAATACTCTAAAAATAATAATGGTGTACTTGGATTTTCGGAGGTAGATAAATTTGGATTATTCAAGGATAGAGTTTGGAACAGTGAAAAAAATAATGTTATTGGACCTCTTTTATATGAAGGACATTATGCAATCTTGAAAGTTTTGGATAAAGAACCAGGTAAAGTTTATAAGTATGAAGATATAAAAGAAGACATTGCAGATATTATAAAATTACAGCAGCAATATACACTGACACAAAAACATGTTGATGAAATTTCAAAGAACGTAACTATTAAACGCAATATAAATTTACTTAGTAAAATAAAATTAATGGAGTGATAAAGTTTAGATTATAGGAGTAATACATATGAAAAAATTACTTACCATTTTTCTATTGGTAATGTTTGCTTTCTCTAATGTGGTTTGGGCAGGCACTACCGGAAAGTTAGCGGGAAAAGTAATAGATGCGAAAACAAAAGAAGCCCTTCCTTTTGTTAACGTAATAATTGAAGGGACAAAACTGGGAGCATCAACTGACCTTGATGGTAATTATGTTATTCTTAACATACCTCCCGGTAATTATAAGATAAGAGTACAATATGTAGGTTATCAAACAGTTTTAATGGAAAATGTTTCTATACAAATTGATTTGACTACTACAAAAGATTTCGAATTAAGTGAATCATCATTAGAACTTGAAACTGTTGTTGTTCAGGGAACATCCGGAACAATTCAGAAAGATGTTACTTCAAGTCAAAGTTCAATTTCTTCAGATGAAATAAATGCATTACCTGTTGCTGAATTATCAGATGTACTTCAATTGCAGGCCGGTGTTACAAGAGATGCAGGCGGTGGTTTCCATATTCGTGGAGGTCGTTCTTCTGAAATTTCTTATTGGGTAAATGGTGTATCAGTTACTGATGCCTACGATAACAGCCAGGGTATTGAAATTGATAATTCATCAGTTCAGGAACTTCAGGTTATTAGTGGTACCTTCAATGCAGAGTACGGAAATGCAATGTCTGGTATAATCAACACTGTAACCAAAGAAGGAGGAAGTGATTATCACGGTGATATTAAAGTTTATGCAAGTGACCACGTAAGTAATTTCACTTCTTATTTCCCTCATATAAATAAAATCGACCCGATAGCTTCACATAACTTACAAGGAAGTTTAAGCGGTCCTATTCCATTTACTAATAATGCTTTAAGCTTTTTTGCAAACTTAAGATATAATTATGATGATGGTTATTTATATGGTGAAAGAAAATATTTACCAACAGGGCAACCTGGAGATGGTAAAGTTGTTTCGATGAATTGGAGTAGGAGATACATTGGTCAGGTTAATTTAAGTTATTGGCCTGTTCAGGCACTTAAAATAAATGCTGAAGGATTGTACTCCAAAGAAGATTGGCAGGATTATGACCACGCATTTAGATATAATCCAGAGGGTAATGTTAATAAATTTGCTAACAGCTATAACACTACATTAACAGCAACCCATATGCTAAGTTCATCTACTTTTTATACTATAAAAGGTTCTTATTTCTTTAAAGATTTCAATGAATATTTATACAAGAATCCATATGACTCAAGATATTTACATCCGGATTCTTTAAATACTGTTTCTTATGCATTTAGAACAAAAGGAACAAATCTTCATCGTTTCTTTAGAGAAACAAATACTATTGTTGGAAAATTAGATTTCACCAGCCAGGTAACTGAAAATCATTTATTGAAAGGTGGTGTTGAAACAAGAATTCACCGTCTTCAATTAGATGATTATAATTTACAACCTGCTGTTGATCCGAACACAGGAGCAGCATTAACCAACTTTGTTCCTGAAATTCCAGGTCCAAATACACCTAACAGAACCAATTACACGAACAAACCTTTTGAATTATCAGGGTATGTTCAAGATAAAATTGAATTCTTAAATGTTATTATAAACTTAGGTTTAAGGTTTGATTATTTTGATGCTAAAGGAAAAGTTATTGTTGACCCTTCAGACCCTAATATTTTTATTACATTAAGAAGAGAATTAGAAAATTTAACCTACGAACAAAAACTTCCTTATTACTATAAAGATTCCAAACCAAAATATCAGTTTAGCCCTCGTTTTGGTATAGCCTATCCTATTAGTGACCAAGGTGTTGTTCACTTTTCTTATGGACAATTTTTACAGATTCCATCTTTCCAATATTTATTTAATAGAGGAAATTATTATGTTCCTGAAACAGGAAGTGGTTATGGAGTTTATGGAAATCCTGACCTTGAACCACAGAGAACTACAATGTATGAAATTGGTTTCAGACAGGAATTTGGGAATATTTTCCACACAGATGTAACAGGATTTTACAGAGATGTAAGAAACTGGATTACTGCAGGTCCATTAGTTGAAACATTAAATGGAGTTACATACTCTTCATACATCAATAAAGATTATTCAAATGTTAAAGGTATTACCTTAACATTTAATAAGAGATATGATAATTATTATTCATTTGATATAAACTATACTTATCAGGTAGCTGAAGGCAGCAACTCAAATCCTGATGAAGAATTTTTTGCAGCTCAGGGAAATGCTGAACCAACATTGTTCTTAATCCCAATGGAATGGGACCAGAGACATTTATTTAATGCATCTCTTTATGTTGGTCAGGAAGATTGGGGCGTAAGTTTTATTGGAAGATATGGTACCGGTTTACCATATACTCCTGCAATTACTCAATATACTTCAGACAGAGGTATCTCTTCAGGCTTGCAGCGTAACAGCCGCAGAAGACCAAATCAATTTATAATAGATCTTAAGTTGAATAAATTATTCAATGTAGCCGGTATTAATGTAAATACCTTCTTACAAATATTTAATTTACTTGATACCAAGATTGTTGTTAATGTATTTGGAGATACCGGAAGACCTGATTTTACAACTGAAGGTCAAAATGTTGGTGAAGATGCAGCGCGTCCTAATACGGTTGCGGAATACTTGAGATATCCATGGAATTATGGAGAACCTCGCTTAGTTCAATTTGGTTTTGAATTTTCATTTTAATTGGAGGTTTTAGTTAAATGAATAATTTTTATAAAATAACATTGCATCTAATATTAATATTGATGCTTACTTCCGGTGCCTATGCTCAATATAAACCCAGCAAAGAAAGAGGGGACCCTAAATATAGAGCTAAAGGACAAATGGAAGGAAATCAGATAAGGACTACAATCCATAACTTTGGTTTAACAGGTAGACAGGGAGGCGGTTTCCCTATCTCTGTTCAAACACCTTATGAATGGCCAAAAAATACCGGTAAGGTTTATTTAGCTATGGAAGGTTTATGGGTTGGTGGAGAAGTTAAAGCTGAAAATGATTCGACAATAAAAGTCATTGATGTTTTCGATTTTAGACAATCTAAACAGGGTAAAACCTGGAACTTCGAACCTGTTCCCGGTTATTACAGTGCTAACAAACAGGAAATTGCAACCTCAGTTGATAATACAACCTGGCCGGCAAAATGGCCTGATAAATTAGCTGATAAGGAAGATCCGGGTTGGCCGGGAAGTTGGAATGGTTTCTTTGGAAAAAATATTTTCAATGCAGACCAGGAAATGTTCTATCGTGCTTCGGATGATAAATATGATAGATACAATTATTTCCCCGATTCAACTGACCTTTCAAGAAGAGGCATTGGTATTCAGTTCGATATGAGAGCAATGGCCTGGTCTCAGGTTTTAGTTGAGGATGTATTATATTTATTACATTCTATTAGAAATGACGGTACAAAAGATATAAGCAAAGTAGCAGTTGCTATTTGGTATGCTGACTTCGTTGGTGGTGATGGTGACTCTCAAGATGATATTTCAGAATTTGACCTTATTCAAGATATTGCCTGGAGTCGTGATAGAGATAACCGTGCTCCAACTTTTGGGAATGACCCTGTAGGAATGATAGGAGTAAGCTTCCTTGAAACTCCAGGTAATGCTGTTGATAGAGTTGATAATGATGGTGATGGTGAAATCGGAGGGCCTAAAGTTACTGCTGAAATGATAGTTGGTGAAGATCCTGAAAATGGAATTGATGATAATGGGAATGGATTGATTGATGAAAACCAAACACATATAGCTTTTGACCAACAGATTGGTGTAACTTTTGCTGATAGAATAGATCAAAATAGAAATGGTGAACAGGGAAGTCCTATTATTACTCAGGCAATGATTGATCTTGCTGCTTCAGACAGATGGAAAAGATGGCCAATAAATCCTGAAAATGATGCAATACAAAATGGTCAGGTACATATATTAATGTTAGACCAATCTGATTTAGGATTGCCTTTTTCAGATGGTATTGATAATGGAACTGATGCATCATTCATAAGAAATATTGAAACCAATCCTGTTGTTACTCAGGAAATGATAACTCAATCAAGTACAGACCTTCCATACAGAAGATTCAAAGTTCCCGGTTCAAACATTATTCTTTATGATGTAAATACCGAAGACCTTGGAAAGCCTTATGCTGATGGTATTGACAATGATGGTGATGGAGCAATTGATGAAGGCGTTGACGAACGTATTGATGAAATGGTTGATGAATCACGAAACAATGGAATTGATGATGATGGTGATTGGGATCCATTATCAGATGATAATGGTCTTGATGGTGTTGTTGCATCTGGAGACTTTGGTGAAAACGATGGAATACCAACATCAGGAAAAGGAACAAATTTCCCTGGTGAACCAAACATTGACGTTACTGATGTTTCTGAAACAGACCAGATAGGTATTACTAATGCTCAGTATGTAGCTGCTGGTGCTGTTAATGTTAACAGCCAGGGTGATGCTGAACTTTGGTTTACATTTATGAGACCGGGAAGATTCTATAATCCATTACTTGTTACTGCAGGTGAATATGATTTATTTGTTTCTTCAGGTTTCTTCCCATTAAAATCAGGCCAAACAGAACCTATTTCATTAGCAGTTATTTTGGCTAATGGTCCTGCAAATGACCCTAATGGTCAATTTAGAAAAGCTGAAATTTTAAAGAAGAGAGTAAAAGCTCAGGAAACTTATAATAATGATTATCAATTTGCCAATGCTCCAATTACTCCAACTTTAACTGCAATACCTGGTAATAATAAAGTTACCCTATACTGGAATAGTGCAGCTGAAAGTTCATTTGATACTTATATAGCTAACATTGGCGGAAATGGTAATGACTTTGAAGGTTATAGAATTTATCGTGCTTCAGACCCTGCATTTGAAGATGCAAATATTATTACAACAGGTTATGGAATAAATAAATTCAAATTGCCTATGAAGATTTTTGATTTAGTTGATGCCTATAGTGGATTTGATTCAATAGGTATTGAAGGTGTTCATTTTGATTTGGGCAATAACTCTGGCTTACAGCATAGCTGGGTCGATAGTACAGTTAAAAATGGTTTCACTTACTACTATGCAATTACCTCATATGACTTCGGTTATCCTGCAGGTAGAATTATTCCTTCTGAATCTCCAATAAGAATTTCAATTCAGCCTGATGGTTCGGTAACTTTAGGACCTAACGTAGCTAAAGTTACTCCTGAAGCTCCCGCTGCCGGTTATATACCCGCAACATTAGGTCAAATATCATTAGTTCAGGGTTCAACAAGCAGTAGTATTGGATACGAAATTGTTGACATAAATAAAATTCAAGATGGTCATACTTATAATATAGTATTTGAGGATACTATTAAACCAGGTAATATCTTACTTCAAAAACCCGATACATTGACAACTAAGAATTACAGTTTAATTGATGTTACTTCAGGTGATACTTTGTTAAATAAAATTTCTGCTTCTACCTTCAGCATTGAGCAGCCTATAGTTGATGGTTTTAAATTATTCTTCTTTAATGAAGATAGAATTGAAGTTGATTATAATAGGTCAAGCTGGAATGATACTACTCTTGATGGTTTTAAATTAACAAGAGTAACTGAATCAACAGGCAGATTAGGAGTTGAAAGACCTAATGATTACGAAATACAATTTGGTGATTTAGGTGTTGATACTTCTGTTACTTTTACTTTTGAAGGAATGCCTTGGCCATCAATGCCGGTTAACTTCAAAGTATTTAACAGAACAGAGCAAAGATATATCGATTTTGCTTTCATCGAATTAGATACAAAAAATGGAGCAGGTAGACTTTCTGCTAATCCGGAATTGCAGGATAGAATATTATTCTTAGAGCCTGATATTCAAAATAATTTGCAGATGACCTGGTGGTTCTATTTAAATGGAGATACAACTCGTCATAAAAATTTCCCTGATGTAGGCGATACAGCGAAAGTACTTTTAAATAAACCATTCTTATCATTTGATAGATTTAGCTTTACAGCTTCTAAGGATAAAATAGATGAAACAAAAGCTAAAGAAGATCTGGACAATGTAAAAGTAGTTCCTAATCCATACGTTGCTTCTGCACAATGGGAACCAAAAAATCCTTATGTAAGCGGAAGAGGACCACGTTCATTGCATTTCATTCATTTACCTTACAAATGCACAATAAGAATATTTACGGTAAATGGAGAATTGGTAAGACAACTTGAACATGATTCTCAGTTTAGCAACGGCAGAGAAGAATGGGATATGTTAAGCAAAGACAACCTGTCTGTTTCTTATGGTGTTTATATCTATCATATAGATGCACCTGGACTTGGAGAGAAGATAGGCAAATTCGCAATTATAAAATAAAAATTGATGACAATTTTTGAAGGAGATTTAAAAGTGTTTAACAAAAAATTATCATTGTTTTTACTTCTGGCGATTGCTCTGCTTCAAGTAAATGCATTTGCAAAGGAAGTAAAAAAGACAGGTACAACAGCTGCCAAGTTTTTAAGTATAGGAATTGGCCCAAGGGCGAACGCAATGGGAGGTGCATTCACCTCCATTGCAAATGATGCCACTGCAATGTATTGGAATCCTGCAGGTATTTCAATGCTTGAGAGATACGAAGCAACATTTTCCTATACAAAATTATTCGCTGATGTTAACTTAAATTATTTTGGTGTTGCTGTTCCTATGGGCGAAGCTGGAACATTAGGTTTTCAGGTTACAGCTTTAAACTATGGCGATATGGAAGTGACAACAGAACAGTTTGAAGATGGCACCGGTGAAATATTTAATGCAGGCAGCTATGCTTTCGGTTTGACTTATGCAAGAACCATAACTGAAGATTTTATGGTGGGCATAAATATTAAATATATTCGAGAAGATATATACAATTCATCCGCAGATGGTTTAGCTTTTGATGTTGGTACAATATTCAAAACTCCATTCTGGGGAATAAGATTTTCAAGTAGTATTTCAAATTACGGAACTAAAATGCAGATGGGGGGAGATGACTTGCTGATTCGACACGACCCTGACCCGACAAGAGCAGGTAATAACCAAACTGTTGATGCATATTATTCAACCGAACAATTTGATTTGCCGCTTAAATTGCAAATCGGTTTATCAAAAGACATTCAGTTTCTTGATAACAACCGCTTAACTTTATCAGTTGACGCAGCACACCCTAATGACAATGAACAGTATGTCAATATCGGTGGTGAACTTGCACTATTGAATGAATTGATATTTTTAAGAGGTGGTTATAAAGCTCTGGGCCTTGCAGATAGTCAAGAAGGCTTAACACTTGGTGTTGGTTTGAATTATGCCGGTTTAGATGTCATAGCTATATCCGTAGATTACGCATATCAGCAATTTGACTTTTTAGGTAACACACACAGTTTTGGTGTGCTGCTTAAATTTTGACAATAAACACGTAATAAGTTAATTTTAAGAGATTGTTTTAGATAACATAAAAACAGAGGAAAAATCATATGAAAAAAAGTGCTTTACTGATTGCATTTTTTATTTTCGCTACTATGTCAATCCTGGCTCAGGATGCTACAGTTACTTTTAATGTAGACATGAGAGTGAAAACTAAAGAATTGAAATTTACTCCGGGTACCAGCATCGTATATATCCGTGGTAACTTTAATGACTGGAGTCAAATGACTCAAATGACAGATGCTAATAATGATACCATCTACACAGTAACAATAGATAGTATTTATGCACCTGCAGCTAATGTTAGAAAATTACATGTTAACGATACTTTATATTACAAATTCTTCTATACAAATGCAGATACTTGGGAAAGCGATCCTAACAATATGTATATTGTTCCTTCTGCTGCAAGTACCGTTAATGCTTACTTCGATCGTGATTCAGTAGTAACCTTGGTTGCTAATGGTAATATCAACTTTAAAATTGATATGTCAGTAATGAGAGAAGTTGGTATTTTTGATCCTACAGTTGATTCAGTTCAGATTTCTGGAAGTTTTAATGGTTGGACAACTTCAGACCCTGCTTCTTTCTTAAGCAAAAATGCTTTAAATCCATCAAAGTGGTTCAAGAATTATCCTTTCGTTAATGCAAACCTTAATGAAGTGAATAATTACAAATATATTGCTAACATCGAAGATACATCTGACATCTGGAATGATGGTTATGAAAGACCATTAAGCCAGGGTGGTGGTAACAGAGATGTTATATTCTTAGGTCAAACCACTCAGGATGTTCCTGAAGTTTATTATGATGACGTATTACCTGATTATGTAATTTTAGGTCAAACTGATGTTACAATTAAGTTCAGAGTAGATATGACAAATGCATTAAATCCTACTATTCAGCCAGTTCCTTTTGTTCCTGCAACTGATAGATTGTTTTGGATTTGCGAACAACCAGCTTTTGTAAGAGCTAACAATTGGGTTGATACTGACCAAATGCAAGTTCTTGAATTAATGAGAGAAGGTACAACTAACATTTATAGCGGTACTTTAACTGTTAATGATTCAGCTTGGAATGGTTTCGAATATAGATATGGATTTATCAAAGGTACAGACAGTACCTGGACATCAGAACCATCAGGTTTTGGAGATTTTGCTTACAGAGTAAGATATATTAAACAAACAGCTCCAAGAACTTTCCAGAAACCTTATGAAGCTCCAGTTGATACTTGGACAAATGCAGAAACAAAAACTGATCAGGAAACCAGTCCTTATACAGGCGTTAGAGAACTTGGAACAGTTGCTAATACATATCAATTAGCTCAGAACTATCCAAACCCATTTAACCCATCTACAAAGATTACATTCAGTATTCCTGAAGCTGGTCTTGTAACATTAAAAGTTTACAATGCATTAGGTCAGGAAGTTGCTACACTAGTTAATGAAGAATTAGGTGCTAATAGTTATGAATATAATTTCAATGCTTCAAAATTAAGCTCAGGATTATACTTCTATACAATTTCTTCAGGTAGCTTCACAGCAACAAAGAAAATGATGTTAATCAAGTAATATTGGTTAAATAAATTTTTTACAAAGCCGGTTTGAAAAAACCGGCTTTTTTATTTTTAATAGGTCATTGCAAACAAAAAGATATACCATTTCGTAGGAGTGGATTAATAATAACCAGATGTCTCTCCCAAATCGACCATTCCGTAGGAATGGATTAATAATAACTAAATATCTTTCCCAAATCGACCATTCCGTAGGAATGGACTAAAGCATTCCTATGGAATGCCAATTAAAATTTGTTATTAACCGTTATTATTTCATCCCTATGGGATGAAAAAAACAAGAGTGGTTCAGACAAAGTGATTAATTAGATAGATAAATAATCTTTATGTTTATACGTTATATACTTAAATAAGAAAGCAAAAAGATGGTACGTATAAATGATTTTTTATATTCTGATGCTCCCGAACCTCATAGAGCAAGAACAAAAGCAATTCTAAAGGCTCATCCTGAGATTAGAAATTTGATGGGAAGATTTCCTGCAAGTTTTTTATTAATTGTATTTGTAGTTGGCATTCAAATAACAATTGCAATTCTTTTAAGAGAAAGTCCCTGGTGGTTATCATTAATCTTAGGCTTTTGCTTTGGTGCTTTTGCAAGTCACGCATTGTATGTACTCATCCATGATTCTGCGCATAATTTAATTTTCAAAAATAGAAGCTTGAATTATGTATCAGGAATATTAGCAGATTTGCCCAACGTACTTCCAAGTGCAATTTCATTTAGAGCATATCACCATAAACATCATTCATATCAAGGCAATTATTATCTTGATGCTGACCTTGCAAGCAGATGGGAAGCCAGACTAATAGGTAATACTTTTGTTGGAAAATCTTTTTGGGAATTGATGTTTCCGTTTTTCCAGGCAATTAGAACTCCACGTATGAAAGAAATTCCTTTTATGAATTTTTGGACAATCTTAAATATGGTTGTTGTTTTTGCTTTTGATGTTGCAATGGTTTATTTCTTCGGATGGTCATCATTTCTTTATTTAATTTTTTCTTTTTTCTTTTCAATTGGATTTCATCCACTTGGTGCAAGATGGATACAGGAACATTTTATTGTTATGGCTCCTCAGGAAACATACAGTTATTATGGCCCATTAAATATTCTTGCTCTGAATGTTGGCTACCATAATGAACATCACGATTTTCCATCAGTGCCTTGGGTTAACTTACCTAAAGTAAAAGCTGCTGCTCCGGAATTTTATGAATCATTATACTACCATAAATCCTGGGTAAGATTATGGCTGCGATTTATCTTCGACCCTAAACTTTCCCTCTTCAGTAGAATGGTAAGAACAAATAGGGATGATGTTCCAATTGTAAATGAATGAGGATAGCGAAGGTACTTCGAGTGTCCCTCGAGGGATGTATCGACCACATAGTGGTCCCTATGGGAGAAGACCGAAGCGTTAGTATAATGTCATCTTAAAATTATTAAATTGCATTACAAAAAATTTTAGAGGTTCACATTGCTAAAAGTACCTGCCCGCGATTTTGGCTCAACAGGATTTAAAGTTTCTGCAGTTGGATTAGGCTGTGGTCAAATTGGACATCACGATGTTCCCGACAGCCAGGTAGAAACACTTCTCAATTATGCTTACGAAAATGGAATTACTTTATTCGATACAGCAAGAGGTTATGGTCTTTCTGAAGAAAGACTCGGCAGGTTTATAAAAGATAAAAGAGATAGAATAATTTTATCTACAAAAGTAGGTTATGGAATTGAAGGAGTTCCTGATTGGACATTCCGTGCTATTACTGATGGTGTTGACGAAGCATTAAAAAGAATGAACACTGATTATATTGATATTGTTCATTTACACTCCTGCTCTTTTGACCTTGTAGAAAATAATGGACTTGCAGAAGCTTTATTAAGAACTAAGCACGAAGGGAAAATAAGGGCTGCGGCTTATTCAGGTGAGAATGAAGATTTATCAAGAGCAATAAAGTCAGGTTTTTTCGATAGTATTCAAACCTCAGTAAATATAACAGACCAAAGAAGCCTGCTTCATTATTTATCTCTTGCTGAAATTGAAAATATGGGAATAATTGCAAAACGTCCATTGGCAAATGTTTTCTGGAAGCATAAAGATAGACCTTATAATGAATACTCTGAAACTTACTGGCTGCGTTGGAAAGAAATGAACTTAAATATTGATATGGATATGAATGAACTCGCCACAAGGTTTTCTGTTTTTGCTAAAGGTGTAAGCAGTGCAATCACCGGGACGAGTAAAATGGAACATCTGCAGAAGAATATTGAAAACGCAAATAAAGGCTCATTGCCTGAGGAGATTACAAATTTATTAATAGAAACATTTAAGGCAAAAGATAATAACTGGAGAGGGGATACTTAAGAATATTTGATAATATCAACTTTCTCCATTGTAATTAAACCGCCGCTTTTAGCTTCTTCAAAAATATTGTGAATAGTTGGAAGAAATTCTTCAATCTTTTTTTCAGTATCAATAATTTCAATAACCATCGGAAGATTTTCAGATAATCTTAAAATTTTAGAAGTATGTATTAGGCTCGCTTTACCAAATCCCATAACACCCTTGTAAACAGTTGCACCTGCAAGGTGGACTTTCCGTGCTTCATTAACAATCTTTTCATATACAGGAATATGATTTATCAAATCAGTTTCACCCACAAAAATTCTGATAAGCTTTGCTTCACCTTTAATTTCCATATTATACTCCTGATAATAATTTAGAAAGTTTGTAAGCAGCAAAAAGTGCAATAAGAGTAAGCAAAACATTAGCAATAATATTTATGCTTGCAATAAGATATTCATTATCTCTTAATAAATTAAGAGTTTCATAAGAAAAAGTTGAGAAGGTTGTAAAACCTCCGCAGAAACCAATGGTTAAAAATATTCTTGTATCTGCATTGATTAATTTTTTATAATCAAGATAGTACATAACTATACCAAGAATAAAACTTCCGATAACATTTACAAATAAAGTTCCGTAAGGAAAAGTTGGAGGTAAAAATTTATAAACAGCACTGGAGCTCCAGTAGCGTAAAGCTCCTCCAAGTCCCGCACCAAAAAAAACGATTAAATAATTTTTCAAAATTTTATAAAATATTTTTTTAGAATACAATAAACATATATTTTAATATGTTCAAAAAAAAATATAAAGGGTATAATTTTGAAAAAGGTACTATTTCTTTTATTGTTAAGTTCTTCTTTTATTTACTCTCAGGACTACAGAGGTTTTGCTTCTGAAATTTTCTTTGGCAGGCAGCCAAGTGCAAAAGCTGAAGCAATGGGAAAAGGACTTATTGCATCTGAAGATGGGGCAAATTCTTCTTTTTATAATCCAGCATCAATAGGATTTACAAAAGGAGTAAATTTTAATTATTCTTATGGGAACCCATATTATGCATACGTAAATGCATCTTATAATTATATGGGCTTAAGTGTTAAACTTGCAAAGAATCATACTCTATCTATTAATAGATTTGCATTTAACTTTGGGAATAAATTTTCACTTCCTCAATATAATATTTTGTATAATATAATGGAAGATGTAAATGACCAATTATATAAAATAAATTATGCTTTTAATCCATCCGAAGATTTAGCAATTGGACTAAACATAAATTATTTTAGAAATAGCTATTACAATAAAATAACCAGTGAAAAACTGGCAATCCTTGATAACTATATGTTGGATTTAGGTGCTTTAAAAATATTTGAATTGAATGAGACCGATGAATACAAGAACTCAATAAATGCAGGGTTAGTTGTTAAAAATCTTTTCAGAGCAGATGTGGAATATGATGGTATCCAATCTGAAATGCTTCCATCCTCAATAGAAGGTGGTATTGCATATGTTAGTTCCAATTATTCTAATCAATGGGTTAAAGGATTAAATAATTTAGATTTTTTATTTAATGTTGAATACAGATATGTTCTTAAGAGTGAAAGATATACTACTTTCAGTACCGGAGTTGAAATAAAAGCTTTGGAAATATTTGCATTAAGATTTGGATACTATATTGAAAAAGCTGGATTAGGAAATAATGGTAAAGATAACCTGACAGATTTTACTTATGGATTGGGATTATCAGTTCCATTTCAAAAATTATATAATTATCCATTTGAGTTAAGGCTTGATTATGTTGGCAAAAAGCAGCCAAGCTATGTTACAGATTATGATGACTGGGATAATCTAAATGTTTTTAGTACAAGTTTTAATTGGATATTTTGAATAATGTGCACTGAGTGATTTCGTCCCGATTTATCGGGACGAAATTGTATCGAAGTGTTATTTCATCAACATCATTTTTTTACTTGATATAAAATCTCCTGCTTGAAGTTTATAAAGATAAATTCCACTGCTAAGATTAGATAAATTTACTTCAGTCTGGTAATTACCAGCTGATTTATATTCATCAACTACTGTTTGAATTAAATTACCAAGCACATCATATACTTCAAGTTTTACTTGTGAAGCTTTAGGTATCTGGAATTTTATTGTAGTACTCGGATTAAAAGGATTAGGATAATTTTGTGAGAGATTAAATTCATTTGGAGTTAAATTATTTTCAAGTTCAACATCAGTAGCAGTAGTGTCACCATAAAGAACACCGTTTATGAGGCAGCCTTTGAGTACATGTTGTATGATTCCAAAATCAAAACTATTATATATATAGCTTATTCCAATATCTTTAGTAAGTTTATATTTATAATAACTGGAAATAACCGCATTTTCAAAAATTTTGTATTGTCTGTTCTGATTAAAAGTTGTATCAATGCCTTTTTCAAAATAATATGTATATACGTATGGACCACAATCCAGAAAACGAGTTGAAGATAAAGTATCTCCAACATCTCCAGAAAAATCTTCAATTATTCTTTCGTTACCTTCACAACCATAATCAAGCATATATATCAAACCATTTATACTATCGATTCGCTCAAAAAGTGTTATAGTATTTGCACCCTTAGAAAACTTTTTTTCTATTCTAAAATATTCTTTACTATTCCCCAATGTTTGCTTGGTTACTACTTTTATAGTAATAATTTGTTCCTCATATCCAAAGTCCCAAGAGTTAGACCAATGATAAATCCATGTATTCCCGACAGCCAATGGATAAAACTTTAGATTATCTTGCAATGTTTGAGAATAAAAATCTTGAGTAATTAATATGACAAATAGAAAAAGAATAAATTTTTTCATAATTACTTCACCAACATCATTTTTTTAGTTGATGAGAAATCTCCTGCTTGAAGTTTGTAAAGATAAACCCCACTGCTAAGGTTTGATAAATTTAATTCCGTCTGGTAATTACCTGCAGATTTATATTCATCAACTATTGTTTGAATTAAGTTACCAAGTACATCATAAACTTCAAGCTTAACTTGCGAAGCTTTAGGAATCTGGAATTTTATTGCAGTACTCGGATTAAAAGGGTTAGGATAATTTTGAGAAAGATTGTATGCAGTTGGAGTTAAATTATTTTCAAGTTTAACATCAGTAGTGGCTGTATCACCGTATACTACTCCATTGATAACACAACCAAGAATTGTAAAAGTTATTCTTCCTCCATAATAACCATGTACAATATTAATTAATCCAAAATGTTTAGCTAATTTATAACTGTATGCTTCATCTGTCCAGAAATCTTCGAAAGTTCTTGAAGTTGTGGTATCCCCAAAAATTATTTCTGATTTTTCTTCTGAGAAAAAGTAAGAATTAGGGTTGCCGCAATAAGTAAAACGTTGAATCGGTAAACTATCGCCTTCTACAGCTGCCAAATCTTCAATTATTCTTTCATCGTTTTCACAACCAGTAGTATCAAATCTGTATATTAATCCTGTAATTGAATCTATTCTTTCATAAAAATTTGATACACCTAAAGAGGTTACAAACTTTTCTTCAATTTTATAATATTCTTTATTATTACTTAATACTTCTTTAGAAATAACTGTCCTCGTATAAATATTTTGTTCATATCCTCCATCCCACCAATCAGACCAATTATAAATCCAGGTATTACCAATGATTAAAGGATAGTAAGCTAATAAATCTGCATATAGAGGTAAGCTGATTAAGATTTTATTTGTATCAGGAGTAATTTCATACAATTTGTAACTGGTTGCAGCATATATTATTTGTGAAGATGGTTTTTTGTATAAACCAACTATCCTGCTTGGTAAAGTTTTGTAGATTAAAAAGTTATTTCCATAATCTGTTGATTTGTAAATGTAATTGCCAGACGATAGATATAGCTCACCCGAATTAGTTTTATTTATAGAAATAATTATTGGTCTTTCACTGATGAATTTTGCAGACCATGTAAATGAATTTCCTTTGTCATTAGATACACTTAATTCATATCCCTCAGAGCTTTTGTTTACTCTATATACATAATTTCCATTCATATCATATTTAAAATTTAAATATTTATCCATGTAAATCATTGAAGTATCAACACGAACTCCATTTTTGCCTAGCTGGTTATTCTCATTAAATCCGAATTCAACATTATCATCAAAGTCAGCAAGAGAAATAGGAATAAAATTAGCAATAGCAGGAATTGAATCTAAAGGGAAAGTATAACCACCATCCCAACTTCTAATATGTCCACCTGGTCCAAACACAAAAACTTTATTTGGATTTTGCTTTGAAATATCTACTTTGTCATAAGCTACCATAGTGCCAGTAACTTGTGAATCGTTTCTGGAGATATAACCATGACTATCAGGGTAAATAATGCTTCCCACATTTATGAAGTTTGATGTATCTCCAGGAAAAAATTCAAAATCATTTACTCCTTTTGCATTTCCCATAGGATCAATATTATGTGCATAGATTAAATAATTTTGAACTTGGGTGAATGTATTATATCTAAAAACAGGATTGTATTCGAAAGATTCATTTCCTAAGCGGTAATGCAGTAAAGTATGTCCCTGATTATCTTCAATTCCATCAAGAGTATGGAACTGCTGAGAAAAGGTTAATTGAATCCCACAAAAAACAATAAGAGCCAGTAAAAAAGTTTTCATATAGAGCCCCCGAAATAAATTGAACAAGAATAAAAGAAATAAATTTTTCAGATGTAAACCAAATTCTCCGAAACATATTTCATCATATTTGGTTTTATTGCATTTGCGGAAACAAGATCCACTTTAATTCCGATTAATTTTTCCAATTCATCAGCTAATTCAATAAAATCAAGACCGATTGGTTCCTCTAATTCAATAATAATATCAACATCACTATTAACTGTTGGTTTACCATAAGCATAAGAACCAAATATCCCAATTCTTTTAATTGGATATTTCTTTTGCAACTTAGATTTATCTTGATTTATCAAAAATCTTATTTCGTCTAAAGTCTTCATATCTAAAATTAGCAAATATTTTTATTAAATGTACAGTTCGCTTTTACTTTCCCGGTTTTAATATTACTCCAATGTTTTGATGTCCGTTTATTTTTACTGTTATTGGTTCTTCAAAAGCTAAATGTTTTGTGAAGCCAATTTCTTCAACAGGCTGCTGTTTTAATAACCAATCCCAATCTATATATCCCTGATTGAAGAATGAATTAACAGTAAAGTATCCTACTCTAAATGATGTTATGTTTTGGAAAAAATGACTTCCCTGCGATGGAGTTACGTTAAAGTCTTTAAAGCCGGATTCAACTATTACACTTGCTCCTGATATTTGATCCCAGGTAACAGGAATGCCAAGCCATTGGTCCAAGCTGCCCCATCTCCCAACACCGATTAATATATAAGGTTTTTTTTCTGATTGAAGTTTTGCATTTAATTTTGAAACCTCTTGTGCGACCTGATGACTTTTTCCTCTGTTAAATTTTTGATTATCAACAACTATAATATCTCTTACTTTAACTGCTCCATTACCAAGAACTTGATGGCTTTCGCAAATCATATCATCTTTATTTTTTATTTCAATTTTCAATTCTTCTGCTTCGTGACTAATTACTAAAGGCCTCATTTGCAGTAAAGCAAATTCTTTTAATTTGTTAAGACCAGTACTCATATTAACAGCAAATTCAATTTCAATTTCGCTACCCATTCCCCACGAACCTATATCTAAAAGTTCATCAAGAATTTCTGCTAAAGGAAAAATATTTTGCTTAAGTATTGGAGCTAATGTTACGACTCTTCGTCCTGCTCTTGAAATTCCATCATATACTATATCATTCTCGGGCGAATATGTTGAACCTACATAATTCAATGTTCCATCTTTTTCGGCAAGCTTTAGTTCATATGGTTCAACCATATTTGCAAAGGAATCATCAATGCAGCCTTCATCAACGTGACCATTCAAGTTTAATGCGAAAAATTTCTGCTGAGCATTTCTAACAGTCTCCTTAACAGAATAAAATTGTAAAAGATGTTTAGGATACTTTGGACAAAAACGTACACTGTCTCCTCCTTCTACTACCATTTTGCCTAAGCCTAATGCAACCATTGCTATTCCATCAGAAGATTTTTGTGGAGCAACAGGATAAAAGTTATATGACTTTGCAACTCCTGCAAAATCAGGATAAAATCTATTCTCCCTCGGTTCACCAACTAATCTCTGAATAATTACTGCCATTTTTTCTTCTTCAAGACGATAAGATGTTGCTTTCATATAATCCTTAGCCTTGCGGTAAAAGGTTGAAGCATAAACACATTTAATGCATTGAAGCAGTTCATGAAATCTAACTTCAATATCTTCGTGGTTATTGGGAATCATATAGGTCTGATAAACACCGGCGAATGGTAAGAATTGCGAATCTTCAAGCAAGCTTGATGACCTTACCGCAAGAGGTTCTTTTACTATTTCAAGAAAATCACGGAGCTTCACTTCAATCTCATAAGGGAAGTTTACTGCATCGTGAAATAATTGAACAACTTCTTTATCTGAGACTTCATTAAGTGCACAATTTTCTAATTTATTATGAGCAATAAATTCATCAAAAACATCTGTTGCAAGAACAACAGCAGAAGGAACAAAAATTTCAACTCCATCAAAATTATTTTTAATATTATAGTTGTTGATAAGTTTGTTTATGAATCCTAAACCGCGGGCTTTACCACCTAATGAGCCGCCTCCTATACGTGCAAAACTATTATGAGCATTAAAAGTTTCCTTATTGAAATCAGTAATAATTCCCTGAAGTCTTGCTTCCTGATATTCTCTTATAGAATTTATTAATTCATTTCTAAGGTCAGATATTGTTTTAAATTGAGTAACATGCTTTGGTCTAAGTCTATGTGCCAGCCAGAATTCTGTTCTTGCTTTTAGCCAATTGGAAAAATGATTACGCTCTGAATGGTATAGAATGCTTTCGTCAGGTACAACTTTTAGCTGTTCTTCAAGCGTGGTTAAATTAGTTGCTCTTCCAACTTCAGTAAGGTCAGGAGTTTTAAAAACAAAATCCCCAAAGCCGAAGTTGTTCATCATAAAGTCGTGGAGCTCGTGCAGCAATCTTGGACTGCTTTTATGTAAAAAGAAAATTCCCATTGATTTTGCAGTCTCGGCATAAGCCTGATTGCTTGACTGGATTAAAATTGGAATGTCATTATGTATTTTTCTAACTTCTTTTGCGAATAATAATCCAGCATCCGGTTCTTTAACTCCATTCCTTGAAAAATTATTATCAGTAATAATACCAAGGACATAATCTTTATACTTGTTGTAAACATTCCAGGCTTCTTCATAAGTAGTACAAAGAAGAATTTTAGGACGTGCTCTCATTCTTAAAAATTTATGACTTAAGTTTACCCCTTCTGAAATTAATCTTTGCGACTGCCGGAATACTTCAGAATAAATTATCGGCAGGTATGATGAATAAAATTTCACATTATCCTCAACAAGAATAATGGACTGAACACCAACTGCCTGTGTATCAGACTCTAAATTCATTTTGTCTTCAACATATTTGATAATAGTCATTATCAAACGGTAATCTCCCTGCCAGATAAAAATTTTCTCCAGCATTGAAGTATCAAAATTGCTAACAAGTTCTTTACGCTCCCGGTTATCATAAGCAAGCAGAATAATTGGTATGTTAACGCTCTTCTTCTTTAGTTGCTGCACAAAGGAAATAACGTGCATATCTTCAATGTGCATAGTGGTAATGACAAGGTCAAAAGGATTTTCTTTTGATAAAAGTTCGATGGCTTCACCTGCAGTTGTAACGTGAGTTATTTCAGGTGCCTGACTTAAATTTAGTGCCTGATATTCTTCACGAATAAGTTCATATAACCTTCCATCTTCTTCAAACAGATAATAGTCATACAAACTGGATACAAGAAGAACTTCGTGAATTTTATACTTCATTAAATCCTGGAAATTTTCAATCCTATTGCTTAAGGATTCTTCCAGCATAAACTTTCTTGTCATACTCTACTCTCTTTATTGATTTAAATATAAAGAATTTTTAACAATAGAGGAATGAAGGGAGAGGGGAAGGAAAAATGACCAAATGTACAGATGATAATATATGTTAAGGTGGAAACTATTTACTGAAGAATTTATGGTTAGATTTATTTACAATTTGAGAAAAATATGAAAAATTTTTTAATATTATTCTTTATTATATCATCTTTAGCTTATTCACAAGTAGGCAGACAAACTGGTGGTCCTTTTTCTTTCTAGATAATAATTTAGGATGGTGCACTATTTTTGAATATGGTACTTTAGGCAGCAGGGCATATAAAACTTCAGATGGGGGCTATAGTTGGATACTTAAACCAGAATTAGAAGGTTTTAATAAAATCCAATTTGTAACAGAAAAAATAGGCTATGCTTCTTTCTATAATGGTAATAAATTACTAAAAACAACTGACAGAGGTGAAAACTGGGAAAATATATCAACTAATGAAGGTTTAGTTAATTTTTATTTTTTAAATGAAGATTTTGGTTATGGTAGAACCTCTTTTGATAATTTATCAACATTATTGGAAACTATTAATGGTGGCTTTACTTGGAACTTCTTAATGAGTTTGGGTGATGCTACGGATTTATGGATACATAATAGAAATGATTTTAGCATCGGTGGAGGTGATAGAGTTGATACCATAAGTTGGGGTTATATAAAAAGAACAACTGACCTTGGACTCACTTGGGTTGTGGATAGTTTAAATTTTCAGACAAATGGTTTGACTTACATTGATTCTAGTAGGGGATTTGCAAATTCGGGTCCCTGGTTTTATCAAACAAAAAATGGTGGAACAAAATGGGAAAAAGATACATTGGTAAATTCATTACTTTCAGAAAAGAATTTAGGTATATGGAAATTCTATTTTACTTCATTTACAAATGGGTTCTTGGAAGTATATACAAAAAATTATTGGTATCCTAAGATTTCATTATTTAGAACATTAAATTCAGGAGAAACTTGGACTTCACTGTTTGATTATACTCCTGATAGTGTTAATGGGGGTTATTATTTTATTGATATTTTAAATGGATTTACCAAACTGAGAAATAATCAATTTTGTAAAACAACAGACGGAGGATATACCTGGGATTGTATTCCTTTAAATATAGTAACAGGAGTTGAGGATTATAATAATCAACCTGCTGACTATTATTTATTACAAAACTATCCCAATCCATTTAATCCAAGTACAAATATAAAGTTCTCACTTCCTGAAGGTAGTGTTACTACTATAAAGGTATATGACATACTTGGAGAGGAGAAAGCAACTTTATTAAATGAATATAAATCGGCAGGTTCTTATACAGCAACATTTGATTGTAAAAATCTTCCATCAGGTGTTTATATTTATACAATAACAAGCGGCAGCTTTAAACAAAGCAGAAAGATGCTGCTGATGAAGTAATAAATTTAAGTAAGCAGCGGCTCATCGAGCGTTCCGACTTGTTGGGATGAATCGAAGAAATTAAAACTGTCATCACGAGGAACGAAGTGACGTGGTGATCTCTGGATTTTAAAAAAAAATAAAACACAGAGATTGCCACACTCTCCCGAATAAATTCGGGATCGTTCGCAATGACAGTTCCTTTGTCAAACTTCTTATTTTACTTTATTAGCTAACTGCCAAAACATTATTTCTGTCAACTCAATCATATTTTTTATTACTTAATTATTCTTTATTTTTTGCTCATTATTATTGGAGTTATAGTATGGGCAAAATAAATCCGGATGCTGGTAATCTAATCGAACAATACATCGAAGACACACCTGAGTTTGCACAACCAATATGCAAAAAAATCAGAAGTATTATCCTTAGTACAGATGAAAGAATTGTTGAGGATTGGAAATGGGGTCCCAACTACAATTACAAAGGAATGCTGTGCGGTTTTGGTGCTTTTAAGAAGCACGTGCATTTATCTTTTTATAATGGTGACAGGATAAAAGATAAATACAAAATTTTTGTTCACGGTGAAGCTAATGCACATAACAGAGGAATAAAATTCTTTAGCTTTGATGATATCAATGAAAAAGCTATTACGGATTATGTTAAGCAATCTATGATGATAAATGAAGCTGAAGTTAAACCTGAGAAAAAAGTTGTTGAAATTCCTGAAGAGTTGAAAAAAGTTTTAGCTAAACATAAAGATGCCAAAGCAGTATTTGATAAGCTTGCCTTTACTCATCAAAAGGAATATGCTCTTTGGATTAAGGAAGCAAAAAAGGAAGAAACTAAAGAAAGAAGATTAAATAAAACCATTGAAATGCTTTTAGAAGGGAAGAAATTAAGCTGATGAAAAAGATATTATTTTTATTGTTAATAGTAAGCTTAACAGCTTTTGGCCAAAGACCTGAAATACACTCAGAAGTTATTGTTAATGCACCTGTTAGTGATGTTTATAATGCGTGGACAACTACCGAAGGTATTAAAACATTTTTTGCTCCGGGTGGAAATATAGAATTAAAACCAAATGGTTTTTATGAAATTTATATGCTGCCTGAAGCAGAACCCGGTCAAAGAGGCGCTGATAGTATGCGAGTAATGGCTTTTGAAAAAGATAAGATGCTTGCCTTTACCTGGAATGCTCCTCCGTATTTTCCTGAACTTAGACATCAATTAACTCACGTTCAAATATTTTTTGAGCCTGCAGGTGAAAATAAAACTAAGGTAACTTTTATTCACGATGGTTTTGGTACAAGTCCCGAATGGAAAAAATTACACGAGTATTTTACTAATGCCTGGACTAATGTTATTTTACCAAGGTTGAAACAAAGGTTTGATGAAGGTCCTGTTGATTGGAGTAAAATTATGAACAGAAAGAAATAAATGTATTGGGTTATATTATTTGTAGCTGGATTATTTGAAGTTGCCTGGGCTATAGGGTTAAAATACACTGAAGGATTTTCAAAGTTAGGTCCGAGTATTTTTACTGTTATATGTATGATAATCAGTATGGGAATGCTGGCATTCGCAGTTAAGCATTTGCCTATAGGAACTGCTTATGCTATCTGGACAGGAATTGGGGCAGTTGGTACTGCTATTTTGGGGATAATTTTATTTAAAGAATCTCAGGATTTTATGCGAATTTTCTTCATTTTCTTAATAATTACTGGATTAATCGGGTTAAAATTTGTCAGTAAGTAATTCTATATGAGGGGTACACCTCACACGAATTAGTTCACTTTCTACTTTAGAGTAAAAACCTTATATTTAAAGGTTATTTTAGATTAAAGAGTGTATGGAAGTATTTTATGACGTTGCAGAAGTACCTTATAATAAGAAAACAATTTTAACTTTAGGAACTTTTGACGGATTACATTTAGGACATCAACAAATATTAAATAAGATTATAAGTAAAGCCAAAGACGATGGCAGAAGCTTTTTAATTACTTTTGAACCTCATCCAAGAACGGTTTTATCAAAGGGTTTTGAAGCAAGAATCATTACAACTCTTGAAGAAAAAATAAAAGTTTTAGAAAAGATTGGTATTGATAATCTGCTGGTTATAAACTTTACTAAAGAGTTCTCTCAGATATCTTCCGAAGATTTTATAAAAAATTATTTAGTTGAAAAAATTGGCCTAAGTGATATAGTCATAGGATATGACCATCATTTTGGAAAAGGCAGAAGCGGTAACAAGGAAACTTTAATCAACCTTGGCAAAGAATATGATTTTGAAGTTACCCAGGTCGATGCTGAAAATGTTAATGGTGAAACTATTAGCAGTACAAAAATCAGAAATGCAATACTTGATGGAGATATAAAAACTGCTAATAAATTTTTAGGCAGGGATTATACATTTAGCGGTGTTGTTGTTGAAGGAGATAAAAGAGGCAGAACTTTAGGATTTCCAACAGCAAATATCGACTTGCATCATAAAAGCAAAATAGTTCCTAAAACCGGAATTTATGCAGTTCAAATTATAGTGGAAGGCATAAAGTACAATGGCGTAATGAGCATTGGAACTCGACCAACTTTTTATAATTTTGGTAACATAACTATAGAAGTTTTTATTTTTGATTTTGATAAAGAAATTTACGGCGAGAGTGTTGAAGTTTTTGTTGTTGAAAGATTAAGAGATGAACTTAAGTTCAACGACGTTAATAAACTTATTAAACAAATGAATTTAGATTGCCAGCAGGCAAAAGAAGTTTTAATAAACATTTAAATAATTAATCCCGGTAGGTTCTGGGGTTATATCGTACAAAAAAACAAAAGGAAAAGTGAAATGACCAAAGACGAAAAACTTGAGTTGATCAAGAAATTTGGCGAAAACGAAAAAGATTCAGGCAAGCCTGAAGTTCAAATTGCATTGATTACAAAAAGAATCAATGA
Source organism: Ignavibacteriaceae bacterium (assembly GCA_035654655.1). Taxonomy (GTDB): domain Bacteria; phylum Bacteroidota; class Ignavibacteria; order Ignavibacteriales; family Ignavibacteriaceae; genus DASRWI01. The sequence continues at coordinate 82,923 of DASRWI010000016.1, read as the reverse complement.
TTTAACAGGACATTTTAATGTTCACAAAAAAGACCACCACTCAAGAAGAGGATTAATGATGTTGGTTGGTAAAAGAAGAAGATTGCTTGATTATTTGGTAAAGAAAGATATCAGCAGATATAGAGCAATTATTAAAGAATTAAATATTAGAAAGTAATAAAAAATGATAGTAACAAAAGAAGTTGAAATAGGCGGCAAGATATTAAGTATAGAAACCGGTCGTTTTGCTAAGCAAGCTAATGGTTCGGTTATGGTTCGTTACGGTGATACTATGGTGCTTGTAACTGCAGTTATGAGTGAAGAAGCTAAGCCAGATCAGGACTTCTTTCCACTTCAAGTAGAATACAGAGAAAAAACATCTGCTGCCGGAAAATTCCCTGGTGGATATATTAAAAGAGAAGGCAGACCAAGTGAGAAGGAAATCCTAAGTTCAAGATTGATTGACAGACCTATTAGACCTCTTTTTCCTGAAAATTTTAAAAATGAAACTCAGGTTATAGCATCTGTTTTCTCCTTTGACGGAGAAAACGATGCTGATGTTATTGCTGCAATTGGAGCTTCTGCTGCATTAACAATCTCTAACATTCCATTCTCTGGTCCTATGGCTGAAGTTAGAATCGGAAGAATAGATGGTAAGCTTATTGTAAACCCAACACATCAGGAAATTGCACAAGGCGACCTTGAACTTGTCATTGGTGGCACTGCAGATTCAATTATGATGGTTGAAGGGGAATCAAAAGAAATTTCAGAAGAAGAACTTCTTGAAGCTTTAGAGTTTGCTCAAAAGGAAATCAAAAAAATTGTTGATATCCAATTAGAACTTGCTAAAGAAGTAGGTAGAACAAAAGTAGAAGTTCCTGAAGCTGAAATTAATCCAGAATTGAAAAAAGAAGTTTTAGATTTAGCAAATGCTAAGTATAAAGACATCGTCTACTCAATCTTAACCAAAGAAGAAAGAAGCAGTAAGAACAAAGAGCTTAAGTTAGAAGTAATTGAACAGCTTAAGGAAAAATATCCTGAATCAGAAAAAGTTATCGGTGAAATTCTACACGACCTTGAAAAAGAGTTAATGAGAACCCGTATACTTGAAGAGGGTTTAAGATTAGATGGAAGAAATACAAAACAAATAAGACCTATCACTATTGAATTAGGTATTCTTCCACGCACTCACGGTTCAGCGTTATTTACCAGAGGTGAAACTCAAAGTTTAACAACAATTACTTTAGGTACAAAAAACGACGAGCAGTCAATTGAAGGCTTACGTGAAGAGTACAGCAAAAAGTTTATGCTTCATTATAACTTCCCACCGTTCAGTGTTGGTGAAGTAGGTAGAATGAGCGGCGTTGGCAGAAGAGAAATAGGGCATGGTAATCTTGCAGAGAGAGCATTAAAAATGATGTTCCCTAAAGAAGAATCATTCCCATATACTGTTCGAATCATATCAGATATTTTAGAATCAAATGGCTCATCATCAATGGCTACTGTATGTGCAGGTTCATTAGCTCTGATGGATGGCGGTGTTCCTATGCTTAAACCTGTTGCCGGTATTGCTATGGGTTTAATTAAAGAGGATAGTAACTTTGCGATTCTATCTGATATTCTTGGAAACGAAGACCATCTTGGTGATATGGACTTTAAAGTTGCAGGAACCACTGATGGTATTACAGCTTTCCAAATGGATATAAAGATAAAAGGTATTTCATTTGAAATAATGAGAACTGCTTTATATCAGGCAAAAGAAGGAAGAATGCATATTCTTGGTATTATGAATAGTGCAATATCTTCTCCAAGAGAAGGACTTTCTCCTTATGCTCCAAGATTAATTCAAGTTAAAGTTGATCAAGACCAGATTGGGCTTATCATTGGTCCTGGTGGAAAAACTGTTCAAGGTATGCAGAGATTATTTAATGTTGATATTAACATTGAAGAAGACGGTACCGTTAACATTGCTGCAACTAATAAAGAGAATGCAGCAAAGTGTAAAGATTATATAAAGAAATTAACAGCTACACCGGAAGTTGGTGAGATCTATGATGGTGTTATCACTAAAATCATGGACTTTGGTGCGTTTGTTGAAATATTACCTGGTAAAGAAGGATTACTGCATATATCCCAAATTGATTCCAAGAGGGTAAATAAAGTAACTGATTACTTTAAAGAAGGCGATAAAGTAACAGTAAAATTACTTAAAATTGAAAATGGCAAATTCTCTTTAAGCAGAAAAGAACTTTTGAAGGATAATGCTCCTGCAGAAGTAAAACAGGAAGTTAAAGAAGAAGAAAAAGCCGAATAAGATTTTTTTAAAATTTACCGGTTTAATATTTCATACATTAGAATTTAAGGTTGATACCTTAAAAGTTTTATAATTCTAATTAATTGTAGCTTAAATAAATGCTTAATCTCTACTTGATTATATTTTTTATAATAAGTACAAATATGACATCTTTTTACAAGAAAAAAGAAGATGTTTATTTGGAAAGGGATATGGTTTATTTAAGCTATTTTATTTTTAAAAATTTTACAATGAAATTTTCAATTTCATTAAAAGAGTTTGTTCTTTATGGTAAAAGAAATAATAATAAATTCCACTGCTACACAAACGCGTGTCGCAATTACGGAAGATGGAAACCTAGTTGACTTTTTTGTTGACTACCCTGAAAACAGACGTATGGTTGGAGATATATATCTTGGTAGAGTCGCAAGAGTTTTACCTGGTATAAAAGCTGCTTTCATAGATATAGGAATGCCGCACGATGCTTTTTTGCATTTCTCTGATATAGGTGTGAATACAAAAAAACTTCAGGATATGGTTGGTGAAGAAGAAGATATTGATGTTGATGAAGATGATTTAATTGATTCAAGTAAACCCGCTCCAGCTTCGCCTCCACCGGCGGAAGCAAAACATCCTACTCAAATTCCTACTGTACCTAACTTGAGAAAAGGACAGGATATAATAATCCAGATTACAAAAGAACCGGTTAATAACAAAGGTGTACGCGTTAGTTCATCTGTTTCTTTACCCGGAAGATTTTGTGTGCTTCTTCCTTTTGATGGTAAAATAGGAGTATCTAAAAAAATCCTGGAGTACAAAGAAAGAAGAAGATTAAGACAAATTGCAAGAAATATTCTTCCAAAGAACTATGGACTGATTATTAGAACTGTTGCAAAAAGCCAGCCTGAAGAATCAGTAAAAGATGACTTGATGAATCTTTTGAAAACCTGGCAGGAAATTGAACAAATAGTTAAAACCGAAACTCCTCCTGCTTTGATTTATCAGGATATGACAACTACTTCAAGTGTAATTAGAGATTTGTTGACTGCAGATGTATCTAAAGTTTTTGTTGATTCTAAAAAAATGCATAAGCAAATAAAAACTTATGTTGAGCTTGTTCAACCTGATATTGCTGATAAAATAGAACTGTTCCGTTCTAAAGATTCTATCTTCGATTCATTTAAAATTGAAGAGCAAATTAAAATCTTAATGGGACGTAAAGTTCCTTTACCAAGCGGCGGGTACTTAATTATTGAACATACTGAAGCAATGGTTGTTATTGATGTTAACAGCGGCAGATATGCAAAAAACAAAGAGCAGGAATTAAATTCTCTTAAAACTGACCTGGAAGCAGCAAGAGAAATTTGCCGTCAGCTTAGATTAAGAGATATTGGTGGTATAATAGTTATAGATTTTATTGACCTCGAAGAGGATAAGAACAGAAAAAAAATCTATGACGAATTAAAAAAAGAATTTAGAAAAGACAGAGCAAAAGTTTCGGTGCTTCCAATGTCTGATTTTGGTTTGGTTCAAATTACAAGACAAAGAATACGCCAAAACATTATGCAGGCAATGAAGGATGTATGTCCTTATTGCCAGGGAACAGGTTTGTTAACTAAGCACTCTCATAACATTTATGATTTAGAAGATGCAGTTAAGAAGGCAAAGAAAAACACTGGAGAAAGAAGTTTTATTATTAGATGTCATCCAACCTTTGGTGAGAAGCTAAAGGAAGGAAGAATAAAATTTCTTACAAAAATGCAGTTAAAGAACCTGGTTACTTTAAAGCTTGAAGAAGACCTTACAATGCCTATGGGTGATTTTAAAATATTATCCAAGAAGACGCAAAAAGATATTAGTACAGAAAGTGAATAATCTAAATAAATATTATTAACAACTAATTTTCCTAATTATATGAAAAAAACAAGATTCTATAATATGCATCAGCTCCATTCAGCTAAACTTGTTGAGTTTGCAGGTTTTTTGATGCCTATTCAGTACAACTCAATTACTGCAGAACATAAAGCAGTAAGGTCAACAGCAGGTGTTTTCGATGTTTCACATATGGGTGAAGTTTTTGTAACAGGTCCTAAAGCCTTTGATTTTGTTCAATATATTACCATAAATGATGTATCAAAATTAGTTAATGGTAAAGTTCAATACTCAGCAATGTGCTATCCTGATGGTGGAATTGTTGATGATTTATTGGTTTATAAAGTAAATGATGAAAAGTATTTACTTGTAATCAATGGCTCTAATGTTGACAAAGATTTTAAATGGATGACTGAGAATAATAAATTTGGAGCAACATTAAAGAATGCTTCTGATGATTATAATCTTCTTGCAGTACAGGGCCCAACTTCAACTAAAATAGTTGAAAAATTAACTGGTCATCCTGTAAATCTTGAATATTATACTTTTATGGATTCAAAGATTGATGGACACAATATAATATTGGCTCGTACAGGATATACTGGAGAAGTAGGTTATGAAATCTATTTTGAAGGTGATGAAAAAGTTGCTGAACATGTATGGAAAAGATTATTTGAAGTTGGTGAAGATTTTGGATTAGTTCCTGCCGGTCTTGCAGCAAGAGATTCATTAAGATTGGAAATGGGTTTCTGCTTATATGGTAATGATATTGACCAGACAACAAATCCTTTGGAAGCTGGTTTAGGCTGGATTACTAAAATTAATAAAGGTGACTTCATAGGTAAGGATTCCATAGTGAGAATTAAAACAGAGGGTTTAAAACGTAAATTATTACCTTTAATTTCAGATGAAAAAGCTTTTGCCCGCCATAACTATGAATTATCTATTGATGGTAATAAAGTTGGTTATGTTACCAGCGGAACAATGAGTCCTATGTTGGAAAAACCTATTGCATTAGCTTACATTGATGCTCCTTATGCTAATGTTGGTGAGACTATAAATGTAGTAATAAGGAATAAAGAAGTTCCATTTAAGATTACTAAACTTCCATTTGTTCCAAATAAAAACTTTTAAGTATGAAAATAAACGTTCTTTTATCTCCTGTATTTGCTGATGAACTCTATTATTCAGGTAAAGTAACCGCAGTAATAGATGTTCTAAGAGCAACTACAACCATATGTACTGCATTGGCTAATGGTGCAAAGGAAGTAATTCCAGTTGCATCTGTTGAATCTGCTGTAAAGGTTTCAGGTGGTATGTTTGGGGGATTGACACTGCTTGGAGGTGAAAGGAATACTAAAAAAATTGAGGGCTTTGCTTTAGGCAATTCTCCTTTGGAATATACACAGGAAGTTGTGCAGGGAAAATCAATTGTTCTCTACACAACAAATGGTTCCAAAGCAATTGTTAAAGCAAAGTTCTCTTCTAAATTGTTTATCCTGTCTTTTAACAATTTAAATGCTGTAGCTGAAAAATTATTAAGTCTTGATAAAGATATTGAAATATTATGCTCAGGCAGAAATAATGGATTTTCTTTAGAAGATACTATTTGCGCAGGTAAATTAATTACAGAGATAATGAAGGTTAAAGAAGATGCCGAATTATCTGATGGCGCAAAAATAAGCTACAACATAAATAAAACACTCGGTAAAAACCTGCATAAAGTCTTAATGGAAAGCGACCATGGTAAAATCCTATCTGCTAATGGCTTTGATGAAGATTTAAACTATTGCAGCAAGTTAAATACTTATGATATTGTACCCCTATACTCTTCAAACGTTATAAAAATTTCACATTAATCGCGAAGGTCTTCGAGTGTTTTCTGATCCGAATTCGGAGAAGAAAATGTACCGAGAAGCCTGAAGCGACAGGTGATGATGTCAGAACGATGGCCATCTCGATACATTTTTCTCGTAGAACTCGAAAAACACTCGATGTACCTCCAACTTTCATTTCATATTTAAACTTTAATCTTTAAAGTTAGACTTTTATTATTTATCTTTTATCTTAACATAAGTTTAAGCTAAGTATATCAATGCAAAAGAAAGCCAAAGTACGTTCAAGCGCAAGTTCTAAAAACTCAATTTTAACCTTTGAACAAAAGAAAAGAATAGCGGGATTATTATTAATTGCTTTTTCAATTTTTTTGTTATTGAGTATAGCAACTTACAGCCAGGATGATAATAGATTAACTCTCTCTAATCTTTTTGACCACGAACCAGTAAAAAATTGGCTTGGAGCAATAGGAGCTCTATTAGCTAAATTTTTTATTTTATCTGTACTTGGTTACTTCTCCATAGTTTTTCCTTTTATGCTATTCTTCTTAGGACTATCACTAATAATAAAAATTAATTACGGTAGAGTTGTATTTGTATTTAATGTGGCTTTGATTACAGTAATCATTGTTGCTGCATCCTTTGGAGTTTTTAAAGCAAAAGGATACTTACTTGATGTAAATGAATTTTCAGGAGCAGTAGGAAATTATTTGGGATTATTCTTAAGCAATTTACTTGGTATGACTGGCAGTATAATTATACTAGTCTGCTGTTTCTTAATTCTACTTGTTGCTGGATTCAATGTAAACATCTCAGCAATAGCTGAGTTCTTTAGAAATATGTTTGTTAAAATATTCCAATCATTTAAATCCAACTATGATGAATTTTCTGCTGACAGAAATACCGGACCTGAATTAAAGAAAGAAAACTTAAAAAAGATAAAAGAAATCAGAGAAGAGAAGCAAAAGAAAAAAATACAGTCTGTTCCTGTTGAAGAAGAAATAGCTGATGATTATGAAGAAGAGCTTGAAAAAGAAACAACTATCCGAATAAACAAAAAAGAACTCCAAGCTAAAGAAGAAAAATTAAATAAACAGAAAAAACGTTTTGAACCTATCTCAGAACCAGTTGTTGAAGAAATAAATGAAGTTGAAGAACCTGATCAAGGTGTGAAATCTGAAGTTGAATTTCCGGAAGTTGACAGCGAAAAAGAAAGATTACTTCCAGACCAATGGGATGAAAAAATAAATTATACTCCATTGAGTTTTGATCTGCTTGATGAACCGGAAGTTGAAGATTATAAAGTTGCTGAAGAAGAATTGACCCGCAATGCACAATTATTAAAAGAGAAATTAAAATTATTTGATATTGCTATAGAAGATATTGAAGTAACTCCCGGACCTGTAGTTACTTTATATGAAATTAAGCCCGCACCGGGTGTTAAGATAAGTAAGATTGTAAATCTTGAGCACGATATTGCACTGGCTCTTGCTGCAAGAGGAATAAGAATTATTGCACCAATACCAGGTAAGAGTGTAATCGGTGTGGAAATTCCTAATGCGACATCAGCTATTGTAAAAGCAAAATCTGTATTACGTTCAATCAGGGAATCCAAACTTGAATTGCCTTTAGCTTTAGGTAAGCAAATCAATGGTGACATCTACTTAACAGACCTTGCAAAAATGCCACACTTACTAATTGCCGGTTCAACAGGTTCCGGTAAAAGTGTGGGTATCAATATGATTATTGGCAGCTTATTATACTCCAAACATCCTTCTGAAGTAAAGCTTATAATGATTGACCCGAAAAAGATTGAATTATCCTTTTATAATAAATTGCGCAGTCATTACCTTGCTAAATCTCCTGACTTGAATGAAGATATTATAACCGAACCGCAGAATGCAGTACTTTGTTTAAAAGCTGTCGAACTTGAAATGGAGAAGAGATATGATATGCTTGCAAAAGCAGGCGCAAGAAATATCATTGAGTATAATAAGAAGCTTGAAGACCCTGTAAGAAAACCAAAAGATACTGATAAAGTTAAACATCATTATATCCCTTACATTATTGTTATAATTGATGAGTTAGCTGACTTAATGATAACTGCAGGTAAAGAAGTTGAAGAGCCAATTACAAGATTGGCACAATTAGCAAGAGCAGTTGGAATTCATTTGGTGGTTGCTACTCAACGTCCATCTGTAAATGTTATTACAGGTGTAATTAAAGCAAACTTCAGTGCACGTATTGCTTATCAGGTCGCTACAAAAGTGGATTCACGTACTATCCTTGATATGAACGGTGCTGAGCAGTTATTAGGACGCGGAGATATGTTGTTCCTTCCTACAGGACAGCCTAAGCCTATAAGAATTCAGAATGCATATATCTCTACTGAAGAAGTTGAAGTAATTACAGATGAAATTAAAAAGCAGCAGGGATATTCAAAGCCATACTTCCTTCCATCAATTTATGAAAAGAAGAAAGAAGCAGGGAAGGGATTCTTAACAGATTTAGACCCTATGTTTGAAGAGGCTGCAAAAGTTATTGTAAGACATCAGCAGGGTTCTGTATCCCTACTTCAGAGAAGATTAAAGCTGGGATATTCAAGAGCCGCAAGAATTGTTGACCAGCTTGAGGAAGCTGGTATTGTTGGTCCAAATGACGGCAGTAAAGCAAGAGAAGTAATAGTAGAAAACGAAGAACAGCTCGAAACAATTTTAAGAAATTTGTAGCTTTATAACGATTAAAATTAAAAAGGCATACAATAAAATGTATGCCTTTTTTTATAAGGAGGGTTTATGTTCATAAAATTATCAACAAAAAAGTGCAGCAAGAAAGAATTTGTTGAATTTTGGTCTTCGTTATATAATTATGACTATCCTGAATTATATAATAAGTCCATCATTAAGAAAAGTTTTAAGAATAAAGATATCGAAAATCTTTTTTTATGGAAAAATGGAATGAGGTTAAGTTTTCCGAAACAAATCGCATTAAAGAAAAAAGTTCTTGCTAAGCTAAGTATTATTAATAAGTTAAAGAGAAATTTTTCATTAGAAAAATTTAATGAAGAATTTCAAAATCTTTCAGCAATATGGAAAATATTTCTCCTTCATTGTATAAGACCTGATATTTATCCAATCTTTGATCAGCACGTATTCAGAGCGATGAGTTATATTCTATCTAGTGGTATAATAGAAATTTCGAAGTATGATAAAAAAAAGTATGAACAATATTTTAAGCTTTACCTCCCATTCTTTTATGAATTGCTTGAAAAGGATTTTTCCAAAATAAATTTAGATAAATCCTTATGGATGTTTGGGAGGTCATTAAAAGAACCGTTATTAAAGAGCAGCATAAAGTTTTAGTTCATAGAAAATTTTCGATTTGGATTAAAGCCACCCTATGATTAAGATTTCCTAAATCACACCTCTTTTTTCTTCTTTGATTAATTTCTATACCGAATAATATATTTTAGAGGATTTTATTATGCTTTTTACAAGAAGAGAATTTTTAACCACATCTTTAATTTTTACCGCAGGGACGTTATTACCAATTCATAAAATATTTTCTCTTGAGGAGGGAAAGTGGCAAACCATTAGAGATAACATTGGTGTATATACAAATAAGGGAGGAACGATAGGTTGGTATATTAATGATATTGATTCAATTGTTATTGATACTCAATTCCCTGATTCTGCTACTGATTTTTTGGAGCTGTTCAAGAAAAACCATAATAAAAAAATAGATGTTCTTTTTAATACTCATCATCATCCCGACCACGTTTCTGGTAATTCAACTATAAAACAATTCGCTAATAAACACATTGCTCACGAAAATTGTGTTAAATTTTCTCAGACTATCTATAAAGGGACTGATAATGAGAAGAATGTTAGTCCTGCCGAAACGACATTTAGTAAAGATTATCAACACAAACTTAAATCAGGTAAAATAATAGCAACTCACTTTGGTAAGGCTCATACTGCAGGGGATATAGCAATTCATTTCGAAAAGGAGAATGTAGCTCACATTGGAGATTTGGTTTTTAATGGTGTCTACCCTTTTATTGATACTAAAGGAGGCGGAAGCATTAAAGGATGGATTGAAGTACTTGAAAAAGTAAGTAAGCATTTTGATAAAGACACTGCTTTTATCTACGGGCATGGAGCATCTGATGAAATGGTTGTTGGTAAACACCAGGACCTTATAAGTATGAGAGATTATTTTAATCAACTGCTTGATTTTACAAAGAAAAACAAATCTAAATTCCAAGATAAGGCTGAAATTGAAAAAGCAGTGCCTTTTAATAAAAAACGCAAACAACAAATACCGGGCATCTTCCAGAAGAACATAGGAGCTGCCTTATTGGAGGTTTAAAGTTGCAAAAATCTCATCGATTTAGTTTCGGAATTTGAATCACTTACTGAAAAAAATTAAACCATATATTATATATATATATTAATGTATAAATAAGTCACTATTTGTAGAATGTGATTAAATGAAAGGCAAGTATATGACTGTAAAACCTTTAGTGAAAAAATCGATGTTCTTTTTGAGGAGTTCTTTAGTACAACTAAATAATAAAAAGGAAAAATATCAGTGCTCAATATGCGGTTATCACGGACCTTTTTTAGATGTTGTTAGATCTACCGGTTTAAGAAAGAATGCTCAATGTCCTAAATGTCAATCATTTGAAAGACATAGATTAATAAAACTTGTTATTGATAAAATCGGAGCCACAAGAGATTTTTCAAAAATGAGTATTCTTCATATTGCACCGGAACCATACTTTAGAACTCTTTTTCAAAATACCTTCAAAGAATATCTTTCTGCGGACCTTGAAAGAAAAGATGTTGACATAAATGTCGACTTACGAAAAATTCCTTTTGAAGATAAAAAATTTGATATGGTTGTAGCTTCACACGTTTTAGAACATATCAAAGAAGATACCCAAGCTCTATCTGAAATCAGGAGAATATTAAAACCTAATGGTGTTGCTATTCTTCCTGTTCCGGTGGTTTCATATAAAACTATAGAGTATCCTCAAAGATATGAATCCGGGCATGTTAGAGCTCCCGGCTTCGATTATTTTGATAGATATAAACCTTTATTTTCAAATGTTGAAGTTTATTCCTCAAAAGATTTTCCGGAAAAATATCAAACTTATATTTTTGAAGATAGAGACCGCTGGCCAACTAAGGAAACACCGATGCGCTTACCAATGAAAGGGACTAAACATCTTGATGTTGTTCCTGTTTGTTATGTATGATTAAAAGGCAGGTTAATCCTGCCTTTTTTGTTAAATAACTTCACCGGTACTACAATTCCAATCTTTAACTTATAGAGATTTTTTGGTAAATTTATAAATTATCTATTTATAAAAGTTGAATATTGTATATGAGTTATCCTTTTTACGAAATTGAAAATAAATGGCGAAAGTATTGGGAAGATAATAAGGTTTACAAAACCGACCTTTCAGATGATGAAAGAAAATTATACTGCCTCGTTATGTTTATCTATCCATCCGGTGCAAAGCTTCATTGTGGACATTGGTATAATTACGGACCAACCGATTCCTGGGCAAGATATAAAAAGTTAAAAGGTTTTAATGTTTTTGAACCAATGGGTTATGATGCTTTTGGACTTCCTGCTGAAAACTATGCTATTAAAACAGGTGTACATCCCTACGATAGTACAATGACAAACATTGCTGATATTAGAAATCAGTTAAAGAATATGGGCTGTATGTATGACTGGAGCACTGAGATGATGACTTGTGTTCCTGAATATTATAAATGGAATCAATGGCTTTTTCTTCAGCTGTATAAAAAAGGTTTGGCATATAGAAAAAATGCTCCTGTTAATTGGTGCCCAAAAGACCAAACTGTTTTAGCTAATGAACAGGTATCATCTGATGGAACTTGCGAAAGATGTGGAACCGTTGTCATTAAAAAAAATATGACTCAATGGTTCTTTAAGATAACTGAATATGCAGAAGAATTATTATCAGGATTAGAAACAATCAATTGGCCTGAAGAAACCAAAGTTAAACAAACTAATTGGATTGGAAAAAGTATTGGTGCTGAAGTTACATTTAAATTAGAAAATAGTAATAAAGAAATTAAAGTTTTTACGACCAGACCAGACACCTTGTTTGGTGTTACTTACGTAGTACTTGCTCCTGAAAATGAAATTGTTCTTGATATTACAACTCCTGAATATAGAGATGGTGTTGTTAAATATATGGATTCAGTTAAATCATTATCAGAAATAGATCGTACTTCAACTGTTAAGGAAAAAACCGGAGTTCCTACCGGAGCTTTTGCCGTCAATCCGGTTAATGGAGAAAAAGTTCCTGTATGGATTGCAGATTATGTATTGGCAACTTATGGAACAGGCTCTGTTATGGCGGTTCCGGGACATGATGAAAGAGATTTTTTATTCGCAAAGAAATTTAATCTTCCAATTAGAAAAGTCATACTTAAACCTGGAACTCAAGAATCTGATGAATTAACTGAAGCATTCACTGAAGTTGGTACAATGGTAAATTCAGCTAAATATAATGGAACGAATTCAGCTGATGCATTAGAGAAAATTATCAAAGACCTTGAGGTTGAAGGGAAGGGAACTCATAAAATAAATTATAAATTAAGAGATTGGTTAATCTCAAGACAAAGATATTGGGGTACTCCTATTCCAATTATCCATTGTCCAAAGTGCGGTGAAGTCCTTGTTGAAGAATCTCAATTGCCTGTTGAACTTCCTTACGATGTTGAATTTAGTTTAAAAGGTGAATCTCCTTTAGCAAAAAATGAAAAATTTATAAATGTTAAATGCCCTAATTGCGGAACAGATGCAAAAAGAGACCCTGATACAATGGATACTTTTGTGGATTCATCCTGGTACTACTTCAGATATTTAAATCCAAAAATTTCAGATGCTCCTTTTGATAAAGCATTAACTGATAAATGGGTTCCGGTTGATATGTATGTTGGAGGTCGTGAACACGCAACAATGCATCTGCTTTATGCAAGATTCATTCATAAGTTTTTTAGAGATTTAGGTTTAACAAAATCAGATGAGCCATTTAAGACATTGATACATCAGGGTACAATCACCAACCAGGGTGCAAAGATGTCAAAATCAAAAGGGAATGTTGTAAATCCTGATACATTCATACAGGATGTAGGAACAGATGTATTCAGATTATTCCTGATGTTTATGGGTCCTTATGAAATGGGTGGTGATTGGAGCGATAAAGGAATTTCAGGTACTGAAAGATTTGTATTAAGAAATTATGAGTTATTTAAGAAATATGAAAATATTTTAAAGAATACTTCGAATAAAGAAAAATTTAACATTGATGAACTATCTGAAGCTGAAAAATCTGTATACAAAAAAATTAATCAAACCATTAAAAAGTTTGATGAAGAAATAAATCAATTTAAGTTCAACACTGCAATAGCATCCTTAATGGAACTTAACAATGAGCTTTCAAAAAACTTTGAAGTTTGTTCAGATGAATTGAAGGCTTATACATTAAAAAGATTAGTGGTATTGCTTGGACCTGTTGCTCCTCATCTTGCAGAAGAATGTAACAAGATTATTGGTAATGATAAAACCTTGTTTGAAAATCCTGTATGGTATGCTCAGGACGATGCAGCATTAATTGAAAATTCAGTTAAGGTTGCAGTTCAGGTAAATGGAAAACTTCGTGATACAATTGACTGTCCAATCAACAGCACTCAGGAAGAAGTTAAGGCTTTGGTTTTTGCTAATGAAAGAGTTACCAAACATACAGAAGGCAAAACAATTGTAAAAGAAATTTACGTAAAGAATAAAATTTATAACATAGTTGTTAAATAAAAATTAAAAGAAAATAAAATGCTTGATTTAAAATTTATTAGAGAAAATCCTGAACTTGTAGAACAGGGAATAACAAACAAAAACGAACCCAGCAGAGTTAAAGAACTCCTTGAACTTGATGTAAAGAGAAGAGAATATATTCAAAGGACTGAAGAGCTTAAAGCAAAGAAGAATCAGGTATCGGCTGAAGTTGCAAAGATAAAAAAATCAGGCGGTGATGCTTCTGAAATCATTACTGAAATGAAGGGCATCGGAGATGAGATTAAAGAGATTGATGATAAGCTTAAGGATGTTGAGGAAAAAGTAAATTCCATTTTAATGTATATACCAAATCTACCTCATTCATCGGTTCCTGTTGGTAAAACTGCAGCTGATAATGTGGAGACTAAGCAATGGCTGCCTGATGGTTTCTCTTTTGCAAAACCTGAATATGCATTGGACCATATTGAGCTTGGAAAGAAATTAAATATCCTGGATTTTGAAAGAGGCGCAAAGATATCAGGTTCAGGTTTTCCTGTCTATAAAGGAAAAGGTGCAACATTAGAAAGAGCCTTAATTAATTATATGCTTGATGTACATATTAATCAACACGGGTATACCGAAATATTTCCTCCTTTTCTTGTGAACAGAGATTCGATGAAGGGAACAGGACAACTTCCTAAGATGGAAGAAGATATGTACCACGTATGCAAAGATGAATTGTTTCTAATTCCAACTGCTGAAGTTCCTATTACAAATCTTCATAGAAGTGAAATACTAAATGAATCAGAACTTCCAATTAAGTACGTTGGTTATTCAGCTTGTTTTAGAAGAGAAGCAGGTTCTTACGGTAAAGAATCAAAAGGATTTTTAAGAGTTCATCAATTTAACAAAGTCGAAATGGTTAAGTTTGTTAAACCTGAAAACTCTTATAACGAACTTGAAAAGTTAGTTGCAGATGCTGAAGATATTTTGCAGGCATTAAAAATTCCTTATAGATTATTAATGTTGTGTACCGGTGATTTAAGTTTCTCTGCAGCTAAATGTTATGATATTGAAACCTGGTCACCAGCAGAAGAAAGATGGCTTGAAGCATCATCCTGCAGTAACTTTGATAACTTTCAGGCAAGACGTGCAAACATCAGATATAGAAATGAACAAACAAAGAAACCTGAATTTGTTCATACATTAAATGGTTCTGGATTGGCAACAAGCAGACTGATGGTATCTATTTTGGAAAATTATCAAACACCTGAAGGAAAAATTATTGTTCCGCAAGTACTGCAAAAATATACAGGCTTTCAGATAATAGAATAATCTTCTTTTTTTAAGTGTCGCTCCTCTAAGAGCTACTTCTTTTTTTGTTTATTTAGAAAAGCATCTTCCGATGCTTTTTTTTATCTTTAACTTTTAGGTTGAGTTTAGCCCATGACTTCAGTCATGGGTGAATTTCATTTTACACTGATTCCCACGAATAAATTCGTGGGCTGACCAGATGATTATGGCTTTATCATTCTTTAAAATAAAAAAGCTGTTCGATTGAACAGCTTTCATTAAATCCTTTTTAATAATCACTTATCCGGGAATTTACTTTTTTTATCAAAGAGTAAAAACAATTTTCTACCAATCATATAATTATCCATTACTCCACTAAATTCTTCTGCACCCGGACCTTTGGCAAAAATACCTACCATGGCGGCTGTATGTCCTGCTGTTGTATAACTAAATTTTAAACTATCACCTTGAAGGGTGCCACCATTAATAGATAATCCACCAGTCTCGTGGTCTGATGTTACTACGACTAACGTGTTTCCATCTTTATCAGCAAAGTTCAAAGCAGCATCAATTGCTCCAGCAAAGTCTTTCATTTCTCCCTGCCAGTAATCATCAAGATGGTCATGCAATCCCCAATCAATTTGAGAGCCTTCAACCATTAGAAAAAATCCATCTTTATCTTTACTAAGAATCTCCAAGGATTTATTCACTAATTCAGAAAGATTATAATTTCTTGAATTAGCAGCTGGCAATCCGAATGAATCAAGTAATGCAATTACTTTATTATCTTTATTATAACTGAGTAAGGAATTAACATCTTTTATGATTGTATAATTTTTCTTTTGGAGTTTCACTGTCAAATCTCCAAGACTATCAGGTCTGCTTCCTCCATGAGATTTATCAAAGAAGAAATCAGTTCCTGCACCAATTAAAACTTCGACATCTTTTTCAGCTATTTGATTTGCAATGTCAAATTCCAGTGCTCTATTTTTAACATGAGATAAAAATGCGGCAGGGGTTGCATTGGTGATTGAACTTGTTACTACTACTCCGGTTGACTTCTTTAAATCTTCAGCTTTTTCAAGAATTGTATAAAGAGGTTTGTTGTCTTTGGGGTCCATTGAAATCCAGGTATAGTTAGTTCTATAACCTGTAGCAACGGCTGTACCACCAGCACCTGAATCTGTAATGAATTTATTTAGTGAGGTAGTAATTGAGAATCCAACGGAGGTAAATCTTCTGAAAGGGCTTTTAGTTTTATCAGCGTAGACAGAGGCACTAACTGAGTTAGTGCCCATTCCGTCTCCGATAAGTAAAATGATATTTTTTGGTTTTTGCTGTGCACCAATAAATGAAGCACAAAACAGAAGTAAAAAAAATATGTTTCTAAAGAACATTAACTAGCTTCTACTCCTTTTTTTTCAACAGGAGTAAGCCAGCCATATTCGTCTTCTATAAGACCTGTATGGATTGAAGTAAGTTTTTCGAATAACTTAATTGTCAAACAATCAGGACTTGAGTAATCAAATGTCATTTCAAAATCTTTATATCTCAACACACCGATAGCTGAAATAATTGCTGCTGTACCTGAACCAAAAATACCTACAACATTTCCTTTTTTGTATTCGGAAATCACCTCTTCCATAGCAATCAAGCGTTCATTAATATTATAACCTTCTTCTTTAAGAATGTGTATAACTGAAGCTCTTGTAACTCCCGGAAGAATACTACCGTTTAATTTAGGAGTTGCTATTTCATCTTTGAATTGGACAAAAATATTCATTGTACCAACTTCTTCAATATATTTTTGTTCAACGCCATCCATCCAGAGAACTTGTGTAAAACCAATTTTTCTTGCTTCTTCTGATGCAAGTAAACTTGCTGCATAGTTAGCAGGAGTTTTGCATTCGCCAATTCCTTTTCTAACTGCACGAACATATTCATCAGTTGCAAGAATTTTTACAGGTTTAAAACCCTCCGGATAATAAGCACCAACAGGTGATAAAATAATTATCAACTTGTAAGTTGTTGATGGTTTAACTCCTAATATTGGGTCTACACCAAATAAGAATGGTCTTATATATAAAGCTTCACCCCTCTTAGTAGGAACCCAATCTTTTTCAATCTGGATTAACTCTACCAAAGCATTAGTCATAAAATCGATATCAACCTCAGGCATACATAATCTGCGGGCAGAATTATTCAAACGTTGAAAATGTCTATCGGGTCTGAATATAACTATATCACCATTAACCTGTTTGAAAGCTTTTAACCCTTCAAATATTGCTTGTCCATAATGAATGAACATAGTAGCAGGGTGTAATTCTAATTTTTCTAAAGGTTTAATAGTAGGATTATGCCAGCCATCTACAGGATTGTAATCCATTTCGAAACAATGATCTGTAAAAGTTAGTCCGAAACCTAGATTTTTAGGAAATACAATTTCCTCAAATCTTTCTTTAATTATATAATTGATTTTTTGCATAAAAGCCCAAAAACTTTTTTTTGTGTCCTGATAATATAATATTAAAAGTTAATTATTTATATCCAAATTGAAAGAATTTTTTCATCTTAAAGAGCCCGGTGGAGGGGAACCGGGCTCTTTAATTCAGGTTCATTTATTTGAGTAAATGAACCAATATTCATTTCTCGTATGTGTAATTTTTATATTTAGATTTATTTCATATCTTATAAAATAAATTACTAAACTATTTATTACTGTGTTTTTAAATAACCAAAGACAGACTTAACATGTATAAAAATATAGGTTTAGCTTTAACTTTCTCCCCAACAGGCAAGGCACTTCTAAAAGAAGCTGAAAGAATAGCAAATTTGTTCAAATCTAAGCTTTTTCTAATCCATATAGGGAAAAAAGATGATGCTATAATTGCTCAATTAAATATGTTTATTTCTGATTCCGGATTCGAAAGTAAGTTTGAAATTATTTGGGCAGATGGAGACCCTGCAAAAGAAATTCTGAAAGCATCTGAATACCATAAAATCAGTCTTCTTATTGTAGGTGCATTGGAAAAGGAAAGTTTTATAAAGTATTATGTCGGTTCAGTTGCCAGAAAGATAATGAGAAAAGCTTCCTGCAATGTAATTGTATTAAAAGCTCCTTCACAAGAACCCAAACCGTTTAAGAAGTTTTATGTTTCAACTGAGTTTACTCCGGAAGGAGAAAAAACAATAAAAACAGCTTACCTTTTTGCATTAATGGAAGAAGCTGATGAGTTTGTAATAATAAAAGATTTTTATATTCCTGGTTTTGCTTCGGCATTGCAGGAACTTGATTCACTTAACGAACTTGAAAATACAAGAATAGAAATGCAGAACGATGAAGAGATGAAATTGAAATTATTTGTTAATGAACTTAATCTTAAGGGCGTTCCTATTAAGACGGTGAGTCTTTATGGAAAAGAAGGATGGGAGTCCAGCAATTATGCAAGACTTAATTCAGCAGATATTTATTGTATAACTTCACCGGCAGGAAAATTAAACTTAATCGATAGAATTTTTCCACACGAAGCTGAATATACATTTGAACATCTTCCTTCAAACTTATTAATCGTCAGATAATATGCAAATGAGTGCACAGCAAATAGCAGTCTTTCTCTTATCAATAAGCATAATGCTTTTTGCGGCAAAATTCTTTGGTGAGATTTTAAACAAACTCAAGCAGCCTGCTATTGTTGGAGAGATGCTTGCAGGAATAATTTTAGGTCCAACAATTTTCGGTTATTTAATTCCAGGCTTTAGTGAAACATTTTTTCCTCAGAGCGGATTAATTAAAATTGCTTTGGATGGAATTACAACATTAGCTGTAGTTATGCTTTTGCTGGTATCAGGACTTGAAGTAGATTTATCAATGGTTATTAAGCAGGGACGTGCAGCAATTACTACAAGTGTTCTTGGAATTATAATCCCTTTTGTTATAGGTTTTGCTGCAGCTTATTATTCCCCGGATTTATTCCACGCACCTGATAATAATAGGATTTTTCTTTTTGCCTTATTCACAGGAACTGCATTATCAATTTCTGCTTTACCCGTAATCGCTAAAACTTTAGTTGACTTAAATATTTTCAAAACACCTGTTGGATTAACAATTATTTCAGCAGCAATGTTTAATGATGTTATTGGTTGGTTAATATTTTCTATAATATTAAGTATGATGGATGTATCTCATTCAATCTTCAACTTTATGCAAACAAGCGCATTAATTTTTGCTTTCATTGTTATTTTGTTTTTTGTAGGAAGAAAAATAATAAATAGAATTCTTCCATATCTGCAAACAAAGATTTCTTATCCTGGCGGAGTTCTTAATTTTATTTTCATATTAGGATTTTTAGGAGCAGCATTTACTGAATACATAGGTGTTCATGCAATATTTGGAGCTTTTCTTGTTGGTATTGCAATAGGGGATTCTGTACATTTAAAAGAACACACAAGAGAAGTGGTTCAGCAATTTGTAAACAATATATTTGCACCTTTGTTTTTTGTTTCTATTGGCTTGAGAGTGAATTTTATTACTAACTTTGATCCCGTATTAACTATTGTTGTTTTAATTTTATCATTCTTAGGTAAAATTATAGGCTGCACATTTGGAGCAAAGATAACAGGATTTTCAAAGCGCGAAGCATTAATGATTGGTTTTGGAATGAATTCACGAGGAGCAATGGAAATCATCCTGGGTATTTTGGCTTTGCAAGTTGGATTAATTTCTGAAGCTTTTTTTGTAGCTCTGGTTTCAATGGCTTTACTTACATCTTTAACCAGCGGTCCAGTTATAAATGCATTATTAAAGGATAAGAAGACTAAGCAGTTATTTAATTTTCTATCACCTAAGAACATAATTTTTACAGATATTCTTTCAAAAGATGAATTAATTTATCATCTGATTGAACATACTCCAAACAAAATTAATAAAAAAGAAGTATTATCTAAGGTTATGGAAAGGGAAGAAGCAATTCCAACCGGAATAGCAAATTACCTGGCTATTCCACACGCCAGAGTAAATATCGATAAGCCTATTATTATATGTGCAGTGAATAAAATCGGTTTACCCTTTAGCGCTTTTGATGAAACATTATCAAGAATAATATTTCTCCTGCTTACCCCTGAAAATAAAAATGAATTACAGCTGCAGCTTTTAGCGGATATATCAAAAAAATTTCAAAGCAGAGAAAAAGTTGAACAATTGTTTGAATTAGATACACCGGAAAAATTCTATTCTGCTCTCAAAAAACTTTAAGGGTTTGCCACTTCTTCTTCTTCGTTTTCAATTTCAGCTTCAATAAAGTTTTCGGACCTATCTAATAAATCCTGAGGAATCTGTTTGCTAACTTTAGCACCCAATGTTTTTATCTTTTCTGCTTGACGAACAATATTTCCTCTTCCCTCACTTAGCTTATTCATTGCATTACTATAACTTGAATCAACCGCTTTAATTTTTTTATCTATGTCCTTCATATCTGCAACAAAACCAACAAATTTATCATAAAGTTGTCCGCTTAATGTTGCAATTTCAAGTGCATTTTTATTTTGCTTTTCATTTTTCCAAATATTAGCAATGGTTAATAAAGTAGCTAATAAGGTGGATGGACTAACAATAACAATCTTCTTATCAAAAGCCTCATTAAATAATGTCGACTCTGTTTGCATTGCTAAATTAAATGCAGGTTCAATATTCATAAATAACAGAACAAAATCTAAGGTGTTTAAATCAGGTATATTCTGGTATTCTTTTCCTGATAAACCATTAATATGATTTCTCAATGAGGTCATATGTTCTTTTAACGCTTGTTGCTTTGTGCCTTCATCTTCTGCTGAGCAGTATTTTTCATAAGCTACTAATGAAACTTTAGAATCAATTACAATACTTCTTTTTTCAGGTAGAGAAATAATAACATCAGGACGAACCATTGCTCCTTCGGTGTTTCTATAAGTTTGCTGAACAAAGTATTCTTTATCTTTTACTAATCCTGAGCGTTCAAGAATTTGTTCGAGAATAAATTCCCCCCAATTACCTTGGGTTTTAGTTTGACCTTTAAGAGCATTTGTAAGATTATTAGCTTCTTTGCTCATTTGAGTATTTAGTTCAGTTAAAGAAAGAATTTTCTCTTTTAGCTCTGAATGCTGTCTAATTCCTTTTTCGTGAGATTCTTTAACTGTCTGTTCAAAATCTTTTATTTTTTCTTTTAAAGGATTTAGGATATCACTTAAGTTTTGTTTGTTCTGTTCAGTAAATTTTTTACTTTTTTCTTCCATTATCTCGTTGGCAAGATTTTTAAACTCAATCTTAAGTTTCTGATTTAAATTTTCAAGTTCTTGTTTTTGTTCTTCAAGTTTTGAGGTTAAATTTTTATTATCAGATAAAAAAGATGAATTAATTTTGTTTAATTCAATTTCTTTGTTTCTTAGAGTGCTTAAATCTTCGGTAAGTTTTTTATTAATACCCTCTATGTTGCTGCATTTTTCTTCCAATTTACTTTTTTCAACAACAAGTTGAGAAGAAAAATTTTTCTGTTCTTCAATTTGCTGTGCAAACGATGAACTTAATTTTTTTGATTTCAATAGGAAGAAGATAATTCCAGACAATAAACCTATTGCAAGTCCAATTAAGAGAGTAAAAATTTCCATAAACACCCTTTTCGTGAGGTTAACTAAAATAATGTTAAATAATATAGTAATAAACAAGAAAACATAACAAAAGCGATATATCATTTTATGAAATTTTTTCCAATATTTAAAGGATGAAAAAAGTATTAGTAATTACATATTATTGGCCCCCTTCAGGCAAGGCTTCATTGCACTGGCCTTTAGGTATTATAAAGTATTTTGAGGATTATGATTGGGAACCTGTAATCTTAACAGTCGAAAATGAATCCTTTACTCAAAAAGATCCTTCACTTTTAAAACTTGTAAATCCTAAGTGGAGGGTTTTAAAATCAAAATCTTTTGAGCCATTTGATTTATATAAAAATTTTATTGGGAAGAAAAAAGATGAACATCTTGTTGCATCTGAAACAATTTCAAAAACAAACCAAAGTCTTCCACATAAAATTTCAATATGGATAAGGATGAATTTGTTTGTTCCTGATGCACGTATCGGCTGGTATTTTTCAGGTTACAATAAGGCTGAGGAATTTATTTCATCAAATAAAGTTGATGCTATTGTATCAATAGGACCACCGCATAGTGTTCATTTGATTGCAAAAAGATTAAATAAAAATTATAAGATTCCTTATATCCCGATTTTCATAGACCCTTGGGTTGATATAGTATATTACAAAGGATTTAAACGTAATCCTCTTACATTGGAAATTGATAATGCATTAGAAAAATCAGTAATCAAAAATTCTGCTCAAACTGTCTTTGTTACTGATACAATGAGAAAAGATTTTATAAAGAAATATCCATTTATTGAAAATAAATCCTCAGTTTTATATTGGGGTTATAATGAAGAAGACTTTGAGGATGTGAATATAGTCGAACTTAGAGCAGAACCTAAAATAATAACACATGCAGGGAATATTTTTGATTATCAAAACCCCATTCATCTGTGGGAGAACATTAAGAAGAGAATTGATAGCGGTGAAAAAATATTAATTAGGTTTATTGGCACTGTTAGCCCTGAAATTAAAAATACAATTATTCAATTAGGACTTGAAGACTCAACAGAATTCCTTGGCTTTTTACCTTATAGGGAAATGATAAATTATCTTAATGATTCTGATTATCTTTTAGTTTGTGCAACTGAGAAAAGACACGTACCGGGAAAACTTTTTGAATATCTGCGTACCGGCATTCCTATAATTGCATTTGGTGAAGATAATGAAGAAGTAAAAAATATAATCAACGAGTGCAATGCAGGGATGATGTTTAGTTACAATGAAGATGTAAGTTCATTCTTTGATAAAGCAGAGCAATTCAAAACAGATTTAAATAAAGTAAAACAATACTCACGAGAAATTATATCTAAGCAGTTAGCCGATATTTTGGATAAGGTAAAATAAAAGATGATTCCATTTGTTGGAGAAATTTCCGCTCTTATCACCGCATTCTTATGGTCAGGTACTTCAATAGTCTTTTCCTATGCAGCAATAAGAATAGGCTCAATGCAGTTAAACATCAACCGGCTAATACTTGCAACAATTTTTCTTTTCTCTACTGTTATGATTTTCGGATTAGACTATGGACTTTCATCATCTCAAATAATGTTTTTATCCATAAGCGGAATAATAGGACTTGTAATTGGTGATTCATTTTTATTTCAGGCTTATGTACATATTGGTCCACGATTAGGAATACTACTACTCTCATCATCTCCGGCATTGAGTGCAGTACTTGCATATTTCTTTTTGGGAGAAGGATTAAATATTATTGCAGTACTTGGTATTATTATAACAATGATGGGCATTGGTTTGGTAATACTTCAAAGAGAAGAAAAACCAACTTCAAAATATAAAATAAGTAGGATGGGTATATTCTATGGTTTTATGGGAGCACTTGGTCAAGCAGGAGGATTAATATTTGCAAAGTTTGCTTTTACTGAAGGACCTATTAATGGATTTGTTGCAACCTTTTTTAGAATTTTTGCTGCAACTATTCTTATGATTCCTATTGGATTAGCTGCAAGAAAATTTACAAATCCAATTAAAGTTTATGCAAATGAAAAGAAGGCATTACTTTCAACAGTAATTGGAACTATTATTGGTCCTTTCCTGGGAATTACATTCAGCCTGATAGCTATTGCACATACTAAAGTAGGTATAGCATCAACACTTATGTCAACTATGCCTATTATTATGCTTCCCTTAGTTAAAGTTGTTTATAAGGAAGAACTAAGCTGGCAGTCAATTGTGGGAGCTTTAATAGCCGTAACAGGCATCGCATTATTATTTCTTAGAGGATAATATGGAATTTAAAAATAAAAATATACTTTTAACCGGTGCTTCAAGCGGTATTGGATATGAACTTGCAAAAAGTTTAGCTGCAGAAAAATGCAACCTCGCATTAATTGCAAGAAGAGTGGAACTGCTTGATAAATTAAAAGATGAATTAAAAGATTCGGGTTCAAATATTATTACCATCAAGTGTGATGTTTCTAAAAAAGAAGAAGTTAGAGAAGCATATAAAATTTTTAAACAAAATTTTGGAATACCTGATATTGCAATTTTAAATTCAGGAATAAGCATTCGCAGTAGTATTGATGCTTTTGATGTAAGGAATGCAGAAGTAACTATGGGCGTAAACTTCTTCGGAATAGTCTATTTTGTTGGTGAAATGCTTGATGATTTTATGGAAAGAAAAAGCGGTTATATTGTTGGAGTATCAAGCCTTGCAGAGAGTAAGGGGTATCCTAAGAGTGGTTTTTATTCAGCAAGTAAAGCTGCAGCATCAATTTATTTAGAAAGCTTATCTGTAGAACTTGAGCCATTTCATATAAAAGTTATTACAATTAAACCTGGATTTGTAAAAACTCCAATGACAGATAAAAACAAATTCAAAATGCTTTTCCTAATGCCGGTAGATAAAGCAATAAAAATTATAATTAAGGGTTTAAGAGCAGATAAAAGAATTATACAATTCCCATTGGCAACATCAATCGCTTCAAAACTATTAAGGTTTTTGCCATATTCAATTTTTAAAAGAGTATCTAGAGTGCAGAAATAAAGTTATCTTCTGCATTTTCTCACTTCTTACTTCGTCATGACATCTTTTTACAATTCATTACCTCAATATGACACCTCTGACATCTTCTAAAGGTAATTTAGAACTGTAAGTTTTAATTAACTATTTATTGAATGGAGTTAGTCATGAAAACAAATTTATTAACAATCGCTTTGGTAGCCCTAATACTTGCAGGACCAACTTTCGCAGAAGACAGGTTCGAGGATAATAAGGTTAAAAATCTTATAACAGGAATTAAATCTGAAAATACAGGTTTGAAGAAAAGCAGTATCTACAATGCAGGTTATTATAAAATCGTAGAAGCTGAAGATGCCTTAATAGAAGAACTTAAAAATGACAATCCTGAAGATGTTAAGGTTCTTATAGCTCTTAGCTTGTATAAGATCGGTACAGAAAAATGTATGAACGTTATAAAGAATTATGCGGTTGATGGTAAAGATACTAAAGTAAACAGAGTTTGTGCAGCAATATGTACTGAATTATTGAATCAAAATCCTGTTACAGTAGGAACAAAGTAATTGTCATAATTATCGTGACAAAATTTTACAATTTTTTACAATTGGATTGTTCACCTTTAACAGAGTAATAATTATCTTAAATAGTCAAAACAAAATCAGGAAAATGAGAATAAAGTATAAAATATTATTGATGCTTGTGATTATCTTCAGCGGCAGTGTATTGGCTCAGGAATATAAGAATGTTTTAAGCTTGAGAGGTAAATGGAAATTCTCAATAGGTGATGATAAAAAATGGGCTGATTTTAATTTCGATGATAAGAATTGGGAAGAAATTTATGCTCCATCTTCCTGGGAAGATCAGGGATTTCACGGATATAATGGTTATGCCTGGTACAGAAAACATTTTTATTACAAGGACAATCTTAAGGGAAGAAATATTTATTTGCAATTAGGTGATATTGATGATGTTGACCAGGTTTATGTTAATGGAAAATTAGTTGGATTTACCGGCTCATTTCCGCCGAATTATAGAACTGCTTATAATATTTTTAGAAATTATCCTATTCCGGAAAGCTATCTAAAGGAAAATTCGGATAATGTAATTGCTGTCAGAGTTTATGATGGTGAACTTTCGGGTGGAATACTTTACAAGAATATTGGTATATATACTTTAGGCTCCCCTATTCTGTTTGATGTTAATCTTGAAGGGGAATGGAAATTTAAACCCGATGATATAGGCGAAGCAAAAGAACCATATTTTAATGATAGCAAATGGGGAAGAATCATCGTGCCGGGTTATTGGGAAAGTCAGGGTTATGCAGATTATGATGGTTATGCCTGGTACCGTAAAAAATTCTATATGCCTGAAAATTTAAAAGGTAAAAAGATAATGCTATGCTTAGGTAAGATTGACGATGTTGACCAAGTCTTTATAAATGGAAAAATAGTTGGGCAGACAGGTGATTGGAATGGAACTCCAGAATACTCAGGTGAAGATTATCAAAAGTTCAGAGCCTATTATGTGCCTGAAGATAAATTCAATTTTAATAAAGAAAATGTAATTACCATAAGAGTATACGATGGGTTTCAAGATGGTGGTATTTACCAGGGCCCAATCGGTATAATGAGTCAGGATAAATACAGTAAATTCTGGACTCAAAGAAAAAATGATAAGAATTTCTTTGATTGGTTATTTCAATAAAGTTTCTCATATGACACTCTGCTAAAAAATAAATAGTTAGCATAAAACCTCCTTCCAATAGGAGGTTTTTTATTGGGGAAAACTGGAGATTCATTTTAAGAGTAAAAGAAATATCGAAATATAGAAAAGCAAGTCGGAGAGTTGCTTTAATGCTGTAAATGAAATATTTGTTCAAGAAAATAATTATTATCTTTAATAAATAATTTGAAAGAATAATCTATGAAAACAGCTATTGTAATTGGAGCAACCGGTTTAGTTGGAACTGAATTAGTTAAACAACTTCTTGTTGATGCAAGATATTCCAAAGTAAAAATATTCGTCCGCAAAGATCCCCAGATAGATAATCCTAATTTGGAAACTTATGTAATTGATTTTGATAAGATTGAAGATTATAAAAGTCAATTTACAGGTGATGATTTATTTTCTGCGATGGGTACAACTTTAAAAACTGCAGGCTCTCAGGAAAAACAATATGTTGTTGATTTTACTTATCAATATAAAACGGCAGAAATCTGTGCAGCTAATGGAGTCAAGCAGTTTCTTTTAGTCTCAACCATTGGAGCAAGTTCAAGTAATGCAATGTTCTATCTTAAAATGAAAGGTGAACTCGAAGATAAAGTTCAGGAGTTTCCTTTTGAACATATCTTGATTTTCCGTCCTTCTCTTTTAAAGGGAGAAAGAAAAGGGAATAAAAGAATAATGGAAACTATATCTGAACCAATATTTGGATTCTTAACAAAAATCTTTTTAAGGAGATTCACTCCAATTGATGCTAAACAGGTTGCTGCCTCAATGATTGCTGCCGCAAATATGGATATTCAGGATAAGGTAAGGATTTTTGAATCTTCTGAAATGCAAAATTTGTAAAAGGTACTGTTTTTTCTTAAAATCAATTAACTCTTATTTACTATCTTTGTATTCACAAAAAATGACTAAGATTATCTCACATATGAATAAATTAAGTTCTAAGCAAAGAGCATATATACGAGCACTTGCACATCAATTAAGTCCTATTGTTTACATTGGTAAGGAAGGAATTACCGAACAGGTTATTGATTCAATTACTAAAGCATTTAATAGAAGAGAAGTAGTTAAAATAAAAGTTTTAGAGAATGCCCCTGAAACTTCATCAGTGAGTTCAAAGATAATTAGCGAAAAATTAGAAGAATTAAATCTTGTTGCAGTTATTGGAAGAATAATAATTTTTTACCGAGAACACCCTCAAAATCCCAAAGTAGTATTACCTTAAAAAAATTGTACGTAAAGATGACATCTTTTCAAAAGATGTCATCTTTATAAACTCAAGTAAGCTCTTCAGCTAATTCATTATAAACTTTATTGGTCAATGTATCATAATCCAATCCATCGGGATAAACAGGCTTATGAAATTTCACTTCAATCTTCTTCCATGGTCTTGGGATTATTTTGCCTTTAGGTAAAGCATAGTTCGCGCCTTTTATTGATACAGGCACAACAGGGACATTAAACTCCTTGGAAAGAATTGCAAAAAACTTTTTGAACTCACCTAAAGCACCTGTTCTTGAGCGTGTTCCTTCAGGGAAGATAATTATGTTTTTCTTCTTCTTTAAAATTTCTGCAAGCTTTTGTAATGATTGTTTTAAATCTTTATTTATATCCATTACAACTATGTTATTCCTTGCTGCAAGTGCCTTAAGTATTGGATATTTGACATGTTTTTCTTTAGCGTAGAAGTACGTGTTCTTAAAAATTTTATTTTTTAAGAAAACTGATACAAACATTCCATCAAAAAAACTTTGATGATTTGGGGCTAGTATAAAAGGACCTTGAGGAATATTTTCTACTCCTTCACCTTTAATTCTAAAGTACGTCTTGAAGAAAACTTTGGAAGTATTTTTAAATAAATTTTGAGTGAACCAGCTTTGAGGAAGTTTAAGGTCGACTTTTTCTCTTAGAATTTCAGCCCATTTAACTGTTTCAACAGCAATTTTATTTTTCTTTTCCTTCATAAAATTGGATAACTTTTCAACTGTTGGATTATTGTTAAATATATCATCCTTAACCTCCACACCAAAAGTAGATTCAAGGAATACCTGTAGATTGACTTTATCTAATGAATCCAAAGCTAAATCAATTTCAAGATGGTCATCAGGAGAAATTTCACTTTGCTTTTGCTCTTTAAGAAAATCTCTTATTACTATATATTCCTCGAACTCAGGTTCTTTAATCTTCTTTTTTTCTTTAGCCTGGGTTTCAATCAAGTTTGCAAGCTGGTATCTTTTTATTTTCCCTAACCTTGTTTTAGGCAATTCCTCTTTGCTTAAATAGAACTTTGATATTTTTTTAGAAGGAGAGGTATTTTTATTATATGCATCAATAATATCCCACCTGAATTTTTCTTCAATATGGACTATACCCATTTCGTGAAGCTTCTTGAAATCAGGATGAATAACAACATTAAGAATATCATTCTTACTGTAAACGGCTACTTCTGAAATTAAGTCTGTAGATTCTTTTAATTTATTTTCAATTTCTTCCGGATTAATATTTTTACCATTGGATAAAACAATAATTTCCTTAGAACGGCCTGTTATATGAATAAATCCATTATTATCAATAAAACCTAAATCACCTGTGTAAATCCATCCATCTTTTAATACTTCTGCAGTTTCTTCAGGTCGCTGATAGTAACCCTGCATTATATTTTTACCCTTTGCAGTAATTTCACCATCAACAATTTTAACTTCAAGTCCAGGAAGAATTTCACCGGCAGAACCAATCTTCCATCTGCCTGGTCTGGTAAATGAAATCATCGGAGCACATTCAGTCATTCCATAACCTTCAAGCATTTCAAAACCAAGAGCCTTATAATCTTTTGCAGTTGCCTCATTTAATTTTGCACCACCGCAGACCATATATTCTACTTGTCCACCGAATTTTTCGTGAACCTGATGGAATATCTTTTTAGAAAATGCTCTGGAATTTATTTTATGTGCCAAAGCAAATAATGCTTTTGCAGCAAAGCTTTTATTTATTTTATCTACAATTCCTTTGCGGATTAAGTCATACAGCCTCGGAACACCTATAATAATTCTAATTTTATTTTTCTGAAGTGTATTAATTATATCTTCCGAAACCATTGAAGGTGAAAAGGCAATCAACGCTCCGGCATAAAGAGGCATAATCATTGTTCCCAACAAAGGGAAGATATGATGCAAGGGGAGTAAAACAAGCACAGGACGTTCAGGAGTAAAAATTTGAATCTTCTCAGAAACACCTATAATGTTAACCATTAAATTTTCATAGCTTAACATTACTCCTTTTGGTGAACCTGTTGTTCCTGATGTATAAATGATTACTGAAGTTCTTTCTAAATCATCAGTATCTATTTCTTCAGCAGGATAATTATTAAAGTCATAATCAATATCATCAAATACTATTACTTTAATTTTATAATTTAACTGTGGAAGAATTTCTTCAATATTTCCTTTTTGTTCATTCGAAATAAATATTACTTCAGGTTTGCAGTCATTAAGAATGTATGCAACTTCTTCAGGTTTGGATAAATAATCAATGGGAACAGGAATTGATTTATTTTTCCATCCTGCATAAAACGCATAAACCCATTCAGGTCGATTTGAAGAATAAATTGCAATTTTGTCAGCATTAAATAATGTGGAATAATAACTAATATGCTTAAGCAAATCGTTATAACTAATTCTATTTTCTTTCCAAACGATAGCTGTGTTTTCTGAAGCTTTTATAAACAAAAACTACTCCAATTTTGATTTAAGGTAAATAAATATAAGTAAAAATATACAAAATGGAATCAAAGAAGTATTAAGAGAATCATCAATTATAGGTTAATTATCAACTTGGTCAAATTTATTTATTCTTATCTTTGTTAATATATTATGAGCTATTAATTATTTACAATTATTATGAAGATTAGAAAAGAATATACATATACCAATAAACGTCAAATTTGGCGATTAATTCCATCCAGCAGCAATCTAATTGTTGAAGATAGGCATATTGCAGATAAGGAAGTTTTCTTTAACTGTATTGATATAGAATCCGGCAAGAAAATTTTCGAGAATCTTCAATTTGAGGAAAAGTTTTGGGTAGGAATTGAAGATGTATATGATAATGTAATAATTTTCCACCTTTATGCACGACCTGACATGCCCGGACATAGAGAAATGTTCGCCTATGATATAAAAGACCAAAGTAAAATTTGGCGTAATGAAGAATATCAATTTCTATTTTTTCATAATGGAAGAATGTATTGCTACAAAGAATTATTTGAGGGTAGAAAATACTATATGCTTGATTACCGTACAGGTGATCCTATTGAGGAATTATATATAGATGAAAAATCTGTACAGTTGCTAAAGGATAAGGCAATGGAAGATAAAGATTATTCAGGTTATTACTTTCCTGATGTATATGAAAATGATAATCCTTTAATAGATGGAATAGTAAAGACTCTTAAAGAAAAATATGTTATTGCCGGAAGAATAGAATATGCTATTATAAACCAAGCCTTGTTATTGATAACCTTCCACGAAGTATTAAAAGATGGTTCAATGAATAATATCTTCAAAGCAATAGATTTGAATAAAGAAAAAACTATTTTTGATGAAGTGCTTGATTCAAAAACCAACAAGTATATTCCTGATGCTTTTTTTGTTAAGGATAATTATTTGTTCTTAATTAAGGATAAAGAAAAGCTTATTGTTTGCACAATCGACCTAAGTTAAAAAGATAACATTATGCAGCTTAACAGTACAGAAAAACAAATTTTACTAAAGGCAGCAAGAGAAGCAATAACTGCAAACTTTAGAGGTGAATCATATGATGACCCTTCTTCAAGACAACTGCCTAATCTAAATACACGTTCAGGAGCATTTGTTACTTTAACAAAAAACTCTCACTTAAGAGGATGCATAGGTTATATTCAGGCTCCTTACAATTTGTTCGATACTGTATGCGATGCTGCAGTTCAGGCTGCTATGCACGACCCTCGTTTTCCGCATTTAACTGAAGATGAACTTGTTAAAGTAGATATTGAGATTTCTGTTCTATATCCACCATATGATATTGATGATTATAGTGAAATTGAATTAGGTAAGCACGGACTTATTCTTGATGAACCCAAAAATAGAGCCTTACTTCTACCACAAGTTGCAACTGAACACCATATGGATGTGCCACAATTTCTTTCAGCCTTATGCGAAAAAGCCTGGTTGCCTGCAAATGAATGGAAGAAGAGAAAATTAAAATTACAAGTATTTAGTGCGGATGTATTTTCGGAAAATGAAGAAAGGAAGGATGATTATGCCTAACTTAAGAAAACCCGCAGTTGCAGGATTGTTTTATCCTGCTGATAAAAACAAGTTAATTGATGAACTCAATTTATTGTTATCCATTACAGATTCTCATCAGGAAATAAAAAAGGTTTTTGGAATAGTTGTTCCTCATGCAGGGTATGTTTATTCAGGACGTACAGCTGCATATGCATTCAATATTCTTAAACACCAAAACATTAAAAATGTAATTATTATTTCTCCAAGTCATAGAGAATATTTTAGAGGAGTTTCTATTTATGATGGAATAGGTTTTGATACTCCTTTAGGTCCTGTTTTAATAAATAAAGATAAAGCAGATAAACTTGTTGAAGGCAGTGATGTTATTTTTAAAAGCACAAAGGGGCATAATAATGAGCATGCAATTGAAGTCCAAATTCCATTTTTGCAATCGGTACTTAATGATTTTAAAATAATTCCTGTGGTAATGGGGGACCAGAAAAAAATGTATGTTGATGCCCTTGCTGAAAAATTACTAACAATAATGGATGACGAAACGATTATTACTGCAAGTTCAGACCTTTCTCATTACTACTCAAAAGATGTAGCTTCGGAAATGGATTCCTTAGTTGAAGAAGGTATAAAGAATTTTGATATTGAAAATCTTCGTCAGAATTTTGAAATGAGAAATTGTGAAGCTTGCGGAGAAGGTGCTATATTAACACTTATGAAAGCAGCTTCTTTAGCTGGTATTAAAAAATCAATGATACTTAACAGAAGCGACTCAGGAGATACTACAGGCTCCGATGAAGAAGTAGTCGGTTATTTATCTGCAATATTTTATGAGTAATTACTTTTATCAAAATCAATATGTGTCAATAATTGGTGCTGGGAAAATTTCTTATTCCATTGCCAACTTATTCCTTCAAAATAAAATTAAAATACTTTCTATTATTAGCAGAAGTAAAGAATCAGCTGATAAATTAGCAGCTAAATTCAAGATAAACATCTCATCCAATAATTACAATGACCTGGATAAAAACACCAGCATTTTTATTCTTGCTGTTCCTGATAATGAAATAGAAACTATTGCTGAACATCTTGCAAAGCAAAATATAAATTTTAAAGAATCTTTATTCATCCATTTGTCAGGTGCACAGGATATTTCATTGCTTAAAGCTTTGAAGGATAAAGGTGCTGCTATTGCCTCTATCCATTTTATGCAGACATTTCCAACTAAAGAAATTGTTGATTTAAAAAGTGAGTATGTTGTCATCGAAACAGATGAAGATGAAGTGTTTAATTTTCTTTTTGAGTTATCTGTCCGATTTAATTTAAAACCTTTAAAACTAAATTCTTCTGAAAAAACTCTTTATCATTTATCGGGCGTATTTGCGTGCAATTTTCTTCTTTCTAATTTATACCTTGCTGAACTTACTTATAAAGACTTATCTATAAGTGAAAATATACCAATGTTCAGGTATATGGATAATATTATTACAAATACTTTGAAGAATGCAAAAGAAAACGGAGCTGCTAATTCAATATCAGGTCCAATTGTAAGAGGAGATTTAGATACTATTAAAAAACATATTGAAGTTATGCAAAAACCAGAATATAAAAATAGTAATATAATAGAGATGTATATTGTTCAAAGTGAAATGCTATTAAAAATACTTGAACAAAAAAATAAAGGGCTTACTGAATCCCAAAAGAATATAAGAGATTATTTAATTTCTATTAAATGATTCATATTTGTTTAGCTTTATTCACCCCTATCTTTTATTTTAAATACTAAAATTTTTAATCTTGGAGAACTTAAATGTATAACCGCTTCATCAGAAGAATACTAATTCTTGTTATCTTATTCTATTCAGCAGCATTAGCTCAGCTATCAGAGTTGTCAATTAAAGACCTTTTTTCTAATAGAAGTTTTTATGGGAAAAGCTATCCTGGAGTTAAATGGTCAAATGATGGCGAAAAATATTATTATCTTAAAATGGACCCTAATGGAAGAGCAATATTTGAATATGATGTAAAAACAGGAAATGAAAATATTCTGGTAAAGGAAAGTGATTTAAAAACTCACGATGGAGATGCAGGTGGTTTTCAGATAAGCAATTATGTGTTTTCTCCTGACCAAAACTATATTTTATTTACCGGAGTTTTACCTGCACGTACCACTAAAACAGGTGGTGCATTTTACTTATATGATATAAAAAATAAAAAGTTCTCATTGCTTGCTGATTCTGAGAAGGAACAAGTTAATGCTGTATTCTCTCCTGATGGTAAAAGACTTGGCTTTGTAAGAGGGAATAATATTTGGTCAATAGATATTCAAAGCGGTAAAGAGACTCAATTAACATTTGATGGGAATGAAAATATACTAAATGGTTTATTTGATTGGGTCTATGAGGAAGAATTTAGCATTATAGTTGGACTTAAATGGGCTCCTGATAGTAAATCAATCGCTTATTGGAGATTAGACCAATCTGAAGTTCCAATGGTTAAAATACAAAAATGGGATTCACTTCATTTAAATTATCTTGAAATGCATTATCCAAAACCGGGAGATAAAAACTCAAGGGTTAAGGTTGGTGTTGTAAATATTGATAATGCAAAAACTACCTGGATGGATATTGGAACTGAAGAAGATATTTATATTCCAAGAATTAGTTATACTAATAATTCAAACACACTTGCAATTGAAAGATTGAACAGACTTCAAAATAAAATGGAAATATTATTTGCTGATACAAAGACAGGAAAATCAAAAGTAATTTATACAGAAGAAGATAAAGCCTGGATAGAAGTTAGCGATGATTATTATTTCTTAAAAAATAAGGACCAATTTATCTGGACATCAGAAAAAGATGGATATAATCATTTGTATCTAATGGATTATAATGGAAAAGTTGTAAATCAAATTACATCCGGTAAATTTGAAGTTAAGAGCATTGTTTCAGTTGATGAAAAAAATGAAGACGTTTATTACTACAGTAATGAAAGAAGTGTACCTCAGCAGGATTTATATGTAGTTAAGTTTAATGGAAAAGATAAAAGAAGAATAACTGAAGAAGCAGGTTATAACAGCGTTGATGTTTCTCCAAATTTCAAATACTACTTACAAAAATATTCTAATTTATCTAAGCTGACAGTTACATCTTTAAATGAAGTTGGTGGAAAGAAAATTAGAGACCTTGCTGTTCCTGATGAAAGTTTTAGAGAAAAATATAATTTTGTTAAACCTGAACTCCTTACTTTCAAAACAACAGATAATGTCGAGCTTTATGCAAGTATAATGAAACCAACCAAACTTGAAGAAGGAAAAAAATACCCAGTATTAATTTATAATTATAGTGGACCAGGTTCTCAAAGTGTTGTTGATAGAACCGGTGGACCTGACCAGATTTGGTATCAATATCTTGTACAAAAAGGTTATATTATTTTTGTTCTTGATAATCGTGGTACTGGCGGCAGAGGTGCTGAGTTCAAGAAAATGGTTTATAAAGATTTAGGAAATTGGGAAGTTAATGATATGGTAGAAGGAGCAAAATACTTAGCTTCATTACCCTATATTGATAAGAATAGAATTGGAATTTGGGGATGGAGTTATGGCGGTTATATGTCTGCTTTAACAATTTGCAAAGCACCTGAATATTTTAAGACAGCAATTGCAGTTGCTCCGGTAATCAGATGGAATTACTATGATGATATTTACACAGAAAGATATATGTCATTGCCGGAATTAAATTCAAAAGGATATGAATCAAGCAGTCCAATTACATATATTAACCAGTTAAAAGGTAATTTGCTGATGATTCACGGAACCGCTGATGATAACGTACATTTTCAGAATACAGTGAAATTTGTTGAAAGTGCAGTTGAGAATAATGTTCCTATTGATGTAATGTTTTATCCTGAAAAAGAACATAGCATTTACGGTGGACTCACAAGAATTCATTTGTACACTAAGATGACAAAGTACTTGCTTGATAACTTATAAAAATTTGTAAATTGTATATTAAGATTAAGATTTTTACTTTTTAAACTTAATTTTATTACAATATGCCCCCGTAGCTCAGTGGATAGAGCAGTAGTTTCCTAAACTATTGGTCGGAGGTCCGATTCCTCTCGGGGGTACGACAAAGCAGTCTGAAATCAGACTGCTTTTTACTGGGACTACAAAATATAATTGGATACCGGAATTATTAGTCAGGCAAATCAAATAAGCTAAATATATTATTCCTATTTTCCATGTTTTGAGATGCCATGTTTATTTTTACACAAAGTATGTTTATAAGGTTGAACGAATTCTAAATACCGATGGGGAATTTTTGTTATTAGAAGAATTTATTTTATTTAATAATTTTTTCATAAAATAACCTTCTATTTTAGGTGCTACTTATTGATTTTAATATTTCGTAAATAAATACTGTCTCCTAAATATAAATCGTTCTTTTCATAAGGTAAATAACTTCTATATAAATAGTAATCCAATTTATCAATATTTTTATTTTTATTTACTGGGATTATTTTTCTAGTTAAACCTACGCCGAACAAAGGATATTCATAACTAGCTCCATTTATATCTACGCCTACAATCGCATTTTTAGGCACAATCTTATCAAAATTAGTTAAATGCATTTTTGATTGTGGATGATAAATAGTGAGTTGTTCGATTCTATTTTTTTTAAAATAATTTTTTTCATGGTCATTGTTTGGTAAAATGTTTAAATTAGGTTTATAATAAACAGAAAATAATGCTGAAATGACACCTATGAATACAATTAAAAATAAATAAAAATTAAAATATATTTTTTTTGTACTTATCCACAGTCCAGAGGATGGAACTGCAAAAATAGCCATCGCCATAAAGTACCTTCCTCTCCATGGGTCATACGGACCAATAAAACATTGCACTATAAAAAAGAGTAATGCTGCAATTGTCAAAATTCTGATCATTAAAGGAATTTTGTTATTGATTAATGTAAACAATAATGATATCCATATTAATCCAAACCCAAAAATACCCCAATATGACAAATCTTCCCAAGCTGTTGGCATTTTGTAATAAAAAAAGCCCACCCTTGTATTTTCTGATTTATTATAATCCAACTCAAATTTTTTTGCCAACAATTTTGGTATAAGTTTTATAGCAAAATGAGTCCTAATAGTAAAATTAGATGGTAAAAGATCTTGTTCAATCGGATTAGTTACCATGCCATCAAGGGATAAAAAATCCAGACTATATCGAAAAACATTTATTAACCCGGATTCAACTATGTAGTTAAAAGATTTACCTTCAAATGAATGTTCATTTCTGACTTCTTTGGGACCGAAAGGATGACCAAAAAATTTATAATTATCCCAATAAGATGATCTTAGAGTAAATAAAGAAAAAAAAATAATTCCCGAGATAGTTGAAATATATAAAATTTTTTTATTCCAATATTGTCTCAGTTGTTTTATTGGAAAAATAAAAATTATTAACAAAGATGGAAATATCATTAATGCTGAAAATTTTGTTCCTACTGCAATTGAAATAGTTAAAATAAACAAAACTAAATACAATAGTCTTAGTTTTTCTTTAAATGAAATTAAAAAATAAACTGAACAACCAGTAAGTGCAGTAATGATCATGTCATTTTGTGTAGTTACTGATTCCATTATCCATTCAATTAGCAAGGCACTTATTAAAGCAGCAAATAAACTTTTTACTTTATCATTCCAACATTTAAAAGTAATAAGATATATACTACAAATAGCTATTAAATAGGATGAAAATTGAACATATTGTATGAGATTTTCTGACCTTCCCGATACAAGATAAATATATATAAATAAGATTGTTGAATTCTTTGGGTGAACAACTTGAGCCCAGTAATTTGCTTCAAAATAGTCTAAATTATTATGCTGAATATAGTAGGCCATACGTGCCAGATGGTATGTCATACTATCTATATTATAAGGAGGTGATAATTGAATTAAGAAAAAGTTTGTGGTTACAACTATAATAACAGTTCCTGAAAGAAACACTAGAATTGACTTTTGAAAAATATTTAATCCTCTTGGGAGCCAGTCTTTAATATTTTTTTGAAAATGAAAATTAAATGAAAATATTTTTAACGGACGCTCTTTATAATAGCTTAAAAATAAAATTAAAATTAATAGGATGCTTAAAATAAAAGTCCAACAATAAATATTGCTTAATACATTAAAATATGAGAGTAAATACCCAGTTAATATAATTTGAGAAGAGAATGTAATAAAAAATATTAAAATACTTTCTACTTTGCCCAATTTAAATAATCTGTTAAATAAATAACTTGTAAAAATAGGAATAAAAAATGTAAGAAGATTTAATAACATTGTTTAACCCTTTATAATAACTTCAAAAAGTTAATAAATGCTTTAATAATTATCAAGAAAAAAATTGTTTATTTAGAATAAACTTCATGTTAGATGTTGAATAAAGACAAATTAAAAATCGTTTCCTTATAGTCCGGATTATATGTAACATTAAGACATATCATAGTCAATTGTATGTTTTTGAAATTTATGACTCAAAGTGATTTTCCTATGAGTATAGGTCAATTAAAACCTTTAACTATATGGTTAAATAAACTATAAAATTTTAGCCATCCCATGCTTTAATAACCTCATCATATTTTATTTTTTTTGTAAATTTACTTCTTTAAATCTTTAAACATGGATTATGGCTTTTGTTTGCTTTTTATATTGATAGGGCTCGAGATATTTTAAAACGGAGATTAGGATTATATTCTATAATATTAATTCTTATCTCTATTCTTGTTTTGGGTATTGAATTGTTAGTCCCAGGGATTATTAAGATTGATGGACCATATATTTATTTCAGGTATGCTCAAAATTTATTGGATGGATATGGCTTTACCTGGAATAGAAATTTTCATCCATCTTACGGTATAACAAGTGTAGCCTATGTTTATGTTGTTGCATTTTTTAGAATTCTTATGCCTGATACTTCACCATCCGGAGTATTAACAACAGCATCTTCAATTATAGGGTTTTTAACTCTTCCGTTCATACCTTTTTTAATCAATAAAATTGTCGGTGACTTAGATTTTAAAAAACTTTTTCTTGCAGGTTTAACTATTCCATATTTAATTTTTTTTGGAAGTTATACATTCCATAGTCTTAATGGATTAGAGACTATACTCTCGTTTACAGGAAATTTATTTTTTATCTATACAGTTTATAATGCCGCAAGATTACAAACTACAAGAGCAATATTTACGGCAACAGTATCTGCCTTTATAATTTATTTTATCAGGTCTGATAATGCTATATATATGTTTTTGTTTCCATATCTAATATTTTATTATGCATTTGAAGTTGATAGAAAAACAGTAAAGTTATTCTATGGTTATTTAATATTTTTTGTCTTGGTGGATGTAATTATTAAATATTACTATTTCCACTTAATTGTTCCACTAACTTTATTTGTAAGATTATCAGGATACTCTCAAAAATTCTTAAGTTCTGCTGAATGGAATACAATAGAATACGTTAGAATATTCTTAATAAATGCTCTTCCATTTATTATTATATTATTATTTACATATAGCTCTTCAAAGAAAAAAATTTTACTTCCTTTTATTATCCCTCTATTGTTAACCTGTTTTTGTTTTTTCTTTTTTATTCACAATAATGGATATCAGGCGAGATATTTTTTCCCTTCGTTGCCATTCATTATTGTACCAGCATTCTTAAGCTTATTTAAGTTTATGGATGATGAAGAAAAGATTGTAAAATTTAAAGAGAAAAATTATTATATAATTGGACTTGTTGTTGTTCTAATAATAAGTGCTTTTATTATCGAACCATTTTATAGCAATTCATTAGCCAAAAGCTCAAGTGAGTACAATTTAAATAAAAAAGAAAAAATTAAGTTACCTCTTATTGGTAATTGGGAAGCGGGAGAGAAGTTCAGCGATTATCTTAAGAAATTTCCTAAGAATATGAAAATAGCTGCGGGCGAACCTGGTTATATTGGAGCATATAATCCGGGATTGAGAATCATTGATTTAACAGGAAATCAGGATAAAGAAATTGCAATTAACCATGAAATTATTGATTACCTTATCAAAGAAAAGCCGGTAATGATTTGGATGCCTGAATGGAGTAATAGGGGATTAAATAATGAATTATTAATGAGCAAAAAGTTTCACGATAATTATATATTCATCCCGGGAGCCTTCAATTACGGATTAGCAATTAGTCGTGAAAACCCAACATTGGCAAAAAGTATATTGTCAGATTTAAGAAATATTTATAGAAGAGATTAGAAAAAGCTTAAAATTTCATTAGCTTTTTATGGCTGTAAGATTTAATTTTCTTAATAAAATAAAAACATTTAAAAAATTAATCTGGTGCTATAATGAAAAATACTTCCTCTATGAACTTCGAAACTAAATGTGTACACGCTGGAATTGATGAATATGAATTTGGGGCTGTGGTTCCTCCTATTTATCAGACATCTACTTTTAAATTTAAAAATGCCGAACAGGGTGCTCATCTTTTTGCAGGTGAAGAAAAAGGTTATATCTATACACGTATGCTTAATCCTACCATTGAAGCTTTAGAAAATAGCATCGCTGTATTGGAGCAAGGACATAAAGGTCTGGGATGCGGCAGCGGTATGGCTGCAGTTCATACTATTTTTGGCGCTTTAACCCAAGCTGGTGACCATGTAGTTTGTTCATCTGCTTTGTATGGTCCTACTTTAACTTTATTAGCCAATATAATGAAGAGGTTTGGAGTTGAATCTACTTTTGTTGATTCATCTGATGTCGAACAAGTCAAAAAAGCAATAAAGAAAAATACAAAATTAATTTTTGTCGAGACTCCGGGAAACCCCACTCTATCTATATCCGACCTTAAAGCTATATCAGAAATTGCTCATAATAACAATGCTCTTGTTGCTGTTGATAATACTTTTATGAGTCCTGCACTTCAAAATCCATTAGTACTTGGATGTGATGTTGTTATGCATAGCTTAACAAAATTCTTAAATGGTCATGCTGATGTTGTTGGTGGAATTATAGTTGTTAAAAATGAAGATCTTTATACAATATTTAGAAAACATTTAAACCAATTTGGCGGAGTAATTGACCCATTTAATTCTTTCCTTGTTCATCGTGGAATTAAAACATTAGCTTTAAGAATGGAAAGACATTGCAGCAATGCTCAAACTGTTGCTGAATTTTTAGAAAAACATCCGAAAATTGAGAGTATTGCTTTCCCAGGTTTAAAATCTCATCCTCAATATGAACTTGGACAGAGACAACATAAAGGTCCTGGCGGAATGATAACCTTTGAAGTTAAAGGTGGATATGAAGCAGGTAAGACTTTAATGAATTCTGTTAAAATATGTCAATTGGCAGTAAGTTTAGGCGGAGTTGAAAGTTTAATCCAGCATCCGGCAAGTATGACTCACTATTCAATGGGTCCTGATGCAAGAAAAGCTGCAGGAATTTCTGAAGGTTTAGTTCGTTTATCAGTGGGAATTGAAAACGTAAATGATTTAATCCTGGATCTTGATATAGCATTAAGTTCAATAAAATAAAAGAAAGAATAAAATGAGTGTTGAAAAATCTGACCGCTTGTTATCCTTGGATGTCTTTAGAGGTATCACAATTATGGGGATGATATTGGTTAACAATCCCGGAAGTTGGAGTGCAATATATCCGGCTTTAGGTCACGCTAAGTGGCATGGAGTTACACCAACAGATTTAATATTTCCTTTTTTCCTTTTCATTGTGGGAGTTGCTATTACTCTCTCACTGACAAAAAGAAAGGAGAGGGGAGATAATGTAAACAAAATTATTCTACAGGTAGTAAAAAGAAGTGCGATTATATTTCTTCTTGGGTTACTGCTTTCAAGTTTTCCTTATTTCGTGATTGGTGAAGATGGAGTTCATTGGTATAACTTTATGAAAATTAGAATACCCGGTGTACTTCAGAGAATTGCAGTTGTCTATCTTTTTGCAGGGATTATTTTCTTGAAAACTAACTTAAAAACTCAGGCCATTCTTGCAGGCTCATTTTTAATAATCTATGCTATCATAATGCAATTACTTCCGGTACCGGGACAAGGTTATCCAAGTCTTGAACCGGCAACTAATATGGGCGCCTGGTTAGATAGAACAGTATTAGGCGGCAATCTTTGGTCTGGTTCAAAAGTTTGGGACCCTGAAGGTATATTAAGTACTTTGCCTGCAATATCAACCTGTTTATCAGGTATATTGTTGGGACATTGGTTAAGGACAAAGATTGAACCATCAGTTAAAATTGTTTGGATGTTTGTAATTGCAAATGCATTACTTATTATTGGAATGATTTGGGATATGTGGTTCCCTATAAATAAGGGAATTTGGACAAGTAGTTACGTTTGTTATACAAGCGGTATGGCTTTACACTTTTTTGCAATGTGTTACTGGTTGATAGACGTAAAAGGATATAGAGGCTGGTGGACCAAACCTTTTATTATTTACGGAATGAATGCTATTGCAGTATTCTGGTTATCCGGTGCATTAGCAAGAGTAATGGCAATGCCTTTCTTTACTAATGCTGATGGAACAAAAAC
This sequence comes from Ignavibacteriaceae bacterium, assembly GCA_035654655.1. Classification (GTDB taxonomy): domain Bacteria; phylum Bacteroidota; class Ignavibacteria; order Ignavibacteriales; family Ignavibacteriaceae; genus DASRWI01. The sequence continues at coordinate 40,560 of DASRWI010000016.1, read as the reverse complement.
AAATATGAAAGCAGTTTTGTATAACAATTTCTTTGTTCCATTTTTTAGTCCAATAAATGCATCATTAGCATGGGCAATAGTTTATGTTTTATTCTGGTTATTTATAATGTGGATATTCTATAAGAAACAAATATTTATAAAAGTTTAAATTTGAAAAGGCGGATTCATATCCGCCTTTTTTTATTATCAACTATCTTCAATTATAAATCTTAAGCTTCTTTAAAGATTATTAAAAATTATTTAAATAATTATAAAAATATCTTCCACATAGTACTCTTAACTTAAATTATCCCTCAAAAAATGAATAAATTTAAATGGCATTCAGATTGATGTGACATAATCGCTATAATTACTATTGAGTAAATTGAGGGAAGAAGTGTCACATTTTCCATATTTCGGTAACGCCCATAATGTTTTAAATAGAGAAGGAATATCTCTAGCGCCAACCAAACAGAAAGGAATACCTATGAAAAATCTATCACAAAGCATTTCCCTTTAATACCTCAAGTTCTAAAACAATATAGGGAAAAATCTATGAGACGTTTATTTTCGTTCTTGGTCATCCTAATGATGACTGTATCGAATTTTGGACAAAATTATTTTGTCGAAACATTCGATACAAATCCTGTTCTATCAAATGTGCAAGCTCCAAATGCTTGGTATCCTGATAGATATAGACCAGCGGCTTTTGAAAAGTTCGTTTTTGGTACTGAAAATTGCTTAAAATTAAGCATTAGCAGAGATGATGCTGCAGATCGTAGACCAAATGGGCAAACAGGTACTTTTTATAATACCCAAGGTAGAAAATTTGATTTAGGTAATGCATTAAATTCATCTGTTTCAGTTAATATTTATATACCTGCAGATTGGGCAACAAATCATCGTAGAGCTGATATTTGGGGTACAATGGTAGATGCTAATGGTGTTGCATCTGCATATCCAATTATTGGTTTTGCAAATACAACAGGCACTAATCCAACTTTTAGAGTTTATAACTCCTCTGATGGTTCCTGGATTGATTTTGCAATTACATCTGATAAATATGGAACATGGGTCAATTTTAAATTTGAAATGAATGCTGATGGTTATAAATATTACATTAATAATGAATTAGTTCACTCTATTTCTAATTTAGAAAACGTTAAATTAAATGATATAATTCTTCAGGGATATAACTTTGGCGATCCAATGTTAACCTCAGATCAACAAGCCTTTGAATCATATGATATTTATTTTGATAACTTAGAAGTTGTTTCAAAAATATGGAATTCTACACAAAATAAATATTATGAAAATTTATTTACAGCAATTAATGAATCAGTAAATGGCAATACAATTACTTTATCAAATGGTACTTTTAAGTGGAACGGTACTTTAAGAATAGATAAAGGAATTACTCTACAAGGTGAAAGTAGAGATGGTGTTATTTTAAAACCTACAGGTTCAAGTTGGGGAATTCAACCTGATGCTTCTGGAATCACTTTAAGAAACTTCACAATGGACTTAGATCCGACAACACAGCTTGGTTATCCAATACACGCAAGTTCGGAGGTTGCTTCAACTATACATTCCAATTTATTGTTTGAAAACTTAACAATAAAGAATGCAAAAAAATCAGGTTTAGATCTTAATGGAATAAGCAATTCTGTTATTAACAATATGAATGTTCAAGGTACTACTAATGGTGTTGGTATTGCTTTGACTGATTGCCAAAATATTACTCTTTCTAATTTAACTACTTCAGGAAATGCCTGGGGTGGAGTTGCAATTTATACCAATGGATTTCATCCTGGTGGTTCAGATAATATTACATTATCGGGAGTTAATAGCTTAGGCGAAACTAATTCTTTCTATTCTGAAATTGCTAATGGTATTCCAGTTACCAATGTTCATCAAACAGAGTATACTCATATTATTAATTATGGAAATTACAATTTCTATAAAAGAACATTAGCAGAAGCAAAGTTGGCTAATCTTCCTTATGTTATAAATTATTATACTAAAGAATTAGCTACTGGTAACCTTTATGTTTATGGTACAATGAAAATTGCTGATGCAGTTTCAAATATTGAAGCTGGAAAAAATATTTTCGTTGATGCCGGTACATTTGATGGAAACTTTGTAGTAAATAAATCTGTTAAGATTTATGGCGCAAATAAGGACATCCCTTATAGCGGTACACGTGCAGCTGAAACCATTATTAATGGTGGCGGAGTTAGCGTTCAGGCTTCTGATGTTGAATTTAACGGTTTGACATTCCACAATGCTCCTGCTGCTGGTAATGATTTAGCAGCAATATGGGTTAATAATGGTTTGTTTAATAATATCACTGTTAAAAATAACATCTTTATTCAAAATGCTGTTTCTCCTTTTGCAGGTAGAGCTTTTATTACAGATATGAATGTTAATAATCAACAGCTTACTATTGATGGAAATAAATTTACTGGTTGGGCAACTGGTGTGTACTTCCAGATGGATAATAACATTTCTGTAACCAATAATTTATTTGAAGCAAATAATGTTGGTGCAAGTAATGATAATTCATCAAATGAAACTATTACCAACAATATTTTCAAAAATAATTTATATGAACAAGCAGCTTGTTATAATGCTGAAAATATGGTTTTAAATAATAACCAATTTATTGGAACTGTAAAATCTTTTGAAAATTATTCTGCTGCTGGAACATACCCTGTAAATGCTGAAAATAATGATTGGGGTACTGATGATGCTACTATATTAGCAACAAGAATTTTAGGTAATGTTGATTATACTCCTTGGGTTGGTATGCCTGAAGTACAACCAATTGTTTTGGGAACTCCTATAGTATTTAATACCATTGGTACTACTGCTACTTTCAATACTCTTCCGGCTGGTACACCAGGAAGTTTGGCTATTGACCGTTCAACTACACAACCATCAGGTACTGGTACTTTACCAGCAGGAGCTAATCCTTCATTGTTCTTAACAATTGATGCTCCTGGTTTAACAGACCATACTTTTAATGTTACAATAGTACTTAGCACTGTTGGTTTAACTGGATTTTCATCAACAACTGAAGTTATGTATTATGAAGATGGTTCAGGTTGGGTTGCTGTAAATGGTACATTTGATGCAACAGCTCAAACATATACTTTTACAACTGACCACTTTACTCCATTTGCATTTGTTAATCCAACAAATCCATTAGCAGTTTATGTAACAATGAATATTGCAAACGTTAACGATAATATCTGGTACAATCATAATAATGCTGATCCAACTTCAGATGATTGGACCTATACGAGTATGCCTGTTACTTTCTATGTGCTTCCTGTAGGAAATCAAGGTTTATTTGCAGCTGATTTCAAAATTAAATGGGATGCAACAAAGGCAAGCTTTGTTTCTTTAGAAGATGGAAACTTATTAAGTAATACTTTAAAGCAAACAAATATTGCTGGTGAAGTTACAGTTAATGCAGCTAATCTTGGCTCCACAATCAATGTTACTCCTGATGGACAGAAATATTTAGCTAAAATTACATTAAACATAACCAAACCTGGTTACAATTATGTAATGTTAGATAATATTGATTTCAGATTCTATCAGAATGATGAACAAACAAGTGTTTTTGCTACAACAACTCCTGGTGCTGTAAAAATGTACTTAGGTGACTTTGTTAAAGATGCAGACACTGATGTTAATACAATTGGTGATGGTTTAGTTAATCAAGCAGATTTATTTGCTTTTGCTCCTGCATATTGGTCAGTAACTGCTCAGCCTTTGTTCAAAACAAAATTTGATGTTGGTCCAACTAATGCAAGTGGTAATTATTTCGCAATGCCGACACCAGATGGAAAAATAGAATTTGAAGATTTAGCAATCTTTGCAATTGGTTATGGTAAATCAGCTAATAATCAGTTACCTAAAAAAGCTGAACAAAATCTTCTTTTCGCAGCTGATGCTCCTGTAGTTAATGGTCAGGAAATCAGAGTTCCTATTACAGTTAGCGGTAATGTTGTTGACTTAAGAGCTTTAAGTATGATATTTGCTTCAAATATGCAATTAGTTAGAGTTGAAAAAGCTGGTCAGCTTGACAATGAAATGACTTTTGCAGCTGCAAAACAGGAAAATGGAATCATTACTTTTGACGCAGCAGTAATTGGCGAACAACAAAGTGTGAATGCTAATGGCGTTATTGCTTACTTAGTATTAAGAGGTCAAGGCAGCGTTTCTATTGCTAATGTTATTGCAAGAGATAGTTATAATAATGCAATAGTTTCAAAAGCTAATGGCAATGCAGTTGGTACAGTTCCTGTAGAATTCAGCTTAACTCAAAATTATCCTAACCCATTTAACCCTTCAACAACAATTAGCTATGCAGTTGCAAAAGCAGGTTTAGTTGAAGTTGCTATTTACAATTCATTAGGTGAAAAAGTAGCTCAGTTGGTTAATCAGGTTCAGGAAGCAGGAAACTATACAGTAGAATTTAATGCAAGCAGATTATCATCAGGTGTTTATTTCTATCAAATGACAGCTGGAGATTTCTCAAGTATTAAGAAAATGGTTCTAATGAAGTAATAGATTGTTCCCATAGTGCTCCTTAGTAGAGAGGCGGATTTTTTTTATCCGCCTCTTTCATTTTAAATCTTCATTAAGAGTAGTTCGAGTTGGTCTTTTCCCCAATTTGGATATAAATCATCTTCTAATTCAAATTCGTTATATTTTTTTAATGAGGCTTCTAACAAAGTCTTTGCACTATATAATTCTTGTGAATGATAGTAATATATCATTTGTCCTTTTAGTAATTCAGGTCTGGGATTTTTTGGATTTTTTATCAAAGCTAATTCAATATTTTGATTAAATTTTTCATCGTATTTGGATAATCTTTTTTCAGGATCAATGGAAATTCTTATAGCTGTTGATAATGCTTTCAAAGTTATTATTTCACTATTACCAGGTTCAAGAGAATCAGCTATGCTAATAAATTTATCTGCCTGATTTAAATATGTATCTTTATAAGTCTTATCTTTTTCTAACATACTTTTTCTAACATCCACATAACCTGCATAATAATATGGAAGCCAATCATTTTCTTCTTTTTCAGCTATCGTTTCAAAGCCTTTTGATAATGCATCTAATTGTTTTATAGTATTCGATGAATCAATAAGCTGTATGTAATTCAACATTGTGTTGTTATAATTTTTTGATTCATAAACTTTTTCTGAAACCACAATACAAGCTGTTAGGATAAAATAGTAAACGATGAAAGTCATTGAACATCCTTAAAAATATGATGATAAATTATTTATAAAAATAATTAGATATATATAGCATTCAAAATTTTATTTAGATTTTATTTTATACCTATTTATTTTTAATTTGTTTTAGTTTGCTCTGAATTTAATAGAATTTCTTCAAGCTGAGCTCTTCCCCAACTTGGATGTATTTCGTCAATGGGTTTAAAATTATTATACTTTCTTAAAGCTTCCTCAAGAATTGGTTTAGCATTCTCAAATCCTCCTCCAAATTGGGTTGGTGTGTAATAAATCATTTGCCCTTTTAGAAATTCAGGTCTGGGGTTAGTTGTATCTGCTATTATTGCTTCATCAATATAATTATCGAAAATTGTTCCAAACTTCATCCATCTTGTCATTGGTGCAATTGATATTCTCATTTCTGCAACGAAAGCTTTAAGAGAAAGTATCTCACTATTTTTAGGTTCTAATGAATCTGCTGTGTTGATAAAGATGTCAGCTTTATCCAGATACATATCCTTAGTGTCATTATCATTTTCATATAGGTTGATTAAAATATATATGTAACCGGCATAATAAAAAGGCAGCCATTTATTTTTTTCTGCATTTCCTATTCTTTCAAAGTTATTGGCTAAAGTTTGAAGGTCTTGAATTGTTTTGGCAGAATCAATAAGAAGAATATTATTCTTCATTGCCGTTTTGTACTTTTCATCTTGTGCATACGTTTTATTAATTAATGATAAAGTACAAATCAAAACAAGTATATAAATAAAATATTTCATTTTAATTCCTATTTATTTGTAAGTGAAATTAATAAAACACCCAATAAAAAAAGCTCTAAGTTGAGTTGGAATAATTGCCATATTCCTAACTCCATCAGATGAATACCTGTAACCATAGATGTTTGCAAATCCAGGAAGATTATCAACTGAGAAAAATATAACTGTATAATTACCAAGTAAATATGTCAAATATGCTGCATTCAAACTCAAGTTGTTATAGCTTTTCGTTCTATCAGAAAGAAAATTTTGATTATTTGGATTATAATATGTTCTTCCAGTTGCGTGAGTATATGTAAGTCCAAAGCTTGTTGATATTGACTCAACATAATGTTTAAGAACAAATGAAAATGTATGTTTTGCTGCAAAGGGAGGAATTGCTATAGTTGGATAATTTTTATATTCTCTTTTAGTATCAAGATATGAATATGAAACCCAATAATCGGTATTGTTAATAAAAAGTCTGTCTCTCCAGAATACATCTATTCCTTTAGCGTAGCCTTTACCTAAATTAGTGATAGGGATATTTTGCAGTACAGTGAAATCATCCCATCCTCTTGCGAAGGGGAGGCTTCCTTTAACAAGGTCTTTGTAATCTTTGTAATATCCTTCAATTCTGAAATTTATATCATCTTCAATAAATTGATAATTAATTATATAGTGGTCTGCGTTTTCATAATCAAGTTTGTTAGTTATGTATAAATAATCCTTTTCAGGAAGTTGGAAAAATCTACCATAAGCAAAATTTACCTGTCCATAATTTCCTAATTTATATGCTAAAGATGTTCGTGGAGCAAAATTTGATTTAGCCAATATGTTTGAATATTCATACCTGACACCAATACGCGCAGCAAAATCTTTTGAAATAAAAATATCAGATTCTACAAATCCGGCAGATGTAATATGTGAAATTTTTCTTTTATAAATATTAAATCTTTCATCAAAGGTTATTGAAGTGGCTTCTGCTCCGAATGTAATTGTGTTCCTATTAAATAAAGGATGAGATATAACAGATTTACCTGAAAATAATCGTGTTCCTTCATTAATATCATTTAAATTAAGTTTAATGTCATCCTTATCATTATTAAATGAAGTTCCTATAAATACTGCCCATTCACCAAATACATCTTTATAGTTTGCATTTAAATAAAAATCTTTGTTATAAAGGTCTAGTCTATCTTCTACAGGAGCATCAAGATTAGGAAGATACATCTTAGTAACAGAAGTATTATAATATCCATACAACTTAATTATACCGGTTGAAGATGGTTTAAGTCTAAACATAAAATTTACATCACCGGAAATGGGAGCTCTCTCATATTTTTGGCGTTGAGGAGTAAAAGCAAAGTAAGGTTTTAAATCATAATAATTTACTTCAGCAGAGATTGAAGAATTTTCCCATCTTTGTGTATGGGAAGCACCAATTCCCAACGGCATTAAACTTATTGCTGAAAAAGTTTGGTCAGGTAAGTCTTCTGTTTTTAAAATTAATGCTGAAGATAAAGCTTGTCCATATTGGGCTGAATAACCACCGGTACTAAAAACAGTTCCTTTAAAATAAAATGCTGAGAATCTTCCTCTCGAGGGGATATCAGGGATGCTCGAGAAAAAAGGTTTTTGGACAAGCATTTCGTCAATAAAAACTTTGGATTCAACTGCATCTCCTCCACGAACAAACATACCTTCCTGTTCACCAATTTGCTGTGAACCGGGTAATGTATTTAATGCTGAATATACATCGGCTTGCGAGCCTGTTGTTACTATATCCAATGGACGTAGTATAATTGATTTCTTTTCATCACTTGCTTCAAATGAACCTGCTGAAATTACAACTGTGTTGAGTTCTGTAAATACTTCTTCAAGCTGAATATTAATTTTAAATTCTTTTTTGATTTTTGCATCAAGATTAATTTTTAGTTCAAATGTTTTATAACCTATGTAGCTGGCAAGCAAAATTTTCTCTCCATTTTCGGTGGTAATAAAAGAAAATGAGCCTGAAGTATCTGATGTGGCACCATCATAAGAATCTTTGATGTAAACATTTGCTGCCGGCAAACCAGTACCGTGAGTATCAGTTACTTTGCCTGATATTTTTATCTGAGGGAAAATATTAATTGAAATAATGAACACCGAAAGGAAGAAAATTCGTTTCATAAAATCTCATTATTTTTTATAACTCAAAAATAATGATGAATATATATGATTTCAAAAAGGAAAAATAAAAAACCCGCATCCAAATGCGGGTTTTGAAAGGTTTTTATGTTTTTCTTCTATTAAATAAACAATGGAGCTAAAACTAATGTAAGTGTACTTAGTAATTTGATAAGAACGTGCAGTGATGGTCCTGCAGTATCTTTGAAAGGATCACCAACTGTATCACCAACTATAGAGGCTCTGTGTGAATCAGTTTTTTTACCTCCATAAGCTCCTGTTTCAATATATTTCTTTGCATTATCCCAGGCACCACCACCATTATTTAAGAATAATGCCATCATAATACCTGTAATGGTTGCAACCATTAAAAAGCTTCCTATTACTTCGGCACCACTTGCAAGTTCAACTGATTGAATTGTTCCTGCAAAGGAATTGTGGAAAGAATTATACAGCATTTTAAATACAACACCTACTGCAATGGTTAGTCCAACAACTAATAATCCTGGAAGTACCATTTTTCTTAATGCTGCTTTAGTTGCAATGTCAACGCATTGTGCATAATCAGGTTTGGATGTTCCAAGCATAATGCCAGGATTAGCTTTGAATTGTTCTCTTACATTATTAATAATTGAGTAAGCAGCTTTTCCTACAGCTTTAATTGCTAATGATGAAAACATATAAACTAACATTGCACCAAGTATAGCACCAATAAAAACTTCAGGTTTATTAAGGTTAATAACCGGTTCAAAATCCTGTTTGTAAACTTTAACTTCATCCATATAAGCACCGAACAATAAAAAGGCTGCTAAAGCTGCTGAACCAACGGCATATCCTTTTGTTAATGCTTTTGTTGTATTTCCAACAGCATCAAGTCTATCAGTTTTTACTCTAATTTCTTCAGGCTGTTGGCTCATTTCAACAATACCACCTGCGTTATCAGTAATAGGACCAAAAGTATCCATTGCTAAAATGTATGCTGCAGTTCCTAACATTCCCATAGTTGCAACAGCAGTACCAAATAATCCTGCATGATTTAGTCCGGAACTTAAACCTAAATAATAAGATGAAACTACAGCAGCAGCAATTACAAGTACAGGTAATCCTGTCGATTCCATACCAACAGCAATACCGGAAATAATATTTGTAGCTGAGCCTGTTTGAGATGCTTCCGCAATATATTTAACAGGTCTGTATCTATATTCAGTATAATATTGTGTTATATAAACGAATGCAACAGCAGTTAAAATTCCGATTACACCACACAAGAAAAAGTTAAAATAATATACAGGTCCAATTAACCATCTTGAAGCTATAAAGAAGCCTATTGTTGCCATTATGGCAGTAACATAATAGCCTCTATTTAAAGCCTTCATAGGGTCTTCAGTATCATTAGTTTTAACTATCAATATCCCAATCATTGAAGCAATAATACCAAAGGCACGGGCAACAAGAGGGAATAACAGTATGCTCATAATAGAAGTATTTGAAAAAGCTTCAGGATTATTTCTGAAAAGTCCGGCTGCAAGAATCATTGCCCCGATATTTTCAGCTGCAGTGGATTCAAATAAATCGGCACCACGGCCTGCACAATCACCAACGTTATCGCCAACAAGGTCTGCAATTACTGCAGGATTACGCGGGTCATCTTCAGGAATTCCAGCTTCAACTTTTCCTACTAAGTCTGCACCAACATCAGCAGCTTTGGTAAAAATACCTCCACCCAATTGAGCAAATAATGCAACGAAGCTTGCACCAAAACCATAACCAACAATTAGTAAAGGAATATTATTTATTGCAGTAATTTCGAAATAATCAACCAAGGCAAAAAGACCTGTAACACCAAGTAAACTTAAAGCAACAACGAAAAATCCGGAAACCGCACCACCTCTAAGAGCTGTCTGTAGTGCTCCATTCATTCCTTTCATAGCTGCAGAAGCAGCTCTGATATTTGACCTGATTGCAACCCACATTCCCATATACCCGGCAGCAACAGAGCTTGCAGCACCAAAAACAAAAGATACGGTCGTCCATAAAGCCATCATTTGTCTGGATGCAGGGTCGTGTTCAGTAGGAGTTCTAATAAAAGCATACATTATATATATAAAGGCTGCCAGAGCAATCGCCAAATAAATTATGGTTCTATTCTGCCTCCTTAAAAAAGCTTCAGCGCCTTCTTTAATAGCATCAGAAATTTCCCGCATTTTTGCAGTACCCGTATCCCTTTTAAGAACATTACGAGTCAGGTAGTAAGCGAACAATAATCCAAGTAAGCTAATACCAAAAACTAATTGAAGTTCCATGTTATTCCTTAAATTGATAAAAAATCTTTGGTTATGAAAAAAACTAGATCATAAGGGCATGATCAATGCATAGCATTGGTGTATAAAGCTCAAACCCATGTACTTTATATAGAAAATTCACATTAAATTTTCTTTTATAAGATAAGACTTTTATATTCTCTTTAACAAATTTTTGTTATTTAAAAATTAAACACTTTAAAATTTATTTTGCAAACATAAAAGTCTTAATGTGAAAACTGTCAAGTCAATATCAGGCTTTTGGCCCAATCATCTTTTCCGGTCTAACAACTTCATCAAACTTTTCTTCAGTCAGCAATCCTAATTCAATTGCTGCTTCTTTAAGAGTTTTGTTTTCTTTATGTGCCTTTTTGGCAACCTTGGCTGCATTATCATATCCAATATGAGGATTTAATGACGTAACCAGCATTAAAGAATTGTCAAGATGTTTTTTGATATTTGCGATAGATGCCTGGATACCAACTACACAGTTGTCAGTAAAGCTTTCACAAGCATCGGAGATTAATTTTATTGATTGAAGAACATTAAAAATTATAACAGGTTTAAAAACATTTAGTTCGAAGTTTCCGCTTGCACCTGCAAAATTGACTGCTGTATCATTACCAAATACCTGAACGCAAACCATAGTCATTGCTTCAGATTGTGTTGGATTAACTTTACCAGGCATAATTGAACTGCCAGGCTCGTTTTCGGGAAGCATTAATTCACCGATTCCACTGCGTGGGCCTGACCCAAGCCATCTAATATCATTAGCGATTTTCATTAGAGAAGCTGCCAATGTTTTTAGAACTCCACTAAGCTCTACCATTGCATCGTGAGCAGCAAGACCTTCAAATTTATTCCTTCCTGTAATAAAAGGTTTACCTGTTAACTCAGCAATTTTTTGTGCTGATTTAACAGCAAATTCAGGATGAGTATTTAATCCAGTACCCACTGCAGTACCGCCTAAGGCAAGTTCATAAAGACGAGGCATTGCACAGTTTATTCTTTCAAGTCCATTTGTTAATTGCTGAACATATCCTGAGAATTCCTGTCCTAAAGTTAGTGGAGTAGCATCCATTAAATGAGTTCTGCCTATCTTAATGATGTTTTTAAATTCTTCAGATTTTTTCTGAAGTGCATCTCTAAGCTTGGTAACCATTGGAATTAATCTTCTATGAACTTCTTCAACTGCTGCAATATGCATTGCTGCAGGGAAGGTATCATTTGATGATTGAGCCTTATTAACATCGTCATTTGGATGAATAGGTTTTTTGCTTCCCATTGTTCCACCTGTCATTTCAATAGCTCTGTTTGAAATAACTTCATTAACATTCATATTAGTTTGAGTACCACTGCCGGTCTGCCAAACCACAAGAGGGAAGTGTTCATTAAGCTTTCCATCAATAACTTCTTCAGCAGCTTTAATAATTAAACCAGCTTTATCTGCAGGTAAAAGACCCAGGTCTTTATTTACCATAGCGGCTGCTTTTTTAAGAATACCAAAAGCTCTGATTAATTCAGGAGGAAAGGTTTCTCCGCCGATTTTAAAATTCTTTAGAGAGCGGGCAGTTTGCGCTCCATAATATTTATTTACGGGAACTGCAATTTCCCCCATGCTGTCTGTCTCAGTCCTGAAGTCCATAAAATAATATCCTTTAAATTTAAATTATTCCTTAATATAAATAAATTTTTTACAAGAAAGGAAACAAAAAAATCAAATCTTGTAAGATTATTTACAGCAAGTTTGACACATCAATTATTATAAAATATATTATAATTGATTAAAAAAGATAAATATGGAAATAATATTTTTAGGTACTTCTGCAGGTAAACCAACAAGGACAAGAAATCTTTCAGCAATTGCTGTTAAACCAATTGATAGTAAAGACTGGTGTCTTGTTGATTGTGGAGAAGGAACTCAGTACAGAATTTTAAATTCAAATTTATCCTTAAGTAGACTTAAAACTATTTTGATTACACACGTCCATGGTGACCACGTTTATGGACTTCCCGGCTTGTTGGGTACTGCTGCTATGGATGGTAGGCAAAATGAATTAGATTTAGTTGCACCAATAAATGTTATTAAATTTATTGTGAGTGCTTTAGAAAATACCTTTATGCATCTTACATATAAATTAAATTTTATACCAATAGAAGAATTAAAAGATGAATTAAGTTTTGGCGACATCAAGATTAAAATTGTTAAACTTTCACATGGAGTAGATTCGTATGCTTTTGTATTTACGAGAGAAATAATAAAAAGAAAATTGAATATCGAAAAATTGAAAGAGGATAATGTTCCACAAGGACCTTTGTGGGGGAAACTGCAGAACGAACAAAATGTTGAAATAAATGGAAAAATTTTTTTCAGCAAAGATTATCTTAATAAAATATTTATTAACAAGAATACAATTATCTGCGGAGATAATGATAATCCCAAAATGCTTGATAAGGTTATTAAAGGTACTGATATTCTTGTTCACGAAGCGACATTTACATCAGATGCTGACTCCGAATTACTGGAAGTATCTGGTCATTGCACTGCTGAAAATATTGCGAAATATGCTGAAGAAAAGAAAGTCCCCAATTTAATTCTAACTCATTTTAGCTCAAGATATGCTGATGTAGCAGTAGATTCAAACAAAAATAGCATCAAAGATATAGAAGAGGAAGCAAAGAAATTTTATAAGGGAAGTTTATATCTCGCTAATGATAATGTAATATATTTATTGAATGACGATAAAATTCTTGAAAAGAAATAATAGATTTTCCTCTCCATTCTTAAAAATAATTCTCGTTTATTAATTTTTATTTTATTATAATTAATAAAATACTTTCTCTTAAACTTTACCCAGGAATCAATACTAAATGGAAAATGTTCCCGAAAATGATGTTGTGAAAAAATCTCTTCTTAAAGAAACATGGTATGAAATTTCGCAACCATTTAAAGATTTGTTTAAAACTTCCCGAGCTTTAGCCGGAGTTAATATATCCTATGCGATTGAAGGTCTGATTTATTTTGGAATGCTTTCGCTGCTTGCTCTTTACTTTAATGATTATGTTGGACTGAATGACGACCAGGCTGCAAAGATGGTTGGCATTTTAACAGGTGGAATAACTTTAGCAATGTTGTTTCTAGGTGCTACAGTAGATTTTATCGGTGTAAGAAAATCACTTATGCTGGCAATATTCTTTATGTTGATTGGTAGAATTTTTATTACTGTTAGCCCTGTTTTTGGCGGACAAGGTATGTGGTCTCCTTCTCACTCCTATGCAATGTTCGGAATACTTTGGATTATAATAGGTAATGGTATTTATCAGCCTGCTGCTTATGCTGCAGTAAAATTCTTTACCAATAAAAAAACATCTGCAATGGGTTTTGCAATGTTATATGGACTGATGAATTTAGGAGCTTTCTTACCTGGACTTATTTCTCCTCCTGTTAGAAGAGCATTTGGCATGACAGGTGTTTTCTGGGTTTATATTGCTTTAACAATTGTCGGCTTGTTAGTTGTTGCTTTTATGATTACCAAAAAAGCTGCTAAGGAAGCTCACATATACCGGGAAGAGGAAGAAGAAAGTACTGAAGAAAAAGTTGAAGGTAAAAATTGGAGTGAAAAAGCTATTGCTTATATTAAGAGATTCCCAATTACTGATTTAAGATTTATTTATTTCATATTTATTTTAATTCCGGTTCAAACTTTATTTGCTCATCAATGGCTAACAATGCCTATATATTGTAAGAGAGCCTTTTCTGGAGTTGTAAGTGATAACTTTGAATTTTTCAGCAATATTAATCCTATCTTAATTTTTGTTTTAACTCCAGTCGTAACAGCTTTTACTTCAAAGAAAAACACTTATACCATGATGATTGCCGGAACGTTTGTAATGGCTTTGCCTACATTTATTTTAGCATTAGGACCAAACATATATACTTTAATAGTATATCTAATATTTATGACTATCGGTGAAGCAATGTGGCAGCCCAGATTTCTGCAATGGATTGCTGAGATTGCGCCTAAAGGAATGACTGGAATTTATATGGGTATAGGTCAATTCCCATGGTTCCTGACTAAAATAATTACAAGTTTATATAGTGGAATTTTCTTAATGAAGTATTGTCCTGAAGGAGTTCTTCCAAGTCAAACTAATACAGAAATGATGTGGCTAATATATGGTTTCATAGCAATTATAAGCCCAATTGGTTTAATCATTTCCAAAAAATGGATGATGAAAAGATTTCAGAATTAAGAATTAAAGCATATGTCATTTAAGGAAGAATATAAAGAATTTTTAAGACCTGATCTTATGATAAAGATGTATGCTAATGGTGCTTTTCCAATGGCTGACTCAGATACCGGTATAATAAACTGGTATCTGCCAAAAGTCAGGACTATAATTCCTCTTGATAATTATAACTACCCAAGGTCCTTACGGAAATTTATATCAGATTCAGATTTTGAATTCAGATATGATACTAATTTTTTATCTATAGTAAAAAATTGTGCTAACAGAGAAGAAACCTGGATTAATGAAGAACTAATTGAAGCATATAAAAATCTTTATAAGACAGGGAATATTCATACAGTTGAAGTTTATCAAAAAAATAAATTAGTAGGTGGACTTTATGGAATAACATTTAGAGGAGCCTTCTTTGGCGAATCAATGTTTTCTATAAAAGAACAGGCATCTAAGGCTGCACTTATAAAACTAATTGAAAGGTTAAATGAAAAAGAATTTGTTTTGTTGGATGTTCAGTATATGACTGAGCATTTGAAGATGTTTGGTGCTGTTGAAATTGAATTTGAAGAATATGTTAGTATTCTGAATAAGGCTTATGAACAAAACATTGAATTCTAAGGATTACTGAATGTAATTTCTTTAATTAAAATAATTGAATAGATTACAATTCCTACCAAAAGGCATATTAAAAATATAGACGCTACAAGACTTTCACCAATTTGGAAAAAATAACCGGGAGTTTGAATCAATGAATAGAACAACATACCCATTGATGTTAAATTAAGATAAGTTCCACCTTTAAAATTCTCATACATAAAAACACTACTAATAAAAAGAAAAATAGCTGTAGTAAATTCTGCAATTAAGTGAAATAAAATTTCTGTAGGTTTGGTATTTATTTCGGGAACAAACCCGTCAAGAAGTAAATACATCCAGAAGAGAATAATACCTGAACCTAAAACTAACGAATATACTGCAGCTATTTTTTTAATATTCATATCAATCAGTAATTTCTAAAATCCAATCAGCAATTATTTTCATTGCATCTTCATTAAACGTTTCTTCACTTTTACCATATTCTTCAGGTGAACCTGTAACAGATTTTTGAAAAAGATGATTTAGACCTGGCATTTTAACAATCTTATAATCATCATTTCCACCTTCCTCCAAGGCATCTTCAATTGCTTGTAAATTTTCATCTGCAGGAACTTGCAAATCTTTATCACCATTCAAAGCAAGAACAGGTATTTTTATTTTTTTTAATTCAGGAGCAGTATCATAATTCAAAAAATACCTGAACCATGGTGAATAAAAAGATTTTGCATTTGCTTTCAATATTGCTGATGAATTACCCAATTGAGATTTTTCCGTAGAATCTAATGTCGTATAATATTCATCTAAAAGCTTTTCTATCTTTTGCCTCGTCACAACTGTATCCTCAGTTGCTCTAAGAACATCATAGATTTTTGAAGCCATTTTCTGCTCTTTAGCAATGCGTTCATCAGTAAAACCATATACTTTTTGAATTAATGCAGCTTGTTTCAATAATATTTGTTCACCTGTTAATCCGGGACCTGCCAAAAGAACGATAAAAGAAACATCTTTATCTTTATTAGCAACTAATGGAGCAATCATTCCGCCTTCGCTATGACCAATCACGCCAAGTTTATCTTTATTAATTTCTTTTCTGGTTTTCAAGTATTCAATTGCGGATAAGGCATCCTGGGTAAAATCGGGTGTTATGGCTGATGAAAAATTTCCTTCTGACTTGCCAACTCCTCTGTCATCATATCTTAAAACTGCTATGCCTCTTCTTGTTAAATAATCCGAGAGGACAAGAAAAGGTTTATGTCCCATTAATTCTTCATTTCTATTTTGAGGACCTGAACCTGTAACTAAAATAACTGCTGGAAAATCTTCACCTTTCTCAGGCAAAGTTAAAGTTCCGGATAACTTAATATTGTCCTTTGAATTTTGAAAAACTACTTCCTCTTCTTTATAAGGATAAGGTTGTTTAGGTTCCTGAGGTCTATTTGGACCTGAAAGTTTACCTCTAAATAAATCAAGCTTTAATGAATAGCCGCCCTGGTTCCAATTACCTTTAATGGATTTATAATCTTCAGATATAACACCTAAGTAGTAGCCCTGTATTTTCTTGATTTCAATTCTTAATGTATCTCCTTTAATGATGACAGTATCAGTGGAAATTTTTTTTGCGCCTTGATCGGGACTATCCATTGTTGCACGCAAAATTCCTGTTGAATCAGCTTCAATGTTAAATACTAATCTTAAATTTGGTTGTTCCAGTCTTCCAGACCAGGTTCCGGCAACTTGAAAGTATTCTTGTTGAGCGAATGTATTAGATATAAGAAGTATAAACAAAATAAATAATGAGCGGAAATAATGAGTTAGCATAGTTTGTCCTAAAAAATAATGAACATATGCATCAATTATAAAGATATTTAATAATAAAAAAAAGGAATGGAGAAGAGGGCTATTCAGTAACTATTTCGTTAAATTCAACTTTGTAAGGTTTGTTGAAGGATTTTTCATAATCCATCGAAAAATGTTCGTAAGATTTTTTTGCTTCACCTAATCTTCCAAGATGACTTAGACAATTTAACTTAAATTTAAAAGCAGTTTCATTTATATTATCCCAATCTAATATCACCTCAGATGTTCTTAAAGCAGCATGGTAATTGTTGTTACTAAAATATTTTTCAGCTTTAGATAATGAAATAGAAACAACATCAGAGAAAACATTTATTTTATGCACATCCAACCACTCGTAACTTATGTCTTTTAGAAAGACACCCTTTTGAATAATTGATAAAAATTCTTCAAAGGTTTCATCGGAGTTAGCATTTCCATTTTTTAATAAAGATAATAGATGTTTGTAATACAGATAATCACATTTTTTAATATCATTTACTTTTAACATCCATTGTTTTCTTTCAAAAACTATTTCCATCCCTTCAACATCTTCAAGAAGATTTCTCAGGCGAGCCATATTTGAATTTCTATTATTCTTTGCATGAAGCTCATCAAATTCAGGCCAAAGGATTAAAGATAATTTTTCAGATGTAATTCCAATATTATCCATTCCTTCATTCTTAGTTGATAAAGCAATTAATAATAAAAGTTGAAGTATCTTAGGTTTAAATTCAGGAGTAATGCTTAAATAATTTTTATCATAGATGTTAACACTACCGAATAAGTTTATAGTTGATGAGAAAATATCATTAGGCTTGTTAAAGGTTTTTTCATTGATAATTTTTTTATCGCCTGATTCTTGCTCGGGTTGTGAAACATCTTCAGACTTAACAAGTTCATTTTTTCTGGTATTCCTCTGTTTTTTAATATAGAAGAATGAAAAAAGAAACAACAATGTTATTATTGAAGCAAATATTGTTAAAGTAAATCCTGTTCCTTTGTAATTGCTATATGTTTTTTGAGTTATAAGTGCAAAATTCTCAGGAGGATATTTTATAACATAAACATTGTATTTATTTTTATCATTATGAATTTTGGTAATGAACACAAATTCATTTGTTTTTTTCAGATAAAAGAAATTGATTGGATGATTATCTTCATTACTTAATTCGTAATTACTGATTAAACTAAAGTGATTATCTTTCAAATCAATTTTATAAATAGCAGCCTTATTAAATTTTCCATCTGAAGATTCTGAAAAAGATACAACTCCATATAAGGCATTATCTTTTAAGATAAGGTTTCTACAGGATCTGTATGTAATATTTTTATATTCATTCGGTTCAGTAAATGAATCTAATTTTTTTACAGTAAAAGTTAAAAGATTAATTTGATAGAGTGAATAGTAATAATTAAAGCCAAGTTCCTGATGTCCTTTTTCATTACCTTCACCACCAAAGATGTAAAGGCTTTTCCCCGAAGAATCTAACGCGCTTGATGCATAACTAAAAGGAGGGAGAAAGTCACCTTTTAATTTTATAGAGCCCCATTTTTTGTTTTTCTTATTATACTTTAAAATTTCATTAGTTACTTTATAATTCCCATAACCACCTATAGTAATTAATGAAGTATCTGATGGAAGTATAAATCTTGAATGACCGAAATAGTTATTCTTGTTTTTTGAAACATCAACGTAGCTCCATTTGTTGTTATCAAGTATCGATACTTCTCCTAAACCTCCATAATATGAAAGAATTGTTCCATCATACTTATTATATAAAGCTGCATTATCGGTATGAACAAATTTATTTTCATAAAAAATAGTATCAACTTTATTACTAAGCAGGTTGAAGTTAATTAAATAATTTTCATCGGGAATTTTCAATGTGGAGTTATCTTTGTCATAGGGTATACCTTCAAGTGGCAAATGCAAATAAAATTCAGCAATTTTATTCATCCTGGTATTGCCTGTTGAAAGCCATACAGGATTAATTGCAATTCCAGAACGAACAGAAAAATTATCATATACTCTGTTTGAATTAGTTTCATTCAGAGGGAAGTAGTTTTTTAATTCATCATCTTCATCAAAAATCTTAATATCTTTTATAGCCATAAACGGAACATCAATATCCCTGAAAACACTTCCAAAGATTAATGAATATTCAAGTTCATCAGGCATATTAACCAATAACGAACGAGGAACTTTGTTGTTACCTGTATATTTTATTACATCATTCTCAAGATTGAATTCTATTTTTTGGTTAAACCAATTAAACCTATATAAATCTTTTTTATTAAGGCTCATTAGGGTATAGGATTCATTTCCATTGATTATAAGTTTAAGATAAGAAGTATCAGTATTAAGATAAGGAACATATTTTAGCTGAAGAACAAAGGTATTTTCTTTGTTGGCCAGTTTGAAAATTGTTCCATATTCATTAGCAGAGAAAAGTGTTAAATCGAATGATAATGTAAACTTATTTGATGCAGTAAAAGTTTTATTTGGATTTAAATTTAATGAGCTTCTATTAATATTATTAGAATTACCTGAAAACAGCATACCATAATTTTGATGCTGAGGTAAAATTTCCCCTATATATAATATTATAATTAATAGAAAATAAGTTAACTTCAAACTAAGAACCGGAAAGTATTAAAATTTGTTTTTCAAGTCTTATAATTTACAAAATGAAATGAATAAAAAAAGTCAAATTTCATTAAAATAAATTCGACTTGAATATTAAATTTTAAAAAAATTTAAAACCTTTCTTCTTCTTCAGCCTGAAGTTTTTCAGCTCTATCTGCGAGTTTAAGCTGCTCTATAAGCCCATCCAAATCACCTTCAATAATATTGGATAAGTTATATAAAGTTAATCCAATTCTATGGTCAGTTACTCTGTTTTGAGGGAAGTTGTATGTCCTGATTTTATCACTCCTATCACCGCTTTTAATCATATTTTTTCTTTGTGCAGAATGTTCTTCATTAACTTCTTTTTGCTTCATATCGTACAATCTTGCTTTAAGGACCTTCATAGCTTTTTGACGATTTTTAAGTTGGGAGCGCTCATCCTGACATTGAACAACTAATCCAGTTGGTATATGGGTAATACGAACAGCAGTTTCAACTTTGTTAACGTTCTGACCACCTGCACCACCGGAACGATAAATATCAATTCTTAGATCATTTGGATTTATTTCAATTTGAACATCTTCAACTTCAGGTAAAACTGCCACAGATGCTGCAGAAGTATGAACTCTTCCGCTTGCTTCAGTTGCAGGAACACGCTGAACTCTATGTACACCGCTTTCATATTTTAATTGCCCAAAAATTTCAGAACCAGAAATGGAGAAAACAGCTTCTTTGATGCCACCTAACCCTGTATCGTTAATATCGATAAGTTCAACTTTCCAACCTTTAACTTCAGCGTAACGGGTATACATACGAAATAAATCTCCTGCAAATAATGCAGCTTCCTCACCACCAGTACCTGCTCTTATTTCCATAATAGCATCTTTATTATCATTAGGGTCTCGCGGAAGAAGAAGTAATTTAAGTTCATCTTCAATCTTTTCCTTCTGAACTTCCAAATCCTTTAATTCAGCCTGGGCCATTGAAGTTAATTCTTTATCATTTTCAGTATCTATAATTTCTTGATTGCCTTCAATATTTTTCAAAACTTCACTATAGCGTTCATAAGTATTCATAATCTCAGTTAACTCACTACGTTCCCTGCTAAGCTGAATCATCTTTTTTTGGTCATTCATAAAGGAAGGATCAGAAAGCTGTTGATTTATCCTGTCAAACTTATCACGTATTTTCTCTAATTTTTCAACTAAATCCATATAACTCTAATTTTTCTTTAATTAGTAAATATACCAAACATAAAAATTAAATAAAATGTAAAGACTTTTATTTATGGTTGTACCTAATTACCTTTAAAACTTATATTTTTTGATATTATATAAACAATGAGGTAAGTATGGATTTTAAAATCCATCCTAAAGTGCAAATAGGTCACGTTCATCTTACAGTAGCCGACTTAGATAAATCACTAAGTTTTTACAGAGATGTATTAGGTTTTGAAATTACTCAGTGGTTTGGTTCATCTGCTGTATTTCTTTCAGCAGGGGATTACCATCATCATATAGGATTAAATACCTGGGCAGGTAAAGGAGCAACTCCACCTCCTCCGGGACATACAGGTTTATATCATTTTGCAATTCTTTATCCAAGCAGAAAAGAATTAGCAAAAGTTATAAAACGTATATATGAAGTAAATTATAAAATTGAAGGAGCTGCGGACCACGGAGTTTCTGAAGCAATTTACTTGCTTGACCCTGATGGAAATGGTGTGGAGCTTTATTGCGATAAACCTGCTGATAAATGGCCGAGAGATAAAGAGGGTTATTTAGCTATGATTACCAAGCCTTTAAATTTAATAGAGCTTTTGGCTGAAGACGATTAGAATAAAAATGATTTTAAGTTAAGGAGTGTATGAAGAATAAAAAGGATCCTGTTTTTTTTACTCAAAAAGAAAATCCTGAGGATTATTCAATATCAAATCAATTTGCAGAGCATCTTGAATTTGAACAAGTTAAAGACAGAGTTACTGTAACACCAATCGATGCTTACTTCGCCCTATCCCGTTCGGTTAGAGATAGATTGGTAAGAAAATGGTTACGTACACAACAAAAATATAAAGAAGAAGATGTAAAAAGAGTTTATTATCTTTCGATGGAATTCCTGATGGGAAAACTTTTGGGTAATGCTCTTATAAATATGGATTTTTATGACCAGTGTTATAAATTACTCAAAGATGATGGATATAATCTTGAAGAAATAAAAGAGCTCGAAGATGATATGGGGTTGGGTAATGGCGGTTTAGGAAGGTTAGCTGCTTGTTTCCTGGATAGTATGGCTACAAATGAGCTTCCTGCCTTTGGTTATGGAATAAGGTATGAGTACGGAATTTTTAAACAGGAAATTGAAAATGGATATCAGGTAGAGAAACCTGAAAACTGGTTAAGCTATGGTAATCCTTGGGAAGTACTGAGAAGAGAATTAACGTTCCGTGTAAAGTTCTACGGCAAAGTTGTAATTGAACTTGATGCAAATGGAAAACAGGTGAAGAATTGGGTCAATACTGATGACGTACTTGCTGTTGCTTATGATATACCTGTTCCCGGTTATAAAAATAATACAGTAAATAATCTTCGCTTATGGCAGGCAAAATCTACTAATGAATTTAGCTTTCAGGAATTTAACAGTGGGAATTATCTTGCAGCTGTTGAAAGCAAAAACATTTCCGAAAATATTAGTAAAGTGCTTTATCCTAATGACACTATAACAAGCGGAAAATATTTAAGATTAAAACAACAGTACTTTTTCGTAAGTGCTACTTTACAGGATATAATCCGTAAGTATAAAATCAATCATAAAACATTTGATAAATTTGCAGAGAAAACTGCAATACAGTTGAATGATACACATCCGGTTATTGCAATTCCTGAACTTCTTCGCATTTTAATTGATGAACACGGTTTGGATTATATGAAGGCTTGGAATATTACCACTAAAACCTTTGCTTATACAAATCATACTGTTGTTCCTGAAGCACTTGAAGAATGGTCTGTTGAGATTATGGCTAATCTTCTACCAAGACATTTGGAAATAATTTATAAAATAAATTTTTACTTCCTTGAAGTTATAAGGAACAAGTATAAATTAAGTGAAGAAGTCATAAAAGAAATATCGATTATAAAAGAAGGACCTGAAAAGAAAATCAGGATGTCCAACCTTGCTATAGTAGGAAGTCATAGCATAAATGGTGTGGCACAGCTGCATACAGATATTTTAAAGAAGATTATCTTCCCACATTTTTATAAAATCTTTCCGGAAAAATTTAAGAATGTAACAAATGGTATAACTCCACGCAGGTGGTTAAAGGTTTCAAATCCATTATTATCAGGAATAATTTCAGACCATATAGGTGAAGGATGGGTAAAAGACCTTTCTCAATTAAAAAATATTGAAAAGTTCCTTGAAGATGCGGAATTTAGAGATAACTGGAAAAGTGCTAAATGGCTTAATAAAAATATTTTAATTAAGCACTTAGGAAAACAAATAGGTGTTAAGATAAATCCAGATTCTATTTTTGATGTTCAGGTTAAAAGATTTCACGAATATAAAAGACAATTACTTAATGTACTTCATGTAATTACATTATATAATAAGATAAAAGATAATCCAAATCTTGATGTAGTTCCGCGAACAGTTATTTTTGGTGGAAAAGCTGCTCCTGCATATATCCAGGCAAAGATGATTATTAAACTGATTAACTCAGTTGCCGATGTAGTTAATAATGACCCTCAGGTGGGGGATAAGCTTAAAGTTGTTTTTGTAAAAAATTATTCAGTATCATTAGCAGAAAAGATAATGCCTGCTACTGATTTATCAGAGCAGATATCAACTGCCGGATTTGAAGCATCAGGTACAGGTAATATGAAGTTTGCCCTTAATGGAGCTTTAACAATCGGTACAATGGATGGAGCGAATGTTGAGATTAGAGAAGAAGTTGGGAAAGAAAATATTTTCATATTCGGACTTAAAGCTGATGAAGTATTCAAGTTAAAGAATAACGGCTATAATCCACGTGAGTATTATGAAAATAATGAAATGCTTAAGCGTGTTATTGATATGATAAGCAATAATTACTTTAATAAAAATGAACCCGGAATATTTGATGACATAATCAAAGGTTTATTAGAGGTAGATTACTACTGCTTGTTTGCTGATTATGAATCATATATAAAGACTCAGGAAAAAGTAGACAAATTATATAAAACTCACGAACTATGGACGCGGAAATCAATACTTAATACATCACGTTCCGGGAAATTTTCAAGCGACAGAGCTATTGATGAATATGCTCACAAAATTTGGAATGTAGGACCAATAAAGATTTAGCAGAAATCATGAGGCTGCCTCATAAGGAAAGAACTGAAGGTACATTGAGTGATTTTAGAAAACATGAAGGTTTTCTAAAATTGTATATAAATGAACCTTAACTTATAAGAAAATCTCATTACCTTACTTCAGCAACAACAAAGGCTGCCTCTTTTTACTGAAGCAGCCTTTTTATGATTAACAATAATTTTTATACTACTAAGCTTTTTAATTTTTGATAATTTAATATTTTCAACTTTGAGCCGTGGACATCAATTAGTTTTTTGTTCACTAAATTTTGTAAAATACGACTTACAGTTTCACGGGAAGTAGATGCTAAATTAGCAATATCGTGTCTTAATGGAAGTTTATCTATTTCAACCATTCCATTTTTTACACGACCAATATCATCTGCTAATTGCAAAAGCACAGCAGCAATTCTTCCTACAGCGTCTTTTAATGTTAAAATTTTGATTTTCATATCAGCATCACGTAATCTTTTTGAAAGTTCCTTTAATAAGGATAATGATACTTTTGGCTGCGTACGTAAAAGATTAAGGAAATCATCTCTTTTAATAAGTAAAAGATCGGAATCTTCAAGGGCAATTGCATTTGCAGACCTGGAGAAACCATCAAGAATTGACATTTCACCAAAGAAGTTTGATTGATGTAAAATTGATAGAATAATTTCCCTTCCTTCATTATTAATCCGTGATATTTTGACACTGCCTGTAGCTATGACGAAAAAAGCATTTCCCATTTCTTTTTCCTGCATTATTATTGTGTCCTTCTTGAAAGACTTTCTTATTCCACATTCTGTAAGCCATTCAAGAGTTTCATCATCTAATGCTGAAAAAATAGGGACGTGTTTTAGAAAGATCGAATCCCCGGTAATAGCTACTTTTTCAATTACTGACATATAAAGACTCCTGATTTCTTGTGATATTCCTTTTGGAGAAAAGGTATATCATATTCGATGAATAAATTTCTTTTTAATTTTCTTTAGTTCAAATGTGTCAACTTAAAATATAAAATACAAGAGAAATATTGAAGAAATAAGCTTTTTTATAAAAATGTGAGTTCAACTTTATATAAGTTTTAAATCACATATTATTTGAAAAAACTTTTTATAATTGTAAATGCAGGTCGTGAATAGGCGAAGATTTTTAGATGTTTAGGTAATGAGAAT
Source organism: Ignavibacteriaceae bacterium (assembly GCA_035654655.1). Taxonomy (GTDB): domain Bacteria; phylum Bacteroidota; class Ignavibacteria; order Ignavibacteriales; family Ignavibacteriaceae; genus DASRWI01. The sequence goes on along the minus strand of DASRWI010000016.1, from coordinate 15,280 downwards.
ATGTTAAAAATTGTTAGTTATTAACGACTTTCAAGAAATTTTTTGGTGGCTCCTAAGGTACCACCCTTAATAAATTCCTTTGAAGGTTGAGGCAAATTATTTAAGGGTGGTATATTTTTTTGAGGATGTATATGGCAACGCAATTTATTATGCCTTTTGAAGGCAAATGGGCAGTAAAAGGAGAGCATTCACAGGATATAACTTCAGTTCACGATACCCGTGAAGAAGCTATAGAGGTAGCAAAAGAAATTGCAATGGCTGATGATTCAGGTATTGTTATTCTTAGAGAAGATGGAACTATTGATAATTTAGGAGCTTATGGTATTGACCCTCTTCCATCAAAGGATAATATACCCGACTTTAATGATGAAAATGACGAAGGGGTTTGAAAACCGTTCTTTGAGCGGTTTTCTTATTTTTAAACCGTTAATATGCTATCCAATCATAATCTGATAACTGAGACTCTTTTGAAGTTTTATCTACTGCTGATATCTTATAAAACATTTTTCCATTTCCATTCTTAATATTTATTTTTTCATCTATCCAATTCATCTTAGGATTGGAAGAAGAATTTATTTCACCAACTGATTTGAAATCTTTCGGTTCTTCTCCATTTGTCTCGGCTCTATAAACTTTATATTTCATTAAATCAGGTTCTTTATTAGAAATCCAAGTTAATGAAGGATGATTGTTTTTTAATTCAACAGATAAACTCTGTGGTTTGGAAGGAGGAAGTGCAAGACAGCTTTCATATTTACCATAAACTTTAACTTTTATATTATTTCCATTTTGTTCAACAAGTTCAATCGCAATGTTTGTTAAAACTTCCTTTTTACCTTCCAACTTTGTTGTGCTTGGATTACTCCATGGAGTAATCTGATTATTATAGTTAATATTAAAAGCATCAGTCTCATTTCCCATAACTTCTCTTGTTAACTCAACTTTTTTAGTTAATGGATTTATATTATGCCATTTATCCTGTGCACCCACTCCAAGTAAATCAGCATTTCTATCACCTTTACCTGTATTTAAATAAATATCCGGTTGGACTTTTTTAATATCTGTTAAAGTAGGAGGCCACCCTTCAGGCATAACAATTTTTTCTGCAGGCTGCCAATCCCAACTGCCATCTGCCTGAATAGAAACAATGTTTGGAGGAAAATTATTTCCATTTGTCACATACCAGATGTAAATACCTTTACCAATTGTATAATTAGGTCTCCAATCACCGGCAAGAGCTCCACCCATAATTACTCTGTCATACATACTTATTCTTTGATGATTTTCAATCAAAAAGTATTCACCGGAATTTGAGTTATTAATTGGAATTGAAACTCTGATAGCTTCACCTGTTTTGACGAAATCACGAAGGTCTTTAGTATATCCATCAGAATTTGCATCTATAAAATTATTATAACCAAGAAAATTTTTTTCCCAGCTTGACATTGCTAAGGTTCCTCCCCAATAACCATATGGTTCACCTGTCATTAAACCGCTGATTCTTGTATGTCCTGAGCCAAAAAGATAATGGCCGTATTCATGAGAAAGATGGGGAGTAATCATAAATGCGTTATACATTTTATTTCTGACGATTGATGTCACCCCTGAACCTTGAATACCTGGTCCACTTCCATTTATTTTAAGTTTATCGTGAGTAAGAAAATCTTTGCTAAAACCTAAATTAGCCATACCCCCTGCAACTCCAAATTTTTTATTATCAGTGTTGCGATAGATAATGAAAAGCATATCTACATAACCATCACCATTACCTTCCTTAAAGATAAATTTACCATTTTCATTTTTCCAATTATCATATTTTTTAAAATCTTTAATTTCATTATCTATTTTATGAAGTACCTGCAAGTTGCATTCACCGTATGTAGAGTCTTTTTCAACTCTAACTAAATCAGGATAAACATCTGCTATGAAATCAAATTTTCCATTGGACATTTTGCTGAAGTAATCTGAAACTGTTGAGTCTCTATATTTTTTACCTACCTTATTATCAAAAATATTGTTTGCATAGTTAGGGAGTTTACCGCTTGGCCAATTAATTACATCTGAATTATCATTGCTGAACTGAACAAAAATGACTAATGCCCTAAGGTATTCATCGGAATTGTTTTGAGAAGGTTTAAATCTTCCTTGAGAAAAAAGGGGTATTGTGAAACAAATTAATGTTAATATTAATTTCATTATGAACCTGATGTATTTATAGGATTGTAGGTTAATATAAATGATGTTAATAATGATTGATGAAAGGCATGTGGCCCTCTGTCCTGCTGAGACGCTACGCTTTCAATAACCATAATTTATTGAGAATATAACATTTTAAATTCAGTACATTTTTGGGTTTAGCAAACCAGAGGTTTGCGTCAGTAGTAGAAAAACCTATGAAAAAAAATTCCCCTTCCCTCTGTTAGGGAAGGGGGCAGGGGATGGGTTACAATACTAAATATTAAATTCCTGATGCAAGTCTCCGTCTTGCTAAATCTCTTTTTTATCTCCTTGTTACTCCTGATGCAACTCTCTGAGTTGCTAGTTTTAAAACTTTAGAATAGACCTATTAATGAATTCATAGGCTAACCAGAAAAATAATTTTTAAAGTTAGCCCACGATTTCAATCATGGGGGATTATTTCATAAAAAAAGCCGCACCTGAATGGATGCGGCTTTGTAAATCGAATAATATATATTTTATTTTATTTTACCATTTATCAATTCATCAGATAATCTTGTAGCTTTATATAAGTCACGGATTGCTTCAACCATACCTTCTGAGTGAACACCAACGCATCTGTTTTCTTCAGTTGTGAAGATGAAGTTTCCGGGTAAACTTTGAATGTTGCCGTCAAATGCAAGTCCTACGATTTCTCTATTTTTATTAATGATAGGACTTCCTGAGTTTCCACCAATGATATCATTTGTTGAAACAAAGTTAAATGGTGTTGATAAATCAAATTCAGCAGGAGGATTTTGCCATCTCTTTGGTAAGCTAAATGGGAATTCTTTTCCAAATGAATAGTATCTATCATATAAACCATAGAATGTTGTTACAGGTGGAGCTTCGGTTCCGTTATATGGAAATCCCTTCATAACACCATCAGAAATTCTTAATGTGAATGTAGCATCAGGTGGAATTGAAGTCCCATATACTTCAAATAGAGCTCTACCTAATTCTTGATTATAAGATGCTTCTCTTTGTGTAATTTCGGTAGTCTTTTGACCTAATTCTTTTCTTCTTGCATCTGTGTTAGTTATGAAGTAAATGAACGGATCATCTGTTTTCAAAATTTGGTCAGGACTTGTCTTTAAGAAGTTTTTAACTTTTTCAGGTGTAGAAATTTTTGAAGTGCTTAGCATATAATCAACTGCTTTAGTTGGATTGGTATTGCCGCCAGTTATTTTTTTAACTACATCTGAATTAGGAATGAACTTAATCATTCTTTCAATTTGTTTTTCAAGGACTGCTCTTTGAAGCTCTGCATCAAAATCAGAAGGATAAATATTATTTACCAAAGTATCTAATGCAGCACCTTTAAATTCTTCATCTCTTCGATTTTCAGGCATTTGAAGTTGTGTTGCAATATCAATAACATCCTGAGCAATCATAAAATACTGAGAAGAAGAAATTGGATTACGGTAGTTCAAAGCAAATGCTTCATTGGAATATTCCTTTAAAGCTCCTCTTGAGCTTTCAAGATTTGACCATAAGTCACCATATTTTTTGTTTAAGTCAGCATCATTATGAACAGCTTCTTTAAATTTCTTTTCAAAATCCATTTTGCGAGCCATTAAATAAGGGTCTCTTAATCCTGCTAACATACCGCTGATAGCTTTGTAAGAATTTGTATAATTAAGATATGTATTTCTTAATTCTTCATTCTTTGGTTCTTCAGCAATTTTCTTATCATATATTTTAATTAAACCATCTAACAGTTCAATAGTACGCGGATATGAGATATCTCTTGTGAATTCTAATTGAGCAATTGTATTTAATCTGCTGGTTGAACCAGGGTTACCAACTACAAATAAAGGTTCACCCAATTTAGGTCCGCCTTGGCTCCATTTAAAATAATTTTTAGTTTTTAATGGTTTACCATTTTCATCGTAGACTCTGAAGAATGTGCAATCCATATTATATCTTGGATAAGTAAAGTTATCAGGGTCGCCGCCAAAATATCCTAGCTGAGTTTCAGGATTAAAAACTAAACGAACATCAGTATATCTTTTATAACCATATAGTGAATATTTTCCGCCATTGAATAATGGAGTAATTGAAACTTCTAATTTAGTTTCATCTGCAACTCTTTTCTCAATATCATTTATAGCTTTCTGCTGGTTCTGATATTTTTCTTTATCTGTTGTTCCCTTATCCATTGCTGATTGAACTTCGGCAGTAACATCTCTGTAAAGAACCAACTGGTCGACAAAAAGACCCGGTACTTTTCTTTCCTGATCTAAAGTTGCTGCAAAGAAACCTTCATCCTGTAAGTTTTCACCTTCTTTGGTAACATTAGTAATGCTTTCTCTGCCGCAATGGTTGTTAGTCATTACTAATCCATCTTCAGAAACAAAAGATGCAGAACAGTATGTAGCAAAACGTAATGCAGACATACGTGTATTGTCTAACCATTCCTGGTCCGGAGTAAAGTTATAAGTTTCTTTGAAGTATTGAAGAGGAGGAAACTCGAAAGTCCACATTGTACCTGTATCATATTTTCCGGCTTTAACAGTATCGGGATTAAACCATTGTTTTCCCTGAGCTGAAGTGCCGCTCTGTTCAATAACGTTACTTGACGTTGAACAGCCGAATGCAAACAATGTAAAGAATAATACTATGAGTGCATAAGAAGCTTTTAGATTTTTATTCATAATTTTCCTTATAGTGACAGTAATTTTAAATTATTAGCAAACTTAATTCTTTTATGGGATTTATTAAAGAAAAATAATGATAAATGGTCAAATAGCTATTTGAATAAAAGCACTTTAAAGGACTTTACTTTTTTAATTTATTTTGCTTTATATGTCCTAAACAAAAGAAAAGATTATGAAGTTAAAATTATTGATTGTCCTTATCCTATTTACAATTAAATTGATTCCTCAGAACTCACAAAACAATATCGCTATTACTATTGATGACCTGCCTGTTGTAACATCCATAAATAATGAAATGAATTATAATTATATAATTAGCAATATTATTGATAAGTGCAAAAAGTATTCTGTGCCTGCAACTGGATTTGTAATTGAAAATGGTTTCACAAGAAATGGAGAATATAATTCTACTTTAAAAAATCTAATGGAAAAATGGATAGACAAAGGGCTTACTCTTGGAAATCATACTTATGGTCATAAAAGTTTGAACCAAATTACTTTATCTGAGTTTGAGAATGAAGTCATAAATGGTGAAAAAACTTTGAAAGAAATTCTTGGTTCAAGAAATCAGAATGTAAAATATTTCCGTCATCCTTTTTTGCATACAGGATTAAGTTTAGGATTAAGAGATTCTTCCTCTGAATTTTTAAGGCAAAGAGGATATGAAGTTGCTCCTGTAACAGTGGATAATTCAGATTGGCTTATTGCCAGAGCATATGAAATATCGTGGGTTAAGCAAGATACAGCAATGTTAAGGAAAATATCTAATGATTATGTTGATTATATGAAGAAGTACATTCTATATTATCAGGAACAATCGCAAAAACTAATAGGAAGAAATATTAATCAAATTTTATTAATGCATGCTAACAGATTGAATGCAGATAATCTGGATAAAATATTTGATATGATCAAAGAATTGGATTACAATTTTATTTCCCTCGATGAAGCTTTAAAAGATAATGCTTATTCAACAATGAAAGATACCTTTGTTAAAAATGCCGGTATATCCTGGCTGCATAGGTGGGCAATATCAGCAGGAGTAAAAAAAGAATTTTTTGCCGGCGAGCCTGAAGTACCACAATATATACAGGATATCGCTAATACAAATTAAATAATAATTCTTGAGCTATAAGACAAAAGAAAACAAAAATTATTATATTATCTAAATCAAGATTATTTAAATTATTAAAGCAGGTATTAAGATGACTAAGAAACAAATGGAACTATCAATTAAAGAATTTTCAATCTTATCTTTAAACTTTACATATATACCATACGAAGCAGCATCTGAAGAAGAAGGTGAAATTCTTAACCAGCCTGTTGAAGTTGATTTTGATATTCAAACAACTGAGAAATCTGACAGCATAAGAATTGAGCTGGACTTAACTTGTAATTTTGAAGAGGAGGATTTACATCCCGGGTATAGTTATTATGTTTCCTGCGAAGCATTTTTTGATCTTGAAAATGCTGAAAGCAAAAAAGATGTTGAGATTGATGGATATCTTCTTTATACCGCCTTACCTATGGTTATCGATTATATGAGGGGATACCTCGCAACGATTTCAGGCTCTTTCCCTTATGGCCAATATCTTATGCCTATAATTGATATTGATGAAGTCATTGAAAATGCAATCGAAAAGCAGAATAGGGAAGAGAAAGAATAAAGTTTAGGCGGTTTTTAAACCGCCTTTTTTATGAAGTACCATAAATCATAGCAAATAATTTTGCAAATTCTTCCAAAGTAGTTGGAGTGGTATTCTCCGGAGTTCTTTTTTCATATAAAACTTTATCATTAATACCTTTAGATAATCCGACAAAACCTTCAGCTAAACTTTCAGGAATACCGGCATCAACCAATCCTTTTTTCTCTTCTTCATAGGTAACTTTAATATATTTTAAATCAGGTTTGCCAATTTCTTTTCCAATAATTTTTGCTGCTTCATTCATACTATAGTCTCTTGGTCCCAATAAATAAATTACATGCTTACCTCTAAAATTATCTTTAATAATTAGTTCAGATAATTCAGCCGCAACATCATCAGTTGCAACCATTGGGAATTGAAGGTCAGGTTCAAGTGATGAAACCATAGCATTCATAGCAAGTATGGAATACTTTTGTGCAAAAAGATTTTCCATAAAATAAGTTGGTCTTAAATGGAGTACATCAATCCCTGGTAATGCATTCAATCTTGTTTCATGTCGAGCTAAACCAGCAACGGTTCCGGTATTTTTTTCAGTGTGTCCACCTAAGCTACTGAGATTTATGACTCTTTTAACATTTGATTTAACAATTGCATTACATAGAGCGATACTTACAGTATCTTGATAATCTCTAAGGTTGTTTATCTTCATATGAGTTGGGATCATACTTACAATTAAATCAGCATCTTCAAATACATCGATTAAAAAAGCTTCATCAGTAACATCACCAATAGCAATATCTGCACCTTCATTTTTATAAGGTTCAAGTTTATTTATGTGTCTGCCAAGGAGACGAACTTTAATACCTTTGGATAAAAGCAGTCTTCCTGTTTTACCTCCAACTTTACCTGAACCTCCTACTATGGTTACCATTATATTACTCCTGATGTTTAATCACGAAAATAAATAAAAGTGTTATTAGCAAACAAAACCTAAAACACTAAATCTAATTATGTGAGAAATGCAAATTTCTTAAAATTATCTGCAAATTTTGCGTTTGATTGTAAAATATACATATCAAAAATCAGTTTAATTGTAAATTTATAAGATTTAGTTGATGGTATAATTATTGAAACCTTTTAGTGAATTAAATTATGGAGTATGTATGGGATATGTTGAGATTAGTGTTATAGTATATTTGACAGTGTTGGGATTCCTGGCTTATAAAAGTAGAAAAAAGACTTTAGAAGAGTTAAAAAAATAGAGTTGTATAAGTTATGAGGTAAAGGGCATAACTTTATGCAGTAATGAAGTACGTTTATCGGTGTGGGTGAGACATTGATAAACGTATTTTACTTTTAAATGCTAATAAAATCTTTTTTAAGTGAATGACCTTTATCCACTCCAATCCTTCTTCCTAAAGATTGAACCATGATAGATAAACATCCGGCACAATTCATCGGGTCATCTGTCAAACATTTTTTATCAGGATAAATTAAATAATTTTTTCTATAAGGATTTGGAGTAAAGTTAGGCATTATTACATTAGCTCCAACTTGTAAACCTTTTTCTCTCCCTTCAATATCCAAAGTGGCTAATGCAGTAGTAGCCGGCATATGAGAGTTTTTTAAAACTATTCTTGCAACAGCCATAGTTTTTAAAACATACTCAACACTACAATTAGATTTTTTCTTATATGGAGTAGAAGGCGAAGAAATAAAAGGGCTAATCGAACACATATCAACATCAAGTTCTTTGCAAAGTAAAATATCATCGGCAACATCATCGTTAGTTTGATGAGGCATTCCAACAAGGTTACCACTGCCTATTTGAAATCCTGCTTCGCGCAAATAATTAAGATGTGTTATTCTATCTGCTAAATTTTGTCCTTGATGATACATAGAATATAATTTTGGATTTGCAGTTTCGTGTTTGAGCAAATATCTATCTGCACCTGCTTCACACCATTCAAAATATTCTTCTCTGCTACGTTCACCAAGACTTAATGTTATGGCAACATCATATTTTTCTTTAATGCTTTTTATAATGTTGGTGATATCAGATTTGCTAAATAAAAAATCTTCTCCTGACTGTAGAACTATTGTTTTAATTCCTGATTTAACAATGTTACCGGCTGTTAATAAAATATTATCCAATGACATTCTATAACGCTCAAGCCCATCATTGCTTTTTCTTAATCCGCAGTAAAGACAATCCTGTTCACAATAATTTGAGAACTCAATTATCCCTCTTAAATAAACATCATCACCGACATATTTTTTTCTAACTTCATCGGCTCTCTGATATAATAAATCAATATCTTTCTTATCGGATAAACTCAATAAGAAAGATATTTCAAATTTATCCAGATTATCTTTTTTAAGTATACTCTTTAAAATCATATCTTAATAGAACACATCCTTTTCACCGGCATTAACTCTCTCAATCATTTTCTCAACTTTGTTTTTTGCAGCTTTATCTAAAGTTTTCATATCTTCTTTTAAGAATGCTTCAGCAACTCTCTTTGTATCTTCAGATGCATAATCATTTAGATATTCCTGGAAAGTGGACAGAGCATTAGGCACACAAATTTTTCCAATCTCGCCCGTCTTGGCTAATTCCATAAATCTGTCACCTGTTCTATTGGAGCGATAACAAGCAGTACAGAATGAAGGTAAATAACCCAATGAGGTACAATCTTTTACAACTTCATCTAAAGAACGATGGTCACCTAATTGAAATTGCTCAAGCTGATGTTCTTCTTCACCTTGCTTGTAAGAACCGGGGGAAGTTCTGCTTCCGGCACTTATTTGAGAAATACCAACTGAAAATAAATCTCTTCTTAACTCCGCTCTTTCTCTTGTAGATAAAATCATTCCGGTATAAGGAACGGCTAATCTTATTACTGCAATTAATTTTTTAAAGGCAAGGTCATCAACTGCGTGAGGAGGTTTCATTGCTGCAGGCGCATTTAATGCAGGTTCCAATCTTGGAACGGAAATAGTATGAGGACCAATTCCATATTTTGTATCAAGATCAAAAGCATGCTGCAATAAAGCCAAAGTTTCAAATCTGTAATCAGCTAAACCAAACAAGGAACCAATACCAACATCATCAATACCGGCCTGAAGTGCTCTATCCATTGTATACAACCGCCAGGTATAATCATGTTTAGGACCGGAAGGGTGCATTACCATATAAGTATCATAATGGTATGTTTCCTGGAAACATTGGAAAGTTCCTATGCCAAAACTTTTTAGTTCTTTAAATTTTTCAACTGACATTGGAGCAGCGTTAACATTTATCCTGCGAATGTTGCCCCCATTAATATTTAACTTATAAATTTTTTCAATGGCATCACCGATGAAACCAATGTCTTTGCGTTTTGGATATTCACCTGCAACAAGAAGCAAACGTTTTTGTCCTTGTCTTATTAAACATTCTGCTTCAGCAACGGCTTCTTCTGTAGTTAAAGTTTTTCTTACTAATTCTTTGTTGTCTTTTCTAAAAGCGCAATACAAACAATTATTAACGCATACATTAGTCAAGTATAATGGTGCAAATAATACTAATCTGTTGCCATATATTTTTTCTTTTACTTCTTTAGCTGTATGGAAAAGTTGTTCGAATAGTTCAAATTTGTTGATGTTTAGAAGAGCAGCAGCTTCACGGAGGGATAATCCTTTAGCCTCCAAAGCTTTATTCAATATATCTTTTTGAAGATTTTCATTATTAAGTGACTCATCATCAATAAGAGAATTGATATAGTTTTCTTCAATAAAGTGCATAATTGCCTCGAGTAACTATTAATAAATAATAAAGGTCACATGAGGATATTGCAACAAATATACCATTTATATAAAGTTACCTTTTAATAGTTAAAGGTAAGTTGCTTTATTGTTTTTCTTATTAAAGAGAAAAAAATTGTTAATAAGAGGAATTAAAAGCGACATATTTTCAGATATTTGAATGCATGGAAAATTTTATCAATGATTTTTAATTGAAATTATAAGGATGACTTTTAATAAATAATATGGAACAATTTTTGAAAATTTGATTTAAGAAAATGTAAATCAACAGGATTTATTGTGAATAAAGTACCAAACTCAGAACGCAAGCATATTGCTTTTATTGGCAGAAGAAATGTAGGTAAGTCATCTTTAATAAATGCACTTACCGGGCAGGATATATCTATAGTAAGTCAAACACCAGGTACTACAACAGACCCTGTTAAAAAAGCAATTGAACTCCTGCCATATGGACCTGTCGTTTTAGTTGACACTGCTGGAATTGATGATGTTGGTGAATTGGGACAGCAGAGAATTACCAAGACATTTAAAATCATTTCTTCAATCGACCTTGCAATTGTTGTACTTGATGCTCGCGAAAGATTATCCACGGAAGAGATTGAACTCTTTATTTACTTAGATAGCATAAAGGTGCCATATATTCTTGCTGTAAATAAAATAGAACTTGGAGTTAATCCTTTATTATTAGAAGACATAAAGGATTTCAATACTGTTCATTATGAAATATCTGTAAAAGAAAAAGTCGGAATTGATGAGTTAAGAACAAAAATCATACGAGCACTTCCAAGAGATGATGATAATTCTCTTATTGGAGATTTAGTCCAGCCCGGAGATGTTGTTGTTATGGTTGTGCCTATTGATTTAGGAGCACCAAAAGGGAGATTGATTTTACCTCAGGTACAAACTATACGCGAGGCACTTGATGAGGATGCAGTTGTTATTGTTGTAAAGGATAGGGAACTTAAAGAAGCTTTAGATAAGTTGAAAAATCCTCCTCAACTTGTAATAACAGATAGTCAGGCGATTATGAAGGTTGCTGCAGTTGTTCCTGCTTCAGTAAAGCTCACAACTTTCTCAATCATAATGGCAAGATACAAAGGTGACCTTCCTGCTTTTGTACAAGGATTAAAAAGAGTTGATGAATTAAAAGACGGAGATAAAATACTCATTGCTGAAGCCTGTTCACATCATGCTCAGTCTGATGATATTGGAAGAATCAAGATTCCAAAATGGCTAAGAGAATACACTCATAAAAATTTAGTATTTGAGGTATACAGCGGGTTGGATTTTCCTGAAGATGTTTCAAAGTACAAAATGATTATCCATTGCGGCGGATGTATGATGACAAGACAAGTTATGCAAAAGAGAATAAAAGAAGTAAAACTACTTAATATACCTATAGTTAATTATGGTGTGTTAATATCTTATCTTCATGGTGCAATGCCAAGAACAATAGAACCTTTCGAAGAAGCAGTAACTACTTGGAAGAAATTAGTGAGTTTGAATTAAGTTACATGGCGTAGGTACTTCGAGTGTTTTCTTTTCAAAGCAAAGAAAATGTATCGGGAAGACCGAGGCAATAAGAGCTGTATTAGCTAAGACAAAATCTTAGAATGCTTTTCCCAAATTAATTTGAGATTGCTTCGTCGTAGAACTCCTCGCAATGACACTTATTTTTTGGCACACATCTTGTTATCTGACTTTTCTCATTTGTGGGAAGCATTAAATGCTTAAAAAATTTACAATAATCTAAACTTTTTTTGAAAAAATTTTTATCATTATTAGAAATGAAAAAAAAATTTTTATAAATAAGAAAAGATATTTGGAGAAAAAAATCCCCCCATTTTAAGTGACTTAAAATCAAAATCCAGGACTTCAAAAATTGGCACGTTCATTGTTGCTCGCAAAGTGTCCAAACAATAGGAAGAAAAAATGCACGAAAAAATTTTTGAAAATTACCCGCCGAAGGATAAAAGCACATTAATTCCTTTGCTTCAAGATGTCCAGGCTGTTTATGGTTATCTTCCTGAAGAAGCTTTACAAGATATAGCAAATTATGTCGGAATGCCTTTAAGCAGAGTATATGGTGTAGCAACCTTTTATAATCAATTTAGATTACTTCCCTTAGGTGAAAATGTAATTAGAGTTTGTAGAGGTACTGCCTGCCATGTTAAGAACTCATCTAATATATTATTTGCTTTAGAATCTGCTTTAAAAATTAAAGCAGGTGAAACCACCAGAGATAGAAAATTTACAATTGAAGTTGTTAACTGTATAGGTGCCTGTAGTATTGCCCCTGTTATAACTGTTAACGATGATTATCACGGAAGAATAACAGTGAAAGATATTCCATCTATACTTAAAAAGTATCAGTCTTCACCTAAACCTAAACAAGTTCCTGAACCGGAGGTGAATTTAGCATGAGAACATTTTTAGATAAATGCTGCGATGAATGCTGGCATAGTGCCGAAAAACCTTGCGAACTTTTTGTTAGATGCTGCACTGAAGGTCCTTTGTGCCATCACGATAAAGCTTGTGAAGAAAAATTAAAGAAATTAAATAATGAACTAAGATATATTGAACATGATTTACCTATAATCTTTATTGGTATGGGTACTTGCGGTTTAGCAGCAGGTGCAAAAAAAGTTGAAGAAGCTATAAGAGCAGAATTAGAAAAACATAATATAAAAGCAGTTATTGAAGAAACAGGTTGTATTGGTTATTGCTCTCGCGAAGTTATTGTTGATATTAAGTTACCCGGAAAAGATAGAATAAGTTATTGTGAAATTATTCCAAAATTAGTTCCTAAGTTTATTCAAAAAACTTTGGTTGAAAAAGAAATTTTTAGAGAAAAACTTTTAGGTTCATTTGGACCAACTACTTCGGAATGCATAAATATTAATGATGACCCATTCTTTAAAAGACAATTAAAAATAGTACTTGAAAACTGCGGTGTAATAAATCCTAATTCAATTGATGCATATTTATCTCTTGGAGGATTTAAGGGTTTAGATAAAGTTTTAAGACTTATGAAACCTGAAGAAGTTGTTAAAGAAGTTTTGGCAAGCGGTTTAAGAGGTAGAGGCGGTGCAGGTTTCCCTACAGGTATGAAATGGGATTTAGCTTTAAAGCAAAAATCTGAACAAAAATATTTAGTATGTAATGCTGATGAAGGTGACCCCGGCGCTTTTATGGATAGGTCAGTTCTTGAAAGTGATCCTTTTAAGGTTGTTGAGGGGATGACTATCGCAGCTTATGCAATAGGTGCAACAAAAGGATATATCTATTGCCGTGCAGAATATCCTCTAGCAATTAAAAGGCTTGAACACACAATCGAATTCTGTAAAAAATATGGATTGTTAGGTGAAAATATTCTTAACAGCGATTTTAGTTTTAATTTAAAAATTAAAAAAGGTGCTGGTGCATTTGTTTGCGGTGAAGAAACTGCATTACTTGCATCCATTGAAGGCAAGAGAGGAATGCCAAGACCAAGACCTCCTTTCCCATCAATCTCAGGTCTATTTGGAAAACCTACTGTAATTAATAATGTTGAAACCTTTGCGAATGTTGCTAACATTCTTAAAAGAGGTTCAGAATGGTTTTCAAGTATCGGAACTGCTAAAAGTAAAGGGACCAAAGTATTTGCTTTATCTGGAAAAATTAAAAACACTGGTTTAGTTGAAGTCCCGATGGGGATGAAACTTGAAGATGTAGTTTTCGAAATCGGTGGAGGTATACCAAACCATAAGGCATTTAAAGCAGTTCAGATTGGTGGACCTTCAGGAGGATGTTTGCCTGAAAGTGTTATGGATACTCCGGTAGATTATGAATCCTTAAAGAAGGTGGGTGCTATGATGGGTTCGGGTGGATTTGTCGTAATGGATGAAGACACTTGTATGGTTGATATAGCACGATACTTTTTAACTTTTATTAAGGAAGAGTCCTGCGGTAAGTGCGTTCCTTGTAGAGAAGGTACAAAAAGAATGCTTGAGATAATCGAAAGAATACCAACAAGCTATTCTAATACAAAAAATAAATTAGATGAACTGCAAAGATTTAAAGGCATCGTTCACTTAAACAGATTAGGGGATGTTATTAGAGATACTTCACTTTGCGGATTAGGACAGTCTGCCCCAAATCCTGTTCTATCAGGATTAAGATATTTCAGACACGAATATGAAGAACATTTGTACGAAAGACATTGTTCGGCAGGTGTATGTAAAGAGCTGTTAACATTTACTATTAATAATTCCATTTGTACCGGCTGCGGTGTATGCGTTAAGAAATGCGGTTCTGATGCTATAGCCGGAGAAAAAGGACACGCTCATTACATAATTGAAGATAAATGTACAAAATGCGGAATGTGTTTCGAAAGTTGCCGCTTTGACGCTATAAATGTTAATTAAGAAATTCTGGAGAAAAAATGGTTCAATTAACAATAAATAATATTAAAGTTAACGCTGAAGAAGGAATGACTATTCTGGATGCAGCCAAATCAGTTGGAATTTCAATACCTACATTATGTCATATTAAAGATTTAATTCCAAGCGGTGCCTGTCGTATATGCTCTGTTGAAGTTGAAGGTCAAAGAGGACTTATTCCATCTTGTGCTTATCCTGTTTTTGATGGAATGGTTGTGGAAACAAATAACCCTCGTGTAAGAAGAGCAAGAAAAACTATTGTTGAACTTCTTGTTGAAAATCATCCACAGGATTGTTTGATATGTGTAAGAAATAAAAATTGCGAACTGCAAAATCTTTCTGAGCAATATGGACTAAGAGAACACAGATATGTTGGTGAAACCAAATGTCACGCAATTGATATTTCAAGTGCATCGATGGAAAGAGACCCTGCAAAATGTATTTTATGCGGAAGATGTGTTCGTGTTTGCCACGAAATTCAAAAAGTTGGAGCAATTGATTTTACCAAGAGAGGCTTCCAGAGTATTGT
>DASRWI010000015.1:0-77508 GCA_035654655.1 Ignavibacteriaceae bacterium | reverse complement strand
ATCTGGAGCAACATAAGCGCGCAGGAAAGAGAAATCTCCTGTATGTCTTGGCCAAACCCAATTGTCAGATTCACCGCCAAACTCACCAATATTTCTTGGGGGAGCATAAACTAAACGAACATCATTTATAACTTTATATCTAAATAAAATATAAGATTTACCTACAAACATTTCAGAAACATTAGCTTTAATAGAGCTGTCTTTTCTTTCTTCTTCAGTAACTAATTCTTTAATCTTTTTAGTAATTAAAGTAGTTCTTTCAGTAACATCTTTAGCCTGGTTAGCAGCTTTAAGAATTATATCAGATACATCCTTGTAAGATTCAGTAATTCTACAAGGAATATTTGTTCTAATTTCATCTTCCTTTGTCTTTGCGACAAAACCATTTTCTAAATAATTATTTTCAGGAGTACTTGCCTGAACAATTGCATCGAATGAACAATGATGATTTGTAATTATTAAACCATCATTGGAAACAAATGACCCTGTACATCCGCCTGTACTTACAAGGGCATCAATTAAACTGGTTCCATTTGGGTTATAAACTTCAGAAACAGGAATTTTTAATCCTGCTTCTTTTAAACTCAATTTACTTATTTCACTTAAAGGATACATACCTTCATCAGGACGAGGATTCATTGTCATTGCTGTGAATAATAAAGGTATAATTACAATAAATAATTTTAGAAAAATTTTATTTTCGGGTTTCTTCATTTGATATATCCGGTTTATAATTAATATTTAATAGATAATAATTGCTGCTTTAATTGCTTAGCTTCCTGATAATTTGGATTAACATTCAGGCATCTGTCTAAAAGATCATTTGCACGTTTATAATTCTTTTTGTTTATATAAGCGCCTGCAAGATTATAAAGCGCCTGAGCATCCATATTGTCAATGTTTAAACTTTCCTCAAGATATTTAATTGCATTATCAACTTTGTTTTGGGATAAAGAAATAATTCCAATCCATTTAGTATTATATGCATCAGGAGCAACTTTGTAGCTCTTATAACAATACTTTAATGCATCATCATATCTGTTTCTAACAAGAAGTTCATTGATTATAAAATTATAATAATCTTTTATTAATGGATACTGTTCAATTAATACATTTATCTCTGTAATAACCTTTTCAAATTCATTTCTTGTTAAATAAATATTCAAAATTTCTCTATGTGCCTTTTCCCAGTTCCAACCTTCTGTAAGAAAGGAATAAGCTATAGAATCTGTAATATTATTTTGAGATAGTATTTCACTGGTTGGTTTTTTACTTTCTTTAGTAACATAAGGGAAATCATTTTTAAGCATTTTGATTCTAAAATCTGCTATAGTAGAATCCAATGGAGAAAAAACAAATGTCGCCCTGGTTAAACTATCTTGCTTTGTAAAATCTATTAGGGGTTTATCTTTTGGAAGTAACCCAGCTTTATTCATATGTTCATAAAAACTTTTGCCCATTAACTGATAACCTGCAAGTGTAGGATGAAGGTGATCAGTCATAATGTTATCACCTATAATATTATTTGGAGAAACATTTTCCAATTCTGTATTTAGATCGACAACATAAGCTTTGTACTCTTTTCCAAGCTGATAAATTACCTCATTCATCTTTTCAGGAGCTCTAAAACGAAGAACATCCAAGTCTTTTGCTAATTTAAATAATTTATTAGCCTCTTTATATTTCCCTTGCTGATAAACTTCAGTTGCCTTTGAAAAAACATCTTTGGCAGTCGGTTTAGGATTATCTAAAGAAATAAAAGGTTTCTGATCTTTTATGTTGCTAACCAAAGTCCCAATCATAACAGGAACCTTTTCTTCATTTGCCAATCCCAGCATATCTGCCATATTACCCTTGAACTGTTCTATACCTTTATAATATGTATCAGAGGAATATAGAATATATTGGTCTTTTGCTATTCTTGACATCAATGTACCATCAGAGGGTGCATTACTTCCACTTGAGATTGCAGATGATGCACCTGAAATTATACTTCTTAATAACTGAATAGTTTTAAACTTGCTAAGATTAAGAATTAAGTTAGTTAGAAATCTTGAGCCACCTAAAGATTCAAGAGAACCTACTCCTAAAGCTCCATAGTATTCATTATGTCCTGTATAAATTAATATCAAATCAGGTTTTTGTTCTAAGATTCCAGGAAATAAGTCGCGTAAGGTATAAGAGTTTATTGCAGTAAGTCCGACATTCACTACTTCAATAGTTTTATCAGGATAAGCAAGTTCTAATCTATGATTTAGATATCTTGAGAAAGAACCCAGCGGCATAAATGGATAACCTGCGGCACTACTTTCACCCATAACAAAAACTCTGAATGAATTTGATTTTTTCTGCTGGTCAAAAACATCTTGAATGGATACAGGCGCATTACCTGTAGTATAGAAATATCTTTTTGCAATTTGAGGATTAAGAACTCGTTTGCCGTTATCTAAGTCCACCCATTGAGCAGTATCCACACCGTAATTAAATAAACGAAGACCTGCCTCAAGAAGTACAAAAAATAAAATTGGAATAAGAATAAGAATTAAGTAAAAAATTTTCTTCAAACGAGGTGAAGGTGCCTTTTCTTTTTCTTTATTATCGATACTTAATTTAACTGGAATTTTGTTATTTTTATTTTTAGATGAACTCATATAACTTTTGTTTAAAAATTAACTCATAATTTAATTAATTTATTGTAAATAATTGATAGAATAAAAATGAAATCGAAGAAAGAAATTGGGGGATATTTTGAATTGGAATTCCAGAAAAAAGGTTTATATCATAAGAATGCAATTCTTCTAAATTCAGGTAGAAGCTGCCTTGAGTATATCTTAATGACAAAGAAGTTCAGAAAAATTTATCTTCCTCATTATATATGCGATTCTATTCTTGAACCCGTAAAAAAGACTGATTTAATTTATTCTTTTTATAGCATTGATGAAAAATTTTATCCTCAAAGGACATTTAATCTAAAAAAGAATGAAGCTTTTCTATATGTGAATTATTTTGGTTTATGCGATAAGAATGTAAATAAGCTAAAGGCTATATACAAAAATTTGATCGTTGATAATACTCAAGCTTTTTTTTCTAAACCAAAAAAAGATGTTGACACTTTTTATTCAGCAAGAAAATTTTTAGGAGTTCCTGATGGAGGAATTCTTTATACAAATAAGAAAAATGAAGAAGAATATGACGTTGATGAATCCTATAAAAGAGGGATGTACTTATTAAAAAGGATTGATGTTGATGCATCATCAGGATTAAAATTATTTGAAGAGAATGAAATATCCTTAAGCAATACAGACATTAAGAGAATGTCAAAGCTTACTAAAAGTTTACTTGAATCAATTGATTATAAAGAAGTAATTGAAAAAAGAAATTTTAACTTTAATTATCTTCATACCAAGTTGGCAGAAATTAATGAGTTAAAATTAAACTGGAAAAAAGTTAATGCACCTTTTGCTTACCCGCTTTTAATTAATAAAAGCGGAGTAAGAGATAAACTGATTGAAAATAAAATTTATGTACCAATGTTATGGAAAAATGTTTTCAAATGGACTGATGCGGATAGCTGGGAAAGAGTACTTACGAAATACTTATTACCAATCCCAATTGACCAACGATATAATATAAAAGATATGAAGCGCATAATTACTACTCTAAAGAGTATTTTATAAAAATGTAATGTTTCATATATTTAACCTTTAGGAATATAGTAAAAAGTAAATGTATATTTTAGGAATATCAGCATATTACCACGATAGTGCAGCCTGCCTGGTTAAGGATGGTGAAATAATTGCTGCTGCGCAGGAAGAAAGATTTACCCGGAAAAAACACGACCATAATTTTCCTATTAATGCTATTAATTACTGCCTTAACTATGAAGGTATAAAAGCTGATGACCTTGAATTAGTATCTTTTTATGATAAACCATTTTTAAAGTTCGAACGTATACTTGAAACTTATCTTTCATTTGCACCAAAAGGATTTCCATCATTCTTAATGGCAATGCCTTTATGGATAAAGCAAAAACTATGGATGAAAGAGTTCATAAAAGATGAACTTAAATTTCAGGGGAAAATAATTTTCCCTGAACATCACGAATCTCATTCAGCATCCGCTTTTTATCCATCTCCATATAACAATGCAGCTATTATAACAATGGATGGAGTCGGTGAGTGGACAACTACAAGCTGGGGAATAGGTTATGGAAATAAAGTTGATATTAAAGCTGAAATAAAATTCCCTCATTCATTAGGATTGTTGTACTCTGCTATTACATATTATACCGGATTCAAAGTAAATTCAGGTGAGTATAAAGTAATGGGACTTGCTCCCTATGGAGTACCGAAGTATAAGGATTTAATTTATAAAAAGCTTATTGATGTTAAAGAAGATGGTTCCTTCAAGTTGAATATGAAGTACTTTGATTATTCTGTCGGACTTAAAATGACAAACAAAAAGTTTAATGAACTTTTTGGTGGTGCACCAAGAGTACCTGAATCAAAGCTTACTCAAAAGGAAATGGACTTAGCAAGGTCAGTCCAGGAAGTAACTGAAGAGATTGTATTAAAAATTGCTAACCACGTTCATAAAGAAACTGGTTTAAAAAATTTAGTTCTTGCTGGTGGTGTTGCCCTTAATTGTGTTGCCAATGGAAAACTTTTAAGAGAAGGACCATTTGAAAATATTTGGATACAGCCTGCTTCAGGAGATGCTGGTGGTGCATTGGGTGCAGCATTGGTTGGATGGTATAAGTACTTCGGAAATGAAAGAGTTGCTGATGATAAAAATGATTTTCAAAAAGGTTCATTTTTAGGTCCGGAATTTTCAAATGAAGAAATAAATAATTTCCTTAATAAGAATAAAATTCCGCACGTAAGATTAAAAGACGAAGAGATTTATGATTTGTGTGCTGATTTAATTGCTTCGGAAAAGGTTTTAGGATGGTTTCAGGGAAGAATGGAATTTGGGCCACGTGCTCTTGGTTCAAGGTCTATAATAGGGGATGCTCGTTCGGCAAAGATGCAGGCTTTGATGAATATAAAAATAAAATTCAGAGAAGGATTCAGACCATTTGCACCTTCTGTTTTAGCTGATAAAGTATCAGATTATTTTGAGACAGATTATCCATCTCCATATATGCTTTTAGTTGCTGATGTTAAAAAAGAACGAAGAATAAAAATTAGTGACAGTGAAGAAAAATTATGGGGAATAGATAAGTTGAATATTCCTAAATCGGATATACCTGCAATAACTCACGTTGATTATTCCGCAAGATTACAGACAGTACATAAGGAAACAAACCCTAAGTATTATAATCTTATAAATACATTTTACAAAAAATATGGATGTGCAGTTATAGTAAATACATCTTTTAATGTAAGAGGCGAACCTATTGTATGCACTCCTGAAGATGCTTATAAATGTTTTATGAGGACAAATATTGATTATTTGATTTTGGGTAATTATCTGCTTGATAAGACAAATCAAAAAGAACTTGAAAATGACATCAACTGGAAAAAAGAATTTGAATTGGATTAAGCAATGTTAAAAGAAGAATTTAATAATATTAAAGAGACGGATAAAGATTTAAGAAAATTCGGGTTTACAATTGGAATATTTTTAATCATTGTTGCCGGTATAATTTATTTATGGAAGGGAAATCTAAATTATTATCTCTTATTAATTGCTTTTCTTTTAATTATTCCTGCATTGTTATTCCCTATGATACTTAAACCATTAAATAGAGTTTGGATGGGATTAGGTATAGTGCTTGGATGGTTTACATCGAGAATTATCTTAACATTGCTTTTCTTTTTAGTAATTACTCCAATAGCTTTTATTGTTAAAATATTAGGAAAAGATTTTTTAAATTTGAAGTATGAAAAAAATAGCTCAAGCTATTGGATTAAAAAAGAAGTTAAAGAGAATAGTAAAATAGAATACGAAAGACAATTTTAATTATGTCAAAATTATCAATCATATCAGAGTTGTGGGAATTTCTTAAAGTAAGAAAAAAATGGTGGCTGGCACCAATATTAATATTCTTATTGCTATTAGGCGGTTTAATTATTCTTACACAAGGTTCAGCTTTAGCTCCATTTATTTATACTATCTTTTAATTTGTAATGGCTAAAAAAGAAATAATAATAGTAGAGAAAAAAGAGAAACGAATACCTGTTCCGCAAAAACCTCCAAAGGTCGAAAAGAAAAAAAATGCTTACGACAGGAATAAAGAAAAAGAAAACATAAGGAAAGAGAAATAAGTTTACATTTTATTTCTGATAGGGCTTCTCCCGAAGGGACCACTTTGTGGTCGATACATTTTCATTCCGAATAATCGGAATGAAAACACTCGAAGACCTATTAGATTTAAATCAGACACCTTCTAAATATTTATTGCACATCATAAAAAAAGTCTATTCTTAATTTGACATTTATTATACAAATACCTTATATTCTACTGTGAAATTTGAAATATTCCTAAATAATTAAGGTATTCTATGTTGGACAACTTAGATATTAAGATATTATCTCTTCTTCAGTTGAATGGAAGAAAGAAAAGAAATGAAATTGCAGAAGCTGTTGGGTTATCTCTTCCTTCAGTTAGTGAACGTTTAAACAAGCTTGAAGAGAAAGGTTTTCTTGAAGGCTATTATGCAAAGTTAAACCGCAAAGCTTTTGGTTATGATATAATGGCATACATTCAGGTGATAATGGATTCTTCTAAAAATTATGAAAAATTAATTGATAATGTAAAAAGAATTCCAACAATACTTGAATGTCATTCTGTACTTGGGGAAGGTTCTCATCTTTTAAAGGCTGTGGTAAAAAATACTGAAGCTCTTGAAAAATTGTTGGGAGAAATTCAATCATGGCCAGGTGTTACCGCAACAAAGACAACTTTCGTTCTATCCACAATTAAAGAAACTACAGAGTTAGAATTAAAAAAAGATTTAATAAATAAATAGTAAGGATTGACAATGGCTAAGACTAATAGTCCGGTTGATAATGTATTAAAGTACATTAAAGATAATAATATAAAATTTGTTGATTTTAAGTTTATGGATTTCCCGGGTCAGTGGCAGCATTATACAATTCCTTCAAATCAATTTGATGCAGGAGCTTTTGAAGATGGATTTGGTTTTGATGGTTCATCAATGAGAGGATGGAAGGAAATAAATGAAAGCGATATGCTTATAATTCCTGACCCGGCAACAATGTTCTTAGATACGTTTATAGCAGCCCCAACAATTAGTTTAATATGCGATGTATATGAACCTGCAACGAGAGAAAAATATTCCAGATGTCCAAGAAGTATTACACAGAAAGCAGTAGCTTATCTCCAATCAACAAATATTGCAGATACAGCTTATTTTGGTCCTGAAGCAGAATTTTTTGTTTTTGATGATGTAAGATTTGATTCAACTCCAAATAGTAGTTTTTATGTTGTAGATTCAGAAGAAGGTAAGTGGAATAGCGGTAGAGATGAGCAGCCAAATTTGGGATATAAACCAAGATATAAGGAAGCTTATTTTCCTGTTCCTCCAATTGACTCTTTAATGGACCTTAGAAATGAAATGGTGTTAAATTTAATTAATGCAGGAATTGATGTTGAAGCTCAGCACCACGAAGTGGCAAGCGGAGGTCAATGCGAAATAGATTTAAAGTATAAAGATTTGTTAAGAGCTGCCGACCAATTGTTGATGTTCAAGTATATTGTTAAAAATACTGCCAAGATGTATAACAAAACTGCTACTTATATGCCTAAGCCAATCTTCGGTGATAATGGAAGTGGTATGCACGTTCACGTAAGCTTATGGAAAAAAGGAAAGCCTTTGTTTGCCGGTCCTGGTTATGCAGGCTTAAGTGAAATGGCTTTATACTTTATTGGCGGATTATTAAAGCACGCTGATTCATTAATTGCATTTACTAACCCTACAACAAATTCATTTAAGAGATTAGTTCCGGGATTTGAAGCTCCAGTTAACTTAGCATACTCACAAAGAAACAGAAGTGCTTCAATAAGAATTCCAATGTATTCTAATAATCCAAAATCAAAAAGATTAGAGTTCCGCTGTCCCGACCCTTCTGCTAATCCTTACTTAGCTTTCTCTGCAATACTAATGGCAGGATTAGATGGAATTACAAACAGGATTGAACCGGGTGAACCTTTAGAAAAAGATATCTATGATATGAGTCCTGAAGAGTTAAAGGATGTTCCGACAACTCCCGGCAGTTTAGGAGAAGCTTTGAAAGCCTTGGAAAAAGACCACGAGTATTTGTTGAAGGGTGATGTGTTTACGCCGGATGTAATTGAAACCTGGATAAAATACAAATTCGATAAGGAAATTAAGCCAATGGCATTGCAGCCTCATCCTTATGAGTTTAGTTTGTACTATGATGTTTAAAAAAGTGAAGGCGGTTATAAAAAACCGCCTTTGTTCTTTAAGTAAGAATTTACTTTTTCAATGTAGCATTAAGGTTCAAATTTATTGAAGGATTTAGTGCTCTTGAAATTGGGCAAGCTTTTTTAGCTGCTTCAGCGTGTTTCTGGAAATCTTCTTCTGATATTCCTTCTACATCAGCTTCAGTAGTCATATCAATTTTAGTAATTGTAAAACCGGCTTCCTGTTTTTCAAAATTAACCTTGTCTGTTGTTCTAACATAATTTACCTTGAAACCTGCTGTTGCCAAAACATTAGCAAAAGCCATAGAAAAACAAGCTGAGTGTGCAGCTCCAATTAATTCCTCTGGATTGGTTTGGTCTCCCTGTTCAAATCTTGAAACAAAATTGTACTTAGTATTAGAAAGTGTTTTTGTTTCAGTACTTACATTACCGCTTCCACTTTTTAAATCACCGCGCCATTCGGCATTTGCTGTTCTTACTGGCATTAATATCTCCTTATTATTTTGAAAAATCTAAATTCATTTTTAATAACCCTCAAAAATAAAGAATAAGCCTCAAATAATATTATTTTTTGTTGTGAGTATTGTCTCTCGAACATTTTTCTTAAATTTGGTATTGGGATGTAAGATTAAATTAATCTAAAAATCTTCGATAATGTTTACAGCACTTAACAAAATTATATGAAGACTACAAAACTATTTTTTTTCTTTATTGCATTATTTTTCTCTACGTCGTTAGTTTTTGGTGTCCAATCCAAAGAATTAAGAAAAGTAAAATTGCAATTAAAATGGCATCATCAATTTCAATTTGCAGGCTATTATGCAGCGAAATTTAAAGGATTTTATGCTAAAGAAGGTTTGGATGTTGAAATTTTACAAAGAGATGTAAATAAAAAAATTGTAGATCAAATAAAAGCGAAAAAGATTGATTTTGCCACGGCAGATACAGATATGCTTCTTGAATATCTCCAAGGGGCATCAATAAAGGTCTTAGCATCCTATTTTCAACATTCTCCACAAGTTATACTTTCCTTACCAGAAAACAATATTGATGTTCCATCAGATTTAATTGGCAAAAAAGTAGTGATTTCATCAAAACAAGTATGGGTTGAAGTCAGAGCGATGCTTTTGAAAGAAGGAATTCCATTAAATAGAGTTCATTTTGTTGAAGAACCCTGGCCGATTGATAATCTAAAAAATAAATCAGCTGATGCTATTTTAGGTTATTCAAGTGGTGAAGCCTTGCGTTTGAAGAAGGAAGGAATTGAAATAACTAAAATCAGACCAATTGATTATGGAATAGACTTCTATGGTGATATTTTAATTTCCAGTGCTCACGAAACTGAAGAACATCCCGAAGATACTAAAGCATTTATAAAAGCTACAAATGAAGGGTGGGAATATGCTTTTGAACATTTAGATGAAACAATTAATTATATTCTCTCTTTGCCGGGTGTTAAAGAAAATAATATTGACAGGGAATTATTACTTGAAGAAGCCAAGACTTTAAAGGGACTTATACTACCGGGTTTAATTAATATAGGTAATACAAACAAAGATAGATGGGCAAAAATAGCCAATACTTATAAATCTGTTGGTTTGTATAAAGGTAAAGTTAACTTAGATGAATTCTTTTTTGAGCCAGATGTAAAAAAAGAAAGTCATTTAATAAAAATAATTATAATAATCTTAGGCGTAGTAGTATTAGTTGTTTTAGTTGCATTTTTATGGATTGCCCAACTTAAGAGAAGAGTAAATAAAAAAACTGAAGAACTTCAAAAAGAAATTGAACAAAGAAAAGAAACCGAAGAGCTGTTGAAGCAGGAAAAGAATTTTTTCATAAATATTATGAATAATATTCCTGACCCGATTTACTTCAAGGATAAAGAAAATAAATTTATAAGAATAAATAAAGCTACTGCACAGGGATTCGGATTAAGAAAACCTAATGATGCCATCGGGAAAACTGATTTTGATTTTTTTGAGGATGAGCATGCCAAAATAGCCGGCGAAGATGAAAAACAAGTTCTTAAAACCGGTGTTGCTATTATAAATAAAGAAGAAAAAGAAATTCGTTCAAATGGAAAAATTACCTGGGCAAGTACAACTAAACTTCCATTCAAAGATGAAGATGGAAACATCATTGGGACCTTTGGAATATCAAGAGATATTACTGAAAAGAAAATAAATGAAGAACTAATTTTAAATTCAGAAAGAAAGTTTAAGGCATTATTTGAAAATTCTAATGATGCCATTTTATTGATGGATGAAAATGGATTATTTGAATGCAACCAAAAAACCTTAGAAATATATCAACACAGCAAAAATGAAATATTAGGAAAAAGCGTTTTAGATTTTGCTCCTGAATATCAGCCTGATGGAAGAACATCAAAAGAAATTTATGCAAAACTGAAGTTGGATTTACAAAAAGGGCCTCAAACTATTGAATGGTTAGGAAGAAGAAAAGATGGTTCATTATTCTATTCTGAAGTTAATGTTAATCAGGTAGAAATTAATGGAAGGAATGTAGTTCAGGCTATTGCAAGGGATATTTCTGAAAGAAAATTAAATGAAGAATTAATTAAACAATCAGAAAGTAAATTCAAAACCTTATTTGAAAATGGAAACGACGGTATTTTCTTAATGAATGAAAAAGGATTTATTGATTGTAATTCCAGAACTTTACAATTATTTAAATGCAGCAAAGAAGAAATTATTGGTCAACATCCGGGTACATTTTCACCTCAGTATCAGCCTGATGGCAGAACATCAAGAGAAGCTGCTGATGCTTATATAAATGAAGCGTTAAATGGTAAATCTCAAATATTCGAATGGATTCATACTGCAAAAGATAAAACACAATTCTATACAGATATAAGTTTGAACAGGGTTGAGATAAATGGCAAAATGTTAATCCAAGCTATTGTTAGAGATATATCTGAAAAGAAAAAAGCAGAAGAAATTGTAAAAACATATGCTGAGATTTTCCAGAATACTAAGATTGGAATTGCTATCGGTTTTACTGAAGAACAATGCATCAATTTAGTTAATCCTGCTTTAGCAGAAATGCACGGGTACACAATTGATGAGCTGCTTGGAAAGCCAGTATCATTTTTAAGTAATGAAGAAAGTAAAATTCAAATTCCTTTTATATACCGTAAGGCATTAAAGAGCGGTCATTATGAATGCGAAATGGTTCATAAGCATAAGGATGGAACTGAGTTCCCGGTACAAGTAGATATAACTATAGTAAGAGGAAATAAAAATGAAATTCTGTTTGTAATTCTTAATGTTCAAAAAATTACAACACGTAAAGAAGCTGAAAAAATTCAAACTGCTTTGTATAAAATTTCTGAATCTGTAAGTATAACAGATGATATGGATACTCTTTACAGGAATATTCATGAAATAATAAAACATCTTATGCCTGCTGAAAACTTCTATATTGCCTTGTTTGATGAAGAAGCAAATAAATTATACTTCCCTTATTTCGTTGATAAGTATGAAAAAACTGATCCATCAGGTATTGATGTAGGAAAAAGTTTAACAGCTTATGTGTTAAGAACAGGTAAAGACCTTTTAGTTAATGAAGAAATGGATTTAGAATTAAGAAAACAGGGTGAAGTTGATTTAATAGGTGAACCTACTAAGATCTGGCTTGGTGTAGGATTAAAGTTAGGTCAGAAAAATATTGGTGTTCTTGTAGTTCAGGATTATGAAAATGCAGATACTTATGGTGAGCGTGAAAAACAAATTTTGATTTTCGTTTCTGAACAGGTTGCTTTAGCTATTGATAAGAAGAGAAAAGAAGAAGAGCTTAAAAAGTATGCTCTTGAGTTAAAAGAATTAAATGCTAATAAGGACAAATTCTTCTCGATTATTGCACACGATTTAAGAAGCCCTTTCTTTGCCTTGCTTGCAATATCTGAGTTGTTATCTAAAGAGATAAACAATTTGTCTAAAGATGAAATTGAAAATTTAACCCGTGAGCTTGATAAAGCTTTAAAGAATGAATATAAGCTTTTAGAAAACTTACTGGAATGGGCTAGATTCCAGACAGGAAGAATAAAGTATCAGCCGGCAAATTACAATTTGTATGACGAAGTTGATCATATCTATGATTTGCTAAGAGGAAATATTGTTAAAAAGAAAATAAACTTTACAAACTCTGTTTCTCAGAATTCATTCATCTATGCGGATATAAATATGGTTCATTCTATTATGCAGAATCTTGTCTCTAATGCAATTAAGTTTTCTAACATTGATGGTATTATAGATATTTCCAGCAGGATTAAAGATGATATGATGGAAATATCAGTAAAAGATAATGGACTTGGAATCAGGGCAAAGGACCAGGAAAAATTATTTAAAATAGATGAACAATTGACCACAGTTGGTACTGCTCAGGAACGTGGAACAGGATTAGGATTAATCTTATGCAAGGAATTAGTGGAAAAGAATGGCGGTACAATTTGGGTAGAAAGTGAATTTGGCAAAGGTTCTACATTCTATTTTACATTACCTCTTTCAGATTAAAATACTCTAATAAATAAGTACACTAATAAAGGTGAGGTTTTAATCTCACCTTTTGTTTTTATAGCTGCAATTGAATTTTCATTTAATAAGGTTTACTGTTTTGTTATATTGCACTTGTTAAATGAAAACTTTCCATTCTTATAACTTTTGGAATAGAATTGAATAACAATAAAGAAAAATTTAAGATAGTAGTTAAAACTCATCAGGGATTGGAAGATATTCTTGCTGAAGAATTAAAGAATTTAGGTGTAGAATCTGTAGAAAAGCTTACCCGTGCAGTCAGCTTTGATGGTGATAAGGAATTATTATATAAAGTAAATTATTTGTGCAGAACAGCGTTACGCGTTCTTAAACCAGTTCATACCTTTACAGCAAAGAATGAGCATATCTTTTATAGAAAGATGAAGGATTTTGATTGGACTGAGTTCATTGATGCAAAAGGAACAATAGCTGTTGATAGTGCTGTAAGCTCAAATTATTTTTCCAATTCAAAATATGTCTTTCTAAAAGCTAAAGATGCAATCGTTGATCAGATTAGAGATAAGTTTGGCATTAGACCATCAATTGATTTGGATGAACCTGATATTAGAATAAACGTCAGAATTTTTCAGGATGAGATTACATTATCATTGGATAGCTCAGGAAGCTCTTTGCATAAAAGAGGTTACAGAGTAAACGTGAATGAAGCTCCACTTAACGAAGCACTTGCTGCAGGATTAATTCTTACTTCAGGATGGGATAGAGAAAGTAATTTTATTGACCCTATGTGCGGCTCCGGTACTTTTTTAATTGAAGCTGCTATGTATGCTTATAATATTCCACCCGGCAGTCACAGGAAGAAATTTGGTTTTCAAAACTGGAAAGATTATGACCCTGTTATGTGGAAGAATATTATAGCTAAAGCAAATATGGATATGAGGAAATTCAATCATAAGATTATTGGTTCAGATATTTCTCCTGAAGCAGTGGGTATGGCAAGGTCAAACATTAGATTAGCAAAGCTGGACAACAAAATTGAATTATCAAGAAAAGCGTTTGAAAAACAATCCTCACCTGGAGGAACCGGAGTAATAATGATGAATCCTCCTTATGGTGAGAGAATGAAACCTGATGATATAAATGCCTTATATAAATCCATGGGTGATAAATTAAAGCAGGAGTATAAAGGTTACGAAGCGTGGATATTAAGTTCAAATAAAGAAGCATTAAAAAGTTTAGGACTTGGAACTTCAAAAAGATTAAGTTTTCACGCTGGTCCGCTTGAACTTAGTTTTTTTAATTACAAATTATATGAAGGTTCTTTGAAGAAAAGTAAACAAAAAGAAAATTTATCAGAAGAAGAATATGAAGAAAACAACAACTGAAACCAGGGCTTATAGAACTGAGATGAATGATAAAATTCTAAATTCAGGATTTAGAGATTTTAATAAATTTTTTGCATTAGATAATAAAGCTTATATAGAAGGTGCATTAACTGCAAAGACAAAAGAACTGATGGGACTTTCAGCTTCAATGGTGCTAAGATGCAATGACTGCATTTTTTATCATATAGACAGGTCGATTCAGGAAGGTGCATCAAGAGAAGAATTAATAGAAACATTTAATGTGGCTTTGATTGTTGGAGGGTCTATTGTTATTCCACATCTTAGATATGCATTTGAAGTAATGGACCAAATTTTTGCTGAACAAAATAAAGTAGGGGATAGTTTAATTGATTAGTAAAAAGTTACTGCTTGTAAAATTTATTTTAAGTTCTGATAATGAAAATAAAATTTACAAAGATTGTGGAATCGAAATTGAAAATGATAAAATTGTAAGTATAAGAAGATTTACTTATGATGAAATAAATTCTTTTAAAGGGGAAGTAGTTAATGGCTATAACCTTGTTGCTGTTCCAGGATTTATACAAACTCATCTTCATTTATGCCAAACATTGTTCAGAGGCTTAGCTGATGATCTGCAGTTATTAGATTGGCTTCAATATAGAATATTCCCTTTTGAAAATGCACACGATAAAAATTCTTTAAGAATATCAGCACAGTTAGGACTTAATGAATTAATTAAAGGCGGCACTACAACCATATTAGATATGGGCACCTTGAAACATCAGGAAGTTATTTTTGATGAGTTAAGTAAATCAGGCATAAGAGCTTTTGCCGGTAAGTGTATGATGGATGAAAATGAATTATACCCCGGCTTTTGTCAATCTACAAATGATGAATTAAAAATTACAAATGAGTTAGCAAAAGAATTTCATAATAATTCTGATGGAAGAATTAAATATGGGTTTGCTCCGAGGTTTGTTCTTTCCTGCAGTACTGAACTATTAACTGCAACAAAAGAAATGATGAAAGATTTTGAAGGAAGTATTTTCCATACTCACGCAAGTGAAAACACAGGGGAATGTGCAGAAGTAAGAAGCAGGCACGGAGTAGAAAATATTGAATATTTTGATAGAATGGATTTACTTAATGACCACACTGTTCTTGCTCATTGTGTTCATCTAAATGATGATGAAATTGATATCTTAAAAAACACTAACAGCAGAGTTTCACATTGTCCTTCTTCTAATTTAAAATTAGGATCAGGGATAGCTGATATACCCAGACTAATGAAAAATGGTATAAATGTTTCTCTAGGTGCTGATGGTGCTCCCTGCAATAATGAATTAAGTATTTTTCAGGAAATGAGATTAGCTTCGTTAATTCAGAAACCAATTTATGGTGCAAACAGTATGGATGCATTATCTGTTTTCAGATTGGGAAATATTGAAGGAGCAAAAGCATTACATATTGATAATATTACCGGAAGCATTGAGGTCGGCAAAAAAGCTGATATAGTACTAATGGACTTATCAACTTCGGATATGCCGGTTATTGTTGATGATAATAATTTATATTCATCCATAGTTTATAATGCATCAAAAAATAATGTGAAAGATGTTTTTATAAATGGAGAACATTTAATTAAAAATAGAACATCCATTTATGATGAAGAAAAAATAATGTGTCAGGGGAAAGAAGAATTAACAGAATTATTGAAAAGGATTTAGTTTGAAACAAATTGTTTTTGCATCAAAGAATAGAGGAAAAACTGCTGAAGTTAAGTATCTTTTTGAAAAAGAAAATGTTGAAATAGTTTCATTATTGGACTTTGAAGATGCCCCAGATGTAATTGAAGATGGAAAAACATTTGAAGAAAATGCGCGAAAAAAAGCTATTGAAATATATGATTACTTAAAAATTCCAGTGATTGCGGACGATTCCGGTTTAACAGTAGCACAATTAAATGGGGAACCGGGTGTTTATTCCGCAAGATATGCAGGTGAACATTGCTCTTATGATGATAATAACAGTAAGTTAATAAATGCTTTGATAAATTTTGAAAAACCGCATTATGCAAAGTTTGTTTGTGCGGCAGTTTATTATGATGGAAATTTATTAATTGAAGCCTTTGGTGAAGTGAAAGGTACGATAATAGAAGAACTAAGAGGAGATAAGGGTTTTGGTTATGACCCTTTATTTCTTCCGGATGGTATGAATAAAACCTTAGCTGAACTGGATATAGAAGTGAAAAATAAAATAAGTCACCGTTATAAGGCTTTTAGTGAATTATTCTTAAGATTAGAAAAGGAGCAAATGTTATGAAAAAGATTCTGTATATAATCTTTTCAATGTTCATTATTTTCGTTGGTTGTAAAAAGGAAGATGCGAATCCAATTGAAAATTCAGAAGGGAATGATTATTTCCCAAACAACAATGGAAATAGATATGTTTATACAATAATAAAAATTGATTCAACAGGTGCCCAGACTGAAGGTACAAGAACAACCTGGTATGAAGGAACTGCAAACTTCAATGGCAACAATTATCAAAATGAGCACGATTCAATAGTTATAACAAATCAACAGCCGGTTACAAATATTACTCATTTCAGAAAAACCAGTACTGGTGTTTATTATTTTGTAGATACTACTGGTCTGTACCAGAGTATTCCTGATTCACTTTTAAACTATGTTACAATTTCAAATGAAATACAGCCGTTTGCATTCCCTCTTGATGATGGGAAAAAATGGACAGTATTCCGTTTGGATTTAAATTATGGACCTTTGACATTGACACTGATTGATGTTCAAGGTACGTTTGAAGGAAAAGAAAATGTTACTCTTAATTTAGATAGCGGACAAAAAACAGTTGAAGCTGCTAAAGTAAAATATGAGCTAACATTAAAAGCAGTAAATCCTTTAAATCCATTACTACAAATTACATCTAAGTATAACACATATGCCTGGTTAGCTCCGGGAATCGGAGTTGTTAAGTGGGAAGGAAATGCAACATTGCCAAATGCAATTTCAGGCAGCGGTGTTGATTTTTCAGATTCAACAACTACAATAACAACAACATTAAAGAGTTATACAATTAAATAGTTAGTATTAATTTATTTTTTTATGAGGCTATCTGAGTAGGTAGCCTTTTTATTTTTAGTGATTTAAGTTTAAGAAATCTTTTTTGTGCTTTCCATCTACATACTTTAAGTTGACTTTTATAATCTTCTACTTCAACCTTCAATAATTTAGTATAGAAATGAAAAGTGTTTTTGCATTAGTGATATTTCTTTTATTATGTTTTAACATTTCTTATAGTCAATCCTGGACTGAGCAAAATATTAATGAGGCTTTATTTGATGAGCCAGCTAAAGTTTTAGTTGTAAATGAAAATGTTTGGTTTTTAATTTCGAATTTTCGTGAAATTTGGAGAACTACTGATGGAGGAGCTAATTTTTATAAAATATTATCTTATGATAATATTAGAGTAGACTTTTCTTCTATACAATATTTCAATAATAAAATTTTTCTTGTAGAGGATTATGAAGATAGCAATTATTTCAAAATAAAAACTTCATCCGATTTCGGTCAAACCTTTCAATTGGTAAATAAGGTTAGAAGTTATGGGCAATATCAACTATCTTTTATTGATGATTTTAATGGATGGTATATAAGACAAGATTGGCCAACGGATCATCTTTATCGTACAACTGATGGTGGTAGAACTTGGGAGGCGGCTGAAGGTCCACATATAGGAAGATATTTTTATTTTTTTAACAAAATGGAGGGTTATTTAAATTATAAGGGAAACTTTTTGTATAAAACGATAGATGGTGGAAAAACCTTAACCAAAATACAACTACCTTATAATATAGAAAATCCATCTGGTTTTATATGTCTAGATTCTACACTTTATTTTTTTGGTGCTGATAGTTCTGGATTTAGAAAGTTTTCAGTAACCAAAGGTATAGATGTTGTTAATGTATTAGAGGATTTTCCTTTTCCTGAAGATATAATATTTTCTTCATCACATTTGTATCAAAACAATAATATTGCTATACAATCTGGTCTGGAATGGTTAGGCTTTTATTTTTCTGATGATTATGGTAAAACCTGGTCAATTAGAAAATTACCTGCAATAAATATTTATACATTTGCTGTAAACCCCGATGGTTCATTGCTTGCATTTCAAAAAGGCGGTACTATTTTCAAATCAACAGACTCAGCAAAAAATTGGAAATGCATTGCAAATCCTATAATTAATGATGTTCGTAATGTATTTTTTATAGATGAAAATACAGGCTGGATTTCGGGTAGTAACATTTTGAAAACAACTGATGGAGGGAATAGTTGGGATTATATTAGTACGGAAAGAACCAGTTTAAATATTTATTTTCTAAATCAAGCTAAAGGATTTATGTATTCAAATGGATATATATACAAATCATTAGATGGTGGATTAAGCTGGGATTCAGTTTATAGTACATCTCGATTTATAAATGACATTTATTTTGTTGATTCTATTCTGGGTTTTGCTGTAGGGAGAGGAGTTTATTTAAGAACAACTGATGGAGGTAATTCATGGGAATCAAATCAGCAGGATGTTAAAGGGCTTTCAATAAATTTTTGTTCACATGATTTAGGTTTTATTTCAGGAGATTCTATAGGTTATAGAACAAATGATGGTGGGAAGAGCTGGACTCCTGATAGTCAATTAATAGGACAAGAAGTATTTTTCTTAGATAGTTTAATAGGAATGGTAGCTAACAAACGGAAATTATTAAGAACAACAGATGGTGGCAAAACATTCAATACCATTATCGATGATGGATACGATGATTATATTTCCAATTTACAATTTATTGATGACAATGTAGGATTCGTATTTTCTGGTCGTACTAAAATGTTGCTAAAAACAACTAATAAAGGACTTAACTGGGAAAACTTTTATAGTACAATTAGTAATTACAATTCAATCTTTTTTGTGAATGAAGGTATAGGATGGGTGGTTAGTTTGGATGGCAAAATCTATAAATATTCTAAAAATATTAATTCAACTGAACTCCAGGATATTAATCAAACTAATTATTCGTTGAATCAGAATTATCCTAATCCTTTTAATCCTACAACTAAAATAAATTATAATATTGCTAAAGATGGAAGAGCTTCGATGGTTATTTATGATGTGCTTGGAAGAGAGGTGAAGAAATTGTTTGACGAAGAGAAGACTAAAGGGAATTATTCTATTGAGTTAAATGCTTCTGAGTTATCTTCGGGAATTTATTTTTATAAACTGCAGACAAGTGATTTTTCTGAGACTAAAAAGATGGTGCTGATGAAGTAGGGTTTTTTTTATTTGAAGTTCTAACTACAATATGTCAGAGATAACCACGGTCGTCCTGAAAACACCGCTCAAGGCGGAGGACTACCCTCGTTATGACAGGAAAACGGGTTGCTAATAAAAAGAAGTTGTAATGCAAAGTACAACTTATTAATTAAGATTTTTTATTTTTGTAGGTGAGTAGGATAGATGTTATGATAAATGACGTTAATTTTACTTGTAGCCTTGAAGCAATTCAAGGCTATTTTTTTTAAAGAAAATTAAATCGAGCTTGCTTCTTCGTTCGAGGACTTACTCATCGCAATGACATTAATGGTGCGTATTCTCGCAATGATTTCGTTCTCTTTTTTATAATTCTTCTATTGCGTCGATGCCTTCGGGTTGGGGAAGGATGTATTTTATTATTTGTATTGTACCATCCCGTTTTAATATTTTTTCTACTCTTTTTCTTATGATTACACTATGCTCAATGTGCACATCGTCTTCTACTATGCAGCCAAATAAATAACTGGTTCCTTTTATCAATACATTTTTTCCGATTCTTAATGGGAATTCATCACTGCCTGTCATATTAACACTGGATTCTATTCTAGTACTTTCTCCAATTTCAATATTACCTTTTATTATATCACCCCAAAGGATTTGTACGTTTTCACCAACTTTTAGAGTTTGTCCTTCGAAACAGGAGAGGTGAACTCCTCTATATATATTTACGTTCTTTGCAAAATCTACATTGCCGTTTATATAAGTGTATTCTTTAAGTTCAAGATTGTAATTTAATTTTACTCCTTTACCGATATATGAACCTTTGCCCACAATAATATCAAGCGGAGTACCTTTTCTATCCTGTTCTAATATTTCTTCAACTACATCTTCGTGTATAAAAAAATCATCAGGATCAGCTATTTCAACTATATCTTTTAATTTTTCATAAACTTTTTTACGTGCAATGTTTTCCATATCCTTTAAAACGGATTTATTGTTAAATCCCATTACAACATATTGGTCCAAAGGACTTACTGCAAGAACTGAGTAATTTTTCTTATTGAACAATGCAATAAGGTCAGTGAGGTAAATTTCAGTCTGTACATTGTTGCTTGAAATCTGTGGAATTAATTCAACTAATTTTTTATACTTAAAAGCGTAAACAGAGGAATTGAATTCATTGTTATCAATTAATTCCTGCTTGGTGTAGGAATATTTTCTTCCATTAAAAATTACTTCGTATGGTTTGTCATCTGATAAAGCAAGTATATCTTTATGCTCCATAATAACGATTACTTTACCATAATCTGAATTTGAGCTTTTTCCTTCTGCATCAACATCTTTTACTCTGATGATTCTACCATAATTATTATCTTTGGGATCTCCATCGTACAAACCGGTAAGAACCATCATATCACTGTTTGATTTTATGAATTCTTCACGGAACATTGTCATAGTTTGTTTATCAATTAATCCCATATCCCCAGGGAGTACATAAACGTGACCATCATATTTACTGCTATCAATATTATCCAATGCAACTTTAACAGCGTGCCCGGTTCCATTTTGCTGGTCCTGATAAGCAAAAATAGTTTGTTCTCTTTTGCCAACAACTTCCATAACATCTTTTGCTTTAATCCCCACAACAACCACAACATTCATATTTGAAGCTGCACCTTTACAGGCATTAAAAACACGCTCAACAGTTGGTACTTCCCAAATTTTGTGAAGCATTTTTGAACGCTGGGATTTAATACGCTTACCGTGTCCTGCTGCAAGTATAATTGCTGTTTCGGTAACACCGTAATTAAAGTCTGATGACAATAGTTTTAAAGTTTTTAATATTTCTTTTTGCTCGTTGTTTTTCAATTTACTCTCTTTTTAGATTCATTCCAAAATACAAATATAATTAAATAGTAAAAACATTATATAGAAATTTCTTTTAACAGTCTTATAATTAAATATATTTTTGCTTAAATTTAATAGATAATAATTTTTTCTTTTTATTGTGTGTTCAATTTTTATGCGTCCAATCAAAATACTGTCATTACTGCTTCTTTTCAGTTTAGAATTACTTGCTATTGATAAAGGAAATATCCGAGGATTTGTTACTGATTCCTTAAATGGAGAACCAATAAGCTATGCAAATGTAGTTGTTAAAGGTACACGTTTGGGTTCTTCATCTGATAATAAAGGCTACTTCTTTATAGCTGCTGTTCCATCCGGAAAACAAACTCTAAGAATAAGCTACCTTGGTTATGAAACTAAAGAGATAGAAGTAGATATTCCAGCAAATGAAATTCTTCAAATAAATGTTCAAATTGTTAAATCATCTGTTCTGTTAAAAGAATTGAATGTAATAGGGGAGAGAAGTGCAAAAGAAAATGAAACTGATTTAGGTCTGCAAAAGATTTCTGCAAAAGATATTGAAATGCTGCCTCAGAGTGTTGAATCAGATATTTTCAAAGTACTTCAGGCATCACCCGGTGTTAGTTCTACAGGTGATGTAACTTCAAGATATTATGTAAGAGGTGGAGGAAGCGACCAAAATCTTTTACTGCTAAATGGAGTCACTATATATAATCCCTTTCACGCACTGGGAATATTTAGCGTGGTGGACCCAGAAATGATTTCTGTTTTGGAATTTTATAAAGGTGGATTTCCTTCTGAGTATGGCGGAAGATTATCTTCCATTGCGAATGTTGTTTCAAAGGATGGGAATAAAAATAATTATTCTGGTTCTGTTAATGCAAGTTTTATTTCAGGGAAAGCAATGGTTGAAGGACCAATTCCTCACGGGTCATTTATTATTACAGGAAGAAAAAGTTATTTCTCAGAAGTATTGAAAAATTATTTTAATGATAAGAAAGTACCTTTCAATTTTTATGATCTATCATTTAAAGTAAATTATTCTAATCCTGATTTTAATAATGGCAAGATTATTCTCCACGGATTTATAAGCAGAGACGATTTGAATAATAATGACCCGAAGTCTGAAGATTATTTTGTTGGAAATAAATTATTTGGATTGAATTGGTACCAGATTTGGGGAAGTCCGTTGATGTCCAATTTTTCATTGTCATACAGTCAATATGGTGCTCAAGTTTTTCCGAACCTGAGTACTGCTAAACCAAGAAGAAATTCAGTTGATGATGTAAGTATGAATTTTGATTTTACTTATATGTATCAAAGTAAAGATGAACTTCACTTTGGT
This sequence comes from Ignavibacteriaceae bacterium, assembly GCA_035654655.1. Taxonomy (GTDB): domain Bacteria; phylum Bacteroidota; class Ignavibacteria; order Ignavibacteriales; family Ignavibacteriaceae; genus DASRWI01. The sequence continues at coordinate 54,696 of DASRWI010000015.1, read as the reverse complement.
TTGCAAAATACTTTCCTATCAACAGATTTAATTCTACAAAATCTGTATGGAGCCAACACAAATATTGCAAGTAATGGTACAATGATAAAGGGTTATGTAAATTATAAGTTATATAGATATGATAATTGGGGTTTTGATATTGGTGCAAGAATGAATTTCTTTTCAGCATCCAAAAGAAGACCTTTCTTATTTGAGCCAAGAATTAATATAATATTTAGACCCATAAATACTTTATCATTAAAGGCTGCTATAGGAAGATTTTCTCAGGAAATAGTTTCTTTGACTAATGAAAATGAATTGATTTCAATTTTTGAACCCTGGACTATTGTTCCTTCTTATTTGGACCCTCCTGAGGCTACTCATTTTATTTTAGGTGCAGAGTATTATTTGAATGAAAGTTTTTCTCTACAGGTTGAAGGTTATTATAAATTATTATCAAGTCTGTTTGACCTAAATCCAAGAAAATTTTCAGCAAGAGATTATGATTATATTAACATTTCAGGAAGAGCCTATGGGATTGAAGGCTTAATTAAGTATCAATTTGGAAGTGTGTATGTTCAATCATCTTATACTTTAAGTTGGGCATTCAAGGAAAATAGAGATATTGTAACCATCCCTCGATACGATGTTCGACATTCAATTAATTTTTTAGCCGGAATTAGTTTAGGAGCAGGGTGGGAAGTTAATTCTAACTGGTCCTTCAACTCCGGAATGCCTTTCAGACCTATTGCAGGCTATTATGACAGGTTGATGATTAATCCATGGGAAAGTAATTATTTGTTTGGTGATTATGTTCCTGTTACATATTGGTCAGAGACAAATAATAAAAGACTTCCTTATTATCACCGACTTGACTTAAGTATATCAAAAGATTTTAGAATTAGTAAAGCTGATGTTTCACTGGGGGCAAGTATAATTAATGTTTACAATCATAAGAATGTTTTTTATTTCAACAAGGACTCTGGTGAGAAAGTTTATATGCTTCCATTTTTCCCATCAGCCACGTTAAAGGTGAAGATATGAGAAATATTTTAAAGATTTTTATTCTGTTTGCTTTGGCATTAATAAATATTTCCTGTGAAGATGCATTTCAACCTAAAGAAGAATTTAAGGAAAGATATGTCCTTTATTCTGTAATTGAAAAAGATAATTTTTATTGGGGAGAACAGTATTCTGTAAGAATATTCAGGTCCTATGATGTTGATGGATATGATCCTAACACAAATAATATCGACCCGACAATCCAGGGCGCAGAAGTTACTTATATCCATAATAATCAAAACTATGCAATGGAGCAGGATACTATTATCAGACAAGATACATCAAGATATAGGGGACCAATTTATAGTTACAGAACTAAAGACTTTTTCAGAATCAGCCCAAAAGAAAAAGCTAAAATAATTGCAAAACTTCCTAATGGTACAATCTTAACTGCAGAAACTGTTTTACCAAATGATTTGAATATAGAGTACTCATATGATTTTCCAAGAGGATTAACATCCCATATAAATACTTCAACATTTGGTAAGCAATGGACAGTATTTTGGGATAATGGAGAACAGGCTCATTTATTCTTTCCAAGGTTAAGAATTTTTTATCAGAAATATGAAAATGAAACATGGAATAATTATTATATAGATGTACCGAGTACATATTCATCTGGTAAACCCGTTTATGTATCTTATACATTTGATACAAAGATAAGCTATGATTTTTCTGCATTAGACCAGACTATGAGAGATATAAGCGGCAATGATACAGCAAAAAGTAATTATAAGGTAGTCAATGCAATGCTTGAAATACGTGATTACAACGAACCTTTATCAAAATATTTTTCAAGTATAAATGGTTCACTGGATGCTTTTTCAGTCAGGCTTGATGAAACTGTTTATTCAAATGTTAGTGGAGGTTTAGGAGTATTTGGTTCATTCATAAAAAATCAAAGAGAATTACAGGTTGATTTGGCGTATATAAAATCATTTGGATATGTTCATTAATTACTGATATTTATTTTTATTTTTTCACAAAATAGGGATAACGATAAATGGCAGATCATGTTTATAAGATTATTGAATTAACAGGTACCTCACCGGTTAGCAGTGATGAAGCTGTTAAAAATGCAGTAAAAAAAGCTTCAGAAACAGTAAGGAATATGAGATGGTTCCAGGTAACTGAAGTTAGAGGATATTTAGATAATGGAGCTGTGCAACATTGGCAGGTTACATTAAAAATAGGTTTTACTTTAGATTCTTAGATACATAAATCCTTCCGGGTTAATACCCGGAAGGATTAAAATAACTCTTGTAATAATTAACTCATCCTTTTAATTTTCCATTCATATAAAAATTGTTATTATTTTTTTAACAATTAACTATATTTTTCATCGCTAAATAATATAATAAACTAATAACAGGCAGGTTCATTATGCTAAAAAGATATTTGTTATTAACAATATTTCTTTTGTCTATTCCTTTCTATTATGCCCAACAATTAGAAAACATAGACATACCTTATAAACAGTACACTTTATCAAACGGTTTAACATTATTGGTTCACGAAGACCATAAAGCTCCTATTGCAGCTGTTAACATTTGGTATCATGTTGGTTCCAAAAATGAAAAATCAGGTAAAACAGGATTTGCTCACTTGTTTGAACACTTAATGTTCAATGGAAGTGAAAATTTTAATGACGACTATTTTCAAGCACTTGAAAGGGTTGGTGCAACCGATTTAAATGGAACTACTAATGAAGATAGAACAAACTATTTTCAAAATGTTCCTATCTCTGCTTTGGATTTAGCTTTGTTTATGGAATCTGATAGAATGGGACACCTTGTTGGCGCAATTACTCAAGGAAAACTTGATGAACAAAGAGGTGTTGTTCAGAATGAAAAGAGACAAGGTGAAAGTCAGCCTTATGCAAAAGCATATGACCTTATAACTGAAAACACTTATCCAAAAGGTCATCCTTATAGCTGGACTGTTATTGGTTCAATGGATGATTTAGCTGCTGCTAAATTAGAGGATGTACACGAATGGTTTAAAACTTATTATGGACCTAATAATGCAGTTTTAGTTGTTGCAGGAGATGTTAATCCCGAAGATATTAAAACAAGAGTAGAAAAATATTTTGGTGATATTCCACCCGGACCACCAATTTCTAAATATGAAACTTACGTTGCCAAGATGACAGGTACTAAAAGAATGATTACTGAAGATAGAGTACCTCAATCAAGACTATATATGGTTTGGAATGTTCCTGAATGGGGAAATGAAGAATTAACTTATCTGGATCTTGCCAGTGATGTTCTAACTTCAGGTAAAACTTCACGCTTATATAAGCGTTTAGTTTATGAAGAACAAATTGCCACAGATGTAAATGCATATTATTCAGGTAATGAAATAGGAAGTCAGTTCCAAATAGTTGCAACCGCAAAGCAAGATGTAGGTCTAGATAAAATTGAAAAAATTATTAATGAAGAATTAGCTAAGTTCTTAAAAGAAGGACCTACTTCACAAGAGTTGGAAAGAATAAAGACTCAGCATTTTTCAAACTTCATTAGAGGTATAGAAAGAATTGGCGGCTTTGGAGGGAAGTCTGATATCTTAGCTCAATCTTTAGTATACGGTGGAAATCCTGAAGCATACAAAAAAACTTTAGGATATGTCAAAAATGCTACCGAAGATAAAATTAAGGATGCTTGTAATAAATGGTTAAGTGATGGAGTGTTTATTCTTGAAGTTCATCCTTATCCTCAATTATCAGCAAATACAACAGGTGCGGATAGAAAGAAATTACCTGAAACTAAGAATCCTCCAGATGCTCAATTTCCTTCTGTACAAAAAGCAGAGTTATCAAATGGATTAAAGATTGTATTAGCTCAAAGAAATTCAATTCCGGTTGTAGATTTGAACTTAATGATTGATGCAGGTTTTGCAGCGGACCAATTTACAAATCCGGGTACATCCAGTTTAATGTCAAACTTAATGGATGAGGGAACTGAAACTAAAGATGCTTTAGAGCTTAGTGAAGAATTACAGCTTCTTGGTGCAAACCTTTCAACTTATGCCGGATTAGATTATTCAAATGTTTACTTATCAGCTTTGAAAAGTAATCTTGATAAATCATTAGAGCTTTTTGCAGATGTAACGTTAAATCCATCTTTCCCTCAAAAAGAAATTGATAGATTAATTAAAGAAAGAGTTGCAGGAATACAGAGAGAAAAAGTTAATCCTGTTAATATGGCATTAAGAGTATTCCCAATGTTCTTATTCGGAAAAGACCACGCATATGGAAATCCATTAAGCGGAACAGGATTTGAAAATACTGTTACAAAAATTAAGAGAGATGATTTAGTTGAATTCCATAAAACCTGGTTCAAACCAAATAATGCAACATTGATTGTTGTTGGTGATGTTACTATGGATGAAATTAAACCAAAGCTTGAAAAATTGTTTAAGGATTGGGAAAAAGGTTCAGTACCTAAAAAGAATATCAGCACCGTTGAATTACAGAAAAAACCTGTTATCTATTTAGTGGATAAACCACAATCACAGTCATCAGTAGTTTTTGCAGGACACATTGCTCCTCCAGTAGATCAAAAAGATGATATTGAAATTCAATCAATGAATAATATTCTTGGCGGTTCTTTTACATCAAGAATTAATATGAACTTACGTGAAGATAAACATTGGTCATATGGTGCAAGCAGTTTTATTTGGGGCACTAAAGCTCAGAGACCATTTTTAGCTTACGCTTTTGTTCAGTCTGATAAAACAAAAGAATCAATTCAGGAAATGCATAAAGAGATAAGTGAATTTATTTCTAAGAAAAAAGCAACAGATAATGAATTAGATAAAATTAAGAAGAGCCAAATTCTCGAGTTACCGGGTTCCTGGGAAACTATGGGAGCTATTGAAGGTTCATTAGCAAATATGGTTATGTATAATCTTCCTGATGATTATTATAAAACTTATGTTGAAAGAGTTAAGGATCTAAACTTGAAGGTAATTGATCAGGCAGCATTGAAAGTATTGAAACCTGAAAACATTACCTGGATAGTTGTTGGTGACAGAGCTAAGATTGAAAATAGCTTGAAAGAACTTAATTACGAAATCAAGTATATAGATGCTGATGGAAATATAACTAAGTAATAATCTTTTTTATTAATTAAAAAAAACCCACAACTTAAAAATTGTGGGTTTTTCTTTTTTAATTTTTAGATGCCACCATTCTTTTTATACTCTCTTTTTGTATAGTCTCTTTTACCAAAACTTTCCTGTTTTGGTATGGTTTCATCATCATACTCTTCAAACATTTCCTGAACTAAGACTTCCGTAGGAGGCTGATGTTTACCATAATTTTTGTAAGTATCTATAGCTGCAGTAAATGCATTTCTCAATTTAGAATATTCTGATTCGAATCTTTCAACAGTTCCGGAATATTTACCTTCAGCAAATTTTCGAGAAACAGAAAAAACATTTTCTGCCTTCTTAATTAAATCATCTGCAAAAACTTCAGCCTGCTTTGAATATTTTTGTCCGGTTTCAGAAGCTTTTTTTAATATATCGTTTAAGTCGTGTTTTATATCTTCTCTCATTTCACTTCCTTTTTTAGGTGCCATTAAAAGTGCAGCTAAACTGCCGATTGCACCACCAACGAGAAACATTTTAAAATGGGATCTATCGTTATGCATAATTTTACCTATTTTTAATTTACAGGTAATTAATACTACTTTATTGAGAAATTGTATAAGGAATATATCACACAAAATGGTTTTAGTTAAACTCAAGTCACTGGGATACAAGTTATTTTGAAAGATGTGGAAAATAATATAAAATCAGGAGACTAAAAGAAATTACAGGTTAAAAATGTTTTCAGTTCAACCTATCGCGGCTCAGGTTAAAATTTTTTTTAATTCTATTTCATTGGTTTCGTTCCGAATTAATTCGGGAACTTCACCAACGGCTATGATAGTTGAACCCTCAACAAGCTCGAGTTCCTTTTAAGATTTCAAATGTATCCACAACCAAAGTTGTGGGATTATAATCGTATGAATTCCCATGACTAAAGTCATGGGTTAAGGTAAAGAAACTGACGACTAAAATCGTATCTTTTTGATGAGCAATATACCCACAGCTAAAGTTGTGGGATAATAAAAAACGGATAGTCTATTTTTAAACCTTTTTATTATTGGAATACATACTTATTTTAAGAATTATTTTTAATCATTATTTATTAATATGTTCATAAGATTTTTTTACTTTTCAATATTATTATTAATTCTTTTCCCTCAAATAATTTATTCGCAAGATTTACCTCCTATTAAGCTTGATTTTTCTACAGTTGTTTATTCAATGGACTATAAGGTGATTGGTTATATTGGTCCAAAGCATAGAGTGGATATTAAAGATTTAAAAAATATTTGCGGCTATGTGCCTTCGTGTTTGATTGCTACTGAAGATAGGGATTTTTATAATCACGATGGGGTGTCTTACAAAGGTATTGTCAGAGGGTTGTTAAGTACTATTACTGGTAATACTCAAGGTGGAAGCACTCTTACAATGCAGCTTGCTCGAAATTTATATTTAACTTTCGAACAAACTATTACCAGAAAATTAACTGAGATTGATATTGCGAGAAAATTGGAAAAGAAATTTTCCAAGAATCAAATTCTGGTATTGTATTTGAACACTGTAAATTTTGGAAATGGTGCTTATGGTATTTGGGCAGCATCTCAACTGTATTTTAATAAACCTCCACGGGATTTATCTTTACTCGAAAGTGCAACGTTAGTTGGTATACTTCAAAATCCAACCATATTTAATCCAATAAAACACTATGATAATGCATTGAATAGAAGAAATGAAGTTTTGCATAATCTTGTTGAAGTTGGAAAGCTTAGTGAAAAGGAATACAATAGACTGAAGAAACAAAGTTTAGGTCTTAATGTTAATGATGGTGTAGGAAGATTTTTTAAGGAGTATGTAAGAAGAGAGGCCGAAAGTATTTTATCCAAGAAGGGGATAAATATAAATAAGGATCAATTAAAAATTTATACGACTCTTGATTATGAAGTTCAAAGAGCAGCTGAGGATGCTGTTGAATCTCAATGGGATAATGCTTCAGGAAAATTAAAGGATGCTGAGATTGGGCTTATCTCTATCGAACCGGGAACCGGGTATATCAGGGCGATGATTGGAGGAAATGAGTCATCAAGCTCAGTAGGAATAAATAGAACAGTTCAAATTCAAAGACAACCAGGCTCTTCCTTTAAACCATTCTTATATGGAAGCATGCTTGAAAAAGGTTATACACTTGCAGAACCACTTTTAGATTCTATTCTTGTATTAAATGCAGGTACAGCATATGAATGGAGACCACAAAATTCCGATAATGAATATACAGGGAAATATATTCCGCTTGAAGATGCAGTACAGCATTCAGTAAACCTTGCCGCTGCTTATTCAATAAAAACTTTTAGTAATCCTGATACTGTAATATCATTCGCTAACAGATTGGGTATAAATAGCAAGTTGAGTCCAGTTTACTCAATTGCATTGGGTACATCAGATGTAAGACCAATAGAAATGGCTGCTGCATATGGAGTCTTTGCAAGCGGAGGAATATATGCTAAGCCTTTTGCAATAACTAAAATTGAAGATAAGTGGGGAACTGTAGTTTATAAGAGGGACATGGATACAACAAGGGTACTGGATGATGGAACATCATATTTAGTTACCGATGCTCTTGAAAAAGTTGTAGCAGGGGGTACTGCAGAATCTATTAATAGATATTATAATGGTCCTGCTGCAGGTAAAACAGGAACTACTCAAAACTCAACTGATACCTGGTTTGTTGGGTATACTCCTAAATTATCAACCGCAATTTGGATTGGCTATGACAATCCTAAATATAAATTAACTGGGGGATTTCAATATGGAGGTACTGCTGCGGCACCAATTTGGGGTAAAATGATGAACAAAGTGCCAAGAACTTTTAAGCCTAATTTTGAAAAGCCTGAACAAATTGTAGAAGCTGATTTATGTTTGGAAAGTGGTCAGTTAGCATCAAATAAATGTAAGAACCATAAAATATTTCTGGTAAATAAAGATAAAATGCCTGACAATTGTTACATTCATAACCCGACAGAAAAGTATGACATACACAATGGCTTCTAAGAATTATAAAAAAAAGGATTGTTTTTGAAGGGCTAATAGTTTATATTTGCAAACTTGTGGTAATGTGGAACCCTTTTAACTTTAATTTAGTCTAACAGTTTAGAATATTAAAGCACTGAACAAAATAGCTAATTTAAAGTTTATAACCAATGAAACAACATATTAGGAGTTGATAATTTGAAAATAACAAAGCAGTTTACTAATCGGGAAAGCAAATCTTTAGACCAATACTTACAGGAAATAGGAAAAGTTGACCTCTTAACTCCAGACCAGGAAATCGAGTTAGCAAAGAGGATTAAAAAGGGAGACAGATTGGCTTTAGAATCTTTAACGAAAGCAAACTTAAGGTTCGTTGTTAGTGTGGCTAAGCAGTTCCAGAATCAGGGATTATCATTGGGTGACCTTATCAATGAAGGTAACCTTGGACTTATCAAAGCAGCTCAAAAATTTGACGAGACCAGAGGCTTTAAATTCATTTCATATGCTGTATGGTGGATAAGACAATCAATCATGCAAGCAATTTCTGAACAATCAAGAATAGTTAGATTACCATTAAACAGAATTGGAAGTTTAAGTAAAATAGGTAAGGCATACCGCGACCTTGAACAGGAATATGAAAGAAAGCCTACGACAGCAGAGCTTGCTGAAATGCTGGATATGAATCCCGAAGATGTTGCATTTGCTTTACAAATATCAGGTCATCACGTTTCAATGGATGCACCATTTGGCGGCGATGATGAGAAGAACAGTCTTATGGATGTTATTCCTGATGAGCAACAACCATCTCCTGACCAAAGTTTAATGAAAGAATCTTTAAAGAGTGAAGTAGAAAGTGTTCTTTCTACATTAACTGAAAGAGAAGCTGAAGTTATAAAATTATATTTTGGTTTGGAAACAGGCCAATCTGCTACACTTGAAGAAATAGGTGACAGATTTAATTTGACACGCGAAAGAGTTCGTCAAATTAAAGAGAAAGCCTTAAGAAGCTTAAGACACGGCCACAGAAGTAAAAAATTAAAAATTTACTTATCATAATACATACATAATATTTTTGCAGCCCGGATAAATATACACCCGGGCTTTTTTATTTTAAATAATCCTTCATTATTAAAAAATTTTTACTTATGTTTTATTCCATAAAGGGAATGTTTTCTTAAATAGGTGCTGGTATCATAGTTCTATTAGAAATTATAAACATTTTGATAAAAAAAATAATTATCATAAATCGGGTTCTCCAAATTAAATTAGCTTACTTATAACTATTGAAACAGAAAATTATTTCATATATAAACTAAAGGTACTACAATGAAAAAAGTTCCAATTATTTTCGCATCCTTATTTATTGCGGTTCTAATGGTTATCTTTTTTGATGGATGTAAAAAAGATGACAATCCTACAGATCCGGGCGGCAATGGAGGTAACACTGTAACAGCAAATGTTTCCGGTGTTATTACTGATGAATTCGGTCAGCCATTAAATAATGTAGAAGTAAAAATAGGTGATAACACAACCACTTCTACCAGTGATGGAGTTTTTAATTTTACTGCCATTCAAGTTAACAAAGACAGATTTGTCGTTAATGCAAAAAAGACCGGCTACTTCACAGGTTCAAGAAGTGAAATTCCGGGTGCAGATAAAATTTCTGTTAACATAGTTCTATTGACTGAAGATGTTTCCGCAAATATTTCATCATCAACCGGTGGTGAAGCAGTTTTAAATAATGGTTCAAAGGTTCAATTACCTTCCGATGCAGTTGTTAAGGAAGATGGAAGTGCTTATACCGGAAATGTTAAAATGGCTGTAAAGTACCTTGACCCAACATCAGAGAATTTTTCTGAAGTAATTCCAGGCGGTGATTTAACAGCAAGAAGAAATGATAATTCTTCTACAACTCTGCAATCATTCGGTATAATGAAAGTTAACTTAACTTCAACCGACGGTTCAAAGCTTCAAGTAAAATCTGGAAAAACTTCAACTATCACTATGGATATTCCTTCTACATTAGAAGGTGAAGCTCCTGCAACTATACCATTATGGTATTATAGTGAAACAGAAGGTATTTGGATTGAAGAAGGTGTTGCAACAAAACAAGGCGATAAATATGTTGGAACAGTAAACCACTTCTCAGATTGGAACTGCGATGTACCTCAAGGTACTGCAACAATTAAAGGATTAGTAGTTGATTGTAAAAATCAACCAGTTCCAGGATTGAAAATTATCATTGGTCAAACTTCAACCACTACAGGTTCTGATGGTAAATTTGAAAGAAGAGTTCCGGCTAATGTTGCATTCCAGGTACAGCCTGCAACAAATAAATATTTTGGAGTAACGACCCCTCCAATTAATGCTGGTCCTTATACAGAAGGACAAATAGCTGAAATAGGAACAATCCACGTTGAATGTCCAGTTTATGTTACAGGATTATTAACTTGCCAGGGAACAGTAGAAAATGGACAAGTAGTTGTATCGTGGGAAGATAAATACGTAGTTGGATATACTGATGGTAATGGAAAATATAATATCCCAACAGATGTTAATAAAGTTGTAAAAGTAAGAGGAATTACCTTCTCAGGTAAAACCGGAACTACAACAGTTACTACACCATCTGTTAGGGGTGAAAGTGTTACTGCGGACGTTACGGTTTGCGACCAAATGGCAACAGGCGAAAACAGTTTTATTATTAATGGTGATGGTTTTAATAATAAGAAATTTGTTTTAGCTCCACCTCAAAACCAATATTTTGCATTTGGATGGTATGATGCATCAAGTGATGAAACAATAATTTATGCATATGATGAAGCAAGTACAACTGATTCAGTGTATATCGCACTTGGATTTAAGGGTAACAAAGTTGGCAAGGCTGATTCAATTACTTTAGCTTGGGTTTGGATAAACAGTAATTGGTATTTCTTAGATGAAAATCAGGTTTTTAATATTGCAGTTACTCAGTATGGTGGTATTGGTGAACTAATACAGGGTACTTTTAGCGGTGGATTGATTAAGATATTACAAACCGGAATAACTGTTGAGATTAAAGAAGGTAAATTTGGTGTAACCAGAATTGCCAATGATAAAAGAATTCAGAAGTATAAAGATTACATAGCTAAGCAAAGAAATAAATAATTATTACAAGGCGGCTTTAATAGCCGCCTTTTTTTTATTAATTATATGAATTGCTTATTAAAATGATGAATGGTTTTACTTTTGAGAACTCCTGATTTAATTTTATTTATTAAAATCCAGACAGGAGCAGTGAATGAAAACCTTGTTATCAGTACTTCTTTTAATCTCCGTTTACAACTTATCTATAGCTCAAGAGCTTTATACTTCTAAAGAATTTAAAACTTCATATAATAAAAATACTAGGTCTCTTGATGGAAAACCTGGTAAAAATTATTGGCAAAATTCTGCTGACTATAAAATAAAAGCTGAATTTAATCCTGAAACAAGACTGCTTAAAGGTGAAGAGACTATAACCTACTACAATAACAGTCCTGATACTTTAAAAAGATTTTTGATGAAGCTTTATATGAATATGTATAAAAGCACCTCACCCAGGAATTCTGAAATTACAAAAGAAACTTTTATTGATGGAATGAAGATTGAATATTTATCTTTTAATGGAAAAGAGATAAAAGATACTTCATCAGCGTTAAGGTTGGATGGTACAAATTTGTATTTTATGAACATTGAACCTATTACTCCAAAAAGTAAAACAGAAATAAAAGTTAGATGGAGTTTTATAAATCCAGTTGGAACAAGAATAAGAGTAGGCACATATGATTCTTTAGTCTCATTCATAGGTTATTGGTATCCACGTCCAGCAGTTTATGATGATATAAATGGATGGGACATATATCCTTACGATGGTGAGCATGAATTTTATAATGATTATTCAAATTATGATGTTGAGATTACTGTTCCTGACAAGTTTGTTGTGTGGGGAACAGGAATGCTTGAAAATGCTAAAGAAGTTTTAGCTGATAATGTATATGAAAAATATAAGAAGGCATTAACATCTGAAGAAAAGGTGATGATAATTTCTAATGAGGATTTACAAAAAGGAAATTATCTAAAAGGAAATACATTTCATTATAAGGCGGATAATGTAATTGATTTTGCTTTTGGTTTATCAAACTATTATGTGTGGGATGGCGTAGCGGCAACTGTTGAAGGAAATAGAAAAGTTCTTGTTAACACTTGTTTTGACCCAAATAATAAAAATCTTGTTGAGACCATAGAATATGCCAAGAAAACAATTTTAGATTTATCAAACAGAATGCCTGCAGTTGCATATCCATATCCTCAAATAACGTCATTTCAGGGGGATGGTGGAATGGAATTCCCGATGATTGTTAATGATGGTGACCTCCAGGAAAAAGTATGGAATGTTTATGTAACTTCACACGAAATATCACATCAGTATTTTCCTTTTTATGTCGGAACCAATGAAACAAAATATGGCTGGATGGATGAGGGCTTTGGATATTTCTTGCCTTATGATACTCAGATTGAGTTATCCGGTATGGACCATAGAATAAGAGCAGCAAAAGGTTTTGGTATGTTTGCAGGACGAGAAAAAGATATGCCGATGATGATACCATCTGTGCTTTCACACGAGCCGGAATTAAGTATGCTTATTTATTATAAACCTGCTATCGCTTATGAAATGATGATTGATTTGCTTGGAAAAGATTTATTCTTAAAAGGGATGAAGGAATATATTGCAAGGTGGAATGGAAAGCATCCAACTCCGTATGATTTCTTTTATACTTTTAATGATGTTGCAAAAAGAGATTTAAATTGGTTTTGGAAGAGCTGGTTTTTTGAAAGAGGATATCCTGATTTGGGCATTAAAGATGTTAAGATGAATGGAAAGAAAGCTATTGTGACTGTAGAAAAAACTGGTGTAATGCCTACACCAATTTATTTAAAGTTTACTCTTGAAGATGGAAAAACAATTGATGTATATGAATCATTAAATATTTGGGAAAATAAAAACATGGTTGAAGTAACAAAAGAAATTGATGGGAATGTGGTTAAAGTTGAAGTTGGTAATCCCAAAGTTCCTGATTCAGTACCAACAAATAATATTTTTGAGTTCAAAGGCGCCAAGTAAAAGTTCTTTTTCATACCTCTAATTAGAGACTCCTTTGGTTTGACCTTAGGAGTCTTTTTTATTTTAAAGAAATGGTTGCTTGTTTAAGTTGAAGAAAAAAACTAACTTTATAATACATTTATTCATTAAGGGAATGAGAATTATGGTTATTCTCAGAAAAGATTTTTCTAACATCAAGGGACGTCGCATCTCTCTGTTCAAACCCGAGGAAGAGAAATGAAAAAAATAATATTTTTATTTTTTATTGTTTTTATTTTCAACAATTTATCTGCACAAGATTCTTCTAAAATAATCGTCCCACTGGAAATAGGGAATAAATGGCAATACATGTATGAATATTATAATGGTGGTTATTCCAGTGAATATAGTTTATTTGAAAGGTCAATATATAGGGATACTATAATCAATGGAAAGAGGTATTATTTTTTTTGGAAATCGCAACCAACTAGGTATGATTATAATTCTAACAAACTATTAATCTATTTTAATGGTGAAGAAAAGCAAATAATGGATTTTAATACACCTGAGGATAGTTCATTTGATTATTTTAATGTTGCAACAGGTTATTATCAAAGTCAACAAGTATTTAAAGAAATAAAAAAAGTTATTTCAGATTCAATGCAAACTACTTCCATCCACGTGTTTTATTCTTTGGATTCTGAAGGATATTGGTTTGCAAATAAATATGGATTGTCTTCTTACTTTGATTTATGGAGAGGACCTGGAGGACGAGGAAGTTCATCAAGTTACGAATTATTAAGAGCAATAATTTATGATTCAACAGGTAACTATACCTATTATACTGATACAAATAGATGTAATATAAAAAATTATTCATATGAGCAGCTTTATAATAGTAATGCCAAATTTAAGGCTAATATTGATCATGGACTTAACAGCACCTATAGATGGTTTAATTTTGTTGATAACTGCTTAGTGGAATACTTTTATCAAAAAGGGGAAATCAAAACAGATACTCTAGAATTTTTCTTAAATAAAATAGATTACTTTATTTTCGAAAATTATTTAGCGTTAAACACAAATCTATTAAATCAGGGCTATAAGTTATATTATAGAATTGTAGCTAAAGATAAAAGTTTAATACCTGTTTATACATATACAGAATTTACGCTCGCAAATTATAACCCTACACTTGATGCGAATGATATTAATGAATTTAAAATCAATTACTCTCTTGAGCAAAACTATCCCAATCCTTTTAATCCGGTTAGTACAATAAAGTATGCAATTGAAAAACCATTCAATGTTGTTATAAAAATATTTGATGTGCTTGGTAATGAAATAACTAAACTTATCGATGAGCCAAAGGAGAGAGGGTATTACTCTGTTGATTTTGATGCATCAAAGTTGGCATCGGGGATTTATTATTATTCATTGCAGGCTGGTGATTTTCATTCAGTTAAGAAAATGGTTTTACTAAAATAGAGGGTGAAGTGAAAAAAGTAATTTTATTATTCATGTTCTTAAAAATTAGTTTGTTCTCACAACAAATATATTGGGTAGAAACTTTACCAAGTTGTAAATATTATACATCATATAATTCAATTCCCTATGCTTTAATATGGTCCTCGCCTGTAAGTTTGCATTATTCCAATGATACTGGTAAAACGTGGGAAAGCCATCCAATTGAATATGATGTTGATAAAGTTTTTTTTGATGGAGATTTACTATATGGATATAAAGATAGAAACAAGATTGTTAAATCTACAAATATGGGGGAAAATTGGATAGATATTTCTTTTAATAATGGTAAACCAAATTTTATGAGTGTTGATAATAATGGAACAATATGGGTTAGTTCAAACCAAAAAAAACTTTATTACTCAACCGATCAAGGGAGTACATTTAATAGTTTAGCTCAGACTTTTGATACTTTAATCTCCAGCGTTTATGTAGATTCAAATAATTTAATCGTATGTTCAAAGCCAAGTGGTTATTATCTTTCAACTAATAGTGGAAGTACATTCTCCAGAGTAATTAATGAAAGTGGTGGTGAAGTTAAAAAAAATTCTAATGGAGAATTGATTGTACCTGTAAACTATAAAATTTATAATAGTACTAACAATGGCATTTCTTGGATTTATAAAGGTATGCCTTTTCTAATAGAAGAATTATTTATAAAAGGAGATGAACTTTATACACAATCTGCTTCATTTTCATATGGTTACCATAGGATTTTTAAATCTATTGACAAAGGAGATACGTGGCAGATGATTGGTGTAGATGATTTAAGTGATAATTTGTTTAGAATAGATTTTTCTAGTACATCTACAATAGTTGCATCAAAGAATGGAATATTTTTATATGATGAACAAAATCCTTTGTTAAATGATACAATTAAATTTGAACTTCCATTTGTTAAAGGAAATAAGTTCCAATATATTTATGAAACTTGGAGCGATCGTGGAGGCAGCATTCAACTGAAGGAAGATGTTTTGGATAAGGACACTACAATAGATGGGAAAACATATATCTATCATTTTGAAACTCTTTGGGGTAAACATTTGACAAGATATGATTACGACAGTAATAGAATCTATATTTATTCTTCAGGGGAAAAACAATTAATTGATTTTGGTACTCCTAATAATCAATACTATAATTTCTTTAATGTTTATGATAATACTTGGCAAAGAAAAAAAATGTTGAAGTATAATGCTTTAATATTAGGAGATTCTGTGTTGACAATGAGATTAGAAGGTTCAACATTAGGAGCATTTCCCGAATATTTTCTTTATTCAAAAGGTATTGGTTTGGTTTATAATATGCAAGCATTTGATGGACCTGGGGGAACATATTCCGGAAGGAGTAATACTTTAATTAGTGCAATTATTTATGATTCTTTAGGCAATTATAAATATTATGCAGATTCAACTTTATGTTCAATTCAAAATTTACTCGTTAACATTAACAAAAAAGATACTGTAGATATTACAGCAAGAATAACACACACTTATTTGCATGGTGATTTTTTTCAAGAGTCTTTTGCTGATTATTTTTATAAAAAAGGAGAGATATCTTCTGATACAAATAGAATAAACATATTTAGAATAGATTATAATAATTTTTATAGAAATAAGCTTTGGTTAAATAAAGATTATATTGATAAAGGTTATGACCTTTATTATCGTATAGGTGCAAAGGATAGACATTTAGTACCCTTTTATTATTATACAGAATATTTCAAAGCAGATAATACACCTATCTTAAATACATCCGATGAATCCGAAAAAAAATATATTTATTTATTAGAACAAAATTATCCTAATCCTTTTAATCCGGTAACTACAATAAAGTATTCGATTGAAAAACAATCTAATGTTGTTGTTAAAGTTTTTGATGTTTTAGGTAATGAAATAACTAAACTTATCGATGAGCCGAAGGAGAGAGGAAGTTATTCTGTTGATTTTGATGCATCAAAGTTGGCATCGGGGATTTATTATTATTCCATTAGTGCTGGAGATTTTCGTTCAGTTAAGAAAATGGTTTTGTTAAAATAATCTTTAATATTGATACCTATCCCCTTACCCCTTCCCTATAAAAAGGGAAGGGAAAATATGGAAGTGATATAATATCTACTACTGATGCATCTCGCTGGGATGCTAATTCAAATTAAATCTTTTCATTTCTCTTTATACTTCCTTAAGTTTTAAAGTAAAATAAATTATATTATATTTTTATTGATTAAAAATTTGTATTGAATGATAACTATTGAGTACTATTTATTAATTGGTTCAATCTTAATTCTTCTAAGCGTTGCTTTAGCAAAATTTACTGACAACCTTGGGGTCCCTACACTGTTGTTATTCCTTGGTCTGGGGATGATAGTAGGTACTGATGGTATTGGATGGATTGATTTTGATAATGCATTTGTTGCACAGTCAATTGGAACTGGTGCATTAATCTTTATTCTTTTTTCAGGAGGATTAGGTACCAAATGGAATGAAACTAAGCCGATTCTCAAATATGCATTAAGTCTTTCAACAATAGGAGTTTTGATAACTGCTATTATAACAGGTTTTGCAGTTTATTATATTTTTAATATTCCTCTGTTGTTTGCACTTCTTTTGGGTTCTATTATTTCTTCCACTGATGCTGCTGCTGTTTTTTCAGTTTTAAACTCTAAAAACATTTCACTTAAAGGAAAATTAAAACCTTTGCTTGAAGTTGAATCAGGGAGCAATGACCCTATGGCAATCTTCCTGACTATTGGCTTGATTGAGTTGTACTTAAATCCGGGAAAATCCTATTTGAGTCTTATTTGGCTTTTTATAATGCAAATGGGATTGGGAACGATAATGGGTTTAAGCCTGGGTAAGCTGATGATAATTTTAATAAATTATATCAAAGTTCCATATCAGGGAGTTTATTCAGTTTTTGCAATAGCATTTATTGCATTCATTTTTTCATCAACAGCATTGTTGGGGGGAAGTGGATTCCTTGCAGTATATTTAGCCGGTATTGTAATTGGTAATCACAAATATGTTCAGAAGAAAACAATGGGCAGGTTCTTTGATGGTATGGCGTGGCTTAGTCAAATTGGTATGTTCTTAACTTTGGGCCTTTTAGTTTTTCCATCCACCTTGATTTATATTTCATTATCAGGGTTTTCTATTGCACTGATTTTAATGTTTGTTGCTCGACCGATTAGTGTTTTTATTTCTTTAGCTTTTATAAAAGGACTTGACCTAAGAGAGAAGATTTTTGTAAGCTGGGTTGGTTTGAGAGGAGCTGTGCCTGTTATATTAGCTACTTATCCACTTGTGGCAGGACTACCAGATTCATCATTATTTTTTAATCTTGTTTTCTTTATCGTTTTGACATCGGCATTATTACAAGGTTGGACTTTGGCTCCTGTCTCCAAATTACTTAAGGTTGATGCACCTCTTATAAAATCAAAATCATCTCCTATTGAAATTGCACCTGTTGAGGGAGTTAATGCTGAACTTACGGATTTTTATGTTTCTTATAATTCTAAATTGATAGGGAAAACCATTGTGGACCTGAAATTGCCCAGTGATTCGCTAATTGTGCTTATTACAAGGAATGAGAATTATGTTGTTCCGAGCGGTGGAACTGTAATTGAGGAAGGAGATATTCTTCTTGTATTAGTAACCAAGCAAAATATTTGGAAGGTGCAGAAAATATTTTCATAGGGATATATTGGATTGTAGGATTATCTAAGATTAGAATGCCTAACTAAGTTTGATTTTGGAATTTTACCAATCTTTATATACCATCTTTTTGGCTTAATTTGTTTGTTATTTATCCTTTATTTGAGGTTTAATTTTTTTGGAATAAATGAAGATAGCAGTTTTATTATCCGGTGGAGTTGACAGCTCAGTTGCATTGAATTTACTTAAAGACCAAGGACACGACCTAACAGCATTCTATATAAAAATTTGGCTGCAAGATGAGTTTTCATTTTTGGGAGATTGTCCATGGGAAGAAGACCTTGAATATGCCAGAGGTGTGTGTGACCAAGCTGGTATTCCCTTGGAAGTTGTCTCTCTACAGAAGGAGTATTGGGATTCTGTTGTTACTTATACCATCAATTCTATTAAGGAAGGACTTACTCCTAATCCAGATATCTTTTGCAACAGTTTAATTAAGTTCGGTCAATTTTATGATAAGATTGATAGTTCTTTTGAAAAAGTTGCAAGTGGTCATTATGCAAAAGTTCTTCAGCAGAGAAATATATTTACTTTGTGGAGAACTCCTGACCCAATAAAAGACCAAACATATTTTTTAGCTTATCTAACTCAGAAGCAGCTTGCCAGAGCATTTTTTCCAATAGGGACTTTTAATAAAGCCCAGGTTAGAGAGTATGCAAAGAAATATGACTTACCAAATCAGACAAGAAAAGATAGTCAGGGAATTTGTTTCTTAGGTAAAGTTAAATTTCACGATTTTATCAAACATCATCTTGGTGAAATAAAAGGTGATATAGTTGATATTGATAGGAATGTAAAAGTTGGTGAACATCCGGGATTTTATTATTTCACTATTGGACAAAGGTCAGGTTTAGGTTTATCTGGCGGACCCTGGTTTGTTGTGAAAAAAGATATTAAGAATAATATTATCTACATTTCAAAGGAAGATATTGAAAATAGATGTAGAGATACTTTCACTGCGGGAAAATTTAACTGGATAAATGAAGAGAAACCTTTGGAAGAAAATCTCCAGGTGAAAATTAGACACGGGGCTAATATGTACAACTGTAATGTTAATTTCATTGAAGAGGATGTAGCAGAAGTGCATCTTGAAAGACCAGACCAGGGAATTGCACCGGGACAATTTGCAGTCCTATACCAAGGTGAGGAATGTCTTGGCGGTGGAATGATTACTTCTATCTAAGCATTTAAAAATAATTTCATTACTCGTACAGCTTCTTCAGGTTTTTCTATCTGAGGAATATGTCCGCAATCTTCAACTAAATGTAAAACAGCCGGAGGAATTTCATCTCTTAATTTCAATGCCTGTTTATATGGAAGTAACGGGTCATTTTTTCCCCAAATAATTTGAACCGGAATATTTATTTCTTTTAGTCTTGGTGAAAGCTCCTCATTTATATATGGTACCATCAAATTAGCTGTTTGAATAAATGCGTTATAAGCTCCGGATGTTTTTAGATAAGCTGCAAACTTTTCTACATTCTCCTCCGGTATAGGATTGTTCTTATAAATTAAAAATCTAAGAGATATTCTTGCTTTAATTTTATTGGGAACCAAATACATTATAAACCATTTTACTAATGGGAACTTTGCAGCGATTGCAATAAAAGGAAGTTTAGTTAAATATATTGAAGGGTCAACTAAAATGATTTTTTTTATTCTGGTTTTATCTGCAAGGTAAGAATAAAGAGCAACAGCACCGCCAAATGAATGTCCCACAATAACAACATTATTTAAATTCTGATTAGCGATGAACGCATTTATTATAACAGCCTGATCAGCAGCTGTATATCTTTTGTCTTTAGGTTTTGATGATAAACCAAAACCTTTCATATCTAAAAGGTAAAGAGTATAATCTTTTTCAAGTAAAGGTCTAACATATCTCCAAGTTTCTTTTGATGTCCCATAACCGTGTAAAAGAATTAAATTTAATTTTCCACTACCTGTTTTATCATAATCTATAAAATATTTATTGTCAAAAAAGAATTTCATAATGCACATCCGGATTATTATGGTAAAAATATCAAAAGAAAATAAATTGACATATGTTCCCTATACACTAATATTTATTTTACAATTAAGAAAAATGTTATACATTTACAAAAAAGTTGTTGTAAAATTTCTATAAATGAGGTTCTGAGATATGAAAATGAATAAGTTTGCTTATAAACAGCCTGAAGTATCAGTTTTAGGTTTTGGATGCTGGGGTATAGGTGCAAGCCAATGGGTTGGTGCTGAAGACAAGGAATCAATGAAGATTCTTGTTAAGGCTATGAATGAAGGAATTAATTTCTTTGATACTGCTCTTGCTTATGGAGCAGGACACAGTGAAAATTTACTTGGTGAAGCTGAGAGACAATATGGGAAAGAAGTATTTATTGCAAGTAAAATTCCTTCACAAAAGAAAGAATGGCCAGCTTCAGATAATTCAACTTTGGAAGAATCATTTCCTTATGATTATATAATCAAGAGCACTGAAGAGAGTTTGAAGAATTTAAAAAGGGACCATTTAGATTTAATGCAGTTCCACGTATGGAATGATAAATGGGCAAAGCAGGAAGAATGGCAAAAGGCTGTTGAGAAACTTAAGAAGGATGGTAAGGTAAAATATTTTGGAATTTCTATAAATGACCATCAGCCTGATAATGGAATTGAAGCAGGAAAAACAGGATTGATTGATGCTTACCAGGTTATCTTTAATATTTTTGAACAGAAACCTGTTGAGAAGTTGTTCCCATTTTGTGAACATCATAAGATAAGTATTATTGCAAGAGTGCCTTATGATGAAGGAGCATTAACAGGGAATATTGACCCTTCAACAACTTTTCCCAAAGGTGATTTTAGAAATTATTATTTCCAGGGAAAAAGAAAATTAGATGTTAAAAGGAGGGCTGATAAAATTTGGGAGGATGTAAAAGCAGAATGCTCCAGCAATGCTGAAGCAGCTTTAAGATATTGCATAAGTTTTAATGCAGTTACTACAGTAATACCGGGAATGCGTAAAGAAAAAAATCT
The DNA here is from genome assembly GCA_035654655.1 of Ignavibacteriaceae bacterium. Classification (GTDB taxonomy): domain Bacteria; phylum Bacteroidota; class Ignavibacteria; order Ignavibacteriales; family Ignavibacteriaceae; genus DASRWI01. The sequence continues at coordinate 33,186 of DASRWI010000015.1, read as the reverse complement.
TAATGCTAATTTAACCTATGTTAAAAAAGGAGCATTGCCTAAGAACATTCTTGATAAACTTAAAGTTCATAAATGGGAAAAGAACTTTTACGATTAAAATTATTTTAATGTTCTTTTTGAACCATCCTTTAAGGGTGTATCTGTAACATTAAACAGGTCACTTACATCTTTATTTACTTTGATGTAGTCATTACTTTCAAGATAATGAACTACATCATTGATTATTTTCTTAACATAATCATCAGTAGCGTTAAGCTCGGTTTTTAGTTTATTAATTAACTCGTTCATTTTGCATCCATAATTTTTTATTAAATTAGTCAAAAGCATTATATAGTAAGATGATGATTATCAATGAGATTGAGCTTGAATATGGTTAATTAGAATTAAATATTTTGAAAAATGTATGAAAAAGTTTGCAATTATATATATATTCTTTTTATTAGGATTATTTGGCTGCAGTGAACCTGATCCGGTTTATTTGAATAATATTGTTTTAGAAGAATCATTTGAAAAGAATAATATGCCATTTTTTGAGCAATGGCAGAAAAATTTTGCTGATAGTTTATTAAAATTTGCTGAGGATGTACCAAGAGATGGAGGGAGATATTCCATTTATCTTGAAAGTATATGGGGACCACCTTTAAGTATTTCAAGGGAGATTGATTTAAATGCTGGTAATTATGTTTTGAATTTAGAAGTTTGGAGCAAAACCGAAAATGTAGAAGGTTTGATTGAATTAGGTGTGCAAAAACCGGATACATTTGAAGTACTGGATACAATTTTAGTTAAAGCTGCACAGTGGACAAGCTATAAAAAATCTATATCAATCGAATTAGGAATAAGTGATAAAGTGAAATTAGTTTTATCAGGAGGTTCCTCTCAATTATTACAGGGAAGAACCTATTATGATAAAATAACTATTAAGAAGGAATAACTACCATTTTTTCTTTTTCCAGAAGAAGAAAAATCCCATAACCGAAATAGCAGCAAAAGCCATAATTATCCAGAATGAAAATGGATAATCTTCCAAAGGAATATGAACGTTCATAGAGAAAGCACTTACTACAAAAGTTGGAACCATAATTCCAATTGTAATGATGTTGAGTGTTTTCATAAGAACGTTAAGGTTGTTACCTACAATGGAAGCTCGTGCATCCATTAGGGATGCAAGAATGTTGGAATAAATTTCAGCTTCTTTGTAACACTGATTATTATCAATAATAATATCTTCAAGAAGTTCGAGTTCCTGCTGATTAAATCCAATCTTAGCATTATTCAAACGAAGTTTTTCAAGCAATACACCATTTGAATTTATGGAGTTCAAATAGTAAACAAGGCTTTTGCCCAATGTAAATAAATTTAAAAGGTAACTATTTTCCATTGAGGTATTAATTTTATCCTCAAGCTCCTCAGAAATCATATTAATAGTTCTAAGATGTTCCAGGAAATGGAAGATAGACCTATTAATCATTTTAAGAAGCAGGTCCGGTAATGATAGAACTTTGAGAAAAAGTTTATTATCAAAAATGGGTATATCTTCAGATAAAACTATAAGCAGCTTATCCTGAAAAAGATAGAGACCAGTGGAGGCAATTTTAAATACAATTTTGCCTTCGTACATAAAATTTTTAGGTCGCTTATAAATTAGAGCAATATGTCTAGGTTCGAACTCCAAACGAGAAAGTTCGTCGGGGTCCAAAGATGAATTAAGAGTATGTTCATCTAATTTTAGTTCATCAATCAGTTGTCTTTTCTCGATATCGTCGGGACTAATGATAACCTGAATGGTACTTTCTGAAGACGGACATTCCGTAATTTTTTCGTTTAAGAGTTTATAGTTTCTAATCATAACAGTTCCTATCCCGGATGGAAAGGTGAACAAAAAGAATTAATTAGGAATGAAGAATAAAAATATTCTTTAATAAACAAACATAAAATAAAAAACTTTAAACCTAAAGAGTAATTTTTCCGGTATTAAAATTAAATTATATAAAATGTTCTAAGTAAGTACAAACCCAACGTAATGGTTAAAATGGAACCGACAGTAGATAATAAAATAATATGAGCAGCTAATTTGCTATTACATTCCATTGCCTCTGACATAACAAAGCTTGCAATTGCTGTAGGTGTTGAAAAAAGGATAAATATTATTCCCATTTCTAAATCCTTAAAGCCAATCAAGTAGGCAATATAGGTAGTTACAAAAGGGAAGAGTACAATTTTTAAAATTGAAGCGTAATAAGATATTGGAGGTGCATTTTTTATATCCTTCATATTCATTGTAGCGCCAATGCCTAATAGAGCCAAAGGCATAGTTAAAGCTGATAAGTAACTTAAAGTCTTTGAGAATATTCCATCCAAATTTATCCTGAAAATTGAAAATGGGAGAGCCAGAAGGACAGCCATTGTTAAGGGGTTTTTTGTTATTTCAAATAATGTTTGGAATATATTTAGTTTTTTTTCCTGTCGGAAAGGAATTGTTAAAGCAATAATAGATAATATGTTAAATAGAGGAATTGTAAATGCAAGAACTAATGCTGCTTTACCCAAGGAATTTTCTCCAAAAATATTTGCAACAAGAGCCAATCCCATTATGGCGCTATTGCTCCTAAAAGATCCCTGGATAAAAACTGCCCGGTCTCTTGGCTTATTCATATAGCGATATGATAATAGCCAGCTTGCACCAAAACAAAAGAAAGTACCTATGCAGCAATAAATAACTAAATTAAAATCAAGGATTTGGGAAGCATCCATTCTTATTATTTCAGAAAATAATAAAGCAGGAAGGGATATATTAAACACAATCTTTGATGAAATTGAGACAAAATTTTCATTTACCAGATTAAATCTTTTTAAGATGTAACCCAAAATTATAATAATAAAAACAGGAGCAACTAAACCGAAAATAAGGATGAGGTCCTGCATATTATTTCAATTCTTTAAGCTTAGACTCAACGCTGGTGATTTTATCATCCATGGATTGTTCCTTATCTATTCTGGTACCAAATCTTAACGTAGACGATATACGGGGTGAACCTAATTCGTGGACTTCCTGGTGGCATTTTTTAATTGCAGCAAATACATCATCCCATTCACCTTCAATGTTTGTTCCATAAGCGTGTAACTTAGTTTTTAAACCGGCATCTTTTAATATTTTTTCAACGTATGCAATATATTTTGAAACAGATACACCTACTCCAATAGGTATTATGCAGAAATCAGCAATTACTTTCATAATCTTTTCCAATTAAAAATGATTATTAAAAATAGAAAAAAATATGAAAGTATAGTAGAACAAAAGAATTAATTAATACATTAATCCTAAGTTAATTGTAAGAAATAGGCCACCCATATCTTTTTTGTACTTTCCAAATAAGCTTTCAACACCTTCATCGAAAAGATGGATGAAGTAATAACGAATATTTAAACCAAGCAAACTTTTCTTATCTAAACCAAAGTTAGCACCTAATCCTACATAAGCTCCCATAGCGAATTTAGATTTTGCAGAACCAAAAGAATCAAAAAATTCGAGTTCGTAAGGAGTAGTAACAATTAATGTAGGACCCACACCTCCATTTATATATGGACGGAGGTTGTCAGAGATTGCTTCCTGAAATAATCGATATTGAACACCAAGATTAAGAGGCATTAAGAAAATTCTATTCTTTTTACCAATCGTGTATGGATTACCATAATAGTCAATATATTGTATTTCGTTATCATCTTTAGCTTCTGATACTGAAAAGTCAACAAAGGCAGTAAAGTCTGTTGATAATTGCCTTCGATAAAAGGTACCCAAACCAAAACCCCCTTCACTAAAAATAATATCTAATCCAAAGGTATTATTTGGGAAAATTGTCGGAGGTTTTTCCGGAGCCATTTCACCAATTCCCTGTGCATTGCTGCTAAAGTAAAAAGTTAATACAAAAGCAGACAAAAATAAAAATCTTTTCATAAGAGTTAATTTTAATTATTTTAATTTAGCGTTATTAAAAGTTTTGCAATATAAATTTAAGAAAATAAAATGTATCAGTCTAATCTCACTTTTGATTACTTGTTGTAATCTGCTACATAAAATTTAATAAATTTGTTCCCCACAGCAAGATATAAATTAAAGGCGCTACAATCTAATAACCTTAAAAAAAGAATAAAAATGGCTACTAATTTAGAATTAAAAATAAAAGTAAAAGATTTTAAACCAATTATCTCAAATCTTAAGAAAATAAAAGCAATAAAAGTTAAAGTTTTAAATCAAAAGGACATTTATTATAAAAATAAAAATGGTCTTCGGAAATTAAGGATTGAAAACGGTGAAGAAAGTTTTATACAATATGTAAGGGATGAAAAAGGAAAAGACAGATTTTCAGATTATGATGTGTTAAGAATATCATCCCAGAACAGTGAAGAGTTTTTTGATAAATTCCTCACCAAAGAGGTTGTAGTTGAAAAAATTAGAACTTTATATATGTTTGATAATACAAGAATACATCTTGATGAAGTTAAGGGATTAGGAAAATTTTTGGAATTAGAGACTTTAGTTCTTAATGGTAAGCAGGATGCAAAGAAAAGGTTTTCTTATATTTTTGAAGCTCTTGAATTAAGAGAATCTAAGGAAATAAAAAAATCTTATAGAGATTTAAAATTAAAGGGATAAAATGATTTTAACTAAGGAAAATATTTCTGAAGTAAATTTAGATTCTTTATTACTGAACAAAAACAATGAAGAATATTTAATTATAGTTCCGACTAAAAGAAAAATGAGGAATTTGAAAAGGGAACTGATAATAAAATCAGTTCAATCTGCCTCAAAAAAAATGAACATTGAGACTATTGGAACTATTGCGGAAAATATTTACCTGATTGAAAACAATAAGCAGACTATTCTAAGTGATGCTGCATCTGCAGTACTCCTTGAGCAAACGGTTCCATTCAAAAGGCTAAATTATTTTTCTAAGTACGAAAATGGAATTCCTTTCGGTACTCTGAACAGAATAAAAAATGTAATAAGTGAATACAAGAAAAACGGCATTACATACGATTTATTAAAGAGTGAAGCTAAGAAATTAGATGGTTTTGAAAAAATTAAGGCTGAGGATATTGCTATAATTTATGAGAACTATAAGAAAAGATGTGATGAACTTGATGTAAAGGAAATTGGAGACATTTACATTGATATCAATGAACTTACACAAGAAGAATTTGAATTAAGATTTAGAAGTTTATTTGAAAAAGTTAATCTGGTAATTGTTAATGGATTTGATGAATTTACTACTCCAGAAATAAAAATTCTTTCCTCGATTGCTGATATAAAAGGTTTAAAACTTTACTTAAATTTTGACTACTATGAAAAGAACCCAAATATATTTTCACATTTATCAAAATGCTATTCTGCATTAGAGAAATGCGGATTTAAAATTGTTAATGACCTTTCAGAAGAATTTCAAAATGAATTTAAAAAGGGTTTAAGAGAACGATTATTTAATGAACCGAAGAAAATAAATAATGATAAGTTTAGTAAGCACATCTTCAAGCTTCAGGCATCCTCAAGAAGAAAAGAAATTGAAATAATTGCTAAAGAGATTAAATATTTATTAACAGAGAAAAAGGTTGAGCCTCATAATATCTGTATAGTATTTAATAAAATTGAAAATTATTCTCATATAGTGCGGGATGTATTCACGCTCTATGGGATTCCATTTAATCTTACTGATAGATTCCAATTAAGTTCATCATATCCTATTATTTCCATTATCAATTTTCTTGAAATAATTGAAAATAGATTTTATTATAAAAATGTTTTCAGGGCTTTAAGCGGTAAATATATTTCCTTTCCTAATTTTGATTTATCCAACCTTTTAGAAGTTGCAAACGAACTTAGACTTATAGCTGATTATAATAAGTGGGTTCAAAAGATTAATGAAAAATTAAATGATGAGGAATTAGAAGATTGGGAAAAGAAAAGATATAATAAAGCAAAGGAAGATATAAAGAAAATTTATAAGAGCTTAAAGGAATTCGATAAAGAATTGAGTATTAATGAATTTAAAAAAGCTTTTAAGAATCTTATAAATGAATTTAATATTCCTATCAAGATGGTCAATGGTGATGAAGGAAGTATTGAAAAAAATATCCGTGCTTTATTCTCATTTGAGATTATAGTTAATGAAGTTCTTGATTTATTATTACTGGAACATTCCAAAGAAGAAAAATTTAAGCTTGAATATTATCTTAATACTTTAAGAACTGCAGTTTCATCAACAAGATATAATCTAAGAGAAAGAATAAATTATGGAGTTCAGATTACAACTCTTAATGAAATAAGAGGATTAAGCTATGACTATCTTTTCTTTTCAGGGTTGTGCGAAAAAGATTTACCAACAAGGTACTCTCCAGAAATATTTTATTACAAAGAAATTTATGATGCAAAAATAAAGAATCATATTGTCGAAGAGAGATACCATTTTTATCAAACTTTATGCTCCTGGAATAATGTAGCATTATACCTTACGTATCCTAATAAAGGTGATAGACAAGAACTTATTGAATCGAATTTTCTTTCTGAGCTTTCAAACTTAATTGGCTTTGCTGAATATGAAAAGAAAAAGAAGGATGACAAGGTAAGTTTAGTTAATAGAATATATTCTCTTGATGAAGTGAAGGAATATGAAGATGGACTTTATTGTGTAGAGGATTATCTTAAGCATAGAGGAGTAAAGCAAGAAGAGAGTGTTGAGGATTTTGAAAATATTTTTAATGATAAATCTTTATCAGAAGCACTAAGAATAGAGAAGGAAAAAGGAAATGAGGAATCTATTTATAGCGGATATATTCTTGAAGGATTAACTCCAGAGCAAAGAAGTTTTATAAATGATTTAAAAGGAAAAGAATTTTCTATATCTCAATTGGAAACTTATGCTAAGTGTCCATTTAAATATTTTGTGGATAAAATATTAAAAATAGAAGGACAGGAAGAGCCAAGCGAGGATGTTGAAAGTATTGAGTTGGGAAGTATACTTCACGCAATTCTTTTTGAATTTTATACTGAGTTCAATAAGCAGGGAATGAATCTTCGAAAAGATTTTAAGAAAGCTGTTGAATTAATTTTTAGTATTGCTGAAAAATATTTGAACAACGATTTATTCAAATCACCTTATAATTTTTATGAGAGAGAAAAAATACTTGGTTTAAATAGTAAAAAAGAAAATTCTATTCTTTATAAATTTTTAGAGAATGAAAAAGAAAATTCAAATTCCTTTACTCCTGCTTATCTTGAAGCAGCTTTTGGGAATTTTTATGATAAGGAAAAAACATTTATAAAAGAATTTGAAGTTGATGGAGTTAAGTTAAGAGGTAAAATTGATAGAATAGATGTGTCTAACAATGAAAATAAATTTAAAGTTATTGATTATAAATTAAGCGGCAAAAAACCAACCAAGGATGATTTAAAAGATGGATTATCACTGCAGCTTCCATTGTATTTAAATGCCGCAAAAAAAATATTAGAAGAAAAAGACAAAGAAGGTTATGATGAATCATTAGCAGCTATTTATTCGTTAAAGTATAAGGAAGGACAGCTGCAAGAAAATATTATTAAGGAAGCCCCAAACAATATTGGTAATACTTTAGAGCATATTAAAAAATATGTTAATAATATAAGTGAAGGAAAATTTCCCTTATCCAGACTGCAGAAAAAGGAAGAAAAAGTTTGCAGATTTTGTGAGTATACAGCGATCTGCAGGATGAGTGAACATAATGATGAATCGGTTGACGAAGACCACTCTGAAGAAGAATAAAAAAATTATCTTCATCTAAAGAAATTTATAAAGATGGAAAAAATATTTTTTATAATAATGTTATTCTCATTTCAACTCCTGGCAGAAAATCTTTATCCCGGAGATACGACTTATAATGTAAAATATTATAAGCTTAATGTTAAAATAACAACTAATCCCAATTACTTAACAGGTTCAGTGGTAATGAGCGGAGTTCCTCAAGTAAATGCCATTAACAAGGTTTTTATGGACCTTCAGCAAACATTAATTGTTGATTCTGTTGTTAGCAATGGGATTAAATTAGTGAACACACATCAAAATGCTAAGGTTAATATTACTTTAGAAAGGCTATACCAACCTAATGAGAAATTTAACATAGAAATATTTTACAGAGGAGTTCCAGGTTCAAGTGGTTTTGGAAGTTTTGAGTTTGGACAGCATAGTGGACAACCATCTATTTGGACTTTGAGTGAACCTTATGGGGCAAGCGACTGGTGGCCTTGTAAAGATAATCCTGCAGATAAAGCAGATTCAGCCGATATATGGATTACTTGTGCTTCAACTTTAAAAGGGATATCAAATGGTAGATTAATTGAGACAGTTGTGAATGGAGATGGATTTACTACTTATAAATGGAAGGAGGTTTATCCGATTGCTAATTATTTAATTGCAGTTACCATTTCAAATTATTATGAGTACCTGCAGTACTTCAAATATTCACCCACTGATTCAATGCCTGTTGTACATTATGTATATCCAGAAAATTTTCCGGCACTACAAACAAGTTTAGATAAAACAATTGATATGCTTAGAATATTTTCTGAAAAATATGGGTTATATCCTTTTATAAAAGAAAAATATGGTCATGTTCAGTTTGGATGGGGAGGTGGAATGGAGCATCAAACAATTTCTTCAATGGGCTCATTTAGTGAAGGAATAGTTTCTCACGAACTTTCCCATCAATGGTTCGGAGATAAAGTTACTACAATTGACTGGCACCATATATGGCTTAATGAAGGATTCGCTACTTATTCAGAAGGAGTGTATTATGAAGGTAAATATGGGAGAGATGCATATAATTCTTTTATAAATCAGGAAATGAACACTGCAAAATATGCCAGAGGGTCAATTTATGTTCAGAACATAAATTCCATTGATGAAATATTTAATAGTGCAAGAAGTTATTCAAAAGGGGGAATCGTATTGCATATGTTGAGGGGAATTGTTGGAGATTCAATATTCTTTCAATCGCTAAAAGAATATCTTGATGTTTATGCCTATAGCAATGCAAGTACCGAAGATTTAGAAAATATTTTTGAAGGAAACTTTGGTTCTAACCTCGATTATTTTTTTAATGAATGGATTTATGGAGAGAATTTTCCAGTATATTCATTTAATTGGAATGTGAACAACAATGAGGGAGGAGTTAAATTAAATATTATTCTAAAACAGCAAACGAATATAAATCCATCATTTTTTACAATGCCGGTTGAATTAAAAATAGAATTTACAAATAGAGATACCATAATCACGCTCTTTAATAATCAGCAAGAGCAATCATTTTTTGTACAATTAAATGAAGTTCCTCAGAATGTAATCTTGGACCCAAATAATAAAATACTCAAGGGATACATAAATAATACAGGAGAACTTCCGAGCAGTTATGATTTAAAACAAAATTTTCCGAATCCCTTTAATCCTTTAACCAAGATAAGATTCTCTATGCCTGAAAGAAGCAGAGTAGTTTTAAAGGTTTATGATGTTTTAGGTAATTTGGTTAAGAATGTTCTTGATGAAGAAAGAGATGGGGGAATTTATGATGTAGATTTTTCAAGTGAAGGACTTCCTTCAGGAGTTTATTTTTATACATTATATTTGGACAAGTTTGAAAAAACAAGAAAGATGATGATTTTAAAATAATCCTTAAATGAAAATTTTCAGTAAATAAATTCTTGACAAGAGAAGTTTATTTTTATAATTTTCAATATACCACTGCAAAAACGGTGGTAATTTTTTTTTAAAAGACGATATTATTAAATAAAAAGAGAATTTGATTATGGCTGATGAAAATTTCGTTTATTTAACGAAAGAAAGACTGTTGGAACTTGAAAAAGAACTTCAGGAAATGAAATCAACTGGCAGAAAAGATATGGCTTCAAGAATAGCAGAAGCAAGAGCTCACGGTGATTTATCTGAGAATGCTGAATATGATGCAGCTAAAGAAGAACAAGGTATGTTTGAAATGAAAATTTCAAAATTGGAGAACCTGCTTTCGAGAGCCAGGATAATTGATACTACTCAATTTCCGCAGGATCAGACACATATATTGTCTAAAGTTAAAATTAAAAATTTAAAATCAGGAAAGATTTTAACGTACATATTAGTATCACCTGAAGAAGCAGATTTCCAGGCAGGAAAAATATCCGTTACATCACCTGTTGGCCAGGGTTTAATGGGTAAGAAAGTAAATGAAATTGTAAAAGTGAATGCTCCAGCTGGATTGATGGAGTTTGAAATTTTAGAAATAAACTAAGTTGTTAAAAGACGAACAATACATACAACTGACAATTGAAATTGCAAAAAAAGGTGCAGGATATGTAAGCCCGAACCCACTTGTAGGATGTGTAATAGTAAAGAATAATAAGATAATAGGCGCAGGATATCACGAACAATATGGAAAAAATCATGCAGAAGTAAATGCAATTCAATCATCTAAAGAAGACGTAGAAAGTGCAACCTTATATGTTAATTTAGAACCTTGTTGTCATTTTGGGAAAACCCCACCCTGTGTAGATGCAATTATTCAAAGTAAAATAAAAAGAGTTGTTATCGGTACATTGGATATGAATCCACTTGTAAGCGGTAAAGGTATAAAGAAACTTAAAGAAGCCGGCATTGAAGTTAAAGCCGGCTTTCTTGAAAAAGAATGTATTGAACTAAATAAATTTTTCTTCAAGTATATTACAAAAAAACTTCCCTATGTTACTTTAAAAGCTGCTCAAACTCTTGATGGAAAAATAGCTGATGAAAAAGGATATTCAAGATGGATAAGTTCTCTTGATTCACGTAAATATGTCCATCAGTTAAGAAGTGAATATAGTGCAGTTCTTGTTGGTGCAGGCACTATTATAAAAGATAAACCGAAACTTAATGTTAGATTAGTAGAAGGAAGAAATCCCAAAAGGATTATTGTTGATAGTAATTTAAGACTAAGCCCTGATAGTACAATCTTTAAAGAAAACTCAGATAAAAACTTAATAATTGCTACTTTAAGAAAAAACCAGGATAAGAAGAAGATAGAACCTTTTTTAAAAAGAAATGTTGAATTTATTTTCACCAAAGAATGTGAAGGAAGAGTAAGTTTAAGAAGTTTACTTATTGAAGCAGCTAAAATAAATATTACTTCTATATTGGTCGAAGGAGGGAGTGAAATTTATACATCGTTTGTTAAGGAAAAGTTGTTTGATGATATTTATTTGTTTATTACTCCAAAACTATTGGGTTCAGGGTTACCTTTAGTTGGAGAATTAGGGATAAAAAGTATTAAGAATTCTCTAAAACTTTCAATAGATACTATTAGAAAATATGATGATGATATACTTTTAAGTTTAAGTAAAATAAAATAAAAAGGATTTTAATGTTTACAGGATTAGTAGAAGAAAAAGGGACTTTGGTAGAAAAAAATAAAACAGGGGAAGGGTATAGATTAGTTTTCAAGGCAGACATTGTTATGGAGGATATGCGCATTGGCAGCAGTATTGCTGTAAATGGTGTATGCCTTACTGTTGTTAACATAGATGGAAAAAAGTTTTCAGTTGATGTTATTGAAGAAACTTTAAAGAAGAGCAGTTTAGGACAATTAAATAATAATGCTTTTGTAAATCTTGAAAGACCATTGAAAGCTGAAGCAAGATTAGGAGGCCATTTTGTACTTGGTCACGTGGATACTACCGGGATTGTTGCTGACGTAAAAGAACTATCAAATAGTCATTATATGACAATTAAGTTTGATGAAAAATTTAGGAAATACTTGATTTTTGTTGGTTCCGTTGCAATTGATGGTGTAAGTATGACGGTTGCTCAGCTTGAAAAAGATAATTTTTCTATTGGAATAATTCCACATACATGGGAAGAAACGGTGTTTTCAAATAAAAAACCAGGTGACAAAGTTAATTTAGAGTTTGATGTACTAGGCAAGTATGTTGAGCAAATTATGGAAAACAAGCAATAGTTAACATAGTAGATTATTTATTATATCCATATTTTTCGAAATATTATAATTATTTTACTTTGGACATCCCCAATATTACTTAATGAATAAAATTGAGCAAAAAGTAATCAGGTTTATATCTGATGAGTACTTGGTAGAACAAGGTGATAAAATTTTAATCGCATTAAGCGGAGGGCCAGATTCTGTCCTTTTAGTGCATTTTTTTAATAAATACAAAAAAAAATACAGGATTGAAATAAAAGCTTTTCATTTGAACCATCAAATTAGAGGTATTGAAGCTGATGAAGATGAGGCCTTCTGTAAGGGATTATGTAAAAGTCTAAATATTGAACTTTTTACCAGCCATAAAGATGTCAAAGAATATGCAAAAAAGAATAAATTATCTTTAGAAGAAGCTGGAAGAATATTAAGATATGAGGAACTTTTTAATATTGTAAGTAAGTATAACTTAACTAAAATAGTCACAGGTCATAATAAAAGTGACAATTTAGAAACAGTTCTTTTAAATATTATTAAAGGAACAGGCAAGGCTGGTTTAACCGGCATACCTGTTAAAAGAGATAAAATTATCAGACCTATTATTTGCTTGAAAAAAGAAGAAATAATTAATTATTTAGAAGAAAATTCAATACTATATAGAGTTGATAGTTCTAACAAGAACAATGATTTCAATAGAAATTATTTAAGAAATAATTTAATTCCCTCAATTAAAGAAAATTTAAATCCTGATTTTGAAAAGGCAGTATTAAACTTTTCAAATTATATAAAAAGTATTTCAACCTTTATTGATAAAAAGATAAGTTCTTCAATTGATTCTTCCGTAAAGAAAATTGATGATAAAGTTAAAATTTTTATTAATAAAATTAATTTAGAAGATGAATTACTAAATGATTTCTTTAAGGAAGTTATAGAAAAGAATCTTAAGAAAGAAGTAGTTTCAGAAGATTTAATTAAGCTTAGAACTTTGTTGTACTCGAAGACTGGTAATGAGGAACAATTATCAGGGAAGTTGACTGCAATCAAAGAAAGAGATTATATTTTAATCTATCATAAACAGGAAGAAAAAGAATTTAAATCCATTAAGCTTAAGGTTAATGAAGAAAAAGATATTAATGGTGAATCCCTTATAATAGAAGAGGTTAAAGAGAAACCTGTCAATTTTATTGGCGGAAAAATTGAATTTATTACATCTGATGATTTGGATGAAGAATTCGAAGTAAGAAAATGGATAGAAGGAGATAAATTTTCTCCAATTGGATTAAAAGGAGTAAAGAAGGTTTCTGATTTTTTGAATGATATAAAAATTGATAACCACATTAAAAGTGATATAAAAGTTTTAGTAAACAGGGAAAGAATAGTATGGGTGGTTGGTTATAGAATAGATGATAAATTTAAACTAACATCAAATACTGAAAGAATATACAAATTATGCCTGAAATAGAATCAGATAAAATAATAATCGGGGAAGATGTTTTTGTTCCATATTTAACAGAAGAAATTATTCAGAAGAGAATAAAGGAACTTGGAAAGCAAATTTCTGAAGAATATAAAGACAAAACTCCCGTATTTATCGGAGTACTAAATGGTGCATTTATATTTTTAGCAGATTTAATAAAAAATGTAACTATTGATTGCGAAATTGATTTCTTTAAGTTATCAAGCTATGGTGATTCAAAAATTTCATCCGGGCAGGTAACATTAGTTAAGGAATTAAATTGCGATGTAAATGGTAGAGATTTAATTATTGTTGAAGATATTGTTGATACGGGGCTATCAATAAAATTTATTGAACAGTTGATAAGCTCTCATACACCCTCCAGTATGAAAGTAGTATCTCTGTTGCTAAAGCCCAACAGCCTTATCTATGACGTCAAAATTGATTATATTGGGTTTGAAATTCCAAGTAAGTTCGTTTTGGGTTATGGATTAGATTACGCACAGAAATATAGAAATTTAAGAAGTATATATGTACTTAATGAAGATGGAGAATCTAAAACTAAATGATAAATAAGAATAATTTATTTATGAATGAAAATAATAATAAACAGACACCAAGACCTAATAAAGGCGGCGGCGGACCAAATAAACCGGATGATAATTTTGATTGGTCTAAAGTTATACGTGTAGTTTTTGGTTGGGGTGCGGTTATAATAGCTGCAGTAATTGTAATGAAACTGTTTAACACTGGCAGCGCTAATTATGAAAATGTAGGTTACCAGGATTATGAAAGATTCTTGCAAGAAGATAAGATTTTAGAAGCAGTTATTGTTAAACAAGACCTTAATGACTATTACTTTAAAGGAAAACTTAGAGCCCCTGAGTTTGTAAGCAATAGAAGCGTAAAAGATTTTTCAGTTTATATTCCTGAAAGTTCTATTCAGGACCAGGAAAAAGTCTGGAAATCTAAAGGTATAAAGTATACTTTCATAAAAGAATCCAACGAATGGTTTGATATGTTAATTAGTTTCATTCCGTGGATTATAATATTTGCGGTATGGATTTTCTTTATGAGAAGAATGCAGGGAGGTGCCGGCGGTGGTACGAGAGGTATTTTCTCATTCGGAAAAAGTAAAGCGAAATTAATTACTCAAGGAACTCAGAGGATTACTTTTAGAGATGTAGCTGGTGCTGATGAAGCAAAGATGGAGCTTCACGAAATTATAGAATTTTTAAAAGAACCAACAAAGTTTCAAAAACTTGGCGGTAAAATTCCAAGAGGAGTATTATTGTTAGGACCTCCAGGAACCGGAAAAACCTTATTGGCAAGAGCAGTTGCAGGTGAAGCTGGTGTTCCATTCTTTTCAATTTCAGGTGCTGACTTCGTGGAAATGTTTGTCGGTGTTGGTGCAAGTAGAGTAAGAGATTTATTTGACCAGGGAAAGAAGAATGCTCCTTGTATAATATTTATTGATGAAATTGATGCAGTTGGTAGACATCGTGGTGCAGGTTTAGGCGGCGGACATGATGAAAGAGAGCAAACTTTAAATCAATTGTTAGTTGAGATGGATGGTTTTGAACAGAATAGCGGTGTTATCATTATTGCTGCTACAAATAGACCTGATGTTCTTGACCCTGCTTTGTTGAGACCTGGAAGATTTGATAGGCAAGTTGTTGTAGACAGACCTGATGTAAAAGGACGTGAAGGTATATTAAAAGTTCATACAAGAAATATTCCTTTAGATCCAAAAGTAAATCTTGATACCCTTGCAAAAGGCACTCCTGGTTTAGCCGGAGCTGAGTTAGCAAATCTTGTTAATGAAGCAGCATTGTTAGCTGCCAGAAAGAACAAGTTAAAAGTTGAAATGATAGACTTTGAAGAAGCTAAAGATAAAGTAATGATGGGTATGGAAAGAAAGAGTATGATAATTTCTGAAAATGAGAAGAAAACTACCTCTTATCACGAAATTGGACACGTACTTGTAGCAAGGATGATACCTGAGGCCGACCCTGTACATAAAGTTACAATTATACCAAGAGGAAGAGCATTGGGTGTTACCAGTTATCTTCCAATAGATGAAAAGCATACTTATTCAAAATCGTATCTTGAAGCTATTATAACTTATGCCTTAGGCGGAAGAGCTGCCGAAAAACTTATCTTTAAACATTATACTACAGGTGCGGGTAATGATATTGAAAAAGCAACAAATATAGCAAGAAAGATGGTTTGTGAATGGGGTATGAGTGATAAGTTGGGTCCTCTAAGTTATGGTGCAAAGGAAGAAGAAATATTTTTAGGAAGAGAAATTCAAAAGCATAGAGACTATAGTGAAAGAACAGCAATTGAGATTGATGATGAAATAAGATTAATTGTTAATACTGCAATGGAAAGAGCAGAGAACATATTAAATGAAAATATTGAACTTCTTCATAAATTATCATTAGAACTGCTCGATAGAGAAATATTAGATGCAGAAGAAATAGACAAGTTAATAAGAGGAGAAAGTTTACCTCCTTTGAAAAAAAATGGCAGTAATGCGGAAGAAACAGAAATGCCAGAGCATGTTAAAAAATTACTAGACCAAAGGAAAACAAAAGAACCTTCTCCTAAAGATGACACAAATTGATAACGGAACAATTCAATATAGAGATGAAGTAGTTCGCAAGCTAATTCATCTCTTTTCTTTATCTATACCAATTGTTTATTATTTTATAGATAAAACTACTGCGATAATTTTATTATCCATCCTTACCGCTTTCGCACTTTCATTGGAATTATTACGATATAGTAATGCAGTCATAAGTAAATTTATTTATAAGTATTTTGGTTTCTTGTTGAGGAAGCACGAAGTAAGTCACAAAAAGAAAAATCTTACCGGTGCCAGTTATGTATTAATTTCAGCTTTATTATGTGTAATCATTTTCCCAAAGGTTATATTCCTAACAGCTTTTACAATACTAATAATTAGCGATTCTGCTGCTGCATTAATTGGAAGAAAGTTTGGAAAACATAAATTTCTGCTAAAGAGTTTGGAGGGAACTTTAGCATTCTTTATTAGTGCAATAATTGTTGTTTTTATAACTCCAAAGTCATCGAATTACATTAGTACTGAAATACTAATAGGTATAATTGCTGCGTTTATAGGAGCGATTGTAGAAAATGTATCTTTTGGATGGGCAGACGATAATTTATCAATACCACTATCTATAGGAATATTAATGTGGATAATGTATACAGCTTACAATTTACCTTTAATACTAACCAATGTACCGAGATAATATGAAACATTTATTATCTTTAGCCACGCTGCTTAGCTTATCTATAATCTTTTTTTCTTGTGAAAAAAATGAAAGTCCTGTTTTAGATTTAGAGGATGACATTTATATTGCTGCAGATAAAGCTGAATTTGATGAAATGAAACCAATCTTATTAAATGTTTTTGAAAAAGAAATATTTACTCCTCAGCAGGAAAAATTATATAGGGTAAAAAGAATTGATATCCAGGATATTGAAAAATATCAGAATAGAAAAAATCTAATAGTTGCAGGAATATTAAATAATAATTCAACTTGTGGGAAATTTATTGATGCCATACTTAATGATAATGAAGTTAATAAATTAAAATCCGGAAGCTCTCCTTTTATTAAAAAAGAAAATCTTTGGTCAGAAAATCAGCTCGTGATATTTTTAGGTGCAGCCTCAATGGAGCAGCTAAAAAAATCATTGGAGGATAATAAGGATTTAATATTAGCTGAGTATCAAAAAATTACAGAGAAGATGTTATCAGCCGGTATTTATGACCATAGATATGAGAAGAAAGATATTCAGGGACATTTATTAAAGAATTATAATTTTATGCTTTATGTTCAGAATGATTTTAAAATTCTTAAAGAAAATAAAGATGAAGATTATGTGTTACTCGGTTCATTAAATAAAGATTTAAGTAAGATAATATTTATTCATTGGATGAATAATAAATCTCCAAATTGTCTAACTTCAGATTCTGTAAAAACAATTAGGAATGCCTTTGTTAATAAAATTAACAAAGTAATTGGGGATTCTTTGAAGATGACAATCTCAGTTGATTCCTACTCCTGTGATGAGGTAAACTTCAAAGGTAGGTATGCAATTTTTATGCAAGGTCTTTGGGATTATAATGATAAGGATAAAGGGGGACCTTTCTTAAATTATACTTTTTATGATGAGAAGAGTAAAAGAATTTATATGCTGGATGGTGCTTTATATGCACCCGGATTTTATAAGAAGAATTTAATAAAGCAGATGGATATGGTTTTGCAATCGTTTATGACTGGGGAGGAAGTCAGTAAAGATAGAAGAGCAGAACTGATGGATGCATCGAAATAAAATTATTTACCCATAAATTTGTTTCTTACCAAAGAGTTGTTTCGTTACCCACGACTAAAGTCGTGGGCTAAACTGAATAAGATTTAAGGTTGGTTTTGTGCCAACCTTTTTTTTAGACCCCCGACTGCCACAAAGTTATCCCTTCGGGAAAGTCATGGGTTAAGGAAGGTTAGATTGACGACTGAAGTCGTCATTTTTTTTTAGTGCTTACCCATAGCTGAAGCTATGGGATTGGGAAGGAGTACCTAAAAATTGTTTAATACCAACGATTAAAGTCGTGGGGTAAACTGAATAAGGTTTAAGGTTGGTGTTGTGTCAACCTTTTTTTATTGGGACATTTTCAACCCATGGGAATGAAAACACTCGAAGTACCTTTCACTTTAGGAACTTGAGTAAACTTCTTTTATTTAGTATCTTTACTATCTTATTTTCTTTTTATCAGGTAAAATTATATGATTAGTATGACCGGGTATGGCAAGGGTGCTGTCAGAAATGATAAGCTTTCTGCCGAGGTTGAAATAAAATCCATAAATAGCCGTTATCTTGATATCTTTTTCAGGTTACCTTCGATACTTCAAAGCAAAGAATATGAAATTCGTGATATTATTAAGAATACTCTCAAAAGAGGTAAGGTTTCTATTGTTGTATCTGTAACTGTAAATGAAAATAAAACTAAAAAGGTTGATAAGGAAAAGCTAAAGCAATATCTATCTCAATTAAAGGAAGTTAAGAAAGTATTAAAATCGACTGAAAAGATTAAGCTCGAACATATCCTTTCTAATGAAGAATTGTTTGAAGATGATTTAGTTTCTTTTGAAGAGGTTGAGTTTGAAATGGTTAAAGGTGCCCTTAAGAATGCACTTAATGACCTTATCAAGATGAAGAAAAAGGAAGGGAAGGAACTTCTTAAGGACCTTCAAAATAGAATAAATACTATTGAAGAAAAGGTTGTTGAAATTGAAAATGATGTTAAATCTAATGTTAACGAATATTTTGAGAAGTTAAAGGAAAGAGTTAAGATTTTGATTGAAGGTTCTGATCTGGATGATGAAAGATTTAAACTTGAATTAGCTTTGCTTGCTGATAAGACTGATATTACTGAGGAATGTGTTAGGTTAAGGAGTCACTTAAAGTTTTTTGCTGAATCAATGAATAATGATGAAGAACCTGGAAGAAAGTTAAATTTTTTATGTCAGGAGATGCATAGAGAAGCGAATACTATATCATCAAAATCACTTTCTACTTTTATAATTCATAATTCAGTTTATGTAAAAGAAGAGATTGAAAAAATTCGTGAACAAATTCAAAATATAGAATAAGATTTGGCAAAAGAACCAGGAAGTATAATAGTAGTTTCAGCACCAAGCGGTGCAGGCAAGACTTCGATTGTTAAAGAGATTTTAAGAGAATTCCCTGAATTATTTTTTTCTATTTCTTATACCACCAGAGCTAAAAGAGAAAATGAGACTGATGGTGTCGAGTATTTCTTTATTAGTGAAGATGAATTTGAGAAAATGATTGAGCGGGATGAGTTTGTTGAATGGGAAAAGTTTTACGATTATTATTATGGTACTTCAAAAAAGTTCATAAATGAGCATATAAACGAAGGTAAAAGTATTGTTTTTGAAGTTGATGTTATTGGTGCTTTGAATATTAAGAAGATTTATCCTGAAGCTAAATTGATATATATTGTACCTCCAAGTATTGATGAATTAACAAATAGGCTAAAGAATAGGAAGACTGAAAATGAGGAGGATTTGAGAAAAAGGGTTGAGAGAGCAAAAATGGAGTTGAGTCTTAAGGATAAATTTGATTATTTTATAGATAATGAAGAATTAGAAAAAGCAAAAGTTCACGCCAAGGAATTAGTAAAAAAAATAATTAAAAGGAATATATAGATGGAAATTCAGCCAGTCGATTTAAGAAAGATTGATGAAAAAACAAAGAATGTTTATGAAGCTATTATTGTAACGGCTAAAAAAGCCAGACAAATAAATGCTGATAATAAAATAGAATTTAATGCAGCTTTAAGTACAATTCCTGTAACTGGGACAGACGATGATACTGATGATATAGAAAACCCGGCTCAGATAAAAATTTCCTTAGATTTTGAAAAGAAAGCAAAGCCACATATTGAAGCCTTACAAGATTTGTTAGAAGGCAAGATAGAATATCATTATAAAAAATAAAGAATATCATTATAAAAAATAAAGAATATGATAATAAATCCCTTTAAAGGGAAAAAAATCATTTTTGGTATAACAGGATGTATATCAGCATATAAATCCTGTTTAATAATCCGCAGACTAATTGAATCAGGAGCAGAAGTAAAAGTATTAATGACTCCTTCTGCTCAGGAATTCATAACTCCTCTAACTTTAAGTGTTTTATCAAAGAACCCGGTAATAACAAAAATTTTTCCAGATAAGGATAGTCAACAAAATACCTGGCATATTGACCTTGCACTATGGGGTGACTTGATGATAATTGCTCCTGCATCCATTAATACGATTGCAAAGATAACTCACGGTTTTGCTGATAATGCGTTAACAACATTGGTAACTGCTTTAAGATGTCCTTTGTTGATTGTGCCTACAGCAGATATGGATATGTACCAAAATCCCTTAACTCAGGAAAATATAAGTAAGCTTAGAAGTTTGGGTTATTATATTCTGGAAGCTGAAGAAGGATTCTTAGCAAGCGGTCTTTCAGGTAAAGGGAGATTACCTGAAGTTGAAAAAATTTTACAAGCTGCTGAATCTATTTTAAACGGGTACAAAAAAGATTTTGAAGGCAAAAAAGTTTTAGTTACTGCTGGCCCTACTTATGAAGATATTGACCCGGTTAGGTTTTTGGGAAACAGGTCTTCGGGGAAAATGGGTTATGAATTAGCTAAGGCTTTATTTTTTAGAGGAGCTAAAGTAACATTAATATCCGGACCAACATCTGAACCTTCATTTCAAGGAATTAATATTATTAAGGTCCGCAGTGCTGATGAAATGGATAAAAAGGTACAAGAAAATATAATTGATAATGATTGCTTAATTATGGCTGCTGCTGTAGCTGATTATAGACCTGAAAAGATTAATGATAAAAAGATTAAAAAAGAACAGAACTTAGATTCCATTAAGTTAGTCAAGACCAATGACATTCTTGGTTCTTTAACTAAAGCAGGGAAAAAAGTTGTCGGTTTTGCTCTTGAGACTGACAATGAATATGATAATGCATTAAAGAAAATAAGAAACAAAAATCTTGATTTAATTGTTTTAAATTCATTGAAGGATGAGAAAGCCGGATTTGAGTTTGATACTAATAAAATTACTATAATAAATAAAGACGGATTGAAAAAAGAATTTCCACTTATGTCAAAGTTTGAAGCAGCTAATAAAATACTTGATGAAGTTGTTAATATTTTAAGATAAAATGGATTTAAAGAATAAAATAATAGCCTCTCTTGAAGATCAGAAAAATATTTTTGGTGATGAATTATTTGAAGATATAAAATTATCAAAAAGAAAAACTACAGTTATTAAAGAAAAGAACAATGTTGTGTCTGAAGATTTCCAAAGTGCAAATAATTTAGAAGAACTTAGTAAATTAATTTGCGAATGCAAGAATTGTATTTTAGGAAGCAGCAGGAAGAAGTTTGTGTTCGGTGAAGGGAATCCCAATGCAGATATAGTCTTGGTTGGTGAAGGTCCTGGTGCAGATGAAGATGAACAGGGAAGACCATTTGTTGGAAGAGCGGGTCAATTATTGACAAAAATACTTGAATCAATTCAACTTACGAGAGAAGAAGTTTATATCTGCAATATTGTAAAGTGCAGACCTCCGGGAAATAGAAATCCTTTACCAAATGAAATGGAAGCTTGTATTCCTTACCTCCACAAGCAGTTAGAAATAATAAATCCACAATTAATTTTATGCCTTGGATTAGTAGCTGCACAAGCATTACTTCAAAAAAAAGATTCATTAGGAAATTTCAGGGGGAAAATCATGGAGTTTAATAATGCAAAAGTTATGGTGACTTATCATCCTGCCGCATTATTGAGAAATCCAGGCTGGAAGGTGGGCTGTTGGGAAGATGTCCAGCAATTCCAAAAATTATATCAAAGCATTAAAAAATAATCTTGTAATTTTAGGTAAAAATAAAAGTCGAATAGAATTAATTTTTTAATTCTAAGATTTTTTTATAGTTTAAACTTAAGATTATAACCCTCTTAAAAGATATTTATGGCAAAAGAGAAAAAGAAAACCAATACTGATATTCTGAAAATTATTCCTGCTGATGTTAAACCACCTGCGGCACCGGAAATTGAAGCTGCTATCTTAGGAGCAATGCTTATTGATAAGCAGGCGGTTGAAAAGGCGACTATCTTATTAAAACCGGATGCATTTTATTTATCTGCTCACTTAAAGATATATGAAGCTATGATTGCTTTATCAGAAGCAAGAGAACCGATTGATACAATTACTCTATATAATGAATTAAGAAAAAGAGGACAATTAGAAGAAGTAGGTGGAGCAGTTTATTTAAGCAGGCTTTCGCAAAATATTTCCTCTGCGGCAAATATTGAATATCACGCAAAGATTGTTTTAGAAAAACAAATTTTAAGAGAGTTAGTTTCAAGTTCACACGAAATTGCTGCATCTGCATATCAAGGGCAGGAAGATGTTTTTGATATTCTTGATGCGGCAGAACAAAAGATATTTAAGATTACAGAATCTCACCTGAAGAAATCCTTCCAGAAAATGGACAAAGCTGTTGCAGGTGCATTGCAATATATTGAAGCCGTACATTCGAAAAAGGACAACAATATGTCTGTTAAATCAGGCTTTGTTGATTTGGATGATTTGCTTGGTGGATTTCAAAATTCAGATTTGGTTATTGTGGCAGCAAGACCATCTATGGGTAAAACAGCATTTGCGTTATCGTTGGCAAGAAATGCAGCAATTGATTTTGATAAAGCTGTTGCTATATTTAGTTTGGAAATGCCCACAGTTCAGTTAGTGATTCGTTTATTATGTGCAGAAGGAAAGATTAATGCCCATCAGGTAAGAACGGGAAAATTACCTCCTGAACAAGGTGCAAAGCTTAGTCGTAATGCACATAAGCTTGCAAATGCAAAGATTTTTATTGATGATAGTCCAAGCCAGACTATTCTTGAAGTAAGAGCAAAAGCCAGAAGATTAAAAGCTGAACAGGATATTCAATTAATACTTATTGATTATCTTCAATTTCTTAACACCGCTCATTCAATGGAAAGTAGAGAGCGTGAAATTTCTTTTATCAGCCGCTCGTTGAAGTCACTAGCTAAGGAATTAAATATTCCAGTTATCGCATTATCACAGATGAATCGTTCTGTTGAATCCAGAACAGATAAAAGGCCTCAACTTTCAGATTTGAGAGAGTCAGGTTCTATTGAACAGGATGCGGATGTTGTAATGTTCCTCAACAGACCTGAATATTATGGAATAACTCAGGATGAAAATGGAAATTCAACTGAAGGCATTGCAGAAGTTATTATTGCTAAACAAAGAAATGGCCCAGTAGGAACTGTGAAGCTTTCGTTCATTAAGGATTATGCAAGGTTTGAAAATCTTGATAGATTCCATCAGGTAGATTCTTATTCACCGGCACAAATTCCAGAGGATGTAATATGAAAAAATTATTTCTTTTACTTTTATTATTTGTTACCATTGAAATTATTCCTCAAGTTTATTCAGATGAGGACAAAAAAATATGCAATGAAAAATTTACTTTAGCAATTGATAAAAATTTAAAAAATAAACCTATCAATGAAGTTATTTCCACAATTGGAAAAAGTTTTTTAGGTCTTGAGTATAAGGCTTTTGCTTTAGAGCAGCCGGGTGAAGAGAAATTGGTTATCAATCTTTCAGGTTTAGATTGTACAACTTATTTGGAAAATGTTTTAACTCTTTCAAGATGTGTTAAGAAGGATAAAACTTCTTTTGATGATTATATGAATGAGTTAACTTATATCAGGTATAGAGATGGTAAGTTAGATAAATATCCATCAAGACTTCATTATTTTTCTGATTGGATTTTTAACAACACCAGTAAGGGTTTAGTTAAAAATGTTACAAAGGAAATTGGTGGGGAAGAAATAAAGTTTAATGTCGGGTTTATGAGCAATAATCCTGATAAGTATTTACACTTAGAGGAAAATCCTGAATTTGTGAAGGTTATTAAGAAACAGGAAGATGAAATAAATTCACGTATCTATTATTATATTCCAAAAGATAAAGTTGAAGGGATTGAAAATAAAATTCAGGATGGTGATTTAATTGCAATTACTACCAATGCAAAAGGTTTGGATATTGGGCACGTTGGTTATGCAGTAAAAATGGATGATGGGAGAATACATTTTATGCATTCTCCACAGGTGGAGTCCAAGATTCAGATTTCTCCTGATCCCTTACCGGTTTATTTGAGTAAGATAAAGAAGCATACCGGTATAATAGTTTTGAGGGCCATAGAGCCATAAGTTTTTAAGATTGTTACCCATCCCCCTTATCCCTTCGCTATGAAGAGGGAAGGGGGATTTTTTTTATTAATTTAGTTGTTATTGTTAATGTATTCCTACGGAATGCAGGAAAGGATTTTGTTTTGTTACCCACAACTAAAGTTGTGGGATGGAGGAAGAAACTGCTAAAGTGAATGAATACGACTAAAATCGTCTAAGGAGGAAATTTAAAACACACGATTAAAATCGAGGACTAAAAAGAAGAAATATTAATCCCACGATTAAAATCGTGGGTTAAAAAGAAGAAATATTAAAGAACCTACGACAAAAATCATGGGCTAAAAATGAGATTGCGACCCCACAGGGGCAAGCTGCCTTTCTCTCAATGACTCCAAGGTTTTATTTTTTTATGAGGCTGAGTAGAATATTTATATTTTCGATGTCTTCGTGCATGTCTTTTTCTTTTGGAGTTTCAAGGATTTTAGGTATGTGTTTTAATCTTTTGTCATTCATTAAGTTTTCAAATCCTTCCAGCCCTATCATTCCTTTTCCAATGTGTTCGTGCCTGTCTACTTTGCTTCCTAATCCTTTTTTGCTATCGTTTATGTGAAAGCATTTTAATCTATCTAATCCTATAACTTCATCAAAGTGTTTTATTGTTTTATCAAATGCTTCTTTTGAACGGAGGTCGTATCCTGCTGCAAATATGTGGCAGGTATCTATACATACTGATATTCTATCTTTGTCTTCTATAAGGTCGATGATATCTCTTATATGTTCGAATTTATATCCAACTGCTGAACCTTGTCCAGCAGTTAGCTCAAGCATGCTGCTTACTTTGGCATCAGGGGTTTTTTCGTGAGCAATGTTTATTGCATTTGCAATTTCTTTAATCCCTACTTCTTCTCCTAAACCGCAATGTGAACCTGGATGAAAGTTCAAATATGGAATATCAAGTTGTTGGCATCTATCTATTTCATCAATGAAGGCTGTTAATGATTTTAGCTGGAGTTGTTCATCGGTTGCACAAAGATTTATTAGATACGAATCGTGAGCCTGAACAAATTTTATTGTCGAGCTTTTTAATTTTGTTTTAAATGCTTCAATTTCCGATTCCATTAATGGACTGGCAGCCCATCTATTATTATTTTTAGTGAAAATTTGCATGGCAGTAAAGCCAAGAGAGTTTGCAAGATCAACAGCTTGTGAAACCCCACCTCTTATAGAAGTATGTGCACCTATTAATAATTTATTTGATATTGATAGCATATTATCCTTAACTATGGTAAACAAATTTTGCCAAGTATTGTTGGTCTTCCTGCTCCTGTTACATTAGGAATGTTTACAGGATTGCCATGAAGAGTTTCATTCGCAAATACAGCAAAACAAACTGCTTCTTTAGAATCAACTCCAACATTTAGCTTTTCTGTTGTTTTTATCGAAACCTGATATCCAAAATAATGTTCTAATCTTCTTAATAAAAATTGGTTATATGCACCTCCACCACTCACATAAAGTTCATCAAGCAAGATTTTGTCTTTAAAGAAAAATGCATAGTTATTGAAAATGGAATATGCTGTAAACTCAGTAAAGGTTGCTATTATATCATTATGTGGTAAGTGGAATAGGTTTTGTAATGCCTTGTTTATGAATGACATATCATAGTATTCTCTTCCAGTTGATTTGGGAGGAGTTCTAAAAATAAAATTATCATACTTAATTATTTGTTTTAACAACTCATCATTTATCTTTCCACCCTTAGCAAGTTTGCCATCTTTATCGTATTCAATTTTGAATAACTTTTTTGCCAGAAGGTCAATCATCATATTGCCAGGACCAGTATCAAAAGCAATTACATCTTCAAAAGTAGAATTTTTCTTGAGGAAAGTTATGTTTGATATTCCTCCAATATTTAGTAGCGCTCTATTCTTCTTAGAAGAATTAAACATTATATAATCAAAATAAGGAACCAGGGGAGCACCTTCACCATTAAGAGCAACGTCACCGGTGCGGAAGTCACCTACTGTTGTAATGCCAGTAAGTTTGGCAATAACTGATGGGTCACCAATTTGAAATGTTGAACCAAATCTATATCCTAAATAGTTTTCTTTATTTGGCAGATGATGAATGGTTTGTCCGTGTGAACCAATTAAATCAATCTTTTTAATGGGGACTTTAGCTTTTTTAAGTAAGTATTTAACTGCATCAGCGTATAAATGAGCTAACAAAAAATTTAATCTGCATATATCAGTAACATTACCAGAGTTGGTAGTAGAATTTTCAAGGAGTTTTTCTTTAAATCCGCCAGGGAAAGGATAAGTCACAAATTCCTGCAGTTTAATTTCAGTCTTTGTCCCTGAACCTTTAAGCTCAATTAAGACAGCATCTACTCCATCCAAAGAAGTACCTGACATTAAACCTATAATGTATTTTTTCTTTTTGTCTCTGATGGCAATTAAATCTTCTAGGTGCATTTTAATTTATTTTTTAATTAAAATACTAATTTAGGAAAAGATTAATAAATGATTAAAGTAATTAGTTACAAACTTAAATATTCATTTATTTAGTCAAAACATAAACCAGGAACGAATTCCAGCAATGTAGTAGTTGATGGAATAATCTGAAAAATTTGTATGCTGATATGATAAGGATAATGTAACCTTATTAAACAAATAATAATCAATTTGTGCCCATATCTGATATTTTTGGGTTTCGTTTTGGTTAAAGAAAACTAATAGATCATTATCAAAAAAATATGTGCGCTCCCCGATAAATCCACCGGTTTTAAGCATTAGGTCTGGAAAAATAAGATAATGCAACCTCAATGAAGCTGAGTACAGTTTTCTTTTATCAGATACAATTGATACTGAAGGTTTTAATGATACGAAAAAATTATAATTAAAGTTTCTTTCAAATCTTAGCGTTAATTGGTTTACATTTAGTGGTAAAACTCCGCTTTGATTTTGATAAGTATAAGAGACACCGTAATTGAAATAATCATAAAGAATATAATCGCCATTGAATATATTATTTTTTTCAACTGAAGTATTTACTGATTTTCTTCTGCCTTGACCATATCCCATTCCACCATTGTTTAATACAGATGGGGTTTCATAAGTGCTGTAGATATATCCATAATTGAACTTCAAAAATGATTTATCAACATAAAATCCGATACCTAAAGTGAAAAAATTTTCATCATACTTCCAGTTCGAATTATTAACAATTACTTTCTCATATGAAAGACTTGGAGCAAGTTTATTCAGAAAGAATGAAGTGTAAAAAGCATATGAATTTGAATAATCATTATTAGAGTAATTGCCATTCGTATAGTAGAAGCCGGGATAAACATAAGTAGAATCTGCTTTTATAAAAGCTGAGACAATAAATAGTAATACAATTATTTTTTTAATCATTTTATTAAATTCAATCCTGATAATGCGAGTGAATCATTAGGGCTTAAGAGTAAGGCATTTGTTAAGTATTGTTTTGCCAAAGTATTTTCACCAAGATAATAGTAAGTCCAACCCAAAGACAAATTTGCTTCATAATCACTTGGATAATTTTCTTTTACTATTTCAAGATGCTTACGGGCATTATTATAATTCAAAGAATTCAGATAAATCTGACCCAAACGAAGGTTAGCAGTATAGTTGAAGCCATCAATTTTAAGAATTTTTGTATATGCATCTGCTACCTTATCCCAATTATTAAGTGAAGCCAAAGGTAAAGTAAGTCCCAAATAAGCCTCAATACTTTTATTATCACTTATCTTTAAAGCATTTAAATAATAGTTAACGGATTCATCAAATTTACCGTTACTATATTGAAGCCATCCTAAACGTAAATTAATTAGATAATCTTCTTTGTCATATATTGAAAGCATTTGTTTAATTGCATTATCCAAATCTTTTTTCTGTTCAAAATTTATTGATTGATTGTATGCAGCAACTTTTTTCTCATCTTGAATAATTAGAGGTTTAGTAGGAAATAGTGTTTTATTACGTATTTCATTTGCATAAATCTGATTACTTGAACTGCTATTTTTTAATGTAGGATTTTTAAGATCGTTATTGAAATTAATTAATCCTGCAAATAGCAGAAATCCTGCAGTTAGAAAGAATGATGTATATATAAACTTTTGCATAATTACTCCTTAGTAAAGGACTTTGCTGAAAAACTTAAATTATTTTGTTGCGCTGAAAATTCGTTTATTCCATCTTTGTTGAAAATTACTTTTCCTAATATATTCTTACTTATGAGTTTAAAAATTCCTGAGCCATTAACATTTATATTTGAATTCAGAGTAAAAGTTTCTTCTTTAGAATCATAAATTGTATTTAATGTATTCTTCGAATTTATAAATTGATAAAAAGGAAGAAAAATTTCTGAAATATATCTCGTAAAATTTCCTGTCGTCATATTTATTGGAAGTTCATCTGTCCAGGATAAATCAGGAAAATTAAATAAAAGTACTTTTGAATTAATTAAATAAAAATAATAAAGCGCGGATTTTTTATTGCCAATAAAATTTGTAAAGTAGAAAATTTTATCAGTTAAATAAAAATATGCAATATCATTATTGTTATTTTTGAAATAAAAATCGTTGTTTATATCAATAAATACTTCCCATTCTTCTTCAAAAGTCTGAGCATTTAAATTACAATTAAAGTTATATTTACTGCTTTGCTTAAAAGAATATGTATCCTTTATTATATGATTAGTTTCAGGATTTAGAACAATGGAACCTTCCTTGGGTATATCGAATATTTTTATTGCGGAACCTCCATCATACTTTTCAATAAAAGTAGAAAATGGATATGATATAGTAGAACTCCCAATGACATCAGATGGTTGAAATTGAAAATGTAAGTGAGGAATAGGAGACCTTCCACTGTTTCCGCAAGCAGCAAGAATATCACCTTTTTTTACTTTATCATTAACATTGACCTTAAAAGAGCCTTCTTT
The DNA here is from genome assembly GCA_035654655.1 of Ignavibacteriaceae bacterium. Classification (GTDB taxonomy): domain Bacteria; phylum Bacteroidota; class Ignavibacteria; order Ignavibacteriales; family Ignavibacteriaceae; genus DASRWI01. Next base: position 3,924 of record DASRWI010000015.1, on the reverse strand, counting down.
AAGATGAGCAAGCAAAGAATAAAATCCATTTTCATGTTTAAGAATAATTAAATTGCCCCAATTCTTTTTAATGTTAACTTCACCAATTTTATTATCAGGAATATCATCAACGATTTTTTCAATTGTGCCATCTAATGGAGCAACTACAGGCAGTGAATAGCAAAAGTAATCCTGCAAACTTGCACCATCTCCACCATATTGCTTACCTTCGGCGTCTACTACTGAAAAGTCAAATGCATGTTTCCATTGGTCTTTATGTGTGTATTTACCATTATGAGCTTGAGAAATAAACCACTCTCCCCAAACAGGGAGCTCAGGATGAAGTAATTTGAATTTAGAAAATCTATTCTTACGATTTTTGTGATAATAATAATTTTCTTCGGGAGAGCCAGGTTGAAAATAAAGCAGAACAAGATCGCTTTGTTCCTGTCTAAATTTCAAACTGTATAAGATTGATAAAACGATAAAATTAAATGGTAAAACGAGAACAGGAAGTTTATATGGTACTAATAAATAATGGAAAAAGAATGCCATTATGATAACAATTAAATCTGTTATTAAAATTAGCAGCAATGACTTATGAGATAATAAAATTAAACTTCCTCCAATTGCAAAAGAAGTCAGTATAGCATTAAAACAAATTATAAGGAGCATCGGATCAGGATAATGAATTCCAAAATATTTAGCAAAGAATATTGTTGCAGCATAACTAATTATGCTGAACAAAAACATTACTCTGGAAAATAATAGCAAGGCTGCTGCCAGGATGATACCTGAAATTATATTAGGCGAAAATAAAATTAGTGAAAGGCAATAAAAATAATTTTTAACTGCAACCGGAAGGGCTGAAAGAAAAGGATAATCTTCCAATTTGGGTATATGAAAGTTCAGATTAGGAAAATTGTACAAGAATATAAAATAAATGTACAAAGTAATCATAAAAGGTAAACTTAATCCTGGTAAGTTAACTGATGAGGCAAGATAATTTTCCAAAACTGAAGAAAGGAAAAATGAAATTAAGATAAATATTAAAATTACTCCGATTAGGAAATAATTTAATTGAAAATAAAAAGTTGTGGCAGCACCAAATAGTAATCCATTAAATCCATAGAAACCAGAATGCACTTTATTCTTATCAAATTTTAAAAGAAGAGCTAATGCGTTTGAGATAACGACTCCGACCAGAGCCATAAAACCGACAGTAGGAATCATTATTGTTGAAAGCAGTGCTAAAAGGCCAAACCATTTTCTATTGCAGAAAAATATTTGAGCATAACTATATAATATTGAATCTATAAAAAATAACATGAATTATTTTAATAATTTTTTAGGTAAAGATTCAAGTTGAGTAACATAATTGAGGTCCTCCGATTTTCTAATAACCTCAGTTGAACCATCATCCAAAACCATTACAATATTTGGCCTGTAAGTAATAAACTGCATCCATTGAGACATATTATAAGCGCCTACGTAATGGATAACCAGTTTATCTCCAATTTTTATTTGTGGAAGAGAAACAGATTCCCGAATGCAATCTATATTCATGCATAAAGGACCATATAAAACTGTATCTTCATAAAATGAACCTGAATCCTGAGCAGGGGAGATGTTATGTTTATACCAAAAGGATGTAAATAAAATATTAACACCAGCGTCAATGATGACGGCTTTTTTACCTGAATCCAGTCTTTTATTTGCTAAAACAGTCGTTAACAGAAATCCTGCATCATCAATTAATGCTCTTCCTGTTTCAAGAATTAATAAGGGCAGCTCTTCATTTTTTAAATTTACCTGAAAGATACCTGCTGTAATAGAATCAGCATATTGCTCCATTGAAGGAATCATTTGTTCTGCAGGAAGGTATTGTCCAAGCAAGGTATTGTTGGACGCAAATCCCCCACCAATATCTATATATTTTAACTGGATATTAAATTGAAGCTTGATCTCTTTGTATAAGGATGTAAGAATAAAAGCAGCGGTACGGTAAGCATCGGCTGACATTATGTAGGTGCCAATGTGAGTATGTAATCCTATTAAGTTAAGATTTTCATCAGATATAATTCTCTTAATCGCCTGCCATACTTCACCTGATTCGTAGCTAAAACCAAATCTTTCCCATTTAGGATGAATGCCTGTATCCATATTTATACGTATAGCAACATTGGCTTTTAATTTATTTTTATCAGTAATCTCAATTAATTTATAAAGTTCATCGAAGTTGTCAATATGAATTTTTGCTTTATCATTTATTGCTTTTAGAATATCTTCATCAGATTTATCAGGACCATTAAAAATTATTTGTTCACCTTTAACACCCAACTTTTTAGCCTTCTCATATTCATAACCCGACACAACTTCAGCCCAGGAACCTTCACTGTGAAATATAGAACAGACTGCATTTAAATAATTTGTTTTATAAGACCAGGCAAATTGAACTTTAGGGTATCTGTTCTTAAGAATTCTTAAGGCATTTTTTTGATTGTTTCGAATTTTCTTTTCAGAAATAACGAATAAAGGAGAACCATATTTTTCAATTAACGATGAAATCGGGACAGAATCAATTTGGGTAACGGGTTTACTGACGGATGGAGTTCCAAATTTGTTCATCAGTCCTGAATAATGTTTTATAACAATAGGTCGTTCATAAACTTTTTTCATAAAGTAAATTCTCCATTAACAGAAATTTCTTCAAACTTTTTAATATCAGAAATTAAATCCCAGGAACATCTAATGAACATTTTTCCTACTTCATAATTTTGCATCGGTTCGACTCTCTTTCCTTGAGCAAGTTCGATTAAAGAATAAGGCATATTCATACCTGCAGCAGTAGCTAAATAAACCCAGGCAGGGAAACGCGGGTTTATTTCAAGAAGGTAATACTCATCTTTATATTTCATATATTCTAATTCAAGACCGCTCTTCCATTTTGAAATGCTTATTATCTTTTTTGAAATTTCCAAAAGATTATTATCGTTGATTGTTATTCCCGACCAACCTTTGCCTTTATCAGTTATATATAATTTTCTCATAGGGACAGCACCAACAGTATCACCTGTACCATCACCTAAAGCAGTAACATTAAATTCTGTTCCCTTTATATACTCTTGAATGATAATAGGGAAGCCCCATTTTGCTGAAAGCTTAGAAAAGTAGGTCAATGCTTCTTCTTTATTATTGGCAATATATGCTTCGTAAAAGATGCCTTTAATAACAACAGGATATTCAAATTCTTTTTTAATTAAATCTAAATCCTGAATTGAAGCTGCCAAAATATTTTTAGGCACTTTGATTCCATTTTCTTTGCAAAAGTCAAACAACTTATCTTTTGCACGAATGTTCAATTGTTCTAAAGTTGGGAGGTAAGTCTTAATCCCTATCGAGGATAATTTATCAGCTAATTTGGAAAATGCATATAATTCAGAATCAAGAGTAGGAATTATTATATCAATATTTTCTTTTTTATGAATGTATTCTAATCTTTCAAACAAACTTTGAAGTCCACTTGAAGGATAAGGAATCAAATAAGATTTATCTGCAACATCTTCAAGATATATACCCGGTTCCAAGGCATCATAGAGAAGACCAATAATACTTATGTCTTTATCCGCTTCTCTGAGACTTCTAATTACAGGAACACCTGGTCCAGGATTATCGGTAGCATTAAGTCCAGTTACTGCAATTTTCATAGTTCGTTTAATAGGTTAAAACTTTTTAACTGGATTATAAAATCATCGAGGTCTTTTTCAATATTTGCATCTTTTACATCGTAGTTATTGATGATTTCTAATTTTACTTCTTCAATAGTACTACCTTTTTGTAGAAGTTTAATGATATCAGTTCCTAATTCATTTAAAGTGAAAGTTTCACCTGTCGAAGGAAGAAATAGAAATCCTGTATCGCTAATAGCAAGATTATGAGGTATGG
>DASRWI010000014.1:0-8692 GCA_035654655.1 Ignavibacteriaceae bacterium | reverse complement strand
ACATCAGGTGGAGATATTAGAATCAACGGGATAAATGGAGATTTAATAGCTTCTACTTCAGGAGGCAATGTTAAAATTAAAGCTAATGATTCAAAAATTGATGCATCTACTTCAGGAGGCAATATATCATTAGATTATTATGGTCTTAATAAAGGAATAGAATTAAGTACATCGGGTGGGAATATTACCATTACGGTACCTAAAGACTTTAATGCTTATACCTTAATGAGTACTTCTGGTGGAAGAATTTCTTGTGAATTGCCGACAACAAAGGTTGTAAAAATAACTTCATCTAAATTTGAAGCTGACTTAGGTAATGGAGGAACAAAGTTCGTTGCAAAAACCTCAGGCGGCGACATCGACCTTATTGGCAGATAAAAAAAGAATAAACTACTTTTTATAAGGGTTAGTGACTATCATTAACCCTTTTTTGTTGCCCTAAAGCATAGATATTGGTCTAACTATTATTAAACCCTGCATAAGTTTTTTCAATCATTGAAAAGTTGATTAACAACTCATATCTTATTTTCAGATAAAACAATATCTAATGCAGTATTCAACCTTTAATATACTAGACACGATTAAATTAAACTTTAGGAGCAGCTATGAACCCTTCAGGGACAAGTATTTCTACAAAAAGTAGTTCTGATAAAAATGTATCCAAACCAATGAAGAAAGAAATTATTACTTCAATTAATAACATAGACTTCAATGTTAAGATTGCTAGAATTACTTCAATTCTATACTCTATTATTTTCGTTTTAACCTTTATTTCAATTGCTTTACAAATTGTTCTTTATACTACGAATGACTATGAACATCTTGCTGCATTATTTAATCTTGATAAAGAAGAAAATGTACCTACTTTTTTTGCAAGTTTAACTTTGGTTTTTGCAAGTTTATTATTTTATGTTATTTATAGAGAAAAGAAGATTAACGAAGATAAATACAAAAAGAATTGGGCATTTCTATCAGTTTTATTTTTTCTAATGGGAGCTGATGAGTTTCTTGCTTTGCATGAGCAGACTTCTCGTTATTTATGGAGTATAGCAGGCGGTTTTAGATTTGCCTGGATTATACCAGGTACATTATTCGTTATTTTATTTGCTATTTATTATCTTAAATTTTTCTTTAGTCTGAACAAAAGATGGAAAATCAGATTTTTTGTTGCAGCAGCTATTTATCTATCCGGTACTTTGGGAATGGAATTCCTTGATGGACTTTTCCAAATGAGGTTCGGTCAGGATAATTTAACTTATTCAATCATGACTAATTTTGAAGAGATGCTCGAAATGATTGGAGTTGCCTTTTTGGTCCAAACACTATTATTATACATTCATTCACATTCTCAGAAAATAATAATAAAGTTAAATGAATAAATTTTATAAAAACGCTTTTTTTTATTTTTTACCTTTATAAAATTTTGTTACTTAAAGATTACTATTTAATTTTAAATAATAAATCTTTAAGAGGTCATTATGTTTAAGAAGATTTTCTTTCTTCTATTTGTTACATCTACTATTGTATTCTCACAAACTCTTCCAAATTTTTTAAAAGACAGTATTGATGTTTATGTAAGTAAAGCTCTAAGGGAAAGTAAAATTCCAGGTTTAGCTGTATGCGTTGTCAAAGATGGAAAAGTTACTTTTATAAAGGGATATGGAGTTAAGGATATAATCGCAAACAATCATGTTGATGAGAATACGTTATTCCTTATTGGTTCAAATACAAAAGCATTTACAGGTACTTCCCTTGCAATTCTTGAACAGGAAGGAAAATGCAGCTTAACTGATAAAGTAAAAAAATGGCTGCCTGATTTTAAGATGAAAGATGTTTGGGTAGAGAATGAATTAAATCTTCAGGATATAGTTTCTCATAGAATTGGAATGGAAACTTTTCAGGGAGATTTTATGTATTGGGACTCTGATCTTTCAACTTCTGAAATTTTGGAAAAATTTGGTAAGCTTGCTCCTAAATATCCTTTTAGAACAAAATGGGGATATACAAATGCAGGCTTTGTAATTGCAGGTCAAGTAATTGAAAAAGTTTCTGGTGAAAGCTGGGATGAATTTATTCAGGAAAGATTTTTTAAACCTTTGGAAATGAATAATTCATTAGCTTTAACAAGAGATATCAATAGTAAATTAAATATAGCAGTTCCATATACCATAGTTGATAATGAATTAAGAAAAATTCCTTATCCTGATATTGATAACCTTGCTCCTGCTGCAAGTATTAGTTCATCTGTTACAGATATGAGTCATTGGTTGATTACTTTGCTGGATAGCGGGAAATATAATGGAAAAGAAGTTATCCCTTTTAAGGCTATTTTAACTTCACGCAAACCTTTATCAATAATTGGAAATTCTTCAAATCCTTTTGATAGAAATCCATTTAATCTATATGGAATGGGATGGGAAATTGAAAGCTACAGAGGCAACACTGTTGTTTCACATACAGGTGGAGTTGATGGATTTGTTACTTCAGTTACTTTGTTGCCAAAAGAAAAATTAGGTGTAGTTGTTTTAACAAATACTGATGCTAATGTATTTTATCAGGCACTTAAATGGCAAATAATAGATGCTTACTTAAATGCTCCATATAATAATTATCATACCCTTTATTCGAATGCTATGCAGAAACAGGATGAAAGGCAGCAAAAATATCTTTCAGCAATGAGAGATAGCGTTAAGATGAATTTGAAACCTACCGTACCTTTAGAAGAATTTGAAGGAACTTATAAGCACGAAGTATTTGGAGAAATAGAAATTGAAAAAGATGGAAACAATCTAAAAATGGTTTTCAAAGATAATCATCCGGACTTAGTTGGCAAACTTGAAAGTATAGGCGATGATAAATTTTTATGTACTTATAGTCAGGAAATTTTTGGAATTAAGGAAATACCATTTGTTGTTGAGAATGGTAAAGTAAAATCCTTTACATTAAGTGTTGCTGATTTTGTTGAGTTCACAACATATAATTTTGTTAAAGAAGATTAAATCTAAAATTATAAAGATGACATCTTTTAAAAAGATGTCATCTTTAATCTAATCTTTTGTTAAGTAAGCGCAATAATATAAATCTTTTTTTAACGTTCCTGCAACTAATTCAACAGGAAACATAAACAACAACCCTATCCAAAAACCTCTTGTTGATGGATTGTAAGCCATAAACTCTAATTTTCTTCCAATATTTTCAAACAATTTAATTTTCAAACCTGTTTTGTTAACACTATAGTTTAATGATTTCTTATTAAATCCTATTATATGATAAGGAGAATCAAAAGGTCTGATTTTTTCAGTTATTTCTGATTTCCCGGTAACTTTATATGCAATGTATTTTATAGTATTAAATAAACTATCCTCATTTGGAACGCCTACATAAATAATCCCACCAGGTTTAAGAATCTTTTTAGCTTTCTCCAAATAATCAATTGGTTTAAGTACATGCTCAAGAACTGAATCAATAAAAATAATATCATAATAATTTTCAGGAAGTTCATATTCTAAAAATTTAGCTTTGATAAATTTAATCTTATCAGTTTTTGCATTACTTCTCCGGTTATCAACAATGTCGATTCCGGTAACATCCCATCCCCTATTTGCACCTTCAAGTAAAGTCCTTCCTTCTCCGGCACCAATATCTAACAATCTTATATCTTTATTTTTTCCAAGTAATTTTTCAATTTTAGAAAGCCGCTCAAATAATTCTCTTGTTCTCTGCTTTTCAAACCATTTTGTATTTTCACCAAAATATTCATTATTATAAAGCATCCCCCATTGTTTATCTGTAAAGTCAATACTTGGATTAACATAATAAGCCGAACAGTCAGTACACTGAACAACCTTATAATCTTTATCCATAAAATTTTTAGAAATATTATTAGTCAGGCTTTTGCCTTTGACAACGTATTTTTCATTTCCGCAAATTGGACACCCTGAACTCATATTACAACTAACCCTTATTTAATTATTTTGTTAATGTCATTTTTATAATTTTATATTCTCCATCAGTACTTATTCTACAGAAATAAATTCCCGATGTCATTTTTTCATTATTATCATTATCACCATTCCATTGGATTGAATAACTTCCTATTTGTTTAAAATCATTCAAAAGATTTTTTATTTCTCTTCCCAGAACATCAAATATCTTTACACTTACAATTTCATCTTTAGGCAAAGTAAAGTTTATCATTGTAGAAGGATTAAATGGGTTGGGATAATTTTGCTGTAATGTTAATTCATTAACAGTAATCACTTCCACTTCAATAGTATGGCTGTATGAAATACTTCCATTGTAATCTATTTGCTTAAGTCTGTAAACATAAGTACCTGAATTTACTTTATCAAAGTATGAATAATTACTAATAGAATATGAATTTCCTTTTCCGGAGATAAAATTCAAAGTTTGGAATGTTCCTTTTCCTTTTTCCATTCTTTCAACTTCAAAGCCATAGTTATTGGTCTCAGTTGCAGTAGTCCAATAAAGATTAACTCCATTTGAGTTTAAATCTGCATTGAACGAAATTAATTCAACTGGTAAAGGAGCATCAACTGTGTGCAATCCTAAATTAGATTCAGGTAAACTATTAGCATATTCTGTCCATTGTAAAGATTGCTCATCCCAGGAAGATGAGATATTTGTAATACCAAAGTTTATTGAAGTTTTTCTTCTTAAAGTATTATCAAGTGTAGAAACTCCATTTGCACTCCATTCAGTGCCAGGATCATTCCCTACAACACCAAAGACATCTAATATTACCCAGGTAGTATCTGATACATTATATTCCAATACAATGGCATCATCTCCATTAAAATTTATAGCATTAATACCAGACTTTCTCTTTGATGCAGGAGCATTTGGAAGATTAACATCAGGAGTTACAAATGAAGTATGATAAAACACAAATGATGATAAAAATGGAATTGTACTTGTTGTTCCATCATCAGCTAAGCTTACATTAGTAATTGCATTTGGAGTTGAAGACCCATTTGAATATAATTTTATCCTGATTTTATTTAAATCTATAGAAGAACCATTTCTATTTCCATTAAATACTTCCAATGCTTTATTGAAAGATGCTCCTTCGACATATTCTGAAAAGAAAATACCCTCATAAGGATTTACCTGGGTACCTTGAATCGTAGTTGCATTTGTAGAAGGAATAGTACCATCAGTTTTATAATTTCTTTCAGTGCTGTTTCCATTGTATGAAAATATCTTGAAGTAATAAGTAGTGTTTGAATTTAACCCATTTAGAATTAAAGTATCCGCGGCTAAATAAAGTACATTAATAATACCATTACCATCTGAAAAATTATTATCATCAGGTATAACTACCCCATCAGTAGGAGTAGAAAAATTATTCAGATTATTTATCATCAACAAATATCCTGCAGGCAATTGAGCTCCAATAGCATCGCTCCAGGTTAAAGTAATTGATGATGATGTAGGATTAACTGCTGCAAAATTTGTAACATAATTAGTAGGTTCAGCAGCAAGTGTAGTTCCGCTACCTGTATAGGAAAGGTCATTAAAGTTGATAAAGTTGGTATACTCAGGATGATCTATGAAAGGATTTTTATTATGCTGAATGGAATAAATATAATTATTCCTGCCAATTTCCCAAGTGTCAGGTGGGTCTTGTTGATGCCAACTTAATAAAACATCAAGATTTTCTGGAGCTTCAGTTAATGAAGGCAATCTTGTATTATTTAACCAGTTAAATGTCCACGATTGGCCATTTATACCATCATATCTTAGGGACATATACAGCAAAGCTCTGGCAGCATCACCTTTTTGCTGGTTGCGAGGTTCATAAACAGTTTGACCTTGTGCATTTGTTCCAAGCTTACCATCCATAAAAACAGAAATAGCATTAACAACAATACCCAATGGATGATTACTTCTAACACCATTTGCGTTATTTTGTTGAGTCGGAAAAAGATGATGTTGGTCTGAATATTCATCACCTGATTCTGAAGGATAAGAAGGCATCCAGCTATGGCAAAATGTATGCTCCCTGCTCATTACTCCCCAGGAAAAGGTACCGGAATAAATATACTCATAACTACTATATACACAAAAAACTGACCTTGTACCGTTATTATTATTTATTGAAGCATAATTTGCAATATTGGTTTCATCAAACTGGTCATAAGAAATTCTTGTATAATTAGAGCGGATTAACGTTTTCAAATCATTAACAAAGTTAGAAGAAGATGTAGAAATACCCTGATAATAGTCTTGAGCCTGGATAAGACAAGTCAATATTATGAAGAAAAATAAAAGCTTACGCATAGTTGTCCTTAATACTGGGATTTAATTACAGTTGGTTAATTAAAGGATATTCATTTGTTAAATATATGCAGTGGTACCAAGAAATGGAAATTAATTATTTATAATTTTTAATGCCATGCTTCTTCAAAATTGGATATACCGGATATTGCTTCTTTAGTTATTTCTTTAGAAATGCCAAAGGTTTTTTCAATTTCCGATATAAGCTCTTGCCTATTCCCTAATTTTCTTTTTTGAACTTTATCTTTATTTACTTCAATAAGTGATAAATTATTTATCATTCTTGAAGAATGATTACCAAAAAGTACAATCAGAATATTATTCATAAATGTGGCATCTGCAGAAAAAGAACTTTCAATTACATTATTAAATTCCGAAAAACTTCTTGCAATTGGTTTGATAGTATATCCGTGTACTATTTGATTATCTTTGTACTGGTCTAATCTTGAAAAACCTTTACTATCTTTTGGATGAAGGATATATTTTTCTATTCCAAAATTAATTATGTAATCATAAGATAACCCAAGTGGCATTGGTTCAAAAAAAGGACCTGCATTGCCCACATCAACAATAAATTGTTCACCTTCTATTTTTACTATACTGATTATATGAACATCCGGATTTGTCATATCAGCACCGCAAAGAATAATATCAAAGCCCAAATACTGCAGAAGTTGATAAAAATAATAATTATTAGAATAGCAAGTTCCCCCAAGGTGATGCACTTTTATACCTTCCAGATACTTCTCAAAGTCAGGAATAAAATTAAGATTAAATTTCTTCTTATAGTATAATTTAGAAATATTTTCAAATGGAATTTTGGTAAGATGATTATAATTTAATTCTCTTAAATATTCCATATCCGGTTTTCTTATTGGCAAACCTAATATACTCAAGTATTCATCTGCTATATGTTTATTAATAATTATCATTTATTGTAACTAAAAGTACAAATTTGATTTTAAAAATATGATAAATTTAACATTTAAAAATAAATAGGATCATATGAAAATTACAGGTGTTGCACCCAAAATAGCTATTCCTACTTTTATATATATGATTGTAATGATCATTATAGATAACCAAACTAAACCTCAATTTACAATAACAATAAATCATTATAATATTTTAATGATTATCGCGATAATACTAATTTTAATTGGTGTGGCAATGGTATTTAGTGTTGCAAAAATACTTTTGAAAGAATTTCCTGAAGGTAGATTAATGAGTGATGGCTTATTCAAGATATTCAGGAACCCTATGTATGCATCCTATATGCTTTTTGTAATCCCTGGTATATGTTTACTTTTCAATTCCTGGTTAGTACTAACAACAGTTATAATAAACTTCATCTTCTTCAAAATATTTATAAAAGAAGAACATAAATATCTTGAAGGCAAATTTGGTGATGAATATAAAACTTATTTGGAAAAAGTTAAAATAAAGTTCTTATAATTTTTATTACTATCCTAAACTCTGTCATTGCGAACCTTGATCCGATTTCGGATCAAGGTGTGGCAATCTCATTTCCCAATACATTCAAAACTTCTCAGCAATTACCAGCATTTCAAAATCTTCAGTAGTCAGTTTATCATTCCTGCTGTATGCACCAAGCTTTGCACCACAAATATCTATCTTTTTAAATCCAAGAGACTTCAGCTGCCAGGTGATTTCAGACGGGACATAATACCTTTCATTAGCAGATATTTCTTTTTCATTTCCATCATCATCAACAAAAGATGTTTTATTATAATCACGGAAAGTCATTATATCAAAACTTAGACTTTCAGAAGTAGAATTCCCTTCTTTGGTGTTATTCTTATAAAAATCATTAACAGAATGGAATAAAGGGAAAAGTCCGTTGAGAGTAGTAAAAATAAATTTACCTTTATCTTTAAGTGCATTGGATGCACTTTGAAGAATCTGGAAATTCATTTCATCAGTTTCCATTAAGGAGAAGCCGCCTTCGCATAGCATAATTGCTAAATCAAACTCATTCTTAAAAGGAAGATTCCTTGCATCCTGAATTTGAAAATTAACATTAACACCGGCGTTGGAAGCATTTTCTTTAGCTCGCTTTAACTGAGCTTGAGATAAGTCAACTCCGGTTACTTTATAACCGCGCTTAGCTAATTCAATTGAGTGTCTCCCTGTCCCACAGCCTATATCAAGAATATTGATATTCTTATTGCAGTTAATTTCCTTTTCAATAAAATCGCACTCACCTAAAGTACCTTGAGTATAAACCTCATTCTCATACTTGAGTGCATAATTTTCAAAAAGTTCCTCATACCATTGTTTCATAGAGAACTCCTATAAAAGTCTACTACTAAAATAATTAATTCTTACATCATCACCACTATCACTTATTTTTAATATTTTAACAAATTAT
>DASRWI010000013.1:0-6112 GCA_035654655.1 Ignavibacteriaceae bacterium | reverse complement strand
CCTCCACGCGGCGTTGCTGGGTCACCCTTGCGGGCATTGCCCAATATTCCTCACTGCTGCCTCCCGTAGGAGTCTGGACCGTGTCTCAGTTCCAGTGTGGCTGATCATCCTCTCAGACCAGCTACTGATCGTTGCCTTGGTGAGCCATTACCTCACCAACTAGCTAATCAGACGCAAGCTCATCTCTAGACGTTACAAAAGTAACTTTAACAACATCACCATGCGGTGCCGCTGCATCATCCGGTATTAGCCTCGATTTCTCGAAGTTATTCCAGATCCAAAGGTAGATTGCTTACGTGTTACGCACCCGTGCGCCACTTTACTAAAGGTATTGCTACCTCTTTCTCGTAGACTTGCATGTGTTAAGCACGCCGCCAGCGTTCGTCCTGAGCCAGGATCAAACTCTCCGTAGTAGAGTTTTAATTTTTTGTAATCCTAGCGTTTTAACGCGTTCGACTTATAAATTGAAACCATTTAAACTGACAAGTTAAATGCACTCACTCTTTCAAAGAACAAAACTTTTTCAAACCTTCATTTAAGAAGGGCTTCAAATTTACTCTCTATTTGTTTGATTGTCAAGAGATTCTTGAAGATTTTTTCAGATTTTCTTTCGATTTTTTTACGATTTGTTTCGTGCAGTAAAAATCAAAAACAGTCTTTCAAATATATAGGTTATTTTATAATTGTCAAGTCTTACTCAAACTTTTATAAAACTTTTTTTTACCTTCTCTTAACTTTCATTACTTAAAGAACTTTTATGATTCAAACTTATCGATTGAAACAAAAAATTTCAGCAGACTTTTTTAAGCCTCTTGATATTTGTTGCTTTAATTTTTTTTATCTTCCTAAGGAATGTTTACCTTCGAGGTTCTGTGAACAGGCAGATGTTGATCATTTTTTCAAATACGTTAATTTCATATTTAACGTAGACAAACTTATTATGATTTTTTCTACTTCAAAATACCTAAAAAAATACCTTTTTTAGTTTTTTTTATTAACTAAGCAAAAACTTTTTTCATTTTGTCAATATTGTTTCAACTTCTTTTTTTATTAAAAGTTAAAGTATTTTTTCCAGTATAATATTCTTTTATCCCTATAAATAAAAAGTTTCTTAAAAATAACTTTTAAGAAACTTTCCTTAATTAAAAAAACATATTATTTACCAAACTGTATCAATAATAAAATTACTGTAGCTGCACTAGCTGCTATACCTAAATAACCGCCTATAGACTGTACATATTCATTAAATGATCTTGTCTTTTCCCTCGGAACATATATATAATCCCCTTCCTCTAATTTAACAGTTTTTTCAATTGGGGATATCCATTCTCTTGAAGCTCCTTTTATTACCATTACTTCATCTTCAATAGAGTATTCCCCAAATCCACCGGCTTTCTCTATATAATATTTATAATCTTTCCCTTCTTCAAAAGGAATATTCCCTGGATTGGAAACCTGTCCAAAAACTTCAATAGTTGTTATTTTAGCTGGAACAACTATAATATCTCCATCCTTTACTTTATAATCTGCTATTTCTGAATTAGGTTCATTCATATCAGTTAAATTTAAACTGGCTCCTTCATTATATACTCTTAACTGGTTCTCAAGAAAAAAATATGATGTATCTTCAATTGTAACATTTGACATTCTGAGCATTGAAAATTTCTCAAGGTCCAACAACAATTTTCCAATATTTTCATTATAGCTTGTAGAACTTTTTTCTAATAAATCTTCAGTATTTTCTCGATAAGCTAAGAAATTAAAAATGCTATTATCATATAACTTAACCCTGTTCAATGAGGCATTTTCTTTTAATCCTCCGGCTCTTTCAAAAACCTCTTTCAAAGTGCTATTATTTTTTGTTATTGGTATTGTCCCTGGAATATTTACTTCACCTATAACAGTGACGCTAAATTCTTTTCTTTGAGTTTCATTTGCAACAACAACAATTCTATCTCCTCTTTGAAGTGGTACGTTATCATCAAAAGATACTTTAACTACTTCAATTTTCTCTCCATCATAACTTAACCTGTTTATTTCTGCAAATTGAACATTCTCATAAGCTTTATTTATTCCTTCAGCAAGTTCAATAGCATCTTTAAGTTTATCACCTTCCATAAAATGAAATTTCCCGGGGGCATTAACCGCACCCGAAACAGTAAAGAAATTTCTTTCAAGGTCTGTTGTAGGGAATATTAAAACATCATCATTTTTTAGATAAGGATTATTTTTAAAATCTCCTGTTTTCCTGAATTTTAATAAATCAAGTTTAAATTCTTCTCCACTTGCTCTTTTTAAAGTAATATTTCTAAAGCTGTATTTGGCAAAATCTCTTTCTAAAGCTTTCCGCATATAAGCTGCCGTAGCTTCACTTAATAAAGCTTCTTTTGAATTATTATATAATCTCGTTACAAATTGGTCTACTCTATCATTAATAAAAGCTGGGAAAGTTCCTGTAACAATAAAATTCCCTCCTACTGTTACACTGATAGTATTAGCTCCCATTAATGATTGACTTATTTTAGAATCGATGGATTGAGGAAAGATATTAACTGTTAAAACAAAAAACATTAACAGTAATATTGAAATTTTTTTCATATTTAATACCTAAACTTTGTCTTTATATTGTTTTGAATAATATTTTTGATAATTACCATCTAATATCTTTTCCCACCAATCTTTATTATCCTTATACCACTCAATCGTATCCAGCAGTGCTTTTTCAAATGTAAATTCCGGTTTCCAGCCAAGTTCATTTTTTATCTTTGTTGCATTAATTGCATATCTTCTATCATGCCCTAATCTGTCTTCTACAAATTGTATATTATCTTGCGATTTTTCAAGTATATTCAAAATCCTATTAATAATATCTATATTTTTTATTTCATTTTCTGCACCAATATTATAAACTTCTCCAATTTTTCCTTTTTCTAAAATCAATTCAACTGCCTTGTTATGGTCAATTACATAAATCCAATCCCTAACATTTAATCCATCGCCATATACAGGTAATTTCTTTCCCTTAAATAAATTAATAATCATTAAAGGAATTAATTTCTCAGGAAATTGATATGGTCCATAATTATTTGAACATCTTGTTATTACCACTGGAAAGCCATATGTATGATAAAATGAAAGTACCATCATATCGGCTGCAGCTTTACTTGATGAATATGGACTATTTGGTGATAATGATGTTTTTTCTGTGAATTTACCTGTAGGCCCTAAACTCCCATAAACCTCATCGGTTGATATTTGAACAAATTTTTCAACATTCCATTTACGTGCAGTTTCTAAAAGGACATTCGTTCCAATTACATTCGTATGATAAAATACTTCCGAGCCTAAAATACTTCTATCAACATGAGATTCTGCAGCAAAGTTAATGACATATTGAATATTATATTTTTCAAAAAGATGGTTTACTAATTCTTTATTACAAATATCTCCCTTTATGAAATGATAGTATTTATTATTCTCAACTTCTTTCAGATTTTCAAGATTTCCTGCATAAGTAAGTTTATCAAGATTGATAATATTCAAATCATTTCTGGATTTTAAAATGTAATTGATAAAATTACTTCCAATAAATCCAGCCCCTCCGGTAACTAAAACATTTTTCAAAAAGTTATTCTCCTAAAATGAAAATAATCCAATATATAAACCTGCTTGAATGTATAATGCTTTCCCATTTACATCAGAAGGTGCATTTCTTAATTCAACACCATCATCAACTTCCCAATCTTCAGCAAAAGGTAATTGATAGGATATTCCAGCCCTAAAGTTAATAAACCTATAAACTGGTATATCAAAATTTAATGTAGGAGTAAAAAACCAGTAAGAATTATCCAAAGTAAGTTTATTCATACTGGAATTCTGCAAATCATTCCAATTCACTTCGCCTCTGTTTTTGTATAAATCAATAGTAAATCCACCACCGCCAATAATTGCTCCTAAGGAAACACCTACTTTTTTAATAAAAGGCATTGTATATTCAATAGTCACACCACCACCACCAATTGAATAAATGGCTTCATTAGAACCTGCATTACCAACATCAATTTTCTCTGAAGTTGAACCAGCGAATCCCATTCCTCCTATCCTTAAATAAGGTAAAACACCTATATAAGCAAATCCACCGCCGCCTGAAGTATAAATTCCGGAGGTTGATAATTCAGGATAACCTGTCAATTTTAATTGAGAATTTAATGCTCCCATATCAGGCATTATCCATCCCCCTAAATAACCACCGCCACCACCAAACGGAGCATCAAAATATTTATCATCTCTTTGAGCGTAAACTAAAAATGAAAACATTACCATCATAAAAAGTATCTTTTTCATTTTATTTTCCTTTTCAATTTTTTACGTACTCTACATCCATATTGTAATTCCACTTATCAAAATACAAATTGCCGCCCCTCCATTCAAGTTCACCACGCTGGAAATCATAAGGCTCACTTCTTGGATAAATCTTTGCAGGATACAATGGAATCGCTATATCATCATTAACAATTAATCTGTAAGGGTCCATTCCATTAGTATAAAAGTTTCTAACATCCACGTCTTCAGTTGGTTGAATACCAAAATCCGGGTCAACGTGAACCCATCCTATATTTTCGAAATAAACTTGAGCCCAATCGTGCATCGTTACCGTATAAGGATGAAGCATCCATCCACTCTGCCATTTGGCTGGAATTCCGGCACATCTTGCTAAAGTAATAAACAATAAAGATTTTATTCCACAATCACCTTGCATATTGCTTAAACAATAATCTGGAATATTTTCCAAAGTACTGTATTCTCTTGCACTTGTCCAGGGAATATTAATTGTAATCCATTCAACTATTTTCACAACTTTATTGTAAGGATTTGTTTCGTTCCCATTTATTTCTTGACTTAATTTTTTTATTTTATCAGTAAATACAATATGTGGCTTTTCCTCAACAGTATACTTCTTAAAAATCTCAGAGTTCTTATTATAATCTTTTACATCATCTGCTTTTAAATTTTTCCAATCAGAATAAGAATCAAATTCATATTCAACATAAAACTTCAAATCTTCATCTTTAACAACCTTCTTCTCTATATAAATTGACCTTTGCAAAGCATCATTATCAGCAATTAAATATTTGTCATCATTAACATTAATCATTTTTACATTTCTTTGATTTTCATAACCCTCTTTAGGATAAGGCAGCCAGGCTCTAATTATTTCTCCCTCAGGTACTATATTCTTTTTTAGTGTAACTGTATATTTTAGCCTCATTTTTATTGGCTGAAACTCACCTTTACTTTTTTTATCACTAACTTCTTGAGGTAAAAACTTGCTTAAAAATTCATTTCCTTTATTGACAGTTAGACCATCAATTTTTTCTCTTTGCAGCCTTGCTTCTTTATTTTTTCTAAATAAGTTAGGCACAGCAGAATTGAAATATTTTTTTTCTCCATCTATATACATCATTTCAAGAGATTTATCCTTTTCCCATTTCACTAAATCTTTTGAAGTAATATCCGGATAATATTTTTTTAATGCTTTTATAACATCTTCTTCACTTCTTTTAAAATCCAATCTTATTCTTTGCATCAAGTCTTTTTTATATTCAAGATCTAATTTTTCTTCTGAACTTACATTATTTTCAGATAATTTTTTATTAATCAATTCTTCAACTTTTTTAAAATTACCTTTTGAAAACTCCTCATTAATGTTTTTTACACTAACTTGAGCGAAGCCGAAACCGACAAGGATAAACAGCATTAAAAAAATATTATTTTTCATTTTTCTAAAAATTTGGTTAGCAAGTTTAAATTTTATTCATTAATATAATAAAAACCGATTAAACTTTAGTTTTTTACATTTTGTCAAATCACCTATACGGTGAGAATACAGGAAAATTTTATTTTTATCTATTGAAGGTACTTTCAGTTAAAACAAAAAAAAAGATTTTTTAAAATAATATGAAAAAACTATCCATACCTCATAATCTTGCTATTAGCGATACAGGATTTCTATTTCTTCCTTCGACAGGTGAAACTTTCACTTTAAATGAATTAGGAACTGATATCATTAAACTTCTACAAAAAGGTAGTACTATTGAAGAAGTAAAATTAG
>DASRWI010000012.1:0-110370 GCA_035654655.1 Ignavibacteriaceae bacterium | reverse complement strand
TCTTATTTTCTGCTGCCCATGCATCGCACCATTCTGCCATATTTGACGAAGGAGTAATAGGGTAAATAGCTATCACCTCGTTTGTATTATATGCAACATACGCAGCAGCTTCATTACCATCTATTGTTACTTTTTTTCTTGACATTTTCCTACCATTAAAAATTGAAAATACTATTTAAAAATCACTATCTATGTTCTACAACAATTATACCAAGCAAAAACATTATTTTTTTGCTTTTATTGACCTAAAATACACTCTTGATTTGCAATTAACAAAACAGAAAAAAAGGGATTTCCTATAATTAAGAATGAGGTGACTGGTGAGTTTAGAAAGGGTTTTGGGGGTTTTTCATAGAGTATTCCGTTGGGAATACAACAAAAATTCTTATCATTCTTAATAAAACGAAAAATCCTGCGCTAAGGCAGGATTTTTTTTCTTTTAATCTCTTTTCTTTTTCAACAGAAAGAATGCAACTACTACTAGCACTACACCGGCTGCTATATATATCCAAACCGGCGTTTGGTCTATCTTGTAAGGTCTTATTGTTACTGATATTGTTTTTCCCTGCCCAATCTCAGATAAATTATAATCCCAGATTAAATAATTATTTTTTATTTCTTTTGCATTATGAGCAATAATTTCACCGCTGAATTTATAGGCGAATTTTACATTATAATCTTTAAGTTCATAGCCGTAACCTGTTGCAACAGATGGTATGAATTGAGAGAAAAGCTTTTGTCCGGGAGCGCCATCTTTGTATGAAAAATGAAAATTCTCAAAAAACTTTGTATAGTTCAAAGAATCTATATTGTTGAATTTAAATTCAATCTCTGCATGCATACTGCTGTCGGTACTATCTATGCTTGTTTCTGCTTTAATCATTTCGATAAAAGGATAGTTAAAGGATGATATAATGGAATCCTTATCGAACAATCCTATTTTCTGCATATTCTCTAAAACAAGACTATCAGCATAGTGCATCTGATACTTTATGTTCATTACACCAGAGCCATTTATGTAAACTTGTGTGGTCTGTTCGTAATTAAGACATCCGGTTAAAAATAGTAATGGAAATATCAGGAGGTGAATCTTTTTAAGCATATTTTAATCTAAATTATATTATCTTTTTGAAAACTTTTTAAAACAACGGAGTTAATTTATAGAAATTTTTCGATAATTTCATTAAGTTTGATTAGATATTTTCTGAAAAAAGGAGCTTATATTTTATGCCGACATACGATTATAGATGTTTGAATTGCGGATATGAATTTGAAAAATTTCAGCCAATGACCGCTGAACCATTGAAAGTTTGTCCTAAATGTGAAGGTGAATTAAAAAGACTTATTGGTCCAGGTGCTGGTCCTATTTTTAAGGGAACTGGTTTTTATCAGACAGATTATAAAAAACCTCAAGGTCCTAAACCTGATAAATCTAAAGATTCAAAATAATATTTCTTTGTTATTCCGGCTAAAATAAAACCGGAATAACTTTTTTCTTTTTCCATCAATCTATTTTAACTTCTCTTTAACTTCATTGTGCTTATTAACAAAACCCCTTTTCTCTGATATATTCCTTACAAGCATTTAAATTTTATTTTCTATCTTCATTTTAGTTGTTTTGAATAGATGTATAGGAAAAGGTATGAAACATATGATAAATAATTTAAAGCTTTTTGTTTTCATACTGTTAATTACTCCTGGATTTTTATTTAGTCAGAGGGGCAATGACAGTAAAAAACCTAAGGCTGAAAGTAAGTATGAATCTCAATATAAAGATTTAAGTAAAGAAGATAGTAAAAGTGATTCCTATAAAAAAGATTATGACGGTAAATCTAATAAAAATTATAAAGATGATTATTTATTTGAAGAAAAATCAAGTAAAGATAAAAATACTATAAAGAAGAAATTCAAAGAAGAATACACTTATAATTATTTTAAAATTGATCCTTCCGGCAGAACTCTTTGGAATGGCAAACACTGGAATGAATCTGATTATCCCCTTACAGTCTACATAGACAAAGGGGATTCTAAATATTACCTCCCTGAATTTAAAAGTTTTGTTGATTATTCTATGAGCGTTTGGAAAATGGCTGATGAAAGAATAAAATTCAATTACGTTTACAATGAAGATGACGCCGATATAGTTATTGTTTTTGAAGAAAACCTGATGAAAAAATATGATGAAAATTTTCTTGGCTTAACTAATTATGAACTTGGTAAAGGAAAGAAAATCGAAAAAGCAATTGTTGAAGTTAGTTTATTAAAGTATGATGAAGAGGTTATAACTGCCGGCGAAATTAAGACAACTTTAATTCACGAAATGGGTCACGCACTTGGTCTTGGCCATAGTGAAAATATTTTTGATATTATGTTTCCTTTCATTGACCCTTATTCAAGTGATGGAATGCAGTATAATGAATTATCCCTTGGTGATTCTGAAGCTCTTCAATCAGTTATTGACCTTGGATTTGAAAAGAAAATTATGTCTAACAAATCTGATTTTATTTCTGGTGCAGGATTAACAAATCAGGATACCAAAGCAGACAGACCACAGGAATATCCGGAAGTTTATAGATGACAATTAAAGTACATATTATTTTTTAGTAAGACCGGACATTTTCCGGTTTTACTTTTTTAAACCTGTTTTTAGTTTTCTATAATTTATTTTTTTTCTTACCTTAAATTTTTAATAAAATAATTTTTGCTGATGACAATGATTAACTTAAACTCAAAAATGTCAGGAGTTGAAACTTCTATTTTTGCTGTAATGACAAAGCTTGCAATGGATAATAATGCATTGAATTTATCGCAGGGCTTTCCTGATTTTAATCCTCCCGAAGAATTGCTACAGCTTGTTAATGAAAAAATTCATAGCGGATTTAACCAATATGCACCTATGCCGGGTGTTCCTGCATTAAGAGAAAAAATTTCTGAAAAAGTTTTTGAGCTTTATGGAAGGAAATATAATCCTGTAAGTGAAATTACAATTACTGCCGGTGCTACTCAATCATTATATACTGCAATAACAACAGTAATAAATAAAGATGATGAAGTAATAATTTTTGAACCTGCATATGACCTTTATATTCCTGTGGTAAAAGCTTGCGGAGGTATTCCTGTTCCTATTCAACTTGAACTACCGGATTTTACTTACAATTGGAATGCCGTCAAAGAAAAAATTTCTAACAAAACTAAACTTATTATTGTTAACTCTCCTCATAATCCAACAGGAAGCATATTAACCCAAGAAGATATAAATGCTCTTGAAGAAATTACAAGAAATACAAATATTATAATTATCAGCGATGAAGTTTACGAGCATATAATTTTTGATGGGCAAAAACATAATTCATTATCATCTTCAAAAGAATTATCTGAAAGAAGTTTTGTAATATCCTCATTTGGCAAAACATATCATTCCACAGGATGGAAGGTTGGCTACACCCTTGCCCCTGAAAAGATGACAGATGAATTTAGAAAGATGCATCAGTTCATTACCTTTGCTGTTAATACACCTGTGCAGCACGCTTATGCAGATTTTATGAAAAACAAAGCTCACTACCTTGCACTTCCAGAATTTTATCAAAGCAAAAGAGATTTGTTATTAAAAAATATGAAAGGCTCAAGATTCAAATTCACACCAACAAAAAGTACATACTTTCAATTGTTTGATTACTCTGAAATATCTGATTTGAATGATATGGAATTTTGTGAGTGGATGGTAAAGAAATATAAAGTGGCAGCAATTCCATTGTCGCCATTTATGAGCAGTAAAAGTGATTACAAATTAATTCGTATATGCTTTGCAAAGAAAGATGATGTCCTTATTGAGGGAGCGAGAAGATTAAGAAATATATAGCGAAGGGTCTTCGAGTGTTTTCGTCCAAAGGACGAAAATGTATCGAGAAGCCCCGAAGCAAAACATTCTGTCTTCACTATGTCAGAGATCCCCACGGTCGTCATTAAACACACCGCTTAAGGTGGATGACTACCCTCGGGATGACAGTTGGCGATGTACTATGCTATTTTACCCAATTAGCAAAATGATCGCCTAGGAAATAAGGCCAAACGATAATGCCAAGAACTCCATTCCAGAAAGATAATTTTAAATAACCAATAGTAAACAACCAGCCTATGAACCAAATAATACCAAAACCGCCATCAACTTTCACTTTATCAGCCATTTTAATATTCCTTTAATTTAAGTTTAATTATTTATCATTACCTAAAATAATTGGGAGTCCATCTTTACCCCCAATGACTATGACTTTGGAGTTAGGAGAATTCGCAAGTTTTTCAGTTGCTTCAATACCCTTCCATCTTAATAATTGGTCACTTATACCTTGGGAAACAATACTCTGGAAATCTGCAATACCTTTAGCTTCAATTCTTTTACGTTCAGCTTCCTGAGTTTCTTTTAAAAGAATAAACTGCATACGCTGACTTTCCTGTTCAGCTTTTAATTTTTCCTCAATGGATGCTGTCAATCCCGGAGGAAGAGTAATCTGTCGTAATGGGGCATTCTCTAAAGTAATTCCTCTTGGAGCAATAAGTTTTGTTAATTCAGATTCAATTTCCTTACCAAGCTTTTCTCTTTCTGCAGTATAAAGAGCACGTGCATCGTAGCGTGCAGTTACTCCACGGACAACGCTTCTAAACTGTGGCAGAATTATTCTTTGAACATAATCTTCACCAACAGATTTATAAATCCTGTTTGCGTTTTCTAAGCTCATATGAAAGAGCAGACTTATCTCAAGCTGAACTGCAAGTCCCTCTTTTGAAGGAACATTCATTGCCTCCTTAAGCTCCTGTGTACGAGCATCAAACTTAACAACAGTTGCCATTGGATTAACAAAATTGATTCCAGGCTTTAAAGTATTATCACTTACGCGACCAAAGAAGTCAACAACGCCAACGTGTCCGGCAGGAATGATAGTAAAGAACTGAAGGAATGAAATAAGAATTGCAATAAAGAAAACTATTAAAGCAACAGTCCATTCATATTTTTGACCGTTCTTTTTAGTATTCAGATAAACAGAAAACGAAACAACCGCAGCAGCCAGGCAAATGAGGAATAACATATTAGTTCTCCAAAAGGATAAAAAATCTTGATATCAAATATATATAAAAGAATGGAAAAGATGGAAAAGGAAAAATTATTTGTTAAAAGCTGGAGATTATATTCAAACAAAGAAAATGATTCTGATGAAGTAACACTTTAGTGTCTTTGCGAGGAGTCCTACGACAGCTTGCCCGCGCCTCGCAATGACATAGTAGATATAAAAAAAGCTGTCAAAATTAATTGGCAGCTTTTCTAATTAAATAAAACGAACAACAATTATTACGAACAGCTTAATTCTATTTGCGTTCTTAAGGTGTCGCAAAGGTCTTTAATATGTTTGTCGGTTACATATGCCTGCTCAATTGTTTCACAAGCGTGAATTACAGTTGAGTGGTCTCTGCCTCCAAAGTACAACCCTATGCTTTTTAATGATTGCTTTGTTAATCTTTTTGTTAAGTACATTGCTAATTGACGTGTTAAAACTATTTCTTTTTTTCTTGTCTTATCACGCAATTTGTTCTCATCAATTTTCATATAACTGCACACTGCTTTTGTTATATGTTCAATGGTAATGTTTACTTTTCTATCTGTAGCAATTTCAGCCACTGTCTTTTTTGCAAGCTCTAAATTAATTTCTTTGTTATTTAAGGATGCATTTGCTAAAAGCTTTATTAGGCATCCTTCAAGCTCGCGAATATTTGATGTAATGCTGCTTGCTATGTATTCAAGCAATGCAGGACTAATGTACATTCCGTAATCATCAGCTTTTCTTTTTAAGATTGCTATACGGGTTTCAAGGTCAGGTGGTTGAATGTCTGCAGCCAATCCCCACTGGAATCTTGATATCAATCTATCATCTAATCCCTTTAAATCTTTTGGCGGCTTATCTGATGATAAGATTATTTGTTTTCTTGATTGATGCAAAGTATTAAAAATGTGGAAGAACAAATCCTGTGTTTTTTCTTTTCCAATTAAGAATTGAATGTCATCAATTATTAATGCATCAATGTTGCGATAGAAACTTTGAAATTCATTTACCTTATTTGATTGAATCGCTTCTACAAATTCTACTGTAAATTTATCTGATGAAAGATAGATAACCTTCTTTTCAGGAAAGTCCTGAACAATCTTATTTCCAATTGCTTGTATAAGATGAGTTTTTCCTAAACCTACACCTCCATAAATAAATAATGGATTAAAAGAAGTTCCACCTGGATTATCTCCAATAGCACCTGCAGCTGCACGTGCAAGCTGGTTACCTTCTCCTTTAATGAAGTTTTCGAAAGTATATCTTGGGTTAAGAAATGAATCGAATGTCTGTCTTGTTTTAGCAGTTGCAACTGGTTTGGGCAGCACTACCTGAATAGGAACAGCAGGAGGTTCAGGAACATAATCTTTATCTTCAGCAATAACGTAGTTCAATTTCGCATTAGGACCTAATACCTCCTGAACTGCTTTATTGATCAAAGTATTAAAATGTTCATCAATCCATTCCCAGAAAAATTGATTTGGTAATTGAACTTTTAGTATTGAATTCTCTAGCTCTACAGGCTTAATTGGTAAGAACCATGTGTTGTAGGTCAGATCAGAAACATTGTCTTTTATAACTTTTAAGCAGTCTTTCCAAACCGCTAAAAAACTATTATTAATTTTTTCTTCAGCATGAAGAATATTAAGCATTTTATTTATCCACAAACGAAAAAGTTAAAAAACATGAAAAATTATAGAAAAAAGCGTACCAACAAAACTAATAAAATAATTATCAACAAGTTATTAACATTAAGTAAATTCTTGTAACTACATATTTTATAAGCAAATAAAAAAACTCGTTTAAATTTAATGAACACAAACTATTCACAAAGGGGGACAAAAAGTGCCTGTTTGTGCTGTGGAACATTTTCACAGAAAAAAGTTATCCACATGTTTTACACACTTTCAGAAGACACTTATTGTAGAGAAAAAATAGGAACTTCTTTTATACCCTGCAAATTAATTCTTTAAAATTCTAAAAATAAATTATAAATTACATTCCATAAAAAGTATCTTATCTATTGAAACTTAATTAATTCAGTGTTATCTTTGAAGTCTTTTTTGGATAATGGAGTAAACAATGAAAAGAACATATCAGCCAAGTAATAGGAAAAGAAAAAATAAACACGGGTTTAGAGAAAGAATGAGTACCAAAAACGGTAGAAAAGTACTTGCATCCCGTAGAGCTAAAGGTAGAAAAAAACTTACTGTAAGCGACGAAGGATAGTATCTAATTGGTTTCTTTTAAGCTTTCTTCTGTTGAAAGGATTAAAAGTAAAAAAGATTTTGAAGTTATATATTCATCCGGTACTATTTTTTATTCTTCCGATTATAAGCTTAAAGCTATCTTTGTAAAGGAATTGAATGCTGCGGAACCTTCTGTTAAAATAGCCGCAGCAGTTAATCGTAAAAGTGGCAATGCCGTCTGGCGGAACAGAGTTAAAAGATTAATTAAAGAATCTTACAGATTAAACAAACATATTCTTCTTCCAATAGTCATTGAGAAGAAAGTTCAAATAAAAGTTGTATTTTCTGCATATCATTTAAACAAAAAGAATAATAATTTCGTAAAACTATCTGATATTTTTCCCAATTTAGTGGAGTTAATGCATAAGATTGCTGATGGTTTGTAGATGCGTAAGATTTTTGTATTTATTATTAGATTATATCAAAAGTTTATATCACCCTTATTTCCTCCATCCTGCAGGTTCTCTCCCACCTGTTCTGAATATGCCGTTCAGGCAATAACCAAATACGGTATTTTCAAAGGCGGTGCAAAAGCAGTTTGGCGGATTTTAAGATGCAACCCCTTCAATAAAGGAGGGCTTGATCCCTTAGATTAAGAGAAAAAATTATTTATGGATAAAAGAACAGTATTTGCCTTCATATTAATCGGTGCTATTTTTATTACCTGGCTGTATCTCAATACACCTGAACCTCCTATTAATCCACCAACTCATTTAAAAGATTCAACCCAAACATCTCAGAAAATTGATTCATTAAAGTTAAAACAAAAGGATACTACTCAAGTTGTTAAAACTGAAGAAGTAAAACCTGAAGTTAATATCCCTGAATCTATTACTACCATTGAAACTGATGATGCTATTATTGAACTTTCTACCAAAGGTGGTAACATTCATAAGTATTATTTGAAGAATCATAACAATTGGTATTCAAGTATGCCGGTGGATGAGAAGAAAACATTAAACGATTATTACAAAAGCGGTGCACAGTTAATTAATTATGATAGAGGAAATGCTTTTGATATTGCCTTCGTAACTAATTCCGGCAAGCAGGTTAATACAGCAAAAATTGGTTTTACAACCGATGCTAAATCATTTAATAGAGTAACCAAAGACCAAACCTTAATTGTTACTTATACTGCTCAGTTAGAAAATAATCGCTCTATCAAGAAAACATATACCTTCACAGGAAACAAGTATGACCTTAATGCTGATGTTGAAATGGATAATTTCAATAATCAGGTTGCTAACAATGCTGTTGATATAGTTTGGGATTCAGGTTTAAATTTTGTTGAAGAGAATTCAGTTGACGAAGCAAATTATTCTAATGCAAGTGTTTACTATGGTGATGAAAAAGTAATTATTGATGCTACAGATTTTGATAAGCCTATCGAAGGAACTAATAATGGCAAAGTAGAATGGATGTCTGTAAGAAATAAATACTTTACGGCTATTGTTGCTCCCAAGGATGCATCAACAGTTGATGGTTATTATGTTAAAGGAACCAGGGTAGGAAAAAACAATCAGGGAGTTGATGAATTCTATAGTGCAAGATTGAATTTGAATTTCAAAAACAATCCTGTTGAAAAAAATTCATTCTTGATTTACATGGGTCCCGTTAACTATGACCAGTTAAAAGCTTACAACAAAAATTTCGAAGCAGAAGTCGACTTCGGTAGTTTCTTTGGTTTAAAGTTTGTTGTTCGTCCAATTGCTGAATATATTCTTCTTCCACTATTCACTTTTTTACATACAATAATTCCTAACTATGGATTTGTAATTATTGTATTCTCAATTATCATTAAGTTGTTAATGATTCCACTTAGCCGTAAGCAAATGCAGTCAATGCAGAAGATGCAGTTGTTACAGCCCAAGATTGCAGAAATAAAAGAAAAATTTGCAGATGATAAAGCTAAATTGCAAAAAGAAACAATGAAGCTTTATTCAACTTATGGAATAAATCCTGCAGGCGGATGTTTACCTTTGGTGTTGCAGATGCCTATATTCATTGCGTTATTTGGATTATTCCAGGGTGCAATAGAATTACGTCATCAGCCATTTATGTTATGGATAACAGACCTTTCACGTCCTGATGTAATTTTACATCTTCCATTTAAATTACCTTTATTCAATATTGATATTATTGCAGGTCTTGCTGTTGTAATGGGTATAACTACATTTGTACAGCAGAAGATGACAATGAAGGATCCGACTCAGCAGGCGATGATATATATAATGCCTGTAATGTTGACATTATTATTTATGAGCTGGCCGTCAGGTTTGAACTTGTACTATTTTATGTTTAATTTGTTATCTATTGGACAACAATATTGGTTAAACCACCACAGTAAAGGAGTTGTCCTTGAACCGGTTAAGAATCCAAAGAAGTCAGGCGGCTTCATGGAAAAACTAATGCATGCAGCTGAAGAAAATGCTAAAAAAGCTAAAGACCAGCAAAAAAGAAAAAGGTAATAATAACCATATAATGGTTAATGTATAAAAAAATTAAAATATTACTTCTATTTGTTTTAATTCCTGAATTAATATTTGCACAATTAAATAAATCAATAAGCTTAGAATATACTTCTAAGCTTCTCCCTTTCGGATTAGAATACAAAGAACCTGTTGCAAAACCTTTTGTTGCGCTAGCTTTAAGCGGCGGCGGCGTAAGAGGTTTTGCACAAATAGGTGTTCTCAAAGTCCTCGAAGAAAATAAAATTCCATTTTCTATTTTAACCGGCACAAGTATGGGAAGCATAATGGGAGGTTTATATGCATCAGGATATTCAATAGCCCAATTAGAATCTATTGCAGTTAATACAAATTGGACTCAGCTTTTCACCACCACAAGGGAAACAGATAGAAAAGATTTATTTGTTGACCAAAAAATTACTGATGATAGAGCTATCTTTACCTTACGCATCAAAGGATTAACTCCTATTATTCCAACATCAATTAACACAGGACAAAGGTTCTCAAACTTTTTACACTTACTTACTCTTCAAGCACCTATTCACGTTAACAGTAAATTTGATGAACTGCTTTATAAATTCAGAGCAGTCTGTACCGACCTTGTTTCAGGAAAAACCGTAATAATTGAAAACGGCTCATTAAGTCAGGCAATGCGTGCGAGTTCAAGCGTTTCATTCTTTCTTCCTCCCGTTAAAATAGATTCATTGCTTCTGGTTGATGGAGGTTTGGTTGCAAATATTCCTGTTAATGTTTCAAGAGATTTAGGAAGTGAATATGTGATTGCAGTAAATACTACAGGAAGTTTATATAAAGAAGAAGAGCTGGTTTATCCCTGGACTGTAGCTGATCAAATTTTAAGTATTCCTATGAGGCTTCTCAATGAATCTCAGCTTCAGAATGCTAATGCTATTATTAGTCCTGATTTAAAAGGGAAATTATCAAGTGATTTTACTAATATAGATTCTCTTATAGATGTCGGGTATAAATCCACCTTACCTATTGTCAATAAAATAAAGAATGATGTAGATTCTATTTTAATGAAAAAATTAGGGGGTGATTCCATTTATTATAAGAATGTAATAATCCATTCTATTGAAGACTCAATTACCTTTAAATATTTAAGTCAATATGCTGCAGTGGATTCTGTTTCGGAATGCCGCATCAAAAAAGATTTATATAATGAATATTTAACCGGCAATTATAAAAATCTCAGAGCTGATATTACTCAATTAAATGGAACAACAATTGTAAAATTTATTTATGAATTAAATCCATTGATAAAAGAAGTTCAGGTATATGGAGTTAGTTTATTCAACAAGGATTCAGTTGATAATATATTTAAAAGCTTATTGAATAAAAGTTACAATGCGAGAAATATATTTAATAAGGCGATAGAATTTCTTAGTTTATATAGAAGTAAAGGGTATTCATTAGCAGAATTAGAAAACATAAAATTTGATGATACCACAGGCGTTCTTGTTCTAAATTTAAATGAAGGTGTTGTTTCTAAAGTTCTTATACAAGGAAATGAAAAAACCATTGCTTCAATTATCCTTAGAGAAATTCCTCTTAAGGAAGGTGAAGTATTCCTTTATGATAAAGTATCTCAAGGTTTAACAAATTTACGAAGCACCAATTTATTTGATGATATTATTCTAAATATTCAAAGAGAATATGGAAAGTTTTTTTTAATAGTTAAAGTTCTTGAAAGGACTACCAACTTAATAAGAATAGGTTTTAGAGCGGATGATGAAAATAAAGCTCAGTTCAATTTGGATATTAGAGATGAAAACTTTTTTGGTCAGGGTTCTGAACTCGGGTTAAATCTTCTTGGTGGTACAAGAAATCGAGCTTACGTTTTGGAAATGAAATCTAACCGCATTCTTAATACTTATTTTACTTACAAGATTAATGCATATTGGAATTTTAATGATGTTTATCTTTATAAAAATGTTCCTACTCAATCTGACAGAAAAGTATCCAGGGAAATTTTTGGTGAGTACAGACAAATATATTACGGTGCTTCTTTCTCTTTAGGCTCACAAGTGCAGCGCTTTGGAAGTTTGATATTCAAAGGAACATTTGAATACAACGATATAAAAAATAAACGCGGCAATTACATAAACTTTGATAAAATAAAACTCGTTAATTTTAAAGTAATCGGTACGATAGATACACAAGATAAATATCCATATACAACAAGTGGATTTTATTTTATTGGTGGTTATGAAACTGCACAAAAAATATTTGGAGGTTCAGTAGGTTATACCAACTTATGGCTGGACTATAGAAGTAATTTTACTTTCAAAACTGACCATACAATTACCCCTCATATAAGTATTGGCATTGGAGATAATGCTCTTCCATTAACTCAGCTTTATTCATTAGGCGGTCAAAATTCTTTCTTTGGAATGCGGGAAGAAGAATATAGAGGGCGTCAATTATTTGTAACTTCTCTTGAATACAGATATAAATTTCCTTTTAGAGTTTTCTTTGATACTTATGCTAAATTCCGCTATGATTTAGGTTCAATTTGGGACTTACAGGAGAGAATTAAATTTAAAGATTTCAAACACGGAGTTGGCGGTTCATTGTCATTCGATACCCCTATTGGACCAGCAGATTTTTCAATTGGCAGATTATTCCTTATCAACCGAGGTCTAAAAAGCAATCCTATTGTATTGGGAGATGTTAACTTTTATTTCTCAATTGGATTTTTCTATTAATAATATTGTAGTTCATTAATTAATTTTCACATCTATCCTAAAAAATCTTTAACTTAGTATGATGCAATTAATAACAAAAACTTAATTGCTTTCTAATTTTCTGAATTATTTAAAGGTTACTTATGCGCAAACTTCTACTACTCGTTCTTGTTCTCTCCATTAACTCATTTGGTCAAATTTGGCAGAGAATTGATACGGTATTTTCCCCATCTGGTGTATTGGTCAGCAGTTTTTCTGCAACCGCAATGGGAGATGTTACCGGTGATGGACTACCAGATTTAATAGTTGGTAATGGCGGTGATAAAGCCAGCTTCTATAAAAATATGGGTCCAAGAAATAATCCTAAATTTGCTGAAGATCCATCTGTTCTTGAACCTATTTACGCAAGAGGTATCGCATTTACTAATGCAGATTATCCTGATTTTGTAGATTTGGATGCTGACAATGATTTGGACCTGGTAATTGGGGGTTATAGTGGTCCTATTTATTATAAAAATTTTGGTGACTCGGCTAATCCGGTTTATGCAAAAGATTCTCTTTACTTAAATTATCTTTATGATCAGGTTGGTACAGATGCAAAACCCATATTCGCAGATATAGATGCAGATGGTGATTATGACTTGTTTATCGGTACTGGTGAATCTCTTTTTGGTGGACCCCCAGCGGGTCTATTATATGCCTTCAGAAATACCGGTACACCTCAAGCTCCAGTATTTGTCAGAGATTCAACTTTAACAGTTGGTATTCCGGATGTCGGTTTAAATTGCTATCCAACCTTTGCAGATTTAAATGGTGATGGCGATCTGGATATGCTTTTAGGAAGAGATTTAAGTACAGTTGTTTATTATCAAAATATCGGAACAGCCCAAGTTCCTCAATGGCAGATGCAAACTACTCTATTTAATGTTGTTGATAAAATTGCCTACTGGAAAAATCCTGAGTTTACAGATTTTGATGGAGACTCAGATTACGATCTTCTTGTTGGTACAGATGCTGGTAATATTTTATATTATGAAAATACCGGAACAGTTACTGCCCCTGCTTTTACAAGAAATACAAATTTCTTTAAAGTTATTAAAGTTGATGGTGGTGCTACTGTAAACTTTGCTGACTTTGATAATGATGGTGATTTTGATTTACTTGCAGGTGACTGGTTAGGTAATGTTAATTATTTAAGAAACGATGGTACTCCATTTAACCCTGTTTACACTAAAACAACAGGAGCTCCATTTTCAACTCTTAAAGTTAGCAGCTATAGCACTCCTGTTTTTGTTGACTTAGATAAAGACAATGATAAGGATGTTGTTACAGGTGGGATGGATGGACAGTTACATTATTATAAAAATAATGGTACCTCTTTTACTGCAGACAATACTTCTCTATTTGCTGGTATTGATGTTGTATGGCAAAGTGCTCCTGCTTTTGGAGATATTGATAATGATGGAGATATGGACCTTTTAGTTGGTGCAGAAGAAGGTGTAAATGTAACATTCTATAGAAGTCAGGGAGATACTTTATTTATTAAAGACAGTACTACCTTTTCTTCAGTAGTTTTCCAAAGGAACACTGCTCCTGCTTTTGTTGATATAGATTTCGACGGCGACCTTGATCTTTTCTTCGGTACCTTATGGAGAGAATTCTACTATTACGAAAATACAGGTACAAACACCGTTCCTGTATGGACACGTAATACTACTTTGACCAGCCCATTAGTATATGGACAAAGCACTCATCCTGGTTTTGCAGATCTTGACCACGATGGTAGAAAAGATATGGTCTTTGGTCAATACGATGGTAACTTTACTTACTATAAGAACTTATTTGCTACTCCTAATGATGTAAAAAATATTTCTACAACAATTCCAAAAGGATTCAGTTTAGAACAAAATTATCCTAATCCTTTCAATCCAAGTACATCAATTGTATACCACGTACAAACTGCAAGTATGGTTACATTAAAAATATTCGACATATTGGGTAATGAAGTTGCACAACTGGTAAATGAATTCCAAAATCCGGGAAGTTATTCAGTTAACTTCAACGCTTCAGAATTATCAAGTGGTATTTATTTATATCAGATAAATGCCGGAAGTTTTACAAGCACTAAGAAAATGATGTTGATGAAGTAATTTCTTATATCATCTAATTATTTAAGGGATAAGCAAAAGCTTATCCCTTTTTTTGTGAATACAAATAGAAATTGACAGCAGGAGGTGCGATCATAAAGGGGATTCGATTTTTTTTGTGACTAACTACCTTCAATTATTGTTACTATCTATAATAAATTATAATTTTGATTAAACTATTGAGGCGGTTTATGAAAACAATAGCTTTATTCGGAGCTTCAGGAAGAACAGGAAAATTATTTTTTCAATTGGCTTTTAATGCCGGTTATAATATTAAAATATTAGTTCGTACTCCTGAAAAAATTAATTTGAATGGTGATTCACTCCAGGTATTCCACGGTGATGTTCTAAATTTTATTGACTGCGATAAAGTTATTGATGGTTCAGATATAGTTGTTAATCTTATCGGTCACGATAAAGAATCTAATGAATGGCTTCATACATATGCAACAAAAAATATTTTAAGCTGTATGAAAAAACATAATGTAAAAAAGTTAATTACATTATCCTGCAGTATACTCACCCACGGTTTAGATGACCCAAGCATTAAAGATAGAATAGCACTTTACTTTATTAAAAATGCACACTCAAGGTCTTATAACGATACGTTACGACAAGCTGAACAGTTAAAGAACAGTGATATAAAATGGATTCTGGTAAGAGCTCCCAAACTTCTTGATGGTCCCAAATCTGATAATTACAAAGTTGGATGGGTTGGAGTTGACACTACCAATCAGGTAACAAGAGCTAACCTTGCAGATTTTATTTTTAAGCAGCTGGAAGATGATGCCTATGTTCTTCAAATGCCATTAATAAGTGATTAATTAGAGATACTTCCTTACCTAAATATTTTTTTATTGTTATAATTAATAAAACAAAAAAAAGAAATTATGACTATAAAGAAATTCTTATACTTAATATTTCTCATTCCAATAACAATATATTCTCAAACGGGTTCAATCATCGGCAAAGTGGTTGATGCTTCTAATCAATCTCCTCTTCCTGGTGTAAATGTTATTGTTCTTGAAACAACTTTAGGAGCAGTAACAGATGAGAATGGGGAGTTTAAAATCGATATCGTTCCAATCGGCAATGTTAAAGTAAAAGCTTCCCTTGTTGGATATAATACAACAACAAAGCCAGACGTTGTTGTTGCAACTACAAAACCAGTACAAGTTGATTTTAATCTTGAAGAATCCGTTCTTG
Organism: Ignavibacteriaceae bacterium; assembly: GCA_035654655.1. Taxonomy (GTDB): domain Bacteria; phylum Bacteroidota; class Ignavibacteria; order Ignavibacteriales; family Ignavibacteriaceae; genus DASRWI01. The sequence goes on along the minus strand of DASRWI010000012.1, from coordinate 94,505 downwards.
AATTTCAAGGGGTTACAGTTACATCTGATTTTTTTCAAAAAGATGTACACGAATCTAACAGCGTGACAACCTTCAGCTATGAGGAAATACGCCGCTCACCCGGTGGATTTGAAGATGTTATTCGAGCCTTGTCATTGTTGCCCGGAGTTGCTCAAGCAGATGCCGGAAGAAATGATTTAATTGTTCGCGGCGGTGCACCATCAGAAAATTTATACATACTTGATGAATTGATTATTCCCAATATAAATCATTTTGGAACACAGGGAGCAACCGGCGGTCCATTAAGTTATATTGATTTAAATTTTGTTAAGGAAACTACTTTTTCTTCGGGAGGATTTTCGGCTCTATATGGAGATAAATTATCTTCAGTGTTAAGAATTGATTTGCGTGAAGGTAGACAGGATAGACTTGGCGGAAAAGCAATTGTTTCTGCAACTCAATTTGGCTTAAATGCAGAAGGTCCTTTGGGAAACAGCACTAATTTTCTTTTATCAGCAAGAAGAAGTTATTTGGATTTTATTTTCAAGGCTGCCGGATTTGGTTTTGTTCCTGAATATTGGGATGGTTTGCTTAAGGTAAATCATAAATTTGATAATCATAATTCATTGTCATATTTATTTGTTTCAGCTTTTGATAATGTAAAATATTTCAATGATACTCCTGAAAAACGTTATGATAACTCACGTGTGCTTGGAAGCGATCAAACTCAATATGAAACAGGATTAAATTTCAGACATCTTTTTGATAATGGATTGTTGAATATTAATCTCGGTAGAAATTATGTTGATTATAATACTGCTCAAAGGGATTCATTACAAAACCCTATCTTCTTAAATATATCAAAAGAAGGTGAAAATAATCTTCGCGTCGATTTAACATATTCAATAGCCAAAGGTTCAGATATAAACATTGGCGGAACTGCAAGATTAATAAAATTCAACACTAATGTAAAAATTCCATTTTTTCAAACAACATTCGGAGATACTTTAAATATAACTGAGCTAAATGCTGAAGATAGATTTTTTAAGGGTAGCGGTTATATTCAATATACAGGAACATATTTCAATCACATAAGAATAAATCCCGGAGTGCGTTTCGAATACTTCAATGCCATTGAAAATAATTTGGTTGTATCACCGAGATTTTCCTTATCATATATCTTTAACAATTTAACGTCATTAAATTTTAGCTGGGGAATATATCATCAAAGTCCTTCATACATTTGGCTGATTGCAGTTCCTGACAATAAAAATTTAGAGTTCTTAAAAACTTATCAGTATATAGCCGGAATAGAACATCGTTTGCAGGAAGATTTGTTATTAAGAGTTGAGGCTTTTTACAAAGATTACCATAATTATCCAGCGAGTTTATTGCGACCATATCTTGTACTTGCAAATACAGGAGCAGGATTTGCGGGAAGTGATGATAATTTCTCTTCATTCGGACTCGAACCACTTGTAAGCTTAGGAAAAGGAAATGTCAAAGGAGCAGAATTGATGCTTCAGAAAAAATCTTCTCAAATGCCAATGTACGGACTTGCAAGTATTACATATAGTGAATCATTTTTTACTGCATTAGATGGGATAAGAAGACCTGGAAGTTACGACCAGAAATGGATTTTAAATTTAACTACAGGATATATCTTCAATGAAAAATGGGAAGCAAGTATGAAGTTCAGATTTTCAACCGGCAAACCATATACACCTTTTGAAAATGATGGTTCACAGTTGGTGCAGAACTATAATACACAGAGAACAGTGCCTAATCATAGCCTTGATGTGCGAGTTGATAGAAGATGGAGTTTTGCAAATTGGAATTTAATTGCATACGTAGATATTCAAAATATTTATAATAGAAAAAATGTAAACTTTGTAAGATGGGATAAAAAAACAAGAGCAATAGAACAAACTTCTTCAATCGGAATATTACCATCAATTGGAATTATAGCGGAGTTTTAAAATATGTTATGTCCTTGCGATGAGCGGGTCAGCGGATGACCGCGCCTCGTACTGCCATCCAGAGGGAAGTCCTCCGCCTTGAGCGGTGACTTCAGGACGACCGTAGGGATCTCTGACATAGTGATGTTAGAGTGTTTAACTTCGGGCTTCTCGGTACATTTTCTTCGCTGGGCTCAGAAAACACTCGAAGACCTTTCGCCTTTTGTGTCATTCTTTTTTTAATAAAGGCAGTGCCTTTGGGAATAACCCGCTCTCATTATTGATTCTTTATATCCTCACAGGTATTTGTACTTGAACCTTTACAGGCTTCCCTGCATTTTTTCCCGGAGAAAATTTTGTTCTCTTAACCGCATTAGCTGCAGCCTGGTCTAATCCATGACCAAGACCTTTATCAATACTAACTATCAGCACTCGTCCCAATTCATCAACAAAAGCCCGAACATATACTGTACCTGATATTCCCTGTGCATCAGAAGGTACAATCACCTTACTATTTATTCCTTCAATACCACCAAGGGGAGAAGGCATAATATCAGATGCTGCAAGAAAATCACCTTTAGTTAAAATTTTCTTTTCAACTTTAGGAGGAACAGGAATATTTATAGATGTACCTGAACCTGTTCCTGGACCAACTCCAGTTCCTGAGCCCGTACCGGTGCCTCCACCTGTACCGCCTCCGGAACCGGGTCCCTTGCCAGTACCGGTTGGATTCTTAAATTCCTGTTTTGCAGCTACTTCAGTTTTTTTCTTTTCGACTTTTTTCTTAACCGGTTTTTCAGATATTACATCCTCTTTAATCGGCTCTTTAATTACAGGTTCCTGTTCAACAGCCTCATTATCCTGACCGCCGCCACCCCCTCCGCCATCCATAAAATTAAGTTCTGTTAACTCATTTTCATTATGAATGACTTTATAACCTGTACTATAAAAAACTGTAAGAATTACCAGATGTATTGCAATAGATATTAGTAAAGATAAATTATTTTTTATCTTAAAAAATTTCATAAACTCTTTTCTTAATCACTTTTTCGTTTCATCTTTTACTTTGGTAGTAGCAATCAATAATTTGCCGGCACCTGATTTTTTAAGGGCATCAAGCAATTTGATGAACTCACCATGAGTAACCATCTTGTCTGCTTTTACAACCACATCTTTTGTCTGTTGCTTTGAAAATTCAATCTGCATATAAACAGGAAGTTCTTCTAAAGCAACTTTCTGATTATTAACATAAACTTCATTGTTTGCATTCAAATAAACTTCTGATTCCTGTTTTACTTCACTTTCTGCCGTTGTTGATTCAGGAAGCTTTACATTAAATGATCCTGAAATTAAGAAAGGACTTGTGATCATAAAAATTATCAGCAATACCAGAATAACGTCAGTAAAAGGGGTAATATTTATTTCCGAAAATTCCTTTTCGTCTAATTTATAACGTCTTCTCATTCTTTAATCCTTAATCTCTTTTAAGAATGCGTGCAACATCGTTGATTGCTTCATCAAACATCGGCATACTTAATCTTAATTTTTTAGTAAAGTAATTATAGAACAATACAGATGGAACAGCTACAAACAAACCTGCTGCTGTAGCAATCAATGCTTCAGCAATACCACTTATTACACCTGAATAGCTTTGTGTATTTCCCATTGAGAAAGCACTAAATGCTTTGATAATACCAATAACAGTTCCGAATAATCCGATAAAAGGAGAGATACTTCCTAAAGTTGCTAAAACTCCAAGACCTTTTTCCATTTTTGAAATTTCTTTATCAAGCTTTGTAAAAGATGTTTCCATAAGCTCTTCTTTAGTATAATGTTCTTTTTCAATCATATGTTTAAAAACATTAGCTAAAGGGTTGTTGACTCTAAAGATGAACCATTTATGTTCTGCTTTGTCCAAATGACTAACAGCTTCTCTATGATTTCTATTTGATAAACTAAGCTTAACTGCATTAGTAAAACCTTCTATGTAATCCTCTTTAATCCCTCTATAAGAAACATATTTTTCAATAATCACTTTCAATGCCCAAATAGAGCAGAAAATAAGAACGAAAATTGTGGTTCCGCCTTTAAGAATTAATTCCAAAAAAGATTCATAAGTCATATCAGTTTTCACCTTTCTTTAATTTTAATCTTCTATGTCTGATGTATTCAATTACACCAGGTAAAATTGAAATAAAAATGATAGCAAGAACTACTATCGAAAAATTATTTTTAACAATTGATAAATCAGCAAAATAAAATCCTCCATAAACAAAAATCGCAACCCACGCAATTCCCCCTATTATATTATATAGAATAAACTTTCCATAAGTCATACTTCCAATTCCTGCAACAAAGGGAGCAAAAGTCCTTACAATAGGAACAAACCTTGCAATAATAATAGTTTTGCCACCATATTTTTCATAAAACTGATGAGTTTTATCCAAATGCTCTTTTTTCAGGAATTTTATTTTATCGAATAACTTTAGTCCGAAATAATGTCCTATCCAGTAATTTACAGTATCACCAATAATTGCTGCAAAAGCTAATAAAAGAAAAACCAGATGTACATTTAATTGACCGATATGGGCAAATGTTCCTGCTGCGAACAATAAAGAATCCCCAGGTAGAAAGGGAGTAACTACAAAGCCTGTTTCAGCAAAAATCACGGTAAATAGAATAACATAGGTTAAAGTACCATATTTAGAGATTATTTCAGCAAGATGGACGTCCAAATGCAGAAAAAGATCAAGAAGATATCCAAAAAAGTTTACTACTTGTTGTATTATTTCCATGTTCCTCTAAAAAATAAAAAATAAAGATATTGGCAAGCCAAAAAATAAATATTTAAAACATTTAAATTAAACAAAAGTCATTTAAAGTATGTTATCAAATAATTGCCCAAAAAGGAAGTGCAAAATAGAAGAAGCGAACCCTCACCTCCTGTCATAGCGAGAGACATCATCCGCCTTAAGCGGTGGGCTTTATGATGTCCGTGGCTATCTCTGACATAGTGAGGTTAGAACTAATTTGTCATTGGAGGAGTCCTTCTTTGGGCTTAATTTTTTTTTAGGCTTAGCCCACGATTTTAATCGTGGGAAATATGAGATTGCTTCTTACCCCCAACAAGTGTTGTCATTCTCGCAATAACAGTCCTTTTACGATTCCACATACTTCAATCCCTGACTTATAATAAAATTCTTCAAATTCAATTTTATTTCAATAATACTTTCGTGGTCTTGAGAATTCATCATCTCAATCCTTCTTATCTTTTCCTTTAATAAAGATATTTCATCATCTGTCTTACTCTTCCAGACAAAGCCATAAATTACCTGGGATAAAAAACCTCCAATCAAAACAGCAATTACAAGTATTATGTGAATTTTCTTTAACATTTAGAACTCCAATCTTACTTTACCTCTAAATTGAGGATATATTAAAATTTTATTTTCAAAATTATTTATTACAGTACTTCCAGTTACAGAAAAAACCATTTTGCTAATTGATGCCTCCACTCCTGCACCAAAGGTGTATTCATACTTTCTTTCAGGCACAAAGAAATTTATTCCTCCCCCCAATTCAGCGAAGTATTTTATCATTTTATTATCAGCAGTTTTTACATCAGAAATTATTTTTGTTGTGTTTATTCTTCTTTCATCAAAGCTGTATTTATTGCTCCATATGTTATCCTTTATATTGTAAGATAACTCCGCTTTAAAATTATTTGTAGAATCAAAATCAACTTTTTCTGCAATATTATTATTTATAAAAATGGTATCCTTCTTTATTTCACCTTTCCCTTTTCCATAAATTACTATTTTTTTGTAAGTTGTTTCTGCTGGCATAATGATTTCACTTCTTAATATTTTTTCTTTTTTCTCAAATGAATTCATAATGAGCATTCCAGCTAATATTCCAATGGCAAAAGAAATTACTATATACTTTATCATTTCTACTTTCCCTTTCTGTTAGCAAAATGTTCAACTGCATTGCCGGTAAAGAATAACGCTCCTATTGCTGCTAATCCGGTACCTAATGGAATAAATACATTAACTATTTCAATATTAAATTCCTTCTTAATTATTAGAAAAATTGAAATAAAGAAAATGATAAATGCATAAGAGATTAACAGAAAAACAAAAGCGATAAGATTTCTATTTCCTATCATATTAAATCGCTCCTGGTTCTTGATTTTCTACATAGATAATTCATAAGCTTATTAAAGTTGAAAGCTTTGGAAATATCTGTTTTATCTTCCCTTACATTACAATGAGAAATTATTCCCTTAAAATTTTCCAATAAATCAAAATTGTAATTATGTGAAGCCTGCACAACATCCGGAATATTAAACTTGCTGCAGAGTACTTTTATCAGCTCAGCTAAAGACTCATATTGTTCATCTGTGTATTTTGCCCAATATTTATGTCCTTTCCACTCAGAAGTTTCACTAACTTCTCCTTCATATTCTAATTGACCATTGAACCAATAGTATTCATCTTTATTTTTTTCTAATGGACCTTCATTAACCAGTTCAATTCCAATTGATTTCATATTATCTTCTTTTCTTGATTTCCCACCAAGATGATATGCCCAATACTCTGGTGGAAAAAGTTCGTAAACTACTCCTTTTTTATTTATCACATATGCAGTTCCAATTCTTTCTTTTGACTGCTGCCAGGCATAATAAACTGAATTAAAATTTGATGAAACTGTATGATGAAGCACTATTAATGTTTTCTTGTATTTTCGTTTAATAAATTGATTTTCATCCAAATATTTTCTTATTAACTTCATTTTCGCCCTCATTTTATATAGCTATGATGCTTGTACTTAGTTCACAAGTATTTTAAAGCATCAACATATATTTTATTATTGAATATCTTGGAGGTGTAAAAATGAAATGAATTCTAATATCTTTTATAATAATTTTCATTTTTATACTCCTTTTGTTAGAAGGAAAGCTTTTTCGGAGCTTTCCTTCTTTTATTTTAAAGTGCAGTTAAGCTTATTTTATCAAATGTTGAATATCCGTCTTCATCGGTATCATTTATTATATAAGGTTTTAAAATCTTATATGCTGTTTTTCTTAATCCATCTGTAACAATTAGTAATTCTTTAAAGCTGAACATTTCAAGTCTTGTAGCATCCCAGCCTTTTACTCTATAAATTCCTTCACCCATTGTATGAATGTTAGTTGCAATAAGTAAGTATGCTAATGCAAATGAAGTTTCAGCAATAACAATGTCCTCATACTTTTGAATATCATCTGCATTGGGAGACGTTAAATATCTGCTTATTTCTTCGTACTGGGTACCGGATATCAACCTTCTAATTTCAACTTCTGCCTTATCTATTTGAGGATTTATTTCCTCATCTAAAATATCTTGAGGGAGATTTCCCTCAAGTCTTATTTTCTGTGGAGTTGTAAATGCCATAACATTAAATGCAATAAGTGATTAAATCAGTTAATACATAGTTGAAGTCAATCTTTGCGGTAATTGTATATTCAACTCTTCTTGCACGTGGATTTAACATCTTATAGACTGTTATGTCTCTTCCAAAACCTAAAGCAAGATTTTTCTTGCTTGTTAACATTACTCTTCCATACTCCATAAAAGGAACAGGCTGAACAGTAATGCCTTTGTATTGAGCTCGCCTTCCTTCTGTTAAGTAAGCATCACCAAGAGCAGTTACTCTATCTGAAAGCTGCATTCTATATTCCTCTTCAACATCAAATGAAGTTAAGAGAACAAGATTACTTACATCTGCTTTATGTTTGGATGGCATCATCTTAACTAATTGAGGAAATACAACACCCTTCCAGTCAGCTGAACCTTCTCTTTCAAAGTAAAGTCTGTTTGGATCAGCATCCAGGTGAGCAAAATAGGAATCAGTAATTTTCAAGAAATTATAATCCGGGTGAACTACATTCGTTAAAACACTTCCATTTAATGAAAGGTCAAGCAAATCATTCGAGAATTGTTTAGCAAATAAATTATTGATTGTATTTTCTGCATCGCTCTTTTCAATATTTTCTTCAAGATATTTTAAAGAAATATTGTAAGGGAGCATTACTTCAACAGGAATTAATGTTCTCTTTGCAGTAGTTACTCCTCTTATTAAATTATCAGCAGGAACAGTATCTTCAGCAGGTGCGTGAAGCAATCTGTTTCCGGTACCAATAGTTTCAAGTTCACGTTGAGTACCAATATTATTTTCAATCCTGAAATCTTTTAACAATGCAGACTGGTTAACAGTAGTTTGGATAAACTTATCTGCTTGTTCTGCATTTAACAATCCACCTGTATTGGAAGTTGTTATTCCGGATTTTTCTAATAGAGTCATTAAGGTTGTATTATTCATTTTTTTCTTCTTTCTTTTTTATAACCAAATTGAGTTAGTTGATATGTTATCTTTAAGTATTTGCTTGCTTCCGCAGCTATGATTTTCAAGTACTTCAAGTCTTTTAATAATTGTCATATTCAAAGCATTTATTTTTTCCATTGCAGCTTCCTGCTCTTTGATATGCTCTTCAATCAAATTGAAGTGTTCTGACTTTTTATTTTCCTCTTTATTAATGTTTTTATTATTCACCCACCCGGAAATTTTTTGAACAAAAGATTTTTTTGGCGCTTCTTCGATATCAGCAAATCCTCCAATGCTTAAGCCCGAAATCTCACCTGACTTAACAAGCTGCCACAAATCTTTATCGTCAATTTTTATTGCAACTGCCCAGCTTCCTTCTTTTTCATTTGGAAAAACAGGGTCACCTTTTTTAATCAGCCAGGATTCAGCGATGTAAGCATCAACAGGATTTTCATTATGCTGATGGTCTATGTTTCTTGTGCGTGAGCTTTTCATAAATTGATAAGCCATTTCATTTATAACTTCTGCTGAAGCAGTATCCCCCTGCAAATCAACTTCATCAGGAGAATAAACAATCCCGTAAATGATATTTTTTTCATCATCCACTTTTTTCACTGAGAAATTTTTATTATAATTTTCCTCAGCCGGATTGTTCTTATAAATAACAGTTTTATTATTAGCCCCTTTTTTAACCAGTGAAATAAAATTCACTTCTACTTTTTTTAAGATGCGTTTAGCTTCCATTATTTTTACCTTTAACATTTAATTAACAGAAGCAAACGTATATTCATAAAAAAATTAAATCATCCTAATTATTACTAGGAAGCTCATTTTTTAAAAGATGTCGGATTGTACAAAAAGATGGAAACTTATTTAATTTTCGAAGGTTTTTAAAAAAGAAAAGTTTTTATATTTACACATCATATTAGAGATTTTTAGGAAAATGGATATTACATATAATAACCTTAAAAAATTCATAGTTGTTGGCGACAGAGTTTTAATAAAACCTCAGGAAGATTCGCAAAAAACTGCAAGCGGTTTATACCTTCCTCCGGGAGTTGCTGAAAAAGATAAGGTTCAAAGCGGATACATAATAAAGACAGGTCCCGGCTATCCTATTGCTTCGAACATAGAAGACGAACCATGGAAAGAAAACAAAGAGCAGGTAAAATATATTGGTCTACAGGCAAAAGAAGGAGACCTTGCAATCTTTTTAAGAAAAGAAGCATACGAAATAGAATTTGAAAAAATAAAATACCTCATCGTCCCACAATCAGCCATATTGTTGTTAATTAGGAACGATATTTTGGGAGAGTATTAATCCTAAGGGGTCTTCGAGTGTCCTCAACGGAGTGAGGGATGTATCGACCACAAAGTGGTCCCTTTGGGAGAAGTCCGGAGTGATAATGGAGAGAGCGAGACATCTCGATACAATTTTTGAGGGAGTTAATGGAAATTAAGATTATGTTTTAAATAATTTTGATTCTCTATAATTACGTTACCCTGTAACTCCCCTCAAAAATCACTCGATGAACCATCTTTTTTCTTTCTACGATAGCTTGTCCCGGAGTTACTTTATCAACACCATCTTCTTAGTTTGATAAAATTCGTTTGTTCTTAAAACATAAAAATACACACCACTATTTAAGTTAGCTGCATTAAACTCTATGTTATGCGCACCCGAAGATTGATATTCATTAACAAGAGTTGCAACCTCTCTACCTATTATATCATATACAACTAATTTTACTATTCCAGAATTCGCAACAGAATAATTTATTATTGTACTTGGATTAAATGGATTAGGATAATTTTGTTCTAAGGAATATTTGTTTGGAATGTGGTTTTCATTCTGGTAAGTAACCACTAAAGCTGAAGTATCAAAAGCAATTGGTTTACACTCCCAGGTATAACCACCATCTGTAGTTTTACAAAATCGATTTTCCCATGATTCTCCTAAGGTGAATGTTTTAACACTGAAACCATTATATTCATCTACAAATGTAAAATCTTGAAATCCGAAAAATGGATAGGTAGTATCCCGGAACTGACAAACAGAATCCCAGGTTACTCCTTTATCAGTAGTCTTATACAGTCCAAAATCAAAAGCTTTATATCCTAAATCTGGATTTATAAAAAAAGTACCTTGCGCATTATGAATTGAATCTTCATCCCAGGTATTTCCACAATCTATTGTTTTATAATATTTTTCAATATAAGTGCCATAAAAATCTACCCAAAATTTAAAGTATCCCGTTTTAGAATCTGAGAATGTTAAACCTGAAACTCCTCCTTCATCTCCTGACATAGCACGAACTGTTCTCCAATTAATTCCTCCATCATAGGATTCTCTTAAAGAATAACGAAAATTCATAGGTGCATAGTATCTATCAGTAATAAGAATATTCATTGAATCTACTACCCAACTTATTACATATGTATAATCATCATCTTCGTCGTGTCCAAAGTAGTGTAATGTAGTCCAGTTTTTACCTCCATCAATAGTTTTGCTAAAATATATTTTATTGTATCTTCCCAAAGTGTCAGGTAAGTACTGAATTCCAAATCCAGTAATGCCATCTTTAAAAAAATAAAAACTTTCAATTTTATTATTGCCAAAAGGGTTGGACTCCCAGGTTTCTCCTCTATTTGTTGTTTTACCAAGATAACGCGTAGTTTGAGGGAAATATCTTGAAGAAGCCCATGCAAAACCTACACTATCATTATAAAATACTTTATGAAATGTATAAAAGGAATCAACTTTTTGTAATTCCCAAGTTTCACCTGCATCTTTTGTTTTAATTGTAACTGAACCGTAATTAATAATATATGTTTGCAGCCAACCAGTTTTAGCATCTAAGAAATATATCTCACGACTAGCATTTTGTATTCCTGGTTGAGAATATATAATTGAAGTTAGTAACAACAAGAATAAAATGAAAAATCTTTTCATCAAGGCTCCTTAGTAATATTTTTTAAGAACACTTGAAGCTGATTTGAAATTTAGTTTTAACTACAGAGAAGTTCTTAGATTAAAAACACTTAAGAACCTTTTATCACTTTTGATGGTTTTTCAAAAATCATGTTAATCTTTTGAAATCTTTTTAATCAAGATTCAAAAACCTTTATTCCTGCCATCCTTTCAATCCTTCAAATCCGAGTTGACAAATTTAACTTCACCTCAATCCTTATTATATTTAAGTTGTTCTTTAACGATTCTTTTTAATATCTTATACTTGTTATAAACAAAAGTACACGTGAAGAAGAAAATTATCAAAATAAATAAAGCCAAGCTTACTCTTTTCTTTGAGACAATTTCCGGGCTTTCTGTTTTTTCCCTTAGATTTTTTAAGGGTGTTCTGGTTCCACCATATGAATTTGGTGAAGTTAAAAAGCATATGATTGAATTGGGCATTAAAACCTTGCCTATTGTTTCTATTCTTGGTTTTATCATAGGACTTGTACTTACTATGCAAAGCCAGCCTATCCTCGTAAAATTTGGTGCTGAATCATTTCTCCCTACTATGGTATCCCTTTCAGTTGTTCGTGAACTTGGTCCGGTACTTACTGCATTAATTTTTGCAGGAAGGGTAAGCTCTGGTATTGGTGCTGAACTTGGCTCAATGCGTGTTACAGAACAGATAGATGCAATGGAAGTTTCTGCTGTTAATCCTTATAAATACCTTGTAGTTACAAGAATTTTAGCCTGCACGATGATTCTGCCAATTCTTACAATTTATGTAGATTTTCTTGCTTTAGTTGGCGGTTATTTAGCAGTATATCTTTCTTCCGGAATGAATATTACTCTATACACTAATGAAGTGGTAAGAACACTTGAGTTTTATGATATTATTCCCGGCATAGCGAAAACTTTTGTTTTTGGATTTATTGTTGGAGCTGTTGGTTCATACAAAGGTTACAATGCTGAGAATGGTACAGTAGGTGTGGGATATGCTTCAACAAGTTCCGTTGTATTAGCTTCTTTACTTATATTGTTAGTAGATATGATTTTAGTTAAAGTAACAATAACACTATGGTCCCCTTAATAGAAATAAAAAATTTAAGCAAATCCTTTGGCGATATGTCCGTGCTTGATAAAGTTTCATTATCAGTTAATGATGGTGAAAATCTTGTTTTGTTTGGGCAAAGTGGAACAGGTAAAAGTGTTTTATTAAAATGTATTGTTGGTTTGTTAGAACCCGATGAAGGTGAAATTTATTTTGAAGGCAAAAGTCTGCTTGGTTTACCTATTAATGAATTAAATGAAGCCAGAAAGAAAATAGGTTTTTTATTTCAGAGTGCTGCCTTATATGATTCAATGTCTGTTCGGGAAAATCTGGAGTTTCCTTTAATAAGAAATTTTAATTTTTCTGATTCAGAAAGAGAAGCCAAGGTTAAAAAGGTTCTTGAACAGGTTTCTCTTGAAGATGCAATTGATAAAATGCCTTCAGAGCTTTCAGGCGGTATGAAAAAAAGAATTGGCTTAGCCAGAACAATTATTACGGAACCAAAATTAATTTTATATGATGAGCCTACTACCGGGCTTGATCCTATTACTACAAAAGAAATTAGTACGTTGATGAATCAGCTTCAACATACTTTGAAAATATCATCCATTATTGTAACACACGACCTTGTTTGTGCAACAATTGTTGCAGATAGAGCAACTGTTTTAAAAGATAGTAAGCTTATTTTTGAAGGTAGTCTTGATGAATTGAAATCTAAAGATGATAAATTTCTAAAAAACTTCTTCAGCAGTGAGGTTGTTGAAGACCAAATGGAGAAATAGATGGAAAAGAAATTTTCTGGTGTAAAACTTGGTATTTTTATCTTCCTTGGTGCAGCGATTTTTACTGTAGCAATTTTTTTAATCGGCGATAAAGATGCCATGTTCAGTTCCACCTTTAAAGTAAAGGCATTGTTTAAAGATATTCAAGGATTAAAGGCAGGTGCAACTGTACGTATGAATGGTATTGATGTAGGAACAGTCAGCAATATTGAAATGGTAAATGATACCTCAGGCCGTATTGAAGTCACCTTGAATCTTAAAGAAGAGGTTAGAAAATTTGTTAAAGTGGATTCCAAAGCCACCATTGAAACAGAAGGTCTGGTTGGCAGCAAAGTTTTAATAATTTTAATGGGGAGCGCTGATGCTGCACAAGTTAAGGATAATGGATATATACAGACAGTTACTCCAATGGGATTCTCTCAAATTTTAAATGAAACGCAGGGAATACTAAACTATACAAAAGAAATGACAAAAAATCTTTCTGAAATTACGGATAGAGTAAATAAAGGAGAAGGTACTCTTGGATTGTTATTAAATGATGAAAAACTTTATAACTATGCCACAAGCTTAACACAAACGGCGGATAGTAGTCTTCAGAATGTTGCAGTTGAAATTGATAAAGTAACTAAACTATTTGATGATTTAGGACAGGGAGTTAATCAAGTTGTTACCAATATTGATAATGTTGTAATGAGAATTGATACAGTACTTATTGAAATGAAGGGGGGTAAAGGAGTGCTTGGTGCACTATTGGTTAATGGAAGCAGATTTGATACTCTTCTTTCAAATACAATGGGAAATATTGAAAAGACAAGTTATGATGCACGTATAGCAGCTTCTAAATTATCTGAAAATATGGAAGCATTAAAGCATAACTGGTTATTCAAAAGCTATTTTGAAAAACGGGGTTATTGGAATACTGCTGAATATGAAGATGTTTTAGACCAGCGAATAAAAGAAATTAATTTGAAGATGAAAGAGCTCGATGATAAAATAAACGAGCTGAAATCATTGGAGAATAAAAAGGGAAATTAAACTTTCGTTTGACAGCGAAAAGCCAAGGTGTCATTGCGAGGAACGAAGCAATCTCACGCCAATTGATTAGTAACAAATAATGAAATAATAAAATCCAGAGATCACCACGTTGTCCTATGGACTCCTCGTGATGACAGTAAAAGTTATTCCACCTTCATTATCGGATAAACCATATACTGTTCATCATAATAAGGACTACGTTCGTAAAAGAAGTTTAATCTTGCATAAGGATTTTTTCTAAACGCTTCATCTTCATTTAATTTCTTTTCAAATTCTACCTTAAGTTCCGGATTTTTCTCAATCATTTTTAACGCTTCTTTTTCCATTACATAATCTTCAAAGTACTCTTTCTGTTCAAAGAAATTATTGAAGAATCCCCACTTAACAAAAGAATCAGAAGCTTTAGGCTCAAGAAGATTAACTATAACTCTTATTGTTCTTTGATTAACCGCAACATAATAAGTACCCGCAGGAGCATTATACTTAATTGATTCTGTTGCATAACCAAAATCAATTCTTTGTCTACTTTCATTTGAAAATTGTGAAAACTTAGGATTAAAAAATTTAATTTTCTGAACATTAAACTCTTTATCCTCTTTTAACTGCTCCACATTTATACCATGGAGCTTAATAATATCTACAATCTCTTTAAACTGTTCAGGGATTAAATATCCTTTAGCTGGAAGAACAGAATCTGTAATCATCACTTCATTGTAATATGGAATTTCCTGTTCAAACTTTTCTCCGGTATAAACAATCTTTTCTCTTCCGGATATTTCGCTAAATTCCTTTTTAAACTTAATCCCCTTCCAATTAAAAATGTTTTTAGTTTTTCCATCATTAATAAAAGCAATTGGAAGATATTTTCCTGAAGTATATTCTTTAATAGAATTTACATCTGCCTGTCTGCTCAACTTTACTAATTCATCTGCATTATTGTTTACAAATTGAATTGCTGCCTCAATACCTGCTTTGGTTCCGAATACTCTATCTTTATAAGGTTTTATCATGTGAGTTTCGATCAGCAAAGATATTCTATTTTGCAAAGCCATATAACCGGTAGATAATCTTGGACCGCTTGCCCATTCGCTAATACCTTGTTCAAGTGAATCATTTTTTAGATAAACATAAGGAGCAACCAGAAATCCTTGCTCAACAACTTTATTTTCCCAGAAAGGAATAAATTTTTGTTTAACAAGATTTCTAAGTCCTACTTCCAAATTCGTGTATTTTTCTACTCCATAAGTAACAGTATATTGATAATCAGCTCCATCAGTAGTATGGTCATCAATAAAAAATTCAGGAAGCCATTCATTATAAAGTCTTAGCATGTTTCTCATTTCAAGAGCATCAGCCTTCATCCAATCTCTGTTAAGATTAAAATTTTGAGATGTAACTCTCCATCCCATTTCAGTGGGACCATTTTGATTTATTCTATTATATGCTCTAAACCTTTCGTGTGCATCTACACTAAAAATTGGAATAACAAGAAGGATTGCATTGTCAAGATATTTTTCTTTTTCTTTAGTTATTAAAATTTCTCTTAGAAGAATCATCGAAGCATCTTTACCTTCAATTTCACCAGAATGGATTCCATTATTAATCATCATAACAGGCTTGCCGGTTTTTCTTGCATCATCAGGAGTAAAAGCCTGGTCTTTTGAAACCACAAGCACCCACATATCTCTTCCTTGGGGGGATTTACCAAAAGAAATTAATTTTGCATAAGGAGAAGCTTCAGCAAGATTTTTAAAATATTGAATGGATTCATCATAGCGGGCAGTTTCAAAATAATTTGAAGTTTCGAATTTTGTTAAAAACTTTTTATCAAAATTTTGAGCATAAATGCTAATTGATAATAAAGCGATATAAATAGTGTATTTCATAAAAATATTAAAATGTAAGAAAGTCAAATAAAATCCGTGTCATTGCGAGGAACGTAGTGACGAAGCAATCTCAACCCAAATATTACTTCATTTATTTTAGGTTTGGATAAAGCAATAAGTTTGAGATTGCTTCTTCACTCTCCCAAAGGGACCCCTATGGGGGCTGACTCACTAATCGCAATGACACATAATAATTAATACTTCAATATACTTCCACCTATAAATTCTCGAAGAACAGAATCCTTTGGTACTGCAGTTTCATCTTCAACAGATTCGATTTCACTCATAACTTCAAGCACTCTTGCTGCTCTTGTATATGCATCAGCTTTAAGCGGGTTATTCTTGTAATTCTTTTCCCATTCAATAAAGTTCTTTAATAATCTTGCTTTATAGATGGACAATTCATAAGGCATTCCGCTGCTGATTATATAATCTGTGCTATTTACGTATGGTATAATATTTCTTAATTCACTACCTCTTACATAATGCCAGTGCTCTAATGTCTGAGTTGGATTATAAGCACGATGCACTGAGTCTCTCAGCATTCTTCTCATTAATCTTAAATCAGTCCATCTTACATATTGTCCTTTACTGGTCTTCATTTGCAGCAATGGTTCGAGATATAATTTAAACTTCTTCTCCATATCAATATCTTTTGACATTGAAGGATATAACCCGTGTAAACTGTCTATCAAAAGAATTTCATTCTCTTCTAATTTAAATGGGGTCCTATTGTCATATCTTTTCCCTTCTTTAAAATCATAAAAAGGAATTTTAATTTCTTTCCCTTCACTAAGAGCAATCAAATGTTGGTTAATAAGTTCAAGGTCTAAAGCTTGCGGAGTTTCAAAATCATAATCACCGAATTCATCCTTTGGATGCAATTCTAAATCAAAGAAATAATGGTCAACATTTAAAGCTTTAAATTTTAGTCCTGATTTATTTAATCTCTGTTCAACTTTTATTGTAGTGGTAGTTTTCCCTGAAGATGATGGTCCTGAAATAAAAACCATTTTCAAATCTTTTGCTCTTTCAAGTATAAGATTTGCAGCTACATTTATGTCTCCTTCATACCTGCTTTCTGATTCATGAACTATCTGAGGGAATTCTCCTTTTCTAACTCTATCATTGTAAGCTTCAGTTGTATGAAGATTATGAGAAACTGCCCAGTCTAAAACTCTCCAAATCTTTGCCCAGGGAATATTTTCATTTGGAATGGAAGCATATTTATTTTCTGACTCACGTTTTCTGTTTCTTTCATTTCTATATAGAATATATTCTTTTGAAACCTGGTCGTGTCCATTTTTAATTAAAACAAATTCAACTAAATCTTGTATTTCTTCAATACTTGGAGTGCATCCTTCAGGACATTTTTCTTCAAGCAATTCTACAACCTGCTCTGCAAGCATTTCTGCTTTGTCTTTATCTCTTCCTCCAACTGCAACAGCAGCACGGTATATTGCATTAGTTATTCTGTTTTTATTAAAAGGGACAACAGCTCCCGTTCTCTTTATTACGTGAGTTACTTTTGACATTTTTCTTTTATTATTTATTAGACGTGAAAAATACAGAAATAAGAATAAATTAAAAAGATTTGCATTAGGCATAAAAAAAAGGACAGGTTGAATGCCTGTCCCTTAAATATTACTTCAATAAGGTCATCTTTATCGTTTGAGTAATTCCATTTGCGGTTAATCTTGCAAAGTAAATTCCGGCAGTTAAATTATTAGCATCAAAATTAATGTTGTAATTTCCCGGAGCTAATCTTTCCTGCACTAAAGATGCAGTTTCTTTTCCAATTACGTTGAAAACTTTTAATTCAACATAAGATTCTTTATCTATCTCAAAGTTAATTACTGTTGATGGATTAAATGGATTGGGATAATTCTGACTTAACTTGAATGAATAATTATTTAATTTATTATCATCTCTGGTAACACCAACTACGTTTGGACCAGCCCAGGTAACTCCGGTAGTTAATATACTCCCGTTGTTTGGCTGTAAAGTATCCGCTGCAGTAAATGAAACATAGAATCCTTCTTTAGTAAGAATTAAATAACTTATTGTTCTATCATAAGAATTACTTGAGTTATCGTAACTTTTTTCATCCTGTTTTAAACGTAAAGCCTGGAATGTTTGTCCACCCGGCAATGTCAATGAACCATAAGCATCAACCTGATAATCAGATGTATTGGCTACTGAAGAAGTTGAAAATGGAATTCCGTTTATTTCAGTAACGTAAGTTGTTGTATAATTCTGACTCCAATTACCTCCAAAAGTTAAAGGCATTTGAATAGTTACTTGACCTGGAGAATTAGTTGTCTTTACAACAAAACTGCTTCCAAGCAGCGAAGTAGCAGTTACAATTCCATTTAAAGCAAAAATGGTGTCATTTAAAGTTATATACTGGTATACGTTTGCAGGTATGGTATCTTTTAATATGCCGGCATGTAAGGCAATGTTAGAGCTCGGGAAAAGATTTGCATAAGGTGTAGCATTAAGGGCAACACTTGTATCGTAAAAAGTTGAATGAGCTATTAAATTTGAAAAATCCCAACTTGTTGAACCTAACTGACCAATATTCACTTGATTAATTACAGTATCTGATCTCATAGCCAAAACCGAACCCACATCATATGCATTTGTAACATCAGTTTTAGTTAAAGTTATTTGCGAATATATTAAGCTTGACGAAATGAAGATCATCAAGATAAGTAGTGTTTTTTTCATCTGTCTCCTTTTTAATTTTTGATTATTTACAATAAAATAATCAAATGGAGAACATCTAATCTTGATGCAACTCTACAGTTTAAACGCTCCTTTTAAGTTTAGCCTTCTCATACACTTTAATATATTCCTGCGCACTTACCTCCCAGGAATGGTCCTGCTTCATTCCATTTAATTGAATCTTGTTCCAAACATCCTTATTCTGAAAATAATTAACTGCTCTTTGAGTAGTAGTCATCAATGCATAACCCGAGTAATCATTAAATGAAAATCCATTGCCAGATTCATCCCCGTGATATTTTAATTCATCCCAATCCTTTACAGTATCTGCAAGTCCACCAGTTTTTCTAACAATAGGGACTGTACCATACTTCAGGCTATACATTTGATTTAAACCACAAGGTTCATAGAGTGAAGGCATTAAAAACATATCTGCCCCTGCTTCAATTAAATGTGAAAGCTCCGTATTGAACCCTATATGTACGGATACTTTATCCATATATGTTTTACAAAGGAATGTAAAGAAGTCTTCATACCTGTCTTCACCATTACCAAGGATTACCCATTGAGTTTTTAAATCCATTAGACCCAAAGCTGCTTCAACAACAATATCAAATCCTTTTTGCAGAACCATTCTGGAAATTATTCCAATTAAAGGAACCTTTTCATCGTATTTCAATTTGAAATGTTCAAGAAGGAATTTTTTGTTTTCAAGTTTCCCCGTAAGGTCATTCTTTGAATATTTATAAGGAAGATATTTATCTGTTTCAGGATCCCAAATGGAATAATCAATTCCATTTAATATTCCATATAAATCTTTTCTTCTTTCAAAGAGAGCACCATCTAACCCTGAACCATATTGAGGTGTCAATATTTCCTGTGCATAGGTTTTGCTTACAGTAGTTATGATATCTGAAAAACTTATTGCTGATTTCATAAAGGAAAAAGAATTCTCAAATTCAATTGGTCCACCAGGATAATAATATTTTTCCTTAATTTCTGCTTTGTAAATCGATGAGCGATGAAATCTACCCTGATATCCAATGTTATGAATTGTAAAAATTGTTGCCGTATTATGAAAAAATTTATCCCAGCTATAATTATCTCTTATCAATAAAGGAATTAATCCGGTTTGCCAATCATTACAGTGAATAATATCTGGTCCCCAATTTAATCTTTGCAGAGTTTCAATTACACCTTTCGAAAAAAGTATAAATCGTTCGTCTTCATCCAGGTGAGTTGTATAAATAGACCCTCTGTTAAAATAATGAGGACAATCAATGAAATTAACTTCTACATTTGAATTTGGTATAACAGCCTGATGAAGGTGTACTGAACGGGTTATCCCATTTATTCTTATGGGCATTTCACCGACTTCCCAATTATAATGTAGATTAAACTTATCTTCATCAATGGTAGAATATTTTGGAATGAATAACTTTACCTCACACCCAAATTGCTCAAGTACTTTAGGTAAAACTCCCGCTACATCACCAAGTCCTCCAGTTTTTGCATAAGGAACTGCCTCTGAAGAGATAAAAGCTATTTTCATTAAATATCCTTATTGAAAAATGCGAATATGAAAAATAACAAAATCATTTTATAACTCACGTGTGACAACTTCTATAATGAACAACTT
The DNA here is from genome assembly GCA_035654655.1 of Ignavibacteriaceae bacterium. GTDB lineage: Bacteria > Bacteroidota > Ignavibacteria > Ignavibacteriales > Ignavibacteriaceae > DASRWI01. The sequence continues at coordinate 74,126 of DASRWI010000012.1, read as the reverse complement.
TTAATTAATTTAAATTAAATTATAAAAATGAGAATATAATGGAAAAACTTAAAATTTTTGCGCATCAGCCCAACAATAAAAAACCAATCATCTTTATTCATGGCTTTCCTTATGACCATAGAATGTGGATTAAAGTAATGAACTTATTACAGTCAAATTTTTACTGCATTGCTTATGATGTAAGAGGATTAGGAGAATCTCCTGTTGAAGATGGTAATTATTCAATAGACCTATTTGCAGATGATTTAATAAATATTGTTGAGGATATGAAACTTGATAAACCTGCAATATGCGGGCACTCAATGGGAGGTTACATAGCATTAAGAGCATTTGAAAAATCAGATTCAACATTCAGCAATTTAATTTTGTGCGATACAAAATCTGAACCTGATAATGATGAAGGTAAAGCAAAAAGAGATGCTGCGATTAAAAAGATTGATGATGAAGGACTTGAAAAATATGTGAGAGAATTTGTACCAAGCTGCTTTTCAAATAATTTTAAAAATGAAAAGTCAGACGAGTTAAACAATACAATTTCATTTGCAGAGCAGCATAATCCTGTGGGAGTAAAAGGATGCATAACTGCGATGAAAAACAGAACCGATACAACACCTTATTTAAATAGAATAAAAATTCCTGTTCTGGTTTTAGTAGGAGAAGAAGATACTATAAGTACGCCAATTAAAATGAAAGAGATGGCAGAAAAAATTAAAGAAAGCAAATTCAAAATAATATCCAATGCCGCTCATATGGCTCCTGTTGAAAATCCTGAATCAGTAGCAGAAGAAATAAGAAAGTTTTTATAATAAAGAATAAAGTTTCATTGCGAGGCTCGAGTCATCGAGCAACGAAGCAATCTCAATAGCGGTTGGTCATTGCGAGCGGAATGAAATAGAGCGTCGCGATCTCATGTCAATTACTTAATACCATTTTTCTTTTTTAACTTTTAAACATTAGCCTTGAGATTGCTTCGTCGTAGAACTTCTCGCAACGACACTCTCTCTTTTACATCCTTGTTGCTTTACGCTGCTTCACTTCAAATTCTTTTTCTTCCTTTTGTCCATTGACAGTTACTTCAACTAAATATTTTCCCGGAGGTAAATAAATTTTTCCATCATCACTTTTCTTAACCACAAAATGATTTTTATCTTCCTTTTTCCTGGAAGATTTATCCTTTATATAAGATGCATATTTAACTTCAGCTTTATCATCAATCGATAAATCATAATTGATATAATTCAATCCTGCTTCAGATGAATCAGTAATTTCCTTTAATATCAATCCATCTTCTGTTTTAATTTTTACAACTGCTCTATTATTTGCTTTGCTGAAGTAAACAATTTGATTGTTTCCTTTTTCATAATCACCCCACGTATAAGTTTTCTTTCCCCAATATTCATCGTAATCAATATTGTTAATTGTAAATAAATAAACTTCTTTCTTTATAATAGTATCATCCAGCTTTTGAATATGACTTACATCCCCAATGTAAATAGACCTTCCGTGTGTACCTACTACAAGTTCATTTTCTCTCGGATGAATTACAAGGTCGTGAACAGGAACTGATGGAAGTCCGTTAAACATTTCCATAAATGTTTTTCCTCTATCCAGACTAACATAAACTCCATTATCTGTGCCTACATATAAAATATTTTGATTAACAACATCTTCCTTTACAACATTTATTGGTTCATCAGGCAACGTTAATCCTATTTTATTCCAGGTTGTGCCAAAATCTTCCGAAGTATATAAATATGATTTATTGTCATCATTTCTATATCCATTTAAAGACAAGTAAACTCTTCCTTCTTTAAATGAAGATGCTTGAACTCTTGAAACCCAGAGATTTTTAGGCAAGTCATTGTTAATAAGATTCCAATTTGCTCCGCCATCCTTTGATAGTTGAACATTACCATCATCAGTGCCAACATAAAGTAAACCAAACTTTAATGGACTTTCGTGAATGCTCACAATTGTCCCATAGGGAACGTCACCTAATATTCCACCTTTTGTTAAATCATCTGAAATATGCCACCAGGTATTTCCTTTATCCATTGAACGGAATAACTTTTCAGCGCCCATATAGAGTATATCGCTGTTGTATCTGGAAATAATGATAGGAGTCTGCCAATTAAATCTAAAAGGTTTATTGCCAAGTTCGTGAAGAGGTTTTATGTCAGCTCTTTTATTGGAAGTTTTTTCAATTCTATAATAATTTCCAAATTGAAATCCTGTATAGACTGTATTATTATTTGTTGTATCAACTGCAGTCTGCATTCCATCTCCCCCAAGAATATTTTTGAAAGGATAACTGCCAATATCTTGCCAATTAAAATTAGGGGAATATGTGGAAGGTCCATACCAAACCCCATTATCCTGAAGTCCACCATAAACATTATATGGATAAGCCATATCAACCGTTATATGATAGAGTTGTCCTACTGCAGGTTGATTTACCTTAAACCAATTTGCTCCATCATCATAAGAGATATTTATTCCTCCATCATTGCAGTCTATTAAGTGTCCTTCACGATTTTCATTTATCCAAAATGCGTGATGGTCTGCGTGAACATTATCTTCATTTATTGATTTAAATGTTCTCCCTTTATCGGTAGATACCAGCAATGGAACACCAAAGATATAAACTTTATCAGCATTTGTTGGAGAAACTTTAACTCCGCCAAAGTAATATCCATATGAATAATAAAAATCATCTATATATCCTTCGTGGGTGTTCTTCCAGTTCTTCCCTCCATCATCTGACCTGTATAACTCCCCGCCAACTACATTTGTAGAAAATAATTTTTCATTATCATCATTTATGAAATCAAGAAGAGCCTTTACAGTAATGGAATCTGATGAAATTAATTCTTTGATTTTTTTTGCATTATATTTTTCAGGAAATTCATTGTCATCCAAAAATCTATTTATTTGTTCATCATTCAGTTTTAAGAAATCATCTTTGCTAATAACTCTTAATTTTTCTTTTGTAAGAATATTAGGGTCAATATCTTTTTTCTCCTGCCTAATGCTTTGGTTATCAATAAGAGCATAAACTATCTCAGAATTGTTTGGAAAAATAGATAATCCAATTCTTCCAATCCCTTGTGAAGGTAAACCATTATTAATTTTTTCCCAGGACTCTCCACCATCTACACTTTTGTAAATTCCAGATTGATTTCCTGCCTCAACCATATTCCAGGCTTTACGGGTTCTGTACCACGCTGCTGCATAAAGTATATTTGGTTCTTTTGGGTTTATTGCTAAGTCAATAACTCCGGTCGTATCATCAATAAAAAGAACGTTCTTCCAGGATTTACCACCATCAACTGTTTTGTAAACTCCTCTTTCTTTATTAGTTGTATAAAGATTCCCAATCACTCCAACAAAAATAGTTTTGCTATCATTTGGATGAAGAATAATTCTTCCTATTCTGTTTGATAAAGGAAGACCGATATTTTCCCAGGTTATTCCTTTATCAGTACTTCTATAAATTCCTGTACCACTATAAGAAGACCTGCTTGAATTATTTTCTCCAGTACCGACATAAATTACTTCTCCATTTTTCCAATCTACAGCTATATCTCCAATTGAAATTCCAGGTTGATTATCAAATAGTGGAGAAAATGAAATTCCATTATTGCTGGTTCTCCATAACCCACCAGAAGCATAAGCCACATAGAATATTGTTGGGTCAATAGGGGAAACATCAACATCCACTACTCTTCCTCCCATTATTGTAGGTCCTATTGAACGGAATTTTACATTTTGGAAATAAGAGTGACTTCGGAGAGAGATTTTTTGTTTATAAGGCTCAAAGATTTTTTCATTAAGGTCATTAATGTTGATAACCTGTGAATATGTGGATGAACTAATTATCAGCAATAGAACAAAAAATTTTTTAATCATAATAAAATCTATTTAAGTTTTTTTAATTCTTCTTTTAATTTTTTAGTCAGGCCTTCAACAATGAGATTATATGAATCATCAATCCATTCAAAGATTAATTTTGGGGGAATATTTGAATCGAGCATAACAGTATTCCAATGAACTTTGCTCATATGATACCCCGGTGTTACATCCTCATACCTTTCACGAAGTTCTACAGCTTTTTCAGGTTCGCATTTAATATTAATACTTAAAGGAGGTACGATATTGCCAAGCAAAAACATTTTATTCATCACCTTGTAAACGGGAGTATCCTCATCAAAAGGGAACGTCTCCTCAACTCCCTTTTTCTTAAGACAATATTCTCTTATCTGTTCAAAATGCATAATACTCCCAAAAGATGAATGAATAAAATAATAAAATAAAAATTTAATTAATGGGAATGAAAGATAAGAAGGAAAAGATGACATCTTTTTTAAAGATGTCATCTATTAAAGGGATTACTTCATCAGCATCATCTTTTTAGTTATGGTTTTATTTCCTGCTCTTAACTCATAGAAATAAATTCCGCTTGCTAAATCTGATGCGTTATAATTGATTGTATAATATCTGGCATCTTTAACTTCATTTAATAAGTTAGCAACTTCTTTTCCCAGAATATTATATATCTTTAATGTAATCTCAGATTTAACAGGTACATTAAAGCTTATAGAAGTAGATGGATTAAATGGATTGGGATAATTCTGTTCCAAAGAAAATACATTTGGAACTGATATTTCAATCGTATTTTCAACATTGAAATATTCATAAGTCCCATTTACATCTAATTGCTTGATTCTATAATTGTATTTTCCTAAAGCTAAGTTCTTATCTGTAAATTTATAATTATTTATTTCAGTTGAGTTTATCTTCCCATTTACAAATCCAATTCTTTGCCAATTACTATTTTCAGATTTTCTTTCCACTTCAAAACCTGAATTGTTAAGCTCAGTAGCAGTTGACCATCTTATTGTAACATCTCGTCCGTTAACAGAAGATGTTAATGACATCAGTTCAACAGGATAATAAAGTGGATTATCATATCCAATTACTACTCCACTGCCTGCAGCAAACCAGGCATGACCTGCATCTGTTACTGATACGTCTTCAAATGTTGAAATGGTTAGCCTTGTTACAGGTGTCCAGGTTTTGCAAGTATCATATGACATAAAGATATAACCACTTGCACAAGCTGCAAAAGCAACTGTACCAAAAGAAGTTTTAACCATTTTTACCGACCAAACTGTTTGGCTTGGGTCTAATGGACTTGATGGATTCCAGGTTGTTCCACCATCAGTAGTATAATAGGGACCATATCCGCTTGACCCTGCAACAACTCCATTCATTCTATCAATGAAAGAAATTCCGTACATACCTAATCCGCCTGCAGATAATTGTTCAGTCCATGTTTCACCGCCATTCTTTGTACAAAAAACTTTACCACCTGTACCGCAAATAAATCCTGTTGTTGTATCAACAAAATCTACATCCCATAATAAAGTTGTAGAACCCGGAATGCTTACATTAGTCCACGAAATTCCCCCATCCTTAGTGGAAAAAACATTTCCGTTTGTTCCAGCAACATAACCAACTGTTGGAGATATGAAATCCAAACCAACAAAGTCAATGGTATTTGGTGCAACTATAGATGAATCCCAGGTAGCACCGCCATTAGTTGTTCGTAAAACAACTCCGTCCTGACAAGATGCAAAAACTGTTTGAGGATCGACTGTAACAACTTCATAAATTGTAGCAGTAAAAGGGGAAGTCTGTTGAAAATAACTTAAACCACCATCGGTAGTTTTAAATATTTTCCCGGTATTACCAACTGCATAACCTGTAACATTATCTGGCGACATTGAAAAACCTTTTAATGAAGTTAAAGCTTCAGTTCTACGCCCCATTGTTGCCCAGGTTGCACCTGCATCAGTTGATTTATAAAAATACCCGCTTGAGCCTGAGAGATAAACAACATTTTCAGAAGCAAATTGAACTGAATAAAAAGTAATAGTTGTAGAAGGAAAACTTCCAGTAGTAGTCCAGGTTGAACCCCAGTCAGTGCTGCGGTATACCGTTCCCTTATCAGCTGAAGCAATAACTACCCCGTTATTGTTGCAGGTTACCTTCCAAACTTGAGTCGTATTTCCCAAATTCATTGAAGGAGTCCAGGTAGCACCACCATCAGTAGTTTTAGCAACTCTTCCTTTGCTTCCAGCTGCAAATCCAATATTATTATTAAAAAAAGAAACACATTTGTAATCTGTAGCCGTTGAAAAAACTAATGGAGAATTTGTAAAACTATCTCCTCCATCAGTTGACCTTAAAAGAACGTCAGCACTTCCGGAAACAAATACATTATTATTATCAGTTGCATAAACCCCATAGAGAGTCTTAGTAGTTAATAATGAATTAGATTGAGAAGTCCAACTGTTTCCACCATCAGTAGTTTTATTTATGGAGCCATAATAACCAACGGTCCAGCCAATATTTTCATTGATAAAGAAAACATCATACTTTGTAGTATCAGGACCATTAGGAAGATGGAACCAGGTGTAACCACCATCAGTTGTTTTATAAAAACTTTCACTCATAGCGCCGGCTGCCCAGCCTATATTGTCATTTAGGAAAAACATTCTTCTGAAAACTCCATCCCATCCCATAAATGTAACTTTCCAGGTAGTGCCGCCATCAGTCGTCATAACAGCCTCACCGGTATAATCCGTACAGGTAACATACTTATTTACAGAAGGAGAACTTCCGATAAATGTACTGCTTGATGTTGGATAAGGATTAAGAGAAGTCCATTGAGAAAAAGAAATTGAAGATAAGAGAAGGACCAGAACAAAAAATAACAATTTTGCCATGATAACCTCAAAAATATTTTAAGAAAAGAAAGCTTTTATAAGTTATAAAATTTTGAGATAAAATGGGAGAAAAAAAATATAATCAAGGGAAAAAGCATTTTAACTTTTTCCCTTAACTGAATTATTAATTTGTCGTTGATACAGTTTTTGAAAGTTGAGTATTTTCAAAATGTATGCAGTGTTTGATGTTTGTATCTATCGTTCCTGATAATAAATGTACAACCCTGCCATTGTTAAAAGGTCTTGAAGTCTCTAATACTAACATTCCCCTGCTGACTGCAAATCCATGATATTTTGTATCATCTTTATATTTGGTGTTTTTCCATTGATAATCTGTTTTTCCGGCTCCGTATTTATTAGTTAACTCTTTTTCGACTTCTTCATAATCTTTAATATAAAGACTTGGGTCTGTATGTAGTTTCTCTAACAGGTAAATTATATTACATAATTTACCTTCGGCAAATTGATAATGTACTAATGCGTCTCTATTATCAAGCTTTACCCCATATTCAATTAATTTTTCTTTGTCTAAGTCTTCGCACGTTTTTAATGCAGCTTTTACATCGGACATAGTCATGCCCCATTCAAGACCTCTGTGGCATTCTATTGGTTTTGTTACCGTTTCATTTTGAGCTATTAGGAGGGAGGCGTTGATAAACAAAAACGTCAGCACTAATAAAAAACTTTTCATTATGTACCTCGAATTTTATTTAGATTTCCAAAAACTTATAAAGTTCTTGTACTACAAACTTCCTAAATTTTTCCCCCAACTACAATAACATTAATGGCTTAGGGAAAAACTTTGTACGTTTTTCTCTAAAATTTACATTTTTTTCTAAAAATCGTATATCATATAAAATTTTTAATAAAAATTTAAATAATTAATGTATTGTGACGTTTTAATTATTTATAATCTCTAAAAAGACTTATTATTAATAAAAGTTTTCGTATGGAACAAAAGCAACCATTAATACAAATATTAATATTTTCAATAATTTCACTTCTAATAATTATTGCCGGAATTTTTTTGTATTTGCATCAGGGTAAAGTTATACGAAATGATATCAATTCAGATTTAACTTACATTTCAATCCTTAAAGTCAATCAGATTGATTTATGGCTAAAGGAAAAAAGAAGAGATGCACAGGAGTTATCAAATAATAAGTGGCTAATAGAGGATATTTATAAATTTATAACCAAAAAAGATGAAAAAGCTTTCACAAACATTAATCAATGGTTAAAGAATCTTAAGGAAAGTAATAATGATTATAGTGATATCCTTTTGGTTGATAAGAATTTTGAAACTAAAATAAAAGTTAATAATGAATTGTTGGATTATGAGAATATTAAGATGGAAGTACAAGCTGCCTTCACCACAAAGAAAATACAATTTCTTGATATTCACAAACATAGTAATGGTAATCTACGCTTAGGTTTCGCTATTCCCTTAAACTATAAATCAGAAATTATTGGAGTCATTCTCTTAGTAATTAATCCTAAAATTAATTTATTTCCATTAGTTCAAACGTGGCTTACAGAAAGTAAAACTGCTGAAACTTTAATATGCCGCCCTGATAGTAATGGAGTAGTTTTTTTGAATTCATTAAGACATAATAAAAACTCTGCATTAAAATTAAGGTTTCCATTAACACGTACTGAAATACCTGCAGTGCAGGCTGCATTAGGTTATAAAGGAATTTATGAAGGAAGAGATTATAGGGGGAGTAAGGTTTTATCTTACATTCAAAAAATACCAGGCACTAATTGGTCAATGGTTGCAAAGATTGATTATGATGAAGTAATGTCACCATTATTTCAAAGGTTGGTTTTAGTTGCATCGTTGCTTCTTTTAATTATAATTACTTTCGGATTCATTTTTTCATATTCATGGAAAGCTAATCAAATAAAGTATTATAAGGAGAAATATCAATTAGAGATTGATAAGCAAAAGCAGGAAGAATTATTGGAAGTTATTTTTCAAGCATTGCCTGTAGGGATTTGGATACACGATAAAGATGGGGTAATGTTAAATCAAAATAAAAAAGCTAAGGAAATTTGGAGTGGTGCGGAAGATACTTATTTAAAATCTTTTACTGAAGGTAAGTCAAGCTGGTATATGTCAGGTGAGTTAGTAAAACAAGAAGACTGGCCTTTGTGGAAAACAATAAAAAAAGGTGAAACTTTTCATAATCAAACTATTATTTTGGAATGCACTGATGCATCAAAAAGGATTATTGATAATTCTATTGTACCGGTAATATATGATAAAGAAATAATTGGGGCTGTTGTTGTTAGTGAAGATATAACTAATATTAAAAACACTGAAAATATTATACAAAAATCTTTGCACGAAAAAGAAATATTATTAAAAGAACTTTTTCATAGAACAAAAAATAATATGCAGATTATAAGTTCTATTATTTCACTTCAGGCTTTGGAAAAACTTGATCCAAAAATGTCTTTAATTCTTCAGGAAATGAAAAATAGGATTCAAACGATTGCATTAGTTCACGAGCAATTGTATAGGTCAAATGAATTTGCAAGTCTTGACCTTAAAGAATATATAGAAAAATTGATTCACTTACTTATTTACAGCTTCACCGAGGAATCGAGCAATATTGAAATTATTAAAGATCTTGAAAGCATCACTGTACTTCTTGATACCGCTGTACCTTGTGGATTGATAGTTAATGAATTACTTTCAAATGCTATTAAGTATGCATTCCCTAATAAAGAAAAGGGTTCAATAAATATAATGTTAAAGAAACATAAGGATATTATAGAGCTTAGTGTTCACGACAATGGTGTGGGAGTACCATCAAATTTTAATATTTTAGGAAAGGATACACTTGGAATTAGTCTTTTAAAAAATATTGTAGAAGGACAATTGATGGGTGATATAAAAGTTGAATCTAATCACGGAATGAAATTTATTATTACCTTTAAGGATACATTACATAAAGGTTAAAAGCAAAAGGAAAAAGTTTTTTTACTCTTCCCTTTTGCAAATTTGATTCTAAATGGTTTATTCCGAATAATCAGTACTCACATAAATTAACGAATGCTGAATTTCATTTTCATCACCATCATTAGCTAATGAATGAATGATTTTCCCTCCCATTAACTCAGTTGTAGTACTAATGACTAATTCTTTAAACTTAACAGCAAGTTCATACATATCAGGCTTGCCTTTGTACTGGTCTTTTATCCATTCATAGTTCCATTCTCTTCTGCCATATTCTTCAAATATTTTCTCTTTTTCAATTTTTTCAAAATCTTTTATATAGTTCATAGAATAATCTTCGTAGAAAACAGCTATCATATAAAGCTGATTATTTTTGAAGTGATAAAATATTCTTTCTGACCTTCCATCATTTATAGCATCCTCATAGCAAACACTGCTGTTTAACTCTCGTAAATCATCTCTTTCATCCGTTACATCATCATAGCTCATTCCCCATTCAATACCTTCAACCGGGTTTGGAATTGTCTTATAAATTTTTTGTGGGAATAAAAAAGAATTACTGGCAAGAACGAATAAAAAAAGAATCAAGAACTTTTTCATATAACAAACCTCAAGTTAATTCAGAAATTATAGTTATTAGCTCCTCTAAATTCTTTAGATTATTTCAAAAAATCAAAAATTATTTTGAAATATTTTTAATCAAGTTTCCTCTTCCTAAAATATTTTTTGGATCAAGAGTTTTCTTTAGTTTAAACATTTTATTTATAACTTCTGCCCCGTACATCATTTTAAGGTAATCTGTTTTCAATTTTCCAATTCCGTGCTCAGCAGAAACAGTTCCACCCAGTTCAACAGCTTTTTTACAAAGCTGCATATAAACCTTTTTTCCTAATTTATATTCGTTATCATTTTTTGGCAGCATATTTAAATGAATGTGACTGTTTCCAAAATGTCCATAAACAACATAGTTTAATTTGCTTTCTTTTATAGTTTGTATATTAAAATTATAAAACTCAACAAATTTATTATCAGGTACAGCAGTATCTGTTCCCAATTTTTTAAAATTATTTTTCGCTAAGTATTCATTTACCTTTACGGGAAAAGTATGTCTGAATTTCTTAAGTTCGGCGACTTCCTTATCGTTAAAAGCCATCCAGATTTCTTCTTCATTCGCATTGTATTTTTTTATTAATTCTGTTAATGAAGCTATTAACTTTTCGTCTTCATTATATAATAAATCCTGTTCAAACCATACTGCAGCCTTATATTCCTCCTTTAATTGAGGATATTCTTCTTTAATAAATGCAAGTGCATTGCCATCTATGAATTCAAGAGCTAAAGCATTTATAATATCATCATTACCTTTAGACCTGTCCCTTACCTCAACAATAAAATTAAGAGCATCAATATCATTATTAAAAAATATTACTGCGGAAAATATTTTTTCTGGTTTCTTTATCAGCTTTAATTTTGCTTCAGCTATCACTCCTAATGTTCCTTCAGATCCTATGAACAAATCAATCGCATCCATATTTTTTTTAACAAAATAACCTGAAGCATTTTTTGTTTCGGGCATTTTATATTCAGGTAAATTAAGATTAAAAATGTTACCTTCATCAGATTTTAACTGAAATTTAAAACCTTCTGCGAACAATTCTCCTCTTTTAAGATTTAAGGTATCACCATTTGGAAGAATAACTTTAAGTTCAAGTATATGCCTTCTTGTTGCTCCATACTTAAAACTTTTTTCGCCTGAAGCATTTGTTGCTATTGTTCCTCCAATAAAACAATTTCCTTCTGTGGGGTCAGGTGGATATAATAAATTCTTTTCACTCAATGCACTGATGAGGTCGTTGAGAATAACACCAGGTTCCACCACAGCAAATTTTTCATTTTCGTTTATATCTATAATTTTGTTTAACATTGAGGTTGATATTACAATTCCCTCCTCTGGTACCCGACCCCCGGATAAACCTGTGCCACTGCCTGAAATAGTGACTGGAATAGCCTTATCATAGCAATCCTTCATCGCTTTCTTTAAGTCAGAAATATTTTCAGGAAAATATACTGCTTCGCAGGTTCCTTTATAGTTGGAAGCATCTGATAGATAATCTAAAATCTCATCCCGGTTTGTTTTAATTTTCATTTAAGTTAATGTTCTTAATATATTCATATACTCTTTTTGTGTTTCAACATCAGGTATATCCTTATATCTTTTTATTCCGCTATTTACATTAAATAAATTAAAAAGTTTATCAAGTGCATCAAACATATTTATATTATGTTGAGCATTATCTCTAAAATAATGAACAAATTTCAAGGTTCTAAATCCATCAAACCATCTTATCTTCTGTTTATGAAGCTGCTTTCCATCTTTACTGTTTAATAATATTTTAGAATAACTATCGATTAATTTTTGTTCAACTAAAAAGTTGTATAGATGAACATTTACTGCTGATGATTGTTCTAAATAATATTTAGCATCATAAAAATCTTCATTATTAAATAATTTATTCCATTTATGCAACACATCAAATACTTCAGAATCATAAAGCTTGTGCATTATTTCAGGATGATGAGTATAGTTGGTCATACTTCTTCCCGTTCCAAAAGGAACTCTATATGACTCCCTTGAAGATGGATAAACATAAGCATCCTTTAGTAAATGGATTTTATAATGCTTTCCAAGTTTTTCCATAAAATAAAAATCTTCAGCTGCTTTTCTCTTATTCATTCCTTCAACTTTTATATATGCACTCACATCGCATATCATAGTGGAACCGATTGTATTAAAGGCATAAGGAGATTTAGCATACTTCAGACCTAATACATAATATCTTAAAAATATTTCATAATTAATTATTGCTTCTATATGCTGTTCTTCATCAAATTGATGGGCATAGTTTACGCAACCTGCATGGTAATTATTTTTATTAAACTGAGTAATTATTTCTTCAAGATAATTCTCAGATACTACACAATCAGCATCAAGACAAATTAATAAATTTTTGTTTGATGAATCATAATCAAAATATTTTAAGGCTGTATCCAACCCAATTTTTCTGGCTAATCCTACACCTGCATCTTTTTCAGGTAAGGCATTATCATTTGTACAGCCATCTATATACGCAATATTAAAATTTTTTTCTTCTTTCTGTTCTTTATTCAGGTAAGCAATTGTCTTTAGGTTTTCAGAATTATCTTCATTGACAGAATTGTTTATTACAAACAAAATTAAATTATTGTCTACAGGTTTTATTTTCCCATTCAATAAAGAAGGTAATAATTTTTTTATATTTTCTAATTCATTAAGTACTGGAATTACAATGATGTTTTTATATAATTTATTTTTATTTGTAATAACTTGATAAGGCTTGAATTCATATTTTTTTAGATAAGCAGCGACTTCAATCGGAAGGTTATTCATATAAGAATTCTGAAATTAATTCTTCAGCCTTATAAATATCTCCCTTATGTATCCAATTTATTTTCACACCCATACGTTCCATTTTGTGATACCAACCCATTTGTCTTTTTGAAAATGCAACTATAGCAGACCGCAGTTTTTGGTGCATATCATTATAATTCAATTCACCTAAGGCATATTGAGTTAAAAATTTATATTCCAAACCAAGTGAAATCAATCTTTCAGGAGAATACCCCTTATCAAGAAGACTTTTTATTTCTTCTATCATTCCATTTTGAAGACGCTCCTTTAATCTTGTTTCAATTCTCTTAATAACCATTCCCCTATCGGCAATAACACCAATAATCAAGTGTTTTAATTTAGGAAAATTATGTTCTTTTCCATTTTCCTTTTCCATTAGAACAATAATTCTTCTTATTGCTCTTTCTTTGCTAAGTAAGTCTGTTGTATTGTGAAGTGAAGGATTTAATTCTAATAATTTCTTTTGAAGTTCTTTAAGACTAAGTTGTTCAAGCTCTTCTGCATAATTGGTTTTAAAATCAGCTTTATTAAGTTTGTACTCCTGAATAATACAACTCAGGTATAGTCCCGTTCCACCAACTAAAAAAGGAAGTTTTTTTCTTGAATTTATATCTTCAAAAGTTTTATAAAAATCTTCCTGAAATTTAAAAAGGCTATATTCTTCTGATGGGTCAATAATATCTATAAGATGGTATTTTATATGAGTACCGTTAACAATATAATCTGAGTAGTCTTTCCCGGTGCCAATATTTAGTTTTTTATAAACCTGACGGGAATCTGCTGATATTATTTCTCCATTAAATTTGTAGGCGAGTTGTGCAGCTAAAAAAGTTTTACCAACAGCTGTTGGTCCTAATATGGTAATTAATTTATGCAATCATTAAGCAAAGAATAAAATTCTGAAAATAGTTCCTTTGGTTTCTTTTCTTTCAACTTTAAGGAATGCACCATGCTCTTCAAATATTTTCTGAGCTAATGCAAGTCCAAATCCTAAACGTTCATTTCCAAATGGTTCAAACAGTGCTTCCATCTGTTCATCGGTTAAATAATAATTTGGTATACGGACTTCAATCATTATTGTATTTCCTTCCTTCCTGGTAGAAAAATACAATCTTCCCTGTTCAGCAGCCATCTTGCAGGAATATTTAATTATCTGATAAAAAGCTTGATATATTTTATTTTCATCAAGATTTAAGATTTCGCTTTCATCATACTTTTTATAAAGTTTAACATTATACTTATCTGTATATTCGGCAAGATTAGTTAATATTGAATCAAGTACATCATTAAGGTTCTTAGATTCTAATTTTGAATTCTGTTTGCTCTCGGTAAAGTCTATGGTAGTTTTAATTGATTCATTGATCCTACTTGCCTGTTCAATTATCAAATTGACAGCATTTTTTGCTTCCTCAGGCAAATCTTTATTTAATAAAAATTTAGCTGAGCTATTTATAATCTCGATTGGCCCTGATAAATCTTCTAGAAAATAATTTGCCATAAAGCTTAGGTCCTTTAGTCTGTCTCTTAATTCTGTATATGATAATGGATGAATCTCTTCATCTTTTGTTACTTCCCCTGTTACATTAGTATCTTCGTCAATATTTATATTTTTAGAATTTTCTCCGAGAAAATCCCATTCCTGTTTATTCAGATCATCTTCAAGAGATGCACTAAATATATCTTCATCTTCGAATAATTTTTCAGATGGTTTATCTACAGAAAAATCTTCATTCTCAAAAAGTTTTTCTTTTAATTGCTTATCATCAACGTGGTTGCTTTTATTTCTGCCATTTTCAGATAAATTTTCATCTTCAGGCTCAAATAATTGTTGTTCCGAAGTAGAAGTATTATTGTCAAAAATTAAATCATCATCTTCAAAGAGTTTATTAATATTATCATCTGTATCTAATAAATCTAAATCACTCAAATCTTCCGTTTCAAATAATTCTTCTAATTCAGGCTCTTCTTCATCTTCAAAAATAATTGCAGGGTCATCTTGAGGCTTATCTTTTATATTTAATTCTTCTTCCAGTTTATCACTAATATCATCAAGAGTGAATTTTTCAGGAGCTTCAGGCTCTTCAATAATTCCTTCTTCGTTTAGTTTTAAATATTCATCCAGTGAAAAATTTATTTTTTCATTTTGAACTTCCTGCTCAGGAATTATATCAGATTGAAAATCTTCAAATAATTTTTCTTCTTCAGAACTCTCAGGTTCCTCAATAGGAAAATCAAAATTGAATTTTTCCGGTTCAGTTTTATTTAAAGATACATCTACATCAAATGAATCGAAAATATTATCATCAAGCTGTGAATCAAACTTATTTTCATTTTCAGCCTGCTTATTAACTTCATCTTCAAGCTTTGAAAATTCCTCATCATTTAAATCAAAATTTATTCCGTCCAGTTTTTCAGTAATTTCATCAGATTCAATATTTACATCATCAAGTAGTTTTTTATCTTCTTCATTTAACGTAAAATCTAAATCGGCAAGAAATATATCATCCTGATTATTAATATTTTCTTCAGGAATAACCTCTTTATAAACTTCATCCGAAAGTTCCTGTTGAATATTTTCTGTAGGTTGATCTTCCAGGATAAACTGTTCTTTTTCCTGTTCCAGGATTTCCGGAGGTATGTTCAAATCAATATCATATTGAGGCAGATCAAAATCTATAAACTCAGTCTGCTCACCATTTTCAGGATTGATAAAGTTTCTATCTATAAAATCAGATTGCCCCTTAGTAACATTTGAATCTTCGGAATCACCTTTCGACGTGTTTTGATAATGCCTGGTTAAATTCCCAAGTAATGTACGGTCTTTTGAGCCATATTCAATAATTTGATTTTTTTTGAATGGATAAAGAAGAGTATTTATTTCAGCAACCGCACTGCTTATTCTATTAGTTTTTTCAATGATTTCTTTTTCGCCAAAAAAATCACCCTTTTTATAATTTTTAATGACAGGGAATTTATCATTAATTTTTACTTTAATCTCACCTTCAATAACTAAATAGATAAAATCAGCCTCATCTCCTTTTTGGAAAACGATATCTCCTTCTCTAACAGGTAAAACTCCTTTAGGAGAGTATCGAACTTTAAGGCGTGCAGTATCCACATTTTTGAAAAGGCTGTTATCCTGCAGTATGCCGGCTTTATTGCTATTGAACATAATATTATTTAAAAAATATAGAATAACTTGTAATATATAATAATAACTAATTCCAAAGAAATACAAAATATTATCAATATATTATTTTCGAATAAAAACTGCATTTTTAAAGGTCTTACGGAAGTTCCGGATTTTCTGGCAGATTCTTATTTTATTTTGTTAACTTTGAATATGAAAAAGTTTTATTTCTTTATAGTACTTGTACTTATCTCTCTTAGTGATTCCTATTCCCAAAGATTATACATAAATGAGTTTATGGCTGATAATATTTCTGTCATACCTGATCCTCATTACCTTGCTTATTCTGACTGGATAGAAATTTATAATTCCGAAAATTATACAATAAATTTGAAGAATTACTCAATAACTGATGACCTTAGCAATCCTCAAAAGTATGTTTTTACATCCGATGTTTATGCTCCTGCAGGACGATACCTTATAATCTGGACTGATGATATGAATAATGGAATTCATACAAACTTCAAGCTGAGTGCTTCAGGTGAATCAATAGGTTTATATAGTCCCACAGGACAGTTAATAGATACATTGTCCTTTGGTCAACAAGGAGAAAATATATCTCAGGGAAGATATCCAAATGGTGGAATTGATTGGTTTAAGTTTTTACCTTCAAGTCCTGGGTTAGCTAATAACAACAATAATTTTTATAACAAATTATCTGAACCTGTTTTTTCGCTTCAAGGTGGATTTTATCAAACTCCTTTTACATTATCAATTTCTCATGCAGATTCCGCTGCACAAATATATTATACAATAGATGGAACAACTCCAACAACTAATAGCATTTTGTACCAGTCACCTATTCAAATAGATTCAACAACAACTGTAACAGCAAGAGCATTTAAGTCAGGTTATAATTTAAGCAACACTATAGTAAGCACTTACTTTATAGATTTTAATACTGACCTTCCTGTTTTCTCTATCGTAACTGACCCGGCAAATTTCTTCAGTGATACAACTGGAATTTATGTAGTTGGTACAAGAGGTATAACAGGCAACTGTGCAACTGGACCAAGGAACTGGAATCAGGAATGGGAACGTCCTGTAAATTTGGAATTTTTTGAAAAAGATAAAACTTTAGCCTTTAACGTTAAAGCTGGTGTTAAAATTTATGGGGGGTGTTCAAGAATCTATGATATGAAATCCCTTGCCCTTTATTTTAGAGACCAATATGGTGAGGGAAGATTAAACTATAGGCTCTTCCCTGAATCTCAAGTTTTAAGCTATAATAATTTTGTTTTAAGAAGCGGTGGACAGGATTGGTGGCGTACTATGCTGCGCCAGGGACTTATGGTTAATTTATCAGCAAAAAATATGAAGATTGCAAATCTTCATTATAAACCAAGCCTTGTTTTTATAAATGGACGCTATTGGGGTATTCACGATTTAATTGAAAAAATAAATCCTGAATTTTTAAACTCACATTATGGTGTTAACCCTGACAGCATCGACTTAATATCCATTTCAAAAAATGTTGCTCCAACTTATGGCGATGGTGTAGCATATAATTCAATGATAGCTTTCCTGACTAATAATGATATTTCAAATTCAGCGAATTATAATTATATAAAATCAATTGTAGATATTGATGACTACATCGATTACCAAATACTTCAATTATATGGAGCTAATGGAGATTGGCCTGGTTCTAATATGAAGTTGTGGAGAGAACGTTCTCCTAATGGTAAATGGAGATGGCTGCTTTATGATGTGGATTTCGTATTTGGAGGAAATGACAGAGGCTGGTATAATGTGAATTCACTTGCTGCTGCACTTGCAACTGATGGACCGGATTGGCCAAATCCACCATGGTCAACTTTAATGTTAAGAAAACTTCTTACGAATACAGAATTTAAAAATGAATTTGTTCAGAGGTTCGCTGCTCATATGAATACTACTTTTGATTCTACTTTTGTATTAAATGTAATTGATAGCTTAAAGAATAATATTGCTAATGAAATACCAAGGCATAAATCGAGATGGGTTAAATCAATAACTCTTGGTCCTGACTGGGAAACCAATATTGAAGTGATGCGTTATTTTGCCAGAGTAAGAAGAACTTATATGAGAAGTTTTATAAACACTCAATTCAACATTAATGGTTCATACTCATTAAACATAAGCAGAAATAATCCTGATTGGGGAAAAGTTTATACTCATAATATTGAAGTAGAAAAAAATAATTCATTAAATATCTTTTTTATGAACATTCCTGTAAAAGTAAAAGCATTTGCAATGCCGGGATATAGGTTCGTAAGATGGGAAGGGATTAGTCAATCAACTTCACCAGATATAACAATAATTACAAACAATAATAATACACTTAAAGCAGTTTTTGAACCTATAACCTTGACAGTTACCAAACCTGTAATAAATGAAATAAACTATAATACATCTTCCGATTTTGATTGTGGTGAATGGATTGAATTGTATAACCCTTCTCAAACAAAACTTGATATAAGCGGATGGAAATTAAGTGATGGTAATATAGATAGCGCTTTTGTTTTTCCAGATAGCTCATTCATTACTGCTAATGGATATCTTGTTGTTTGTAAAGATTCATCAAGATTTAACTCGCTTCACTTAAATGTAAAAAATGTATATGGTAATCTTAATTATGGTTTAAATAATGTTAGTGATATTGTTATGCTTTTTGATAATTCAGGAACGCTGATTGACTCTGTTAAATATCTTAATGTAACAGATTGGCCAATAATCAGCAAGGGCGGTCCTTCAATTGCATTACTGAACCCCCAATATGATAATACACAAGGATTGAACTGGAAAGCATCATATCCATATGGTACACCAAGTAGAATGAATGATGTATATTCAAAGAACGAAGATAAAGAAATTTCACAATTAGAATTTCATTTATATGATAATTATCCGAATCCATTTAACCCAAGTACCACAATAAGATACTCTATTCCAAATGATGGTAATGTATCTTTAGTAATCTATGATGCACTTGGAAGAGAAGTTATGAAACTCTTTGAAGGAGAAAAGTCTAAGGGAGAATATTCTGTGGACTTTGATGCTTCCAATTTGGGAACAGGAGTCTATTTTTATAGATTAGTTACAAATGATTTTGTTCAAACTAAGAAAATGATGTTATTGAAGTAATTTTATTAAAAAGGTAAGAAAATGAAATTAAAAATCATATTATTATTATTTACACCTGGCACTTGATAAATGTACTCTCCCGTAAACCTTCAGTTTAATCTACCTTTATCTTTAGGTATTTACTTCTCTAAAATAACTTCATCTTGTTTTATTATTAAAATGATTTCAATTTATTAAATTTTTAAACTCACAGCCTATCTGAATCGTACAACACCTTTTTATGCACTCCCTTCATCTTTTATTCAAATTATTTATATTTTTACTTTTTATAAACTAAATTATAACCAATGTTTAAATCAGACCTCATTACCGGTGTTACTCATCTAATTGAGAATGATTCAAGGCTTGCTGCTGTTATTGAAAAAGCCGGACCTTGCAAACTCAAACCTCATAAAAATTATTATCTATCTTTTGTAGAAGCAATTGTTGGGCAGCAATTATCTATGAAAGCTGCTGATAAAATATTCGGCAGATTTATGGATTACTTTGATAACGATCCACAGCCTGAAAAGATTATTGCTGCACCTGATCAAACTATGAGAAACTTTGGACTCTCCTGGGCGAAGGTTGCTTATGTTAAAGATATTGCAGCGAAAATTTTATCTGACGAAGTTCACTTTCGTGGATTAGCCGCCAGAACTGATGAAGATATTATTCCTGAATTTATAAAGATTAAGGGTGTTGGAGTATGGACTGTTCAAATGTTTCTGATTTTTACTTTAGGCAGATTGAATGTGCTCCCTGTTGGAGATTTAGGTATAAAAAAAGGTATAATGAAAGTTTATAACTTGAAAAAATTGCCTGATGAAAAGAAAATTATTGCATTAGCACGTAAAAACAAATGGAGTCCTTATAATTCTATTGCCAGCTGGTACATTTGGCGAAGTCTGGATATGGAATTATAATTTCGTTAAATTAAGAAACTTTTATTTAATTATTGCATCATACCAATGGAAGAAAATGAGTTAATAGCGGAAGCTAAAGCCGGTAATAAAAAAGCTTTGGCAGAACTTGTTAAAATGTATGAGCAGACTGTTTACAATTTCTCCTTTAAAATATGTAGAGAAAAGGATAAAGCTGAAAACATTATGCAGGAAACATTTTTAAGCATGGTTCGTTCTTTACATCAATTTGACGGAAACTCAAAGCTGTCAACCTGGTTATACCGAATCACCGCTAACCATTGTTTAATGGCAGCGCGCAAATTGAAAAATTATGATTTCGTTTCTTTAAATGAAGAGGATGATGATAATAATTTATATAATGAAAAATTTGTTATAGATTTTGATTCGATACCATACAAAAGCATTGAGAATGAAGAGTTAAAGAATATTTTAGATAATGCTATAAAAAAACTTGCTCCGGATTATAGAATGGTTTTTCTTCTTAGAGACATTGAAGGTCTTTCTACTGAAGAAACTGCAGAAACTACTAACTTATCTATACCAGCTGTTAAATCCAGACTACATAGGGCAAGAGCATTTTTAAGAAAAGATATTAGTGAGGCACTAAAGAAATGATTGAAACAAAAAATTTAACCTGTAAAGATGTAATGAAACATATCTGCGATAATCTTGGCGAAGATATCGATTCAGAAAAATGCAGAGATTTTAAAGAACATTTAAGCAGCTGCAATTGCTGCCAAAATTATTTTAAATCAGTAGAAAAAGTAATCGAGTTTTATAAAGAATATAATTTTAATTTGCCTAAGGACGTTCATTCAAGATTAATGGATTGTCTTGGGCTGGACGAGAAATAAGAGGTTTAAATGGAGGATGTACTACATTATAGTGTTAGTATAAACTGGGATGAGGGAAGAATCGGAACATTATCAGCTGAGGGTCTTAAAGATTTACAGGGAGCAACACCACCGGAATTTTCAAAAGGTGTACCTGGTTATTGGTCTCCTGAACATCTTTATGTAGCTTCCGTAACTACTTGTTTAATGACTACTTTTCTTGCCATAGCTGAAAATTCAAACTTAGAATTTGTTGATTATAAAGCTGACGCAAAATCTACATTGGAAAAGGTAGATGGGAAATTTCAGGTTACACAAATTGATATAACACCAATCATTAAAATAAAAAACGAAAAAGATAAAGAGAGAGCCTTGAGAATACTCGAAAAATCTGAAAAGGGCTGTTTAATTTCAAATTCAATAAAGACAAAAGTTAATTTAAATCCAGAAATATTAATCGAGGAGTAACTATGCCGGTTTTTGAATATCGCTGTGAAGAATGCAAAACAAAATATGAAGTACTTCATAAATCATCTTTAAAACAAGAAGAAGTTACTTGTCCTAAATGCCATTCCACTAAAAACAAAAAATTATTATCATCTTTTAAGGCTTCAGTAAGTTCTAACAGTGAAGGTTCGTATTGTGAAAATGGAAATTGTGGAATGCCGCAAAGCTCTAGTTGTGGATGTGGTTCAGGTGGTTGCGGTTGCAATTAAATGAAAGTATTACAATGTTTAGAAAATTAAATTTATTTATTCTTGTTATTTTACTTATAACAGGATGTACCAAGCAGGGAGATTACAAAAATATGTCCGTTGAAGAATTAAATCAAAAAATGAAATCAGATAAAGATTTAATCGTTTTAGATGTAAGAACTGAAGAAGAATTAAGAGGTGAACTTGGGAAAATTAATGGAGTAATAAATATTCCGGTGCAGGAATTAAGTACACGCCTTAATGAATTATCAAATTATAAAGATAAAGAAGTTGCAGTAATATGCCGTTCAGGGAACAGATCAAGAACAGCTTCAAACATACTTTCACAAAATGGATTTAAGAAAGTCTATAACGTTGAAGGTGGAATGATAGATTACAGAAGAAAAATTTCTAAATAAAAACCACAATAGTAAATGGAAAACAAATATTTATTGAAGCGTGCTGCTATTGATGCATTAGCAACTGCGCTTTATGTTTTTCTCATTTCTCAAATAATGAAAAATGGAGATCAACTCTTTGGTAAAGTAGATAATAAAATTTTTGCACCAATGGTTTTTCTTCTTACCTTTATCTTCTCCGCCTTAGTAACAGGATATCTTATTTTAGGTAAACCAATAATGATGTATTTGGATGGACAAAAGAAAGAAGCATTAAGGTTATTGTTTTACACAGGTGCCGCTCTCTTTATTATAATGATATTAGGTTTTGCACTTTTGATTTCTTTAAAAGTTTAATTTTCATTTAGTGCATACCTACGGCATGCTTTTGAGGAGAGTCTATTCTTGTTATTATTAATACATTCCTAACGGAATATTTTTAAAAAAAATTGTCTTCATCCCTTAGAGATGAATTAATGGTAACAACCATAACAAAATAGTTATGCATTCCCTAGGAATGCACTAAAAATTAATTTTGCAAAATTGAATACCAAATAGCCTTTTCACATTTTTTTATTTACCTTCCATCAATATCTTTTTATATTAACATCTTACTTATAAAACATATAATATGGCTGAAAGAATACTAAACATATACCTGGTTATTGAAAAAAGCTTTGTCATTGAATTTCGTGCAGAAGGTTACGATGTTGAAGGCGATGATGAAGATAAAATAAATTACTTAAAAAGCAGAGTCGAAGAAGATTATCACAGAGCTGTTAAGTTCAATGCACCTACAAACAAGAATAATCAATTTATGAAGTACAATAAATTCGCAAGACTCGAACAGCGTGGAATGCATTTTGAACTTTTTGAGGAAATTTTCCTAAGCTTTGATGCACCTGAGCGTCCACTTATTTGTGTTACCCCCGTGGTTGACGGAGTTATATACCATAATAAATAATGTAAGGTTTTTACCATATATACTATTCTAAAAATAATTCAATTTAGGCTGCTTAAGCCATTTTTAAATCCAAAAGAAACAAAAAGGCTTTTCAATGAGTTACTTAATGTCATTTTTATTAATAATTGCAGTTTCATCAATCTCGATAGGTAAACCTTTGTTCATAACTGATAAGCATAATATCTCTAAAAAAGAACACGAACTTAAACAAAAAGACGAAAACCTTAACAAATATTTTTCTAAAAAAGAATTAGGTGTAATAACTTCATCAGGTAAAACAATATTCAGATTGTTTACTCCAAATGCAGTAAATGTTTCTTTGGTAATCTTCAATAAAGCTGAAGATAATTCAGGCAATGAATATGCAATGACCAAGGATAACAATGGGGTTTGGGAAACTGAATTCAAAAAAGAACTTTATGGTAAATTTTATAATTTCAAAGTTTCTCATTTGGGTCAGGAACCTGTTCTTTGTTTAGACCCATATGCAAAGGCAGTAGCTTCTTATAATACATATTTTACTCCCCGTAAAGGTATAATTATTAATAATGATTATAACTGGGATGGTGATGAATGGATTAAAAAGGATTGGCGTGACCTTATTATTTATGAGATGCATATTAAAGATATGACCGCCCATCCATCTTCAGGTGCAAAAAATCCGGGGACATATAAAGCTTTAACTGAAAAAGGAATTAAGGGGGGTATTGATTATCTTAAGAAACTTGGAGTGAATACAGTAGAACTTTTACCTTCACAAGAATTTGCCAACATCGAAATACCTTACAAAGATACTCTTCGTGGAAAATATAATACCTGGAATCCTTATGAACGCAATCATTGGGGATATATGACTGCAGCATTCTTTGCTCCTGAAGAATTATACTCTCAACCAAATGCTAAAGTTGAATTAAACACCTGGTCAGGCACTTCAGGAAAACAAGTTAATGAATTTAAGGATATGGTAAAGGCATTTCATAAAAATGGAATTGCTGTAATTATGGATGTTGTTTATAATCATTTATCTGAATATGAATTTGGAAACTTAAAAGAAATTGATAAAGATTATTACTTCCGCTTAGATGCTCAGGGAAATTTCATTGCAGAAAGCTATTGCGGTAATGATATTAAAACTGAACGCCCTATGATGCGCAGAATGATTATTGAAAGCATTCTTTATTGGATGAAGGAATATCATATTGATGGGTTCAGATTTGATTTAGGAAAATTAATTGATTGGGAAACCATAGAGGAAATAATCCGGGAAGCAAGGAAAATCAATCCTGCTGTAGTTATTGTTTGTGAACCCTGGGGCGGTGGATATGATCCTGCCGGATTTTCATTACGAGGCTGGGGAAGTTGGAATGACCAAATCAGAAATGGAATTAAAGGCGAAAATCCAAATGATGGTTTAGGTTGGATATTTGCACATTGGTATGGAAATAATAATCCTGATAGAATAAAAAGCTATGTAAATGGTACCTTAACAAAAGATACTTTAGGATTATTCCAAAAGAAGGAACATTCAGTAAATTATTTGGAATCCCATGATGGTTATACATTTGGTGATTTTATAAGAATCGGAACAAGGGAAAGAGGTGCTCACGAATTTATTAATGACATTGACCAGAATGCAAAACTCTCTCCATTACAATTAAAGCTTAACAAACTTGGTGCATTATTCTTATTAACATCTCAGGGAATCACAATGATTTCCGAAGGACAGGAGTATGCACGCTCCAAAGTTATTCCGAAGAATATTCAGGTTGATGATACACTTAGAGGTACAATAGACCATAATACTTATAATAAGGATAACGAAGTTAATTACATAAATTATCAACATGCAGATATGAATGAAGATTTGTTCAATTACTACCAAGGATTAATTGAACTAAGAACAAAACATGAAGCATTCCGCAGAGCAGATTATAAAGATGTAAAGT
Source organism: Ignavibacteriaceae bacterium (assembly GCA_035654655.1). Lineage (GTDB taxonomy): Bacteria > Bacteroidota > Ignavibacteria > Ignavibacteriales > Ignavibacteriaceae > DASRWI01. Next base: position 48,865 of record DASRWI010000012.1, on the reverse strand, counting down.
TTATAGATTTCAAAAATAATTCCTTTGCTCTTGGTTATAATTTAAAATATAAGAATGAAGAATTTATTGTTTTGTTTAATGCTGATATGCATAAAACAGAAAGTTATAAATTACCTTCAGGCAAATGGCACGTATTAGTAAATGAAAATACAGCAGGAACAGAAACAATTAAAAACCTGAGAGGTGAAATAAAAATCAATCCTTCCTCAGGAGTGGTTTTGATAAAGAAATAGTCTAAAAAACCTTTGATTGCGATAATTTATAATGCATCTCTATGGGATGCATTTTTTTGTCAATTATTAAAATATCCCTACGGGATGTATGATTCTTAATATTATATTATGAAGTCATTCCTGATGCAAACCTCTGGTTTGTATTTACATATGTTATAGAAATAAATCTTTTGTGTATTCATGCCGTAGGCATATTTTAATAATAACCATAATCCCCTAAACCATCTAGCATTCCGTAGGAATATTTTAGAAAAAATTTTTTACACCGGCATTTTTAAGAATGCAAACTTAATTCCCTGCTGGTTAAATTCTTCTGTTAGTTGAAGATTTATTTTTTGTTGGATATTCATATAAATATTATAATCAGCTGACTCAACGTAATACACTGATTCAAACATAAATCCATAATCAGTGAATGAAGAAAAATGGCTTCTGTCAAATGTTGCTATTTTTTCATTCTGTTCAATTACAGTTCTAACTATTAATGGAATGGAATTTAATTTATCAACTTGAGTATTCGGGTCAACCTTAAAAGAAAACTGTATTCTTCTTCTCTCCATTCTTTTATAATTGTGTACTCTTGAATTAGTTAGATCTGTATTGGCAACAACAAGCTGCTCACCTGTAAGGCTTCTTAATCTTGTAGTTTTAATTCCAATGCTTTCAACAGAACCTGACTTATCCCCTACTACAATAAAGTCTCCAATCTCAAAAGGGCGGTCAAAGAAAATAACGAAGTAGCTGAATAAGTCCGCAAGTATTGCCTGGGCAGCTAAAGCTATTGCAATACCTCCAATACCTAACCCTGTTATTACTGCAGATACTTTAAATCCTAAGTTGTCTAATAAGAATACAAACCCAAGCACCCAAATTAAAAAGCTAAATAGATTTATAATTCCATTTAACTGCTTCTGCCGTGACTCCCCTCCTGCTTTTCTTACTATATATAAATGCAGAGAAAATCTTATTACAGATACTATCGTTCTTATAATGAAGTAGGTTGCAATTATTATAAAGACAATATTTATTTTATCCTGAACTTTAGGATGAAATGTCAATATGTTCAAAGAAAAATAAAATGCGGCAAAAAATAAAAAGGGAATTAATGTTCTTTCAGTTCCTTTAATAATGTAATCATCTATTTTGGTATCTGTCTTAGCTGCATTCTGTTTAAGTTTTTTTACTAAAATATTTTTAAAAAAATAAATTATTATAACAGTAACAAGGAAAATACCCAAAGCAGTTAAATACAAGGCTACAGTATTTCCCAAATAAGTTTGATTAAGCATTTCTTTTAAATTCATGTATGTCTAATTCAATAAAATTTTTTAGAATTTGTTTTCCAGCATTTCCCGATTTTTCTGGAAAAAATAAGACAGAAAAGAAGTTATCTTTTTCCATTACAGCAGAGCACTCCTGTTCTTTTTGGAGTACTGCTGTTGTATATTCATTTTTAGGTACATAATAAGAATTATCCATATAAAAAATATCTTCTTCAGTTACTCCCTTAAGCAATTTACTTTCTTTAACAGTTTTAATTTTTTCCAAACCGAAAATGGGATTTTCCATTTGCCTGGCGCTTTCAGGAAAAATACCAAGCAAGGATGTATTATCGTTTTCAATATTATTGGACATCAAAAGCATTCCTACACCTATACCCAAGACAGGTCTTCTGCATATTCTTAAAAGAGAATATAAATTTAAAAGATGAAGATGATTGATAGATGAGTGTAATTCTTTTGAACCGGGCAAAATCACTCTATCCGATTTCATTATATCAGTTTCATTCTTTGTAATTTTGAAATCCGATGTAATTTCCGAAATTGCTGAAGCAATATAAGGAAGATCATTTATGCCGTAATCGATAATTGTTAACATAATATTCTGTTTAATGAAATCAGTTTATAAATTACAAATATAATCAAGCTTTAGTAAATTGTAGTTTACCTGATTGACCTAATGTAATATTTATTGTATCTCCATTATTAAAATTGCCGGCAAGTAATTCCTGAGATAATGGATTTATTAAATGCCTTTGTATGGCTCTCTTTAATGGACGAGCACCATAGGTTACATCAAAACCTAATTTTGCTAACCAATCTTTTACTTCATCATCAATATTCAAAATAATATCTTTATCACTTAATAATTTTTTGACTCTATCAATCTGAATTTCAACTATTTGAGCAATTTCTTTTCTGGTCAATGGTTTAAATAAGACAACTTCATCAATTCTGTTTAAAAACTCAGGACGAATAGTTTTCTGCAGCATTGAGATTAATTGATATCTTAATTCGTCCACAATATTTTCAACTTCATCTTCTTGAGCCCCTTCAAGCTTTTCCTGAATTAAATGAGAACCCATATTAGATGTCATTATTATTATAGTATTCTTAAAATTTACAGTTCGACCCTGATTATCAGTTAATCTTCCATCATCTAAAACCTGGAGAAGAATGTTGAAAACATCCTGATGAGCTTTTTCAATTTCATCGAGCAGAACAACGGAATATTGTCTTCTGCGAACAGCTTCAGTCAACTGACCTCCCTCTTCATAACCAACATATCCCGGAGGTGCACCTATAAGTCTTGAGACAGAAAATTTTTCCATATATTCTGACATATCTATTCTAATCATTGCATGTTCATCATCAAAAAGATATTCTGCCAAAGCCCTTGCTAATTCTGTTTTACCAACTCCAGTAGTTCCTAAAAAGATGAAAGAACCTATCGGTCTGTTTGCATCCTGCAACCCAGTGCGGGACCTTCTGATTGCATTAGCAACTGCACTTACTGCATCATCCTGACCAATAACTCTTTTATGAAGTTCATCTTCAAGTCTTAATAATTTTACCCGTTCACTTTCAAGCATACGATTAACAGGAATACCGGTCCACTTTGCAACAACTTCTGCAATGTCTTCCGCATCCACTTCTTCTTTTAACATCTTATGGTCTTTTTGAATTACTTCAAGTTCTTCAGTTTTTTGCTTTAATTGTTTTTCAAGCTGAGCAATTTTTCCATAACGAAGTTCAGCAACTTTACCCAAATCTCCTTCGCGTTCATATTTATCAGCGAGAAGTTTTGTGTTTTCAATTTCACTTTTCATTTCCCTTATGCTTTGAATATTTTCTTTTTCAAGATTCCAATGCATCTTATATTTATTTCTTTCTTCATCAAGCTCAGCTATTTCCCTATTGACTTCATCTAATCTCTTTAATGAAATTTCATCGTTTTCTCTTCGTAGCGCTTCTCTTTCGATTTCCAATTGTTTTATTTTTCTTTCAAGAGAATCAAGCTCAAAAGGCATTGAATCAATTTCAATCCTTAACTTAGATGCAGCTTCATCAATTAAATCAATTGCTTTATCAGGCAAAAATCTATCAGTAATATATCTGCTTGATAATTGTACTGCGGCAACTAAAGCACCATTCGTTATACGAACACCATGGTGAACTTCATATTTTTCTTTTAATCCTCTAAGGATTGCAATTGCATCTTCTTCATTAGGTTCCTGAATTAACACGGGCTGAAATCTTCTTTCAAGTGCTGCATCCTTTTCAATGTATTTTTTATATTCATTCAAAGTTGTTGCACCAATACAATGCAAATCTCCTCTTGCTAAAGCTGGTTTTAAAATATTAGCTGCATCCATTGAACCTTGAACAGAGCCTGCACCAACAAGCATATGAAGTTCATCGATGAATAAAATTATTTCACCATTTGAATCCTGCACTTCTTTGAGTACAGCTTTCATTCTTTCTTCAAACTGTCCCCTGAATTGAGTTCCGGCTACAAGAGAGCCCATATCCAATGCGGCAATAGTTTTTGATTTTAAATTTTCGGGTACATCCCCTGCTACAATACGATGAGCAATCCCTTCTGCTATAGCAGTCTTACCTACACCTGGTTCACCAATTAAAACAGGATTATTTTTTGTTCTTCTGCTAAGCACCTGAAGTACTCTTCTAATCTCTTCATCTCTTCCAATAACAGGATCAAGTTTCCCTGCTCTTACAAGTTCGGTTAAATCCCTGCTGAATTTTTTTAATGATTGATAAGTATCTTCTGCAGTTTGAGTTGTAGCTCGTGCTGAGCCTCTAACATCCTTAAGAGCTTTTAAAATTTCAGATTTACTTACACCTGCATCTCTCAACATATCGCCTGCACGTCCATCGCTGGCAGCAAGTGCAATTAGAATATGTTCAGTTGAAACAAATTCATCTTTCATATTCCTTGCTTCTTCAGCCGCATTATCAAGTACCTTAGCAGTATTATTTGACATTTGCTGATTACCAATTCCTGCTCCTGTAACGTGTGGAAGAGTATCAAGTAATTCATTTACTTTTATTTTTACTCTGGAAAGATTACCTCCCGCTTTTTGTAAAATGGTATCAGCAATATTTCCTTTTTCCTGAATCAAAGATGCAAGTATATGTTCGGGTTCTAATATTTGATTATTATAGTTCTGTGCAATTTCTATTGCACTCTGAATTATTTCCTGTGCTTTGACTGTTAACTTATTAAAATTAAATGCCATGTTTTAACTTTCTTTCAAATACTTTAATATTAAATTATTTAGCATTAAACTATTTTTATTTTCCTTTTTGTTTCTTCAAATATATTCAATTTTATAATAATGAATATTAATCCATAATCACCTTTTGGCCTAAATGTACATTATGAAGTGAATTGTAATTTGACTCTATTGTAAATAGTTTTGCAAATTATATTTTAATTAATTATGAATTATCAAAACGAAGATACAATAGCAGCTGCGGCAACTCCTGGTGGAGTTGGTGCATTATCAATTATCCGTATTAGCGGTAAAGATACTTTTCCTATTGTGTATTCCATCTTTGAAGGCAAGACAGATATTACCCAAGCTCATTCTCACACAATACACTATGGAAACATAATAGATGGTGAAGATATTGTTGATGATGTCCTGCTTCTTTTATTTAGAAGTCCAAATTCATATACGGGGGAAGATGTTATTGAAATTAGCACTCACGGTAATCCATTAATAACCACAAAAATTTTAAAATTATTATTTAAAAGTGGAATAAGACCTGCTGAAGCAGGGGAGTTCACCAAAAGAGCATTCCTTAATAACAGAATGGATCTCTCCCAGGCTGAAGCAGTTGTGGATGTAATTAGTTCAAATACTGATGCTTCTTTAAGAGGAGCCAGAAGTCAATTAACCGGTGCAGTATCCCAGAAAGTTCAACAGCTTCGTGATGATTTGGTTAATGCTTCTTCTTTAATCGAACTTGAATTGGACTTTGCTGAGGAAGATGTAGAATTTATTCAGGCAGAGGAACTAAGTAGAAGACTTATGGCAATTTCTGCAGAAATTGAAAAAATGCTTAGCTCTTATTCAGTAGGGAAGATCATCAAAGAAGGCATAAACACAGTTATTGTGGGAATGCCAAATGTTGGTAAATCTTCTTTGTTGAATTGTATATTAAAAGAATCCAGAGCAATTGTAAGTTCCATTCCCGGGACTACCAGGGATATTATCAAGGAAGAACTTTCCATAAATGGAATTTATTATAAGTTTTATGACACTGCTGGAATTAGAATTTCTGGAGATGAGATAGAGGTTGAGGGGATGAATAGGGCATTAAGGATTATAGATGAAGCTGATTTAATTTTGCTGCTTTTTGATAAAACTAATCCCCATTCCTTTAATTTGCCTGAAAAACTTAATAATTTATTGAAAAATAAGAAGCATATTATAAAGATTGTCAATAAGTCAGATATTCCTGGCAAGATAGAACAAAACATTAAGGATTATCTTTTTATTTCAGCCTTAAAAGATGAAGGAATAGATGAATTAGTAGCTAAAATGGAAGAAATGATGCTAAATAGCTCTAATTACACGGAAAAATCACTTTTGGTAACCAATGAACGTCATTATAATTGTTTATTAAATGCCAAGGAACATTTAGTTTCAGCAGATTGTTCATTAAAACAAGGTTTTACCGGAGAATTTATATCTGTTGATTTAAGAAATGCTTCAATAAGCTTGAGCGAAATCATAGGTGAAGTGACGAGTGATGATGTTTTAAATAATATTTTTTCGAAATTTTGTATAGGGAAGTAATGTTTCACGTGAAACAATTCGAATTTATATTTGTACCCGTAGATACATTGTTCCACGTGAAACGACAAGGATTAGATGAAAAAATTTGATATTATTGTAGTTGGTGGTGGCCACGCTGGTATAGAAGCTGCAAATGCAGGAGCAAAGCTTGGGTGTTCTGTCGCCTTGGTCACAATGGAGAAAGATGCATTAGGGCGTATGTCCTGCAATCCTGCAATTGGTGGAACTGCCAAAGGTCATCTCGTTAGGGAAGTGGATGCTTTAGGTGGTGCTATGGGTTTGATTGCTGATAGAACCGGCATCCAGTTTAGAATGCTGAACAAATCCAAAGGTCCTGCAGTGTGGTCTCCAAGATGTCAATCCGATAGGAAATTGTACTCAGAAGAAGCTGTACGTTTTATCTCTTCTCTTTCTCAAATAGAGATTATAGAAGATTCTGTTAATGAAGTTGTTGCTGAAAATGGTATTATTAAAGGTGTTATAGGAACAAAGAACGGACTTATAGAAGGAAAAACTGTTATTCTCTCTTCCGGGACTTTTCTAAATGCTATTATGCATACAGGTTTGACATCTACAAAAGGAGGGAGGTATGGTGAGAAACCTGCTACAGGAATTACTGAATCTCTTGAAGCTTTAGGTTTTGAATCCGGTAGACTTAAAACAGGAACTCCTCCTCGTTTAAATAAGAACACAATTAACTTTGACATTCTTGAGGAGCAGGGAGGAGATGAAAATCCTCAACCATTTTCTCATTTTACTAATAGGGCGGAATTTCCTTATCTTCCTCAGATAGGCTGCCATATTACTTATACTAATGCTGAAGTTCATAAAATTTTAGAAAAAGGTTTTGAACATTCTCCACTCTTTACTGGAGTAATAAAAGGTGTTGGACCTCGTTATTGTCCTTCAATTGAAGATAAAATTGTAAGATTTAATGATAAAGAACGTCATCAATTGTTCCTTGAACCAGAAGGATTAGATAGTGATTTAATCTATCTAAATGGATTTTCTTCCTCTTTACCAGCTGATATTCAATTAGAAGCCATACATAAAATTAAAGGATTGGAAGAAGTTGAGATGGTTCGTTCAGGTTATGCAGTGGAATATGACTTTTTTCCTCCTCACCAGGTTGATCTTACTCTTGAAACAAAATTAATAAAAGGTCTTTACTTTGCAGGACAAATCAATGGCACTTCCGGATATGAAGAAGCTGCCGCTCAGGGCATTGTTGCTGGTATTAATGCAGGCTGCAAGGTTACCGGTAAACCTGAGCTTGTTTTAAAGAGAAGTGAAGCCTACATTGGAGTTTTAATAGATGACCTTGTAAATAAATCCACAGATGAACCCTATAGAATGTTCACTTCAAGAGCGGAACATCGATTACTACTACGCCAGGATAACGCTGATAGAAGATTATTCACTTACAGCCATAGCAGGAGGATGATATCTGAGGATGATTATAAAAGAATGTTATCCCGTGAAGAACTTATTAATAACTCAGTTAACTTATTTTCAAAATTAAAAATTTCTGCAAAGGTTATAAATCCTTATCTTCAGGAAAAAGGTTCGGCCCTTATTGATTCCAATGAAACAGTTTCAAAATTATGTAAACGTCCTGAGTTTAATCTTAATGATATCTTATTCTTTATCAACAAAGAAGAACATCAGAATGCTATTGATTTACTTAAGGATGATATAGCTTTTGAGCAGGTTGAGATTCAATTAAAGTACGAAGGCTATATTAAACGCCAGTATGATACAGTGGAAAAACTTGAACGATATGAGGATTTAAATATTCCTTTAACATTAAACTATTTAACATTAAAGGGATTTTCAACTGAAGGGAGAGAGAAACTTCAGCGTGTAAAACCAAGGACAATAGGGCAAGCATCGAGAATTTCAGGAGTTACCCCTTCAGATATTTCAATTTTATTGGTATATTTAAAAAACTAATTTTAAAAAGGTTTTTGAAAATGGTGGATGTTCAGGAACAGTACTATAAAGAACTCTCTTCATATTTCTGGGAAAATGGTTTTAATCCTGATCAAATGACTGTTGAACGACTCGCTTATTTTGCTGAACTTGTTGCTGAAAAAAATGAATCTGTAAATCTTGTATCGCGCAAAGATGTTACTTCAATAATTGAAAACCATATTTTCCTTTCTTCTTATATTTCTAAATATATTCCGGATAAATGTACCAACTTTATTGATATTGGTACCGGCGGCGGATTCCCTGGTATTCCATTTGGAATTTTAAGGCCTGAAATGAAAGGTTTGCTTGTTGATTCAACAGGTAAAAAAATTGATGCTGTAAAAGAATTTATTGAAAAACTTAGAATTGGAAATTTGTCTGCTGTTAATTCAAGAGTTGAAAGTCCTGAATTTATGCTGCAGTATTCAAATAAATTTGATTTAGTCCTGAGCCGTGCAACAGTCCCCTTAATAATTCTTTTTCGTTATTCAATGCCACTTATAAAGGAACGTGCGATTCTTGCTGCAATTAAAGGCGGCGACCTTGAAGAAGAATTTGAAAAAGCCTATATAAAATATAAACCGTACATTAAGAAATCTACTATCTTTGAATTATCTTACAAACCGAACAATGTAAGAAATCAAAAGGGAAAAAAATTGATATTACTGGAGTTAACTAAGTGAGTTTGAACGAACAAAAAAATTTATTTGATGAGATAAGCAAACTATCTACCGAACAAAGAAATCCGAAATCGATGAATATAGATAACAGCAGTGCTGCTGAAATCTTAAAAATAATTAATGATGAAGATAAATTAGTTCCATTAGCTGTTGAAAAAGAATTACCCTACATTGAACAGGCAGTTGACATTATAGTTCACGCCCTTAAAAATGGAGGAAGATTATTATATTTTGGTGCCGGTACAAGCGGCAGACTTGGTGTAGTTGACGCCTCTGAATGCCCTCCAACTTTTGGAACTCCATTTGGATTAATTGAAGGTTACATCGCCGGTGGTAAGGAAGCAATGTTTAGAGCCCAGGAAGGTGCTGAAGACTATGAAGCTAACGGTGCTAAAGATGTACTACAGGCAAAAGTAAATGACAAAGATGTTGTCTGTGGAATTGCTGCAAGCCGTAGAACTCCTTATGTAATTGGCGCAGTTAAAAAAGCAAAAGAACTTGGAGCAAAAACTTTATACATTACATGCAATCCCCGAGAAGATTTTAATATTAAAGAAGTTGATGTTGCGATATGCCCGAATGTTGGTCCTGAAGTTGTAATGGGCTCAACCAGAATGAAAAGCGGTACTGCTCAAAAATTAGTTCTTAATATGTTAACTACTACTTCAATGGTAAGAATGGGGAAGACTTACGAGAATATGATGATTGACCTTCAGATGACTAATAAAAAGTTGGTGGAGAGGTCTAAAAAAATTGTGATGATTATAACTGGAGTATCTTATGAAGAAGCTGCTGAGTACCTCCATAAGGCTGATGGTCACGTTAAAACTGCTTTGGTGATGATTGAGGCGAAAGTAGATAAAGATGAAGCCAGGAGGCTCCTGGAAAAGGCTGACGGATTTGTCCGCAAAGCAACTGGATTTAAAAGCACTCACCGTTGAGTGCTTTTTTTTATTTTAAGCATTCTTGCTTTATTCCTATGGAATCCAATTCGTTACTTATTATTTTCCATTATTGCTGCATTCCTCCCGAATGATCAGAAAGATTCAACACTTTTATAATTAAATAACTTCTGAATCTATATTTTAATTCTGTATTCCGCAGGGATACCTCAATTCTCCACATATGCTTCATCACTCTTTATGTTTTTAATTAAATGGGTTATTTTAAGCACAGATATTAAATCTTATAGTAATAAATTGAAAGATTAATTGTTCAAATTGAAATGGAGATAAAATGAAAAGAACCTATTTATGGTTAAAGATGTTCTCAATAGCTGTTATAAGCAGTTTAATGTTTTTCGCAGGTGATTGCGGCACTAATAATGATAATCCACCTGCATCTACTTCGGTGGCTGCACCAACTAATATTAAAATACGCGTAGACCGCTCAAGCGGTGCTTTTGCAGTAGTTTCCTGGGATCACTCAGCTGATAAAGGTAAAAGTGATTTTAAAGGTTACGTTGTTAATACTTACGCAGTTGATTCTTCGGGCAATGTCATTTCTCAATTCAGGACTGATATTGTTCCTTCTTCTTCAAATTCTCAGATAATAAATTCTATCATTCCTCTTACAAGATATAAATCTTTTGTTTATGCTGAGACCAACAATAGTGTAAAATCTGATTCTGTTGGTTCATTAATCTATGCGGCTGTTTGGGCTAATAATGATTCTTTAGACCAATTTCAGGCAACCGGTAGTGCTGTTAGTGGATATGGTTGGAATACTGCTTTTGGTATTGGAACCAGATATGCATATACAACTGCTAATGCAAATTTAATTGATATTCACTTAAGAGATGAAGGTGGATTAAGATTCTATTCACCTGACCAAAAAACTCCTGGTACACGAGTTACAAAATTTGATTTGGTTGGTACCGGACAGGAAGCATATGATAGAACTGATTTATTAGAACCTGCTCTTACATCAATTGTTGTAGTTGAGAATAATGTGTATTTGATAAAGACACAGGAAGGTAACTACATTAAGGTTTGGGTTAAAAAAATAAATCCTCCTGCAGGAAGTAGAACTTATTCATATGTTACTTTTGATTATAAAGTTCAGCCAATTGCTGGATTAAGAATAGTTAAAAGAGGATAGACATTAGAAGTATATAAAACAAAAGCTGTTCGAATCCGGACAGCTTTTTTTATTTTAAATCTCTCTAAAAATCGGGACCCGTAAACGACCTATTCATAATTTTTCCGTACTCATCATCAAAGCACTCGTTTACGGGTCAAAAATTTTAAGCTGCCGTGAACAAGCTTTCAATGTTCTCATATAATTTGTATGAGTTTATTGGTTTTGCGATATAGGAAATAATTCCAAGTGAGAATAATTTATTCACAAACTTATTATCATTTACTCCAGTAATTGCAATTACAGGGGTAGAAAAGCTTGTATTTAAATATTCTATTAAATTAAGTTCATCGTATACTTTTAATCCTGCTTCAGCAATGATGACATCAGGATTATAATCAATTGCTAATCTCAATGCATCTTCGCCATTGGTAACAGTTAAGGTTTCACATACAAAGTATTTCTTAATATAATGCGTAAGTAAGGTTTGGTCATTTTTATTCTTTACTGCGATCAAGATTTTTTTCATTTTAGCTCCTAAGTATTTTCATAATCGACATTCAAAATGTATGGAATAATTATCGTCGATGATGTGATAATTTTGAAAACATTAGTTGATGTGTTGGAGCGGATACAAAAAGAATATTTTTTGTAATTTAAATCTCAGTTCTTTTAATAAAGTCGATGATAACCTTGTCTTTGGAGGTTATTAATTCTTCCGGAGTCCCCTTAAAATAAATTTTTCCTTCATGCATCATTGCTACTTTATCCGCAACATTTTTAACGCTGTACATGTCGTGCGTAACAATAATGGAAGTTACATTTAATTTTTCATTTAGTTCTTTTATTAAATTATCAATTGAGTCAGACATAATAGGATCAAGTCCTGTGGTAGGTTCATCATAGAATATGTAATCGGGTGAAGTAATCAGTGCTCTGGCTAAACCAACTCTTTTTCTCATTCCACCTGACAATTCAGAGGGTTTTAATTTTTGTGTATTTGTTAATCCAACCAGATTAAGTTTTTCTGCAACAAGGTCATCAACTTTTTCTTTTGGAATTTTTTGAACATTTGTTTCAATCAATGGAAGAGAAACATTTTCTTCAACGGTCATTGAATCAAATAGCGCTGCACTTTGAAAGAGGAAGCCGAACTTTTTTCTTAATTCATAAAGTTCTTCTTCCTTCAATTCATTTATTATATTTCCTTCAACCGAGACATAACCTTCATCCGGCAACAGCAAACCAACAATATGCTTAATAAGCACACTCTTACCACAGCCGCTTCTACCAATTATTACTAGAGATTCCCCCTTTTTGATGTCAAGGTTTACTCCATCTAAAACTTTATTACCGCCAAAGCTTTTATGTAAATTTCTTACTTCAATCATTTAGGTAAAGATAAAAAAATCTTTTTACTTTAAAAGCATCATTTTCTTATTTAGTATTTTAATATTTCCGTATGTATCTGCAAACTTTATCAAATAAACATAAACACCACTTGCAAGGTTACTTAAGTTAATTTGATGTTCATAAACACCCATATTCTTTTCGCCTAAATAGCTGGACAAAATTCTTTCACCATTAATGTTATATACTTCTAAATTAATTTTACTTAATTCAGGAACTGCATACCTGATAACAGTAGAAGGATTAAATGGATTTGGATAATTTTGTTCAAGATTATACGCTGTAATAACCAATTTATCCTTACTATCAACAGAAACTGTATTTCCTAACTTTTGAAATTGGACTGCATCTGCTCTTAATACATTTGGGCTTGTAGTTGTCCCGGCATAACTAACTACTACCTCAACTAATGAGTCTGCAGGAAGCATAGTTTCAAAAATTGGAACCCAGCCACCACTTCCTGTATTTTGGTCAACAACTTTAGAATCTATTATTCTTCCATTAATTTTCAATTTATAAAGAGCATTAACTGCATTAACTGTGGTTGGTACAATTTCAGAAACTCTATAGTAAGCTGTTTCTCTTAATCTTGTTTTAAATGTTGCAGTTGCAGTAAGTATAGAGCCTAATAAAGAATATCTACTCGTCATACCATAAGCTTGTACTACACTTTGTTTCCAGGTTCCTGTTTCTACATACGAATTAACTTCATCGTTATCAACTTCTCTAAAATACATTTTGACATCCCCAATAAATGCTATCTTAAGAATTGAATTATCCGATGTTGTAACTATTAATGTATCTATAAATTCACCGATGTTTTCACTATAGAATTTCAAATCCAATTTTAATCTTTGTCCTACTTCTAATTGTATAGGAAGATTTCCACTATAATTAAATAATCCATTAGAAAAACTTATATTATTAATTATAAGATTATTTTTACCTCTGTTTTCAAAAGGAATGGGATAGTGAACCGTATCTCTTTCGATAAAACTTCCAGTTGAAATTTTAGTAGAAGGGGTAAAAAGATAATCATCTGAAACCAATGCTGAAATCCTTAGTACATCAAATCCAATTGTACCAACACCTTTTTTATTTATTTTAATAAAATTATTCTTTGTCTTATCAAGGTATAGATTTGTTATAAATGTCCAGGTTTCTTTTTTAATTGTATCAGGAAGAGAAATTGTATCTACTATAACATTATTGGAATAAAAATAACAAGTTGAACCATTTGAAATAGTAACTGGAGAAACTAAAGACAATGAATAATAATTACTTTCTGGAATATTTAGCATTATTTTTATTGAAGCAGAATCTGAAGAAGAATTTCTGGAATTTTGTTCCCAGTTATCCACATCGTTGATAGTTGTCCACACTCCTGCCTGTTCTATGTAATCAAAACTTTTATTGTCTATAAATATATCATCAGGTAAATATTTATTCACAATCATTGACTGATTACCTAAAGTATCACAAACAACAGTACCAACTTTAGCAAGTAATTTTCTTTGTATTGGTTCAGTTGTCCATTCATTAACACCGGTTAGATTAGTGTTTAAAATTTTATAATCATTGAATGTTGTTTTTACTGAAGTAAACGGAACTTCCTGAAATATTTCTTCATTTGAAGTTATTTTAAATACAACATTTTCTCCCTGCGGAATTTCTGTTAAAGTTATTTCGGGCTTAACTGAATCAGCACCATTTAAATATTTTTGATAAGCTTCAACAGCAGTACAATAGCTATAATCAACTGTTGGATAAGTAATAGCTGATTTATGAATTAAACTATCTAAAGTTTTAATTTGCTGTAAAAAACTTTCATCAGGTAAATGAGACCAAAGACAAACAACCTGATTTAATCCATTTTTTGCTTTTAAAAATATATCATTTATAAAACTTATTCTTCCTGCACCTCCCATTGATTCAGACCTTACATTCCATCCTCTTGTACCTCCAGGCAATTGATAGTTAGTATCTAATGGTTTATATGGTATGAATCTTTTTTCAGCTAAGGACCAATCAATTACATTACCAATAGGTTCAATAGTATCATTACCCTTATAACCTGCATTGTGTAATGAATAAGGTAATATTTTATTCAAGTACATTTGCCATTCATTATCCATGTAATGCCAGCCGCTTCTGAATGATACTGGAAAGTTTTTTTCTTCAAGGAGGAATTGGGCTAAAGTAAAATCAAAATCTTCTTTACAGTCCATAAAATTTCGCGCCTGATTCCATTGAGGTTTACCATCACCATCCCAATCATAGTAATCAAAAGTATGATAATGTAAAGTTAGTTCATCTCCATTTATAGCAGCATCATTACCATATAATTTTTTCATCAAATAAAGAGTCATAAGATTATTAATGGGAACATTAACATTATCCGCATATCTAAAAATATTTCCTGCCATCATCCACCAGGTCATTTTCAATGGCTGGTTATGCTTATCTCTCATAGGATTTCTAAATGCCGGGTCCATTGACTTATTTCCATTCATTGTTGGGTTTGTAAATAAGGAAATATCGTAATGGTCTACAATTTGAGTTGTACCCATACCTTCCCATATACCGGTGTCTGAACCAAAAACAAAATAAATTTTACCTTGAGGAAGAACTTGAACTGAAAGGATAAGAACGAAGAATAAAAGCTTTTTCATTTCCATCACATATGAATTATTTGAAATATCTTTTAAAACTTACAATTAATAATTTACTTTACAAAAAAATAAAAAATAATTTTGTCTTGAAGGCTTATTTTATCAATGTGAAATGAGTATTGAATAGTTGGCAATATTAGAAAAGACTTAAGTAATCAACATAGGTTTATACACACTACTATATTAATAGTTTAGATATTAATTAATAATTAATAGTAATTATAAGGATGTGGATTGGTGGATAAATCACATAAGTTTATGATATAGAACACAAATCAACTATTTTTTATAGGATGATTGTGAATAAGAACACAGGTTTAATATGGTTATTACCACCCTGTGGATTTTGTCACTTTTATTAACAATCTGTTACCAAGTTATCTACAAGTTATCAACATTTTAAAACATTGAAAAAGCCAATAAAATCAAGCTTATAATTAGAAGAAAAATTTTAAAGATATAAGCGCAGCAGCTCATTTCAGTCATCGCAACTACACAATATAAAAAATCCCCTTTCATTAATATTGAAAGAGGAAATAAAAACAAATTATAATAAAAATTATGCTATTCCAGTTTCAAATAACTCCGCATTTTTCTGTTTTTTCTTTTCTTCTTCCTGTTCTTCTCTTGCCATAAACTCTTCAACCATTTTTACATCTTCTTCACTGCCGATAAAAATTGGAGTTCTTTGATGTAATGAATTTGGTTTTATCTCTAATATTCTTTGCTTACCATTTGTTGCTCTGCCGCCTGCGGATTCTATTATAAAAGACATTGGATTGCATTCATACATCAATCTTAATTTACCATGTGGACTTCTGCTATCTGCAGGGTACATAAATATTCCACCATATAACATATTCCTATGAATGTCAGCAACCATTGACCCTATATACCTTGAAGAATAAGGTCTTTCTGTTTTCTTATCTTCTTCCTGTAAATATTTAATATATTTCTTAAGTCCAGGATGCCAATAAAGATAATTACCTTCGTTAATACTGTATATCTTTCCCTTTTTAGGAGTTCTAATATTGGGATGTGAAAGTATAAACTCTCCAAATGATGGGTCTAAAGTAAAACCATGAACACCATGGTCGTGACCTGCAGTGTAAACTAATATTGTTGATGACCCATATATTACATATCCTGCAGCAACTTGTTCAACTCCTTGCTGCAAACAATCTTCTAAAGTACCTGGAGTTCCATTATCAGCGGAAACTCTTTTGAATATAGAAAAAATGGTACCTATACTAATATTAACATCAATATTTGATGAGCCATCAAGAGGATCAAAAAGAAGAACATATTTTCCGCATACCTTACCGTGTGGAATGTGGATGATATCTTCCTCTTCTTCAGATGCCATCACACAAAGATGACCGCCATGGTCCATTGCTCTGAACAACATATCGTGTGCAAAGATATCTAACTTTTTTACTTTCTCTCCGTGAACATTATCATCACCGGTAAATCCAAGTATATCAGCAAGACCTGCTTTATTAACTTCAAGTGAAATTACTTTTGCAGCTAAAGATAAATCGTGAAGTAATCTTGATAATTCTCCTGTGGCTTCAGGATGTAATTTTTCCTGTTCAATTATATGACGAGCGAGGGTCATAAATTTAACCTGTGGCATAAAATCTATCTCCTTTTATTTTATTAACTGGCTTTTAATTCCTGTTCTTTAAATTGAAGCTGATATAACTTATAATATATTCCTCTTTTAGCTAATAACTCCTGATGATTTCCAATCTCTCTTATCTCACCCTTATGCATAACAATTATCTTGTCAGCATTTTGAATTGTTGAAAGACGATGAGCTATAACTATTGCTGTCCTTCCAACTAATAATTTTTGTATTGCATTCTGAATCAAAATTTCAGTCTCAGTATCCACACTTGATGTTGCTTCATCAAGGATAAGGATTTGAGGGTCATAAGCTAATGCTCTCGCAAAAGATATTAACTGCTTTTGTCCTACACTTAACGTTGCACCTCTTTCCTTAACAGGCTCGTCATATTTCAATGGCAAAGAATTAATAAACCTATCAGCTCCTACCAATTTAGAAGCCTCAATAATTTTATCTTGTGATATTTGTCCATTCCCCATTGAAATGTTAGATTTAATAGTCCCGGAAAATAAATAAACATCCTGTAGTACTATAGAAATATATTTTCTAAGTTCTCTCTTATCAAGTTCTTTAATATCGAATCCATCAACGTAAATGGAACCTTTGTTAATATCATAAAACCTGGTTAAGATATTTATAATGCTTGTTTTACCTGCTCCGGTATGACCAACAATTGCTACTGTTTCACCGGGATTTATTTTGAAAGATATATTCTTTAATACATAATTATCATCATCATAAGCAAAGTGAACATTCCTAAATTCAATTTCACCTCTTACATCAACTAATCTCTTTGGCACATCCGGATTTTTAATAAACATATCTGTATCAAGCAATTTGAATATTCTCTCAGATGAAGCCATTGCAGTCTGCATAATATTATACTTTTCTGATAAGTCTCTTATGGGTCTAAAAAACATTTCAGTATATTGAATAAAAGCAAACAATACACCTATTGTTAAAGAACCCTGAATAATTTCTCCACCGCCATACCAGATTATTAAAGCGATTGCTATAGATGAAAGCAATTCCACTGAAGGATAAAAAACTGCATAATAGAAAATTGATTTAATGTTTGTATATCTGTAATCAGCATTAATTTTAGAAAATGTTTTCAGCTCATCTTTTTGTTTATTAAAGATTTGGATAACATTCATTCCAGTTACGTGTTCCTGCATATAAGAATTAAGTCTTGCAAGATGAAGACGTACATCCCTGTATGATTCTCTAACTTTCTTTCTGAATAAAAATGTTCCCCAAATTAAAAGCGGTAAAACAGATAAAGTAACAAGTGAAAGCTTTACATCCATAAAAAACATAAATGCAAGTATCCAGATAATTATAAAAACATCACTGAACACCATAACAATTCCACTTGAGAACAATTCATTTAATGATTCAACATCATTAGTAGTTCTTGTTACAATTCTGCCAATGGGAGTTTTATCAAAGAATTTTAATGCAAGTCTTTGAGTATGACTAAATATTTTCATTCTCAAATCAAGTATTATTTTCTGTCCCAGATACTGGGTAAAATATGTTAACAAATACTGAACAAGAGCTTGTAGTAAGAGCAGTCCAATAAGTATTAAGCTTATATTTAATAAGCCATTATAATTATGATGCACTATATAATCATCAATTGCAAGTTTAGTCAAATAAGGTCGTGTTGGTCCCAAAGCAGCAACAATAATATTTAACAAAATAGCTGCAATAACATATTTTTTATAAGGCTTTACATAACCAAGCAGACGTTTCATTAAACGTGCATCATACGCTTTGCCTAATATTTCATCATTATCCATTAATTCAAAATTCCTTTTAGTTCATTTCTTCTAATTCTTTTTCAAGCAGCTGCTTAAAGTGTAAGTCCGCATAAATTCCGCCAAGTTCAACAAGTTGTTCGTGAGTTCCTTCTTCAGCAATTTTACCATTATCCAGAACAATAATTTTATCAGAATCCTTTACAGTAGAAATTCTGTGACTAATAATTATACTGGTTCTATTCTTCATAAACTCTTTTAAATTTCTCAGGATAACTTCTTCAGTATTAGTATCAACAGCTGAAAAAGAATCATCAAGAATTAATATAGTGGGATCAATAATTAAAGCTCTTGCCAATGCAGCTCTTTGCTTTTGTCCACCAGAGAATGTAATTCCTCTTTCACCTACAATAGTTTCATAAGCTTCTGGAAAAGATTCAACATCCTTATCAAAAAATGCAATTCTACTGGCTTCTTTTACTCTTGCAATATCAACATCTTTTAATCCATAGGAAATATTATTGATAATAGTTTCAGAAAACAAAAATGATTCCTGCTGAACATAACCAATATTAGTTCTTAGAACATCTAAAGGAATATTTTTAACATCAATTCCATCAATTAAAACTTCCCCATCAGTAACATCATAAAGACGCGGAATTAAATTTATCATAGATGTTTTACCGGAACCTGTGAATCCCATAATGGCAGTTGTTGAACCTTGTGAAATCTTCAGGTTAATTCCATTTAACACATAAGGGTGATTTTCACTGTATCTGAAAGACACATTCCTGAATTCAATTTCACCTTTAATATCCTTAATTGAATAATCAGTTAATTCAGAATCTTTAATTTCATAAGGTTCATTAAATATTTTATTCAATCTCTTCATACTTGCCTCAGCCTGCTGAACAATATTTATAACCCAGCCAAAAGCAATAACAGGCCAAATAAGAATCCCAAGATAAATTACAAAAGCAGTTATTTCACCAAGATTCATTTCACCTTGAATAACCTTAACACCACCAGACCATATTACAATAATGATTGATAATCCGGTTATTACAAAAAGAATAGGCTGTATGATAGCCTGAATCTTTATCATATTCATATTCTTGGTAAAATAATCCTTGCTGTTTTCTTTAAAAACATCAATCTCATAATCTTCACGTACATAAGACTTAACCACTCTGATTCCGGAAAAATTTTCCTGAGCTCTTGTAGTTAAATCAGCAAACTTTTCCTGTATTAAAGTATATTTTTCGTGAATAAGTTTACCAACCTTATAAACAACATAGGATAAAATAGGAAGCGGTAATAAAGAATATATTGTTAATGGCAAATTCAAAGAAAACATTATTGCAATAACTATTATAAGTCTTATTCCGGTATCAATTGAATACATTACAGCAGGACCAATAAATCCACGCACTGCATTTATATCATTAGTTGCGTGAGCCATAATATTACCGGTAGAGTTGTTCTGAAAATACCGTAATGGCAATCTTTGAATATGAGTCCAAAAATCCTGGCGCATATCATATTCAATTTCCCTTGAAACTACAATAATAGTTTGCCTAATTAAAAACCTGAATATGCCTGCAATTAAAGAAGTAACTATAATAAGTCCGGCATAATATAAAAGACGTTCATTGCTTATAGTTTTTTGAAGGTCATTTATGGCATCCTTTAATAATATAGGAAGATAAACGCTGCCAGCATTAGAAAAAAGAATAAATACAAAACCCCAAATCAACTTCTTCTTATATCGTACAAAATATTTCTTTAACTTAAATAAATTTTCCATTCACACTTTAACTTTAAAATAATTTTAACCACAAAGATAACAATATGCAATTTATTACAGAAGGTTAGTAAAAGAAGATTGCCTCTTAATCACACAGTTATTGCAGCAACATATTTTGAAAATTTGTTTAATTTGTTCATAAATCACTTCTGATATACTTTTTATTAAATCTTACCATTTAAAAATTTTTTTTTATTTATTATTTATTCTAAATAAAATTTTCAATCAAAAATTAAAGGACTTATATGAAAATACTATATGTTATTTTCTTTGGAATATTATTAATTGGCTGTAATCAAAGGAACAATAATGCTGATAATAATAATGAAAATAATTCTATGTCTGTTTCTGAATTATCAAATAACTTTGTATCAGGCTGGAACAACAAAGATTCGGCAGCAATAATCAATTCGTTTGATGTTAATGGTGTTGTTATGAATGATTCATCAGTTATGAAGGGAACTAAGGAGATAGCAGCTAATTGGGTAAGTGGTGGAGTTAAAGTTGTAAGCGATGTTCAAATTACGTCCTTAAAAAGCGGGAAGAGTAATTCTTTAGCTTTTGATGCAGGTACATACACTTCAAAAATTAATCTTCCAGATAAAAAGTTAAATGAAAAAGGAAATTATTCAATAATTTGGGAAAAAAATAATAATGAATGGAAGATAATTTCTGCTCACATTGAAGATGTTACACAAAGGCCTGATGTTGCAACAATTAAGAAGTAGATCATAGTATAGATTAAAAATCAAACATCCCGTAGGGATAGTTTAGAATTTTTTAAAATATTCCTACGGAATGTCAGATAGCTTAAGGGGATTATGGTTACTATTAAAATAAGGAAATAGGTTGAATTATTGCATTAATAATTCAAGGGACAATGAAAAACGTGAATCTCTGAAATGTAATGAGTCTATTATATATATCTTTTTATTTCCTGTACAATTCTTTCAGTAGCACCAAGATTTTGATGCACATATTCATAAGATATATTTCCCATTGATTCTCTTAATTCCTTATTACTGAATAATGAGCGGAGTGAGCGGTACATTTCATTTTTATTTTTAACTTCAAAGGCACCTTTAAGGTCGCGAAGTTTTATTGCTTCCTGTGAATTCTCAATCTTTGGTCCATATACAAGTGGAACACCATACACTGCTGCTTCCAATACATTATGAATATTCTGTTTGAAGCTGCCACCTATATATGCAGCATCAGCATAAAAATATAATGTTTTAAGTATTCCAACTGAATCTATAATTATTACTTTCTCATCTTTATAATTATTAAGATGTGAAAATCTTATTGTAGGAAGTAAATCTTTAAATTCATTTTCAATATTTTCAAGATGAAATTCTTTTGGCTCGTGAGGTGCAATCACAAGGATAACATCTTTATCATACTTAGCTAAAGTTTTAAATGCAGGTAATAGAATTTCTTCATCCTGCTCCCAGGTACTTCCTGCAACGAGAATCTTCTTTCCATTTAAAATTTCTTCTTTTAATAAATTTCTTTCTTTTGCTGATTGACTCCTTTGGTAAACTCTATCAAATCTTGTATCACCTACTACTTTAACCTGTTCATCGCCGCATTCAAAGGATTTAAAACCTTCAGCATCTGTCTTAGATACTGTTAATATCTTGGTTATATCTTTAAATAAATGCTTATGAAAATTCTTAATTCCAATAACAGTTCTTAATGAGTTTGGATTCATAGTAGCATCAACCAAAAATGACGGCACATTATATCTTTTCATTGCCCAGATCATATTCGGCCATATATCATAACGCATTATCACAGCCAGGTCAGGACTCACAATCTTTATAAATCTTAATGCATTAAAATTTGTATCAAATGGAATGTATGAAATTAAATCAGCGTGCGGATATTTTTTTGAATTCTCATAACCCGATGGTGAAAAGAAGGTAACAAGAATATTTATTTTATTGTCTTTTTTCAATTCACTTATAATAGGTTTTGCCTGTTCAAACTCACCTAAAGATGAAGAATGAAACCAAATCAAAGGTTTATTTTTATCTAATGAGGCGGCGTTTATTATAAGTTCTTCAAAAACTCTTTTTCTTCCTTTAATGCCTCTTTTAGTTTTATCATCAAACCAGCCGATTATATGCAGAGTTACATATAAAAAAGGAACAACTATATAATTATAAAATAAGTACCAGACAGTTTTCATTATCAATCTATAAATTTCATTATTTCAGCGAATGCCAATTGAGGTGTAATATCAAGCATACATTTAAAATGTCCCTCAGGGCAATTTGCTCTTCCAACATGTGAACATGGTCTGCAAGATAACAATTTGTTTTCTAAAATTAAATTTCTTACACGGAAAGGAGTAAAACCAAACTCCTTAACTGTTGAACCAAACATCACAACAACAGGAATCTTTACAGCAGAAGCTATGTGCATCAATCCGGAATCGTTACAAACAACAAGTTTACATTTTTTTATATCTGCAGCAATTTGAAGGATATCATCCTTCCCTCCCAAATTTATACTACCTATAATATCATCATTAATATGTTTACAAATAGCAGCATCAGAGGTTCCGCCAACAAGAACAATTTTATATCCTGCATTAGTCAACATTTTTCCTAATTGAATATAATATTCTTCAGGCCACATTTTTGTAAAATGTCTTGAACCTGGTGCAAAGCAGATATATTTTTCATTTGTCTCGTTAATCGCTGAAGCTTTATTAGTAAATAAATCTAAACCTTCTTCATCTAATTTTATGTTTATGGAATCTGCATATCTAACAGAAATTTGAGGAGCATCTTTTAATAAGTTTACTTTAAATTTAACAAGAAGAAATTTTTTAAGTGACCTTTTTCTAAAAATATAGCTCTTAACTCTTAGTGTTTTTCTAATATCCAAACTTCTAAAATTATTGTGCAAATCAATCACAGCATCATAGTCATTAGATTTCAAAATATTTTTTAGATTATCTAACTCTTCTTTACTGCTTCGGTAAATAATCACATTAGATAAGTATGGGTTTAATACAAGCAAGTCTTTATATTGTTCTTTTACAAGAAAATCAATTTGGAGTTTTGGATATTGTTTTTTTAAGGAACGTATTAAGGGAGTAGTTAAAAGAATGTCACCTAAAGAGCTTAAACGAATAATTAGTATTTTATTTATCGTGCTAAAATTCAATTAAAAACTATACATTTTATTGATAATAATTATTCAAGTTCAAAAGGGAATCCCGCAAGAAAAGCGGGATTTGCAAAAATCTTATTCTTCAGGTTTAATTTGACTAACACCAGAGCTAATTTTTTTAGCTAATTCTTCCGGGGTTATATTTTCAATTTTAAGTTTTTGAGTTTTTACTAAAATTTCAGGAGCATCACCTTCTCCTTTAACATATTTTACCAAAGCAAAACCTAATCTATTTCTATCATTTGGAATTGGTAAAAATTCTTTCAATTCATCAACAAAATTATAAACTCTCTTCTCAATTGAGTCATCCGGAAAGAAATTAGTTCCCGGAGGAGGTAAAGTTGTCATCTCAAATTCCTTATTTATTATAGTGTAAAAATATCATTTATAATCAACTTCTTCAATCCAATTTAATAAAAGATTATCATTTTTCTCTCTTGTGATTAAAGGCAATAGATGATACACCCACGGATTTTTACCGGTATAGGGCGTAATAGTCACGGAAATTAAAATTTAAAATCATTAGAATGTTTCCTTAGGAATTAGATTTTTTTTCTTTGTTTTAGGAAAATCTAAGAAATCCACTTATGGAAGAAGTTAAGTGTGTTTTAATCACGTACAATTTATAGCTCAAAAAAAAGAGTTTTATAACTATTTTTTTAATTTTATAATGTAACTAAAAAAGATGGATAAGTTTTTAATTAATCAAAGAAAAGGAAAAATAGAGTTTATTTTTTATAAGCACCACTTCAAATTTGTAAATACTGACATAAATTATCTTAAAAATTCAATTTGTGAGTCTTTAAGTTCCATAGCTGATGTTGAAATTATTGAATCTGATTTTGGTTTTATATCAAATAGTTCAAATCTTCCAAATGTAATAATAAAATTAAGTAATGAATTTCCTGTTTATTCATTATTTTCTTCTGAATCTCAAATGTTTGAAGTTCTTTGTTATTACTTAAAAGTTTTTAGTTCTAACTATCGAAACAAAGAGCAAATGCCTTTAAATGTTTATTTAAAGTTTCCGGTTTACATAACTGAAAAATTAATTCTAATAAACCTTCAAATGAATAATGATAATATATGTAAACTACAAAATGACGAAAAACATAGTTATAAATCTATTCAGAACTTTGTTACAGATTTAAATGAATACGTAAATCTTAAGAGCATAAGTTTGAAATATGAAGAAGACTACCCATACTGGAGTTTCAATATATTCGAGGGCGATTTAAAATCTTCAAACAATAAAGTTAAAGTCTAAATACAAAAGGAGCCGCAATATGATAAAAGATACCGAAACCAACTTTTTAAGCTATGTCCCGATTTTCTCCGGACTGGACGATGATACCTTAGAAAAGATTGCTAAACTCGGAATCAAACAACGCTATAGAAGAGATTCCACTATTCTTTTTGAAGAAGAATCAGGTGCAGCATTATTTATAATAATGGAAGGAAAGGTAAAAGTTTCCCGTGTAAGTTCCGACGGAAGAGAAGTTATCTTAACTATTCTCAATGATTCAGATTTCTTTGGAGAAATGTCGATTATTGATGGACAAACCCGTTCTGCAAATATTACTGCAATGGAGGATACCGAAATATTCATCATTCAAAGAAATGATTT
The DNA here is from genome assembly GCA_035654655.1 of Ignavibacteriaceae bacterium. Taxonomy (GTDB): domain Bacteria; phylum Bacteroidota; class Ignavibacteria; order Ignavibacteriales; family Ignavibacteriaceae; genus DASRWI01. The sequence continues at coordinate 23,695 of DASRWI010000012.1, read as the reverse complement.
TCTCGACCTTCTTCAATCACATCCTGATATTGCAATTGCACTTCTTCAGGAAATGACAATGCGTTTACGCTCAGCAGACACAAAAATTAAATCATTATCCTTAAAAGATGCTGAGGGTAAAGTAGCAACAGTAATTTTACAGCTTGCTGATGATATGGGTAAAATTCGCCAAGGTCAGGTTGAGATTGATAAACTTCCTTATCAGCATGATCTTGCTAATATGGCTGGTACCTCACGCGAAACTATTTCAAGAACCTTACATCTATTTGCAAGAAAAGGATTAGTTGAACTTGATGGTTCAAAGCTTAGAATCATTGATTACGAAAAATTTAAAGAAACATACACAGGTTAGTTGACAGTTTACAGTTAAACTCCCTTAAATAAAAAAAACATCAAGAGAAGCCGTTTTCAAGCGGCTTTTTTTGTTGTATCATCTTAATTTCGAAATTGTTAATGTATTCCTACGGAATGCCGGCATCTTGCTTACATAGGTTATTATTAATATATGCCTATGGCATGTTCGTCTTTGTTTATTAATACATTCTTAATGATTTTATATTTGGGGTCACGTAGAGATTTCATCCCATAGGGATACTTTAATTATAACTTAGATTTATTTCCCCTAATTCATCCCTTAGGGATACTTTAATAGTATTTTCTCATATATTCATTATATGCTTTACTACAAACAACTTATCTTAAAAAACTTTTATCTTGCTGTTTATCATTTAAGGAAATTTATAGATGCAAAAAAGGAACATTAATTTATTTTTAATTTTATTTTCTCTGATTTTTGTTTTTAGCTCCTGCCAAACAACAAAACCTCCGGTAGAAAAAACAGAACAACAAACTGAAGAACAATATCAAGTTGAATTAGAAAATTTAAGTCCTAATCAAAAAGTAATGGATGCAGCTGCTAATGAAAAAAATATTGATATGTCTCAGTTTCCAAATACTGCATTAAATATTCCTTATGCAAACACCAAAAATCTTAGACAAACAATAGACATAATTTATCCATCAAATGGAACTCCTCCTTATAAAACTATTATGGTAATTCACGGAGGTGGATGGATGATGGGAAATAAACAATCAGAAACCATTGCTCCCATTTTTCAGGCGGTTAATCAGGGTTATGCAATTGTTTCTTTAAATTATAGATTATCTAATGAAGTCACCTGGCCCAAACCTCTTCACGATGCAAAAACAGCAATAAGATTTATCAGAGCAAATGCCGATTCATTTAAGCTTGATGCACAAACATTAGTTATATGGGGTGTATCTGCAGGTGGGCATATTGCTGAAATGTTAGGAGCAACTAATAATAATCAGGCTTTTGAAGATTTAACAATGGGTTATGATATTTATTCAAGCACAGTTCAGGGAATAATATCCTGGTATGGAGTTTCAGATATCACAGGATTAACAAAATCAGGAATTCCATATGCAAATAAAATAATGGGATATGATGTTAAGAAAAACAAAACTCAAGCTAAAGATAGCAGTCCTATAAATTTGGTTACTAAAGATTTTCCTCCCATACTTTTAGTACACGGTACAAAGGACCAGGTTGTACCTTATCAGCAATCTGTAGATATGCAAAAAAAAGTAAACCAGATTACTAGAATTAAAACAGACCTGATTACTTTTAAGGGAGCAGTTCATGCAGATGATAAAATAAAATCAGTTGAAAATGTGATGAACAACTTAAACTTTGTCGACCATATTTTATATAAAAGCAATAACCCAAACAGGAATACAAATTACATAGATATTAAATTAAAATAGTAAGGATATACGTATGAAAATGTTAGAAAATAAAGTTGCGATTGTGACAGGTGCTGGTTCAGGGATTGGAAGAGAGATAGCAATAATTTATGCAGAAGAAGGTGCAAAGGTAATTGTATCTGATGTAAGTGAAAAGGGAGGTAATGAAACTGTTGAATTGATTAAGAAAAATGGGGAAGGAATTTTTATTAAGGCAGATTCATCAAGTCCAAAAGATAATGAAATGCTTGTTAACAAAGCAGTTGAAAAATATGGCGCATTACATATAGCCTGTAACAATGCAGGTATCGGTGGACCCTTAGGTATGACAGGTGAGTATCCTCTTGATGGATGGGATAAAGTTATTGCAATAAATCTATCTGGAGTTTTTTATGGAATGAGATATCAAATTCCAGCAATGTTAAAAGCGGGAGAAGGTGTAATAATTAATATGGCTTCAATTCTTGGAGCAGTCGGAACAAAATTATCCCCGGCATATGTAGCCGCTAAACATGGAGTAATAGGCTTAACAAAAACAGCTGCATTAGAGTATGCCGATAAAAACATAAGAATTGTTTCTGTTGGTCCTGGATATATTAAAACACCATTGGTAGTGAAATCATTACCTGCCGATGCATTGGAGGCATTAGTGGGATTGCATCCAATAGGAAGATTAGGAGATCCAAGAGAAGTAGCAGAACTTGTTTTATTTTTAAGTTCAAAAAAAGCATCATTCATTACAGGTTCATACTATTCAATCGACGGCGGATATTTAGCACAATAAAAGAGAGTGGGTCATCGAGTGTTTTTCTATTCGTTTACGGATAGAAAAATGTATCGAGATGCCCCGATGCTTGATTAACATACCAATAATCTTGCTCCGGTCTTCTCGATACAATCTCGACTTCGTCGAGATCACTCGAAGAACCTCTGCTTTATATTTTACTTCAAGGAACTCTCTTTATCTAACATTATTAAATTATAACTTCTACTTCCTAATCCTAATTTCTCACCATGTTCTAAAGTATGAATACCATTTTTCTCTTCCATACGTTTTATTAAATCGTGACCATCGTGTACTTTATAAACCCAGTCAACACAAGCCTGGTCTAATGCTACTGGATCTAAGGATGCAAGTATGCCAATGTCTTTCATAGTAGGAGCTTTTGGGTTATTAGAACAATCGCAATCAACTGAAAGTTTATTCATTACGTTAATGTATAAAATTTTGTCACCAAGATAATTTATAATTGCTCCTGCAGCTTCAGCCATTGATTCAAGAAATTTATCCTGTTGTGTTGCCATAACAGTTTTCCAATCATAATCCTGAGTAACTCCAGCAGAGTGAATCCAAATTTTTCCGTGAGAAGAAGCAATACCTATAGACATATTTTTAATAGCCCCACCAAATCCTCCCATCATATGTCCCTTAAAATGAGAAAGGATAATGTATGAATCATAATTCTTAAAATGTGAACCAACAAAATCTTCTTTAATGTTTACACCTTTTTCAAAAGGTAAGGAAATTTGACCATCTGCATCCATAATATCAACATTGGCTATTGCAGTAAAGCCATGGTCTTTTGCAACTTTCATATGGTCTTCAGTTTTAAATCTTCCACCTTCATACCCGGTGTTACATTCAACTATAGTTCCATTTACTGAATGCACTAAGTCCTTAATTAAATCAGGTGATAAATAATGTTCTCCTCCCGGTTCACCGGTACTAATTTTTACTGCCACTTTCCCCGGAAGTTTAACATCCAAAGCATCGTAGACAGCCATTAATCCTGCGGGAGAAATATCTGTTGTCATATAAACAATTGGTTTATCTTTTTTCACTTCAGTAGTTGTACTTTTTTCTTGAGGATAAATATTGAAGCTGAAGGATAATATTAAAATTAGAATTGTAAGCAGATGAATTGTTAATAATTTTCTCATTATGCTACTCCATTGTAATATGGTAAATTTCATATTTAAAATATGAAGTTTAAAAATAAAAAAGGCGGTTATCTTGAACCGCCTTAAATAATTAATATTAAAATTAAATTGCTTCTGGAAGTGTATATTTTCTTCCTTCATTTACTTTTTTCAAATAATCATAAAGAGGAGCAAAATAATCCATCATTGCTTTTGCACTCATATCTTCACCAATAGTGTTTCTTAAATGTTCTCTCCAATCAACACTCATTCCGGGCTTCATCATGTTATATAAGAATTCTCCAATCTCTTTATTACCCCAATAATTTGTTGCGTGTGGGTCTTGTTTTAATATTTTCTTAGAAATATAATCGTGGAACTGAAATAACAATAAATTAGATAAGGCATAATCATAATACTGACCTGCATCGTCATTGATATGAGTTTTTGTCGCAGCATCGCAGTACTCTTCACCTCTTTCAGATGGAGGAACAATACCCTGGTATTTCCTAACTAACTCCCACCACTTTGCATTATACTGGTCTTTAGGAAGATTATTAGCATAAAGATCATATTCAAACTCAGTCATAACTCCTGCACTGAAAGGAGTGAATACGATATAATCCAAAGCTTCATTTAACAATCCCAACATTTCATCTGATTTTGAATCTTTTTCCAACAAACCAAGATTAGTTAAGAATGGTTTTTGAATTGCAGCTAATCCAATCAAACTTCCAATAGCTTCGTGATAAGCTCTATTAGCACCTGTTCTAAGAATGATAGGTACATTTTCATTTGAGTAAGACATAAAGTAATAAATATGTCCAAGTTCGTGTAATGCAGTTCCCCACCAGGCTGTATTCGGTTCAACGCTCATTAATGAGCGAAGGTCATTAGCGTTATCAATGTGCCAGGCTGATGCATGATTATTCTTTTTAATTTTTGAATCTGCTGATAATGGATATAAGCTTGATTTCTTCCAGAAAGTTTGAGGCAATGGATCAAAACCTAAACTTATATAAAATTTCTCACCTTCTTTGACAATCCATTCAGCTGATTTCGTTTTTAAAACAGGATCAATATCAAGACCTTCAACTTTTATCATTCCATTCCACTCTTGTCCCCATCTGTTTGGAAGCCATTGAGCAGGAAGCATATCAGGAACTTCCTGTTTATATTTTTCAGCTAAATAATATCTTGCCCAGGTATGAAGTTCACGATACAAAGGCCAGATTTCCTTAATCATATCCTGATTAATTTTTAACATTTCTTCAGAAGACATTCCATATTCAGCAACCTGGTAACTGAAAAAATCCTTATATCCTAAGGCTTGAACTGATTTATTTCTTAACTGTTGAAGATTAGCTAATCCATCCTTTAATCCTTTTCCCACTTCTTTGCTTGAATTCCAAAGTTTTAATCTTTCATCAACATTAGTAGAATTCATCAAACCTTCATCGATATCGTTGGCAGTGATAGATTTCCCATCTACTTTAAAATCATATCCAAAAAGTTTTTCAACCTGAAGTTTTTCTGCCTTAATTCTTGCACTTACAATATCAGGAATAGTTTGAGGGAAACTTCCGGCTGCATATAAAATTGCATTAAGTTGACGTACTTGAAGGTCAGTTAATTTATCTTTCTCCTTCAAGTATTTAGTAGATTTCTCAATGTTTTCTTTACTTCCGGTAAACTTTGCAAAATTTTCATTTGCAACTCTCGCTGCTGCACTTGAAAGAGTATCTTCTTCAACAATATAAGTATTAAGCTTCCATTCAGCTTCATTATAATCCTTTAAAAGTACCTGATAGGTTTTGTTATATTCATTAAGATATTGTTGAACTTCTTTTTGCATTTTGTTTTTATCTTGGGCAAAAGATGCTACTGTAATGCAGATTATGAATAGAAATAATTTCTTCATTTTGGTGGTTCCGATAATTTTAAATAATAAATCATTCTAAAAATTTAAAATTAAGTCATATCAAGGAAAAATCAACTCAATAATTAAATCTGACATTTATCTCATCAACAACAGTCAAGACCCATTCTTCATTTTATTTCATCATCATTTTTATAATGTTTATAAGTTCAAAACAATAGGAATTTCAATGAGTGAATTAATCAATAATCAGTCAAAAAGATTAAGTGATTTAAAAGAATTACTAAAAAAAATCAATGAGCCCGGGGATGTTTCAGCTATTCAAAAAGAAATAGAAGAAAAACTTAAAACTGTTCCTTATGAAGATGTTTTGATTGTTGAACAGGAACTTATAGCAGAAGGTATTCCTACTGAAAAAATGCTTGAGTTTTGCGACCTGCACTCAAATGCCCTTAGAGGTTTAGTAAATGAAAATGTTAAGCAGCTTCATCCTGCTCATCCTGTTTCCGTCTTTAGAAAAGAAAATAAAGCTATCAACAGAGAAGTTGAAATTATAAAATCTTTATTTAATCAAATTAAAGCTTTACCCGATAAAAATGCCGGACCATATTTAATAAAACTTCACGGAAGCTTTAATAACTTAATGGATATTGATAAACATTATTTGCGAAAAGAAAATTTGTTATTCCCTTTTCTTGAAAAATATAATATTACAGGACCATCAACTGTTATGTGGGGTAAAGATGACCAGATTCGTGAAAGATTAAAAAATTCAGTTGAAGTATTATCAAAAGCTCACGAAGCAAATACATCAGAAGCAAAAAAAATTATTGATGAAGTTCTGCAGCCCCCTATAACTCTTGTCGAAGATATGATTCAAAAAGAGGAAGAAATACTTTTTCCTTTGTCCATTGATTCTCTTTCGGATATTGATTGGTATGAAATTTACACTCAAACTCCTGAAATTGGATATTGCCTTGTTGAGGTTAAAGAAAAATGGAAACCTGAAAATATTGCAGAGACAGCCAAGGTTAAAACTGACGGTAGAATTCAACTTCCATCAGGAAGTTTTAGTTTAGATGAATTAATAGCTGTCTTTAGTACAATGCCTTTTGATTTAACTTTTGTTGATAAAGATGATATCGTGAGATTTTTTACTGAAGGTACTGAAAGAATATTCCAAAGAAGCAGGGCAATAATTGGAAGACAAGTTCAATACTGTCATCCTCCTCATAGTGTTCATATAGTAGAAAAAATATTAAGTGATTTTAAGGAAGGCAAACAAAATAAAGCAGCATTCTGGATTAATCTTAGAGGCAATTTTGTTTACATATGTTATTATGCTTTGAGAGGAGAGAATAATGAATATCTCGGTACTCTTGAAGTTACTCAAAATTTAACTGAACTAAGAAAACTCAATGGTGAAAGAAGAATTTTGCAATATGATGAACAGGTAGAAAACTTGAAAGGAGTAGAGAATAAAATGAGCAGACCTGAACCTAAAATAATTTATGACGCACGTGAAGATTTAGCTCAAGGATTTCATCCTGCTGATAAAGTTATGAATGAGATTGCAACCCTGGCATCAGGAGAAAGATATTTATTAATAACTCCATTTCCTCCTCTGCCTTTAATTCAAAAGGCGAAAGATAAAGGATTTTCTTCAGAAGAAGAGAAAATTAGTCAGATTGAATATCATACATATTTTTATAAATAATGAAGTAAGGAGGTTTTATAACCTCCTTTTTAGTTTTATGACATCTTCAATACCTATAAAAATTAACTCTTCTTTTTAGAAAATTATTTTGTAAATTATAATAAAATTGATAAAACAGATTTTTATGAAATTACGGGATATATTAAAATCTAAAGTATTGATATTTGTCCTATGCTCAGTTACAATTTTAATTTCGGCAATTGTGGCATTAGGATGGGTTTTAAATGATACTGATTTTATTTATTTATTCTCTGTTAAACATCCCGTCAGGTTTGATAGCGCAATTTGTTTAATTTTACTTGGATTAGCCATTATATTAAACCAGACAAAAATAAACCCTAAAGTTAAAAATTTTTATTCTGCATTAATAGCCATTTTCCCTCTTATTATTGGTTTAATTACATTAGCCGAATTCATTTTTCACGTTCAACTTATGGATGAAATGTTTATTGTTAGCGATTATTTTGCTAAAAGACATTCTTCAATGTCCTTAAATGATACAATAAACATTATTCTAATCTCAACTGCTGTAATATTTATAAATAATAGGTATAAATCTTTTGCTTATTACCCGGCATTTATAGCATTAGCTATTAGTATGATGGGAATTGTTGGATATAAATTAGATGAACCCTTATTTATTAGTTTAGGTGCTTCAATAAGCACATCCTTATTGGCAACAGGTTTAATCTTAATAATAATATTATGTATCTTTTTATCTCAACCATATAAGTCAATAATGAGTATTGTAATGTCCGAAACAGTAGGGGGTTACCTTGCCAGAAGATGGATACCTATCGCAGTTTCAATTCCTATTATAGCAATTCTTCTAAAACCCGCATTGCTTAACTGGTTTCATATATATAATGTTAATATTGGAATTTCGTTAATATCATTAGTAATTTCAGCATTAATATTTTCAGTTGTCTTATATAGTTCCTATAAATTATATTTAGTGGATTTGAAAAGAAAAGAATCCGAATTAACTATAATAAAGTTAAATACAGAACTCGAAGAAAAAGTAGTTAAAAGAACAAATGAACTTAATTTAATCAATAAGGAGCTTGAAGCATTTACATATTCTGTTTCGCATGATTTAAGAGCCCCCTTAAGAAGTATAGATGGTTTTAGCAAAATTCTCTATGATGAATACAAAGATGATTTTAAAGAAGAGTCATTAGAATATTTAATTAGAGTAAGAAAAAGTTCTCAAAAAATGGCTAAATTAATTGAAGACCTTCTAAAGCTTTCCCGTATTTCGCAAAGAGAACTTCATAAAAAAGAGTTTAACCTGACCACACTTATCAGAAATATCTATGATGAGTTTAATTTTAGCACAAATGGTCATGATATACTTTTTAACATAGAAGGCAATATGATCATTAAAGCTGATGAAGATTTAATTAAAATAGCAATAACTAATCTTTTAGATAATGCATTTAAATTTTCAAAATGCCGTAGTAAAATTATTGTTGAGGCCGGTTCTACAAAAAAGAACAACAGAAAAGTTTATTTTATAAGAGATAACGGGGTTGGTTTTGATATGGCTTATAAAGATAAATTATTTACTGCCTTTCAAAGATTACATACTTCTAAAGATTTTGATGGAATTGGAATAGGTTTAGCAATCGCAAAAAGAATCTTTATGAAACACGGAGGAGATATTTTTGCAGAAGCCGATGTGGATAACGGGGCAACTTTTTACTTTTATATTTAATATTGAACAAATATTCTTAACTCTTATATTTAATAGGTTAAATCAAAAATTTAACATTTAATACTTTATAATTAAATGAATATGCAACAAAATAAAATTTTATTGGTAGAGGATAATCAAGATGATATTACTCTAACTCTTAAGGCGTTAAAAAGTAACAATATTTTAAATGAAATTATTGTTATAAGCGATGGAGCAGAAGCTCTTGATTATTGTTTTTGTAAGGGAAAATATTCCAGTAACAATATAAATGAACTTAGTATATCAATAATTTTATTGGACATTAAGCTTCCCAAAATTGATGGGATAGAAATATTACGCTCATTACGAACAAGTGAAAAATATAAGTATCAACCAATTGTAATTTTAACAAGTTCACTTGATGAATGCGATATAGTAAAAAGTTATAATCTTGGAGCAAATAGTTTTATTCAAAAACCTGTTGATTTAAATAATTTTTTCAAAATCGTAAAAGAATTGGGTATGTATTGGCTCTTGTTAAATAAACCGATGCCTTAAATAATGGCCGAAGTATTTATGGAACATATTAAAATATTAATCCTTGAAGATTGTGAAGAAGATTATCTTCTTTTAATTCACAAACTTAAGGAAGAGGGATTATCCTTTGAATATAAGGTTGTGGGGACTTCGGTTGATTATGAAAATGCTCTTACTGAAAAATGGGATATAATTATTGCTGATTATTTTCTTCCTTCCTTTAGTGGTCTTGAAGCTCTTTTATTAATTAAAAAATTAAACTTAGATATACCATTTATTCTTGTTTCAGGTGCCATAGGTGAAGAACAAGCTGTACTTATTATGAAAGAAGGTGCTGCTGATTATTTAAATAAAAATAATCTAAAAAGACTTGTTCCGGTAATACTTAGAGAATTAGAGGATGCTAAAGTAAGGAGAAATAAAAAAGAAGCAGATGAAAAATTATTAGAGGCACATAAAGAACTTGAATACAGAGTAAGACTAAGAACTGAAGAATTAAGAAAAATTAATGAACAGCTTTCCTTCGAAATTAAAAGGAAGGAAGAAATCGAAATAGCACTAAAGAAGAGCTTAGATGAATTTGAAACTCTTGCCAATACTCCTCCTAATTTTATCATAAAAATAGATTTTGAGAATAATAAAAGATTTTATAATGACAGGCTTTATGAATACTTAGGATTAAATAAAGAATTTAAAAATAAACTCGATTTCAACAATATCATTCATCCCGATGATGATATTCAAACAAAATTAAAGATTGCTTTAGATACTTCTAACGGTGAATTTAAACTTAGGATCAAATCAGCTTCAGGTGAATATAGATGGTTCCTGATTAAGTATCAAAATCTATTTTCATCTTCCGGTAAAATTACAAATTTGTTCCTTTCAGCTACTGATGTTCAGGATTTATTAAATGCTCAGGAAAAAGTTGCTGAAGAGGAGAGAAGATTTAAAATTATTCAGGAAGTATCTCCTGACGGTTTCGCTTTATTAAAGCCATTCAGGGACAAAGATAATGTAGTTATTGATTTTACTTTAGATTATTTAAATCCTGCCGGATTAAAACTATTAAACTTTACTAATGAAGTTATAGGGAAAAAAGCTAAGGAGCTAATCCCGGAGAATTTATATTGGTTCTTAGATGAATGTGTAAACGTATTAGAAAAAAATGTGAGTAAGGATGTTGAGCTTTTATTTGATAATGGATTAGTTAAGTTCTGGGTAAGAGATATTACCGTAAAGATTGACGATAATGTTGGTTTAGTATTTACAGATATAACTAAAAAGAAAGAAGCAGAAAAAGAGAAGGAAGAATTACTTTCCCGAGAACAAAAAGCAAGAATATTTGCAGAGAATGCCTTAAAAAACCTCGAACAGGCTAAAGAAGAATATAGTATAATGGGAGAAACTATTCCATATGGTGTTTGGAAAACAGATGCTGATGGAAGAGTTGTTTATACAAGTAAGTCATTCCTTGATTTACTTAATATGACTTTAGAAGAAATGCAGCAGTTTGGCTGGACTAAAAGATTGGTGCCTGAAGATGTAGAGCCTATGTTTAGAAAATGGATGTATTCTATAAAGACCGGCAGACCTTGGGATCATACACACCGCATAATAGATAAAAATGGAAAAGTAAATTATGTTTTATCTAAAGGTTTGCCTGTTAAAGATAAGGATGGATTAACAACAGGCTGGGTAGGACTGAATCTTGACATAACAGACAAAATGGAAGTTGAAAAAGAACTTGAAAAAACACGAGGAAGATTAAATGAAGTTCTTTTAAGAATTGATGACATTATTATAGCTGTAGACAATGACTTTAAAATTAATTTTATAAATTCTTCTGCATTAAATTTTATTAATAATTTAAGTGAATCGGAAATTTTGGGCAAAAACTTTTTTGAATTATTTCCTGTTTTTAAAAATACAATTTATGATAAGCATCTTAATATGGCTGTTGCAGATCAACGACCTACAACTTTCGAGTACTTCATTAATGAATACAAACATTGGTTTTTGATAAGCATCTATCCCTCAAAAGAAGGGATAACGATTATTACTAAAAATGTTAACGAAAGAAAAAGACAGGAAGAAAATCTTAAAACTTCATTAAAAGAAAAGGAATTTCTTTTGAGAGAAATTCATCATCGTATTAAGAACAATTTGCAAATAGTATCCAGCCTGCTTAGTCTTCAGGCAAATTATATAACTGATCCTAAAGCAATTGAATGTTTTATGGAAAGCCAGAACAGAATAAGGTCTATGGCTATTGTTCACGAACAACTGTATAAAAGCAGACAAATATCATCAGTAAGCATTAAGGATTATATAAAGGAACTTTGCAATACATTACTTACAACTTATAAATCTGAAATCTTGGCCGATATTAATTTCAAGATTGAAGAAGATATGCTTAGCATAGATGATGCTATCAATATAGGATTAATAGTAAATGAACTGGTTCTTAATTGCATTAAACATGCATTTAAAGGTAAAATTAAAGGAGAGGTAAATATTGTTTTCCATTTAACAGAGGAAGATAAAGCATATTTGGAAGTAAAAGATAACGGAATTGGTTTTCCTAAACATATTGATATTAGAAATACAGAATCCTTTGGATTACAATTAGTAACAGCTATGGTTGATCAAATGGCTGGTAATGTAAAGTGCGTAAATGACAATGGATGCATCTTCAAAATTGAATTAAAAATAAAAAATTCTAATATTCCCAAAGATATAGAGGAAACAACAGCTCAATCATAATCTAACCTTCTTTAATTCTTTCTTTAAGCATTAACAAAACTGCAGTCTCTTCAGGAGTTAATCCTTCAATTGGTTTTGCTTTATATTTATTAAAATCATCTTGTATTCTTCCTTCAGTATAAAGATTAATAATTTCGGGATGTATATAATATTTTCTGCTTATTGCAGGAGTATTTGATAATTCGTGAGCTACATGCTTAACTACTTTGGAAATCATTCTCCTTGCTTCTTTTTCTCCCAAAGGAGGAGTCTGATTTGCAAATTCAATTGCTGCAGCAACAGTACCACTCCATGTCCTGAAATCCTTGGCAGAAAAATCATCGCTCGAAATACTTTTTATATATTCATTAACAGAAGATGAATCAGCCGTCTGCACATTATTTTCTTCATCATAATATTGAAATAATTGTTGGCCGGGGAGTTCCTGAATTTGACGAATAATTTTTGCAATCCTTCTATCTTCAATCGTAACCAGCCATTCCTTTCCGCTTTTACCCTTAAAAATTAATTTTGGTTTACCATCACTTACATCAAGATGTTTATTTTTTAAGGTAGTTAACCCATAAGATTTATTTGCTTTTTCGTATTCCTCATTGCCGACCCTGATATTAGTTTCATCAAGAAGTTTTACAATAAGAGCTAAAACTTTATCACGTGAAAGTTTTTTTAACCGTAAATCTTCTTCAACTTTTTGTCTGATAAATGGAAGAGTATTTCCGAATTTTAATATTCTTGAAAATTTAGTTTGATTACGAATGGACTCCCACTCTGTATGATATATGTATTGTTTTCGCCCCTTAACATCTCTCCCTGTTGCCTGAATATGTCCATTCTTGCTTGCACAAATCCAAACATTATCCCAGGCAGGAGGGATTACAAGTGAATTTATTCTTTCAATTATTTTTTCATCCTTAACAATGGTACCTTTATGGTCATAATAAGCAAAGTTCTTTCCTCTTCGTCTCCTTCTAAAACACGGAGTACTTCCTTCGGCTACATATTTTAATCCTGCAATTTCAGCCGACTCTTCAGGTAGAAGAGCAGAGAGCTTATCAAATGCTTTATCTATAAACATCGTTTCCAATTACATTCATAACTTCAAAAAAAATAATTTAACAAGTATGGATAATCAAAAATGTGTTATAGATAAGAAGGAAGTGAAAAGAATAAAAAAAAGCCGGAAGCAAATGTTTTTTAATACATTATTATCCGGCTTATAGGTGTTAGAAAGTGAAAGTTAATCCAACTTTGAACTGGTCATATCCTAACGGTGACTCCGACTCAAAAGGCCAATTCATATTTTTCTGACGTAACTCATATAATCCATATGCCAATCCATTTTTCAAAACAAAATTTACAATTGGTGTTGCCCAAGGAGAATTTTCTCCAACAGCCTGAACAAATTCATCAACACCCCACATTGCAGCTCCTTCAATCAAAGCGCTGCCTGCCCATTTCCAGAATAAATGTCGTGGAAATATAATAGCTCTTTCATAAGAAGCATCAATCGCAAGCTGGTCAATAATTTGTATTTTAATTCCACCTTCAGAAGAAGTACCAAACTTTAAAGTCTTTTCAAATCTATCAAGTTTCCAATTTGATAAACTATCCTGTGGCTGATCAAACATATTAAGTTTTGACCATCCAAAAGTTGTAGTATAGTAAGGCGTAATTCGTGCTGCTGTTCCTAATCTATATGAATAACCTTTGGAATTACCAAACCCAAATCTCCATAAATCATTTTCCAGGTCATTTGTTGCAGGGTCATTCTGATTTAATTTGGTCGAGATGTTACTTAAATATAAATAATCAAAAGAATTAATTAGAAGACCTTCATTGTTTCTTTCAGATGAATATCCAATTTTAATTTCTGCAATATAAGGTTTCGCAAAAGCTGGAATAAAATCTTTTATTTTGGCATTTGATTGACCATAAACTAAAGATATGGCAGGCTTTTTATGAGAAAAGAAATCAAAATTCCAGTCCCAATTCTTTTCATGGTTCTTCCAGTCCTTTTCCCAATCTTCACTCCACTCATCCCATTCATCATCTGAATCATCAACATTTAGACTATCTTCATTTACTTCTTCATCGTCGATAATAATAGTATCCTGCTGAGCCTTAATAGTGAACGCCATACATATAGCTAACATAAAAGTAAACAAAAATTTATTTAACATTTAACCTCCAAAATAAAATTTAAGAAGAAGTACAAAACACATTTTAACCATTTGACCAACAATACTACAAAAAGGTTGGTACAAATAAATATTATATAATGAAAAATAACAGGAATATTATCTAAAAGGAAAAAATTAAGTTTGAAAGGTTAACATAATGGCTGTGCATTGGGTGTCATGCTGATGAGATTGCGACATCCTGCGGACTCGCAATGACCACACCCCTTACTGTCATCCAGAGGAAAGTCCTCCGCCTTGAGCGGTGTTTTCAGGACGACCGAAGGGATCTCTGACATAGTGATGTTAGAATGTTTGACTTCGGGCTTCTCGATACATTTTCATCCCGATCAAATCGGTATGAAAACACTCGAAGACCCTTCACGTGTGGGGAATTATTATTGATAATCCTTCACTTCTTTTTCTGATTCAACCAAATCCTCAATCTTTTTATAACACCGTAAAACTTCTGCGGTACTCCATGCCTGGGCTATACATCCTCTTGGTGTATAAGGAGCTTCAGCATCAAAGACTTCACTTATTTGCCCAACACAAGCCTCGCTTAAATGTTCAGTAAATCCTGATAAATAACCATATGCCTCTTTTGTTTTATTCGGGTATAACTTTAACCATGAATCAATAAAAGGTCCAATCAGCCAAGCCCATACTGTTCCCTGATGATATGCTGCATCTCTTGCACGTAAATCTCCAAAATATTTTTCTTTATAATCTGGATGTCCCTTAGCCAAAGAACGTAACCCGACTGGTGTTAATAATTTTTCTTTTACAGCAGATAAAACAGGTTCCCATTTATCTTTATTTAAAACGGGATTCTTTAATGAGATTGCAAATACCTGGTTAGGTCTAAATGCATCATCATCTCCATATTCACCATCCACTACATCATAAAGATATTTCCCTTTGTCATTCCAAAATCTTTTATTAAATGATTGTCTTGCCTTTGCAGCATACCCTGCTAATTCATCAGCAAAAGTATTATCATCAGTTTCTCTTAGCCAGCCTTCCATTAAGCATAATGCATTATACCATAGTGCATTTATTTCAACAGCCTTTCCTCTTCTGGGAGTAACAACCCAATCATCTACCTTCGCATCCATCCACGTCAATTGATAACCTTCTGCTCCCTGCTTTAACAAACAATCTTCTTTATCAATACCGATTCCGAAATCAGTTCCTTTTATATGATAAGTTATAATTTCTTTTAGAGCAGGTAAGATGTAGTTTAAAATATGTTTATCATTGGTAACGGATATATATCTGTCAACAGCATGGAAAAACCACAAGCTTGCATCTGCTGTATGATAAAGGCCTTGATTTACACCTTCAGGGAACATATTAGGGATTAATCCATTCTTAACATAATGTGCAAAGGTTCTTAATATCCAATAAGCTTCACGGTGTCTTGACGTTGTTAAAGTTAATCCTTCAAGACTTATCATAGTATCGCGTCCCCAATCAGTAAACCAATGGTAACCTGCAATAATACTTCTAAGTTGTCCTCCGGCTGCTTCAAATCTTGCAGCGTCTTCAGCTCTTCCGACAGGAGTTATTATAAATTGGTCAGCTGCAAAAACAAGTTCACCGGCAACAGAATTTTTGTTATTAAATTGAACTGAACCTATTAATTCTCTTCTTCTTTCAGTTTCAGCTTTAAAGGCGTCCTTAGGTTTTAAGGCCAGAATTTTTTCCCACGGTTCTGTTGAAGCAACTAATGTAACATCTTTATCCCTTTGGAGTTCAGCTCTAAAATAACCGGGACTCCAATACTGTCCTTCAGAATTATATCCTCTTTCAGCTTCTGAACGGTAATAAATATTTCTTAGCTCTCCACCTTCTATTGCCATTGCAGTACGTTCACCATAAATAAACATTCTTAATGGTGGAGCTGTGTTGTTTTCGTAAATTTCAAAACGATTATTCATTACATTTAAATAATAATTTCCCTTCATTATTTCATCTACTGCTGCTTCGTGAGGACGAAAATGTATTGAAGGTTTTAATTTTATTTTAATAGGACGGTCACCTTTAATCAATTTGAAATTTATATGTACAGTATTTTGCATATAGGGAAGAAGGATTTGTTTTTCAATTAGATATCCATCAATTTCATAGACCCAAACAGGTAAACCATTTTCAAGTCGAAACTCTTTTAAATAATCAATTATACCAATAGATAAATCATCTTTTTTCTTTTCTTCAGAGTCAAGCAGAATACTGCTGCCATCTTTAAATTTAAAAAGTTCAGAAAGATGATTAAACATTACTCTTCTTCCATAAGGAGCAGGCAAAGCAGCAATTAAAAAGGAATGATATCTTCTTGTGTTTACTCCTGCTATAGTTCCTGAAGCATAACCTCCCAATCCATTTGTAACAAGCCATTCCTTACTAAGTAGGTCGTAATTTAAATTATTTTCTTTACTAAGATTTATCTTTCTAATAAGTTTATCCATTATTTAATACTCCATCATTTTTTTACAGGTATAAGAATAGAGGCAGCCATTCCCTGGATATGCCAGTTATCTTTTATATCCGGTAAGGGAGTTCCGGTACCCTCATAATCAGGGTCTTCCGAACTCCAAAGTATACTCCATTTTTTTCCAATTGGAGGTGCCAATAATGGCTCAGGTGCAGGATTAAGATGAAGGTCAATACCAAAGTTGACAAGTAATATTCTGCAATTTTCATAGTTGGGTGAAAAAAATCTTATAACAAAGGCATTTTCTGAAAGTACCGCACCATCAATATGATTTTGCTTTATAATTTCATCATTGAATTTAAGTTGAATCAAATCTTTATGTAATTTATAATAGGTTTGATTTTTTGTTCTTTCTTCAAAATTTAATTTAGAGTTTAAAAAAGTTTTTTCGTCTGAGGGAGGAGCTAAACGATCAAGCATTTTGTGAGTATCTATTGACCTAAACTGAGTTAAAAATTTTTTTCTTCCTTCAGCAACCATTTTATTAAGTTCTTCATCATGGTCAGCAAAATATAAAAATGGACAGGATGCTAAAAACTCTTCTCCCTGAAATATCATTGGTATTCCGGGAGCAAGAATAAACAAAGCAGTCATTGCTCTAAACACCCCCTTATTAGCTGATGAGTGACATCGTTCTCCTCTTCCTGAATTTGCAATCTGGTCATGGTTCTGAATATAATTTACAAAATGTTCGTGTGGTAAATCGAAAGCTGGTACTCCTCTTCTCTTCTTTTGCCATTTGTACCATTGCCCCTGGTATAAATACCCATATTTCAGAGCGGAAATAAATTCCTGAGGTTTTCCAAGATAATCTGTATAGTAGGCTTCATTTCTTCCGGTTAAAACAACATTTGCTGAATGATGAAAATCATCATTCCACAATGCATCCATTCCATAACCTTTTTCTTCTTTTGGTCTAACCAAAAAAGAATTCTGAGGTTCATTTTCAGCAACTATAAAAGTTTTTCGTCCTTTTCCACTTCTTCTAACTTCGTCAGACATTTCTATTAGTATATGAGTTTTGGATTTATCGTGAATATCTTGAGTTGCATCAAACCTAAGTCCGTCAAAATGATATTCTTCCATCCAATAGTTTACATTTGAAAGAAAAAAGTTTCTGACTGCCTTGGAATTTTTCCCATAAAAATTTATGGCCTCTCCCCAATCTGTTTTATGTTTATCAGTAAAGTAATCTTCCGAAAATTCTTTTAAAAAATTACCTCTTGGACCAAGATGATTGTACACTGCATCAAGAATTACAGCTATTCCTATATTGTGAGCTGTATTTATAAAACTTTTTAAATCTTCAGGTTTGCCATAGTAATGATAAGGAGCAAAAAAATCTACTCCATCATAACCCCAGCCAAATCTTCCTGCAAATTCACATATTGGCATCATCTCAATAATAGTTACCCCTAAGTCAGCAAGTTCCTTAAGTTCCTTTTCGGCAGCACTCCAGGTCCCATCTTTAGTAAATGTTCCAATATGCATTTCATAAATAAATTTATTATCCGGGACTCCTTTCCAATCGGAATCAGTCCAATTAAATTTGTTGTAATCCACAACCATAGAAGGACCAAATGGACCATCAGGCTGATAACGTGAAGCAGGATCAGGATAACTATCACCTTCATCCAATTTTAATTTGTATAAATCACCTTCTTGTACGTTATTCAGAGTAGCTGAAAAATAACCATCACCTTCAACGTTTAATTTTGCTTCAAACATTTTGTTGTTATTATTTTCAAATACAATTGAAACAGATTTTCTTTTAGGTGCCCATACCCTTATTTGACCTGTATTTTTAGATATTAGCTCTAATCCAATATTTAATTTTCTTTTATTCACTTCAGTGGCTCCAAACATCTACACACTACTCCTAAGTTATGTTAGTCCTAAAACAGTGAGCAATATAAAATGATTGTATACTTAAATTTTTAATAGCAATCACTTACAATTAAAATATTATTTGGTAGTGTTGATTAAACAATTTTATAGAAAAGAAAACTAATGGGAATATCTCTAAGTCCTGACCGTTTGTCAAAATACAAAGATATAGCAATGCTCATCCTCAAGCACGGAAGAAAAGATTTATTTGATAAAGCTAATTCTCCTCTTATTCCTGAAGAAGATTTGGATGAAGAAGGTAAAGGTAATCCGGAAGAACTTGCAAAAGATTTAGAAGCAATGGGTCCTACTTTTATTAAACTTGGACAATTATTATCCACCAGGGCGGATTTTCTACCACCTGCTTATCTTGAAGCCTTAGCAAAGCTTCAGGATAACATAGACCCATTCCCTTTTGAAACTGTTGAAGAAATAGTTAGTAGCGAATTAAAAGTAAGAATATCAAAAGCGTTTTTGGAATTTGATAGGGAACCATTAGCTGCTGCATCTTTAGGGCAGGTTCATAAAGCAATTCTAAGAAATGGACAAAGAGTTGCTGTTAAAGTTCAGCGCCCCGACATTGGCAAAACAATTCTTGAAGATTTAAATGCTTTAGAAGATATAGTAACAACTTTAGAAAAGCATACAGAAACTGCAAAAAAGTATTCCTTTGTAGATATTCTCGCTGAATTCAAAAAGACTTTGATTAATGAATTAGATTATCGTCTTGAAGCACAAAACCTGGTCAGGCTTAGCGGTTATTTAAAAGATTATGAAGATATAATTATTCCACAGCCTATTGAGGATTATTGTTCAGGTAAAGTTTTAACAATGGATTATGTAAGAGGGACAAAAATTACTTCTTTAAGTCCATTGACCAGATTGGATTTTGATGGAAGAAAGCTTGGTGAAGATTTATTTAAAGCATATCTCGATCAGGTTTTAATACACGGATTCTTTCACGCAGACCCTCATCCGGGTAATGTTTTTTTAACTGATGATAAAAGAATAGCTCTTATTGATTTGGGAATGGTTGCCCGCATTGACCCATATATGAGAGAAAAATTATTAAAGCTGTTGCTTCATATTAGTGAAGGTAGAGGAAGAGATGCCGCTGATGTTGCTATGGAGCTTGGTACTATTACAGAATATTTTAATAAAGAAATGTTTGTTAAAAGAGTTACTGAATTTGTAGTGAAGACGCAGGATGCTACTCTTCAACAAATACAAGTTGGTCGTGTTGTTGTTGAGCTTACAAGAATTGCAGCAGATAATGGAATACGTGCTTCAAGTGAATTAACAATGCTCGGAAAAACCTTACTTAATCTTGACCTTATCGGCAGAACTCTTGTTCCTGATTTTGATCCAAATGAAATAATACGTGAACATACTGAATCTATTACACGAAGACACTTGATGAAAACTTTTTCTGCTGGTAATATTATATCAAGTGTTCTTGAACTTAGAGAATTTGTTACACTATTGCCTAAAAGATTAAATACTATTCTTGAAGGATTATTAGATAACCAATTTGAAATTAAAATAAAAGCATTTGATGATAGAGGTTTAATTGATAATCTTCAAAAGATTGCTAATAGAATAACTGTAGGATTAATATTAGCTGCATTAATCATTGGTGCTGCACTTCTTATGAGAGTTGAAAGTAGTTTCAAGATTTTGGGATATCCCGGATTTGCAATGATATTGTTTATAGCTGCTGCGGGAATAGGGTTTATTTTAGTCATTTTGATTTTAATATCTGATAGAGGTTATAAAAAAAAGAATAAAAATTAATTTTATTAATTACTTTTTACTTGCCTCGTATCGGTACATAATATTATTTTAGGGGATAAAATAATATTATACTATGAAAAGTATTTCTAATGAGCTTGAGTCCATTGCTGAATTAGTTTGTGAACTGACCAGAAACTGCAGCATGAAAGAAGAGTATTTTGCTGCCAGCTTTAATCTATCTCCTACTGAAGTAAGGCTTTTAAAATTATTTACTAACGCCAGTCAATATTCCATAAAAGAATTATGTGAAACCTTAAATCTAACCCCGGGAAGAATTACCCACATTTTAAGTTCTCTCGAAGAGAAAAAGCTTGTTATACGAAAACAAAATCAGACCGATAAAAGAAATTTTTATGTAGAATTGTTACCCAAAGCAAATCCATTAATAAACAATTTGCATAAAAACTACATCAGTCTTCACGAGAGTATTTTGCAAAATGTAGGTGAAAAAGAATTAAAACAAATTCAATCATCTCTTAAATTATTAACCGAACAATTTAAACAATGGGTTGATAAAAAATAACTTTATACCATAAAAGAAATTTGAACTAACTAAAAAATCTATGAGCAACTAAATGAGAAAAATTATACTATCGCTTGCAGTATTAGGATTGGTAACAGCAGCAGTGATTGGTTATTTTATAAAAAATGATCACGAACCGGATGCTTTAACTTTACTTAAAGAAAAGTATTCACAAAAGGATTCACTATCTGTTGACCATTCACAATTTGCAGTACTGAAACAAAAATTTACTTCACCTCAGCAGGTTACTGAAGCTTGCATTTCCTGTCATAATAAAAGACATACTGAAATTATGCAGTCTAACCACTGGAATTGGGAAAGAGAAGAATATGTTCCTGGAAGAGGAATTGTATATCTTGGCAAAAAGAATGCTATTAATAATTATTGTATTGGTGCAACAGGAAATGAAGCAAGCTGCGCCAAATGCCATATAGGTTTTGAAAATAAAGATAAATTAACTTTAACAAATGCAGCAAATGTTGATTGTCTTGTCTGCCACGATAACACTGAAACTTATGTAAAGGCAAATGAAGAAGGTGGTGCACCCGCAGCATCTTTAGATTTAAACAAGATTGCACAAAGTGTAAACAAACCCAATAGAGCCAATTGCGGTGTGTGCCATTTTTATGGCGGCGGCGGAAATAATGTTAAGCATGGCGACCTTGATATGGTAATGTTTTCAACCACAAGAGATATTGATGTTCATATGGGTACTGATGGTGCAAATCTTGTCTGTATTGATTGCCATGTTACAGAAAAACATAATATTTCCGGTAAACTTTATTCTTTATCTTCAATGAATCAGAACCGGAGCAATTGCGAGCAATGCCATTCATCTCAGCCTCACGAAGATGGAATTTTAAATGAACATACAGTTAAAGTAGCCTGCCAGAGCTGCCATATACCTCAGTATGCAAAAGCAAATGCAACCAAAATGTATTGGGATTGGTCCACTGCAGGTAAATTAAAAAATGGTGAGCCTTATGTTGAAGAAGATAGTATGGGTAACCATGCATATATGTCTATTAAAGGTTCATTCAAATGGGAGAAGAATGTTACTCCTGATTACATCTGGTTTAATGGAACTGCAAGTCATTACCTGAAGGGAGATAAAATTGCTGATACTACTAAAGCAGTTTATTTAAATAAACTCTATGGCTCATATTCAGATGTGAATGCCAAAATAATTCCTATTAAAATTCATACCGGCAGACAACCTTACGACCCTATAAATAAAATATTAATTACACCTAAACTTTATGCTGATAAAAAAGGTGAAGGTGGTTTTTGGAAAGACTTTGACTGGACTATTGCAGCAGAAAAAGGAATGAAAGAATATGGACTTCCATTCAGCGGAAAAGTTTCTTTCATTGAAACTAAAATGTATTGGCCTGTAAATCATATGGTAGCCACAAAAGAAAATACTGCTGAATGCAATAGCTGCCACTCTAGAGAAAACAGTAGACTTGCTGCACTTACTGATTTCTATATGCCGGGAAGAAATTATTCATCAGTAGTTGAAGCAGGTGGTACCGGATTAATTATACTTACTTTATTAGCAGTATCTGTTCACGGATTTATGCGAATTGCTGCATCAAGAAAAATGCGCAAGGGAGGTTTAAAATGATAACAAAAAAAACTTATATATATAAAGCATTCAATCGCTTTTGGCATTGGATGCAAATGCTTTTAATTTTCTTTCTTGCTTTTTCTGGATTTGAAATTCATGGAGCTTATAGTTTTCTTGGATTCAGAGATGCAGTTAAGTACCATAATATAGCAGCCTATATGCTTCTTATATTAATTGTGTTTGCAATCTTCTGGCACTTTGCTACTGGAGAATGGAGACAATATGTTCCAACCTTGACTAATATTAAAGCTCAGCTTAATTATTATGTATTTGGAATATTTAAAAATGCTCCTCATCCTTTTCATAAAACCCAAATTAAAAAATTAAATCCCCTTCAAAAGATTACTTACTTTGCACTTAAGGTTCTTGTTATTCCTATTAGCGTTACATCAGGAATTTTATATATGCTTTACAGATATCCTCAAAGACATGGAATTGATATGTTAAACATTAGTTCACTTGAGGTAATTGCAATAATACATACAATCGGTGCATTCCTTCTTGTAATATTTATTATTGGTCACGTTTATTTAACAACGACCGGTGAAACTATTACATCAAACCTTAAAGCAATGCTTACAGGTTATGAAGAAGAAAAAATTGGAGAAGAAAAAATTAATGAAACAATTAAAGCAGATAAAGAGAAAGAAGAATTATCTGTTGAAAGCGAGTTGAAGTAATATGGAAAAATCAAATTATATGAATCCTTATTTAGCCGGATTCCTTTTAGGAATTTTGCTTCTGGCAACTATTTATATAACAGGTCGTGGATTAGGTGCAAGCGGTGCAGTTAAAAGTATGACTGTAACTGCAATAGAAAAAATAGCTCCAACACATACTGCAAACACACATTATTATACTGAATATGCAGCTGAACATCCAGGTACCAGTCCAATGATGAACTGGCTGGTATTTGAAGTTGT
>DASRWI010000011.1:0-1657 GCA_035654655.1 Ignavibacteriaceae bacterium | reverse complement strand
CGAACCTGATTTGCCTTTTTAATGGATATAATCAAACTATTCAAGGAACATAAATCCTTAGCAGACTTAGATATATCCGAACTGGCTAAAGTTAATCTATCTAAGGCAAGTACATTGAGAAAGAAACTGGTTGATATGGGGGTTGTTATAGCAGACAATCCCCGTACTCACCCAAGAACAAAACAGTTAGTAAACTATTACAAATTAAAGTGAGGGATATGAAAAAAGATACCTATTATTTTCAACATTATTGCAATGCTCGAAGAGACCCGAAAATATTAGGATTGATAGCCGATTGTGGAGTCGAAGGTTATGGAAGATTTTGGATTTTACTTGAAATGCTAAGAGAACAAGGCGGAAAAATGGAATTGAATAAACAGAACCTAAGAGCAATCCAATTTGAAATGCAATTAACAACCTTAGATATGGCAGAGAACTTTGTTAATGAACTTATTGACGAGTATCAGCTTGTAACCAAAGAAGAAGGTTTAATATTCAACAACAGATTATTGGAATCAATCGGACATCTTGACAATATTAAGGAGAAAAGAAGGTCAGCAGTAAATAAAAGGTGGAATAAAGATACAAATGTATTACAAATGAATAACACTTGTAATACAAATGTAATACAAAAAGAACCTTTTGTAATACAAACCGATACAAAGGAGATTAAAGGAGATGAGATTAAAGGAAAGAAAACTAAAGTAAAGAAGAATATAGATAATATACTTGTTACCAAGTATGCACCTAAAACAGATTTCATAGATTCCATACTTGATATTTTCTTGGAAGAATATTTAGAACAAAGAGGAACTCCTTACATCATTACTGCAAGAGGAAAAGAACGTAAGGCAGTAACAACACTATTGCAGATTTATAAAACCAAGAATGATAAGAACTCTGAAGAAACATTATTGGATATGAGAAAATACTTCAGGCATTGTATTGGCATTACTGATGATAAATTCTTGTATGAAAATATGTCCCCTTCAATAGCAGTATCACAAATCAATAAAATTAAAGGATATAAAAATGGAACTGGCAGTTATAAAACAAGCCCAACAGAACTTAGAGATGCCTTTGAATCAGCATTTAATCAGGCAGGAGTCCAATAAACTAAGCATATATGCTAAAGGAAAACCTTTAACAATGCACTCTGCTATGAAAATTTCTGAAAGAATCGCAATAGGATTCCCTGAATTAAATAAAGGGTTCTATGTTCTACTTGCTGAAAGACTTATAGCAAACGGATTTACTGAAGAAAGATTTATAGCATCAGTTAATCACGTTATTGACACTTTTCACTATGGCAAACTTCCTAACATAGCTGAATTTATTTCTTTCGATAAGGAAATTCAGGCATTTACTTACGAGCAGATACTTGAAAAACTGAAAGATGATAAACTTGCTTTTGAAAAACATACACTTGTTAATCTGAATGGCTTAAAAAGGTATGTAAGGAATGAAGATAAAGAAAATTATAAATTAAATAAATGGAGT
Organism: Ignavibacteriaceae bacterium; assembly: GCA_035654655.1. Classification (GTDB taxonomy): domain Bacteria; phylum Bacteroidota; class Ignavibacteria; order Ignavibacteriales; family Ignavibacteriaceae; genus DASRWI01. The sequence continues at coordinate 157 of DASRWI010000011.1, read as the reverse complement.
ACACAATGAATAAATTTTTAGAAGTACCTGAAATGTTTAAGGGTGAAGCAGTAAAGACTCTCGCAACTTGCAAAGAAATGTATATGGGAGCTTTACAATTATCTTCAATAAGCACATACAGTAAAAGAGCAAATAATTATAAATGCTTAATAGAAAT
>DASRWI010000010.1:0-284137 GCA_035654655.1 Ignavibacteriaceae bacterium | reverse complement strand
AGATTTTCATCTCCATATTGAATAAATGGGGCTGTTGATCTGAAAGTGAAACTAGTAAATTTAATCTTACTGGATTTATATATTAAAATATTGTATCCGGAAGAATGAGATGAGTCTGCGTTTTCAAAAATTACATCTCCATTATGCCCAGATTCCCAACTTGGTGCAATAGTGACTTCATAATTTCTACTTCCTTTCATATTAATAATCTGTTTTGCATAAACTATTGAATCTGTTCCACCTGAAATGTAAATCGTATCATTGGGCATACTTCCTAGTTGTGACCAATTAATTGCAGCTATTGATGTTGCTGCATTCGTCCAGCTTGTTCCATTACCATTTCCAGTAGCATTTTTATCAACAAAAAATATTTTATAAGGAGTGGTGAATTGCAATTTAGGGTTTAAAGTTTTACCCGCAACTATCATACTATCTATATAAGCTCGTCTTAAATATCCAAGGTTTAAGTTTTCTCTCAATTGATATATTTCATATTGTACTATGTTAGAATATCTTAGTGATAATTTTGCTATCTCCTGAGCCCATCTAATATAGTTATTTTGGAATGGTTCTGAATAAGATCCTTCGGTGCATATGTTAGTCGATTGAAAAGGGGGTAGGATAACAACTTTGATGGTAACACCTGACATCTTTGCTTCGGGTAAATAATTTTTAAGTTCTTCCCAGGAGTTTGGTCCGCAGATTATCCATTCGGAAGGGGAGGAAAATAAGAGGTCCTTCTGATTATTCATTCGAGGGTTATAGTTTGATGCTGAAAACGTAATGGTTGAAATGACTAAAGATAATATAAGTGAAAATATTATACTTCTGGAATTCAAATGATTATTGTTTAATGAAATAGACTTCAATGGATTAAATGTTATCATAATATTAAAAACTTTATTTTATAAGTATCATCTTTTTTGTTGAAACAAAAGCATCAGTAACTAATTTATAAATATAAATACCGCTTGATAAATTACCTGCATCAAAAGTAACAGAATAACTTCCTACTTCTTTTCGTTCATCAATCAAGGTGGCAACTTCATTCCCTAATATATCATATACTTTAAGAATTACATTAGATATTTCAGACAAACTATATTTAATTGTCGTTGAGGGATTAAACGGATTAGGATAATTTTGTGATAACTCAAATTTATTTGGAGTGAATTCAATTTCAATAATTTCAGAGAATTTTGATGTTCCATCAGTATCAATTTGTTTTAATCTATATTGAAATTTATTTCCACCAGTTGGATATGTATCAACATAAGAATAATATTTTGTAGAATTAGTATTTCCATTACCAGCTACAAATCCTATTTTTTCCCAGTCAGCATCTTTATGATTTGAAATTTTTCTTTGTACTTCAAATCCGGAATTATTTAGTTCTGTTGCTGTTTGCCAATTTAGTTCAATTTTATTATTAACAACTTTTCCTGTAAAAGAGGTTAGTTCAACAGGTAACGGGCTGTTATTAAAAGAAAAATTATCAAAATTATAATCAAATAAATAACCGGTTCTTAGATTCCCAATTTTTATAATGATCTTATTTATATTCTTGTAATCTAAGGATAGAATTTTCCAAGAATTATTATTAGAAAATATTTTTGAATATTTTTTATTATTTCCTTCCCATCCTTCAACAATTAAAGTATCGGAAGACGTTTCACTTACCTGATAAGCTGCAAAGCTTGAGAATTCCACCAATTGGTTATTTGATGTCTTAATAATTATTTGGTCCGTCCCTGGATTTTGAAATGCATAGTAGATACTTACATTATTAACATCAAAATTGTATCCGTAATTGGTGTATAAATGTTTATTGCTTGAGAAAGTGTAATTACCAATAGTAAAAATTGTATCTAATGATTGATCAGATGTCCAACCCTGTTCATCGAATGTAATTTTGCCTTCAGAGTAGGCGGAAAAACTGATTAATAAAAGTTCAATAAAGATCAAATAAAATGATTTTTGCAACAATCTAATATCCTATTAAAATAATATCTTAATTAACAAAAAATGTACCTTATTGAATCATTTGTTTTTATTCTAAAATCAATATGATACAAAAGTAAAATTGATAATTATCGGTAAAATTTACTTAAGGGAAAATTATGAGTTGTTATCTGCATATTTTTTGATTTTTGTAAAAATTAAAAAATCATTAAGACATGGCATAACTTTTGGCTTATATTTAGAAAACATTTTATTTGGGTAAAGGTTTCTTAAAAGAGTATTTTCACATACTCGACTTTGTTATATGTTCTAGAACACATTTTGTTTATATTTGAGGGCTTTTTAATTGTGTTGACTAATGTTCTTGTAATGTAGGACAACTTATGGCTATATTATCTTAAAACAAGTTTTATCTCTAATTAAAGGCAACTTAACCTTGAGTGATGAATTAAATATTGATATTACTTTATCCAATAACAGTAAAGAATCCTCACATGTCTCATTGACTGAAAGGTTTTTCAGTGGGCAAAAGAGAATAAATTTTATTATCAATCTATCTGTTAGTCTGTTAATCTATGTAATTACATTTTTTGTTTTCTATTATTTAAAAAAACAGACCTTAGTATTAGATGATAATTATAATCTGTTTTTTGGCTTTTTTATTTTATTTCAAATATTTGGCTCTAGCATTTCTAATAAATACAACCTTTCAATTCACAATGATCTTTCACAAATTTTTTGGAGACTATCTCTATCATTAATTATAAGCCTTGTTTCTTTTTCATTTATTCTTAATTTTTTTCAAATTTCAAAAATTTCACGTGAAATATTTATAAGTGTAATTTTTTTCAATGTCGTGATTGAAGCATTTTATTATTGTATTGTATTGAACAAGCGAAGAAAAATTCGTTTGTTTAATCTTCTACGTTCTTCTCTATATCATTTTTGTATTGATGGATTAATCTTATCGCTTTTCTTTTACTTCGATATTATTAAAATTATTAATGCAGAAAATCTAACTGAGAAGCACCTAATAATGTTAACAGTAATTTATCTGAGTTGGATATTTTCTGCAGCAGCAACTCATAAATTCCAATTGCCAAATTCTTCTAAAAGTAAATGGGAAGCCTCTGCGTTACAAATTAAATTTTATTTATTGACTATTGCAATTGTTTTATTTTCTATTTATTTATTGCAAATAAAATCTCCGGAATGGATTTATTTTTCTAAAGCTATAGTAAACTACTCATTAGTATCAGGTTTATTAGCTTTGTTTTTGTTTGTTGAGAAAATTAACAATAAAATTGATGAACCTACCATAACCTTCTTAAAAGCTCATGATATTAAAAGCCCTGTATTTTCCTCCACTATAAAGAATCATGGATTGAAGTACAGTTTTAATAGCACAGTGGAAACTAAATCTATTGATAAACATAAACTGGGATTTAAATATTTGAAAGAATATGAAAAGGTTTTTTCAGTTCTCGACTCTATGATTGATCTTAAATCTTTTGATAGCCGTAAATCAGTTATTATAAATTCAGGTGAGTTTTTTGATATTTCGCTACAAAATTCCGAATCTTATCAATTATATGTTAACTTGAATGTTTTGAATAATCAATCTAACATGAATAATTATATCCGGAAGGTCAGAAAAACATTGGTAAAGGGGGGAGTATTTGTAGGAGCTTTATATCCACATAACTATCGATATAATAGATTTATTAAAAAATATCACTTTTGGATTGGAAATTTATTTTATTTCTTTGACTTTATATGGAAGAGAGTATTTCCAAAATTACCTGTTACAAGAAAGTTATATTTTAAATTCAGAAAAGAAAAAGACATGGCCATTTCTCTTGCTGAAGGATTAGGACGATTAGTTTATTTAGGATTCAAGATATTAGACATTGCTGTAGTTGATAATATTGTGTATTTTGCTGCGGTTATGTGTGAAGGTCCACTCCCAGGTAAGAAACAGTTTTACAGTCCTATTTTCAAAATGGAGAGAATCGGTAAAGGTGGAAAGACTATTTATGTGTACAAGTTAAGAACAATGTACCCATATGCAGAATTTATACAGGATTACGTTTTTAACTCAAATGGATCAACTAATGGGGATAAAATAATAAATGATTTCCGTTTACCATTTTGGGGTAAATTATTAAGAAGATATTGGTTAGATGAATTACCAATGTTTATTAATTTTCTAAAAGGTGATATTAAGATAGTCGGAGTTCGACCTTTAAGTCTTACCAAGTTTAATCAATACCCCAAGGATTTACAAGAATTAAGAATATCTACAACCCCTGGATTAATACCTCCATTTTATAAAGATCTACCTACATCTTTTGAAAAATTATTAGAATCTGAAAAGAGATATATTTTAGCTTATAAAAAAAATCCAATTAAAACTGACTTAGAATACTTTTTTAAGGCTTTATATAATATTTTAATTAAGAAAGCAAGAAGTTCTTAAAACCGGTGATAATATATGTAGAAGATTCATCTGCATTTTTTATGAAGTAAAATTTAAAAGGAGAGATTATGGAACTGCTTACCAAAATTTTAAACAAAGAAGCTAAGGTTGGTATTATTGGTTTAGGTTATGTCGGTCTTCCATTGGGGCTTGAATTTGCCGGCAAGCAATTTCAGGTAATAGGGTTTGATCTTGATGATAGAAAAGTTAATCATCTTAATGCAGGGAAGAGTTATATAAAACATATCTCATCTAAAAGAATTAAAAATTCATTAAACTGTTTTTCAGCTACTTCAGATTTTTCCCGTCTTACAGAAGTTGATGCAATTATTATTGCAGTCCCAACTCCGCTTGATGAACATCGTGAACCAGACATCTCTTACATTGCTAATTCAGCTAAAACAATTTCACAGTACCTTCAAAAAGGACAGCTTGTTGTTCTTGAGTCTTCGACTTATCCCGGTACAACTGAAGAAATTCTTCTTCCGTTATTTGAAAAAGCTCCATCAATTCAAGCTGAGAAGTTTGAGTTTGCAGGTGAAATAAATGAGCTTGAAGAAAATATAGAAGATTATAAGGTTGGTGAAGATTTCTATTTAGCTTTTTCTCCTGAACGTGAAGACCCCAATAACCCGATTTATAATACTGCAACAATCCCTAAAGTGGTTGGTGGAGTGACTGCTAATTGTCTTAAAGTCACTCAAGCCTTATACGACCAGGTTATTGTTAAAACGGTTCCGGTATCATCACCAAAAGCGGCAGAAGCAACTAAACTTTTAGAAAATATTTATCGCTCAGTGAATATTGCTTTAGTTAATGAACTTAAAATGGTTTTTGATAGAATGGATATTGATGTATGGGAAGTCATTGAAGCTGCAAAAACAAAACCTTTTGGCTTTCATGCTTTTTATCCAGGACCTGGACTTGGTGGACATTGTATTCCTATAGATCCATTTTACCTTACATGGAAAGCCCGTGAACATCAAATTAACACTAAATTTATTGAACTAGCCGGAGAAATAAACACTTATATGCCTTACTATGTTGTAGAAAGTACTATGCAGGTTCTTAATAAACAAAAGAAAGCATTAAATGGAGCAAGAGTTTTAATATTGGGTGCTTCATACAAAAAAGATATTGATGATATTCGCGAATCACCTTCGCTAAAGCTTATTGAAATACTAAGAGAAAAGGGAGCTATTGTAGATTATAATGACCCTTATGTACCTGTTCTTCCTAAAACAAGAAAATATCATTTTGAAATGGTATCAATTGAACTTACAAAAGAAAATATTTCATCCTATGATGTCGTTTTATTAAGTACAGATCATTCCAATTATGATTACAAGTTCATTGCAGAAAATGCTAAAGTAATTATTGATACCAGGAATGTCTTTCAGAAGAATGGAATTAACTTAAAAAAGATCTTTAAGGCATGATGATTTATGAATTTTCTTGTAAGGAAGTTGGCAAATGAGAAAATATGTAAGCTCAACAATAAAGATAGGCTTCTTGTATAAATTATAAATCAAGAAAATAAAATTATGAAAAACTACTTCCGTTTCAACACCCCTAAAAATTATAATAAATGACCTCCGCAAGTGCTTAGAAAATAACTACTTAAGGCAACAATAAATTAAGAAATTTTAATATACTTCTCTTACAAACAGAGGGTCGGAGGTTCGACCTCTTTCAGCCCCTTAGGGATACCAATGGCAGACTCCTTCATTCTCTACTAACCCTTCTAAATATAACCTTTGAAGGTTATTTAAAAAACAATATATTGTTTTATAGTAATAAATTATCTAAATTTAATAAAATTTATTTATAATAATTAAAATATTCTATAGTTTTCAAGCAAATAACCTAAATATTATTACCCAAAATCTTAATATAATCTTCATTTTTTATAAAACTAATATAAAAACCATCAGTACTTATTTATTTAAAAGCATTAAGACTAAAAGAAAAGGATTTTAAGCTAAATGGATGTTTCCATTATCATAGTAAATTATAATACTTCAGAAATATTAAAAGATTGTATTAAATCAATTTATGAACACACAAAAAATTTAGATTTTGAAGTTATTATTGTTGACAATGCATCTAATGATCGTACTTTTACTGAATTAAAATATTTATTTCCTAATATTACAATTATAGAGTTAGAAAATAATATTGGTTTTGGAAAAGCAAATAATATTGGAGCGAAAATAGCAAAAGGGAAGTATTTATTTTTTCTTAACTCGGATACTCTACTTATAGAAAATTCTATCCTTCATTTATTAAATTATTCTAATAGAAATGAATCCATCTTAGGAGCTCTTGGCTGTATTCTTATAGATGGCAAAAAAGATTTAACTAAGTGTTGGGGTGACTTTCCCGACTTTTATAATTCAAAATTAAAATGGATTTTCGATAAATTTAGTAAAATCGATGACAAGAAAAAGGAAGTAATTAAAACAGCAGAACCTTTTAAAGTGGATTATATTATAGGTGCAGCTCTATTTTTATCACGCAATTTGTTTGAACAATTACAAGGATTTGCCCCTGAGTTTTTTATGTACTTTGAGGAAGTTGACTTGCAAAAAAGAATATCTCAACTCAATAAAGACCGTATTATTTTGCCTTTTACAAAAATAATACATTATGAAGGAGGTACAGTAAAAGGTATAAGCAATGCAAACCATAGAACTAGAATGATGTTTATTCGAAGTCAGAATATTTATCTTAAAAAACATAATATTGTTAGTTATCATCTAGTACATATTTTGGCTTGTTTGATGGCTGTTAAAATTTTATTTAATCCAAAATATACCTATAAAGAAAATTGGTCGTACTTCAAATTATTATTAAATTGAAGTTGTTTTAGTGTAAGGAAATTACTTTAATAGAACTATAAATATAGATGGAGATTCGAATGGATTATTACTCATTAAAAAGAGATGAGATGTTTAAGTTCATACCTGACAATACTAAAACATTGTTAGAAGTAGGTTGTGGTGCAGGGAATTTTGGATCATTTTTTAAGACTAAAGGTATGGAAGTATGGGGTGTTGAACCTAATAAAGAAAGCGCTGAAAAAGCTTCAAAAAAATTATTTAGAGTTCTTAATAGAACTTTTGATTCAGATATTGATTTACCTTTAAAATATTTTGATTGCATAGTTTTTAATGATGTTCTTGAGCATTTATATGATCCATGGGAATGCCTTTCATTTGCAAAAAAATTTATGAAGAATGAAGATTCCAAAATAGTTGCTTCAGTCCCAAATTTTAGATATTGGTCAAATTTGTATGAAATAATAGTTAAAAAAGATTTTAAATATAAAGATTGGGGATTACTTGATTATACTCATATTAGATTTTTTACTAAAAAAACTATTGAAGAATTATTTAGCAAATCCGGATATGAAATATGTGTTATGGAAGGAATAAATCCTTCACAATCTCTAAAATTTAAAGTAACTAATACCATCTTACTGAATAGCATCAAAGATATGCGATATCAACAATATGCGGTTGTAGCTAAATGTAAGGAATAGGGGTAAAAATTAAACATTTACTATAAAATAAATTTTAGATAAAAACTTTTCCAACAATATAAAAACAACTTAATAATTTTATAAGTATAGGAACACCAACTACATTATACCAGAAGTTTATTTAGTCAGTTTGAGAGAAAATAAAAATTCTTAAATTATATTTATGGAAACTTATCGACCTTTACATATATTACTTACTTAATTAAACTAAGTTTTTTTACTTCTGAAAATTTATCAGTAGTTATTTTATAAAAATAAGTTCCTGTGCTTAATTCTGATGCATTGAATTCTATATTGTGTGTTCCTGCTTTATAATAGTTATTAATAAGCTGTTTAACTTTTTGTCCAAGCAAGTTATAGACTTCTAATTTAACACTGGCATCTTCAGGTATGGTAAAAGTGATAGTTGTGGATGGGTTGAATGGATTGGGATAATTCTGATAAAGTATATAATCTTTAACTATATTATTTTCTTCATATGATACATTAACTGGATTGGCAGGGAAGAAATATTCCAACATCCTGTCAGTTGTTGCACGCCATAAACCCCAGCTGTGTCCTTCAGGTCTTTCCAGCCAATCGAATTCATAATTTCTATTAATTAAAGAATCTCTAATCAATCTCATATTAGGATAAAGTGGTTCATAAGTTCCCCAGATTGAACACCATTTTATATCTTTTATTGGTCCACTTAAAATAAGAGAATCTGCTTCATAATTGTTATTTTGAAAAGCTCCTGAATGAAGGCCGCATAAGCCGAATACCTCTGGATGATTATAACTTATTAGTGCAGATATATTCCCTCCATATGAATCACCTAAAACTAACCTCTTTTTTGCATCTACCTTCGTTTTGTAGTTTGCATCTATAAAAGGTACAAGCTCATTTACAAAAAATGCTCTATATTTATTCCTTAATGAGCCGGCGTACTCTTCATTACGATTATTAGGTTTAACAAAAACAACAATTACTGACTGAATTTTCCCACTGTCCAATAGATTATCAATTACATTAACTGCTTTACCTAAACTAATATATTCTGTACCATCCTGGAAGTATACAGTCGGATAAGTTTTTAAAGACAATGAGTCATATCCAGGTGGTAAATAAATGTTTAATTGGTAAACTGATAAAACATTAGTACTAAAGATAGTTTTTGTAAGCATAGTACCATGAGGAATTGATGGATTATAATTTATTTCCCATGGCTGAATGTAATCAGGCATTGACAATTCAGAGTTAGGGCCAAATCCACCGCCACAAGTATGAGGATTCTCAGGATCTAATATCCAGTTACTTCCATTGGTTATAAATTTATAATCTAATCGAGCATCCATCTCAAAATTATTTGAACGATACCAGAAATTGGTTTGATTGAGTCTTGTCATTGACCAGCCAGATGGATTCCATCCATTAAAATCTCCGGCAATTGTTATAGTGCTTGACGTTCCTAAATAAATAAAATTTGCCGTTGAATCTTCAATGAAAGGTATGCCCACAGTCCTCGCATAAATCATAAAGCTATCAACTGCAGCCTGTTTAGCTGATACATCTCCAAGAGAGTTAACATGATTAATAAACTCTGTGAATTGTGATTGAGCTGAGAGTAAGGAAGTAAAAAGTAAAATATAAATTATTTTTTTCATAAAAGATTATTCAATATTAAAAGGGTTGAAAAAATCACATAAAGTAAATTAGATACATCCTTGCTCATTTCAAAGTTGAGTAAAAGACAATATCATTCAAATTGAGCGTGATAGCCAATATACTACTTCTTAATTCTATTTATTTTTTATTTTGATTATTAAATATTTCATTTATTTAGTTTGAAGGATTATAAATGTATTCTATTAGTATTAATAATATTAGTTCTTATTTATCAAGATGTAAAAACGCTACTTTAAGAAATATTCAAATTATTTTATCTGAAAAACCAACTCCTGAATGGATAAAAAAATTTATGGAGATATGGTCAAATCCAAGAGAAATTACTGTTCTACATGCCTATAATATGGCAATTGAAAACAACTATATCAAATTAGATTGTATCCCGGAGGAGTTGGTAGAAAAAAATTTATTGATATTTAAGATTGTTACATCTTTAACTAACAATAAGCTAAATGAAGAAGAAAAGCTTTCAAGAACAAGTGAGATTATCAGAAAATATTTATTATAAATTATTTGATTTATTTCCATTGCTTATAATAATCTCTGTATAAGCCCCATTCCTATTTTCCATAATCAAAACAGCATCCATCTGCTCAACAAAATGCTTTACTAATAAAATTCCTAAAGTATCTTTTTCCTTTATCTCATTAGGATATCCAATACCATTATCTTGAATAACAAGACTCATTCTACTATCTTCCTGGGAACAATTTATACAAATTATGCAATGAGATTTGTCTTTATGAGCATATTTTATGCTATTTGAAATTAGTTCATTAATTATCATTCCAATATAAGTTGCGTATTTTACATCAATATTTATATCCTGTAAATTCAACTCGATACTAAAATCAGCTTTTTCATAACTGCTAACAAGATAACTAACTAAATCTTTAATATATTTAGATAGATTTAAATGAGATAAAGCTTCTACTTCGTGTAGTTTAGAGTGTACTAATGATATACTATAAATTCTTTTAATTATATCATCCATAATACTCTTTATTTTTATATCTTCTAACTGGTTTGCTTCAATGTTTATTATACTGGTCACTATTTGCAAACTGTTTTTAATTCTATGATTTAATTCCCTGAATAATATATTTTTTTCTTCCAGAGCCTTTTGTAGTTTAATTTTTGCTTCTCTATAGTCTGAAATGTTTTTAGCGTATACTGTTAAACCTTCCTCAGAAGGACTAACTGATAAACTAAAATATGTATTTGGTACATAGAAAGATTTCATTTCAAAAAAAATATTTTGCTGAGTTTCTAAAGCTTCTTTAAACTTCTCCTCAACAACAGAGTTCTTGAGTAAAGGCAAAGCTAAAAATAAATTGTTACCTAATACTTCCTCTTTACTTTTTCCAGTCCATTGAATCATTTTATCATTTGCATAAACGATGCAATAATTCTTATCAACTGCCCAGAAGGCATCACTCATTCTGTTAATTATAAAATTTATACGTTCATTAGCTTTTTCTATTATTTCCTGAGCTTGTTTCAGTTTTGTTATATCCTTAGTATAAATTGATAAACCTTCCTCAGAGGGATAAGCTGTAAAAATAATGGTTCTTGGAATATTACTATATTGAGTTTGATAAGTAAAGGTCACAGGTTTCTGAGTAGCCACTGCTTGTTTAATGTGTAGTTCAAATTCTGTCCCCATAGTTTTTGGTAATTTATCAAAAAAGTTATCACCTATGTTGATAAATTTATATCCTATTTTATCAGCTGCAGAATTTTTGTAAGTTAATCTCCAATTAGTATCCAATCCAAAAACCAATTCATCAATTCTATTATATATTGATTCCTGTTCTTTTCTTAATTTAACTTCTTTTTGATGTTCAGTTTTTAGTCTTGTAAGGACATACGTTAGAAACCATATAATAATAATACCTCTAATGTGGATTTGAACAGTTTGAGATTCAAAATTTCCAATAAAAATAAAGGAAAAAACAACAAAGACAAAATAAATAGAAGCTAAAAGATAAATATCTTTCTTTAGAAAGAATTTGGAAGCCAAACCAAGGAGTAGACAATAAATTAACCAATCATTTTGTCCGGTAATGTCTAGTAATTCCAGAACAAATATAATTATGCCTATTGCAATAAAATGATAAAAACGGAATTTCATAAGAATAAAATTTTTTCTATTAATATAAGAAAAGAGTTTTTACTTTTGATTGTGTTTTTTTTTATGGTGTTAGATTTAGCACAAAGTGTAAATTTGGGGTAATATTATCTAAAACTTTTTATGGATGTTATAAGAGCCCTTGAAGTTGAATTAACAGAAATGAAATCCACCGAAGAAAATAAAAATTTATTTATAAAATAAATTATAAGTAAATAAAACAACTTAATGATTAAATAAAACTTTCTTCTTCAATATTAATATTTGAAAAATGTATTCCTTTCAAATTTAATTTTTATTATTTTTGATTATCATGCTTTGCATTTGATAATTATAAATATCATTAGCTTTATTGAATTCGAAAAAGTAACCTATGGATAAATAATTCATTCACTTTATCCTTTGCTTTTACTAAATGCTTGTTGTAGACGAAAAAAGTTTACCTGAGCTTATTGAAGAGATTAGAAATAATAATACAACTGCCTTCAAAGAATTTTTTTCTAGATATCAGTCCGGTATTTACTATTTTTTGTTTCGATATACATCTGATCCCGAAGCTGCTAAAGATCTTACCCAAGAGACCTTTATTAAGTTTTGGAATCATAAAGAATCAATTAATAATGACTTAGCACCAAAAGCTTATTTATATAAGATAGCAAGAAATCTTGCTCTTAATTATATTGACCGCAAACCTCCTTTTAGTTCATTTGAAGAAAATGAATCTGTATTAATAAAGCTGAGCAATAATCCTCAATTGGATTATGAACGTTTATTTTTATTAGATGAATGCCAAAAAGCCATCAATTTGCTCCCGGAAAGATGTAAAGCAACTTTTATTCTTAGTGTTTACGAAGGTCTTCACTATGATGAAATTGCTGAAGTACTTAATGTTTCTTTACAAACTGTAAAAAATCAAATGAATAAAGCTTTTACAGTTTTAAGAAAACATATGTCTAAATACATCGATTAACCCTTTCTTAATATTCTTATTAAAACTTTTCACTATTCCAATAGTACTTTTTTTTATTTGATGGGTATCACATATAACAAAACATATTTTTATGGATTTATTAAAAACAATTGATTTCCAATTTCTTGTCCGTATAGTTAAAAATGAAGTAGGACAGGAAGAAAGGGAATTTTTCCAAGGCTGGCTGGAACAATCAGAAGAGAATAAGGAAAAGTTCAGCAGTTTTTTGGTTTTATGGGACAAAATCCAAACTTCTCGAAAGCCTTCTCTTCCACCGCAGGAAATAGAATGGGAAAAAATTGAATCAAAAATTCTAACTGATCAATCTAATTCAATTATTAATTCTCTTTCCGTACTTAATAAAGAACCTCAAGAGATTGTTTCACCTTACAAGTCTAATAAAGTACAAACAACTTTTGTTTGGATACTAAGAATTGCTGCAGTTTTTGTTGCTGGTTTACCTTTATTCTTTTTACAGCACAATGAATCTCCAAAAAAAGAAGCTACTGTCAGCAAAGTTGAAGTACCGCAAGTAAAATATTATACTCTTTCAACTGCCAATGGGCAAAGAGCCACGATGAACCTTTCTGATGGCTCTGTTATATCTCTCAATGCAGATAGCAAACTTAAATATCCTAATTATTTTGATAAGGATTCAAGAGAAATTGAATTTGAAGGAGAAGGATATTTTAAAATCCATCCTGATAAAACCAGACCTTTTAGAATTAAGTGTAATAATACAATCACTGAAGTAACTGGTACAGAATTTAATATAAAGAATAGGAATCATAAATTTAGTATTGCTGTTGTAGAAGGTTCAGTTAAAATGTTTTCAAATAAGACTTCACAGGAAGTTGCTGTTGTAAAAGGTCAAATGGTATCACTGAAAAATTCAGGTTCTTTTTCGAAACCATTAAAAATAAATGTTAAACATTTACTTGCCTGGAGAGAAAATAAACTTTCATTTTCCAGAACTCCATTAAATTTGGCAGTTAAGGAAATTGAAAGATGTTACAGCAATGTAAATATTACCATAGTTAATGATTCTCTTAAGCATAAGACTATTACAGGTGTTTTTGATACAGGCTCTTTGGATGAAATTCTTTCAGTTTTATCTATTACTCATGATATAAAAATAAATAAAAAAGGTCATCAAATTTATTTTGAATAAAAAAATATATGCAAATTAATTTCAATATTAGAATGGTTTATGTTGTCCTTACACTGATATTATTTATTAGTGAAGGAATTTTAAGTCAGCAGGATTTAGAGGTTCTTGAAAATCAAACAGAGACTATTAATATGGAAGATACCGGAGTTGAATCTTTGGATTTTGTTCCAGGTTATGTTTCTTGTTTGAATGATAGAATTTCACTTTCATTTGATAATGCAAATCTTGTTGATATTCTTAAGGAAATATCCTTAAAGGCTAATGTTCACTTTATTTATGATGATGGTCTACTAGATATAAAAAATGTTTCAATAAAAGTTGATGATGAAAAGTTAAATGTAGTTTTAGAAGAATTACTAAGTTCTCATAATATAAGTTACTTTGAATTTGAATTTTCCAAACTCGCACTTGCAAAAACAAAAAAGATAGATGAAAAAACAGGTTCAGTAAAGGGCATTGTTAAAGATGAAGAAGGTGAAAAACTTATTGGAGCAAATGTTCTTGTTAAAGAATTAAATATTGGAAGTTCAGCTGATTCACGCGGCTCATATATTATAAAAAATATTAAACCTGGAACTTACTCTCTTGAAGTCTCATTTATGGGTTACGAAAAACAAACCCAAAAGATTAGAGTTAATGCCGGTGAAATCCTTGAAATTAATTTTACTCTTAAATCCACTTCATTCCAAATTGGAGGAATTGAAGTAGTCGGAACTACAGATTTACTTCCAAAGGATGTTAATACCAAGACGTACATTAATAGTGGTGAGATTGAACATTACCAGGCATCAAGCTTAAAGGATGTTCTTGACCTTGTTCCTGGAGTACAAAAAACAGATAACCCAGGCTTAGGAAAAACTTCCCAAATAACGGTGAGAGGCAGTGAATCAGACCAATTAAGTACATTCGGAACACTAATAATTGTTGATGGTACTCCTGTTTCCAATAATGCTAATCTTCAATTTGAACGTTTGACCGGTTCTAACTTTGGAACTTCAAATTTAGGTGGTGGTGTTGATCTTAGAACTATCCCTGCTGATAATATTGAATCTATTGAAGTAATAACAGGATTACCTTCAGTAAGATATGGTGATGTTACGGCAGGTGTAATCAATGTGCAAACAAAAATAGGCGCTTCTCCGAATAGATTAAAAATTAAAAATAATCCTGATACCAGAGAAGGAAATATCGGTGGAGGATTTCTTCTTGGTGATGATGGTTTAAGTTATAATTTTAATTTTGCACAAAGTGAAAGAGATATTAGAAAAGATGGAGATGAGTATAAAAGATTAACAGGGCAGGCTGTTTATTCAATGAATCTTTTTGATAATCAGCTTAATATGAATAACAAAATTAATTTCCAGACTATTTACGATGAAGAAGAGCCTAGAGGAGATCAGTGGAAGACACACAATTATAATCGAGGTTTTACTCTTGGTTTTAGTCAATGGGGAAAATATAAACCTGAAGATGGTGTTTCATCAATGGATTATAATATGTTTTTAACTATTCGCCGCGAAAATACAATGAAGTCAAAGATGGTGCAGTCGGATATTAGAATCCTTCCAAATGGAGATACTGTGTCAACTTATATCGGCAAAGTTGAAACTAAAGGTCTTGAATGGACTGCTGGTGGACGTCTTGAATGGAATCGTATTTTTTACACCGGAGATTTTATTCATAAATTTATGCTGGGAACTGATCCACAGTATAATGTAAATACTGGTAAAGGTCTTTTATTCGATACCTTGTACAGTTATTATGGACCTACTTCAGGAAACAGACCTTATAGTTTTGATTCCATACCTGGTCAGTTTTTAATGAACATTTATGCTGAAGATAAAATTACAGGTAATTTTCTATTTGATTTTAGTTTAATGCTTGGTTTAAGATATGAAATGTATCGTCCTTATAAATTTAATTTATCCGGATTATGGGGTGATGGTAATCTTGTTGAATCACATCAAGGAACATTCTTAAATCCACGTGTTAACTTGATGGTTTATTTATCTGATTATAATCAATTTAGATTGTCAATTGGAACAACCTCAAAGTCTCCATCCATGAACAGGTTATATCCTCCTGAAGATGTTTTCAGATGGAGGAATCCTGTTGATAGCACAATAACTTATCTAAGATATGACACGAGAGTGCCTGAACTTAAAGGATATAGAGAAGCTCAATATGAAGCAGCATTTGATCAAAAGATTTCAACCTTAATCGGAACTTCATTTTCAGTTTATTTCAAAAAGAGAATTAATGAACCTAAATCTATATCTATACCGGTATTTCAATATGGTAATGCAAACGGACAGGATTATTTCTACTATATAGATAACTATGCTCTTTATGGAAACTCAGGTACGACCTATAGTAAAGGAGCTGAGTTTACAATTCGAACTTCTAAAATAAAAGAACTAAATATGGAATTTCAAATAGTAGGTTCATATAGCTATTTAAAATTTCTTGATAATCATATTTTATATGATGAAACGCCGGAAGCTTCAAAGGGACAATATTCCAATTACAATGTCCCTGGTGCTGATACACTTTATGGAATGCTTTATCCAAGCGGTGAAAAATGGGAAGATAGGTTTCAGTTGAATTATTATATAAAGTATACACATCCTGAATTAGGTTTGTGGGTAACATTGAGAGCAGAACAATTAGTTAATGAAAGAAATCAGACAAGAAATTATCAACCAGTGATAGTTGAAATGTTAAATGAAACCCAACAAGCTTCTTACTATTTTGATAGAAGCATTAAATCAAAATCTGTCAAATGGTTATTTAACCTAAATGTAAGTAAGTCGTTATTCCAGGGAGGTGAAGTTTCATTTTACGTAAATAATTTTCTTGATGATGCAGCAATCAGAACTTACTGGAGTAGTCCAACAAAATTAGATCAGGAAAGCCGTAATCCCAATTTAACTTATGGAATTGAATTTAGTATGATTATAGATAATTTATTTAGGAGGAATGACTAATGAAATATTTAATTTGCACAGTTTTATTCTTATTCCTCTTTATTGGCTGCGAAGATGCACCTCCAGTTGACGTTGATGGAACTGCTTCTCTTGAACTTGTCGCACAATGGGTTCCAAATGATACTACCGGAGTTGTTGAACCATTAAGTAATGCAAAAGTTATTCTTGTTTCTGAGTATGGAATTCAGGTAAGACAAACAGACCAGAATGGAATATTCAAAGTTAATAATCTTCCATATGCAAAATATACTGTATCAGTTAGAATGCAGCATCCTTTAGATCCTAATATTGTTGTTGTTGGGACTATAAAAGATATAGATCTTATATCAAACTGCTATAGCTGCGATACCATTATGGCTAAGAAATTTTCAAGTTTTGGTGTTTCAATCAATGAAGTATATTCTGCTGGTCCAATTAACAGTATGTTTTTCTTTTATGACCAATATCTTGAATTATATAACTCAAGTGATTCTGTTAGATATTTGGATGGAATGGTCGTTTCAAGAGTATCAGGCAATAGTTCATCTGAAGGTAATAAAGGTCCCGGAGCAGATGAAGGCGATGATGGTGATATTGATGGTTTTACTTATATGTTCAAATTCCCTGGAAACTATGGAGAAAAAAATTATCCAATTTATCCAAAACAATTTTTAGTTCTTGCTTGCGATGCAATTAACCACACAAGTGTAGTAGGAACTTCCATTGATTTATCTAATGCTGACTGGGAATTCTTTAATCAGTTCTCTGCAGATGATGTGGATAATCCTAAAGTACCTAACCTAATTAATATAAGGTCCGATAGAACCACAGATTTCCTCATCAATCTTTCATCGGATATAATCGTTCTTAGTGATGGTAGAGATTTAGATTGGACTGATGGAATTGACATTAGTAATATAATTGATGGAGTTGAATATCAGCAAACCTTATCAAGTGAAAAAACACTTGATAGTAAAATTGATAGAGGATTCGCTCTTGCACCTGCTAAATATAGCGGACAATCAATACAAAGAAGAGAACCCGGAGGTGATTCTAATGATGGCTCAATCGACTGGGAAATAATGACTAAACCAACACCGGGATATCAGAAGTAGGAGTATTGAAATGAAAAAGATTTTACTTTTAATTACTTTAATTTTATCAACAAATGCTTTCTCTCAGCAAGAAAGATTATCCGGAATGGGTTATCTGGATATTAGTATACCGGATAAATATCATACCTTTAATCCATATGATTTGGGAAATAACCCTGCGTGGTTAGTAAATGATGAGACAAATTCATTCCTAAAAATTATACCATCATTTTCCGGCTATGATGGTACTTATCGTAGATATTATGATGCGGCTGGTGAAAATTTATATAAATTAAAATTTGCAGGACTTAAAACTCTAAAATCGGGTGGTACATTCTATGGTGAGACTTCTTATGAATTTGATTTTAGAAGAAGTGTAAATAGGTCGTTAAGGTATAATACTTATGGTGGACAGGCATTCTTTATTGCTGATACAACTGCAGGTAATTTCAGATATATGGGGCCTCTAATTAAGTTTGCCTATAGTTATGAGCCAATCAATAAACTATATGCAGGTGCTTCGATCAAATATAGAATCCTTGATGGATTAAAATATATTTATTCACGTGCTGAAGTTCTATATCGCGAAATAGAAACTAACGTAGGCTTGGCTTATAAGTTTGATGAAAATTATTCTTTAGGATTAAATTATTCTTACTTAAATGACCAGGAAAATATTGAATCAAAAAGTGAAGACCTTCTTGATGTTGAATTGTATGAATTCCGTGGAGAAAAATATGCAATTCTAAAAAGAGGAGGTACAATCAACCAGAAGATAAAGGGAAGTGGTCATGAATTATCATTGCAATTTTATGAAACCAGCGAATTATTAGAAACAGGCTTAGCTGCGACTTATAGAAAAAGCAATCAAAAAGTTCTTATTCCTTTTTCATTGCAAACCCAAAGTTTCAATGAATATGAAGAAGGATATTCGAGTTTTAGCTCAGCTTCAGTTGAACTCAAATCAAGATATCATCTCACTAATGAAATAACAATCGCTATGACAGCAGGATATTTTAGAGATTACGTGTGGTCAAAGAATACTGCTAAATTAAAAACTCTTTGGGAGTGGGAAATTAATAATTTTGTTGGTGGTGCTGGATTATCCTGGAAGATTAATAATAATTTTATAGCCGGGATTGAATATAATTACTCCAACATCAATGCTGATTCATCAAAATATATTGATTCAAGATTTTCTAAAGAAAACTTTGGGAATCATTTCATAAAGGCAGGCGCAGAATATCAAATTTTAGAAAATATTTTTGCAAGAGCAGGTTATAATATGGGAATTATTAAGAAAGATATTTTATATGGAGGAGAAAACATTTCCATTAATAAAATAACTACCGGATTAGGTCTTTATACCTTTTCATCTTTTACAATAGATATCCAATTGGAATATGGCTTTTATTCGGGATTACCAAATACTCTTAAGAGAGCTGTATTTTCTGGTTACTCAACAATTAAGCTTTTTACATTTTAGAGGCAAAACATGAAAAAATTATTCGTTTTCATTATCATTTCTTCAATAGCAGTATTTCCTCAGGAAATGAGGAAGGTGCTTGCTCAAAGTTACTCATCATTATCTTCAGTCAGTTTTGTTGACCAAAATATTGGTTGGATGACTGGTTCCTATGAAGGTGTTTATAAAACAACAAACGCAGGAATCAATTGGGAAAAGATAAATTATGTTTTAAGTGCACCAGTTACTTATTATGTTAATCAATTTTTTTCCGCAACAACTGGATACATAGCAGGTGGTACAAGTACTAAGTCTGTTTTGAAAAAAACAACTGATGGTGGAGTAACCTGGACAGAATTAACATTTCCAACTGCTTATTCAATAAAAGATATAAGTTTTAATGATGAGCAAACAGGATGGGCTTTAGCTTCTACCGACGATACAGCATCTGTTTACAAAACAGTAGATGGAGGTGCTAACTGGACACAAGTATTATTTGATCCTATTGGTGATCTTGAAGCCCTTGATATGCTGCCAAATGGAAGAGGCATTGCTGCCGGAGGTCGTGTTGGCGCAATGAGTTTATGGTATACCGCTGATGGAACAACGTGGACAAAAGCTCCTGTTCCTCCATTGGGAGGTTTTAGTTATACGCGTATTGATATTCACGATGTTGATGTAGTAAATGATAATATGATGTATGCAGTTGGTTGGGGTTCTTCAATTGGGATGCAACCTTCTATTTTATTAAAATCTACAAATGGTGGTGCTTCCTGGACATATATGACTCAAGCTCTTGAAAATAGAACTTATCAAAATTTAAATGCAGTTTATTTCAAAGATGAAAATAATGGAATAGCATTAGGTGGTGGTGCTTACGAAGGGACTATTGGATTAAAGACAACTGACGGTGGAATTAATTGGATTCCTCAAGCAACTAATTTAGGGTTTACAGTATATAGCTGTGCAGCAACAAGTGATGCTATTTATTTTGTTGGTGGTGAAGGAAATGTTGGTAAAACAACAGATATGGGAACTACTTGTACCTTACTAACACCAACACCTGGAGGAAGTTTAAGAGCTATTAATATTATTAATAATGTTGTTTATGCTACCGGGTTCAATGGAGTTTTTTTTAAATCTACAGATAAAGGAAATCATTGGAGAGGTAGTTATGCAGCTTCCGGAAAAATTTGTACTAATGTTAATAGTATGTCATTCATTAATGAAAATATAGGGTTCCTTGCAAGAAGCTATCGACATATAACCAAAACAACAGATGGTGGTTCCAGTTGGAGTAATGTAATGAATGATACCAATGTGGTTGGAATGCAGAATGAAGGCATTTACTTCTTTGATGAAAATAATGGCATTGTGGCAGGTAGATCAGCTTCTAATGTTGATATAATATATAAAACTACTAATAGTGGTTTGGAATGGTCATCTGTAGGTCTTCTTGCAAACGAAAATCTTAATAGCGTAACTTTTTCAGGTGCTAATAATGGTGTTATAGCAGGTAATGATAATAAAATGCTTTATACAACAAATGGTGGAATTAATTGGACTATAGCAACTCATGATATTCCTTCCGGGACAGAGGTTGAAATGAAGACTGCTGCATTTCTTACACCAACCAAAGTTATTGCTGTTGGAGAAAAAGCATATCTTATTTCTGAAGATGCAGGAGCAACATGGAAATTTAAAACCATAACTGGTTTGACCAGTACTTTGGAAGGAGTTGCATTCAAATCTGCAACTGAAGGTATTGCTGTTGGTGGTAAATTTATATTTAAGACTACTGATGGTGGTGATACCTGGACAAATATTAACGACACACTCGTAACAGGTAATAATAGCTTCTATGATGTTGCTTATGATCAGGAAGGAAATTACTGGATTGCAGGTGGAAGCAGTGAAATTTTTACAAATTATGTATTTACAGATGTTAATGATATTGTAAATGTACCTACACAATTTACTTTATCTCAAAATTATCCTAACCCTTTCAACCCTTCAACAATTATTAAGTTTTCTGTTGCATCAGAAGTAAAAGTAAGCTTAAGAGTATATGATATTCTTGGTAACCTTGTTACAGAGTTATTGAATGAAAATAAACCTGCAGGTGAATATCAAGTTGAATTTAATGCATCAAAACTTAGCAGTGGTATTTACTTCTGCGTAATGAATGCTGGGGAAAAATTATTTACTACAAAGATGTCACTTATTAAATAAAGGAACTAATGAAAAGACTCATATTAATAATACTTATTCCGTTTTTACTTCTTGCGCAGGATAAACAATCTGCATTAAATAGTATTAATTCGGATGATATATATAATTCATTAAAATTTCTTGCATCTGATTCGCTTAAAGGTAGAGCAGCAGGTTCTGATGAAAATATAATTGCAGCAATGTTTATTGCAAATAAATTTAAAGAATATGGACTTAAACCTCTTATTAAAAGAGATAACTTTAAATTACCTGTTCTTGAAGATGAAGATGATAGAAGCAATAATTTTGAAGTAAGTGCTGCTTCTTTTTATAATGAATATTTTCAAAGATTTAGTTTTGAAAAAACTAAATTAACTGAAAATAATAATCTTAGTGTAATAGGTCTATCTGAAAATTCAGAATATAGTAAAAGCTATACTTTTGGTGTGGATTACTTTATACAATACTATGGTTCGGCAAGTCTTAATGCAAATGCACCAATTGTATTTGTTGGGTATGGCATTACAAAAGGTGTTAATGGCTATAATGATTATCTTGATAGTACCGGAAAAGAAATAGATGTTAAAGGGAAGATTGTAGTATTAGTGGATGGATATCCTCAACAACGAGATACAGCAAGTATCTTTTCTAAAGACAGAAATCCACAGTATAGAAATCCATTAAGAAAAGCAGATGCTGCTCTTGAAAAAGGAGCTCTTGGAGTTATACTTATTAGTTCTCCATTGATGGTGGACCCTCAAATACAAGTAAAGTATGAAAGGCTTTCCAAAGCATTTTTAAAATCTTCAGACCATTTATTAGAACAGCCTAAAAAATCTCTTCCAATAATTTATGTAAGTAGAAATGTTGTAAGTGATATTTTTGAAGGAACAGGATTCAAGTTAAAAGACTTTCTTGAAAAATTAGAGAAATCTCTTAAACCTGGTGCATTTACTTTTAAAAACAAAAAGATGGCTTTTTCTGTTAATATAAAAAACGAACTTGTTAATACACAGAATGTCGTTGGTTTCCTTGAAGGGACTGATCCTGTTCTAAAAAATGAAGTTGTTGTTATTGGTGCTCATTATGATCATGTAGGTCTTGGATATTATGGAGCAATGGACCCAAAAAGTGTAGGCCAAATTCATAATGGAGCTGATGATAATGGTTCTGGAACATCAGGAATTTTGGAGTTAGCTGAGGCTTTTTCAAAAAATCCCCCTAA
Organism: Ignavibacteriaceae bacterium; assembly: GCA_035654655.1. Lineage (GTDB taxonomy): Bacteria > Bacteroidota > Ignavibacteria > Ignavibacteriales > Ignavibacteriaceae > DASRWI01. Next base: position 261,251 of record DASRWI010000010.1, on the reverse strand, counting down.
AAGAAGTATTCTTTTTACAGCCTTTACTGCTGAAGAAAATGGTCTAATAGGCTCAAAATATTATGTATATGAACAGCCTTTAGTCCCATTAGATAAAACTGTTGCAATGATTAATCTTGATATGATTAGTCGTAACAATGAAAAAATGTTATGGGTTGGGGGTGCTTTCTATAGTGATGACCTTAGAATGGTTGTTGAAGAAGCTAATAAAGAAGTTGGATTTGAACTTTTTTATAATGTTGGATTGTTAATTAATGCCAGCGATCAAGCACCATTTCTAAAAAGAAAAATTCCTGTATTATTCTTCTTTGCAGGCGACCACGAAGATTATCATACTCCTAAGGATGATATAGAAAAAGTTTCAACAGAAAAAGCATCTAATGTTACAAAGTTAGCTTTCCTTACTGCTGACATAATTGCGAATAGAATTCAAAAACCTCTTTATAAAGAATTAAGTCTTGATGAAAGAGCTAAGCTTGTTAAAGAATCTAGTAACAGGCAAAAACAATTTACTAAATAGTACTCTTGAAAATTCACTGGAGAAAAAAATGATCATTAAATTCCATAGTTACATTGTTCTTACATTGATTACACTATTGTTTGTTAATCTAAATGCAAAAGGGAAGTACGAAGAAGGAAAATTATATAGACATAAATTAGATAATGGTATGGTTGTCTTAACAGTTGAAAGACATATTGCCCCATTAATTTATCATCAGCTTACATATAAAGTTGGTTCAAGAAATGAAAAACTAGGCACAACCGGTATTTCTCACGTTGTTGAGCATATGATGTTCAAAGGAACTCCAAAGTATGGTAAAGGGGAAACATCAAGAATTATTTCTGCAAATTCAGGAATATTCAATGCTTTTACTGCCAATGATATGACTTCATATTATGAATATCTTCCTAAAAATAAAATTGAAATTGCATTTGATATTGAATCTGATAGAATGCAGAATGCTGTATTTAATTCAAGCGAATTCAAATCAGAAATCGAAGTCATTGTACAAGAAAGAAGAATGAGAAGTGAGAGTCAGGCAAACGGTATTATGAGTGAAACAATGAACTCAGTATGCTATGTAAGTCATCCAAATCGTGATCCTATTATTGGGTGGCCTGGAGATTTATATAATATTACCAGAGAAGATGCTTACAATTATTATAAGACTTATTATACCCCCAATAATTCATTCTTAGTTCTGGTTGGTGATTTTGATACTGATAAAATTATTGAATTGGTAAATAAATATTATAACAAAATTCCTAAAGGTCCAGAAGTTAGGCCAATGAATTCCGTTGAACAGGAACAAAGAGTAAGGAAAACTTTCAACCTTTATCATTCTGATATTACACAACCTGGATTCAGAATGGCATTCCACGCACCACTTTATAGTGATCCAGATGCAGCAATACTTAGAGTTGCAGGAATGATACTTTGCGAAAAAAGCAGAGATGCTCGTTTGTATAAACGTTTAGTTGAAAATGATAGAATAGTTAGTTCAGTTGCTGGTGGATTTGGAATGGCAAAAGACCCTGGTTTATTCCAAATCTCTGTTTCTGTAAGACCAGATAGTAGTCTTGATAAAGTTGAAAAATCTATATGGGAAGAAATTTCTTTAATGCAAAATGAACCCGTAACAGACCATGAACTACAAAAAATCAAAAATCGCTATCGTTTTAATCAATCAACAAGCTACATTAAGAATACAGATATAGGAACCCGAATTAGCAGATACGAAGCATTTTTCGGATGGGAATTCCTTGAGCAATTTGATGCAAGAGTAATGTCAGTTACTAAAGAAGATATAATGAGAGTAATGAAAAAATACTTTGCAACTGAAAAAGTAACCGTTGGTTACTTGTTCCCTAAGGAAGGTCCAAAAACATTAGTTAAGAATACAGGTGGAGAAGATGAAGAAGGAACTAAGCCTAAGGATGATTCAGAAGGAATTTATAATACAGATGATAAATTCTATTATAAAAATTCAAAAGAAGCTTTAGATATTACTATTAATGAGTTACTTGGTAAAGATGAAGAAGTTATTAAGCCTGCACCAATAGCTCCTATGATAAAGACTTTTAAATTAAAAAATGGTGTTACTTTATATACAATTGAAAATCATCTTGTGCCTTCTGTATCCATAATCGGGTCAGTTGAAACCGGAGTTATACCTGAGGCATTAGAAGGTGGTCAACCTGGTATAGCAGCCTTATTAGGCGATTTGATGAACAGAGGAACTGAAAAATTAAGCTATAAAGAATTATCTGAAAGAATGGCATTTGTTCCTTTTTCATTTTCAGTTAGCGGAAATTATCGTGGATTTTTCTTCCAGGGTAATTCTCTTGTTACAGATGCAGATGAAATGATGAAGACTGGATTAGACATTGTTGTTAATCCTGCATATAGAAATGAAGATTTAAAGAGACTTTTACCTGGACATATTTTAAATGCAAAGAACAGACTTAAAAAAGCATCAGTAAAAGCTTTTTATTATATGTTCAATAGTTTATTCGAAGACCATACATTAACAAAATATAATCCTACTGAAGAATCTCTTAATAGTATTAAATTAGAAGACCTTCGCGACCTTCACGATAAATATTTCAATCCAGCTAATACATTTTTGTTGATGGTTGGAGATATGACCCCTGAACAAATGAGAACTCTTGCAGATAAATATTTTGGAACCTGGGAGAATGATAATATACCTATTACTATTCCAACAATTCAACCAGTAAAAGATTTATCTAAAAAAGAAATAAAAGTTTTCAACGAAAAAGATTATACTGAATGTACAATTAATGTTGGTTTTAAACCCTACAATAAAATTGATGCATCAGAAGATGAAATAGTATCAGTATTAAATTACATTCTTGCTCAAAGTGCTTTAACATCAAGAATGGGTGTTGAATTAAGAGATAAGCAAGGATTGATTTACGGTATTAAATCAGAATTATGGTATAAGAGTGACAACATTGGATATTGGAAGTTTAATACCAAAACAGGACCTCAGAATACTGAAAAAGTTATTAAAGGAATCTTTTCAGAAATTAAAAAACTTTTAAAAGATGGTATTACTGATGAAGAATTAAATGGAGCTAAACAGCGTCAATTAGGATTATTACCATTCTATATTGAAACTCCGGATGATGCAGCATCAATTATGTTTGAGCAGATAAGAGAAGGAAAACCTTTTGATTTCTTCGACAAAAAAGCCCAAAGAATTCTTTCAATTACTAAAGCTGATGTAATGCGAATTGCAAAAAAATATTTTACATTAGACAAATACATTATTGTAGTTGATGGTCCTATTGAAGAGAATGCACTTGAACATTTAAAAAATGAACTTTAAATAAATAACTGCGGGAAAGGAAACTTTCCCGCATTGAATTAATAATATGAGGTAAACATGAAAAAATTTACAGTAGTACTTCTGGTAACATTTTTGTCAGCGTTTCTTTATGCGCAAGCACCTCTTGTATCGCGTTCAGCTAAAGGTGGTGGTACAGGTAAAGATGTTGCACATGCAATTGCAGTAGATAACAATACAGGCAATGTATATGTTGCTTCTGAATTTACCGGAAAAGCATTTTTTGGAAATGACAGCCTAATAAGTGCAGGTAATGTTGATTATGCACTTGTTAAATATGATAGCATTGGTTCAGCATTATGGCGAATTAGAGCTGGGGGTACTTTAACTGATAGAGGTTATGGTGTAGGTGTTGACGCTGCAGGTAATGTATATAGCTGTGGTGAATATTTTGGCACAGCAATTTTTGGTACTGATACATTAGTTATGTTAGGTAACAACCTTGAGGGTTTTGTTGCTAAATATAATAGTAATGGAAGCAAGATTTGGTTAAAAGATATTAAAGGTGGAAATCAAGATGCAACCAGAGGTATGGTTGTTGATAATAGTGGCAACGTTATCGTTGCTGGATATTTTGGCGGTACAACTGTACCTACAGGAGTTATATTTGATACCGACACATTAAGTACTTTCGGATTAAGAGATATTTTTCTTGTAAAATACAATACTAATGGCCAAGTTGTTTGGGCTAAACATTTTGGAGGTGCCTTAAGTACTGAAGAAGGAAGGTCTGTAACAGTTGATGCAATAGGGAATATTTACTTAACAGGTACCTTTAATACAACAGCTACTTTTGATGCTATTACATTGAATGCAGTTGGTGGTGTTGATATGTTTGTTGCAAAAATTTCACCGATTGGAAGTGTAATTTGGGCAAAATCTGCTGGTGGCCTTAAAGAAGATGAAGGAAATGGTATTGCAATTGATTTAGCTGGAAATGTTTATGTAGGTGGAAGATTTGATAGTGCCATGGTTATTGGTGGGAATCCTGTATTAAGTAAAGGAGATTATGACGCATTTTTTGCTAAATATAATAGTAATGGTGATTTTCAATGGGTCAAAACTGCAGGTGGAACTTTAAAAGATTATATTTATGAATTAACCGTAGATAGAAATAATAAAATTGGTGTTCTTGGTACATTCCAGGGAACAGCTTATTTCCTTGGTGATACACTTGTAACTGCAGGTGGTGACGATATCTTTTTGGCATTATTTGATTCAACAGGCAATCCAGAATGGTTAAAACATTTTACTGGGTCTGACGTTGATAAAGGTTTTGCAATGGATGTTGATTATGGAACAAACCTATATATCACAGGAAGTTTCAAAGGAGCAACTTTTAATTTAGATGGTACAACATATGCAACTTCAGGTGCAGAAGATATATTTTATGCACGTGTAGGTTTTAATGTAGTTCCTGTTGAATTAACTTCTTTTTCTGCTTCTGTTAATGGTAAAAATGTTACATTAACCTGGAATACTGCTACTGAGCTTAACAATGCTGGATTTGAAATTGAAAGAAGTACTGATAAAGTTAATTTTAGCAAAATAGGTTTTGTGTCCGGTAAAGGTACTATAACTGAAAATAGTTTATATACTTATACAGATATAAACCCTGGTACATCAACTTTTTATTACAGATTAAAACAAAAAGACTTTGATGGAAGCTGGACTTACTCAAATATAGTTGAAGTAAACGTAAGTTTACCAACAAGCTTCAGCGTTTCGCAGAATTATCCTAATCCCTTTAATCCATCAACTCAGTTTAATTTTTCAATTCCGGTAGATGCAAGAGTAAACATAGCAATTTATAACACAATTGGTCAAAAGCTATACGAAACATCATCTGACTACAAAGCAGGAACTTATACTCAAAATATAAATGGAAATAACTTCTCAAGTGGTATTTATTTCTATACTATCAAGGCTGCTGGTAAAGATGGTTCTGTATTCTCATCAACCAAAAAAATGGTGCTTACAAAATAATAATTAACTCAGATGCTCAGTTTTAATACTGAGCATCTGGAATATTTAAATCATTAAAACAATTGAGTAATGAAAAATAAAATTAGATTAACATTTCAGTTCATTATATTAGGTCTTATAGGTTATGTTGCACTTAGACCTGTATTTGATTCAGCGTATGTATCAGATTTTGAAGCTTATTGTCCTTTGGGAGGAATATCTTCTTTGGGAAGTATGCTAAATATTGGAACTATGTCATGTAATATGAGCGAAACTCAAGTAACATTAGGTGTTGCTTTGTTAGTTGGAGTAGTTCTTTTTGGAAAATTGTTCTGTGGCTTCTTATGTCCGGTTGGAACCGTTTCCGAGTGGATTGGAAGACTTGGGGATAAATTAAAAATTAAGAAACATGAATTAAAAGAATATATTGATAGACCTATGCGTCTGTTAAAGTATGCACTTTTATTTATCACCTTATATTTTACAATGACAAGTTCTGAATTGTTCTGTAAAGAATTTGACCCATACTTTGCTTCAGTAAATTTATTCAACAATACAGATATTGTTCTTTATTTCGCTATACCTGCATTTTTATTAGCTGTAGTTGCTCCATTATTTATCAGAATGTTCTGGTGCAAATATTTATGTCCATTAGGAGCGCTTACAAATATTTTTTTAAATGTTGCTATTGCTGGTGGTCTTATTATAATTTACGTCGTTGCTGTTTTATTAGGTGCTGAAATAAGTATATTATGGTTAATGGGAGCCCTTGTTGTTGGTGGAGCTTTGAATGAAATAATATTCAAGAAATCCTTTCTTACTCCTATACCTAAAATTACTGTTAATACCGATAAATGTTCAAGCTGTGGATTTTGTGATAAAAAATGTCCACAAGGAATTGAGATTTCAAAATATGAAAAAGTAAATCATATAGATTGTACGTTCTGTACAGATTGCGTTTATTCTTGTCCATTAAAACAAACATTAACTGTGAGCAAAAAAAGTAGCTTAAGATATCTTGCTCCTGTTGCTGTAGTAGTTCTTATAGTTGCTGGTTTAGGTTTCTCATCTAATTTAGTTTTTACTACCATTGCAGAAAGATGGGGAGGTTACGATAAACTTAATGGTATTGAAACATATTCACAAACAGGTTTAAAAAATATAAAATGTTTTGGCAGTTCAATGGCTTTAAAGAGCACTTTAGAAAATGTTGATGGTATAGTTGGGCTTGATACTTATGCTAAATCGCATGCGGTTACAGTTTATTATGATCCTTCAGTTATTAGTAAGAATAAAGTAAAATCATCTCTTTTTACCCCTGTTAAAATGGAAGTAAGAAAAATGAAAGATGATAAATTAGAAAAACTTGCTGTATGGGAAGCCGGAATTTATGGTTTATTCGATCTTTATGATTTCAATAATTTATTTTATACTTTGCGTGAAAATGAAGGTGTTTATGGATTTGAAACACATTATGGTGAACCTGTAACGACATCTATTTATTATAATCCTGCTAAGACAAACCCTTCAAAAATAAAAGCTCAAATAGAGAAAAAAGAAATTACTGTTAAAAAGCCAACAGGAACTGAAAAAGTTGAACTATCTTTTCAGGTTGATGGTACTGGTAAGAATATGGGCTTCGTTAATATTCCTGATTATACAAAATTGATATTCCGTCCTTACGATAGAATGTTCAATGATTATAAGGAATATGATAAAACAAAATTAAAAGCATTAGTTTTTCATATGCCAGAGGCAGGTTTAGCCCCACTTAGAAGATATTTAGGTTCATTGTCCAGTCATCTTTCAGCAGATGAAGGTATAGTTAGATTATCAACAAGATACTTAGATAAACCTTCTGGAATTGTTTGTTATGACCCTTCAAAAACTAATGAAAGTAAAATTAAAGCAGCTTTAATAAAACCAACATTAACAATTTTCACTTCAGAAACTCAAACTAAGGATATGGAGAACCCATTCCATATTAAAGCTGATGGCTTAGTAAAAAATCTTTCTGAGTTAAATTTGGATGAAGAATAGTTCCTAAAAATAAAATAATTAGTACACTAAAGAGCTTGGAGAAATTCAAGCTCTTTGTTTTTTAAAGGGAAAATTATCAAAAAGATACAGTTGAGACAAATTGTTTTTTGTATAAGAATAAAGTATAAGTAGTTTTTTATGAGAATGGTGATAAAAAAAATTAAAATGTAATGCGGCATGGTTGTTGTTCTAACATAATATTACAAAAAAAGTTTTGTTCCGCGGAATTTATAAAGTGTTTTAATAATAATATCGGGGGTCGATATGAAAAAAATAGCAACAATGTTCTTTGTTCTGCTTTCTTTTTCTGTTGTTCTGGGGCAGATTTCTAATTTTGATGATTTTAATTACGGGGAAAATAATGGACCTATAACTAATGTTTGCAGCCAATGGGTTGGAACAGGAGATGTTCCTGCATATAGTTTTCCTGGTCTAACAAAGGTTGGATATACTGCCGAAAATATTGGTGGTCAATTAAATATTTCATCTATTAGTAGTGGTGGTATTTATAAAAATTTCGAACAAATAAATACGAACCAAACTATATTCATTTCTTTTCTTATTAAATTATCCTCTGTTCCAATAACTCCAGATAATTTTTTTAGTATTGGCTCAGCAAATGGTTCAGCCATTACAGGGAAAATATTTGCAAAGTTAAAAAGAATAGATGGGCAGCCTGATGGTTGGTGTATAGGTTTACAAAAAGCTGATGAAACCATTTCATTTACAAACGCAAGACTTCAGTTTGGAAGGACATACATTGTCGTTCTTAAATATTCCTTTAATACTGAATTAAATGATCAATTAGGATTATGGGTTTACTATGAGCCATTAACTCCTATCGAAGGGGAAACTCCAGGTACGTTTATTCCATTCTTTGGGCAGGACATTCCTGATGTGATAGCAAATCCTGGTTCTATTGTTATTAAACAAAGTTTAGGAACTCCAACAGGTGTTATTGATGGAATTAGGATATCAAATAATTGGAGTGAAATTCCATTACCTGTTGAGTTAACTTCATTTACTTCGTTTGTTCAGAAAAACAATGTAGAATTAAACTGGACCACAGCAACAGAATTAAATAATTTTGGTTTTGATGTTGAGAGGTCTACAAATAATCTTGACTGGACAAAATTAATATTTATAAATGGACAGGGTAGTTTAAATAGAGCTACTAATTATACATACAATGATAATAATTTAAGTGCTGCTAAGTATTACTACAGACTTAAACAAATAGATCATGATGGTAGTTTTTCATATTCAAATTCTATTTCTGTTGATTTAGAAAATAATTTGCAATTTGTATTAGAGCAAAATTATCCCAATCCATTTAATCCAACTACATTAATAGAATATAATTTACCTGAAAATAATAATGTTAAGTTATTAGTTTATAATTTATTAGGAGAAACCGTTCAAGTTTTAGAGAATAGTTATAAACAATCAGGTAGTTATAAAATTTATTTTAATGCTTCTAAATTACCAAGTGGAATATATTTTTATAAATTAGAAGCCGGTAGTTTTTCTCAGATGAAAAAAATGATTTTAATGAAATAATGTTTTTCTGCCACTTTCTTTAAGCCACATAAGCCATTACCTATGTGGCTTTTTTATTTTAATTTTGACTTATTAAAAATAGTTTTATTTTTGTTTATAGTTTATAATAAGAGCTGAAATGTTTTCTTTATTAAAGTCTCATATTAAAAGCAGAATTGATATTTCAAATGAAGAATTTGAAATTTGCACCAATTTTTTTATTCTCAAGAAAGTACGCAAAAAGCAATTCTTCCTCCAGGAAGGAGATGTTAGTAGGTACATTGGTTTTATTAATTCCGGTTATATGAGAATATATACTATTGATGACAAGAGTACAGAACATATCATACAATTTGGAATACCTGATTGGTGGGTAGCTGACTTGAATAGTTATCTTTCCGGGTTACCTGCTACTTATAATATTGATGCACTTGAAGATTCCGAATTATTATTGCTTGAAAAGAATGCCAGGGAAGAATTGTTAAGCAAAATTCCAAAAATGGAAAGGTTTTTTAGACTTCTTATTGAAAGAAACTATATTGCTACTCATCAAAGAATAGTTGATTCTTTTAGTATTTCAGGAGAAGAAAGATATTTAAAGTTCATTAAAACTTATCCTAAAATGTTCGAAAAAATCCCTCAGCATCAAATTGCATCATATCTTGGTTTGACTCCTCAATCCTTAAGCAGAATACGTAAAGAACTCTCCTTAAAATAACTCTATTAACATAAGTTAATGGTTTTTCTTTTCATATGTGAATGATTCCCCTTTAACGGTAGTGTATTTTAGTACTGTTAATAAGATGAAATTTGAACAATAAAAAAAATAAAAAAAAAAAGGAAAATATCATGGCAACATGGAAAATAGATGCAGCACATTCAGAAGTTAATTTTAAAATTAAACACCTTGTAGTGTCTACTGTAACAGGTCACTTTGAAAAATTCGAAGCAGAAATTGAATCTGATAAAGATGATTTTAGTGACGCTCAAGTAAGATTTGAAGCTGAAATAAAAAGTATCAATACAAAGAATGAACAAAGAGATCAGCACTTAAAATCAGCAGATTTTTTTGATTCAGAAAATTATCCTAAGATGACTTTTGAATCTAAATCAGTTTCATCAAAATCAGATTATGAATTAGAAGTTGTGGGTGATTTAACTCTTCGCGGTGTGACCAAAGAAGTAAAACTAGATGTAATCTTTAATGGTGTTGTTAACGGTTTTGGAGGAATTAATGTAGCAGGATTTGAAATCCGTACAAAGCTTAATCGTTTTGACTATGGGTTAAAATGGAATGCAATCACAGAAGCTGGTGGAGTTGTCGTAAGTAATGAAGTTAAAATTGAAATCTTGGCTGAGTTCAATAAAGTTGAAAGTGAAGTTAAGGCAGCTTAATTAATTAAAAATTGGAGAAGTCGAATTGTTAAGTAACTATTTTAATAAATCAAAAAGAACTTGAGTTACAAGTTAATTAAAAAGAAAAATGCCTGGAGAAATCCAGGCTTTTTTTTATACAATTTTTCTCTTACCCACACCAGCAACTATCAGTATAATCCCTGCAACGGCAGAAATACCTCCTCCAATCAATTTAATATTGGCATCGGAATTCTTTTTCTCATCTATATTAACCAGGTTTCCAATTGTTCTTTCAGCTTTTGCTCCGAACGATTGTTTTTCTTCATAACCCTGATAAACAAAAAATAATCCCAATATTAATAAAATTATTCCAATAACTCTTTTCATAAAACAACTCCTAAGTAATTTAACATTAAAATAATAACAATTAAATAAGTGGTTATGATTTAGAAAATAAAAAAGCCATGGAGTGATTGATAATTCATAAATGTTTAAGATTTGCTTTTTTCTTTTGATATAATTGTCTAAGTTAGTGGTGATTTTAGGTGTTGATTAGTATGAAAACGATCATCATAATTCTAATTTCTCTCCTTGTTTTATTATCTCAAAACGTTCAACGTCGTCATATTGATGTGCTAAAAATAGATGGTACTATCAATCCTGCGTCAGCAGATTTTATAAATGGAAAAATCAAAAATGCAAATCAGCAAAAAGCTGAATGTTTAATTATTCAACTTAATACACCAGGTGGTTTGTTAAAGTCTACTAGAAATATTGTGTCTTCAATATTCTCTTCAGAAATTCCCATTATTGTATATGTATATCCTCCAGGAGCTCAAGCTGCATCTGCAGGAGTTTTTATTACAATTGCAGCAAATATTGCAGTAATGGGTCCAGGAACAAATATAGGTGCAGCACATCCTGTAATGTTAAATGATGGAGGAAGTTCTGGCAAAGATAGTACAGATATTCATAAGCAAAAATCTACCAATGATGCTGCTGCCTGGATTAGAAGTATAGCTGAAAAAAGAAATAGAAATATTATTTTATCCGAAAAGGTTGTTATACAAAGTCTATCTTTTACTGAATCGGAAGCTGTAAAGGAAAAGTTAGTTGATTTTACTGCAAAGAATTTGGATTCTTTGTTATCTAAGCTTGACAATTATAAAATCTTAATGGATAAAGGAGAAGTAATAATCCATACTAAAAATGCTAAGATAAATATAATTGAAATGACCCTTTTCCAAAAAATTCTTGACTTAATATGCGACCCTAATTTAGCTTATATTTTTATGATGATAGGTTTTTATGGATTATTTTTTGAATTAGCTAATCCCGGTTCGATACTTCCCGGAGTGGTTGGATTGATATCAATTATTTTAGCTTTTTATTCATTTAGTTCATTCCCACTTAATTATTCTGGAATAGTTTTAATTTTATTTGCATTTGTTTTATTTATTGCAGAAATAAAAGTTATTAGTCACGGACTATTAGCTATTGGCGGTGTTATATCTTTTCTATTAGGCTCAATGATGCTAATTAGTTCCGATGATGAAATATCATTTCAGTTTGTAAGCATTTCATTGAATATCATTATTACAGCTACTGTTTTGACAACTATGTTTTTCTTGTTTGCTCTTGGAAAAGGTATTGCGGCACAAAAGAAAAAACCTACGACGGGTGAACAGGGAATGATCGGAGAAGTTGGTACAGCCTTATCTGATATTAATATTAAGCTGAATGGTCAAATACTTGTTCATGGAGAAATATGGTCTGCAGAAAGCAATGATGATGATATTAAGGAAGGAATGAATATTAAGGTAATGGGAATAAAAAATTTAAAATTAATAGTAAAGAAAATTTAATTGAAAGGAGCACGTAATGGAACAGGGAAGCAGTATCATATTATTTTTAGTTGTTTTTTTCTTAATTATAATATTAGCTTCTTCTATCAGGATATTAAGAGAATATGAAAGAGGTGTTATATTTAGATTAGGAAGATTAATTAAAACTAAAGGTCCTGGTATAATTCTTCTTATTCCGATTGTAGATAGAATGGTGAGAGTTACTCTTCGAGTTGTTGCAATGGAGGTTCCTTCTCAGGATGTAATAACAAAAGATAATGTATCTATCAAAGTTAGTGCAGTTATTTACTTCAGAGTTATTGATGCATCAAAGGCAATTGTTGAAGTTGAAAATTATTTATTTGCAACTTCACAATTGTCGCAAACATCATTAAGAAGTATGCTTGGAAAGTCTGAACTGGATGAACTTCTCTCAGAAAGGGAAAAAATCAATAAACAACTTCAGGAAACAATGGATCAACACACTTCACCTTGGGGAATAAAAGTTTCTCTTGTTGAAGTTAAAAATGTTGACCTTCCAACTGAAATGCAGAGAGCAATTGCACGTCAGGCCGAAGCTGAAAGGGAAAGAAGAGCAAAGGTAATTCATGCCGAAGGTGAATTTCAGGCTTCTCAAAGATTAGCTGATGCTGCAACAATTATTAGCAGTTCTCCTATAGCTTTGCAATTAAGATTTTTACAAACACTTACTGAAGTTGCTGCTGAAAAGAATTCAACTACAATATTCCCGGTACCAATTGATTTATTTAAACCATTTTTTGATATGATGGATGGGAAAAATAAAATAAAAGAATACTAAAATTAACAAACAAAGCTTGTTTGTTAATATTTAAACTTTAGAAAATGACTTTAGTAAAAAGTATCCAATTATTCCTGATAATAAAGAACCGGTTAATATACCTATTTTGGATATGTCAAGATTATGTCCATCTCCAAAGGCGAGATTGGCAATGAACAATGACATTGTAAAACCTATTCCTGCTACAAATCCGATTCCTAATATTTTCATGAATGATTCTCCTTCGGGTAAGTCAGCTATCTTTAATCTAACAGAGAACCATGCTAACATTGTTATTCCCAAAGGTTTACCAATAACTAAACCTAAAATAATCCCAAGTACAATCGAATCATTGAAAGCATTTCCTATCCCACCTTCTAATTTTACTCCTGCATTTGAAAATGCAAAGATTGGCATAATTAAAAAAGTTACCCAAGGATGAAGTTTATGCTCGATACTTAGCAAAGGAGCTTGCACTTTTTCACAAGCTTCTTCAATAGATATCAATGCTTCCTGTTGTTCTTTATTAACAATAATTGGTGTTTTAAATTTAGAAGCTTCTTCAAAATCATTTAAATGATATCTACATTCTTCAAGGAATTCAGATCTTTTTATTTTTGTCATAGCAGGAACAGCAGCAGCAGTAAGTACACCGGCAATAGTTGGATGAATACCTGCATTAAGCAAAGCTATCCATAACAGAATCCCAAGGGCTACATATATCCAAATAATTCTAACTCTTAATAAGTTTGCTCCTATTTGTATTAAAAATATTAGAACACTAATTACTATCCAGTATACAGCCACATTTTTACTATAGAAAATTGCTATAATAATAACAGCACCCATATCATCAACAATAGCTAAGGCTACTAAAAATACTTTAAGTTTTACAGATATTCTATTGCCTAACAGGGATAAGATACCCAATGAAAATGCAATGTCAGTAGCTGTTGGTATCGCCCATCCATTTATTTTATAACTACCAGAGTTAAAAAATGTAAATATTAAAGCAGGGAAAAGCATTCCGCCAATAGCTCCGAATAATGGAAGAGCAGCTAACCTGAATGATGAGAGTTCACCTGCAATAAGTTCTCTTTTAATCTCAAGCCCAACGAGAAAGAAAAAGATAGCCATCAAACCGTCATTTATCCAGAAATGAAGATTTTGAGAAAATTGATTTTCTCCAAAGCCTATTACAATTTTAGAATACCACAATGCAAAATAAGAATCAGCATAGGATGAGTTTGCCCAAAACATTGCAATAGCTGCAAGCAACAGCAGCAGAATACCACTAAATGATTCTTGTCTTGTAAAGTTTATGAAAGGTTCAAGTATGTATTTATAAGCATTGTTCTTCATTAAAAGAAATATATAAATTCTTATTTAAGAAAATGATTTTGATTGATGGAAAAAGTACTAAACTCTTTCCCTATAATGGACATCTCTGAATTCCAATCTCCAGCATGTACCGTAATCAGTGATTAATTCAACTTTGGCATTTAATTGGTCTTCAGCTATACTCTTAAAGATTTGCAATCCAATTTTATCTACTTTAAAAATGTCTTCATCTGTCATTCCTATTCCATTATCACAGACTTTTAGTTCAATTAAATTTTCATTTTTACGTTTCATTACAATGTTGATGTTACCTTCTCTATTATCCGGGAAGGCATGCTTAATGGAATTTTGAATTAACTCAGTAATAATTAATCCGCAAGAGAGAGCAGTTTCAATTAGGACTGTTATTTCTTCCAAGTCATAACTGAACTTAATAAAATTGGATGATGAATTAGTTTGTATTAATAAATTGACAAGGTCAATAATATATTCTTTGAGATTAAGTCTTGATAGGTTTTTTGATTTATATAATTTTTCGTGTACTAATGCAATTGACCTTATTCGCCCCTGCATTTCTTCAAATACATTTCTTACTATATCATCACTATTATCAGTTAACTTAAGGCTTAACAACGATGAAATAATTTGCATATTGTTTTTGGTTCTATGATATAATTCTCTGAGAAGAATTTCTTTTTCAAGTATTTTATCTTGTAATATCAATTCCATTGCTTTATGCTCAGTAATATCCTGGACCGTACCTATTCTTTTGATCTGAACACCATTTTCAAAAATGGGTTTCATATAATAAGCCAAGTGTTTTATCTTATTATCAGGTACTATTATTCTAAAATCTAATTCGAGTATTGATGCATCTGCAATGCTTTTAATGGTTTGATTAATAATATCTATATCCTTAGGGTGAACAAAACTCATAGCTTCTTCAAAAGTAGGGCTACCTAATTCTTTTGGACGTTCATAAATATTATATACTTCATCTGACCAGTATAATTTATTTGTTCTTAAATCAATTTCAACATTCCCCATTTTTGCCATTTTTTGAGCTTCAATTAACTTAGCTTCATTTTCTTTTAAAACTTCTAAAGTACTTTTAAGCTCAAGTTCAGTTCTTTTTCTTTCTGTTATATCAACAGATAAAATAAATATTCCTTCAGGAACAGGATTAGCTATTACTTCATACCAGCATTCTGAACCATCGGGAAAAATGTATTGTGATTCTATATTTTGAGCAATTCTTTCTTTAAGACATTTATCATAAGCTTTAAAGAAAATGCTTTTTTCAACTCCAGGAAGTACATCAGTCATTTTCCTGCCAATCATATATTCACGAGGTAAATGAGCGTGTCTGGCATTAGAATCATTTACATATAAATAGGTCCAGTCAAATCCGACAATAGCACAACCTTCAATCATATTATCTAAAGTTGACACATATTTTTCATTACTTTTTAATAAATCCCTTTCTATTTTTATTTTATCTGAGATATCTTTAAAAAGAACAGCAACTAAGTTTTCACCCGGTTTACCAAATTGATAAGCATAAACATCAAAATAAACTTTCAATTCTTCTGAATAATTTTGAAATTTGCCTGGAATTCCTGTAAGTGCTACTTTCCCATATGTCTGGAACCAAAAATCTTCCAGATTGGGAACCACTTCACTTGCCTTTTTGCCTAAAGCGTTTATAGGGCCGCCTTGTTTTTCAAAAGCAAGATTAGTTTCCACAAAGTAATAATCATAAGGTCTTCCATTTTCATCAAAAATCATTTCAATAATACAAAACCCTTCATCCATTTCGTTAACGAGGCTATGGTAATCGTCCATTGTAAATTTTCTACCTGAATATCCTCGAAATGTAACTTGGTCTTTTGATGTACCTTGCAGCATATTATTTATTCGTTGTTAATGATTTCTACCTAGTCGGTATAAAAAGTAAATAAAATTATTAATTATAAAAAGGGCATAATAAACATTTATTTTGTTCGTTTTGAATATTATTAGATGAGGTGCAGAGCATTCTAATGATGATACATATACAAAATGTAAAAGAGTATGGATATATTTACAATATATAAAAAGGGAGTCAGTAGCCAGTTTTTAGGGAACCTGGCTACTTTTTATGTCAATTTGAATTTCTAAAAATTATTAGCATTTTAAAATTTAATTATATAAAAGGTATTTATATGCTTTATTATGTTGTTAAAATTTTAATTTCTGCGATTTTAATTACTGTTATTTCTGAGGTTTCAAAAAGAAGCAGTTTAATCGGTGGTATACTTGCTTCAATACCTTTAGTATCAGTTATGGCAATGATATGGTTATATATTGATACTCAGGACATTACTAAAATATCAAAATTCTCTACAAGTATTTTTTGGCTGGTTATACCATCACTTTCATTTTTCATTATAATGCCTGTACTACTTAAGACCAAATTAGGCTTTTATCCATCTTTAGTAATCTCCTTAATCATAATGGTAGCCTTTTATTATTTGATGATATACTTATTAGGAAAATTTGGCATTGAAGTTTAAGGCCTCAGATATCTTAAAGCCATACAGGTTATATCATCTGATTGTTCTATACCATTAGTGAAAACTCTAACATTGCTTACAACATTATCCACTATAGATTCACAATTTATTCGATGATTATTTTGAAGAGTTTCAAATAATCTTTTTTCATTAAACTCTTCTTCATTAATGTTGAAAGCTTCAGTAACCCCATCAGTATAAAAGAAAACACTATCATCAGGTTGAAGCATTATAGAATCAGATTCATATTGAGCATATTTTATTGCTCCGATTAATAGTCCACCTACTTTTTCAAACTGACATATTTTACCATCAGCTGTTAGCAAATATGGATGACAATGGCCGGCATTTGTATATTCAAACAAACCGGTTCTTGTATCAAGGATTCCGTAGAAAATGGTAATAAACATATCAGATGGAATTTCTTCAGCTAACATATTATTTATTTCAGCGAGTGCATAATCAGTTGTATTACCTTTTAATGCAGTAGCTTTTAATAAAGTTTTTGAAATTGCCATAAGCAGAGCAGAGGCTATACCTTTACCTGTTGCATCTCCAATTACTATCCCTAAGCGATAATCATCCAAAAGGAAAAAATCATAAAAGTCTCCACCAACTTCCTTAGCAGGGAGCATTTTAGCATAAACATCAAAATCTCTTCTATCAGGGAAAGCAGGGAATTT
Source organism: Ignavibacteriaceae bacterium (assembly GCA_035654655.1). Lineage (GTDB taxonomy): Bacteria > Bacteroidota > Ignavibacteria > Ignavibacteriales > Ignavibacteriaceae > DASRWI01. The sequence continues at coordinate 243,755 of DASRWI010000010.1, read as the reverse complement.
TTTCGGCAGAATAGAAGTTTGAATAGCTGTAGCTATATCAAGTTCTCTTTTAAAAGAAATTAATTTTTCATGATGTTGCAAAGCTAACTTAGACTTTTCAATCTCCTTAAAGGTTTTTTCTATTGTTATTTCAAGGTCATTTAAATCAATCGGTTTTGTAATAAAATCATAAGCACCTCTATTCATTGCTGATCTAATATTTTCCATATCTCCATAAGCAGAAACTATTATAAATCTTATAGACCTGTTATTTAATTCTTTAACTCTTGAAATTAAAGTTAAACCATCCATTCCGGGCATATTTATATCAGTAAGGATTAAATCCAATGAGCTATTATTTTTAATAATCTCAAATGCTTCAGTACCATCTTTTGCAAATATAAAAGAATATTCTTCTGAATTAATTTTTTTTCTAAATTTTTGTAAAATCAAATGTTCTAAATCCGGTTCATCATCGACAACTAATATTTTATTTATCTCCATACGAACTCTCCTAATTTAGATCTGTATCCCTAAGGAACAGAAATATTTTATTTGGGTAAGGTGATAATGAATTCTGTAAACTTACCTTCCTCACTATCATATTTAATTTCTCCTGAATGCTGTTTGGTAATAATATCATAACTTATAGATAAACCTAATCCGGTTCCTTCACCTGAGGGCTTTGTTGTAAAGAAAGGACTAAATAATTTATCTTTAGCCTTGATGGGAATACCGTTGCCATTATCCTTAATTCTTATTTCAATCCCATCTAACAGGTTTTGTGTTTTTACCTGGAGTAACGGTACGTATCCATTTTTATTATTACTCATCTTTTCGATCATAGCATAATATGCATTGTTAATTATATTCAGGACTACTCTGCTTATATCTTGGGGCACTATGTTTACTTTGCTTAATGTTTTATCATAATGTTTTTCTATCGTGATATTGAATTCTTTATTTTGAGCCTTCATCCCATGATAAGCAAGAGAAACATACTGCTCCAGCAACTCGTTTATATCCGTTAATACTTTATCCCCTGAACTTCCTCTGGAATGAAGAAGCATCCCTTTGATAATAGAATCCGCACGCTTGCCGTGTTGATGTATTTTCTCTAAGTTTAATCTAATGTCTTTTATTAAAGACATTGCATTTTCATAATTATCATTATCAATTTCTACTTTTAATTCATCAAGTAATTCCTTGCTGATCTCTGCAAAGTTATTGACAAAGTTCAAAGGATTTTTTATTTCGTGAGCTATACCGGCAGTTAATGCACCTAAGGAGGCAAGTTTCTGCTGACTTACCAACTGCTCCTGAGATTTAATAATCTCTTCATTCTTTTCCTTCAATGTTTTTAATGCCTGAGCCTTTGATATTGCGGATACTGCGTGCTCATGAAATCTTTTTAGTAAGCTTGCAGCTGCCTGATCAAAAGGTCTTCCGGAATTAAAACTATCAAAAACAACATAAGCTTCGGTTATATGGTCTATTTCTATAGACATAACAAGCATTGATTTAGTTTTCTTAAATTTTGGGAGTCTATCATCTCCAAAAAGATTTGTTGTATCCTTTATTAAATAAATTCCTTTTTCTATTTCTTCAGCCTTATCCAGGTAGCGTTTTTTCAATTCACCTGGAGTAAAATAAAAGTTCTCAAATTCTTCCTTATTATATCCTATTGTAAAAGCAACTCTAAAAAGATTTTCTTTCTTATTAAGTAAAAGAACAGAAGCTTTTTCTCCTTGTGGAATAAGTCCAAGTGTTTGCTCAAGCAATGAATTAAATAGGTCATCAAGATTTTTGGCTCTATTAATTACTTTAACCAAATTATCAACTGTTTCGAGTTCTTCAGCTTGTTTTTTTATAAGTTCTGCTTCACGAAGTTTTGCTTTTTTCCTCTCTGCTCTAATTAAACGAGTACGCATCATCCTATCAATGTAGTATATACTAAAGCCAAGAATAACACCAATTAGTATGACGGCCCACCAGGAAAAATACCATGGTTGTGCATTTAAATGATTTTTTCCAGGGGCATTATCTGATAATGTTTGGAAAAAGAATATCATAAACAAAAAGGTTGTATAACTTAAAGTACTAATAAGTCACCTTCTTAAAATTATTTAAATAAAAAAGAACTTAGATTGGAACTTATTTAATAAAAATTTTCCTTGTCAAAAAAAATAAGCATTAACGAGTGATAGGTTAATTCTATTCGGTCATTAAAAAAGTACTAAAAATATTATCCTATGCTACCAAGCATAACATAAATGAATGAGTTTCAGTATGGGAAATTATTTAAAGAGGAACGCTAAATAACAAAATTTATTTATTCATATTCTCAGGCATTAAGACTGCAACGACTTTTCCGGTTGCAGTAATGTCATCATTAGCATAAACATTTATTTCCGAAATTACTTTTTTATTTTTTTGTTCAACAACTTTTCCTCTTAAGACAAGCTCAACACCCAAAGGAGTCGGCTTTAAATAATTTACTTGTAAGGAAGCAGTAACAAAACGTAATGCAGGTAAGGTATCAAGTTCTCTTCCTTCAGCTTTGTATGAGGCTAATGCCGCAGTTCCTGTTCCGTGGCAATCTATCAAGGAAGCTATTAAACCTCCATACACATAGCCAGGAATAGCAGTATGATATTCTTTTGGTGTAAATCTGGTAATTGTTTCATCACCTTCAAAATATGTTTTTATTTGATGCCCATATTCATTAAGTTTTCCGCACCCATAACAATGAGCAACATCATCAGGATAAAAATCCTGTACGGCTTTTAACTCCATATACTTCCTTAACTATTAGTTAAAATCTTAATCTTTTCTTGAAGTATCTCAATCAGTTGGTCTATAGTATCTATATGAGTTCTAAAAGAAAGAACTGCCAATCTTAAAGTAAATTTTCCGTCCAGCATTGTTGAGGAAATAAATAATCTTCCATCCTGTTGTACAGCCTGAACAAGCTTTGCATTAAAATTATTAACATCGCCTTGCTTTGGAATGTAACGATAAGTAGCTACAGATAAATCAGGATAAGGACCTACTTCAAAGCCATCAATTTCTTTCATTCGTTCATAGAAATATCTTGTAAGCAAAACTTTTTCTTCAAGGGCATCGCGGAAAGGTTTTACTCCAAGTAATTTTAGAGGAAGCCATAAACGTAATCCTCTAAAATGTTTTGAGAGCTCTGGAGAAAGGTCAGCAGGAGATAGTTCATCTTTTGAATTCATGGCATCCTGCATATAGTTTGCCTGATAATGATTAGATTCAAGAAGTTTTAATTTATCTTTAACCAGAACAGCTCCACTTCCATATGGAAGGAATAAACTTTTATGCGGGTCCATTATAATAGAATCAGAACTACTTAAACCTTTCAAAATATCTTTACATAAGTAAGTTAAAATGAAGAATGCCCCATAAGCACCATCAATATGAAACCATAAATTATTTGCTTTGCTAATTGCCCCAATTTCTTCGAGGGGATCAACAGCACCAACATCGGTTGTTCCGGCTGCTGCAATAACTAACCAGGGATTTAATCCTGCTTTTCTATCTTCAGTGATTGTTTTTTGAAGTTGAGCAGGTAGCATTCTATAATTTTCATCAACAGGTATAAATTTATGTATGCATTCACCAAGTCCTGCTATTCGAATTGCTTTATCAATAGAATGATGAGCTTGAGAAGTCATATATATTACAGTGCGTTCAAAATCCTTTGCTTTTAAGTTGAAAGCATCTCTTGCTGATACAATTGCAGAAAGATTAGCAATACTTCCACCTGAAGTTAAATTACCAGCGGATGTTGCTGGGTAACCGATTAATTCAGTCATCCAACTTGTTAGCATATTCTCCATTCTAACCGCACCAGGAGATGCAAAGAAAACACCTGCATATCTATTAGTAACATCAGCAAGAAAATCAGCTAAGGCGGAATGATAAATACCACCACCGGGAATGTAACCGAGATGACCTCTTGAAGCTGGATTAAGTCCTGGAGTGTCTACATTATCTTTTAGAAGTTGAAGAAGTTTATTTATATCTTCAGGTTCATCAGAAATAGGAGAGTCCAGTAAACTTATTCCTTTACCTTCAGTAAAATTGTACGATGGTAGTGAATAAATATTTTCTAAAAAGTTTTCAGAGTATTTAATTATTTTACTTAATAACTCAGTTCTTTGTGAAGCCTGTGGTTCGAGAAGAAGAGCAGACTTCTCAAGTTCTTTAATTTTGTTAATCATTTATAACATTTAATTTATTTCATTAAAATTAACTTCTTTGTATCAGAAAATCCATTAGTTGTTAACTTATAGAAATAAATTCCTGATGAAAGGGAAGAGGCATCAAATTCAATATCGTAACTACCAGTATTTTTATTTTCATTTACTAATGTCTGTACTTCATTACCTAAAACATCATATACTTTTAATGTCACAAAGCTTGCTTTAGGTATTTGATACTTTATTGTAGTAGTTGGATTAAAAGGATTAGGGTAGTTTTGTAGAAGATTATAATCTTTAATATCTATATTATCATTTACATTTGTTACTGAACTAATTTGTTTGTAAACGTAATATCCCCAGCCGGGTAAAGTTAATGTTAATGTTTGTGAAAATGTTACTGTGTCATTTGTAAAAATATTTATATAAGTCCCATAAAAGTTTGTATCTGATAATGTTGCTCCATTAAATCCGGAACCTAAATTAAATATTGCAAAAATTTTATCATTATCTTTTCTTCTTATGAATGAATATACTTTGTTGTTCCCGGTAGCTATTCTCCAGGCTGCTGCACCAGAATTACCATTCCACAAAGCTTTATTCTCTTTTTTCAAATTCCACAAAGTCTTATAAATATTATAGTTTGGATGCTGCTGCCAGGTGATTTCATCTTTATCAAAAAACTTTAATCTTTTATTTAATCCGGCTTCCTGACCACCATAAACTAACTGCATACTATTAACAATTCCTGTTAACAAATTAAATGTTTGAGCAGCTGCTCCAAACAATTCAGTTTCTGTTCCATACCATGCATTTTCATCGTGATTAGAAGTGAAGTACATTCGATAATGATTACTAAAGTAATTTACTATTTCACTTCCGAGGTAACTGTTAAAATCATCTGCAGTTGCACTGTTATTGTATAATCTTTTTAAAATTCCGCCGCCCCAACCGTACATTCCCCAGGCATATGTCATATCAAAACCATAAGACCTGTAAACTGGACTATCATCTTCTGCAAGCATAAATAAATTTGGCTTAATATTTTTCAAAGCTGCTATTGCTGTCGTCCAAAAACTTCCTGGCATATAACTTACGGCATCGCAGCGGAAACCATCAACACCAACCTCAGTAATCCAATATGACATAGCATTTATCATGTAAGTTCTTAATTCAGGTTTATTATAATCAAGCTGAATTACGTCAGTCCAATTGGTTCCAGGTGGAGGAGTAAATTGTCCACTTCCATTTTTAACATACCAATCCGGATGAGTTGTTGTAAGAATATTATCCCAGGATGTATGATTACCAACCCAATCAATAATTACATACATACCCTTGGAATGAATGGAATCAACCAGGGCTTTAAAATCTGCAAGAGTTCCAAATTCAGGATTAACTTCTAAATAATTTTTAACTGAATAAGGACTGCCTAACGTGCCCAATCTATTTTGTACTCCAATAGGATTTATAGGCATAAACCAAATTATCCCAACTCCCATCTCTTTAAGGCGGTCAAGATGTGGGCGAAATTCATTGAATGTCCCTGAATGAGTGTATGCTCTTGTGTTTACTTCATAAATGTTAAGATTGTATGTCCAGGATGGATGCTGAGATAAAACACTTATGTTAAGAAGAAAAAAGATTACAAAAGTTATTTTTATTTTTTGAGTTTTAAACACGGAATTCCTAATTCTTTTTAAGGTCAAACTTACTAAAAAGATAAACACATATAAACATACAATTATGTGATTATCTCATAATCTTATTTATACATTTGTTTTTAATTTTTACTATTAAACAAGGATTTTTATGAGACTGATAAAAAAAAATTATAAGGCTGTTTATGGGCCTGTTGCTGATCTTATTACGTATAGAGCTTTACCAACCAGAAATATAGAATACATTGACCCATTTTTATTTTTAAATCATCATGGACCGCAAGTTTATTCAAAAAATAATTCAGGACTTCCATTTGGTCCTCACCCACATAGAGGTATTGAAACGGTTACTTTTATTATCAACGGAGACATTGTACATAAAGATAATTCAGGTAATGAGAGCGTGATTTACTCCGGTGGGATTCAGTGGATGAGAGCAGGGAAGGGGTTGATACACTCAGAAGTTTCATCAAGAGAATTCTTGGACAAAGGTGGACCTCTAGAAATTTTACAATTGTGGGTGAACTTACCTGCAAAGTTAAAAATGTCAGAGCCATTTTATAAAGGTTTGCAGAAGGAGGAAATTCCTAAAGTAATTCTTGATGAAGAGAGTGTGGTAATTGATGTTATTTCAGGGGGTTGGATGAATAAGAAAGGAGCTTTTCAATCTGAAATTGGACTTCAATTATTCCTAATTAAATTTTCTGCAAAAGGTAAATTGACATTCAATATTCCTAAGGATAATAATATTCTCTTTTATGTAATTAGAGGCAAATTAAATGTAAACAACAACATAGTCGAAGCATTGCATTTAGCTGAATTTTCAAATAATTCCGAAGAAATTGAAATAGAAGCTGAATCTGAGAGTATTTTAATGTTAGGATATGCTAAACCACTTAATGAACCTATAGTGGCTCATGGACCTTTTGTTATGAACTCTGAAGAGGAAATTAAAGAAGCTTATGATGAATATAGAAATGGAAAATTCGGCACTTGGAATGAATAGAACACATTGGCATTAGAATATATTTGCTTTTTATTATATACTTATTTATTTTAATCAGACAAAAAAGTCTGATTTATTAATAGGAGTTATAATGAATAATCAAACAGTGCAAAATGGTTTATCTGATGCTTTAATTAAGGACATAGTAGCAGTAAACTTTAGAGTAGCTTCAGTTTTTGAGAAATATGGTATAGATTTTTGTTGCAAAGGTAATAGACCGTTGGGTAATGCCTGCAGTGAAAAAGGAATAGATATAAATGCTTTGGAAGGTGAATTATCACCCCTGTTGGATAATAATTCAGTAGGCTATAATGAGAATTATGACCAATGGGAACTTGATTTTCTTGCAAGCTATATTGTTAATACACATCATAGATATGTGGCGAATTCAATACCGGAGATTTATGCACATTTGAATAAACTTGTTAATGTTCACGGAGGAAGACATCCTGAATTAGCTCAGTTGAGATCTTTATTTGGTGACATTGCAAATGAGTTAACAAGTCATATGCAGAAGGAAGAAAAAATATTATTTCCGGCAATTGCAAAATTAGTTCAGATGAAAAAGAATAATGAAAAGGTAAATGGTTTTTCAGTATCAAGACCCATTGAGGTAATGGAATATGAACACCAGGGTGCCGGTAATATACTTGAGCAAATCAGAACTATCTCTAATAATTTTACTTTACCCGAAGATGCTTGCGGTACTTATGCTGTTACTTATAAAGAATTGGAAGCTTTTGAATTAGACCTTCACAAACATATTTTCTTAGAGAATGGAATTTTATTTCCAAAGGCTATTCAATTAGAAAAAGATTTAATGTAAGATTTAATGTTTTAGATTGATGATGACTACAGCGATAAGTATGATTAATGTCAAGCTTAGTAATTAAAAAAAACCTAATTTAAAAAAATTAATTCGAAGTAGGAGAGAGACATTATGAATTATAAAAAACTCTGGATTGGATTTGGACTCGTTGTTGTTCTATCCTTTCTGGTTCTTGGTTATTACGGTTATGAAATCTATAGGGAAAAACCTCCCATTCCTGACAAAGTAGTTACTGAAAGCGGTAAAGTTTTATTTACAGGTCAGGACATTAAAGATGGTCAAAATGTTTGGCAATCTATTGGAGGACACGAGATAGGTACAGTTTGGGGGCACGGTTCATATTTAGCTCCTGATTGGACTGCAGATTACATTCATAAAGAAGCTACATTTATATTAAATTCCTGGGCACGTTCTGAGAAGGGAAAAGATTATAACCAATTAAATCCTGAAGACCAGGCATATCTACAGAGAAAACTACAAGACGAAATTAGAAAAAATACTTATAGTGCAGAATCAAATACAATTACTGTTTCAGATGTCAGAGCTCAGGCATTTGATGATAATAGTAAATATTATGCATCATTATTTGGTGATGATCCAAAAGCAGACCAGTATCGTGAAGGTTATGCAATTGCAAAGAATACCATTAAGGATCCTGAACGTCAAAGAAAGATGAATGCTTTCTTTATGTGGGCCTCCTGGGCTTGCGAAACTCAAAGACCAGGGCAAGATATTACTTACACAAACAATTGGCCAGGTGAAGACCTTATAGGTAATAAACCTTCAGGGCAAGTTGTAGTATGGTCAGTTATAAGTTTTGTTCTTTTACTTGCAGGTATTGGTGCTTTAGCCTGGTATTATGCAGCCAGCAAAAAAAGAAAAGAAGAACTCCACGAACTACCTGATTGGGATCCTTTATTAGCTGTTAAAGCTACTCCTTCAATGAAAGCAACATTAAAATATTTTTGGATAGTTGCAATATTGATTGTTGTTCAGGTACTATTAGGCGCAGTTACTGCTCACTATGGAGTTGAAGGGGGCGGCTTCTATGGTATACCAATTCAAAAATGGCTGCCTTATCAAGTAACAAGAACCTGGCATACTCAGCTTGGAATATTTTGGATTGCAACTGCCTGGTTAGCAACAGGATTATTTATTGCTCCCGCAGTATCAGGACATGAACCAAAATTTCAAAGAGCAGGTGTAAACTTTTTATTTGTATGTTTGCTGATTATTGTTGCTGGTTCAATGGCAGGTCAATGGTTTGGTGTTCAGCAGAGATTAGGTTATGATGCTAACTTCTGGTTTGGTCATCAAGGATATGAATACGTTGACTTAGGCAGATTTTGGCAGATATTTTTATTTATTGGTTTAGTGCTTTGGCTAGGTTTAATGGCACGTGCAATGTGGCCTGCATTTAAGAAGAGAGATGAAAACAGACATCTGCTAGCATTGTTTTTAATTGCAAGTACAGCCATTGCAGCATTCTACGCAGCAGGTTTGATGTGGGGAAGACAAACTAACTTAGCTATTGCTGAATATTGGAGATGGTGGGTTGTTCATCTCTGGGTAGAAGGTTTCTTTGAAGTTTTTGCTACCGTAGTCATAGCATTCCTGTTCACTAGAATGGGATTGTTAAGAGTTGCCTCAGCAACAGCAGCAGTTTTATTTTCAACTGTGATTTTCTTATCCGGAGGAATATTAGGAACATTCCATCACCTATATTTTTCAGGAACACCAACAGCCATAATGGCTTTAGGTGCAACATTCAGTGCAATGGAAGTTGTTCCATTGGTGCTCATAGGATTTGAAGGATATGAGAACTTAACATTAAGCCGTGCCAAAAAGTGGGTTAGTGCATATAAGTGGCCAATTTATTTCTTCGTAGCAGTAGCTTTCTGGAATTTAGTAGGAGCAGGCTTATTCGGCTTCTTAATAAATCCACCTATAGCTTTATACTATATGCAAGGATTAGAAACAACTCCCGTCCACGGACATGCAGCTTTGTTTGGTGTATATGGAATGCTCGGAATAGGATTAATGTTATTCTGCTTAAAAGGATTAACCAATAATTATGTTTGGAAGACAGGTGCAATTAAATTTGCTTTCTGGGCAATTAACATTGGTTTAGCTTTAATGATATTTATAAGTATTCTTCCGGTAGGATTGTTACAAACCTGGGCAAGTGTTGAACACGGAATGTGGTATGCACGTTCATATGAATTTAACAACACTCCTCTTATCTATACTTTAAGGTGGTTAAGAGTAATTGGTGACACTATCTTTGCCGCAGGTATTCTCTCACTGGGATGGTTTATTCTTGGATTAAAAACCGGACATTCAGTTCTTAGAGAAGCTGATATCGTTGGTCAGGAATTCCCAAGTACAACTACAAAGGAAAACTTAGCTGAAGAAGAATTAGAAGAAAGAAAATAAATTTTTTTTGTTGTAGTTAGCTCAATGTAAATTCTGCTCATCCATTTATGAAATGTAGATGGATGCAGCAGATTTTTTTTAAAAGGCTTACAATAAAACATTCATTCCGTTGGCTGAGAGTTACTGATACTCATCCCAGCTTTTGATTGGGGGTTTGTTTCCTTGGCTTAGTGCTTTTACAAACCGCTTTGCAAATTGAATGTTTGTTATCAATGGAACATTCATATCTACTGCTTTTCTGCGGATGATGTAATCACTATCGAGTTCTGTTTTTTCTGCTGTCTTAGGAATGTTTATTACTAAGTCTATTTTGCCTTCTGATAAGTAGGTGAGTATTGATGGTTCCTTGTTATCAAATGGTCTCCATAACACTTCTACATTTATATCTGCCATCTTTTTGTAGAAATCTGCTGTTCCTTTTGTTCCGTAGAATGTTAATCCCATCTTGTTGAGCATTTTTAATTCTTCTATGAATTCTGCTTTATGCAATGTTGTACCTGTTGACAGCATTACTCCTTTTTTGGGAACTTTGAATCCTGTTGAGATGCAGCTTTTCAAAAATGCTTCGTTGAAATCATCTCCAAGACAAGCTACTTCTCCTGTTGAAGACATTTCCACTCCAAGTACAGGGTCTGAACCTTTTAATCGTGTGAATGAAAATTGAGATGCTTTAACTCCTACATAATCAAGGTCGAATGAGGATTTATCTATTTTTGTGACTCTTTCTCCCATCATTAAACGAGTAGCTATGTCAATGAAGTTTATCTTCAATGTCTTAGATACAAATGGAAAACTTCTTGATGCTCTTAAGTTACATTCAATTACTTTTACTTCATTATCTTTTGCTATGAACTGCATATTGAATGGACCTGTAATCTCCAAAGCTGCAGCAATTTCTTTTGTAATCATCTTTACGCGACGCATTGTTTCAAGGTATGTACGCTGCGGGGGAAGAACTATTGTAGCATCACCCGAATGCACACCAGCGTTTTCAACGTGCTCAGATATTGCATAACAAAATAAGCTTCCATTTTCTGCAACTGCATCAACTTCAATTTCTCTTGCATCCGTTATGAATTTGCTTATAACAACAGGATGCTCTTTGTTTAAGTCTGTAGCTTTCTTTAAGTATTCTTCAAGTTCATCTTCGGAAAGAACAATGCTCATAGCAGCACCACTGAGTACATAGCTTGGTCTGATTAGAACAGGATAACTAACTTTATTGGAAAACTTTTTAGCTTCATCAAGACTTGTAAGTTCTTTCCATACAGGCTGGTCTATTTCTAACCCATCTAATATGTTAGAGAACTTATGTCTGTTCTCCGCATTATCAATTTGAAGGGGAGAGGTACCGAATATTTTTATTCCTGCATTGTGAAGTTTCATTGCAAGATTGTTCGGAACTTGTCCACCCATTGATACAATTACTCCATCAGGATTTTCGAAGTCGCAAATATCTTGAACACGCTCCATAGTAAGTTCTTCAAAGTAAAGCTTATCGCAGATGTCGTAGTCTGTACTTACTGTTTCAGGATTACAATTAATCATTATGGTATTGTAGTTCATTTTATTAAGACTAAGTACAGCATTAACACAGCACCAGTCAAATTCAACAGATGAACCTATTCTATATGCACCGCTGCCTAAAACCACAACTTGATTCTTATCTCCGATTTGAACATCATTTTCTTCACCATGATAAGTGAAGTAGAGATAATTTGTCTTTGCAGGGAACTCTGCTGCCATTGTATCAATCTGCTTTACAACAGGGAGGACTTTATTTTTCTTTCGTAATTCTCTAATTTCAGTTTCAGTTGAACTAGTAAATAAAGCAATTTGCTTATCACTAAATCCATTCTTCTTTACAGCCAATAAGAATTCAGTATCCTTAATTGATTCTTTATTAATTTGCTTTTGAGTTTCTATTATATGTTTAATTTTATAAAGGAACCAGGGAGTTATCTTTGAAAGCTCGTGAACTTTTTCAACTGAGTAACCGCATTCAAAAGCTTTTGCTATTGCAAAAATTCTTCTGTCAGTTGGCACTTGAATTTCTTTTTCAAGGTCTGTAAAATCAATTTTGTTGCCGGTAAGTCCAATCATTCCTATATCTAACATACGTATTGCTTTTTGAAGCACTTCTTCGAAGTTTCTACCCAAGGACATTACTTCACCAACTGATTTCATTTCACTGCCGAGGACAGTACTTACCTTTCTAAATTTTTGTAAATCCCATCTTGGGAATTTTAAAGCTATGTAATCAAGTGCAGGTTCAAAGCAGGCAGAGGTTTCTTTTGTAATTATATTTTCAATTTCATTTAATGCATAGCCTAAAGCAAGTTTAGTTGCAATAAATGCAAGCGGATATCCTGTTGCCTTTGATGCAAGGGCAGAGGAGCGGCTTAAGCGTGCATTTACTTCGATGATTCTATAATCTCCATTTGCAGGATTAAGGGCATACTGAATGTTGCACTCACCGATAATTCCCAAATGTCTGATAAGCTTAATACCTACAGAACGAAGTTTAAAATTTTCTCTGGCTGAGAGAGTCTGAACAGGAGCGACAACTATACTATCACCAGTGTGAATTCCCATTGGATCAAGGTTTTCCATAGAGCAGATGGTTATGCAATTATCATATTTATCTCTTACAATTTCATATTCAACTTCTTTCCAGCCATAGAGGGATTCCTCAATTAAAATCTGATTAGTAAATGAGAAAGCCCGGCTAGCTTTTTCTCTTAACTCTTCCTCATTGTTAACGATTCCTGAACCTAGTCCGCCAAGAGCATAAGCTATACGAACCATTACAGGGTAGTTTATTTCTGCAGCAACTTTTAATGCTTCGTCTACATTATGAGCTGTTTTACTATGCGCAATTTTGAGTCCGACTTCATTAACTCTATCACTAAAAAGTAATCTATCTTCGGTATCTTTTATGGTTTCTACAGATGTTCCAAGTACCTTTATATCATACTTGTTAAGTATTTGTTTATCAAATAATTCAACACCAATATTTAAAGCTGTTTGACCCCCAAATTGGAGGAGGATACTATCAGGTTTTTCCTTAATAATTATTTGTTCAACGTACTCAACTTTAATAGGAAGAAAGTAAACTTTGTCAGCAAAATTTTCTGATGTTTGTATAGTGGCAATGTTAGGATTTATAAGTACTGTAGAAATTCCATCTTCCTTAAGAGCTTTAATTGCCTGGCTGCCTGAGTAATCAAATTCGCCTGCTTGGCCAATTTGTAAAGCCCCGGAACCAAGGATAAGTACTTTTTTAGGTTTGCCTTTTTTAATCATTATTTACCCTCCTGTAAAGCTCTAACAAACATATCGAAAATAAACTCGCTATCATCCGGACCAGGTGATGCCTCAGGATGAAATTGAGCTCCGAAGAATGGTTTGGATATATGAATTATTCCTTCATTGGTTCCATCATTATCATTTACAAACCACTCACGCCAATCTTCAGGTAGAGTCAAAGAATCAATTGCGTATCCATGGTTTTGAGAAGTTATGTAACAGCGTTTTGTACCTGTTTCATTGCAAGGCTGGTTGAGTCCACGATGTCCATATTTAAGCTTGTAAGTATTTGCACCTGCAGCAAGAGCAAGAATTTGAGAGCCTAAGCAGATTCCTAAAATTGGTTTATTCAATTGCATTGCTTTGCGTGTATGCTCAATAGTTTTAGTGCACATTTTAGGGTCACCTGGACCGTTGGAAATCAATATTCCATTACCATCAAGAGTAGTAAAATCAAAATCATAAGGAACTCGAATTACAGTTATATCTCTGTTAAGAAAAGCTCGAACTATGTTATTCTTTGAACCACAATCTACAAGTATAACTTTCTTAGGACCTTTATTGTAATATTTAACTTCCTTAGGTGAGACTTCACCAACTAAATCTTTTGCATTGGGATCTTCAAAGTCTATTTTAGAATTATCGTCTTCTATGACAATCTTTCCCTTCATAGTACCATTCTCTCGAAGCTTTCGAGTGAGCATTCTGGTATCAACTCCGGTAATTCCAGGAATATTTTTTTGCTTCATCCATTCTTCAAGAGAAATATCACCGCTCCAGTGAGAATATTCTTCAGAGTATTCTGAAACAATTAAACCTCTAATATGGATTGCATCAGATTCAAAATAATTAGAGAGTTCATTCTCATTTACTTCAGCAGGAATACCATAATTGCCAATGAGTGGATATGTACAAACAAGGATTTGACCACGGTAACTGGGGTCCGTCATAGTCTCAGGATAACCAACCATACCGGTATTAAAAACAACTTCACCATTTGTATTATGAAGTGCACCGAAAGATTTTCCGGTAACTTCAAGACCATCTTCTAAAATCAACTTTGCTTTTTTTCTCATATTCCTCTTACCATAGGTACATAAAAAAATAGCCACTCCTGGGAGCGGCTATCCTAAAACTTAATTATTTGCACTTTTACAATGTTAAATATCAATTCCTGTTATCCAAATTTATTGAGGCAAATATATATTTAAAACTAAATAAAAACAATTAAAAAAGTATTTTACCTTATTTATTGTGTGAGATATCCGATTATTGAAATATTATGCAGCTCTTATATTCAATTTTGAAAAAATTGAAAGAAGTAAAATGCCTAAGCAAGTTGATTTATTTGATAATGTATAAAGCAACTTTACTGAACGGGTATTAGCAAACATACGGATAGAAACATTTGGTAGAGATATTGGACAAAACAGTTGGATAACTGTTGAAGAATATGAAAGCTTCTTTACCTGGTTAAAAATTAAACCGGAACATAAAATACTTGAAGTTGCCAGTGGTGCGGGAGGACCTGCTATTTATCTTGCTGAACAAACCAACGGTTTTATAACAGGAATTGATATAAATGAAAACGGGATTGCTACTGCAAAAAAAAGTGCGATGAAGTCCAAAAACTCTTCTAAAATAAATTTTGAACTTGTTAATGCAAACTCTAAACTAATATTTGATGAAAATAGTTTTAATGGATTGATGTGCATAGATTCTATGAATCATTTCCCTGATAGGCTAGATGTTTTAAAAGATTGGAGAAGAGTGTTACTTTCTGGAGGGAGAGCCGTTTTTACAGATCCTATTGTGATTACAGGTGCTGTAAGTAATGAGGAGATTGCAGTTCGTAGTTCAATTGGATATTTTCTCTTTGCACCTGAAGGTTATAATGAAAAATTAATTAAACAATCAGGATTTAATTTAATCAAGACTGAAGATGTTACAGAAAATGCAGCATTGATTTCAGGAAGATGGTTTGAAGCTAGAAATAGACATAAAAATTCTCTAATTAAAATTGAAGGGGAAGAACGCTTTGAAGGATTACAAAAGTTTTTTTCGTCAGTTCATAAATTGACTTCAGAAAAAAGATTATCAAGGGTTGCTTATTTTGTAGAGAAGTGATAATTTTCTTTCACTCTTTCAACTCAGGACTTTAGTCGTGAGAAATAAAAAACCCACGACTAAAATCGTGGGCTAAATTGAATCTAAGAGATTGTATACTCACTCTTAAGAAAGCTAATTTTTACTCTTCTACTTGAAATACTGAATCTATTACAGTACCATCTACCCATTTAATTATTGCAACTACTTTATCTTTATTAACCTTTGGTTTTGCAGGAGCACCACCGCAGATTTCATCCACTTCTGCTTTAATATCTTTTATATCTCTAATTGGTAGTGATGAGCTTTTTACTGCTTCGAGTAAATCTTTGCGTAAAGGATTTATTGCAATTCCTCTTTCAGTGATGATTACATCTATCAATTCTCCAGGCCCGCATAATGTTGTTACTTCATCAACTATAACAGGTATTCTATCTCTGAATGATGGTATTGCCAATATCGTGCATTTGGAGTATAAACAGTTCTGCCAACCGCCAATTCCATGAAGTAAGTATCCATCTGAGTGCGTTACTACGTTTGCGTTGAAGTTTGCATCAACTTCTGTTGCACCGAGTATTGCAGCATCTACTATTGATGCAAAGTTTCCTTTGCCGTGAAAGTTATAGCTTGTGAATGGGGAGGTGTTTACGTGTCCCGGGTTTACTCCCATCGAACGAACACCATCTAAATCAAAGGTCTGACCATCAAGAATGTAATCTGTCAATCCTTCTTCAAGTAACTGAACTAAATATTTTGTAGAACCACCGCGTACAAATCTTGCTTTTACACCTTTAGCCTTCATTCTTTCTTTTAACAAGATTACAAATGCTAATGAAGTTCCGCCTGCACCAGCTTGAAATGAGAAGCCATTCTTCATTATTCCTGCTTCATCCATAAATTGTGCAATGTATTCAGCAATGAGTAATCTATCCGGTGATTTTGTTACTTCAGTTGTTCCTGATACTATTTTGCTTGCATCTCCAAGTGAATCAACCTGAACCACATAATCAACATTATTCCCTTGTATTTGCCATGGAACGCACGGGAATGGGACTAAATTATCAGTAACCACAATAACTTTATCTGCATATTCGGAATCTCCAAGAGCAAAACCGATTAATCCGCAGGCTGATTTTCCCTGAACACCATTTGCATTCCCAAATGGGTCAGCGGTTGGTGCAGCAATAACAGCTATGTCAATATGTACTTCACCATCTTGTATTGAGGCGTATCTTCCTCCGTGAGAACGAAGTACTCCAACACCTTTCATCTTTCCATTGGTTGTGTATTTTCCTAATGGACCATTCATACTTCCTTCGATATGATGTATGGTTCCGTCTTCTAAATATGGTATTAAATGTTCGTGGCAGGGGAATGATGCACTTGGAAACCAGCGTATATTTTTTATTCCCATTTCGTGAATGATATCAAACATCAAGTTGGTGACGATGTCTCCATTACGCAAGTGATGATGTGTTGAGATAGTCATTCCATCTTTTATACCTGCTTTAATTAAAGCTTCCTTTAAACTTGATACTAATTTATTTCCATCTTCAGGATAATCGATGTTAGTTCGAATTGGAACCCGTGCCTTACAACCATCAGGTTTGTATTGATTAACTCCCTGATATGGAACTTGCTTAACACCATTAACTTCATCAGGAACTAATCTTCCGGCTTTATTTTTTACTAATTTCATTTTTTCAAATCTCTTAATTATTTTGAACCAGTGATAGAGTTTTAATTGCACGCTTAACAACAGGTGCATCAATCATTTTGCTTCCAAGAGAAACAACTCCAAGTCCTTTTGCAATTGCATCGTTATAAGCTTCAACAATCTTCTTAGCTTTTTCAATTTCTTCAGGAGTAGGAAGCAATGCATCATGAACAATCTTAACTTGTCTTGGGTGGATACATCCCTTACCTTCAAATCCTAATGACTTAGCTTCAAGTACACTTTGTCTTAATGCTTCCATATCATTAACATCTGAGAAGACTGTATCAATTGCCTGAACTCCCGCAGCCTTTGCAGCATTGACAACCATACTGCGAGCAAAGAAACTTTCTTTACCTTCGTTTGTGCGTTGAGTACCGAGGTCTGCAGTATAATCTTCAAGTCCGATTGCTAATGAACAAATTAAAGGTGAAGAAGAAGCAATCTGATAAGCATTTATAATACCTAATGCACTTTCAATAATTGGCATTAAGAAAATATCATATGATATATTAAATTCTTTTTTCAGCTTATCAATTTCATTTTCGATCTGATGTATCTGCTGTGCATTTTCTACTTTAGGAATAAGGACAACATTTACATTATTAGGAACTACATATCTCAAATCGTTCAATCCGCGTGGTAGTTGATTTATACGAACCATTCTTTCACACTTGTAAAAGTTAACTGCTCTTAACGCATTACGAACAAGCAGTTGTGCAGCATCCTTTTCAGCAGGGGCAACTGAATCTTCTAAATCAAGAATGATTCCATCAGGCTCGTGAAGTCCGGCATTAAGAAAAAACTTAGGTTCATTACCGGGTAAGTATAACCTACTTCTTCTTAATCTTTCTTTTATAGTAGTAGTTAAATTATTTTTGTTGAATGCTGGAAGAAACTCTTTCTTTATATCAGGATAAATTCTTTTTACTGCAAGTTCAAAACGTGCTGAAATAACAAAGGGAAGAGCACCATAATCCTCAAATGTTACTTCAGCATTTTTTATATGGAAGTAATTACATAATTCAGTAAGTTGCTTTTTAATATCATCACTATACATTGAAGCAACTTTACTTTTAATATTTAAATGTAAGCCGCCTGATGGTTTAATTTCAATTTCTATATAACAATCAGAACGTACAGCATCTCCACGTTTACCTGCAGATGCCTTATTGTTATTTGTTTCCATTATTAATCCTTTTCTTTTTAGCAGATAAGATTATCCATAAATTCTTTTGCACAGATATTTTCACAATTGAAAATCATCTCTTTAATTTCTTTATGACGTGCTGGAGAAATAAGTCCATCTGCAAGAGCAATAAATTTATTATCAAGGTCTTCCATTGTCATTGGTTCTCTTGGGTCACCTTTAGGGAACTCAAGATACTCAGTAAACTCTTTTCCATCTTTAGTTCTTACAACAACTTTAGAAGGTTGCTTAGAAGGGAACATCTTTTCAAATTCAATTGATGCTTCACCTTTTATTTTATCGATGACTTCCCAAATTCTTGGGTCTTTCATTTTTTCATCTGAGAAAGATTGAGTTGTAATTTTCTTATCAACAAGAGCAGCCGCAATACAGTAAGGTAATGAGTGGTCTGCAGTTTCTCTTGATTCAGGACGATACTTATGAGGGTCAAATAATATATCGCAGGCACGTGCTATGGTTGTTACAGTAACTTGTTCAATCTGGTCATAATTAATGTTGTTGTTGATAACTGCTTTAAGCGTACAGGAGATGTGAGTATGTGTTAAGGCTTCAGTAGGGAAGGCTTTCATTGAGCACTCATTTATTTTAAATGACTTTCCTAAATCACCAACAAGTTTGTTGATATCCCAACTCCAATCTTCAACATGCCCTTCGCGTCCTTCCATCTTCATCGGTTTTAATTTCTGATTCTTCGCATCCCAACCGCCGAAACAATCCATAAAACCTTCTTTACCTTCAAACACTGCTTCTGTACCTGAGTATCCTCTCTTGGCCATTAATGCTGCAAACACTCCACTCTGTACTGCCATTGGATCAACAGTATTTTTCATCATAGTTAATTTGCCTGCAGTAGGACAGCCAATTGTATGATTATGACATCCACTGATACCAATTGCATTAACCATTTGGTCAACAGTTAAACCAAGAATTTTTCCTGCAACAATTGGAGATACAAACTGAGTAAGAGCCGCGTGGTGCCATTTGCGTTCACGAATTCCGGGAACTGCAAACTCGCATAAGCGCTGTTCAAATTCATATGCAAGAACAATCGCAACAATAACATCCTTCATTGATGCGTTAATAAACTCAGCAGTGTTAATAGCAGCAGGAATTAAATCAGATGGATGAGAAGGGTCTTCCTTCCAGTAGATGTCATTAAAATCAAGTGCACGTATCATCAGTGAGTTCACAAGAGAAGCATTAACAGCAGGCATTTTTGTACCATAGCCAAATAAAGTTGCTTCAGGTTTGCCGGACATTTCTTCATATATATCTTTTAAAATTTTAACATCTTTTGTGTGATAACCGCCATAAGCGCAGCCTATAGAGTCGTATAAAAATCTTTTTACATTAAGAATAACATCCTGTGGTAAGTCTTCATATTTTAAATTAACTGCAAATTCCGCAATTTGACGTGAAAGTGATTTTTCCATAATTCCTCAAAAAAAGTATTAGTTCATATTTTTTTACTAATGAAAATTAGTAGAAATGGAGATGAGTTCAAAAGATATTTTTCCATATTACCCCTACTTAAAATAAAACTGTCATCACGAGGAATGCAGTCCGAAGGACAAACGACGTGGTGATCTCTGGATTTTAATAATAAATAAGAACAGAGATTGCCACAATTCGTCCGAACACGGACTCCGTTCGCAATGACAGTAAGATTATATATTCTTCTTCACCCAGTTTTCTAAACCTTCTACAACTACTAATTCCTGGGCAGCTGCACCTACTGGGTCTATAGAGTATTTTACTCCATCAAAAATTATTTCTGAATTGGTGAAGTTTATTGTTATTTGATTTCCTGTTTTTACTGTAAGTTTTTCTTTACCATACGTCTCTTTTAATTTGTTTACTAACTCAGGACATTCAATAACAAGATATCCATTATTGATTGCATTCCTTTTATATGTCTCGTTGAATGAGCCTGCTATTACTAATGTTATACCTCTGTACTTCAATGCAGTGGCAGCCTGCTCACGTGAGCTTCCTGTACCAAAGTTATATCCACCTACAAGTATGTTTCCTTTATCAGCAATCCTGCTAAATTCAGGGTCGTAGTTTTCCATTACTACTTCTGCCTGCTGTTGTGGAGTGAAGTCATCATTGTACGTATACTTTCCAGGATATATTCCATCTGTGTTTAAATTATCCTGATGACAGAATAATACTTCGCCTATAATTTCTTTCGGGAAACCCTCAATAATACTTACTGCTTTAACTTCTGTTTTTTGTTTTGTATTAGTCTTAATACTTGCAGAAATATCTCCGTTACCACCATATGGAGTTGTTATTTTCCCTGCAACTGCCGATGCAGCTACAACAGCAGGGGATGCTAAGTATGCAAATGCATTTGGTGAACCCATCCTTCCTTTAAAATTTCTGTTTGTTGCAGAAATTCCTACTTCACCATCTTCAAGTAATCCTGTACCAAGACCAATACAAGGTCCACATCCAGGAGGTAAGGGTATAGCTCCTGCTTCAAGTAAGGTATTCCAATCTCCTGAGAGTTCACTTTCTTTTTGTACTTCACTTGATGCAGCTGCGATATAAAACTTAACTCCCTCAGCAACTTTCTTTCCTCTAATTACAGAGGCTGCTTCTTTAATATCGCTTACTCTGCTGTTTACACAACTTACTAAATATGCTTTTTGAATTTTTATTTCACTCTGGTCAAGAACCTTTGCCGTGTTCATAGTCTTTACTGTATTTGGTCCTGATACCACCGGACTTATTGTAGATAAATCAATTACAATCTCTTTTGCATAGAAAGCATCTTTATCAGCAGCAATAATATTTTCTTCAAGCTTTTTAATTTTTTCTTCATTAAGACGAGGATGTTTTCCATTTCCATCAGCATCTGATGGAACTCCTTGTAAACCTCTTCTCTTAATATAATCAGCTCTATTCTTTAACCAGTTAATTGTAATTGCATCAATAGGGAAGACTCCAGCCAAAGCACCCCATTCAGTTGTCATATTTGCAATTGATAATCTTTCATCTATAGATAATGCTGTAATACCTTCACCAGTAAATTCTATTGCATGATTAAGTACTTCATCATTATTAAAAAAACCGCAAAGTGCAATTATAACATCTTTACCATAAACTCCCGGTTTAAGTTTTCCCGTAAGCTCAACTTTAACAATTGGAGGAACCTGCCACCATGTTTTTCCAGTAGCCCAAATTGCAGCAGCATCAGTTCTAACTATTGGTGAACCAAGACATCCAAGTCCTCCATACATATTGCTATGGCTATCAGATGCAACAACCATAGTTCCGGGGAAAGCATACCCTTCCTCGCACATTATCTGATGTCCAATACCTCTTCCCGCTGGATAAAAATCTGCTCCCATTTGTTTTGAGAACTCTTCAATCTTTTTATATTTTTCTAAATTCTTTTCACTCTTATCTTGAACGTTATGGTCTAAGGTATGCACAACTTGTCTGGAGTTATACAACTTTGAAGCTCCTATACTCTTAAATTTCGGTATAACTGCACCGGTATTATCGTGTGTCATTACATAAGCAGGTTGTATGTAGATGTAATCGCCGGAGTGAACAGTATGTTCATTTGATAGATTAGTTGCAAATTTTTGAGCTATTTTTTCAATTAAACTCTGCTGCATAGAAAAACCTTTAACTTTATATTTGTATTCATCAAAAATATAAAGAATTAGTCATCAAAAAAATAAAGTAAGATTCTTAAATATTGTACAAGATTATTATTATCAATATTATTATCTTACTATCTTAATAATAAAAAAATCTCTATTAATGACGAAAAAAAGAATATTAAGCGGAATGCGTCCTACCGGTAAATTGCATATCGGTCATTATGTTGGTGCTTTAGAAAATTGGGTTAGTTTGCAGGATGAATATGAGAATTTTCATCTAATTGCTGATTACCACGTTCTTACTACAAATCTGGATACTTCAGAAATTTATCAAAACTCTATTGATATGTTAATTGATTGGCTTGCAGCAGGATTAGACCCTGTTAAAAGTCCGATGTTCAGGCAATCTCAAATAAAAGAACATGCTGAGCTGAATTTGATTTTCGGTATGCTGATTACTGTAAATAGATTGGAAAGAAATCCAACTCTAAAGGACCAGGTGAGAGACCTCCACATTGAGCATATTATTTATGGACATTTAGGATATGTAGTTCTTCAGGCTGCTGATATTCTATTATATAAAGGTGATACTGTCCCTGTTGGTGAAGACCAGGTACCACATATTGAAATTACCAGAGAAATTGCAAGAAAGTTTAACAATCAGTATGGTAATGTTTTTCCTGAACCTGAACCAAAGCTTACCAGATTTTCAAGACTAGTTGGACTTGATGGTAATGCAAAGATGAGTAAGTCATTAAACAATACAATTCTTCTTTCAGATGAACCTGAAATAGTAAAAGCAAAATTAAAGAAAGCCGTTACTGACCCTAATAAGAAAAGAAGAAATGATCCCGGTAATCCAGATATTTGTTTAGTGTTCTCATATCATAAAAAGTTTAATCCTACCGAAATACCTGAAATAGATGCGGGATGCCGCTCAGGTGCATTAGGTTGTGTTGATTGTAAGATGAATTGTGCAGCTAAGATATCTGCATTTCTTGAACCCATTATTACAAAGAGAAAATATTATGAGCAGAATCTTGATGAAGTAAAAGATATTTTAGCTGATGGTGAGCAGAAGGCTCATATAGTTGCTGCTAAAACGATGAGTGAAGTTAGAGAAAAAATGAAATTAGGCTAAATGTATACGATTAAGCTTGACCAGTTTGAAGGTCCTTTAGATTTACTGTTATTTTTCATTAAACGTGATGAATTAAATATCTATGATATTCCAATTTCTAAAATTACTAAAGAGTTTTTGGAGTATGTTGAGTATATTAAAATGCTCGACCTTGAAGTAGCAGGTGATTTTATCTTAATGGCATCGACTCTTATGCATATTAAAGTAAGGATGCTACTGCCAAAAGAAGTTGATGAAAAAGGAGAGGAAATTGATCCCAGAGCTGAGCTTATACAAGCATTGCTTGAATATAAAAAATATAAGGAAGTATCTGAAGAGTTAACTTTCTTTGAATCAAACCAAAGGAAGGTAAGCTTTAGAGGCAACTATGACCATGATGAGAAAATTTCACCACCGGAATACGATATACTATTAAAGAATGTTACACTATTTGATTTAGCTAAAGCTTTTAGGAATGCTATTGAAGGCGTTAAACCTGTTCCTGTTCACGAAATTCAAAAGATTAACATTACTATTGATGAGCAGATAGAGTTCATAATGAGCAAAGTAAATGAGTTTAAGGAAATTCATTTCTTGAGTCTTGTTCACGGTATGCAGGAAAAGATAAGAATAGTAATTACCTTTATAGCTTTGCTTGAGTTAGCTAAGGCTGCTATGATTGGTATAAAAGTCTCAGAAGATTTTAATGATTTTGTATTATATAAATTAGAAAATAATGGATAATATTTACATATCAGTTATTGAAGCATTAATATTTTCATCGGATGACCCGATTCCTGCACAGGAAATTATTCGTGCTATTAAAGGAATCGACGGCGAAGATATAGAGATAAATATCGCTGATGTAGACTCAGTATTCGATGAACTTAATAAAAAGTATGAAGATAATGGTAGTTCATTCAGACTACTTCGTATTGCAGGTGGAATAACATTCGGTACAAAAGCTGAATATGCAAAGTACCTTGGTTATCTTTCATCAGAAAAAAGTAAAAGAAGATTAAGCCAGGCAGCACTTGAAACATTAGCTATTATAGCTTACAAGCAGCCTGTAACCAAGCCTGACCTTGAAACAATACGTGGTGTAAACTCAGATTACATACTAAATACTCTGCTTGAAAAAAATCTTATAATGATTTCGGGTAGAGCTGAAACTATAGGTAGACCTTTATTTTATTCCACCACAGATGAATTCTTAAAATATTTTGGCTTAAACAAATTAAGCGACTTACCAAAGCCAAGAGAAATTGATGAGATAATGAAGGATGAAGATTTTCTTGAACAGAAAAGAAAAATTATGATGAACTTAATTGAAGATGTAGTCGCAAAAGAAACAGGAGAATCAGAAGAGAATAATGATAGTACGATTGAATAAATATATTGCTGACAGCGGTGCAGCATCAAGAAGAAAAGCTGATGAGTATATCCTTCAAGGGAGAGTTAATGTAAATCGCGATGTAGTCCTAGATCTTGGTCATAAAGTAGATACTGAGAAAGACGATATCTATCTTGATGGTGAGAAGTTACATATTCAAAGACATGTTTATTATCTTTTGAATAAACCAAGAGGTGTAGTAACTACAACTGATGATGAAAAAAATAGAGCAACAGTTATAGACCTATTAAAAATTAAAGAAAAAGTTTTCCCCGTTGGAAGATTAGACTACAATACTACTGGAGTTTTATTCATAACCAATGATGGCGATTTCTCTTATCTCCTTACTCATCCTAAGAACAATGTTCCAAGGCAATATGAAGTTAAAGTTGAAAGACCTATTAACGATGAAGATGTTCAAAAATTTTTGAAGGGGGTTTATCTTCAGACAGGCAGGGCAGTGTTTAAAACATTAACTTTCCCTAAAAAAAGTGACAGAAAGTTTGTTGAAGTATCCTGTGTTGAAGGAAGAAATCATTTTGTTAAAAATATGTTTGGTGCATTAGGTTATAATGTAATATCTTTGAATAGGAAAAGCTATGCAGGTATAACAGCTGACATTCCTGTCGGTTCTTATCGACCTTTAACTCCAAATGAAATTAATAAAATAAAAGAGACATATGCAGGTTAAACATCTTGTTATATTATTAAGTGTCTTCTTATTTGTAAGTATTAGTTATCCGCAGCAGGTTACAACAACTGATACCTTACCCAAATATCATTATACGTCCATCCCTGAGTTCTGGGCACAGATAGATGATATTTTTAATGACCCTAATTTTAACAATGCTCAATGGGGAGTAGTAATACAATCTCTTGAAACAGGTGAGTATCTTTATAAAAGAAATGAAGATAAACTCTTAATGCCTGCTTCAAACTTAAAATTATTTACCACTGCTGCAGGATTGACTTTATTAGGTCACGACTACACTTACAAAACAAGAGTTTACAGTAGAGGGGAACTTGATGGTTCAACTCTAAAAGGCGATATCATTATTCAAGGCACTGGTGACCCAACATTCTCCGGCAGATTTTATAATGGTGATATGTTCAAGGTTTTTAATGATTGGGCAGACTCTTTAATGGATTTAGGTATTGACGAAATTACCGGAAACATTATTGGCGATGATAATCTTTTTGATGATGTTGGTCTTGGTACAGGATGGGCTTGGGATTATGAAAGTGATTGGTTTGCTGCACCTTCAAGTGCTATATGTTTTAACGATAACTGCGTAGATATTTTAATTACGGTTGATAAGGAAGAATTCCTTCCAATTGTTAAAATGTTTCCAAACACTAAGTACACAATGATTATGAACGACATTACTGTTGTTCCTTCAGATTCAATTACAGATATAAATGTACACCGTGAAAGAGGAACTAACATTGTAACAATTTCTGGAACAATTAGACAAAATGATTCTCTTAGAACATATGTAACAGTTAATAATCCAACTCAATATGCAATGGTTGTACTTAAGGATGTCCTTGAGAAAAAAGGAATCAATGTTCAGGGTTATGCTATGGATATTGATGATGTATCAATCCCATTGGATTATGCAAAAACAAAAAAGTTATTTACTTATTACTCTCCAACATTAAAAGAAATTGTTAAGGTAATTAATAAGAACAGCCAAAATCTTTGGGCTGAACAATTACTTCGCACGATTGGTTATGAGAAAAAACATTTTGGTTCAGTTGATGCTGGACTTGATGCTTGCGAAAGTGTTTTAAGGGATATGGGAATAAATCCCGAAAGTCTAAACATTGTTGATGGAAGTGGTTTATCAAGATTAAACCTTGTTACTTCAAAACAAATTTTATCTGTTCTTACTTATATGTACAAAAGCAAGAATTTTATCCCTTATTATAATTCACTTCCTATAGCAGGACTGGATGGAAGTCTTGCCGGAAGATTAAAAAATACCAAAGCAGAAAATAAAGTCAGAGCTAAAACAGGTTTTATTGGTAATGTAAGAGCCCTATCCGGTTATGCTTATTCAGATGATAACGAACTTTTTGCATTTTCAATAATTGCAAATAATTTTAATGTTCCGGTTAAGTTGGTAGAAAATATTCAGGATTTAGTATGTTTGCGTCTGGCAAACTTTTCAAGAAATATCAGGAGGATTAGTGGAAAATAATATCCAGCAGGATTTAAATGTTTTAATTAAAAGAAGATTAGAAGAGTTACAGGAATTAAAAGCTAAAGGAGTTGAACCATTTGCTTATTCATTTGATGTAAATGCCGATTCAAAATCGATTAAAGAAAATTATGTTGAGGGTGAACAAAAGATAGTTAAGGCTGCCGGAAGAATTATGGCTTTAAGAAGAATGGGTAAAGCTTCCTTTGCACATTTACAGGATGCTAATGGAAGAATACAGGTTTACTTAAAGAAAGATGATATTGGTGATATGTATGATGCATTTAAGCTTATGGATATTGGTGATATTATTGGAGTTGAGGGATATGTTTTCAAAACTAAAACAGGTGAAATTTCTGTTCACGTTCAAAAGTTAACACTGCTTTCTAAATCATTACGTCCGCTACCAATTGCAAAAGAAACAATTGATGAAACAGGCAATAAAGTAATTCATGACCAGTTCGCTGATATGGAATTACGCTACCGTCAAAGATATGTTGACTTAATTGTTAATGCACATATTCAAGATGTATTTGTTAAGAGAAGCAGAATAATTACTGAGATGAGAAAATTCTTGGACAGCAATGGAATTCTTGAAGTTGAAACTCCTGTGCTGCAACCATTATACGGTGGAGCTGCCGCCAGACCATTCGTGACTCACCATAATACTTTAGATACTAATTTGTTCTTAAGAATCGCAGATGAATTGTATCTGAAGAGACTTATAGTTGGCGGGTTTAATGGAGTTTATGAAATTTCCAAAGATTTTAGAAATGAAGGAATGGACAGAACTCATAATCCCGAATTTACTATGATGGAACTTTATGTACCTTACAAAGATTATGAATGGATGATGAACTTTGTTGAGAAAATGGTTACAACAATAGCACAAAATGTTTTCGGTACTTTAGATTTCATTTATGAAGGTCAAAGCATTAATTTCAATTCTCCATGGAGAAGATTATCAATGGTTGATGCTATTCAGGAAAAGACAGGAGTAAATGTTCTTAATGCATCTACTCAGGAGTTAAAAGAAGTTGCAAGAAGAGTTGGTGTTGATATGAAGGACGTAGAAGGTAAGGCAAAACTTATTGATGAAATATTTTCAGCAGTAATTGAACCAGAACTTATCCAACCGACTTTTGTTGTTGATTATCCTGTAGAACTTTCACCTTTAGCAAAGAAACATAGAAGCAAAGAAGGTGTGGTTGAAAGATTTGAAGCCTATGTCGCTGGCCGAGAAATATGCAATGCATTTACTGAGTTAAATGACCCTATTGACCAAAAGGAAAGATTTGAAGGTCAGCAAAGATTTAGGGAAGAAGGGGATGAAGAAGCACATCAAATAGATGAAGATTTTATTAGAGCTTTGGAATATGGTATGCCCCCAACGGCAGGATTAGGAATTGGTATTGATAGATTAGTTATGCTTTTAACGAATCAATCTTCTATTCGCGATGTTATATTTTTCCCCCAAATGAAACCGGAAGTAAAAGCTTAAAAAAGTTTTTATCTTTACGCTATGAAAAATATCTCATTTATAATTTTACTAATGATTATGCTTTGTCCGTTAACTATCGGACAAAGTACATCATTGGATACAACCAATACTTATCATTCCGATTCAATTTCACCATTAACAAAATTATATAATGATGTTAAGTATGAACCTCTCAGTTACAAACCAAACTATGGTGTGTTAGCTGGTATGGGTGGAATATTTCTTGGTAGTGGAATAGCAATTCATATATATCAAAGAAATGCCTGGTGGAAAGACCAAAGAAGAGATTTCCATTTTGTTGAAGATTGGAACTATGCATTAAACATTGATAAGATAGGTCATTTCTATGCAAGTGCATTGTTAGCTCACGCATTTTCAGCAGGACTTGAAGCCGGTGATATTCAATCAGAACCTGCTGCAATTTATGGAAGCCTTGCATCTTTACTGTTTGAATTATATGTAGAGATTGAAGATGGATATGGACCTCAATGGGGATTTAGTCCTGGTGATGCAGGAGCTGATTTTCTTGGTGCTGCTTTTTCATTATCTCAATACTATATACCTTTCTTAAAAAACATTCAGCCAAGATTTAGCTATTGGCCTTCACAAAAATTTAGAGATGGAACCCATCCCGGTAATTCTATTGATGATTATGAAGGACAAAAATATTGGTTAAGCTTCAGAGTAAAGAATTTGCTCCCTGAAAAACCTGCTGAATACTGGCCTGGATTTCTAAATTTATCTTTAGGGATGGGAGTACGTAATCTTGATGGAAGCGGTGGTGGACAAAGAGAATTTTATCTTGCTTTAGATTTAGACTTTGAAGAAATTCCTCTCTACGGAAGAGGCTGGCAATTTGTTAAAAACACATTAAACTATTTTCATTTACCAATGCCCGGTATTAGGATAACACCTGATGCTGTGTTCTTTGCATTATGTTATTAAGAAGGGCTAATGAAGTACAGCATAATCATACCTACTTTGAATGAAGAAAAACTTCTTCCCGGATTGCTCGATCAAATAGATGATTTAGAACTTAAAAAAAGATTTGATTATGAAATTATAATTTCGGATGGAGGCAGTATTGATAAGACAATTAATTTATCTCAAGGCAGAGTTGATAAAATTAAATTAAACAATGAATCTATAAAACAAAATATTGCTATCGGTAGAAATGAAGGGGCTGTATATGCATCAGGAGAAATTTTAATTTTTATTAATGCCGATATAAAATTTGATAACCCTGAAAAATTCTTTTTATATGTTGAAGATAAATTTTACTTTTCAGATTTCTCTGCTATGACTTGTAACGTAAAGATATTCCCGGAAGAAGAGATATTATTAGATAAAATTTACCACTACTGCTACAATGGTTATTTCAGTTTTCTTAACAACATTGGATTAGGTATGGGAAGAGGTGAATGCCAGATAATCCGTAAAGATGTTTTTAATAAATTAAATGGGTATAGTATAGTACTTGCTGCAGGTGAGGATTTTGATTTATTCAGACGAGTTCAGAAAGTTGGCAAAGTATTATTCTCAAAAGATTTATATATTTACGAATCACCTCGTAGATTTAGAAAATTTGGTTACGCTAAAGTTACTTTATCCTGGATAAAAAATGGTTTCTCTGTATTCTTTAAAAATAAATCACTATCAAAGGAGTGGGAACAGGTAAGATGATAAAGAAAATTTTGTTCTTTTCAGCTTTCTTTACAGCTTTAATACTTGCACAAGAATACACAAACTCTGAAGATGAAATTTATCCCTTCCTTGAAAGAATGGAAAACCTTCACATAATAGATAATTATAACTCCTTTGAACTCCCAAAAACCAAAAATGAAATTGCTGAATATCTTAGTCAAATTGAAAACAAAAAAAATGAACTTAACTCTATTGACCTTGCACTTCTAGGCCATTTTAAAATAGAGTATTCATATGAGCTTTATAAAAACACTGAAACTTTTACAGGAATTATAAATGGCAATTATGATTTCTTAAGTCATCAAAATAAATATTTATACTATAAGGCAGATACATCTGGAAATAAAATATTAATAAATTTATTAGCACAAGGTCAATTAGTTCACTTTAAAGAGAATGAAAGTAGTATATCTAAACTTGGATATATAGGTGGAATTATCCATGGAGTAATATTAGATAAAATTGGTTTCTCTGTGCAGGGTATAAATGGAATTGTTTTTGGAGATAAAAAAGCTGCCCTTTCACTTGATGAACTGAAATATAATTTTAAGTTGAATGAAACTTCAGAAGAATCATTCTTTGATGAAACTGAAGGTTACTTATCTGCTGATTTTGATTTCCTGAAATTAAAGATAGGTAGAGACAGGCAACAAATTGGATATGGTGTTGTTAAATCAATCCTCAGCTCAGAAATTCCAGCAATTGATTATTTATCATTCAGAATAGATTATAATTTTTTCTCATACTCATTTTTTCATGGAAAACTTTTAGGTGCACCATCATCTGTAATTGACCCAATCTTTGGAGATTATAATTATATACCTGAAAAATATATGGTATATCATCGTGTTGGATTCAACCTATCCAAACATGCTGATTTTGGTTTGGGTGAAATTGCAATCTATGGTGACAGGGGAATAGATATTGCGTACTTAAATCCTTTTAACTTTTACAAAACGATTGAGCATTCTAATAGAGACCGAGACAACTCAATTCTCTTTGTCGATTTTAACAACAATAGTATTAAAGGTCTCAAGTTATTTTCAAATATCTTGATTGATGATATTTCTTTTGGTAAAATTGGTACCGGTTGGTGGGGTAATAAAACATTAATGAACTTTGGACTTAGCACAAATGTTTTTTACTCATTGTTACCAATAAATTTGAATATTGAGTATACTAAAATTGAGCCTTATACATTTACTCATAGACTAAGCAGGAATGTATACACTAATTTTAATTATAACTTGTTAGGTGATGAACTTAAGCCAAACAGCAGCAATATATTCTTTGGTCTTAATTTACTTGCTGCTCATAATGTTAATATAAATTTTAGTTATTTTTATAGCATACACGGTGCAAATGAATTTGATGAAAATGGTAACGTAATCAGAAATGTTGGTGGAGATATTTTCTTAAGTAAAAGAATAGGTGATTCAGATAATATAAAATTTCTTGAAGGTGAAAGAGAATACAGTAGCATTTATAATTTCGGTATTGAGTATGAATTTTACAGACAAATATTTTTACAATTGGATGCTCATTATGTTCACAAGAATTTTAACAGTTCTCAATCACAGGAAGAATTTCAAACTTTGTTAACTTTATCTTTTATTTTATAAACTATGAAATGAAAAATGACAACAAGAAATTTTAGAATACCTTTTATAGTTATAATCCTCACAATAGGAATTGTACTTGGAATACAAATTGAAAAAGTATTTTCTGATGACAATCTTCATAAGGAATTATCAAAGTTTGAAGATATAGTTTCCTTTACACAAAAATATTATGTGGAAGATGTTGATACTCCAGCATTGATTGAAGCAGCTATTAATGGAATGCTTTCAAAGTTAGATCCACATTCAGTGTACATACCTGCTAATCAAATGGATGACATTGAAGAGACTTTCAAAGGTGAGTTTGATGGAATAGGTATAGAATTCCAAATTGTTAATGATACTCTTGTCGTTGTTTCCTCAATTACTGGCGGACCAAGTGAAAAGCTTGGAATTATGTCCGGTGATAAAATTATTGAAGTTGAAGGAAAATCCATCATTGGCATCAGCAATGAAAAAGTAAGGCAAAAACTTAGAGGAAAAGCAGGTACAAAAGTTAAAGTTACCATTATTCGTTTAGGAGTTAAAGAACCATTAAAGTTTGAGATAACCAGAGATAAAATACCTTTATACTCTGTTGATGTAGATATGATGTTAGATAACAAAACAGGATATATAGGCATTTCCCGTTTTGCTGAAAAGACAACTGAAGAAGTTGAAAAAGCTTTAGCGCAGTTAAAACAAAAAGGAATGCAGCAGCTGGTACTTGATTTAAGAGGGGATCCTGGTGGCTACTTAAATCAGGCGGTGCAAATAGCAGATATATTTATAGATGGCAAAAAGAAGATTGTATATACTGAAGGAAGACGAAGTGAATTTAATGAAGAATATTATTCCTCCAAACCTTCTCAGTTTGAAAAGATGCCTATCATTGTTTTAGTTAATAAAGGAAGTGCTTCAGCAAGTGAAATTGTGGCAGGAGCTATACAGGATTGGGATAGAGGTTTAATTGTAGGTGAAACAACCTTTGGAAAAGGCTTGGTTCAAAGGCAATTTAACTTAGATGATAATTCTGCTTTAAGGTTAACAATATCACAATATTTTACGCCATCAGGCAGGTTAATTCAAAGAGATTATAAAGATAAAAGGAGTCGGGAAGATTATTATTCTGAAGTAATGAACAGAGCAGATTCACTGGAAGGAGACAATTTATATCATAAGGCTGAAACTGATACAAATAGGAAAGTGTATAAAACTAATGCCGGTAGAAAAGTATACGGTGGTGGTGGTATAACTCCTGATTATATGTTAAAATCTGCAAATTTAACAGAATTAACAACTTATTTACTTAAGAATGATATTTTTTATAAGTTTGTACTTAAGTATTTAGAAAGAAACAAAAATAATATCCAGAATAAATATCAAAACAATCTGGAATACTTTACAAAAGATTTTAATTTTAAGGATAGTGATATAAAAGAATTTGTTGAATTTGTTAAAACAGAAGATTTGAAATTTAAACAAGATGATTTTAATAAAGATAAAAAGTATATTGTTGGAAGACTAAAAGCTCTTATTGCAAGAAATTTTTGGAAAAATGAAGGTTGGTATTCTGTTCTTATGAGTGTTGATGACCAGGTACAAAAATCATTATCTCTTTTTAAAGAAGCGAAAGATTTAGCTAATTTATAATGAAAATTTCAATTCTTGTCCTTTTAGGCTCTTTATTAATCTCTTTTCTTTTTATTGGTTCCAGATATGAACCTATAAAAGAAAATAAAAAAGTTGTTTATTCAACCTTTACTTCTGAAAGAAAATTAGAAGTTGGTGAAGACTTAACTTATCTGGTTAGATATGGTTTTATTAAGTTAGGTGAGATTAGATTAAAAGTTCTTGCAAAGAAGACTGAAAATAATAAAGATTACTACAAAACCATTGCCTACATTGATTCTTACTCAGGTGTGCCATTAGTAGATTTACATCAGATTTATGAGAGTAGTGTATCTTACGACTACTATTCTGATTTTTTTAGAGGAATTGTAAGATATGAGGATTATAGCACATTTACCACTTATAAGTTTGACTATAATAATCGAAAAATCTATGTTAAAAAAGGTAAGATAAAACCGTATGAATTATGGACAGACTCAACTACTTCTATTGATAAAAGATACCAGGATGGGTTATCTATCTTTTATTTTGCACGTATGGAATTTAATGGTGAAAAGAAGTATGTGAAGGCTCCTTGTTATGTTAATGAAGAAAAAGTTAATACCTCCATTAACTGGTATAATAAAGTTGAGAAGCAAAGTATTGATGCTGTAGATTATGACATAGCTTGCTTAAAACTTGATGGTTATACTGATTTTAAGAGTATTTTCGGTTTAACAGGGCATTTTGATGGATGGTTCTCAAATGATGAGGCATCTATTCCAATTATAGCCCATATGAAAGTTTTGATTGGCGATATTACAGTAGAATTAAAATCATGGAAGAGAAACGGATGGAATCCACCTATTTACAAAGAATAAATGAAGAATTAAAACTTTTTCCATATTTAGATTATTTTCCAAAGCTTGGAAATGATGTTTTTCTCGCTCCGGGTTCTAAAATTATAGGAAACGTTGAAATTGGTGATGATTCAAGTATCTGGTATAATACTGTAGTTCGTGGAGATGTAAATTATATAAAGATAGGTAGTCTAACCAATGTTCAGGATTGCTCAATGCTTCATGTAACTAATGGTAAATTTCCTTTAAATATTGGAAATAAAGTGACCATTGGGCATTCAGTTACTTTACATGGTTGCACTTTGCAAGATTTATGTTTAATTGGTATGGGTGCTGTTATTTTAGATGGTGCTATTGTTGAACAAAATTCAATAGTTGCTGCTGGAGCAGTTATTCGCCCTGGTTTTGTAGTTCCTTCGGGAAAATTAGTAGCAGGTGTACCTGGTAAAGTAGTTAGGAATCTTACTCAGGATGAAATTATTGATTTAGAAAAATCAGCAGACAGGTATAGAAAATATACTCAAATAACATTAGATTCATTAAACAAAATTTATTACTAAGAAAGAAATGAAATTAAAATTTTGGGGTACCAGAGGCTCAATACCGGTTCCGGGTAAAGATACTTTAAAGTATGGAGGTAATACTCCTTGTGTAGAAATCAGGTCTAATGATAATAAACTAATTATCTTAGATGGTGGCAGTGGTATACGTGAACTGGGTAATTATTTAATGGATAATCAGTATAAAGAAGAAATAAGAATACTGATAAGCCATTACCATTGGGACCACATCCAAGGTATTCCATTTTTTAAACCTTTATATAGCTCTGATGCTAAATTAAGATTTTATGGTTTAACCATTAACAATATGAATATAAAGGATTATCTACATTTGCAAATGAAGTCTAATTATTTTCCTATTAAAATGGATGATGTTGATGCTAAGGTAAGATATGAACACATGGAAGTGAATAAGAATTATGTGTTTGATGATTTAATCATTGAAACTTATCAGGTAAATCATTCTTCTCCTACATTAACCTATAGAATTTCTAATAATGGTAAGAAATTAGTTTATATGACAGATAATGAATTGTATTCTATTGAAAATGGTTATCATGATATTATGAAGGATGAAGGATTTATTTCTGATAATCAGGAGCTTATTGATTTTTGTTCAGGATGTGATTACTTAATTCACGATACTATGTACGATGAAGAAACTATAAGAGATAAGGCTGGATGGGGACATTCAAGCAATGTAGCATTGGCATATTTTAGCATTTTAGCAAAAGTTAAGAACCTCGTGCTTTTTCATTATAATCCTGAATACACTGATAAAAAAATAGATGAGCTGTATAAAGAAACTCAACAAGTACTTAATGAACAAAAGTCTGGCGTTATGTGTATAGCAGCTAAAGAAGGACTTGAAATAAATTTTTAATTAAAAATAATTAATGATTAAAAACCTAAAAGTTAATTATTCCGAAAACTACAATATTGAAAAGAAAGTAATTCATAAAGTAGTTTTTTTACTGAAAAAAGATTTTAATTTTGCAATAAGAAGTTTTTCAATAAATTTAATTAATAGCAGCGAAATTAAAGAAATTAACATTAATTATTTAAATCATCATTATACAACTGATATAATAACCTTTAATTATTCAAATGATGAAACACTTGATGGAGAAATATTTATTTCAGTAAATGATGCTGAAGATAATGCATCCAAATACAAAGTCAGCTTAATTAAAGAAATAGTAAGATTGACAATTCACGGATTTTTACACTTATTAGGTTACGACGATATGAATAAAAAAGATAAAACGCGAATGAAAAAGATGGAAAATGATTGTTTAGATAGGTATTGTAAAATATTAAAAATAAAATAATCAGATGATCTCAAAGCTTATTAACGTTTTAAATGTTCTGGTAAATGGATTAAATAATAATTTACCCTCGGAACAATTGTTCAACATAGTTAATAATAATAATGAAGTTGACAAGAATACTGTTGCCATTCTTTACAGCTGGGTTTATGAGAGAATCAAAAAAAATAAAAACAAAAATTTAACATTAAGTTTAAGATTTTTTTCACAAGAAGAAATAAATAATCTAGGGATAGAAAATTGTAATTATCTGCTTCACTGCCACAATGTTGGATTATTAACAATAGAAGAGATAAATAAAATAATGGATCAACTTGAAATTATTTCCGTAAAAAATATTTCAGTTGATATTTTAAATGCAATTATTTTGACGATTTATTTAGATGATGATAAACGTTTATTCCCCGGCAGCAGAGTACATTTATTTTCTTCAGATATTATAAATTAAAATATGAGTAAAAATTTAGTTCTGGTAGAATCTCCATCAAAAGCTAAAACAATAAATAAATACCTGGGTAGAGATTATATAGTTGAAGCAACGATTGGTCATATCAGGAATTTGCCTAAATCAAAATTGGGCATTGATCTGGAAAATGATTTCGCCCCTCAATTTGTAAATATTAGAGGTAAAGGTGATATCATTAAGAAGATTAAATCATTAGCCTCAAAAAGTAAAAATATTTTTATAGCAACTGACCCTGACCGCGAAGGTGAAGCTATCGCTCAGGATATTGCTGACATTCTTACTAATAATACCGAAGAACAACTACATCGTGTTCTCTTTAATGAAATTACCAAAAATGGTGTCCTTAAAGCAATGAAGAATCCTCGTTCTATTGATTACGACCTTGTAAACAGCCAAAGAGCAAGAAGAGTAATGGATAGAATAATTGGGTATCAAATTAGCCCATTCTTATGGAAAGCCATAATTGAAACCTCAGGCAGTACAAGCTTATCTGCCGGTAGAGTTCAATCAGTTGCCTTAAAGCTAATTTGCGATAGGGAAGAGGAAATAAATAAGTTTAAGACTACTGAATATTGGTCTATATGGGCAATCTTCAAAACTGAAAATGGTGATACCTTTAAAGCAAAATTATTCAGTATAAATGGTAAGGATATAAAGACGGCTCCTAAACCTGAGATGACACAGGAAGAAATAAAGGAGTTTATAAAAGAATATGTTCTTCTAAATAATGAAGAAGAAGTTAATAAGTTCTTTGATAAAATTTCAAATATCAAAGAATTTGTTATTAGTAATATTAATAAAAGGAAAAATAAACGTAATTCACCTCCTCCTTTTATTACAAGTAGTTTGCAGGCAGAAGCATCTAAATTATTGAAGATGCGTCCAAAGCAAACAATGATGCTTGCTCAAAGACTTTATGAAGGTATTGACCTTGGTAATGAAGGAACTGTAGGTTTAATTACATATATGAGAACCGATTCGACAAGAATAAGTGAAGAAATTTTACCAGATGCATTCGATTACATTAGAAACACTTTTGGAAAAGATTATGTTCCTGAAACTCCAAATGTTTATGATAAAAAGAAAGCAAATGTTCAGGATGCTCACGAAGCCATAAGACCAACATCTATTAAATATTCTCCTGATTTTGTAAAGCCTTACCTGGATAAAAAAATGTTTCAGGTTTATGAATTAATTTGGAAAAGATTTTTAGCTTCTCAAATGTCACCTGCTTTAATGGAAACTACTGTTGTTGAAATTACTGCTGAAGAATTTTTATTCAGAGCCTTTGGTAATGCAACTTTGTTCAAAGGATTTCTTCAAGTTTATGAAGAAGTATTTGAGAATAAGGAATCTGAAGATAAAGAGGAATATAGAAATGAAACTATTCCTGCTGGGCTGGAGAAAAATCAAAAATTATCATTGAACGAGTTAAAGAAAACTCAGCACTTTACAAAACCACCAGCAAGATTTACAGAGAGTACTTTAATAAAAGAACTTGAAAGTAAAGGCATTGGAAGACCTAGTACTTATTCTTTAATTGTATCAACCATTCAAGATAGAAAATATGTTGATATGGTAGATAGAAAATTATTCCCTACTAAATTGGGAAAAGAAGTAAACAGAGTTTTAGTAAAATACTTTCCGCAAATAATTAATGTTGATTTCACAGCGGAGATGGAAGGTGAATTAGACCAGATAGCTCAAGGTGAAAATGATTATAAGAAAGTTCTTAATGATTTTTATGGACCATTTTCTAAAGCATTAAAGAATGTTGAGAATAATGTCGAAAAGATTATCTGCGATAAATGCGGTGGAGTAATGGATGTTAAGGTAGGAAGATTTGGTAAATTTCTTGCCTGCACAAATTATCCTGAATGCAAAAATATAAAATCCTTTAAAGATTATTTTCAACAGCATCAGGAACCTGAATACACCGGTGAAAAATGTCCTAAGTGCGGAAGCAGGACAGTATTTAGAGAAGGTAGATTTGGTAAGTTCATAGGGTGTGAAAGATATCCCGATTGTGATTATGTTCAGAATATTTCTTTGGGAATAAAATGCCCAAAATGTAAAGAAGGGGATGTCGTTGAG
This sequence comes from Ignavibacteriaceae bacterium, assembly GCA_035654655.1. Classification (GTDB taxonomy): domain Bacteria; phylum Bacteroidota; class Ignavibacteria; order Ignavibacteriales; family Ignavibacteriaceae; genus DASRWI01. The sequence continues at coordinate 205,220 of DASRWI010000010.1, read as the reverse complement.
AAAAAATCCAAAAGAAATAAAACTTTCTTTGGATGCTCAAGATATCCTGACTGTGACTTTGTAAGCTGGTACAAACCAGTTCCGGAAGCCTGCCCTAATGGAGATTCCGATTATATGGAACAGAGATATACTGCAAAGAAGGGCCAGTTCTTAAAATGTCCTCAATGCGGTGAAGAAGTAGTTCTGGAAGAACAACAAAAAGAAGATGAAGAATGAGAATTTCCGATTTATCAGATATATATTTAGACCACCTGAAAAATATTAAAAGGTATTCTGATAATACTGTTAAGTCATATTCTGAAGATATCAACACCTTTATTGAATTCTGTTCAGAAAAAAATATTCAGGAAGTTGAACATATCACAGAAAAAATAATAAAATTTTTTTTAATATATCTTAATGCTAAAAAACTAAATTCAAAATCAATTATAAGAAGCCTTTCTTCTTTAAGAGGTTTGTTTAAGTTTGCTTACAAGAAAAACATTTTACAGGCGAATCCATTGGAATATATAAGTAATCCAAAATCTATGAGGAAGCTGCCTGAAGTCTTAAACCTTGATGCATTTTTAAGAATATACAAAATTGCAGAAGAGGAAGACAAAGATCCTTTCTTAGTAAAAGCAATATTTGAATTGATGTATGGATGCGCTTTGCGTGTATCTGAAGTATGCAATATGAAATTGGGAGATATAGATTTTGACAGAAAGTCAATTAGAATTTTAGGTAAAGGTAATAAAACCAGATTTGTACCATTGGGAAGCAAATCTGAGGGAATTTTACAAAATTATCTTGCTTCAAGAGATAAAATAAAAATAAGTGATAAATTTTTAAAAACTAAAAAAGGAGATGGAGTTAATTCTAAACTAGCTTATAGGATTGTCCATAAATATCTGTCAAAGGTTTCAGATATAAAAAAGAAAAGCCCCCATATACTTAGACACAGTGCAGCTACTCATATGTTAGATAATGGAGCTGACCTTCGCGCAGTTAAAGAAATATTAGGGCATGAAAACCTTTCCACAACGCAGATCTATACTCACGTGAGCGTAGAGCGTTTAAAAAATATATATAAAAAGTCTCATCCAAAATCTTAATATTGGAGGATATAATGAATATCAATATAACGGCAAGAAAGTTCAAAGCACACGATACATTAAAAGAATTTGTTAGCTCTGAGGTTCATTCTTTAGAGAAGTATAATGATGATATAATAAATGCAGAAGTAATATTAAGTTACCAGAACAATCGGGATAGTATAAAAACAGCAGAAATAGTTCTTCAGGTACCAGGACAAACTTTAACTGCTACTGAAGATTCAGATGAATTTACTAAATCTATTTCAGGTTCAGTTGAAAAACTCTCAAGACAACTAAAAAAACTGAAAACTAAAAATACAATTAGAAGTTAATGATTAATGTAGACCAAAAATCTGTATCTAAGAAAGACTTTATAACGGTTGGATTCTTATACAATAATTCATCTATAAACTTTAAGTTGAAATTATTTTCTAATGATACAGGTTTTCAGAAAAAAATATATGAACAAAATCTTCACAGACCCGGCTTAGCCTTAGCCGGGTTTGTTGATTTATTCTCCTATAGCAGAATCCAGGTATTTGGCAATACAGAGATGAGATACCTGGCTCAACTATCTGAAAATAAAAAAGAAGAAACTTTAGAAAGAATTTTCCAGTTCGACATACCATGTATAATACTTACCGACAATAATGACCCTTTTTCATTATTATTAAATTTGGCTAATAAATATACTATACCCGTTTTTGGGACTAACTTATCTACAACCAAAGCAATATATTTTATTTCCGATTTTTTAGATGATCAATTCGCCCCAAGAATTTCAATACATGGTTCATTTGTGGATGTTTATGGGGTAGGAATATTGTTTGTTGGAAAATCAGGTGTTGGTAAAAGCGAAGTTGCTTTAGATTTGGTTGAAAGAGGACATCGTTTAGTGGGGGATGATGTTATTATTTTAACTAAAAAAGGTGAAGGCATTTTAATGGGTTCCGGCACTAATCTTGCTAAACATTATATGGAGATTAGAGGTCTCGGAATTATTGATGCAGAAAGAACCTTTGGAATTAGAGCAATTAGATACCAAAAAAGGCTTGAAATAATTGTTGAGCTTGAAGTATGGGACGATAAATCCGAGTATACCAGAACAGGTTTGGACGAAAGTACTGTAGAAATTTCCGGTGTAAATATACCTTATGTAAAACTTCCAATTTTACCCGGTAAAAACATTACTGTAATCTCTGAAGTTATTAGTTTAAATTATTTATTAAAGCATTATGGCTTTGATGCAGCTAAAACCTTACAGGATAGGATTACTACTAGAATAAAAAATGGTTCCGAGGATTTACGTGGAGTTGATTACTTTGAGCATGATTTCGAATAAGATGAAAAGTGAGGTTCCTATTGACAAAAATAAAGTATTTTCATAGTTTCCGTTCTCTAATTATGTCAAAATTATATTATTTTTCAAAATCAACGCTTCAGTACGTTGAAGTAAAGCAATCTAACGCAAAATTCTATTTATTGATAGGGTTTCTTTCTTTAATTTGCATTTTCTCTTTATTTGGAGCTATGTCTTTTTTTAGTGATGTACTTTTTGGACCACAAGATTTAACAGCATTAAAAAAAGAAAATAAGCTTTTAAGAAGCAAAATTAAGGAAACAACTAAGGTTATCAATACATTTAATTATGAGTTAGATAAATTGTATGGAATGAACAAAGAACTGCGAATAGCAGCTAATCTTCGTCCCATTTCAGAGGATGCAGCTAAACTGGGTACCGGTGGTGCCATGTTCAGCAGTGTGCTTTCGTTTAAGAATGATAACCAATTGGCGAGTGTATTTACTTTAATTGATGAAGTTTCAAAAAAAATAAATTTTGAAAAGTACAATAACAAAGAAATTTCGGATAAATTAGAAAAAAATAGTATTTTATTCGAATCTTTACCTGCTATTAGACCAACGGGTTCTCATTTCCTGACCAGTGGTTTTGGAATGAGAAGACATCCTATTTTGCATATTACAAGAATGCACGAAGGAATAGACTTTAATACAGATATTGGTTCTCCTGTTTATGCGACAGGAAATGGTAAAATTGATTTTGTTGGTACTAAAGGTGGTTATGGCTTGACTGTTGAAATTGACCATGGATTCGGTTACAGAACAGTTTATGCTCATTTATCTGAAGTTGATGTTAAAGAAAATACAAAAGTTAAAAGAGGTATGGTAATCGCAAAATCAGGAAATTCGGGAATATCAACCGGACCACACCTTCATTATGAAGTTCATCATAATGGTGTTAGTCTTGATCCTTTGAATTTCTTTTTTGATGATTATAGTTTTTAATATTTAAGTTTTAAAAGAGGGTTTAAATTATATGATCTGGACTATTGAATTGGCTAATTATCTTGATGATGCTCCCTGGCCGGCTACGAAAGAAGAGTTGATTGATTACGCTGAAAGAATAGGTGCTCCATATGAAGTTATCGAAAATTTAATGGAGCTTGAAGATTCGGAAGAGCCTTACGAATCGATTGAAGATATTTGGCCTGATTATCCATCAGATGACGACTACTTTTACAACGAAGACGATTATTAGAAAATTCTAAATGAATGATATTTGGAATGGCTTTTATGGTCAGGAAAATGTTAAAGAAATTCTAAATAATATTGTGGGATCAAATAAGATTCCACACGCTTTTTTATTTAGTGGCAAAGAAGGGGTTGGAAAAGATTTTTGTGCAATCAAGTTTGCTTACCTTATTTATTCAAAACTTTTTAAAAATGATTTGGAAATTGATAAAAAGCTCAAATCCATTTCATCTTTTTCTGAGCCTTATATTAAATATATTATTCCTTTGCCAAGAGGAAAATCTGAAACTGACGTCAATGGTCCGTTTGATAAATTAGATAATGATGACATTCAACTTTATCGTGAAGAACTAAATACAAAAATCAGCAATCCTTATCATCAAATTAAACTTCCTAAAGCTAATAATATTAAAATAAGCAGCATTAGAGATATAAAGAATTTTCTTTCTATGAATTATGATGATATACCTTATAGAATAATTCTAATTTCTGATGCACATACGATGTCAGACTCAGCTCAAAATGCATTACTGAAAAATCTTGAAGAACCTCCTGAAGGAGTAATCTTTATATTAACTACACCTTTCAAGAATCAACTTCGTGAAACAATAAGGTCTCGCTGCTGGAATATCAACTTCAAACCATTAAGCAATAATGAGCTAAAAGGAATTCTAAAACAATATTACGATGTTGACGACGAAGTTTCAGACAAACTCGTTCCATTTGCAGATGGTTCATTATCTACAGCGATTAAATTATTAGAGTTAGACTTTGATGACCTGCTAAATAAAACTATTTCCATATTAAGATTTTCACTTGGACGACGTTATAATACAGCATATAAATTAATTTCAGAGATTATAGATAAAGAGGGGACCGGAGCTTTTACTTTTTTAATCCAAATGATTATATTTTGGTTAAATGATGTACAAAAGTACAAGTTGAATTATCAGGAATTTTATTTTAGTAATCACTTAGATACAATAAAAAAATTCTCAGAAAATTTTCCTTCTACAGACATAAATTCGGTTGCACAATCATTGGAAGATTTACTCCTGCAGCAGAAAAATAATGCTAACATTAATATTTTAACTTTAAGTCTTATATTAAAATTAGCGCGGGTTAGTATATTGAAATAACTTATCTTGGTTCGTCCCTTATAATTGAATTAATATTTTTCATTTAACATAAAGGATAGATATGGAAATTAAAAAAGTTTCAGTAGTAGGCGGTGGTACAATGGGAAATGGAATCTGCCATTTGTTTGCTCAAAAGGGATATTATGTAAACCTGATAGAAGTGAATGAAGATTTAGCTAACAAAGCTATTTCAACTATATCATCTAACCTTGATAGACAAATCAAAAAAGAAGTTATAACTGAAAAAGATAAATCTGAAACTTTATCAAGGATTTCAAAGGTTATTGGTTTTGATGAAAAGCTGAAGGATTCAGATCTGTTTATAGAAGCGGTTTTTGAAAACAAAGATGTTAAGTTGAATATATTTAATAATATCTATAAATACGCAAAACCGGAAGCTATAATTGCATCAAATACATCATCCATCTCAATTACTGAGTTGGCAGGAAATAACCGTCCAGGACAATTTATAGGCATGCATTTTATGAATCCTGTACCAGTAATGCAGCTTGTAGAGATTATTAGAGGTTATTCAACAAGTGATGAGACTTATAACATCATTAAAGACTTGGCCCTAAAGCTTGGTAAGACTCCTGTTGAAGTTTTTGATTATCCTGGATTTGTCTCTAATAGAATTTTAATGCCAATGATTAACGAAGCAATATTTGCTTTAATGGAAGGTGTAGCATCCAAAGAAGACATTGATACAGTAATGAAACTTGGAATGAATCATCCGATGGGACCTTTAACTTTGGCAGACTTCATTGGGCTTGATGTATGTTTAAACATCATGGAAGTTTTGTATACAGGTTTTAACGACAGTAAATATCGTCCATGTCCATTATTAAAAAAGATGGTTTTAGCAGGCAAGTTAGGTAGAAAGAGCAAAGAAGGATTTTACAAATACGACAAATAAGCATGCACTAAGCTTACAAAAAGAACCTACTAAATGTCCGATAATGTATATTATGTAAACTAACATATTATACAATAAATATCATATTTAAATGTTTATGGGAAATCTTAGGACTTAGGATTTCCCCTTTTAGTTTTTAAGCTTCAGGAATTTCAATTAAAAGAATCTTACTGTCAATATTAGCTTTTAGATCAATTGCTTTAAAGCTAGTAATTTCAATTGAATCTCTGCTAAAAGCAACTTCATCTCCAACAGACACTTCACCATCAATGATAAAAATAAATAATACGTTATTTGCTAAATACTTTTTATAATTTATAATTTTACCTTTGTCAATTTCTACTAAGGATAAAACTGCATCCTGGTGAATATATAGCGAACCCTCTAAGTCTAAACCACTAACAATATTAACCACTTCATTTTTCTTCAATGCAAATTTCTTCTGGTCGTATCTGGGTTTAATATTTTCTTCTTTAGGGAAAATCCATATTTGCAGAAACTTAACCGGTTCTTTATCTGAACCATTAAATTCGGAATGACTGATTCCGGTGCCGGCTGACATAACCTGAACCTCTCCAGGCTTTAAGCCAGATTGATGTCCCATAGAATCCTTATGAGCTAATTCACCTTCAAGGGCAATAGAGATAATCTCCATATTATTATGAGAATGCGTTCCAAAGCCTTCTGCAGGGGCTACAGAGTCATCATTGAGTACTCTTAGTAGTCCAAAGTGGACGTTAGATGGATTGTAATAGCTTCCAAAGCTAAAGCTATGTTTGCTAAGGAGCCAACCTGCATTGGTAACTCCCCTTTCTTCACTTCTGTTAACTTTTATTTTCATTTAATTTCTTATTATTATTCACCATCAAATATAAAATTTTACTTTTATGAAAAAGTTATTATTTGTCATACTACTTAATTTGTTTTTTATTAAGGTTGTAGCTCAGGAAGTAGAAAAAAGTGAGTATTATGCTTCATTAAAATATAAAGGCTATCTGTTTGAAGCTGATAGAAAAGGTTACTTTGCTGAAGGAATTTTGAAAATAACTTTTCCGAATGGTAAAAGTCGAACTTATAATTTGGGTACAATAGAGACTTTAGTAGAAGCAGACTTAAATAATGATGGTAAAACCGAAGTTTTAGTTGGAGATTATTCCGGTGGTGCCCATTGCTGCTATTCTTACAGAGTTTATTCTATCATCAATAAAAAATTAAAAGTCAGCAATGTTGTAAATACGGGTCACTGCCCTGTAGAGTTGAAAGATGTAAATAGTGATAGTACAATCGAGCTTATATCCTGTAATTCTAATTATGCTTATGTTTATGCATCCTTTATTTCTTCCATACTACCTGCTAGAATATACATTTATAATAATAATATAATTAATGATAATACAAGTAATTATAAGGATTATCTTAGAACTTACTTAGTAGATGAATATAAAAGATTAGACGAGATTATTAAGGATGATTTTAATGGCAGAATTAACTGCATCGAAAAAGATTTTGATGAAGATTCTATGTGGGGTCCTAATGAAGGAATGAATAATCTCAGAGCCAAGATTGCTTCAGTTTTCACATTAAAATACTTTGTTGATGGAAGATATAATGCTATAGAATTTCTTAAAAATATTTACAGGTGTAAACAGACGTATAAAAAATTTGAAAAATCTCTACTTGAACTAATTAAAACTTATAAATAATTTATTCGAAAATAGCAGACACAAACTGTTCAGCATTGAAAGTCTGTAAATCTTCAATTCCTTCACCAATTCCGATATACTTAATAGGCACTCTTTGTTTATCCACAATCTGAAATACCACTCCTCCCTTAGCCGTTCCATCTAACTTTGTAATAATAAGACCTGTAATATCGGTTACTTTGGAAAACTCTTCAGCCTGAATTATTGCATTTTGTCCTGTGTTTCCATCGAGGACAAGTAGAGTTTCATTAGGAGCATAAGAAAGATTTTTTCCTAACACTCTTTTAATTTTATTTAGTTCATCCATTAGATGAGCTTTATTGTGAAGTCTTCCAGCTGTATCGATTAGAACTATATCATACTTATTACTTATTGCTTTTTGAACAGTCTCAAATGCAACTGAAGAAGGGTCTGCACCTTGCTGCTTTCTCAGAATCTCTACTCCAGCACGCTGAGCCCATATTTCCAATTGTTCATTTGCTGCAGCCCTAAAAGTATCTGCTGCCCCAACAATTACTTTTAATCCTTTAGACTTAAAGTTATGAGCCAATTTACCAATGGTAGTTGTCTTGCCAACACCATTTATTCCAACAATAAGAATAACATAAGGCTTATGATTTTTTATTTCATCATCCTGGTCTTTAGCATCAACTTCGTGAAGAACATTTACCAATTCTTTTTTAACTATATCAACCAGGTTTAATTTAGCTGGATTTTTCTCTTCTTCAATTTTGAATCGAACACTATCAGTTATTTTAATTGCAGTATCATAACCAATATCTGAAGAAATTAAAACATCTTCAATTTCATCGATTGTCCTGTCATCAATAATTGCAACACCGGTAACAACTTCATTAAGAGTATTAACAATTTTGTTACGTGTTTTTGCAAGTCCTTCTTTTAATTTATTAAAATTAAAATTATCAAATAGTCCCATAATCTTTTTTTCTATAAGCTTCTATTGCTCTAAATAAATAAACAACAAAAGAAACTATGATTAATAAAATGCTTGAATAATATAAAATGTAGAATATAATATTGTCTATAAAACCTAATATCGTAAATAGAATAACCAGTCCAATGTTTATTACAGTTACTTTACCTATATAATTTGAAGGTAATATCTTCCCTATCTTAGCAGTGACAATTATTCCGCCAAAGAAAATCAATACATCTCTTAGAATAATCATTAAGAAGTAATAAGTAGGAAGTGCACCAATCCAATATAATCTCAATATAATAGCTGCAATTGCAAGTTTGTCTGCAAGAGGGTCTATAAGTTTCCCAAGTTCAGTCACCTGGTTAAACTTACGTGCAAAATATCCATCAAGAATGTCAGTAATGGCAGCAACTACACAAAGAGAAAATGAAATATACCGGTATGTAGGGCTGGTATAATAATCCATCAATACCCATAACGGTATTACCAACAATAATCTTGAAAGACTAAGCAGATTGGATGTATTTATTAATTCTTTAAGCTTAATTATCATTTTGTAATTGCAAACTTTCCAATTTTTTCTTCTACTTCATTACCTGAGTTATCAAGTTTTATAATTCGATAAATATAAACACCGCTGCTTAATACCTTACCTTCATAGTCTTTAAGATTAAAATCTATTCCACCATTTCCATCAGATTCCTCTAAGGAGTTAATCCTCATACCATTAATATTGAATATATCAATTTTAGATTTCTGTGGCAAACCTGCAAAAGTGATCTTGTTGTTGTTTACTTGAACAGGATTTGGATAAACATAAACTTCACTTAAATTTTGAGCATAACCAATAAGTACAATATAACTTCCTGCACCTTCAGCCAAAGGCTTGTTGTTTGTAGAAAAAAGATTTTGAACTTTCAATTTTGATTCCACACCAACAGCACCAACAGGTCTTTTATTTAGATGAATATAAATAACATTTTTGTTATCCTTATCAACTTCAATTGACGATGGTTTATTATCAGGTTCAAGAATATAATTATCAGGATTTATTGCTAATGCTTCATTTAAAGGTAAATTAAACTCAACTTTAATTAAATAAGGATTTATAATCTGATGGTTTACAATAAATAAATTTTTAATTGCAGGAGTATAATTTATATCGACTAATATTGAATCTTCTTTTAAAGGAGAGCCATAAAAATCCCGTAAGTTATTTATTAATAAAAACTGAGGTCCTTCTGGAATTCTTTCTTTGAAAGTTACTAAATAAGTAAACTGATTGTATGCAGTTATGGAATTTGCAAAACCAAAATTTTTAATTCCAAATGAATTTAGATTTTCAATTGTATTATTAATTCTATCAGAAAAGGTTACAAGTATTGAATATTCATTATTACTTCTAGCTGAAATAACTTTTGCGGGAGTATGAGCATAAACAGTAATAATATTGCTCATCTGAGATAAAGGAACAGGTTTACTATTATCTATTGATTGAATGGCAAAGAAATATTCTTTATTAAGAACAACATTATTTAAAATAAAACTTCTTGTAATAACTGTATCAACAGAGGTTAAATTATTTTGATCTTCTCCTGCATATACAATAAAGCCACTACCACTCCCCTCCCAATTTAATGAGATAGAAGTTGAATCAATACTATACCCATTTACATTATATGGTATAGCAGCAGTAATAGCTGAAGCATATTCATAAAACTTAGTTCCCGTTGAGCCGGTAAATGCTACTTCTGTAATTCCGTTATTATTTAGATCTCCGGTAAATACAGAATTAGTATTTATGTTTTCGTGATAATCGATTACTTCGTTAATTCCATTATTCTGAGAAAATACATAACCATAAGGGAATGGGAATAAAATTAATTCATCCTTGCCCGATGCATTTATATTTTCAAACTTCAAACTATTTTCAACACTTTGGAAAGTTCTAAACTCGGCAGAAGGGTCAACAAAAGCCTGGTCTTGAACAATGCGTAATGAATCATTAACAATATTAAAAACAATAAGTCTATAAAAAGGAGCTATATCAAAATCAGGAATTGACTGTAGAAGAATGGCAATTTCTTTTTCGTTACCTCCGGAATAATCACCTGAAGCAATGAATGATGCTGAGGTCAAGAAACCTGTTTCAATTGCTTTATCTTCTTTATACTGTCTTGATGCTGTTACTTCCCAGGACATTATATCGCCATCTCCATCAGCAATCCAAATTTCTTTTAACCCATCATTATCAGTATCTACAACTAAACAGAAAGGAGCATCATAAGCATTGCTATAATATCCAGAAGTTGTAAAATTCTTCAGCGTATCAGGGCTCTCTAATTGGAGATTTGCATTAATTTTATGAATAATCAATAAACTATCTTTAGCTATAGATAAAACTTCCTGCACATTATCATTATCAATATCATCAACAAGAATTGGCCAGAAATTTCCTGTACTATCCGAATACTTATTTATTAAAGCAGTCCCATTAGCTTCAGATTGCTCATAAATAAATCCATTTCTCTGAATGGAGCTCAGTAAATCTTTTTTACCATTGCTATTAAAATCTCCAAAGTCCCTTGGTCTTTGATTTTTTATAGAATCTAATTTAACAAAAGAATTATTTTCCAATTTGAATAATCCATGAATCAAATCAGGACTTGGATAAAAAGTACTAAATAAAATTTCATTCTTATTTGGTGAAGTAAAATTAACAGGCTTGTTAAATAAAGTTCCTACAGGTAAACTAAAAGGCAATTCTGTTTTACTTGCATATTGTGCATTATAGGATGGCTGAACTGAGAAATTATTATTACCATCTTTTATTATAGTTTTAAGTCCCACAAGATTTTCAGCTTCAAAGTAAACTTCATATATATCATTATTTTGAACTAACTGCTTGGGAATAAATCCATAATGCAACTGCTTTACAAATTTATTGTTTGAAGCAAATCCATCAAGAGTAATATAATTAAATTCTGAGTTGCCTGTTCTAAAATACATCTTAACAACAGAAGGCTCATCAGTATACATAGAAGCCATTATTGTGGGTTTATCTCCATAGAATGCTGGGATTAAATTTACTAGTTCAGCTTTAGGAGAAGTTCTATCTACATAAAAATTTATTCTTTCTTCAAGAGTTCTTCCATTATTAAGATATACCACAATTCTAAATGTATAGGAAGTATCTGCCAAATTTTTAGAATTTAATGTAAATATATTTTGATTTACAATCTGATTCTGACCTTCAGTAAGTTTTGTCCAACTATCCGGATTTAAGCCAACACCATAAAGGAGTTCATATCTTATGAAGTAAGCAGACAAAATAGTTGTGTTAATATTAATTGTATCTTGAAGAGTTGCAAAATCCTGATGAGGATAATTGAAGGTGACCTTTGATGGAGCATTTATGCTTAAAGCTTTTAATAAATTTAATCTGCCTGCACCTGACCTTTCATCCCATCCTGTTTCGAGAATATCATCGGAAGTTGTTTTAAGAATTTGTACAACTTCGTCATTTGTGAAATCTTGTAAAGATAAGATCAAAGCTGCAGCAGCAGAAACAAAGGGCGCCGATGCTGATGTCCCGCTTACTGTTGAATAACCAGAATCCATTGAAGTTGTAGTTATTAAAGAGCCAGGAGCAACTAAATCTAAAGTTGAACCGTAATTTGAATTTGAAGAAACATAATCTTCAACTGTGGAATTTCCAACTGATATTACTTCACTATATCCAGAGGGATAATGAGGTAAGTTTGAACCTGAATTACCGGAACTTGCAACAAGAACAACATTTTGTGAATGTGCATATTGAATTACATCTTTTAAAACATAAGAAAATGCATTATCCCCAAAGCTCATATTAATTACTTTAGCCCCCATTTGAACAGCATAAAGAATAGCTGCTGCTGCATCATCCTCTTCGCCATAACCTTCTGGATCAAATGCTCTGCAGTTAATGATTTTTATGTTCGGTGCAACTCCTGAAATACCAATTCTATTATTTGATTCACCTGCACAAATGCCTGCAATGTACGTACCATGTCCATAATCATCATTTGGATTATTATCCCAACCTAAGTAATCACCTCCAGCAGAATCAAAAGGAAAGCCTACTCTATCTGTAAAGTCCCATCCCATAAAATCATCAATGAAACCATTGTTATCATCATCGATATTATTACTTCTTTTATCTTTCCCATTTGCATCAATACCTATTTCACCATTGTTCAATGCAATTTTATTTTTCAAATCAGGATGAAGAAAATCAATACCAGTATCTATGATACCAATTAAAATTCCTTCTTTACCTTTGGTTAAATTCCATGCATCGAAAGCTTGAATTTTTTTTAATCCCCATTGTTCATTAACTAAGCTATCATTTGGTACATCATCAACTTTAAGCAGAACTGATTTTTCATAATATTCTATGTCAGGATTGTTGCCTACCATAGAGGTAAAATTATATTCACTTACTTCTTTATCAAATTCAATTTTGATAATGCGTGAAATCCTGACATCGTTTATCTTAAAAAAATGTTTAACATCAAAATTTGAATTAAGAGATTTATCAGTTTGGGATTTTGAAAATATGGATTTAGTCAAAACGATATTATTTACAACATTAATATCTACATTATCTTTGTACTTAATGAAATATGTTGACTGAGAAAATATTTGAACTGTGCTTAAACAGAATAGTAATAAGAAGAAGTTTTTAAACTTCATAAATTTCCTTTGTAAAATTCGCATTTATTTGAGTAGGATAATTTCCGCTAAAGCATGCTGTACAAAAATTATTTCCAGTTTCTGATACAGCTTCCACCATTTCATCGATACTTAAATATTCAAGCGAATCAACTTCAAGATATTTTTCTATTTCTTTCACATTGCCGTGAAATTTATTTGCAATAAGCTCTTCCTTGCTTGGGAAATCCATACCATAATAACAAGGATGCATAATTGGCGCAGAAGATATTCTTACGTGAATAGCTTTTGGATTAGCTTCTTTAATTAAATTTATTAATTGTTTTGATGTTGTTCCTCTTACAATTGAATCATCAACAAGAACTATAGTTTTTCCCTCAAGAACACCTTTAACAATATTAAATTTTATTCTAACACCAATTTCTCTTTTTTCCTGTCCCGGTTGAATAAAAGTTCTTCCAATGTAATGACTTCTGATTAATCCAATTTCTAATTTGGATTTTATTCCCTGCTTCTCAAGTTGACTTTGATAACCCAATGCAGTTGTATTAGAACTATCAGGAACACTAATTACGATTACTTTTTCTCCATCTTTATCAACAACAGGATGATTCTTTGCAAGAATTTTTCCAAGTTTTCTTCTCATCTTATCAACGTTATTACCAAAGATAAAACTATCAGGACGTGAGAAATAGATGTATTCAAAAATACAATGTTTTTGTTTAATTGGTTCTTTTATAATGGAATAAGATTTTATTTCACCGGTAAGAAGCGTTTCTTTATCAATAACTATCAATTCCCCAGGTTCAACTTCCCGGATAAATTTTGCTTGATTGATATCAAATGCACAAGTTTCTGATGCAACTACATAAGCTTCATCTAATTTACCTATTGAAAGAGGTCTGAATCCATAAGGATCTCTAACTGCAATAAGTTTATCATCAGTAAGGATAACTAAGCAAAAGGCTCCTTCAATTTTTTGAACTGCTTCAATTATTTGTTCAACTTGATTTTCTAATCTGCTTCTTGCAATTAGATGAAGAATAACTTCAGTGTCACTTGTAGTCTGGAAAATCGCGCCTTCATTAACTAATTCTTCACGCAATTCTTTTTCATTAGTTAAATTTCCATTATGACCTACTGCCAGATTTCCTAATCTATAATTAACTACAAAAGGTTGAATATTTTTTTTCGAGTTGGATGCCCCGGTAGTTGAATATCTATTATGACCAATAGCACACCTACCAACAAGTTTATCGATGAGAATGTTCTGGTCAGCAAAAACTTCAGAAACTAAACCATCACCTTTGTGAACATTAAAGTGATTTTTATTTTCGTTTTTTTCATTAGTTACTATTCCGCAGGCTTCCTGTCCCCTATGCTGCAAGGCATGTAATCCATAATATGTTTTAAAAGCTGCATCATTTGAACCGAATATACCAAAAACACCACAATGACATTTAGGTTTATCTAAAATTGAATTCATCAAATAAATTATATAATTAAAGTGAGTACAAAATTAATCAATTAGTTTGTTTATTAAAATAGTATTATTGATAATATATAAAAAGGTACTTAAATAGTTAATATATAAGCTATTTAGATACCTTATGGAAGCCAAAACTTTTTTGTTTAATCTTGATAACCTGCTACTTCTCTGAACCTGATAGCACATCCACCGCCGGCAGCTAAATTAATTTTCAAAATAGTTGATTTTTTAACTATCTGTTGTGTAATTTCTATTGAATATGGATTAGTTTTCCAATCAGCATCTTTACCATCAGTATAAATTTCAGCAGTGTATTGTTTACCTTCATCAAGATAGGTCAGAGTCACTTCAAAAGTTCTGGCTTCTTCATCAGTTATACTTCCTAAATACCAATCAGTGCTATTTCTATCTTTTCTAACAATAGTAAGATAATCCCCTATTTGAGCATTTAATACTTCGGTTTTTTCCCAATCAGTAGGCACATCTTGAATAAATTTAAAAGGTTTAAGATTAGTTTCATAATTCTCCGGTAAATCAGCAGCCATATGTAATGGACTATAAATAATTACATAATGCGCTAATGATTTAGCTAAAGTAGTATTTACTCTATTATTAGGTTTATACTCAGGATAAATTAACTTAAATATTCCGGGAGTAAAATCCATTGGCCCTGATAATAATCTGGTAAACGGAAGAATTGTAGTATGTTCAGGAGGGTTACCACCATTAGGGTCCCAGGCATCATATTCCTGTCCTCTTGCACCCTCTCTGGTCATCATATTTGGCCAGGTTCTTCTAATTCCTGTATCTTTAATAGGTTCGTGGGCATCAATCATAATATGATATTTTGCTGCTAACTCAACAACTCTTTGGTAATGTTCAACCATATATTGACCATGATGCCATTCAAATACAGAATCTCCATTTGCATCTATTCTTAATACAGTTTGTCCATGCCCTACATATCCGGTTTTAATTACATTAACTCCATACTTTTTGTAAAACTTAAAAGCATCTTCCATTTGGGCTTCATAGTTTATAATTGCTCTTCCTGTTTCATGATGGCCAATAAGTTCTACACCTTTTTCCTTAGCATACCTTGTTACTTCAGCAATATCAAAATCAGGATAAGGTTTTGTAAAATTAAGTTTATAACCTTCTTTTACCCAATCATTATCCCATCCTTCATTCCATCCTTCAATTAAGACTCCTTTGAATCCGTACTTAGAAGCAAAGTCAATATACTTCTTTGCATTTTCTGTTGTTGCACCATGTTTAGGACCTGAACTCCAGGTTGCTTTATCAAGATGCATTTCCCACCAAATACCTACATACTTTGCAGGTTTAATCCAACTTACATCTTTAAGTTTGTTAGGTTCATTTAAGTTTAAGATTAAATATGAAGTAATTAAATCACCGGGCTTATCTGCAATCTGGATTGTTCTCCATGGGGATGTTAAAGTTTTTCTTGCCTTAACTAAAATTCCATCTGACCAGGGATAAAGAACTGATTTGAAGTTCAAACCTTTAACTCTTCCAACAGTCATACTTGGGTAATTATAAAGAGCTGCTTCGTGAAAACTCAAACATAAATTATCTGATTCCATTGTAACAGGAGTCTGCACAGTATCAAGTAAACTTGCATTTTCACTATGGTATAAATACTCATACCTATTCCAAAGGAAAGCATTAATAAACCAACTTTTATAATCTTTTGTTAAATTAAATTCAGTTAATTCATCAATAACATTTATGCTGTCTAAATCTTTTTGTTCAGGAATAATATATCTAAAACCAACACCATCATTAAACGCTCTAAAAATAATTTTTAATTGGGCATTATTGCTTCCCTCAAGGTCAACATTTAATTCTTCATAATTATTTCTAATATCCTTTTGCTCACCCCAAACTTGAGTCCATAACTCATTATAATAATTTATTGTAGTATTCTTAATCCTAAAACTATCTCTAAGGTTAAGATTTTCTTTTAAGATATAACCAAGTTTTGAATTCTTGATAATGGATTGATCAGATCTTGAAATCGAATAAGAAGGAATTCCTCTATCTAAAGTAAAGGCAACTATTATATTTTTATTAGGTGAATAAATCTTATACTGCTGAGTGAAAGCGACGGAATAAAATAATAAAAAGAATAGAAAAAATAATCTTTTCACAAGAAGCTCCTGGAAATTAAAATAATTTTATAAACTAAAATAATAAATAGATAGGTAAGTTTTTATTGACGGATAAGGATTTTAGTCGGAACGGGGGGATTTGAACCCCCGACCACCTGAACCCCATTCAGGTACGCTACCGGGCTGCGCCACGTTCCGTTTATTGTAATTTCTTTAAAAGAAATTGTAAAATTTCTTTTATTTCCTTTAAATCTTTTTTAATATCAGGCTTTTCTTCTTCTTTAGATTCAACCTTCATTTGCTTCAGTTCAGAGGTAACTGCAGAATGGATTGAATGTTCTTTCTCAGTTGTAGTTTTAACTTGAGCTTCAGGAACATAATTTTCTAATATCTTTTTTGCACCTTCAATGGTGTATTTCTTTTCCCTTAAAAGATTTTTAATATATAAGATTAGCTGAATATCTTTATTGGTATATATCCTGTTTCCCGCCCTGTTTTTTTGAGGTTTTAAATTATCAAACTCAGTTTCCCAATAACGTAAAACATACTGCTCTACTTCAGTTATTTTACTAACTTCGCTAATAGAGTAATATAGTTTTTTAATTAATAAATCTTTCATAATCAGCCTTGATTAATCTTTAATTAAAAATAGCTAAATATATATTTATTAGCAATATGCATATAAATGATAAGCTATTACTTTAATTAAGCTTTATTTTATTATTAATTTACTTAAAAGGTATATTGCGGCTGAATAACTATGTTCTTTAAAACCTGATATATAACCATCGCATTTTGAGGCAGTTATGCTTCTATGTCTAAAGTCTTCTCTACTCGCGATATTTGATAAATGAACTTCAATTTTAGGCAAATTACACATCTCCAAAGCATCCCTTATCGCAACAGAACTATGCGCATATCCCCCTGGATTAATTATTAAAGCATCATAACTTATAGAAGCTATTTGAATGTAATTTATCAACTCGCCTTCAAGATTGGAATGCTTAAATGTTAAATCATAATCTGAAAATTCCAGTTTAAGTTCTTTTTCTATCTCAAGCAGAGTTTTACTGCCATAAAGTGATTCTTCTCTTTTACCAAGCAAATTCAAATTAGGACCATTTAAAACTAATACTTTCATTTTGCATCCGTCATTTCATCAATAAATTCTCTTAATTTGGGAGTTAAGTAGATCTCATCTATACCTAAATCCTTTAAGGCCATTGCTAAAATCATTGCTTTTCTTTGATGATTAGCCATTTTGTTAATAACTATTACCTTAGATTCCTTTAATAAGCAGTATCCACCTTTAAAATCACCTTTTTCAAATCTAACTTCAGCACCCAACTGTGTGGCTAACTCTTTTAAATCTTGTAATATTTCTTCAAATTCTTTTTCTTTAATTTTCATGAATAGCCTGTTCAGTGATTTTTAATCCTTTTGTAAAAGGTCTGAAAATTGCCAAAAGTAATATCGAACAATAACATAATACTTCTATTATGGGAAATGTATTTAATATTTGAATTCTTTTTGTGATTAAATCAAAAGCTGTATTTGTATCAAATCCAGAATTATAATAAATGGTGTTAAAAATTCTATAATCAAAAGTCATTAAATAAATTTCAAAAGGCATAGTTATAAAAACAAGGACTGTAATCATAAATAACCAGCCATTTCTTCTTAAATTTAATCTTGATGATATTAAGAAAAGAACAAAAGTTATTATAAAAATAGGATACGAAACCAGCGTTGTTGAAAATAATGGTAAAAATGAATTCAGAACATGATGCAGATTATTATTGTAAAATGGTCTTAAAAATAAATTTATGCCATCAAATTCATAAATATTATAAACCATTAATAATCGGGTAACATATACTCCGACCCATATGGCACAAGATAATGCTGATATATATAAAAAAGTTTTAGATAATTTGCTTATTGTTTTCATTTTTTGTTTCTAAATTATAATTAACAAAAATAATAAATTTTATGAATATAGCCTCAATTGATATTGGAACAAATACCATACTTTTATTAATTGTTTCTGCAAACGAAAAAACTAAAGATTTTAACATATTATTAAATAAATATTCAGCTCCACGAATAGGTAAAAATTTAGATGATGGTCAGCCTTTCCCAATGGAAAATCTAAATAGGATGTTTGATGTTCTTAATGATTATAACTTTGAGATTAAAAAATTTGAGTGCGATAAGGTTATTGCTACTGCTACTCAAGCTTTTAGATTAGCTTCAGATTCAGACAAAATAGTAAAACAAATTAAAGAGAAATATAATTTTGATATTAAAATTGTTGATGGTGAAGAAGAAGCAAGGCTTTCATACATCGGTGTTAAAAATAATATTGATAGAAAAATGATTATAGATATTGGCGGAGGCAGTACAGAATTGATTGCCGGCAATTCAAATGGAATAAAGTATAAGAAAAGTTTTAATATTGGAGCTGTAAAATTAAAAGAAAAATTTATTCAGAATAATCCGCCTACTTCTATCGAAATGAGTAGTGTTAGTAATTTTTTAGATGAAAAGTTTTCTGAAATTATAAATCTAAAACTGGATATTGAAAATGCTTTTGCAGTTGCAGGCACACCTGTTACCTTGGCTTTTATTCTAAGTAACTCAAAAGATTATAATGAAAAAATTATTGATGGTTATGAAATTCACCAGCATAGCATTGAAAAGATAATAGATGAATTAGCAAGGTTAAATTCTGAAGACATCTTAAAAACATACGGTCATATAATGATTGGGCGTGAAGATATTATATTATATGGCTCTCTCATTCTCTTAAAGATAATGAAATTACTCAAACTGGATAAAGTTATTTGCAGTACACGAGGAATCAGGTACGGAGCAATACAAGATTACTTAGACAAATTATAATTAAGGTTTAGTATTCTGCAATATAGTTTCTATGGCTATAGGATTTACATCAGGATAGTCTAAAGTGAAATGTAATCCTCTGCTTTCCATTCTTTGTTGAGCTGATTTAATTATCATATGAGCACAAGCTGAAATATTTCTAAGTTCAACAATTTCTTCAAAAAGCTTTGTCTTCTTATAAAGGTCTTCCATCTCTACATATATGTTATGTATTCTACTGTTTGCCTTTCCTAATCGAATATTAGACCTGACAATACCAACGTAGTCCCACATAATTTGCTTGACTTCTCTTATACTGAAAGTAATTAAAACTCTTTCATCTGAAGTTAATGTACCTGATTCATCCCAATCAGGAATTTCAGGGACATCAATTGCACCAGTATTAAAACTTTCTTTTATATTATCAGCCGCTCTTTGCCCAAATACAATAGCTTCAAGCAATGAATTGCTTGCTAATCTATTTGCACCGTGTACTCCTGTCATAGATACTTCTCCGCAGGCATACAAGCCCTTTAGAGAAGTTCTCGCAAACTCATCAACTTTTATACCTCCACAGGCATAATGTGCAGCAGGAACGACTGGAATAGGTTCTGAGGTAATATCAATATCGTTCTCTTTACATGTTGCATAAATATTTGGGAAATGGTCAATAATTTCATTCTTATTTTTGTGTGAAATATCAAGGAGTACAAATTCATCTCCTCTCTTCTTTAATTCATTATCAATAGCACGAGCTACAATATCTCTTGGTGCAAGTTCTTTACGTGAATCATACTTCTCCATAAATCTTTCACCACTTTTATTAAGAAGTATTCCTCCAAAGCCTCTTACTGCTTCGGAAATTAAAAATGATGGAGTATTGATTGACTTCTTGTTGGTAGAATATAATGAAGTGGGATGAAATTGAACCATCTCCATATTTCCAATAATTGCTCCTGCTCTGTAAGCCATAGCAAAGCCATCACCGGTTGCAATTGAAGGATTAGTTGTATGAAGATAAACCTGTCCCATTCCACCCGTGGCTAAAATAGTAGCTTCAGAAGATATCGTAATTACTTTATTACTATTTAAATCAAGAACATAAGCACCCCAGCAATTTCTATTATTAAGCGGAGCATCCTTAAGCTTCTGAACATTATGCTCTGTAATTAAATCTATTGCCAATGCATTTTCAATTAATTGAATATTAGGAATGTTTTGGATTCTATCAATTAAAGCTCTTTCAATTTCTTTACCGGTTAAGTCCTTAGCGTGAACAATTCTATGCATACTATGTCCCCCCTCTTTAGCCAGATCAAGCCTCCCATTTTTCATAGTGAAATGAGTGCCAATTTCAATTAAGTCCTTTATTCTGCTTGGACCTTCTTTAACCAATATTTCTACAACCTTGTAATTACATAAACCTGCTCCAGCAATTAATGTATCATTAATATGTTTTTCAAATGTATCATTAATATCAATTACAGAAGCAATACCACCTTGAGCATAATTAGTGTTTGATTCAGCTTTATCTTTTTTAGTAACTAAAACTACATCAGTAAATTCCGAAACTTTTAATGCTGTAAATAAACCAGCAATACCGCTGCCAATGACTAAAACTTTTGTTTTTAAGTTTTCCATTTTAATATAGAATTGTTGAAAGATTAAAAATTATTAAATAATTTATAAAGAAAAATATAATAGATACAATTATTGAAAATAAAATATTACGCGTCTGCACATATAAACCATAAGCAAATAAAAAGACCATCCATAATCTAAATACAATTTCAAATCCTAAAAGCGTGTAGGCTAAAAATTCCTTTAAGAAAAATGGGGATGGGTCTATTGCAAATAAGTTATTTCCAAAAACAATAATTTCAATTACCAAGATTATAAACAAAGATATCAATAAACCTATTTGAGAATATACAATTACTGCAAAGTAATCTTTAATTCTTGTTTTTATTTTTAGCAAAGCATCAAATGACTTTAACAACAAAGCAAATAGGTACCAAAGAATTCCAAATACAAATAATTCAATAAAATAATTGGCAAAGAAATTTCTAAAAGGGTTAATATTATTTACAACATATACTGATGTAAATATTGTATCAAATAAAATTCTTAGAATAGCAAAAATGATTATGGGTATAATCATATTTTTGTGTTCTGAGTGAATGATAGCTGTAAATGCTTTTTGAGGAGTTTCTATCAAGTAATAAGCTATATTCCAAAAATCGATATTGAAAATTTTATCTCGAAGATATGAAGAACAATTATTACAGATTTTTTCATAATAAGGATTTTCGGCTCCGCAGTTTTTACAAGTTATGGTATTTTTCATTAAAGTCTAATTTTTATATTGAGCATTGGAGTACTGGTTAATTTATTTTCTTCAACTGAAAAATCAAAAAGATGGGCATCCACATAAGCATCCACAAGATTCAACACATAAGTCAAGCTTAAATAAATTGTAAATAAATCTCTTTGATCCCTATAGAAATTTCTAAGACTCTGATAATTTTTAGCTAACCTTCCAGTTGGGTCTTGAAGATAAAGGTTTTTGTAGTGTTTATAATCCTTATTATTTCCTAACCAATTATAAACCAACCATGCTGATATACCCCAAATAACAGGAGCTTTAATATATGATTCATTATATATTTGCCCCCAGCCGGGAATAATTGCACTTCTTAAAACTGCTCCCCACGGAGACTTGTGCATTACAAAAACGGTGTCATTTACATTGCCGGTATCATTAGTTAATGTGGAATCCTGCGCAAAAATTGTAAAGCTAAATAATATGTAAATAATTAAAATATACTTCATTTTAATAAAAATAATACTTTATCTATTAAATAAAAGTAAAGTATGTTAAATATCAAAATAATTATTATGAATGGTAGGTATAAATAAAAAATCCTCTTTCGAGGATTCTTTATTTTAATGATAATTCTTTTCTATTACATCAAAAAGTTCAAACAACCTTTCAAGTTCGTCATTTGAATAAAACTCTATTACAATCTCTCCTGTGCCATCATTCTTTTGTCTGCATTGTACCTTAGTAGCAAAAATTCTTCTTAATCTATCTTCAACATCCTTTACAGCATTATTCTGAGAACCATTGCCATTGCTTTTATTTGCAACATTAAAGGAAACTTTTTTAATATCATTACCAGTAAGCATTTTCTTAACAAGCAGCTCAACATTCCTAACTGTTAAATTACCTTCTTTAATTTTCTTTAGAAGCTCTAACTGCATTAATGAGCTTGGAAGGTTTATAATAGCTCTTGCATGTCCTGAAGTAATTTCTTCTTTTATTAAACTCTGTTGAACTTCCTGGGGTAATTTTAACAAACGGATAGAATTTGCAATTGTAGTTCTGTCTTTACCAACTTTTTCAGCTATTTGGTCTTGAGTTAAATTACATTCTTCCATTAATCTTTTATAAGCCAATCCAACTTCAATAGGATTTAATTTTTCTCTTTGAATGTTTTCAATTAAAGCCATTGCAAGCATTGCTTCTTCAGAATCGACTTTAATGATATAGGCAGGAATATCCTTATAGCCAATATCAATGCAAGCTCTTAATCTTCTTTC
The DNA here is from genome assembly GCA_035654655.1 of Ignavibacteriaceae bacterium. Lineage (GTDB taxonomy): Bacteria > Bacteroidota > Ignavibacteria > Ignavibacteriales > Ignavibacteriaceae > DASRWI01. The sequence goes on along the minus strand of DASRWI010000010.1, from coordinate 182,073 downwards.
ACCCGAAATAAGCTGGTATCTGCCCTCACTAACTCTTCTGATGGTAATAGGCTGAATTAAACCATTTGCTAAAATAGATTTTTTTAATTCTTCTAAAGCTTCAGGTTCAAAATGCATCCTGGGCTGGAATGGATTGGGTTCAATTAAATCTACTGCAACCTTAGAAATAATATTAACTCCATTTCCATCATTCTCATTTATATCTTTGTAATTGATAAAAGCATTTTCTTCAGATGGATTCTGGTGAAAATTGTTTGGATTAATTAATGCATTAAGTCCTCTGCCTAAGGCACCCTGTTTAATTTTGCTCATTTACTAACACCTGATAAATTTCTTTCTAAAAATTCTGATGCAAATGACATATAATTCTTAGCTCCTGATGAAATTGCATCATACAATATTACCGGCTTTCCAAAACTTGGAGCTTCTGAAATTCTTACATTTCGATGAATGACCGTTTTAAAAACTTTTTCACCAAAATATTTTTTTACTTCATCAGCAACCTGATGAGATAATCTTAAGCGGGTATCAAACATTGTTAATAATACTCCTTCAATGTAAAGGTCCTTATTGAAGTGTTGTTTAACGATGTTTATTGTATTCAACAATTGGCCTAAACCTTCCAGAGCGAAATATTCACATTGTACAGGGATGAGAACTGAATTGGATGCTGTTAGTGAATTTAGAGTTAACAAACTTAATGAAGGTGGACAATCTATAATTATAAAATCATAATCATCTTGAACATCTTGTATGGCATTCTTTAACAAAAACTCTCTATGTTCCATATCCACCATTTCTATTTCAGCTCCAACTAAGTTAATATTGGATGCAAGAAGGTCCAGATATGGCATATAAGTATTAATTACTACATCTTTAATTTTGTTTGTACCAATTAATACCTCATAAACAGAAGGTTCCTGGTTAGTAACACTTACACCGGATGAAGAATTTGCCTGAGGGTCGATATCAATCATTAATACTCTTTTTTCAGCTGCTGCCAACAAAGAAGATAGATTGATAGCTGTGGTTGTTTTACCTACACCACCCTTTTGATTTGCAATCGAAACTACTTTTGCCATTCAGAATCCAATTTTCCGGATTTTCAAGATAAATTACTATTAAGAAAGAGAGTCAATATAAAAATAATAAAGAAATTATTCCAATCATTTTTTGAAATATCATTTCATTTTATCTCAATTTCTTCTCCATAGTTAAGAACTCTGCATTTATAACCTTTAGACTCAACTTTCTTCTTAAATTCATTAGGGTCAGCTTCTATTACAGGAAAAGTATTATAATGAATAGGTATGACAACTCCCGGATTGACAAATTCTACAGCTTTTACAGCATCATCAATTCCCATAGTAAAATTATCTCCAATAGGTGCTAGTAAATAATCTATTTTATTCATTTCACCAATTAATTTAAGGTCATAGAATAAAGCAGTATCTCCCATATGATAAATATTCTTATTTTCTATGGAAAGAATTACTCCTGCAGGTTCACCTGCGTACTCTTCTGTTGGCGTTTTTGAACCATGATGCGCTATGGTAAATTTAACTCTTCCGAAATCAAAATTATGTCCTCCTCCAATATGCATATTATGAGCTTTGAAACCTTTAGATGCAATAATGTTAGCTAATTCATTTACGCATATGAATGTCGGATGGGTCCTCTTGGCAATTTTGTAAGAGTCTCCAAGATGGTCTCCATGAGCGTGTGTAAGTATAATATAATCTGCTTCAATCTGGTCGGACTTTACAGGTGATGTTGGATTCCCATCTAAGAAGGGGTCAATTAAAATTTTTGTTTTACCAGTGGTTATTTGAAATGCTGAATGAGAAAAGTATCTAAGTTTCATATAAAATCTCCTTCAAAAAATTATTTCAACGAGTCACATCTTCTTCCTGATTAAGAATGTTTTTCCATCCCTTTAATGCTGTGGTTTTAAAGGCTCCTGTTAATTTTCTGCGTAAAGCATCTTTTGATAAACCCTTTATCATAATACCATTTTCAGCTACAGAAATACTCCCGGTTTCTTCAGAAACAATAACACTTAATACATCAGCCTGCTCAGATATTCCTAAACCTGCTCTATGGCGCATACCTAATGATTCACCATTTACAATTGTTGTTGCTGATAAAGGCAAAGTGCATCTGGCTGCTTCAATAACATTTCCTTTAACAATAACAGCACCGTCGTGTAAGGGAGCACGTGGGAAAAATATTGAAGTTAATAAATCCTTTGTAAGTTTTGCATTTAACTGTTCACCTGTTTCAGCAAAGCTCCTGATACCCGAAGACCTAATTACAATAATTAATGCTCCGTGTTGACGTTGCGAAAGTTCAAATGCAGCATCAGTAATAACAGCCGCTGCTTCGGGTGATGAAGACCTTACAAAAACTCTAAAAAATGGATTTCTTGCTACAGTTGCTAATAGTCTTCTAATTTCAGGCTGGAATAAAATTAAAAATGCTATCACCCATATATCAGTTACTAATTTTAATAACCAGCTTAATGCTTTTAAATTTGCCGCTTGAGAAACAAAAGAAAAAACAAGAATAATAATTAACCCAATAAATATTTGGGATGCTATAGTCCCCTTCAAAGTATTATAAAGCTTATAGAAAATAAATGATACTATTACAATATCAATTAAATCAGTAAAGTTAAAAGATAAAAATCCTATTTTAAAAAGTTCAAACATTTAGATAATATTATTTAATAAATTACAAACGTACTTTCCATATTGAACATTGTGTGTTCTTATGATTCTTGCACCATTTTTTATAGAAGCTGCTTCTAAAATTGCTGTTGGAACATCTCTTTCAGTGACATCCAAATTTAATGTTTTTCCAATAAAGTTCTTACGTGATAATCCAATTAAAATAGGATAACCAAATTCTTCAAATTCATCAAGTCTTTTTATGACTTCATAATTATGTTCCATCGTTTTTCCAAAACCTATTCCTGGATCAACAATAATATTCTGTATACCATTTGCTTCTGCTTTGTAAATTGAGTTTCTTAAATAATCTTTTACTTCAGCAATTAAATCATCATAAGTTGGGTTAACCTGCATATTCTTAGGTGTACCTTTAATATGCATAACAATTAAAGCAGCATTATATTTTTTTACAACTTCAACCATCTTATCGTCAAACTGAAGACCGCTGATATCATTTATTATCTGTGCACCGGCTCTCAATGCTTCTTCTGCAACTATACTTTTATTAGTATCAACTGAAATAATGGTGTCATTATGTTCGGATAATATTTTTTCAATAACCGGAATTACCCTGTTTATTTCAGTTTCTTCATCAACAAAATCTGAATTTGGTCTTGTGGATTCTCCACCAATATCAATAATGTCAACACCTTCTTTAATCATACCCAACGAATGTTGAATTGCGAAATTCTTATCAAAGAATTTTCCCCCATCAGAAAAAGAATCTGGAGTAACATTCAAAATTCCCATAACATACGCTTGGGAAAAATCAAAAGTTTTATTTCCTATTTGATATACTTTGCTATTCATTTTTCCAAAATAAATACAATTGCTATTAAAACAAAACAGCACTCAAATTGAGTGCTGTTAATGTTAGTTAAATATCAAATTCAACTTGCTGATAAACAATCTTACCGTTCTTGATAGTCATTTCAACCTCATACTGATTATCTAGAATAACTATATCAGCAATCTTACCTGCAGCAAGAATACCTTTTTTATGTTCCATTGAAATAACCTTTGCCCCATTCAAAGAAGCCATTCTAACAGCATCTGTTACTCTAGTACTTGTAGTTTCTACAACATTCTTGATAGCTCTGTTCAAGGTTAATGTACTCCCTGCTAAGGTTCCATTTTCAAGGATAGCTCTGTTGTTTTTCATAATAACTTTTTGGTCAGCAAATTCATATTCACCTTCGTGCATTCCACCGGCTCTAATAGAATCTGATACTAAAATAATTCCACCGGCACCTTTCTGTTTAATCACAAATTCCATTACAGCAGGATGAACATGTAAGGTATCTGCTATAAGCTCAACCTTTAATTCATTGCGCAATAAAGCTCCAAGAATAACTCCGGGTAATCTATGATGGAAAGGTTTCATTGCATTAAAGATATGAGTTACGTGAGCAGCACCATTATCAATTGCAACTTCTATCTGTTCATAATTTGCCATTGAATGACCAATAGAAAGAACAACACCTTTATTAGCAGCTTCGCGCATTACATCAATTGCGCCTGGTAATTCAGGAGCAATTGTCATAATTTTTAATAATCCTTTTGAAGCTTCCCACATTTTATTAAAAGATTCAACAGAAGGTTTCCATAAATACTCTTCATTCATGGCACCTTTTAATTCCTTATTTAGATAAGGACCTTCCATATGAATACCCTGGATATTCGAATCAGGGTGACTCTCTATATATTCAACTAATCTTCTAAAATCATTTAAAAGTAATTCTTCAGGTTTAGCATATAAGGATGCTAAAATAGAAGTAGAACCATGCTCTAAAAAATATCTACTTACTTTTTCTACGCTTTCTGGAACTACATCTGCAAAGCCATAACCTGCACCACCATGAACTAATAAATCAACAAAACCCGGACATACCATTCTTCCACTTACATCTATTACTTCACAATTATCAGGTATATCAACATCCTGTGCTTTGCCTAATTCATAAATTTTGCTGTCTTGAATTATTATTGTTCCATTCTTAATAATTCTAAACGGAGTAATTAAATTACCTCCTACTAAAGCTATACTCATTTTACTTTCTCTTATATCTTTTGTTTTAATTCAATAACTGCAGCTGTAATATTATCAGTCTCAAATATGGATGAACCAGCTACAAACACATTACATCCGGCATCAGATACTAATTCTATTGTATTGTTGTTAATACCGCCATCAACTTCAATTAAAAAATCTGTATTATTATCTTCACGAAGCTTAACAGCTTCCTCAATTTTATTAATTGAATATTCAATAAAAGATTGACCACCAAACCCGGGGTTGACTGACATAATCAATAACAAATCTATTTTCTTAATAATATTTTTTAATAGAGAAACTGGAGTAGCCGGGTTTATTGACACCCCTACTTTCACTCCGAAATCTTTTATTAAACTTATTGACCTATCTAAATGATGAACCGCTTCATAATGAACAGTTAAGTAATCTGCACCTGCTTTGGCAAATTGAGGGATGAATTTATCAGGGTCCTCAATCATTAAATGTACATCCACTGGAAGCTTAGTACATTTCCTGACAGCTTTTACAAGTATTGGCCCAAATGTAAGATTAGGAACAAAGTGTCCATCCATAATATCGCAATGAATCCAGTTTGCACCACCTAACTCCACTAATCTAATTTGTTGAGCTAAATTGGATAAATCTGCTGATAATATTGATGGAGCAATATATTTTATTTTATTCAACTTTTTCTTCCCCGGATGAAGCAACTTTAGTTACAAATAAATCTACACTATCACCTTTATGAGCCTGACTTCCCTGACTTGGGTATTGGTCCAAAATTGTATTTGGTAATAATGAACTTGACCCTTGATAGTTTAGTTTTCCAACTTTCAAATTCAATTCACTTAAAATCAATTCAGCTTCAACTAACGATTTACCAATTAAATTAGGAACAGTTACAATTGTTGTATCAATTTCACCAACACTTACAGTAACACTTACATTAGTTCCTTTCTTAACCGGAGTACCTTCAGCAAATTGCTGATCAAATATAATTCCAACAGGATTACTTGATGGTACCTCATCAATATTTCCCATCTTTAGCCCAATACGATCCAAATAGAACTTTGCATCCCTAATAGTTTTACCTTTTAGCATAGGTATTTTAACCAACTGCTCACCACCACTTACAAACAAATAAATTCTTCTGTTTTCTTTAACTATTTTACCTGCTTTTGGTTTTTGAAGCATAATACTACCTACCGGTAATTTTTCATCATAGGTTGTATCTGCTACAATAGGTTCCAGGTCAAGGTCATCAAGAACAGTAATTGCTTGTTCAGTGCTCATTCCTATTACATTAGGGACAATTAATTCATCTGAACTCACATACCATGGAAGAAGAATGTAGTTAAAAACTAATCCTAATATAATTAAAGAGGATAGTCCTATAAAAATGTATCTTAATGTTTCTTTATTAATAAATTTTTTCATTAAACAAATATATTAAATACCTAAGTTTTGAACAAAATATGTACTAGTGATGTCATTTATTTAATAGTAGGTCTTTTATTGATGTAAACAGTATATGCCCACATTAATAAAGTTGCAAGTACACCTATACCAAATAAAACTATAAAAATTACATGAGCTGTATCAGCTGATTTACCATAATTGTCATATAACCATCCACCTAAATTTCCGCCTAACAACCATCCAATCGCTATTGGTAAAAAGGAATATCCCTGGAATAAAGCAGTTTGCCCTTTTGGAGCGAGGTCAGCAATATATTCATAATATCGAGGTGCTTGAGTCATTTCACCAATTGATAAAACAACAACTCCGGCTATGAACATTGGGATAGTTGGATTTAATAAAATTATAAACCAGGTTAGAGATGCAATTGCAAATCCTGTTACTATTGCAGTAGTTGGTTTTAATCTTTTTGTTAAAAAGTTTACTGGCAATTGTAATGCAATAATACCCCATGCACCTGCAGAAGAAATTATTTCAAATGGAGCATCTTTGCTTATAAAATCTGTTATAAATAAAGGAACAATAATATAATTTTGCCAGAACATTAACCAGAATAAAGAAAAGATTAATAAAAAAACAATAAACCTGAAATTTTTTAATACTAAAACAAGGTCAACAAAAACCTGCTTAAATGATTTCTTAGGTTCGTTATCTCCTCCAATGGTTTCAGGTTCCTTAAAAATAAATATAGTTGATAAAAGCATTAATCCGCAGCTAATTGCTGATACCAAATAAACTTTTTCTATTCCTATTGATTGACGAACAAGTAGTGCAACAAATGGACCTACTGCGCCACCAATGTTGACTAACCAATAATAAATTGCATAACCTATAGATTTAGTCTCGTGAGATGATGTAAGTGAAATGGTCCCCAATACAGAAGGTTTAATAAAAGAACCTCCCATTGCTGTAAAAACAAGAATTACAACCAACACAGGATACAAGTTCTCCTTTGTGTAGAAAGAAGAAAATGGTGCGATTCCTGTGGAGCCAATTAGGAAATATCCTAAAGCAAGGACAGAGAATGCTATTGTAAAAGATTTCTTAAATCCAATCTTATCTGCTATTGCACCTGCAAAAATTGGAAGGAAGTAGATTAAACCTCCAAAAATTGAAGTAAGAGAACCCACTTCATTAACACTGAATTTAAGTTCATCTTTTAAAAACACAGCTAAAATGGCTAATTGCCCATAATAAGCTAATCTTTCGAAAAGCTCCATTATATTAGCTACCCAAAATGATTTCTTAAATCCTGATATTATTTCTTGTAATTTCATTATGTACTATTCCATTTGAATGAGTTATTTGAAATTAAAAATATTAAAGGATATTTTTAGTTACAATTAAATTATTGATTTTAATTTAAAGAGGAAAGATAAAGTTTAAAGATTTATGTATAAAAATTATTTTCTGCTTCGAAGGTTTGTCTGTGAAAGTAAGGATATAATTAATAATTTAGTTATAAACGATATTTTCACGCAGGAGAAGAACAGGCTCATCATATCTCTTGGTACTGAGGAAAATATCTTTTTGGAAATATCTGTTGATCAAAATCGCCCTTATATCTTAATCAAAGATAAATACAGTCGAGCTAAAAAAAACACTATATCCCTATTCCCTTCACTTCACAATAGCATTATTAAAAATATTGAAATTGCACATAATGAAAGAGTTATTAAAATAACGGCATCATCGGGTGAATTATATTTTCAAATTAGAGGTAATAGAACAAATATATTTTGCGAATCCAAAAATGAATACTCTGCTTTCCTAAAATCTGAAGAAAATTATTTAGCAGATTCAATTAAGGAAATAAATAGTTTTAGTTATTCAAATAGTAGAATTTATATTTTTGATGAAATTGCCTCGAATGATTTTAATATGCTTAATAAAGAATTCCCTTTTCTTGGAAAAGAAGTTATTCTTGAAGTGAAAACCAGGTTAGAATATTTTGATAAAGACAAAGTAATTGATGAAATAAATAAAATCATCCATTCGATTCTTAATGATAATATTGCAGCATACATAAATGACGATGATGGGAGCATAAGAATTTCTGCTGGTGGATTTCATATTTTCCCATTTACAAACAAAGTTGAGTTTGAATCTTATGTTCAGGCATTGAAAGATTTCTTCAAATCGATTTACAAACAGGAAACAATAAATCTTTATAAGAAGAGAATTGAAAAACATCTATTAAATGAACTCGATAAACTTGCAGATAAAATAAATAATTTACGTTCCACCGCTGAAAAGATAGACAGGTCTGAAGAGTATAATAAGATTGCAAATTTACTTTTAATAAATATTTATAAATTGAAGAAGGGAATGTCCTTTATCGAATTGGAAGATATTTATAATTCTAATCAGATACTTAAAGTTAAGTTAAATCCGGAATTAGACCCTAAAGGAAATATTTCTTCATATTTTGATAAATCTAAAAACGAAAAGAAGATAATTGAGCAGGCACAATTCCTTTATATCAGAACTATTCAAAAATATGAAGAAGTAAAGTTTTTATTCGAAGATTTTAAAAAGATTACTGTTCTGGAAGATTATAAAAAATTATTTAATAACCTCAGGATAAAAATGGATTCAAATGAAAATAAGAAGGAAGATTTAAAAGATAAATTTAAGCATTACATAATTGAAGGTAAGTATAACGTTTATGTAGGTAAGGACAGTAAGAACAATGACCTTCTAACAACAAGTTTTGCAAAACAAAATGATTTATGGTTCCACGCTAAGAGTGTCCCCGGTTCTCACGTTGTGTTAAGGATAGACAATTCAAAAGAAGTAGTTCCTAAGAATATTATAAAAAAAGCTGCTTCATTAGCAGCATATCATAGTAAGGCAAAAACAGCAGGTATGGTCCCAGTATCTTATACTTTTAAAAAATATGTTGTTAAAAGAAAAGGAATGGAACCCGGTAAAGTTGCATTGATGAAAGAATCAGTTGTAATTGTTGAACCTGAAATTCCTGCAAATGTTGAATATGTTGAATAACTTAGCGAAATACTTCGAGTGATTTCGACTTGTCGGAATTGTATCGAGAAGACTTGAGCGATATCATTGCGGCATCTCGATACATTTTTCTCGCTTCTCTCGAAAAACACTCGATGAACCGCTACTTAAGCAATATCATTTTGAGTTTATATATTTAAATGTCTAATTTTGGTTATTATATTTTTTTCTAACCGGAGGTTATATGAGATTAATAATTCAAGATAATTACAACTTAGTTTCCAAATGGGCTGCTAACTATGTTGCAAAATCTATAAATGATTTTAAACCAACAAAGGAGAGAAACTTTGTTCTTGGTCTTCCTACCGGTTCTTCCCCTCTTGGAATGTATAAAGAATTAATTGAACTTAATAAAAAGAATGTTGTTTCTTTTAAGTCCGTTAAAACTTTTAATATGGATGAATATGTTGCTCTTCCTGTAGACCATCCAGAAAGCTATCATTCTTTTATGTTCAATAATTTCTTCAATCACATAGATATTGATAAATCAAATGTAAACATCCTTAATGGTAATGCTAAGGATTTACATAAAGAATGTGAAGAGTACGAAACTAAAATTCAGAAAGCTGGAGGGATTAATTTATTTGTTGGTGGTATTGGTCCCGACGGTCATATAGCTTTTAATGAACCTGCGTCCTCCTTGGGTTCTTTAACCAGAGTTAAAACTTTAACGATGGATACTATCATTGCCAATTCAAGATTTTTCGATAATGATATAAATAAAGTTCCTAAGACTGCTCTAACAGTAGGTGTAAAAACAGTTCTTGATGCTCATGAAGTACTTATTATCATTAGCGGCTTAAACAAAGCACGAGCATTAGCAAAAGTGGTTGAGGAAGGAGTAAATCATATGTGGACAGTGAGTGCCCTTCAACTTCATCCTAAAGGCATAATTGTTTGCGATGAATCTTCTACTTATGAATTAAAAGTTGGGACAGTAAAATATTTTAAAGATATCGAAGCTCCCCATTTAAATCCTGAAACATTATTGGTTTAAACTAAAAACGTTCCTCTGCTATGGCATTGGAACGTTTTTTTTAATTTCTTATTTGTATCAAGATAAATATAAATAGGGTTTCCAATTATCATCTAATTTACCTACAACATTCTTTATAAACAGAATATGACTTGGTTTGAAAGGTTTGTACGTTAGCTTCATATTTGCTTCTTCAGGCAGTTTATCACCTTTTCTATTATTGCAGGAAACACATGCGCAGATTAGATTTTCCCAGGAATCAACTCCACCTTTTGCTCTGGGAACAACATGGTCTATCGTCAAAGGCAAATCACTTCTTCCGCAATATCCACATCTATACGAATCCCTTCGTAAAATATTTTTGCGGGTAAGGACAACTTTTTTATAGGGAACACTAACGTAGCTGCTTAATTTGATGATGCTGGGCCAGGGATAAGACTTGGATACTGTATGAACTGCTTTTCTCTTATCATCAAAAACTAAATCCGCTTTCCCTAATACTATTAAAATTATTGCTTTCTTAATAGTACATACAGTTAAAGGTTCATAGCTCTGATTAAGAATTAGAACTTTTGCATTTAACTTACCATTTACACGTTTATCCGATTCGAAGACTAACCTCCAATATTTGCCTGTTTGACAACTAAATAAAATATAATTTTATAACAACAATATCAACTAGAAAATTGTGCCTTAGAGATTGTAAAATAATTATCCTTCTTTATAGATAATCGCCACGCAAGCTACATTATCTCTTGAATGGCTCATAGATATTTTTAACTGCTTATCGGGATGAAGAAACGCAGCAAGTGGTCCCTTTAATTCTACTATAGGCATACCAGATGGTTCATTAGATATTTCTACGTGTTGCCAGCTAAATTCTTTGTTCCATCCAGTTGCTAAAGCTTTTGCAACTGCTTCTTTGGCGGCAAATCTTGCTGCAAAATGTTGATACTTATTACTCTTACTTTGACAATAATCCAATTCTAATTGAGTATAAATTTTTTTTAAAAATGCATCGCCAAATCTATCTATGCTGTCTTTAATTCTTTCAATTTCTATAATGTCAATTCCAATTCCTATTATCATATTAATATCCTTCTGCTGAACCATTTCCTCTTGGGTCAGTTGCACCATAAATTAACTTACTATCTTGATCAATCATTATTCCTTCAACTCTACCCAGTTCAGTTATGTCACCTATTTTTTGTCCATAACTTTCCAAAACATCCCTGGTATCTTTGCTTAAACTGTATCTTTCATATGTAATATAATTTGGAAACCATTGATGATGAAAACGTGGAGCATCAATTGCTTCTTGAATATCCATATCAAAATCAATTACATTCATAATTGTCTGCAATACAGCAGTAATAATAGTAGAACCACCCGGTGAACCAACAATAAGATAAGGTTTATTGTTTTTCAAAACGATAGTTGGAGTCATTGAACTCAACATTCTTTTTTGAGGTTGTATAGAATTAGCTTCATTCCCTAACAATCCAAATTGATTTGGCACTCCAGGTTTAGAGACAAAATCATCCATTTCATTATTCAATAAAAATCCTGCACCATCCACAACTACTTTAGAACCAAATCCTGAATTTATTGTTGTTGTAGTACTTACTGCATTTCCTTCAGCATCATAAACTGAGTAATGAGTTGTTTCTTTACTTTCATATTGAAAAGCAGGAATTTCTTTTAGCAAATAAACAGAATCAACACTGTTAGGTTTTATTCTATTAAAAATATTCTTTGCATAATTTTTTGAAGTTAATTCATCAACAGGTACTTTGTAAAAATCCGGGTCACCCAAGTACTCGGACCTGTCAGCATAAACATACTTCATTGCTTCAACTAAATATTGAACGTACTCACTGCTATTCCATTCATCTTTGTTAAATTTTTTATTCTCAATAATATTGAGCAATTCAATTAAGGCAACTCCACCTGAACTTGGTGGTGGCATGGAAATAATTTCATATCCTTTGTAAGAACCTTTTAATGGATTTCTTTCAATAACATTATATCTGGCTAAATCTTCTAATGAAATAAATCCACCATCCTGTTTAACTTGTTTTGCAATTAGTTCAGCAACAGTACCTTTATAAAATCCATCTACGCCTTTTTCCTTAATAAGTGTTAATGTTTTTCCGAGGTCAGGCTGTTTGAAAATATCACCTTCATTCCAATTAGAACCGTTTTTTGTAAATACTTTATGAGATGATTTATGAGTGGTATTTTGAAAGGTGTAATTAAAAGATTGAGCTAATCTGAAATCTAAAGGGAAACCATCAGAGGCAAGATTTATTGCCGGCTGGATAACATCAGCTAATTTCATTGTACCATATTTTTCCAAAGCATAGATAAGTCCGGCAACAGAACCCGGAACTCCAGCAGATGTAACACCATTTTCACTCATACCGGGAATAACATTTCCCTCTTTATCAAGATACATATCTTTAAATGCAGTGAGTGGAGCCTTTTCTCTATAATCTATGGTTATATCTTTCCCTTCTTTAGTATGAATTACCATAAATCCGCCACCACCAATATTGCCTGCAGCGGGATAAGTAACAGCTAATGCAAAACCAACTGCAACTGCAGCATCAACTGCATTTCCTCCCTGTTTCAAAATATGTAAACCAACTTTAGATGCCAGTTCACTTGCAGAAACAACCATCCCGTTTCTCCCTCTTACAGGGTCAGGTGATTGGGCAGTAATAGTTATGTTTAATAAACATAAAGCTAAAAACAATTTAGAAAATATCGACGTCTGCATCTACTTTTAAACCGCCTGTTTTTAATTGTTCATTAATAATTTTTGTTAATTCTTTTGCCTGAATAAGGGTTTCTTTTAAGTCGTTAAATACTTGTTCGTCATACAAAAGTTTACCCATATTATTATTTCGTTCTGTAGTTTCAGATACAATTGAATTTATTTTTCTTAACAGACTATCAGCCTGAATAATAACTTTATTTATATCATTTAATGCAGTGGACATATTCTGTCTATTTTCATTGAGAAAACTTATGGCATCATCTGTAAGTTTTACACTATTGTTAGATAATCTGTTGATATTAGTTCTGTTTTCAGAAATCAATATGTTTAGCTTGTCAGTAATTTCAGACAAGTTAGAAACAGAATTTCTTATTTCTTTATTTAATCTTTCATCATTAAGGTAAGTATTAAGAGACTGCAAAGACTTTTTTACATCATTCATAATATCAGGAAGATCTTTGTTTAAGGAGCCTGCCATTGACATTACAAATGGAATATCAGCATTAAAAACACCATATTGTATTTTATTATAGTCTAAATTTTTCTTTGATATACCAGGTTTAATATCAACCTTCTTCCCACCCATAAGGTCAAGCATGCTAACAGCAAACACTGCGTCTTCTCTTAAATCCACATCTGGATCAAGTTTAACTTTTACAAGTACATCTTCAGAGTGTACATTAAAATCCTCAACATAACCTTTTCTTACACCATTAATAGTTACATTATCACCAACTTCCAATCCTGCAACATCATCAAATTTAATAGTCAGATGTTTTTCATCTGATTTTAGACTAAAGTTTTTAGCCCACCCAAAAATCCAAATAAAAATAATTAGTCCAACTATGACCATTATTCCTACTTTTATTTCACTTTTTCTTTGGTCTTTCATTTTCTAAAATATTCTTTAAGTTATTAAATTCAACGCTATCTATTAAGCTATCTTTTGATGACATCTTAAAGTAAGTAAGAAATTCATTAAAATCATGGTTCTGTATGTCATTAAAATTTTTAACCTCATCAAGTCTTGCATTTAGCATAGTTCTAAGACTATCAGCAGTACCTTTATTTAAGATATTCACATAACTACTATCAAAATTTTGTTTGAACTCTTCCTTAATTTTCGATGAAAAAAGACTATATAAATTTATAGTATTGTTTTTTACCAAATAAACAATTGCAGCAACAATTATTGTTACCACTACTACCATTTTTATGAAACAACCTTTACGCATTATTTTCCGATGGTAATTTTTCTATTAAGACTTTTTCTATTCGCTTTTTTAAAATTTCTTTAACTGTAAATTTATGATTTTGTAGTATAAAAGAATAACCTTCTTTAGGTATACTTCCAGCTGTACTAAAAATAAGTCCACCTAAGGTTTCAAAATCATTATCTTCTATATCAATTTTAGTTTCTAATAGGTCATTCAATTCATCAACAGAAAGTTTACCTTTCACCATATAAGAGCTATCATTTAACTTTATAAAAGAAGGCTCCTCTTTATCATACTCATCCCTAATTTCACCAATAATTTCTTCAATGATATCTTCAAGCGTTATTAACCCTTCAGTACCGCCATATTCATCAACAACAATTGCAATATGCATTTTCTTTTCCTGGAACTCAAGCATCAAATCATTTATCATCTTGGTTCTTGGGATAAACATAGCATTTCTTTTTAATTTTTCTAAAGATAATTCTTTCTTTTTCTTTTCATCCTGAATATAAGGAAGCACATCTTTTGCATAAATAATTCCTATAATTTCATCAAGGTCATCATCATACAATGGAATTCTGCTATGACCTGTAGAAGTAATAACCTGGACTAAATCATCAAAGTCACTGTCCTTAGAAATGGATATCATATCCACTCTCGGAGTCATGATTTCGTGAACAGCAACGCTTCTAAAACTGACTATGCTATTTATTAATCCGTGCTCCTCTTCAATGATTGTACCCCTTTCGTGGCTAAGGTCTGCAAGTTCGCTTAATTCTTCCGGCAATATTGCAGATTTTGTTTTATTTAATTTCATTTTTGAAACTGATAATTTTATGAGTTCAGTTAAAGTTTCAGCAATTGGATAAAAGATTACATTTATCCAATAAAAAGGTATTGCAGAATATTTTGCTACTTTAATCGGTTCTCGAGAGCCAAGAACTTTTGGTATAAGTTCACCAAATAATACAACAAGTATTGTCAATATTATTATTTGAATAGTTAATAGAAGATTAGTATTTAAATTAAATGTATTTGAAATATCTATAGTAATTGATACTGCAATAATAGAAACAGTAACACTTACAAGTGTACTTGAAATAAGAATTGTAACAAGAAGTCGGCGTGGAAAATCAAGCAGGTATGTTAAATACCTGCATATTAAAGGATTGTTATTAAGCTGAGTTTTGAGAAGACGTTTGTCCAAAGAAAACAAAGCTACTTCGGAACTGGATATAAAAGCATATAATAAGAATAATATTATTAAAGCAATTAATTTAGAATGCCATGCAATATCCAAAAATTATCTGTTCCTTAAATTGTTAAACAAAATACTTAAAATGGAAGGTCAGAATCAGCAACACTTAAATCCTGATCAAGATTTTGTTCAGGCAGCATTTCTCTTGTTGATTCGTACTCACCACCACCTTCACCTTGACCTGCTGCATCAAGAGGAATAATTTTTTCAGCAACAACTTCAGTCATATATCTTTTTATACCATCTTTATCAACGTAATCTCTTTTGGATAATCTTCCTTCGGCGTATATTTTCTTCCCTTTTTTCAATTTTTCTTTAATATAGTCTGAAGCATTCCAAGCCATTACATTATGCCAGGTAGTTTCATTAACCCAGTTACCATCTTTGTTTTTAAATGAATAAGTAGTTGCAAGTGAAAATGAAGTTACAGATGAACCTGTTGCAGTAAATCTTGTTTCACCATCCTTACCTAAGTTTCCTATTAACATTATTTTATTTAGCGATGAAGCCATTAAATTACTCCCAATTGATATTTATTGTTCTAAATTATTTTAAAAAATTATTTTAATTTACTTAAAGTTTTAAATAAAAACTATTAAGGATGTATTTTTATATAGAATTCCTTGAATAAATATTCATTATTTCAGAAGCTGCCATTTTACCGCTTTTTACAGCACCTTCAATAGTAGATGGCAAATGTGTTTCTATCCAATCCCCTGCCAAAAATAAATTTTTGATTGATGTTTTAGTCTCAGGTCTTTTTCCATAAAGTTCAACCGATGGGACAAATGTGGCTCTTTTTTCTTTAATTATTTGATACTGTATAATATTATCAATATTAAGGTATTTTTTTAATTCAATGTAAATAATTTCTTTTAATCTTTCAGCCTCAAGATTTACAAATTCTTCTGCATTGCTAATAACAATAGATAAATGAGTTTTATTATTAAAAACCCATTGAACAGGTGAATCAACAAAACTATAAAAGCCTTCTTTTAAATTATTTTCTTTTAATAAAACTTGAATAGAAACTATGGAAGCATAATTAACTCCAATATCAGGAATTACCTTTGATAATATTTTCTTTGCAGAAAAATATGGAACTGCGCTAATTACATAATCAATATCCTCTAAAATTCTTTTATTAGTCTTAACAAATTTTATTTCATTATCCTCAATTTTAATTTCTTCAACTTTTTCAGATAAATAAATACATCCATTATTTCGGGATATAAAATTTGATGCAGGATCTGAAAATAACTTGCTTAATGGTAATGATGGTGTAATAATATTTACAGAATCTTTGCCAGAAAAGAAAATAATCTTTAAAATATTAAATAAGCTTTTTGCAGATGCAGTAGTGATGCTGGTATTTAATGCACCTTCAATTAAAACTTTCCAAAAAATATTTATCAACTCATCTGATTGACCATTTTCCTTTAGCCATTGATAAGCTGGAATATTGTCCGGTTCTTTTAGAAATCTAAGCTTAAGGATTAAGGTAAATATTTTTATTTTATCTTTAGAAGAAAATAATTTAAATCTTAAAAATGCAATAGCGTTATCAAAAGGATAAATAAAGTTTGGAGTTTCTAATCTTGTAATGCTTCTATCAGGATTTACAAAAGGTATGTTTAATTTATTTTGTTTTTTAACTTTATCTAATGAACCTATTTCTTTAAGTAAATCCAACGTATCATAATAACATCCAAGCAATATATGTTGACCATTATCAATTTCAATTTTTAATTCTTCATAATAAAAGGAATATGCTCTTCCACCTAACTTTGGTGAAGCTTCTAAAATGGATACTGAATAATTATTTTTTGATAGGTAAACACCTGCAGTTAATCCGGCTAATCCCCCGCCGATTATAACAACTTTTATCATTTAATAAACTAAGCTATACTTAGCCCATACTCCCAGGGAAATACCAACTTTTTCAACTTTTGATACTTTGATGTTTTTATGTAAAACATCATACCTTGCTGAAATTATTTTATCAAGCATCTTAGCGTAAATATGCTGCATTGCTCTGGCTGCGAACATAGAACCTTTATCATCAAGATTTAATGCTTTGGTTGCTGCTTCAAAATAATTCTTTGCTCTTTGGGTTTCAAATTCCATTAGTTCAATAAAATTTTTATTATAAACCTGATTAAATAAATCTTCTTCAGGATAGTTAAATTTAATTAAATCTTCCTGAGGTAAATAAATTCTTCCTCTTTGAGCATCCTTTTTAATGTCTCTTAAAATGTTAGTAAGCTGAAGAGCAATACCAAGATTTACTGCAAAGTCTTTTGTTGATGCATGCTTATAACCAAATATTTCAATGCACATCAATCCTACAGTAGATGCAACTCTATAACAATAAAGCTGAAGGTCTTCAAAAGTAGTATATCTATTTGTTTGAAGGTCCATCTCCATTCCTTTAATTAACTCAAAGAAAGGTTCATAAGGAATGTTAAATTTCTTTATTGTGGTACCAAGTTTATTTAGAAGTGAATATTCAGATTGATTTGAAAAAGCTTTCTCAAGCTCAATAGTCCATTTACGAAGCTTTTCATACTTAATTTCTTCATTCTCCATACCTTCATCAACAATATCATCAGTCTGCCTGCACCAGGCATAAACAGTATTCATAGCATCCCTCTTATCAACGGGTAATAAGTTGAATGCATAGTAAAAACTGCTTTTACTTTTCTTTGCTATTTCTTTTGACTGATTCATTTTTGAAAAAAGATTTTATTAATAAAAATACGAAATTTTTTTTGCTTAAAGTAGTTCTTTCATATAAAACATTATAATCATTTCCTTCTATCTTTTTAAGAACTTCCATTCCTCCATAGATAGTCCACTTTATTTCATACTTTAGCATTCCGGTAAGATAATTTAATAAAGGCTTACCTGAGTAGAAATAATATTTAGCACGTTCTACATTAGATTTAATAATTTCCTTAAATTTATCTTCATTTTCTTTTATGCTGGCAATATTATCTTTAATGTTAAATGCTTCAAGTTCATCAATAGGTATATACAATCTATTCATATCTATATCTATGCTTACATCCTGATAAAAATTGGTCAACTGCAAAGCAGTACAAATAGAATCAGAATATCTGAATGCTTCATCATTTCTAATTCCATAAATTTCAAGAATTATTCTTCCAACTGGATTAGCAGAATTTGAACAATAATCTAATATTTCATCAAAGTTCTTATATCTGTTTTTGATTGTATCCTGCTTGAATGCTTTTAGTAAATTATAAAAATTTATAATACTAAGTTTTTTTTCATTAATTGTATTATAAAGTGCCCAATCAAATTCGTCTGAAAGTTTACCTTTTAAAATATCATTTAATTTTTCTTCAAAAGCATTAAGGTTTTCTAATTTTATATCTGCAGGTACATTACCTTCATCAGCAAAATCATCAGCAGTTCTGGCAAACCAATACACTATTGCAATGTGTTTTCTAAGTTCTTTTTTAACCAGAATTGAAACCACAGGGAAGTTTTCATAATGGGATTTAGCAAATTGCTGGGCCTTAATATAGCCAAGATTCACTAATTCTATGTTTTTTGCAGATAATTCCATTTAATAGGATTCTTTTCTTCTTTGTTATGTATTATAAAAATAACTATTTTTGATATATGAAAAAATCATTTTTATATATTTCAATTTATACCTATACCGAAACATTTCTATAGCTTAACCCGTTAAAGCCATACATTTTTCTCATTTCTTCATCTATTTAAATTTTAACTATGAGTAAACTTAAAGAAATTAATAAAAGACGTACATTTGCTATTATATCTCACCCGGATGCCGGTAAGACTACTTTGACAGAAAAGTTTCTGCTTTATGGTGGAGCTGTGCAGCTGGCAGGTTCAGTAACTGCAAGAAAAAATCAAAGGAGTGCTACTTCTGACTGGATGGAACTTGAGAAAAAAAGAGGTATATCCATTAGCTCGACTGTACTTCAGTTTGATTATAAAGGTTTTAAAATAAATCTTCTGGATACCCCTGGTCACCAGGACTTCTCAGAAGACACTTACAGAGTTTTAACTGCAGTTGATGCCGTAGTGATGGTTATAGATGCTGCAAAAGGTATAGAAACGCAAACAAAAAAATTGTTTGAAGTTTGCAGAAAAAGACAAATACCAATTTTTACTTTTATGAACAAGTTGGATCGTCCATCGATGAATCCACTTGAACTTATGGATGAACTTGAATCTGTGTTAAAGATTGGCGCTTATGCAATGAATTATCCATTAGGCAGTGGTACATATTTTAGAGGAGTTTATGATAGATTGAATAAGGAGGTTCATCTTTTCGAAAAAACTACTGGCGGACAATACAAAGCTCCTGTTTCCATACATGGGATTTCTGATCCAACCATAAAGGAAAGATTAAGTAAAGAAGAATATGAGCAGCTTGTTGAAGAATTAGAAATGCTTAATACTGCAGGAGAAAAATTTGATAGAGATAAAATTCTTAAAGGAGAATTGACTCCGGTATTTTTTGGAAGTGCAGCTAATAATTTTGGCGTTCAATTGTTACTTGATGGTTTTTTACACTATGCCATCCCCCCTACTTCAAGAAGAAGTAGTGTTGGTGAAGTTTTTCCTGATGCAGATGCATTTTCAGGATTCATTTTTAAGATTCAGGCAAATATGGATCCCAAGCATAGAGATAGAATTGCCTTCTTACGTGTATGCTCAGGTAAATTTGAAAGAGATATGCAGGCATTTCACTCTCGTAGTGGTAAGAAAATAAGATTATCAAATTCACAAAAAATGTTTGGTCAGGATAGAGAAACTGTTAATGAAGCTTATGCGGGAGACATTGTTGGGTTTGTTGGCAATGCTAATTTCGGTATTGGAGATACTTTAACTGAAAATCCGGAATTAAAATATAATGAAATACCAAAGTTCGCTCCTGAACATTTTGTATTTATGCATAATCCAATCCCTGCAAATTATAAAAAGTTTAGAGATGGTTTAGACCAATTGTTACAGGAAGGTGTAATTCAAGCATATTATTTGAAAAGTTCCCATTCTAAAATTCCTTTGCTTGGTGCTGTTGGCCCTTTACAGTTTGAAGTGGTTCAATATCGTTTGAATGATGAATATGGAGCAGAAACAAGACTGGAACAGACTAATTGGAAAGTTTTAAGATGGATTTCGAAAGCAAATAACCCTGAAGATATAGCTAAAATTGTATTACCTGCTGGAGCATCTATTGCATTAGATTCTGAAGAAAGAGAAGTTATTTTGTTTACGAGCGAATGGTCAATGAATTACTTTAAAGAAAAAAATCCTAAAGTAATAATAAATGACATTCCAAACTGATAGTTGTCTTTTTTTTATTTAAGATTAAGTTTATATTTGCACTTATAAAATGCACCCGTAGCTCAATTGGATAGAGCATTTGACTACGGATCAAAAGGTTTGGGGTTCGAATCCCTACGGGTGTACTAAAGCAGTCAATTTGGCTGCTTTTTTTTATTTTATATCGAAAAGGTTTGAGGGTTCTGCCATAGGCATCCCCATGGGAGAATCCCTACGGGTGTACTAAAGCAGTCAATTTGGCTGCTTTTTTTTATTTAATCATCGAAAAGGTTTGAGGGTTCTGCCATAGGCATCCCCATGGGAGAATCCCTATGAGAGCATTGAAGCAAATTACATCAGCACTTAAAAAAAAAGCAGCTTGTTAAGCTGCTTTACTTTTTAATTATTTTACTTCGCGTTTTTCTTCTTTAGAATTTTTATCTAAATCTTTCTTTTTTATATCTCTGGTTGACATTTGATCAACGGTTGAAAACTTTTCTAATTTAGAAATATCATTCTTGCTATTTTTAATTATGTTTTGAGCTATTGACGCAAACTCACCATTCTTGTTAGAATTAAGATAATCCTGACTCATTTTTATTGATTCTTTATGATGTAAAATCATAAATGAAGCATAGTCTTTATCTAAATTCCCGGTAGTTTTCACATTCCTGGATTGCTCCATCATTTCCTTCATTTCTCTTCCCATCATATTCGATTTTTCTTTCAACTTATCTGAATGAACCATTTCTTTATTGTTCATTGTCCCTTTATTATCTTTATTATAAATGGTATTATCATATTTAGATAATTTTTCAAGGTCAGTATTGTTTTCTTCAATTATTTTATTTGCGATATCCTTTACTTCCTGATTTTTACCATTTTGAACAACTTGTTGAGACATTTCTATTGCAGCCTTATGATGTTCACTCATCAATTGTGCGAAATCTTTATTAGGATCTCCAGTCTTTTCAGTATTCATCATTTGAGAATGCATTTTTTCCATTGTGGTTTTTAATTCTTCTTTATTCTGTTTTTGATTCTGCTCCTGAGTTCTTACTCTTGGCTGATTTTGTGTACTAGTTTTTTTCTGTTCCGTTGTTCTTGTCTGATCTTGTGATAAGATGTTTCCTGAAAACATAAATATCATTGCTAAAACAATTACCAAGCTTTTGTACTTTAACATAGTTTTTATCCTTTATTTTTTTAAACCTAACTTTATTTTTTAAACCTAACAAAACTATATATATACAATAATAATGGTTATCCTTTAAGACACATCCTATCGGGAACTTTTTTATTGATAAACTTAAAACACCCGCTTCATATTTGTAGTAAATATGATTTTTTTATAGTTTTAAAGCTTAAAAATGTGTTCAGGTAATTAATTCTAATTAATATAAGGCACACATTAATGAAAAATAAATTTGCTCTTCTTCTTTCTTTTCTAACTGTCCTTTCTTTTTCAATTTATTCGTTTGGACAAGAAAAACAATTAACCATTCAAAAATTAACAGAAGATTTAGATGGTTACTTTACAAAAACCATATTAGAACAAGGCTTTGTGGGGTTAGGTGCTTGTTTAATTAAAGACAACAAAATTCAATGGATGAATACTTATGGATACGCTGACCGTGAAGAAAAAAAACCTTTGCAAAAAAATAACATTTTTCAAATCGCATCTTTATCAAAAGTATTTACCGCAACAGCCATAATGCAGGTCTATGAAAAAGGATTGTTTAGTTTAGATGATGATGTAAATGATTATCTTCCATTTAAAGTACGTAATCCTAATTTTCCGGATAAGCCTATTACCTTCAGAATGCTTTTGACTCATACTTCTTCCTTTGATGACTTACTTCCGGCAGGTAATAAAATTTTAAGGGGTGTTAAAGGTGATCATCCAATAAAATTATCTGAATATGTTACTGAACTATTTACTCCGGATGGAAAATATTATTCTATAGATTATTTTAGTAAAACATATGCTCCCGGGGATAAATATTCTTACTCGAATATTTCTTTTTCTCTTCTTGGATATCTTGTTGAATCAATAATGAAACAAGATTTTTCAGAATATTGTAAAAAGAATATTTTTGAACCTCTTAATATGAAAAATACCGGATGGCATTTAAAGGATTTGGATGTTAATAATATAGCAGTTTGTTATGGTATAACAGGTAATGATACTTCTGTCTTTAAAAGAGTTGACCATTTTGGAGTTCCTGGTTATCCAGAAGGAATGTTAAGAACAACATTGGAGGACCTTTCTCATTTTATTCTTGCTTACTTAAATGATGGAAAATATAATGATTATCAACTATTAAAATCTGAAACTTTGAAATTAATGCTTTCACCTGAAGGTATTAAAAATATTCCAACAAGGTCCTTCCCTGTTGAAGATATAGGTTTAACCTGGCTTAAGGTTAATATTGATGGACATCCCTATTATACAATGAATGGATTTTCAGGAAGTATTTTTACGATAGCTGCTTTTTCTCTGGAATACAAAACAGCAATGATATACTTCTTTACAGGAATTTCCATGCAGAATATGTTAAAATCAAATCAAATGACCAGTAAGTTAGTGAAGGCAATTAATGAGTTGAAGGTTGAATAAACTTTTTCTGATAAATTTTTTTTGTATTTATAAACTCATTTAATTTCTAAAACATTTGCATATTACCAAAATATAATTTAAGTTTAGGGCATAATTCGGGTAGCATTCTAAAACTTTCATTAGAGGGAAAAATGAAAATAATACTTGTTCTATTTAGTTTGTTTTTATCATTATTAATTGTTTCTTGCTCCAATGATAATACAATAACTCCTTCAGATAATTCTTCAGGTAATATAACTTTAGCATTTGATAAAACAACTATTCCACCAAATGTTGCTTATATAAAAGTACTTTTAACAAAAGCAGGTCATACACCAGTAACAGGAACTATGGACCTCACTTCTGACTCCACTGCTGAACTTACTTTGAGTAATCTTATTGTAGGAGAATGGTTATTAAAAGTAGCAGCATTTGGTTCAGCAAATGATACTCTTTACATTGGTGAAACAAATGTTAATATTATAGAAAACTATACATCAGTTGTAAATCTAACATTAAATCCTGTTCCTGCAGGTTCTGGTTATGGTCATGTTAAGATTTATGTCAGATGGGCTGGTCAGCAAATTCCTCCCATTACTGATTGGCAGGATTATGGACTCATAATGTCTGGTGGACTTTATGGACAAACTAATGGAGTTCATGATGCCTGCGTTCGTTATGAAAATGGAGTATATAAGATGTGGTATAGCGGCATAAATAACAGTGCAGTTGGCCATATTTTTTATGCTACTTCAATAGATGGAATAAATTGGGTAAAACGTACCGAACCTATTTTATCTCCTACTTTTAATACATGGTTTTCTCATGCTATCAGTACTCCAAAAGTTATAAAAGTTGATAATGTATATCGCATGTATTTTGCTGGCTTTGAGAATCAAAATAGTACCTGGAATATAGGTATTGCAAGCTCAATGGATGGAATTAACTGGGAAGTTACAAGCACACCAATAATGTACGGTACATATGGTGATAAATTTCAATTAATTCCTGGTGATGTAGTTTATCAAAACAATAAATATTATTTATACTATCTTGGTCGAAGTCCTGAAGGAATGGGTTGGAAGCAAAAGATATATTTGGCAACTTCAACTGATGGTTTTAATTTCTCTATAAATAATACGCCTATTATTTCTGCGACATATGGTTGGGAAAGTAATTACATTTTCCAACCAACAGTAATATATGATGTTGATAAATTTAAGATGGTTTATGTTGATTATGAAAATACAAAATGTTTAGGTTATGCAGAATCAATTGACGGAATAACTTGGGAAAAAAGTCCTGAACCAATTTTTAATGCCTATCATTTAAAGAATCATTGGGCAACTAATATATTTACAGTAAATTTCAGAAATATAGAAGGGCAATATAAGATATTTTATGCCAATAATTTATATAAAATGGGTTTACTAAATAAACAACTTTAAGTAAGTTAAAATATTTTTTAAAGGCTGATTTAATCAGCCTTTTTTTTTCAATTCCTCTTAGCATGTCTTTAATATATTTTAAATCATCTATGTACTTTAAATCATTATAATACATTCACTTCGATTTAGATTAATGTCAAACAATTTTAAATAATCTGTTCATTACCATAACGTTCACAAAAATTTAGAGGGAAAAATGAATAAATTTGTGTTCATACTTGGTTTCTTACTATCATTAATTGTTGTCTCCTGCTCTAATGATAACGTTGTTTCTCCAACTGAAAACTCTACAGGAAGCATTTCATTAATTTTTGATAAGACAACCATTCCTTCCGATGTTACTCATGTTAAACTAAATTTAGTAAGAGAAGGGTATAATACTATCCAAAGAATTATGGATTTAACATCAGATACGACAGCTGAATTAAATATAAATAAAATTGAAGTTGGGACTTGGTTTCTAAAAGTAGCTGCATTCGGAGAACAAAATGATACCTTATATTATGGTGAAACTCAGGTTAATATTACTGAAAGTAATACTACAATTGTAAATTTAAGATTGAATCCTGTTGACCATGGTAAGTATGGTAACATTAAAATTTTCGTTACTTGGGGAACATTCCCTATTCCTACTTGCCATTGGATTGATTGTGGTCCTATAATGGGAGGTGGTCTTCCTGGACAAGCTAACGGTGTTTTTGATCCAAACATTATTTATGAGGATGGCATTTATAAAATGTGGTATGCTGGCATTAATAATAGTGCTAAATGTTTTATCTTTTATGCAACATCAACTGACGGGATAAATTGGGAGAAAAAATATGAACCAATATTAACCCCTAATATTAATATAAATTGGGCATCATATTCTGTTAACACTCCTAAAGTTATTAAAGTTAATGGTACTTATAAGATGTATTTTACAGGTTGGGCAGATCCATCTGGACATTGGAACATAGGACTTGCTACTTCATCTGATGGAATAAACTGGACTATGAACACCACACCTGTTTTGCAAGGAACATCAGGAGATAAATATCAGCTTGTTCCTGGTGATATTGTAATGTACAATGGTAAATACTATTTATATTATATGGGGAGAAATTTTCCTAGTATGAAGATATATTTGGCCACATCCACAGATGGCATTAATTTTACTACTAATAATACTCCGGTTATTACTCCAACATATTCATGGGAGGGAAATTCAATCTATCAACCTACTCTTATTTATGATGAATGCAAATTTAAAATGGTTTATATAGACTATGATAATACCGAAAACCTTGGTTATGCGGAATCAATAGATGGAATTAATTGGGAAAAGCAAGAGAATCCTATTTTTAACACTTATGATTTTAAAAACCATTGGGCTTCTGATGTATTTGATATTAATTTTAGAAAAATTAATAATGAATATAAAATTTGGTATGGTAGTGAGTCTTACCGAATAGGATTGCTTACAAAGCAATAATTAATTACATCTAATTATAAATTTTTTTTAGAGGCTGAATTTATTCAGCCTCTTTTATTTAATGTACCACTCTCCTGCTTTTATAATTGAACCTTAAAGTCAACAAAGTTGCTGAAGCTATAAGTCCAATTAACAATCCATACCAAACTCCTGAAATATCTAAATGCAATTTAAATCCTAAATAGTACCCGATAGGTAATGCAAGCAGCCAATATGAAATAAATGTAATTGCAGTTGGTCCTTTTACATCAGTTAACCCACGTAAGACTCCAATACCTACTGCCTGAGTTCCATCAAAGATTTGAAACATTGCAGCTATTATTAATATAGTTGATGCGTATCTTATTACTGCCTGATCATTAACATATAATGCTGGCAGATAATTATTAAATACTACAAAGATAATTCCTGAAAATATCATTATTGAAGCCCCAAGGCTTATAGCAGTGAAGCCTGCTTGCCTAATTTCTTTTACATCTCTTCTTCCTAATGCATTACCTACTCTAATACTTCCTGCCACAGATATCCCAGTTGCTGCCATAAATGGGACTGATGCTAAATTGATAGCAATTTGATGAGCAGCTAACTGAACAGTTCCTAACCATCCAACCATAATTACTGCAAATGAGAATGCTCCAACTTCAAAAAAGTATTGCATTCCGCTTGGCAATCCTATTGCTAAAATTTTTCTTACAATTTTATAGTTATAATCTTTAAATCTAAATTTTAAATCAAAATTTTTATACTTTGTTGACTTTGTTACATATAGAAATATTATAAAAGCCATAAATGTTCTTGCAGTGAATGTACCAATACCGGCACCAAATAATCCCAGTCTGGGTAATCCCCAATTACCATAAATCAGTAAGTAATTAATAAACACATTAATTAACACAGCAGTTAAAGTTATTATCATCGCAGGTTTTGTATTCTGCAATCCTTCAATAAACTGTTTGTAAGAATGATAAATAGAGGTGGGAATCAAAGAGAAGGCTAAAATATTAGTAAAAATAATAGCTTGACCAACAACTTCATCAGGCTGATTAAGGTATCTTAAGAAAGGAGATAGCGCAAAAGTTAATAAAAATAAAATTGTATTAAGCCCTACATTTACGAATAAAGAATTCTTAAACAATAATTCACATTCATAATGCCTATTTTCTCCAACTGCTATAGCAACAAGAGGTGAAACTGATAATGCAACTCCAACACCAATAATGAAAATTAAAATAAATAAGCTATTAGCTACTGATGAGGCTGCTAAAGGTATAGGTCCAAGCTCCCCTACCATAATAGCATCAATAACATTCATCAAAATAATACCCAATTGCCCTATCATGACTGGGTAAGCTAAATTTATTGTCTCTTTAATGTGAAATTTAAAAGATTGCATTGAATTTTATTTTAAGGAGAGAAAATATACAAAATAATTTTCAGTAAAATTGCTTTAAAAACAAAGTAGTCCGAACTAAGCTCAGACTACTTTGAAGATGGAGAAGAATTATGTATTATTTCAATTACCTAAGTGAGGCAACTTCCGTGTCTTTTAGACATGCGAAACATAAACTCTTACATATTTTTTTTACTCTTGCACTTGTTTCAAATAGATAAGCTTTTTGTAAAGCCTGCACTCCTCTACCATCATTTAATTTGTAAAGAGAAATTGCAGCCATTATTCTCGCATCTTCACTTTCATCATTCCTAAACATTCTCATTAAAGGAATGACAGCTTCATCACATCCATATTCACCTAATATATATGCAGCACTTACTTTTAAACCTAAGTTGTTAGAATTAACTCCCTTTATTAAATTTTGAATAGCTATAGAAGATAAAACTTTTTTGTCAGATTTAGGTGTAGAAGTAGAATATGAATATCCGGCAACCGTTAAGAAGAAGAAAGAGAATAAAGAAAAAACTAATATATACTTTTTCATGACACTCTCCATATTATAGTTGTTGTTTTTTAATTGTCACAAACTTAATTAAAGGAAATGGTGATGTATAGTTAATTTGGATAAGCGATATTTTTTTGATGATGTTAATATAATAGATAAGGCTAAATGGTTTAAGAAAAACTAACTTTCCACATATCCTTTCTTTATACCATTTATCAATGGGATTTTAGGTACCTTTTATCGTACGCAATTGCTGAAAAACCTATTATTGAAAATATCAACATAAAAAATGACATTGGGAAAGCTGTGCCATTGTGAAAAACACTAACTAATGCTGACGCTCCCGCTCCAAAAATCATTTGTATACTACCCAACATTGCTGAAGCAGTGCCAGCATTCCTTTGAAATGGTTCAATGGCTAATGCAGTTGTATTTGGATTTAAGAAACCTAACCAGAATAAGTAAACAAAAATTAAAACCATAATTATTAAATAATTCATGCTTACTATAACTGATAAAACTAAAAGAAGTGAAAATGTAAATTGAATAAATATAGTTATTCTAGTTATTACTCTGCTACTATTTCTTGATAACCAAGCTCTATTTATCTGAGTGGCGGATATTAATGCAAATGCGTTTAAACCATATATCCAACCATATATGGTTGTTGAAATTCCGAACAATTCAATAAATACAAATGAAGAATCTGAAATGTAGCTGAATAAAGCACCTGAGGCTGCTCCACTTGCTATGGCGTAAATAAAAAACTTCTTCTCCTTAAACAATGAAAAATAACTTTCTACAAGTTTTAAAGGATGAAATGAAATACTTTGATCTGGTTCCTTGGTTTCAGGAAGAAACTTTATAATTACAAATGTAATTGAAACGGCAACTATTAACATTAAAACAAATACATATCTCCAACCGAATGTTGTAACAATAATACTTCCTAATACAGGAGCAATTATTGGAGCAACACCCATTACCAGCATCATCCATGAAAATACTTTTGCTATTTCATATACCGGAAAAACATCTCTTACAATCGCTCGTGCAGCTACCATACCTACACACCCGCCAATAGCAAGTAAGAAACGGAAAATTATAAGCGTATATATAGAAGGTGAAAAACCACATCCTATAGCTGAAATGATATATATAAGTAAACCTATTATTAATGGTTTCTTTCTACCATATTTATCAAGAATAGGACCATAGAATAATTGTCCTAATGATATCCCAATGAAGTAGCTTGTTAAAGAAAGAGCAACATGTTCAATGTCAGTTTTTAAGTCAACGGCAATGGCAGGAAATCCAGGCAAGTATGCATCTATAGAAAATGGTCCTATTGCAGTTAAAAAACCTAAGATAAGAATAATTTTTATACGTTCTTTTTTATCCATTCAAAATATTTATTGTATCATTAGCGGAGAGACAGGGATTCGAACCCTGGGTCCCGAATAAACGGGACAACGGTTTTCGAGACCGTCCCATTCAACCACTCTGGCATCTCTCCTAAATTAAATAATATTCAATTTCTTTAACCAAATATAACCATCAACTGATTTAAAGAACCCTTTTAATAGCTTCTCTATTTGTAGAAAACTCTTCTTTATAATAAAGAACCCAGGGAATCTTTTTCTTAGTATATTTTGATTTCCCAGAGTACGGTTTTTAATTCTTTATCTAGATCAGATGTAGATCCATAATAAAATGTATTATCTTTTAGACTTTTAATTATATATGTGTAATACATTTTTTAAATTTAAAATTGGACAACGGTTTTTCCCAAAGGGACCACCATGTGGCAGACCGTCCCATTCAACCACTCTGGCATCTCTCCTATTAACCCATTATAAAATGAAAACTATAAATGATCAAAGCTCCTAATAAAAAAGAACCAATCACTAACCCTTTATGATGTCTGTACATTTCACCAAATACTGCATGAAGTGCTAAATAAATAAAACCTCCTGCTATATGAGCAGTAATAGCAGATAAAATCGTGAATGATATGCTTGATTCAAAAATATAAAATCCCAGAATAGCACCAATTATTGTTACTGATTCAACTAAAGCAACGTATAGTAATATTTTTCTAGGTTTGTAATTTGAACTTAGCATTAAAGCAGCTAATGCTAATCCTTCAGGAAATTTATGAGTTAATATTGCTGCAAATACTGAATTATTTGGGTGACTGGATGTACTTCCAGTTGTAGAAACAGCAACTCCATCTAAAAGAGAATGTATCGATAATGCAATAAAAAGAGTCATTACAATTTCAGAAAATTTTTTTGTTGTTCTTTCATCAAAATGACTAGCGGCACAAGCAGGGCAAACATGAGAAAAATATTTACTTATAAAGAAGAACAATAAATATCCTGATAAAGCACTAAGCAATAATTCGAATAAACCTATTCCCTCTGAAGATTCAGGTAATAAAGTAAAAATAGCTGCACCTAATAATGCTCCTGCAGAAAAAGATATAAGGGCACATAACTTTTTATGATCCAATTTTATAGTAAAAAGGACACTGGCACCAATTAATGCTGATGCAACGGTCAGAACTGAGCGAATAATGATTTCTGTATTCATAATTAATCAAATAAAGATAAGTAATTTATCAAAAAATCAATGAAGTTGAAAATAAAGGGGTTGTTATTCAGCGGAAAGAGAGGGATTCTCCCATAGGGATGCCCTTGGCAGAACCCTCGGTACGAAAATTATATTATTTCATTATCTTTTAACCAGATATAACCTTCTAAAGTTTTAAAAAACATTTCTTTTTTTACAGCTTCTGTTCTAGTTTCAAATTCTTCTTTGTAGTGTAAAATCCATGGTCTTTTACTTTTAGTGTACTTTGATTTTCCTCCATTATGAAGTTTTAATCTATTTTCTAAATTAGAAGTTGAACCATAATAGTAAGAAGAATCTTTTAGACTTTTAATTATGTAAGTAAAAAACATTTTGATTTTATTTTGAATTGGGATTAATGCCGGAAATAAATTATTGGGTCAAACATTTCTTAACTTGCGGAAAGAGAGGGATTCGAACCCTCGGTACGCCTAAACGTACACACGCTTTCCAGGCGTGCCAGTTCAACCACTCCTGCACCTTTCCGTAAAGAGGTTACAAATATACTTAAATATTGAATTTGTACAAAATTTTTACCTATTATTACTAAAAACTAAATTTTATATTATTTATTAAGTATCTAAACTGATTTTATAATTGAACTAAGATTAAATTAAAGGTGTTTTATGAAATATTCTTTTTTATTAATATTTGTTGCATTAGGGGTAATCTTATTTTCTTTAAACCAAACGAAATCACAACCAAGTTTTAATGGAACATCCCCTGGATGCGCTGGAAGTGGATGCCATACCTTAACTTCAGGAATTGTGACCGCTACAGTATTGACTAATAATCAAATACGTATTTCTGTTTCTGGTGCATCAGGTTCTGTTGCAGGTGAATTAGTGGATACAAATGGAGTTGTTGTTGCTGTAAATAATTCTACAAGCAGCAATCCATTTACATTAACGGCTCCTGGAGCAGGTACTTATACGATTAATGCAGGCTATAAAAACCCAGCTCGTAGATATGGTTCAACTACTGTTAGTATAAATATAACTGGTGTCAATGAAAAGTTTGATAATTCAATCCCTTTGGAATATAATTTGTACTCAAATTATCCAAATCCGTTTAATCCTTCAACAATGATAAGATTTTCTATTCCACAATCTTCATTCACTACTTTAAAAATTTATGATATTGAAGGAAAAGAAGTTGCATCTTTGCTAAATGAAATGAAATCTGCCGGGAATTACGAAGTCACTTTCAATGCTTCTCAACTCCCAAGTGGTGCTTATTTTTATAGAATAGAATCAGGGAACTTTTCTTCAACAAAGAAAATGATATTATTAAAATAATACATAAATTTTAGGGACAATCCTTTAAGGTAATTGGATTGTCCCTATTTAACTTATATTTTTTTCTTGCCTATAATATATCTGCTCTTTATCTTAACGTATCTATAAATGCTTAAAAATGTAAAAAGTTATGCTTCGTGATAATAGTTCAGATTCAACATCCTCAGATTCGCTTTTAACAAATAATAAAATTGAAAAGGATAACTTTCCTTTAAACATTATTTTCGATAATCTTGATGACCCTTTCTTTTCTGTAGATTTAAATTATAATTATACCTTTTTCAACAATAGCCATTCAAAATTAATGAAGGCTCTCTTTAATGTCGACATTAAACTGGGGAAAAACATTTTAGATTACCATTCTATTTACGACTTAAAAGAACGAGCTAAGTTAAATATTGACAAATCATTAAAAGGCGAAAAAGTAACAGTTAAAGAAAGTTTTGGAGAGGAAAATAATAGAAAATATCTTCATTTAATTCATTCCCCTGTTAAAAATGATTTAGGAAAAATTATTGGTGTTTCAGTCCATGCAAAAGATTTTACAGAAATAAAATTAAGTCAAGAACAAATTGAACATCTTGCTACTTTCCCTAACTTAAATCCAAATCCAATAATTGAAATTGATTTAGATGGTAATATTAAATATTACAATAAAGCTTTAATTACGATTATTGATCAATTAAATTTAACAAATCAATATCATGCTTTCCTTCCACAGGACATTGATGAAATAAGAAAAATTTGTAAATCTCTGAAGGAAGATCATAAATTTTATGAAGAAATTGATGTAGATAAAAGAATATTTGGGATAAATATGCATTTCGTGAGAAACTTAGGGGTTCTTCGTATCTATGGTACTGATTTAACCGAGCGTAAAAAAATTGAATCACATTTAAATAAGCTATCTCATGCAATAAATCAAAGTCCTAATACTATTGTTATTACAGATAATAAAGGAACAATTGAATATGTAAATCCCAAATTTACTGAAGTTACAGGTTATGAATATGAAGAAGTGTATGGATTGAACCCAAAAATAATGCAATCTGGTAATACCAAACCGGAAGTCTATAGGGAATTGTGGAAGACTATTTTAAGTGGGAAGGAATGGCATGGTTCTTTATTAAATAAAAAGAAAGATGGAGAACTTTATTGGGAAAAAATAAATATTTCTCCAGTAAAAGATTCAAATGAAAATATAACTCACTTCATTGCAATTAAGGAGGACATCACTCAGCAAAAAAAACAGGAAGAACAACTGTATAGAATGTATAGAACATTGAATGCTCTAAGACATTCTTCAGAAGTAATATTACATTCAGATAATCAGAAAAATATTATAAATAATATTTGTAAGATTATTATTGAAGATTGTGGGCATTCTATGGTTTGGATAGGCTTGGCTTTAAATAATGCTGAAAAAACTGTTCAACCAATTGCATTAGGAGGTTTTGAAAAAGATTACATTGCCAATCTTAAAATATCCTGGGATGATAATGAAAGAGGAAGAGGTCCTACAGGTACTGCAATAAGAACCGGTAAGCCTTACATATGTAAAGATATGTACAAGGATAATAATTTTAAACCCTGGTTAAATTCAGCAATAGGAAATGGATTTCGATCTTCTGTTGCTTTACCAATGAAAACCAATAATGATGTCATTGGAGCTATTACAATATATTCAAAAGAAGTTGATGCTTTTTCTTATGATGAAGTGAATTTATTATTAGAATTAGCCAATAACCTGGCATATGGTATTTCTGTTTTGAATTTAAAAGAAGCCAAAGATATTGCCGAATCTGAATTAAGAAAACATAAGGACCATTTAGAAGAACTTGTAATAGAAAGAACAAATGCATTAAAGTTTGTTAATGAAGTTCTGGAAAAAGCCCAGGAAGTTGCTAATGTTGGTCATTGGCACTATGACTTAATAAATAATAAACTCCAATGGTCGAATGAAACTTGTAAGATATTTGGGATAGAACCAAAATCATTTAGCGGTTCTATTGAAGAATTTTTTAGCTTAACTCATCCTGATGATTTGGATAAAATAACTGAAGAATATCAGAGATCATTAAACAATAAAGAAATATTTAGTATCGACCATAGAATAATTTCTCCAGATGGTAAAATAAGGTTTGTCCATGATAGATGTACACATTATTATAACGACAAAGGCCCCTACAGCTCTTTAGGAATCATAAAGGATATAACTGAACAAGTACTTGCTCAAAAAGAAATTGATATTTATAGGAATCATCTTGAAGAATTAGTAAGAACAAGAACTGAAAAGTTAGCAATTACTAATTCAAAACTTGAACTTGAAATTGAAAAAGGTAAACAAGTTGAAATGCTCTTAAAAGAATCTTTAGAAAAAGAAAAAGAGCTAAACATTCTAAAAACCAGATTCATATCTACCACCTCTCACGAATTTCGTACTCCCCTTTCTTCAATACTATCCTCAATGCAATTAGTGCAAAGATATAGGAAAAAGTGGAACGATGAAGAATTAGATATACATTTTGAAAGGATAAAGAAATCAGTTCAACACCTTACTAAATTATTAGATGATATATTAATAATAAGTCGTTCTGAAAGCGGAATAATATCTTTGAATCCTGAAGATTTTGATTTAAGGAAATTATGCAGCAATGTTTATGAAGAAGTGAAACATCTGGCAACAATAAACCATAAATTTACTTTTATCTATGAATGTGAAAGAGACAACTATAAATTAGATAAAAAATTAATGCAGTTCATTCTGGAAAATCTTCTATCAAATGCCTTTAAGTATTCACCAAATGGTGGCAATGTACATTTTAGCGTAACGGGTAATGTTTCGGATATTCAAATTACTATTAGTGATGAAGGTATAGGAATTCCATCTGATGATAAAAAACATTTATTTGAACCATTCCATAGATCAAAAAATACAGGTGATATTCCTGGGACCGGATTGGGTTTATCTATTGTTCATAGAGCGGTAGAAATGCATAAAGGGAAAATTGAATATATAACTAAATTAAATAAGGGCACAAAATTTATTGTTAATATTCCAAAGGTTCTTTTATGAGTACTAAAATTTCGATTATTGAAGATGATGAATTTTTACGTCAAAATATTATTGCACTTTTAAGTGAAGAAGGATTTATTGTAAGTAATGCCTCAAATGGAATTGAAGGAATTAAAGTTGTTAAAAAAAATCTCCCGGACCTAATTATATGTGATATTATGATGAATGGGAAAGATGGTTATCAGGTTTTATCCGAGTTGTCTAAAGATGAAGATACTAAAAGTATTCCTTTCATCTTTTTAACCGCTAAAGCAGATAAAGATGATATTCGAAAAGGAATGAACCAAGGGGCAGATGATTATTTGTTAAAACCCTTTGATGCTGATGAACTTTTAAATGCAATTAAAGCAAGATTGAAAAGAATTGAACTATTAAAATCAGATATTGAAATTCCTGATTATGATGGTACTACAAAGAAACTTAATTTTGATGAAAAATTATTTATTCAGGTTAACGATAAAACTTATTTTGTTAATGTTTCAGATATAGCAGCTATTATTGCAGAAAAACAATACTCTACAGTTAAATTAATTGATGGTAAATCATATTTAGTCCGTAAAGCAATTTCAAATTGGGAAACTCAATTACCTGATAATAAATTTATGAGAATACACCGCTCTACTATTATCAATATTGATTACATAGGGAAAATGGAAAAATGGACTAATTCCAGTTTTATTATTTACATAAAAAATATTGATAAACCCTTTATTATAAGCAGAAGGTATTCATCCATATTAAGAGAAAAATTAATTAAATAAGTATTCCCATCTTTTCCATTTCCGTTAGTTCCTCAAATTAACCGTTCGGAACAAATTATTGTTCTTAATTACATTTCATTAAAGTTTAAACATAAAAGCCTATAAAATTGCAGTTAAATTAAAAAATAAAATTTAACTGTGAATAAAATTATATTAGTTGTAGAAAGCGATTTAGACTTAAGAAGCAATTTAAAGCAAATTCTTGCTCATAATGGCTTTATTGTACTTCTAGCTGAAAATGGGTTAGAAGGTTATAATATAGCATCTAAACAGTTACCCGACTTAATACTTGCAGATATTCACATTCCCCTTGTTGATGGGTTTAACTTATTAAAGAATTTGAAAGAAAATCCTGAAACCTCAGCAATCCCTTTTATCTTTTTGACTGGAAAATTAGAAACTGAAAAAATAAAAATTGGATTAGCACTCGGAGCCGATGATTATATATACAATCCTTTTAGTATGAACGAATTATTAGACACCATTAGATGTGTACAAGAAAAACAAAGCTATTTAAATAAATCATTTTTTTGAAAATCATATAAAGGTAGTTCTAATGGAAAGAAAGTTTACTTTTTTTATCTCGCTCATCGTGGCCTTTGTATGTTTAGGAATAAACATACAGGCACAAATAATTTCTACTAATTATTCATTTAGTAGATCAGGTTTTGCTCCAACTGATATTTCAACAGGAAATACCCAGTTGATTGGACCTAATTCAAATGAAGTTGCATCTGCAGTAACAGATATTGGTTTTACCTTCTGGTTTGCAGGAATTGCTTATACTCAATTTTCAGTGAATGAAAATGGAGTAATGACTCTAGGGAATACACCTATACCAGGTAATGCCTCTTTAAATCAATTAAGTACAAGCTCAATATCTCCAATTATTGCTCCTTATTGGGATGATTTAGCAACTGGGACCAATGGAAGTGTATATTATAAAATTACAGGAACTGCACCAAGTAGAATTTTAATCATAAATTGGTATTTGCCAGTTCCTAAAAATTTAACAGGTACGGCAAATTCTTTAATCCAAGTTCAATTAAGTGAAACATCAGGAAATATTACTTTCACTTATGGTACTCCTGCAGTACCTGCAAACGCTAACATGTACACTGTCGGAATTGGTATTTCCACAACAGATTTTGCAAGTGTTACTCCAACAAGTGCAACTGTTGCTACTTGTTCATTTACTACCGCAAATAATAATGTTACAATCTCACCAGGGCAATATACCAGATATAATTTTTTTGCTGATGTTACTGCCCCAACAATTACTTATTCAACTATACCAAATTCAGACTCTCTATTAAGCAGAACATTGTATGCAACCATTGGAGGAGGAGTTGATACTATAACAGTTCCAAGAATATATTTCAAGAAGAACTTTAATGGTATTTACAATTCAGCAGCTGGTACTCAGATGTCTGGAACTTCAACAAGTGGTGTTTGGAAATTTATTATTGACCAAACCTTAATTGGTGCAAATACTCCAAGAGATTCTGTTTATTATTTTGTTGTTGCACAAGATAAAGCTTCCTGGAAAGGTAGTCCAAATATTTATTCTTTACCAACAGGTGTAGTAGCAACAAGCGTAAATACAATAATTACTTATCCAACAACTCCTAATGCATATAAAATAACTGGTGCTTTATTGTCCGGGACAAAAACAATTGGTGTAGGTGGTGATTATACTTCTTTGAGTAATGCAGGTGGTTTATTTGAAGATTTAAACGATGGCAAATTGATAAGTGATTTAACTGTAAATATAATAACCGATATTACAAATGAAACTGGTGTTAAACAATTAGCAACATGGTTGAATGATATTGGGGGGCCTTATAAAGTAACAATTAATCCTGTAGGTGACAGGATAATATCCGGTACATCAATAATTACCTTAAAAGGAACTAAAAATTTAATAATCGATGGTTTAAATGATGGGTCAAATTCATTAAATATAATAGCATCTGGAAATTCTGCAGTTAATTTGAGTTTTGGTGCATCTAATATCATCCTTAAAAGATTAACCTTAAAAGGAACTGGTTCAGTTATTAATTTTTCTGATGCTTCAGGTACTTTTCCAAAAAACTGGAGTGACAACATAATAGAGAATTGTATTATTGATGCCTCTTCAGCAAGCAAAGGAATTTATTTTGGCTCTTGGGTATCAGCTGCTGGAACCGGGAATATAATTCGGAATAACATAATTAAGAATTTTAGTCAATATGGAATTCATTTAGACAGAGGTGGCTCTAATTTTATAATTTCCGGCAATGAAATTTTCCAAACAACCGGTTCAAATTACTCAATTGGTATTTATACTTATCTTTCTCCAAATACAGATATATTCAATAACAAAATCTATGGTTTAAGATCTGGAACAAGTTTAGGACAATCTACTTCAGGTATTTCACTTACTGGAAGTGGATTATTTAATATTTATAATAACGTAATTTCATTAGAAGCTTCAGGCACTAACATCAATGCTGATAAAATTTTTGGAATTGCTTATGGATCAGCAAATGGGAGTGTTTATAATAATTCTATTTATATAGGTGGAGTTGGTGTAGTTAAAGGAAATTCAGCATGTTTTTATAGAAGTGGAACTGGTGCAGTAAACTTTAAAAATAATCTTTTATTTAATGCAAGATCAGATACTTCTGTTAGCATATATTATAAAAATTACGGAATGATTATTGCCAATTTAACAGGTTTGACTTCTAACAATAATTTAATTTATGCAAATGGTATCAGTAGTATAATGGCTAATATCGGCGCTGATCCAGGAATGTCCACAGGAACCAATTATCAAACTTTAGCTGCTTGGAGAACTGCTACAAATCAGGATCTTAATTCTGTCTCAGCTAACCCAGGTTTACTTAGTTTAATTACTTTGCAGCCGGATGTTGATAATCCATTATCAGGAAATTTAAATGCAAAAGGTACTCCTGTTGCTTTAGTTACAACTGATATTCTTGGTAATACGAGAGATGTTAATAAGCCGGATATTGGAGCTTATGAATTTACTCCTACTTTAATTCTATATACTGTTTCAGGTCAAGTTTTACCCGCAGTTGATGGTGGGAATGTTACTATAACTTGGAATGATAATGGCACAAAAACAACAACTACAGATGCCCAGGGTAATTATTCATTCTCTGTACCAATGGGATGGACTGGTGATATTACTCCGTCAAAAACCGACTATATTATTACTCCAGCATTAATACATATTGATAATATTCAAACTGACTTAACAAATCAAAATTTCCAGATTGAAATAAAATATGTTGTTGCAAATTTAAAAGTATTTTTACAAGGTCCTTATCAGGTTGATGGGACAATGTTAACTTATTTAAATCAATTTTCAATGTTGCCACTTACTTCTGCAACTCCCTATCCTGCTTTAACCTATGGTTATACACCTTCTACTCTTGCAAGTATGCCAAATGCTGATGTAGTTGATTGGGTACTAGTAGAATTAAGAACTAGCACTACTACAAAAGTAATGACTAGAGCCGGATTGTTAACTAAGTCAGGTGCAATAGTTGATTTAGATGGTTTAAGTCCTTTAAAATTTAGTTCATTAAATTCAGGAGATTATTATGTCGTTGTAAGGCATAGAAATCATTTGGCTGTAATGAGTAGTAATGTTATACCTTTATCTCCTTCAAGTGCATTGTATGATTTTACTACATCACAAACTCAAGCTTTTGGAACAAATCCTTTGATGGATTTAACTGGTACAAATACGGTTTTTGGAATGTTAAGTGGTGATGCGGATGGTGATGGTAATGTAAATGTTAATGATTATAATTCAGTTGGTTTCAGTATGTTCACTATCGGTTATTTAATAGAAGACCAAAACTTGAATGTGGGGGTTTCTTCTGAGGACTTTAATTATATAGGATTAAATTTATTCAAAAGTTCCCAAGTACCTGGCCTTTTATCTCCTACAATAAATGCTGTTGTGAATAATAAATCCAAAGAAAATTAAGGAAAGAGAGTATAAAATGAAATTAATAAAATTATTTATAATTGTAGTTCTTTTTTTCTCGAGTCAATCATTTTCACAATATAAGATGATTATTCAGAACGGTGAAAGAAAATCAGGAACAACTTTTGAATTTGATGTTTATATTCAAAGCACAGGAGCTGATTTTACATTAACTTCTTACCAGGTTTGTCTAAATTATGCAACTGGTTTAGAAGCTGCTGGAACTTTATCATTTCAGTATTTGGCAGGTACATCTCAGCTAAGTATTCCACCTGCAACCATAAACGTAATATCAGATATAGATGCTGAAAAGAATTTGGTAGCCACTTCAAATCCTGGCACTCAAATAATTTCATCTTCATTACTAAAGGTAGGTACTTTTAGAATTACTAATACGGTTAATTTTGCAAATATTCCTTTTATAATCAATTGGGATTGGGATGGCATATTTAAAGCTGAAGTAAACATAAGCAATGTAAACCGCGCAATAGCAAGTAATCATTTCAACTACAATGCACCTTATTTGGCAAAGTTATTAAATGATGTTCAAGTCAGCCCAACAGAATATGAATTTGATATTAGTCTTGAAAGTTCAGCAGTTGATTTTTTAATGACTTCATACCAATTTATATTAAATTATAACACCGCAGTTGCTAATGGAGGATCTTTAACTTTATCGTACATACCGGGTACAACAGAATTAACATCTTGCACTCCTTCTGTTACTGTAATACAATTAGATGGCGCCATCTCAAATTTATTAATTGGCTCAAACCCCGGAACTCAAACCATATCAACCGCCCCATTAAGAGTTGGCAGATTTAGATTAACTAATTCAATTCCATTTAGTACCAATTCAGCAAATGTTAATTGGGATTTTATAGGAAGTAATGTTACACAAGTAAATATTAGAAATACAAACTTTACTACTCAGGTTAACCATATAAACAACCTAAGTAATGTTCCCCTTCCTGTAGAAATAGTTACTTTTACTGCCAAGGAAGTAGATAAAAAAGTTAAGCTTAATTGGGTAACAGCAACTGAAGAAAAGAATTATGGATTCGATGTTGAAAGGAAATCTGACAATGGAAGTTGGGAAAAAATTGGGTTTCTTCAGGGTGCCGGTAATAGTAATTCTTTAAAAGAATATCATTTTACTGATGCTCAGGTAAATGGAACTCAACTTCAATACAGATTAAAACAAATTGATACGGATGGTAAAACTCACTATACTAATTCAGTTGAAGTAAAATTGTTACCAACAGCTTTTGGATTAACTCAGAATTATCCAAATCCGTTTAACCCTGAAACAACAATTAAATATCAACTTCCTGTTGATTCCAAAGTTAAATTAGTTGTATATAATATGATAGGTGAAGAAGTTGCTTCTTTGATAAATGGAGTTGTACCTGCTGGATATCATAGCGTTAATTTTAATGCTGCAGGATTATCAAGTGGTAATTACATTTACAGATTAGAAACTCCTGATTTTGTTCAAGTTAAAAAAATGATTGTTCTTAAATAATTTTTTAGTTAACTATATTGCAAATAATTAAGGAGAGTTCATTTAGGCTCTCCTTTCTTTATAATTATTGTTCTACTGAAAAAGATATTTTTAAAATCAATATTTGTATAAGTTTTTTTTATCATATATTTACTAATAAAAAAAATAGAAATAAGGATTACAATGAGAAAAATGACTAAAGCTAATCTGGAAGCTGCTTTTGCAGGTGAAAGTCAAGCAGCAATGAAGTATACAATTTATGCAGATAAAGCTGAACGTGAAGGTTATATTGAAGTAGCAAAATTATTTAGAGCAATTGCATATGCTGAACGAGTACATGCAACAAATCATTTCAGAGCATTAAGTAAACTTAACGAGACTTCAATAAATTTATTGGATGCTGCTGATGGTGAAAACTATGAAGTAGAAGAAATGTATCCGGCTTTTGAAGCAGTGGCTCAATTACAGGAAGAAAAAACTGCTCTTCGTTCAATTTTCTATGCTATTGAAGCTGAAAAAATTCATTTCAAGATGTATAATTGTGCTAAAGAATCTGTTGACCAGAAAAAAGATATTGAAGCTAAAGATGTTTATGTTTGTCCTGTTTGCGGACATACTGTTATGGGTGATTTAGATGATGACTGCCCTATATGTAAAGCGAAGAAAGAAAAGTATATTAAGTTTTAATAATATTTCATAAGTAAAACTCCTTATAGGAGTTTTACTTACTTTTTAAAACTTCTCGACTAAAAAAATACATATGCATATTTATTGATTCCTTCCAGTAAGCTCTACTATGATTCCCTTTCTTTGAAATAAAAACTGCATCAATATGATTTTTTTTGCATTCATCATAAAAATTTTTATTAACACTGTAAGCAAAATCATTTATACCGCAATCAATGAATATTTTTTTAATAGTATCCTTAACTGTACTAATGTTGTTAATAGGAGAATATTTATTATAATTTTCTAAAGAACCAAATTTATCATCCATCCCCCACTTACCTTTAAATGGTACTATATCTAAAATTCCACTTGTACTTGCCGCAGCTTTAAAAAGATTATTATACTTTGTAAAAAAAGATATAGCTCCGAAACCACCCATACTTAATCCTGTTATAAAAACATTAGTTTTATCGACTTTGTATTTCTTTAATACTTCAGGAAAAAGCTCATAAATGAAAAATTTTTCAAACTGGAATTTATTATCTACAGGGCTATCAATATACCAGCTATCTATAAGACCATCAGGACATACTAAAATAAAATTATATTTATCAGAATATTTTTGAAGGTCTGTTATTTCACTCCATTGATTATAATTTCCATCCCATCCATGAAGCATAAAAACTAATGGCAGGCTTTCGCCAATCATATCATAATTTGTTGGAACAAAAACTTTAATAGTGTCATTCGCTGGAAGATATTCTGATTCTATAATGAAAAGTTCTTGAGAATAAACAATTCTGCTATAAGAATAAAATAATAAAA
This sequence comes from Ignavibacteriaceae bacterium, assembly GCA_035654655.1. Lineage (GTDB taxonomy): Bacteria > Bacteroidota > Ignavibacteria > Ignavibacteriales > Ignavibacteriaceae > DASRWI01. The sequence goes on along the minus strand of DASRWI010000010.1, from coordinate 139,047 downwards.
CAAAAAAGAGATAAAAGATTTTTTTCATAAAAAAGAAGATTAAAAAGAGCGGAATATATTCCGCTCTTAGAGGAATTTATTTCATTATAATTAGTTTTTTAGTATCAGTAAAATCACCTGCAACAATCTTATAGAAGTAAACACCACTTGGGATGTTTTCGGCATTCAGTTGAACTTCATATTGTCCTGCACTTTTATATTCATCAACTAAAGTTTTAACTTCATTACCTAATACATTAAAAAGCTTAAGTGTAACTCTTGAAGCTTGTTTAATTGTATATTTTATATTAGTAATTGGATTGAATGGATTAGGATAATTTTGGGATAATCTATATTCATTGGGTTTTATAATTTCTTCTTCTTCATTTTCTGAAGTAGCGGGAGTTTTAAAACCTCGTACAGATGACCATACACTAATGCCATATTGATTTGAAGCAGACACTCTCCAAAAATGATTTTTGTTTACTACAAGATTATAGAATGTTACAGAAGTATCACTTACAGTTGTATCCTTTATTGTTGGAGTCATAGACACACCATAACTAAGCTGTACTCTATACGAAGTAGCATCTGCCGATTTATTCCAAACTAATGTAGGAGATACAGTAGTTATGGTTGAACCATGAGTTGGAGATACTAGTTCAGGAGCTAAAGGAAAAGCAGTTTTAAAACTATATGTTGGAGAAAAATCACTTTTGCCGCCAAGAGAATAAGCTTTGACTCTCCAATAATATTTTACCTGAGCTTCAAGACCTTTAACTATAAGAACACTATCTTTGTACTCATATAATTGTTTAATTAAATCGGTAAACAAACTATCTTTTGCTACCTGTACCTGATAAGCTCCATCATTAACATCTTTTCTCCAGCTTACTTTTACTGTATCATAATGATAGGCAGAATTATTTGCAGGATAAATTAATTGTGGAACCATAGGTGAATTACTATAATTGAAAACATTTGAAATATTACTCTCATTTGAATTTTCATCCAATGCAGTCACTACAAAATAACTTCCTGGAGAATTTGAATAAGAAGTATATTTTGGAGATAAGGAGTTAACACCTGCTAAACCAATAAGGTGATTTCCTTCATCAATTTCAGCCTGAGATGGAGAATGATCAAATCTATAAATAGCATATCTCGATGCTGTATCCCCATCAGATGCAGTTGAAGGTGGAGTCCAGGTCAAAATATATTTATTAGTTTCCGGATCAAGTGTACTAGTCAGATCTGTTGGTGCATTAGGTTTTATAGTATCTTTCCACATCATTTTATTAGTAATAGAAGGAGCAGAAAAATAATTATACTTTAACGAATCAGTTATACCTTTAGAATTATTATAAAAAGGTACTTTTGCTCTAAACTGAACAGTTCCTTGGATTTTTGAATTATTTCTTGTAAAAGATAATTGAGAAGGTATTTCATTTGCAGTATAAATATCTGCCTCTCTATAAGTTGCCAATCCGGGATAAATATGCCTTCCGTGTGCATAAGCTGAATCGCTCCACCAATTAGCAAGAGCCGCAAAATCAGTTGCTCCTCCAAATGCCCAATAAAGTTGAGGAGTCAAGTAATCAATAGATTGATTCTGAAGCCAATTAATAGCATCACAGTAAATAGTATTATAAGCATCCATTCCACTTATACCGGGAGGAAATCCTGGTTTCCAGATACCAAATGGGCTCATACCAAATTTTAAGTAAGGCTTATTTACTTGAATAGAGTCATTAATTTCAGCAACTAATTTATTCACATTATCTCGTCTCCAATCACCTATATTGGTAATGCCTCGATTATATAATCTAAATGTTGCAGTGTCCTGAGTAGATATTTGATCAGGAGGATATGGATAAAAATAATCATCCATATGTACACCATCTATTTTATATCTCTTAACAACATCCATTATTACATTTAAAACATAATCTTCAACTTCAGGTAAACCAGGGTTTAAGAATTTAAAGGTATTGATTGTTATTATGTATTCAGGATGAGTTCTTGATATATGATTTGGGGAAATAGAATAAGCGCCTACAGTTCTTACTGCACGGTATGGGTTAAACCAAGCGTGTAATTCTAATCCTCTTTTATGAGCTTCTTCAATTGCAAACTCAAGAGGATCGTAAGTTGGGTTAGGTCCTACTCCCTGAGTTCCGGTCAAATAGTATGACCATGGTTCATAATTTGAATTGTAAAATGCATCTGCTTCTGCTCTTACCTGAAAGTATATGGTATTAAAACCATACAATTTCATTCTCTCAATCATATCAACAAGTTCTTGTTTTTGTTGAGCAACAGAAAGACCTGGTGAAGATGGCCAATCATAATTTACAACTGTGGCAATCCAAACACCGCGCATTTCACTTTTAGGAATATTTAATTGAGAATAGGAAACTATGTTAAGTAAAAAAATAATCAGTAAAATTTTCTTCATCTACGTTTTGCCTGCTTTAGTTGGAAATAAGTTCACATAAAAATTAAAAATTTCTTTACTCATTAACAATTAAGAAAGGGCATAAATCTGTATCTTACGTCAAAAAAAAAGGCAAACCGAAGTTTGCCTTTACTTAAATCAAATTATTTTGTTTTATTTCATCAATGTCATTTTCTTAGAAATAACATTTGCACCTGCAGTAAGTCTATAAATATAAGTGCCACTTGCTAAATTGCTTGCGTTAAAATTATATTCATATGAACCTGCAAGTTTATAATCATCAACTAAAGTATTTACCAATTCACCATTGATAGAATAAACTTCTAATTTAACTTTCATATCATTAGGAATGTTAAATTTAATAGTTGTATTAGGGTTGAATGGATTTGGATAGTTCTGGCTTAATTCAAATTTTTCAGGAACTGAAGCATTAACTTCAACTTCTTTTGTATATGTATAAGAACCATCTAAATCAACTTGTCTTAATCTGTAAGAAACTAAACCGCTTACATTGTTATCTACAAATGAATAATCATGCATTTGAGTTGTAGTTCCATTACCTTTTACGAAACCGATTTTTGACCAGGTTCCATTAACTTTCTTTTCAACTTCAAAACCTGAGTTATTGATTTCAGTAGAAGTTGACCAACTTAATGATACAACATTACCCTGAACTGAAGCACCAAAAGAAATTAATTCAACTGGAAGTGGAGATTCTGGTCTTTCATCAGCACCCATATAAGGTTTACCAGCATCTCTGATATTACCATCGAAATCTTTTGTAGCCCAAGCAATAGGAGTACCAGCTAAATCCATATCACCAATAGATGTTCCAGTTAAGTGTAAATCTATAGGAGAAACAAAATTAACTGCTTTAGTAACAGAAGCAGAATCCTGACCTGAAGCTGTTCTCCAATCTGTTAAAGTAGGAGTAAGTGTTGTTCCAAATTTACCTGTTAAACTTGAACCTGTAACATATAGATCATTAAAATTAGAATACATTGTTCCAGAAGTACCTCTAATAATTGCAAATGCAGTATCAGTAGCCTGCTCAACAACAACAATATTGTTTAACAACGTATCATAACCATTTGTAATACTAAATGCTGCATATTCCTGAGTACCTAAGCCTGGAGTATAAGTTAAATTAGGAAGTTGAATTGTATTATAAGCAATGTTAGCATAAGACACGGCACTTGCTACTCTAATACCATGAATTTTGAAGTTTGCATCAGTACTTGTGGTAGTTGTTGCAAATCCACCTATCATATTATTATAAACATAATATTTCCCTCTGCCTATAATATTTATACCGATAGCACCATAATCAGTTGCGGCAGCGTTACCAGTACTTAATTTAGTAATTTTATTGTTATAAATATTAATTACATAATTGCTATCAGTTGCTGAAGCACCAATAACATAAGCAAAAATACCATTTGTTTGGAATCCAGTGGTAGGCTGAGTCATAGAAATTTCATTGTTATAGATATCTATATTACCACAATAGTTCAAAAAGATTCCTCTGTTTCTTCCTTCAAGATAGTTATTTCTAATAATAATCCCGGTAGGAACAGCTGTTGGTGTACCACTATTTGAAAGCCCAATTACCTGTCCAGCATTACTATTATTAATAATATCACAATTTTCAATTATTAAAGAATCAGCAGTATAATTAGTAGCATTTATAAATCTAGTTGTTACTGATAAACCGTATGTAACTGCATTTAGAGGAACAACCCTAACATTTTTGATAGTGCAATGGTTAGCTTCTCCAAAAATTCTTAAAGCATTGGTATTTAAATTTGCTGTAGATCTTGTCTGAAATATTAAATCTTTAGTTATACCACCTACAGTGTTGGAACCGTCAATAGTAACATTATTTGTCGGTATAATATTGGTCATATTTAAGAGATTACCACCAATAATCACCAAACCAGAAACTCCGGCATTATCTGTTGTTTTAAGTGAAGTTATAGTGTCAACTGTACCTGCTAAAGGTTTGATTAATAAATTAAAGCCATTTGTGTTTACCATTAAAGCTGCATGGTTAGTATCTACAATACTGCTTGTGATATAAAGAGTGACATCACCAGTTAAAATACCGGCAGTATCAATAGCAGCGAAAGCACCACTTAAATATTTCCAATGAGGATTTGTTCCACCAGGAGCAGTACCATCATTACCAACATAATAAGTACCGGAACCGGTAAAGATTTGTCCATACGTGCTAAAAGCAAATATAGAAAGAAGTACAAGTAAAAGTTTTTTCATTTTAGACACCTAAATTAATTGAATAAAAAATCGTAGTAAGATTTATCTCTATAAATTCCGATTTTTTTTTAATAGAGTCAACAAAAATCTTTTATTTTTTCGTTTTTATTTTTTTTTTGCTTTTAAATCCAGGATAGTATCTCTCAAAACTCCTAAAGACCTTTGACTTAGTAAATCTATCTTTATTAATCCTAAATCTTCAATGGAGTACATATCTGGCTGTGTAATGATAAGTCCTAATCCCTTATTGCTCGCATATTCAAGAGCTACATAATTAACAATTGATTCAGGAGTTATAATAATTCCACTTGGGTGAATACTTAAATGTCGTGGATAATCTGCAAGTTGAGAAGCATATTTTATTATTGATATCCACGGTTCTTCATTAAATTTTAATGAACGCGATTCAGGAAATATGTTTGAAATGTTCAGTAAATTCTTTGCATTAGTCCAGGGAATGAATTTGCTGAACTTTGTAATCTCATCATTACTAAAGCCATATACTTTAGCAACTTCCCTAAATGCAGACTTTGCTCTGAAAGTTACGTGAGTTGATATCATTGCAACATTTTCATACCCATATTTGTCAAAAACATATTTTATAATTTCATCCCGTTCCTTCCAGGAGAAATCTATATCAACATCCGGTGGGCTACTTCTACCTTTATTTAAAAATCTTTCAAAATATAAGTTATGTTCAAGAGGGTCTACCTGAGTTAAGCCTATACAATAAGCTACTATACTATTTGCAGCTGAACCTCTTCCAATAAACATCATTCCCCTTTTCTGTGCTTCCTTTACAATATCCCATACAATCAAAAAATAATCCACAAAATTCATTTCTTTAATTACTTGAAGTTCATAATTCAATCGTTTGATTACTTGAGCTGACATAACTTTATATTTTTTCTCTGCACCTTCATAGCACAATCTTGTAAGCATGCTTTCAGAAGTTTCATAGATTGGGCTAGGAAAATTTGGAAATTTGTATTGATGAAGTTTTAGATCAACATTACAATTATCTTCAATGTAATTTAGATTCTGAATAGCTTCAGGAATTCCTTTGCACTTTTTAATAAGTTCTTTTGGGTCTGCAAAATAAAAATCAGAGTCAGTTATTTCATCTTCTTTTAGATTAGAAACAGTTGTATTTAGTCCTATGGCAGTCACTATTTTATGTAGTTCATAATCTTCAGGGTTATTAAAGTAAATGGGATTTGAAGCTATATATTTAATTCTATTTTTTATACAATAATCATATACCAAACGACAATGGGATTTATAAGATGGAGTTAAAATTAATTCGCCAAATATATTCTTATTATCTTTTGCAATTTCAAGAAGATTTACATCAGGAGTAATTATAAATAAATCTTTAAACTTCTTAACAATATTCTTTAAGGTAAAATCATCATTTAATTTTCTGGAAGTTATTATTTTACAAAGGTCAGAATATCCACTGTCGTTTTTAGCAAGTATGATAACATAAGAGGAAGAATTATTCGGTTCGTCAATATAAGCACCAAAGATAGGTTTTATCCCTTTTTCAATAGCCCTCTTTGCAAATGAAATTAATCCATACATTCCATTAGTATCAGTAAGGCAAAGTGAATTCATATTAAATGAAACAGCTTTATCCACCAATTCATTTATTGTTGAAGTGCCTGATAAAAGAGAGTGATTAGAATGTACGTTTATGTGAATCATATTAAATAATACTTATAAAATAAGGAACCTAATATTTAATATAATATTTAAATTAGTAAAAGTTTATGTATGCTTTATCAGATATATCTTTGCGATAATAAATATTTTCAAAGCTGATTTTGCTTAATTCTTTATAAGCTATATCTTTTGCTTCTTTAATATTCAATTCTTTAAGAACAGCAGTGATGCATAAAACTCTTCCACCTGAAGTAATCAGTTTACCTGAAGAATCCTCTTTTACTCCGGAGAAAAAGCATAAAACATCTTTGAGTTCATCCAAAGCTTTTATTTCATAACCTATTTTATATTCATCAGGATATCCCTTGGAAGCAGCAATTACACAAACTGATGAACCCCCTGAATACTTAATATCTGGTGCGTCTAATTTTCCTTTGGCGGCAGTATATAATAAGTTTAAGAAATCGCCTTCTATCAATGGAAGTACTGCCTGAGTTTCAGGGTCTCCGAACCGGCAATTAAATTCAACTACTTTAGGACCTTCTTCAGTAAGCATTAATCCGCAATATAGACAACCAACAAAAGTCCTGTTTTCTTCTCTTAATGCTTTTAATACTGGTTCAATAATTGTTGTTCTTACTTGAGATAATATCTCATCAGTAACCATTGGAGCCGGGGAATAAGCACCCATGCCTCCGGTGTTTTTTCCGGTATCATTATCCCCTATCCTCTTATGGTCTTGAGCAGAAGGAAGACAAATAAAATCTGTACCGTCAGTAATAGCAAAAATAGAAGCTTCCTCACCATACATAAATTCTTCAATTACTAATTTATTTCCTGCATCTCCAAAAATCTTTTCAATGAATATTTCGTTTAATGATTTAATTGCTTCATCTTTATCCTTACATATTATAACACCTTTACCTGCAGCAAGTCCATCAGCTTTAAGAACAACAGGGTACTTACATTTTAGAAGATAATCGTTAGCCTTATTAAATTCATAAGATGAATATTTTTGATAACCAGCAGAAGGAATATTATAAGTCTTCATCAAGTCTTTGGCAAAAGTTTTATGTCCTTCAATATCTGCTGCTTCTTTATTTGGACCAAAAACTAATATTTTATTTTTTCTTAGTTCATTAGCTAAACCATTAACTAAAGGAATTTCAGGACCAACAACTACCAATTCAACTTTATTTTCTAAACAAAAGTCTATTACTCCATTATGTTTACTAATATCAAGTTTTATGTTCTCGCCTAATTTTTTTGTTCCCGGATTTCCTGGAGCCATGTATAATTTAGTCAATAAACTACTTTGCTTTATTTTATAAGCAAGTGCATGCTCTCTACCTCCGGACCCAATTAGTAGAACTATCATAAAACTTTCTCCTTAACAACAAGTTGAAATTGTTTAATTAGTTGTTCAGTTAAAAAATCTCTTCTGTGTTTTTCAATAAACTCTTCATCAGGTGTTGGTAGGTTTTTAGCTACCCATAAGTTATAAATGTCTAATAAAGCATTTTTAATCTGTCTAACATCATATGGATGAGTTATAAATGAAGCCTTATACTCTTCTGCTGAAGATTTTATAGCACCATCAGGTACGCAGAATAAAACAGGTTTTCTTGTTCCAAAATATTCAAAGACTTTACCCATAGATATTGTATCAGCGTTTCTCCCCTTACCTATCATAGTCCATAATAAGTCCGAAGACATCATTTTACTTAATGCTTCTTTATGATTTATATATCCATGTTCTTTTATGTATTCAGTAATTTTTAATTTTCTAATGAGCTTTTTATTTTCTTCTCTTAAAATCCCAATAAAATTTAATTCAATATTATTAGCTACATCAGGTCTTTCTTTAAGAAGCATTTTAAATGCTTTTAAAAAATATTTTGGAGTAATATATTCATAGAAGACCCCTGCATAAGTAATTCTCATCTTCTTCGTCATCTTTTCTTCAGGTTTAAGATTTTCAAAATCCTGAGGATCGTAACCGTGTGGTACTATATAGATATCTTCAAATGAAAGAAATCCATAATTATCAATTATTTTTTCTTTCATTCTTCTATTAGTAGCAATAATGTTATCCGCACCTTTAAGAACCTTATATTCCATCGATTTAATTAAAGATCTGTGAAAAGGTGTTGGATAAAAAATAAACTGATTATCCAGCCACAAATCTCTGTAATCTACTACTAAAGGAATTCCGAATTCATTCTTTAATTTTAATCCTGTATTGAAAGCTGAAAACGGAGGACCGCTAACAAAAATTAAATCAAAATGTTCTTTTGATAACAGCTCTTTAGCTTTTTGATATGCTTTTTTAGACCAATTTGTCTTGTTATCAGGTACATAAAAAATGCTGCTGAGCCTGCTAAATATTTTTCTAAGAATTTCAGGAGGCATTTTAATTATTTTCTTTTTTGATAAAAGAGAATTGATGTTATTTCCTGAAACTCGTTCAATATGTATATTCTTTTCTTCTAATTCTTTTAAGAGTGTATAATCATAAGCATAATAACCAATAATATCAGTTGTCAAAACAACAGGTTCCCAATTATAATCTTTCATATACTTAACGAACTTAGTAGTTCGCTGAACTCCACTTAAACCTAATGGTGGAAAATAATATGCAAGAACTAAAACTTTATACATTAAAAGGCTTTATTTTATGAATGATAATTTGGAGCTTCTTTAGTTATAATTACATCGTGAGGATGACTTTCTTTTAATCCGGCTAATGTAATTTTAACAAATCTCGATTTTGTTTTAAGCTCTTTTATATTTTTTACGCCACAATAGCCCATTGCTGCTCTTAAACCACCGACAAGTTGATATATAGTATCAGCAAGTGGACCTTTAAATGGAACTCTTCCTTCAACACCTTCTGGAACTAATTTAGCAATATCTTCTTCAGCATCCTGAAAGTATCTATCTCTGCTTCCCTGACTCATTGCTGAAAGAGAACCCATTCCTCTATAAATTTTGAAACTTCTTCCTTCAAATAAAACTTTTTCTCCGGGACTTTCTTCAACTCCCGCAAACAATCCACCTATCATAACAGAATCAGCACCTGCGGAAATAGCTTTTGGAACATCACCTGTCTGTTTTATGCCACCATCAGCAATTAAGGAAACACCCTTCCCCTTTAAGGCTCTGGAAACTTCAGCAATAGCAGTAATCTGAGGAACACCTACACCTGCAATAATTCTTGTGGTGCATATCGATCCTGGTCCAATACCAACCTTTACTGCATTAACACCGCAATTAATTAGATCAACTGCAGCATCGTAAGTACCTATATTTCCAGCAATAATTTGTTCGTACTTAAATTTATTTCGAACCTCTTTAATAGTTTTCATTACACCTTCGGAATGACCATGAGCTGTATCTATAACTATTGCATCGGCACCTGCTTTGAATAAACCTGTAACCCTTTCAATGGTATCAAACGTTACACCTACGCCAGCTCCAACTCTAAGTCTTCCCTGATCATCCTTGCAGGCAAATGGATGTTTTTTCTTTTTCTGTATATCTTTAAAAGTTATAAGTCCCTTTAACATTCCATTTTTATCAACAACTGGAAGCTTTTCAATTTTGTGTCTTTGTAAAATAATTTCTGCTTTTTCAAGGGTTGTATTCTGGGGTGCGGTGACAAGATTTTCTTTAGTCATTAGGTCCTTCACCTTGGTTCTGCTATTCGGTTCAAATCTAATATCACGATTAGTTAGAATGCCAACCAACTTACCTGCTTCATCAATAACTGGAAATCCTGAAACACTATATCTTTTCATTAATTCAAGGGCATCACCAATATGCTGTTCCGGTCTAAGAGTAACAGGATTTTTAACCATTCCACTTTCAGACCTCTTAACTAAGTCAACTTCTGCACATTGAGCTTCTATACTCATATTTTTATGGAGAATGCCTATACCACCTTCTCTTGCAATAGCAATAGCCATTGAAGACTCAGTTACTGTATCCATAGCAGCACTTATAAAAGGTGTATTTAATTTTATTTCGGGAGTCAAGTACGTTGTTAAGTCAACATCTCTTGGAAGTACTTTCGATTTTCCCGGTATCAAAAGAACATCATCAAAAGTTAAACCTTCTAATATTTCTTTATTATTCATATTTACTCCATCAATTTCTTAATTAATCAAATGCAGGATAACCTGTTATATCTTCGCCTATAATCAATGTATGCATTTCATGTGTGCCTTCGTATGTCTTAACTGATTCAAGATTAGCTGAATGCCTCATAACAGGATATTCGTCCAGAATTCCATTAGCTCCTAAAATTTCTCTTGCCACTCTTGCGATATCTAAAGCTTTTTCACAATTATTTCTTTTAGCCATTGATACCTGAGTGAATTTTAATTTATTTAGATCCTTTAATCTTCCTAATTGTAAGTTCATTAACTGAGACTTAGTTATTTCAGTTAACATATAAACAAGTTTTTCCTGAGTAATCTGGTAAGCAGCAATAGGTTTAGAAAATTGTATTCTACTTTTTGCATAATTTAAAGCAGCATCATAGCAAGCCATGGCAGCACCGACAACACCCCAGGCAATTCCATACCTTGCCTGATTTAAACACATTAAGGCATTCTTTAATCCTGTAGTATTTGGAAGAATATTTTCTTCAGGGATATGAACATTGTCAAAAATCAATTCTGAAGTAACAGATGCTCTTAATGAATGCTTACCTTTCATTTCAGGTGCAGTAAAACCTTTTGTATTTTTTTCAACAAGAAATCCCCTTACTATCCCATCAAGCTTAGCCCATACCACTGCTACATCAGCAATGGTACCATTGGTAATCCACATCTTTGCACCGTTTAGGACATAGCCATCATTGACTTTTTCAGCTTTGGTTACCAGTCCACCAGGATTAGAACCATAGTCAGGTTCGGTTAAACCAAAACATCCAACCTTTTCACCTGAAGCTAATAGTGGAAGCCATTTATCTTTTTGTTGTTCACTACCAAAAGTAAAAATAGGATACATTACCAAAGCACTCTGAACAGAAACAAAACTTCTTATTCCACTATCTCCTCTTTCAAGTTCCTGCATAATTAACCCATAAGCAACGTTGTTTAATTCCGCACAGCCATATTTTTGTGGAAGTGTTGTACCAAACAAACCCATCTCAGCCATTTTAGCAATTAACTGAAAGGGAAATTTATTATTTCTATTATGTTCTTCAATAATTGGAAGGATTTCATCATCAACAAATTCACGCACAGTATTTCTTATCATTAATTCATCTTCTGATAATAGTGAATCTAAATTAAAATAATCAACTCCTTTGAAATGTTGCAAGCAAACCTCTGAGTAATGATAAAATAGTAATTAATAAAAATAAGATTTTTATACTAAATAAGGAAGTATAATAGAGTGGAAGTTAAAGAAGATAAAATCCAAAATAAAGAAGAAGCAATATTATACCATAAGTGTAATATTGCTTCAGAAAAGATAATTATCCCCTATTCAATTCTCTTGCACGTCTATCAACTTCTTCAGGAGGAACATCTTCTACATGAGTGTTGATTGACCACGTATATCCAAAAGGATCTTGAAATGAACCGGATTTATCTCCATAAAATTTAAGTTCAAGAGGTTGAATTAGTTTGCCACCAGCATCCAATGCTTGCTTAAAAGCTTTATCAACATCTTCGACATAAAGTACGAAATTAACAGGAGAACTGCCTAAAGTAGATGGACTAAAATATTTCATTTCAGGATTTTCAGTATTCTCATCAGCTAACATTATATTGCAGTTCCCAATTTTTATTTCTGCATGTCCAATTTTTCCATTCGGACCACCTAATCGGTAGAGCTCTTTTGCATTTAGTGCTTTTTTATAGAATTCAATTGCAGCAGCAGCATCTTTAATAATCAAATAAGGTGTAACAGAATTATAACCATCAGGAATTGGATTTACAGCCATGATTAACTCCTTTTATTTAATAAATTATTAACTGTAAGCTAATGAAGAGAAAAAATTTTCTTTATGAGGAAAAGCAAAAAAAATAATTATTTTTTTTGTACTCGGAACAGGACTTGAACCTGCACGAGGAAACCCTCACTAGAACCTGAATCTAGCGCGTCTACCAATTCCGCCATCCGAGCAATAATATTTTTTTACTTTAAAACGCTAATGACTCCATCCCGTTTCTCCTCTTTTATCTTCCTGGGGAGTTATATTTTCACGTGGATGAATATCGCAAATTCTAGGAGGAACCGAATCATTCCAAACTTCTGTTATGGTTGATGGACATCCTGAATGTGCAAGCATAGGGTCACCATTATAAACACTTTCAGCACATAATGTCACTGTCTTTACTTCCTTAGGCACCTCAAAATATTGAAGTGGAACATTCAATTCCTTATAAGCAGCTTCCATAAATTTAGCCCATACAGGCATAGCTGCTCTTGCACCTTGACCATAACTACTTGTGAATTTTACTCGATGATCATCAAATCCCACCCATGCACCTGCAACATATTGAGGTGTAAATCCTATAAACCAGGCATCAGAATAGTTTTGTGTTGTACCTGTTTTACCTGCAGCAGGTCTATGGAAATAAGCTCTAACACCTGCCCCTGTTCCATAATTAATTACATCCTGCATCATACTTGTCAATATAGATGCTGTTGATGGTTTAATAGCTTCTTCATAATTAGATGAAAACTCATCTAAAGTAATACCATTTCTATCTTCTATTTTCAAAATAGAAATAGGTTCAACATGTATTCCATTATTAGCGAATGTTCCAAATGCAGAAATTATTTCAAGAGGTATTACTTCCGATGTACCCAATGCAATTGATGGATAAGGGGATAGCTCTGTTTTAATACCCATCTTATGTGCATATGAAATTACTTCTTTAGGTGGAGCAATATCTGAAATTGTCATTCTTCCGGAAATTACATTCACAGAGTATGCTAAAGCTGTTCTCAAAGTCATATAACCACCATATTGGTTATTAGAATTTGAAGGAGACCAACCGTTATAATTGAATTTTTCATTCAGCAATGATGTAGAAGGAGAATATCCATTTTCAATTGCTGTAGCATAAACAAATGGTTTAAAGGATGAACCAGGTTGTCTTCTTATTCCGGTTACATGATTTAATCCTCTACCTAAATTTGGATCTGAGCCTCCAACCATTGCTTTAATATGACCATTTGTAGGATCAAGCGCCGTAAAACCAATTTGAATTCTTGTTTCTGCCTTCTTTACAGAATCAATAAAATGCTGCTCGTTTTTATATTTATTATATATTAGAGCTTTATCCTCATCATTTTCAGCAGTTCTATATTCATCCAGATTCTTGATTGCTTTATCTACAAGACTTACTAAAAGTCCTTTATTTTTTTCCCAATTCCAATTCTTATTGAACAGAGTTTGATATTGTTTTAAATGTTCTTCTGTAACTCTGTTTGCAATTTTCTGCATTCTATAATCCAGAGTGGTATAAATACTCAATCCATCCCTGTAAAGATCAAAACCGTATTTGTCAGACATAGATTCAAGCTGCTGTCTAACATATTCCATAAAATGAGGCGCAATTGTTTTTTTAATCGTTCTAAGTTCGAAAGCAACTTTGATTGGTTGGTCCTTTATATCTGCATATTTTGCTTCAGTTAAATAACCGGCAGAAACCATATTTCTTAAAACCAAATCTCTTCTTCTTGCTGAAGCTTCAGGATTTTTGATGGGGTCATAATTTTCAGGTGATTTTAATAAGGCTATGAAAGTTGCAGATTCAGGCAAAGTTAGATTAGCTGCTTTTTTATCAAAATAAATTCTTGCTGCAGTTTCAATTCCATAAGCACTTCTACCGAAATAAGAAATATTGAAATACATCTCAAGAATTTCTTTTTTCGTAAAAGTTCTTTCAAGTTGAACTGCTGTAATCCATTCTCTAATTTTCCTTACACCAGTGTCAAAAAAGTTTTCATCCCTTGATTTAAGAGAATAAAGATTTTTTGCTAACTGCTGGGTAATAGTACTTGCACCTTCACGTGAGAATAAGAAAATATTCTTGAACATAGCTTTTCCAAAACGTTCAAGGTCAACTCCCCAGTGTTCGTAGAAATCTCTATCTTCTGTTGCTATTAGGGCTTCAATTAAATGAGCAGGCAAGCTATCAATATTAGTTTCTATTCTGTTCTCTATAAAAAATTGACCAAGCAATTCACCATCAATGGTATAAACTTTACTTGCAAGTGTTGGTCTAGGATTTTCTAATTCTTCAAATGAAGGAAGTCCTGCAATTATATAAATTATAAAAATGAAAAATATTGAAAGAACAATACTCAAAGCAATAAACTTTTTACGACGCTTTTCATCGTTAGGTAAAAAGCGTTTTAAATTTCTTTTTCTTTTATTATTAAAATAATCTTGATACTCTTGATCAGTAAGATTTTTTTTAGACATTTTATTTATTTCCAATCAACAATTTCAAATTTACCATTGGTAAAAATACCATAACAAGGTTTATTTAACCAGGAACCTAAATTTATATAAGTACCTTGCTTATATTTTTCGAAACATCTTTTATGAAGATGTCCAAAAAGCACATAATCATAACCTTCATCAATTATTTTTTTTGCAGCATCAAAAAGTCCATCAGGTTTTCCATAATCTTTTTTATCTGTATATCCTCTACTCTTTTTACTGGTATTACTTGCTAAAGAAATACCAATATCCGGATGAAGAAAAGAATACATATTTTGAATGGTTTTATTCCTTAATATTTTTTTTAGAATATTATAACCAGAATCATTCATCACCATTCCATCACCATGACCTATGAAAAACCTTTTATTTTCAAGTATAAATTCTTTAGGTTCCTCATAAAGTGTTACACCTATTTCACTGGTAAAAAAGTTCCGATGCATAAAATCATGATTGCCAATAAAGTAGTGCACTTTGACACCATTTTCAACTAAATCTTGAAGAGCAGTTAAAGTTCTAAAGAACCCTTTTTGATAAACTCTCCTATATTCAAACCAATAATCAAATAAATCACCTAAAATAAATAATTCATTGTCCGTTTGATTTATAAATTTCAAATAACTTACAAGAAGCCTTTCTTTCTTATTTTCTGCTTCTTTGTTTTGCAGACCCAGATGAACATCTGAAATAAAATGGTAATTTTTATTCAATTATTTCTCAAGTGGTTCAAAATCAACTAACAATCTATTTTTAGGGTCTACATTCATTTCTATCGGTTTCTTTTTGGTTTCTATTACAAATGAGTTTTCTATATCTTCAATTTCAAACAACTTTGTTTCATTGGACCCATCTGCAAAACTAATTTCAACTTCAATCTTTAATTTAAACACTTTATTGCTTTTCTGCACCTGCTTCATATGAATAATTAATTTATTTTTACCATCGTATTCATAAGAATAAATTACTTTAGGAATAACATCTCCTGTATAAACCCACTGATCGAAAAATTTCTTAAGGTCCTGACCTGAAATTTTTTCTGAAAGAGCTATAAAATTATCCGTTGATGCATTTTTGTATTTATAAGTTTCAAAATATTGTCTTAATATTTTAAAGAAATTTTCATCACCTACTTCCCATCTAAGCATATGCAAAACCCAGCAGCCTTTTTGATATACTTTTGAACTAAATAAGTCTTCGCCAGGTTTAAATAAAGTGCCTTGGAATTCTTCAAACCCACTCATCATCTTTGCAATATAAGCTTTCTCTCCATAAAGTTTTTCATCATATAAGGCCTCAGAGTATGTTGCAAATCCTTCATTAAGCCAAATGTCATCCCAAGTGGCAGGACCAACGGCATTTCCCCACCAATGATGGGCAAGTTCGTGAACATAAACATCAGTAAACATTCTATCCCCGGAAACAAAAGCTTCTCCTATTCCAGTTATAGTCTGATGTTCCATTGCTCCATAGTTCCATAAAAATTCAGCTACACCATATTTTTCTTTTATAAAGGGATACTCTCCAAATAATTCTGAAAGCACTTTTATCATTTGGGGATGGCCTTCAAAATCTTTTTGAGTTTCTTTATATTGACTTGGTAATGCATAATATTCAACATCCATTGTATCTTTCCCATCTAATGAAATATATTTTTCATTAAAATTTTTATAGATGGAAGAATAAACACATATCAAATAAGTAGATATCGGATAAAAGGTTTTCCAATGAAATAATTTTTTATTACCATTACTTACTACATCAATTAATTTTCCATTTGAAATAGAGGTAAATGCAGAATCATTTTTTATACTAATATCAAGCATTGCTTTATCTGTTGGTATATCATTACAAGGAAACCAGGTTGAAGCATAATTAGGTTCATTCAGGTTATAAACCACATCTTTCCCATTAACCTTTCCAAACGTAAAAGCAGATAACCCAGCTCTTTTAGGCGTTCCTTCATAAATTATTTTGACAATGAAGGTATCTATGATATTATTGTTAAGGGAAATACTTAAGGAAGTATTTTTTTGTTGAAAATCAGCTTTATTATTATTTAAAGTCACCTCACTGATTTTCATATTATCATAAAAATTTAAATCAATTGATTTCAATTCAGGATTAAGTAAAACCCCGGTAATTATAGCTTCACCTTTTATTGTTTTTTTTATGATATTTAATTCTATATTTAGCCCATAATGAAGAATATCAATTTTAAATTGTGAAGATTTTATATAATCTGTATCAACTAAATTTCTAAAATTTTGAGAATGTCTTGTATCAGCTTTAACTTCATTTTTGGTTTTAATAATAGTAAAACCCAGTATCATACAAAGCAATGTTACATAGAAGGAGATTACAATATTAAAGAATATACTATTTTTCTTAAATGGCATAAATTATATTTATTTAATTAGATATTATATAAAAAAAGCAAGAAATATAAAACTTATTAAAAAATTATATCAATTCTTATTTATAAAATTTAACTAAATACCTTCTGTGACAATACTCTCTTAGTAGAAATTTTTATTTAATACATTGACTTGTTTTACGAATTATTTTATAAATTATTTAAATAAAATTATAAATTAGAATGAAAATAGATTAAATTTATATATCTCTTATAAATTTTTTGGAGAAAAATATGATATTTGCAGGTTCTTCCATCTTAAGAGACACTATAACAATGTTGCTGGCTGGTGGACAAGGAGAAAGACTATTCCCTTTAACGCTTTACCGCAGCAAGCCTTCTGTCCCCTTTGGTGGGAAATATAGAATAATTGATTTTGCCCTTTCAAATTGTCTTAACTCTGGTCTTAGAAAAATTTACGTTTTAACACAATATAAATCTGATTCATTAAATCAACACTTATTTGAAGCTTGGAGTATATTTAATCCTGAATTAGGTGAATATATATATTCTGTTCCGCCACAAAGAAAATTAAATAATGATTGGTATTTAGGAACTTCTAATGCCATTTATCAAAATATGAACTTGTTTGAACGAAAAGCAAAATGGGTTATGATTCTTAGTGGGGACCATATTTATAAAATGGATTATCTGAAAATGCTTCAACACCACGTGGATTCTAAAGCGGACCTTTCCATATCTTGTATGGATGTCCCTGTCGAAGAAGCTCATCGCTTTGGAATTGTTGGCGTTAATGACAACTATGAAGTTACTTCTTTTATTGAGAAACCATCTAAGCCTCCTGAAATTCCTACTAAAAAAGGGTTTTCATTTGTTAATATGGGTATCTATGTTTTTAATGCTTCTCTCCTTAAAGAAGTCATGGTTGATATGGATAATAAAAAAATCAAAAGCAGTGACTTTGGCAAGGATGTTATCCCTTATATGATTGAAAATAAAATGAAGATTCTTGCTTATAAATTTTATGATGAAAATAGAAAATTAAAACCATATTGGATGGATATTGGTACCATCGATAGTTATTATGATGCAAGTATGGATTTGATTAGTGTTAATCCTGAATTTAATTTTTATGATTTTGAATGGCCTATGAGAACATATCAATATCAATTCCCTCCTGCTAAAACAGTTTCCCACGAAGGAGAGAGAGTCGGTCGTACTTTGAATTCATTGATATGCGATGGTTCAATTGTATCAGGAGGTTTGGTTGAAAGGTCCTTATTAGGTTCAAATGTAAAGGTGAACAGCTATTCTTATGTAACTGATTCAATAATCTTTAATAATTGCAACATTGGCCGGTATGCCAGAATTAGAAGAGCAATTATTGATAAGAATGTTAATGTTCCTGAACACTATGAAATTGGTTTTGATCTTGAAGGAGACAAAAAGAAATTTACAGTTACTGACAGCGGCATTGTAGTTATACCCAAAAATGCTGTTCTTCCGGTTTAATCTTATCTTAAGGAACATATTATTCAAGTATGTTCCTCTTTTTTTGACTGAAATCTTTATCTATTTAATGAGTAATTTGTGGTATATTTTCCAAATTACTTAAACATGAATCAAATTATTCAAGAAAAACTCAAGAATCTACCTATCAATCCAGGCATTTATAAATTTATAAATGAAAAAGGGAAAGTTATATATGTAGGTAAAGCCAAAAACCTAAGGAATAGAGTTAGAAACTACTTCCATTCGGGTATTTCTGATGCTAAAACTTTAGCATTAGTAGGCAAAGTCGCGGACCTTGAAATGATTCTAACAAATAATGAAATAGAAGCTTTAGTTCTTGAAAATAATTTAATTAAGGAATTAAAACCCCGGTACAATATCAACTTAAAGGATGATAAATCCTTCCCTTATATAAAAGTTACCAATGAGCTATTCCCAAGAATATATCCAACCCGTAGATTGATTAGAGACGGAAGCAAGTACTTTGGTCCTTATACAGAAGCCAGAAATATGAAATCTTCTTTAAGGATGATAAACCAAATTTTTAAAATAAGAAGTTGTAAACTTAATATTGATTTGGAAAAAATTGAACAACATAAGTTTAGAGTTTGTCTTGACTACCATATTAAAAAATGTGATGGTCCTTGTGAAGGTTTAATTACTGTTCAGGATTATAATGAAATGGTTGATGAAGTTGTAAAAGTTCTTAAAGGTAAAACTGATGACCTTATTGAAAATCTCAATGCAAAAATGAAAACAGCAGTTGATGAATTAGCCTTTGAAAAAGCTGCTGACTTAAGAGATAGAATTGAAAGATTAAGAATTATTTCTTCGAAACAACGTGTTGTCAGTGAAGATCTGGAAGCAAAAGATATTATTTCCATTTGCCATGAAGATGGAGATGCTGCATGTTCTATCCTCGTAATTAGAAATGGTAAATTAATTGATAAAAAGAAATTAAATCTCAAGATTGAACCTACTGATGAATTAGATCAGATATATTCATCTGCAATAAAGTTCTATTACAATAGTGAATTTGTTGATATTCCAAGAGAATTAGTCCTTGAAGTTGAACCTGCAGATAAAGATATTTTATGCGAATGGTTACAGCTTAAGTCTGAAAATAGAGTAAGATTTTGCATCCCTCAAAAAGGAAATCTTAAATCTTTAATTAAACTATCAAAAGAAAATGCAATTCTTCATTTGAAAGAAATACAACTTCAAAAAATGAAAACTGAAGGACATATTCCTTATCCTGTTGTTGCGTTGCAAAGGGATTTAAGATTGAAAAATCCCCCTAAAACGATTAAATGTTTTGATATTTCCAACTTGCAAGGCAGCGATACTGTTGCCAGTATGGTTGTTTTTGAAGATGGCAAACCGAAAAGAAGTCAGTATAGAAAGTTTATCATTAGAACAGTTGAAGGACCTGATGATTTTTCAAGTATGCGGGAAGTTATTGAAAGACATTTTTCAAGGCTTATAAAAGAAAACTTGCCTTTACCTGAACTTATTGTAGTGGATGGAGGTAAAGGACAACTCTCCAGTGCGGTTGAAGTTCTTGATAGTCTTGGATTAAAAGATTACAACATTATAGGTTTAGCTAAAAGATTAGAGGAAGTATTCTTTCCGGATAATTCAGAGGCTGAATCTATACCAAAAACATCCTCAGGATTAAAACTTCTTCAGCAAGTAAGAGATGAGGCTCATCGTTTTGCCATTACATTCCATAGAAAAAGAAGAAGTAAAAGAATTATTAAAACTGAACTGACCGATATTAAAGGTATTGGTCCTGTATTAGCTCAAAAGTTACTTAAGGAGTTGGGTAGTATTGATGCAATAAAAAAAGCTGACCTTGAACAACTTGCATCATTGATAGGTAAGCAAAAAGCTAGTATAATACATAAGTACTTTCACACTTCTGAAGAAGAGAATAAACCTCTCTTTAATTAAATAGAACTGGATGTGAAATTTTTATTGACATTGTACTTAAATAATTATTATTATTGTTGAGTATAAAATTAGCTAATGTAACTATGCTGAAACGATCATTGCTTATACTGGGAATTACAACAATTCTATTTCAAAACTTTCTTTTTTACAGCCAGGATGGGAATGAAAAAAATGTAAAGAAAAAAGTTCCACTGATGTTTATTGACTATTCGAAAGTTAGAGATACACTTTATACATTAAAGAGTAGTTACATTGAAGTTAACCTTAAAAAACAATTAGGTATTCTTCATATAAAAAATGACACTTCCTTTACCTTCAAAATTTCTTCAGGTACTAAAAGATTAGAAAAAGGTATTGATACTAATGAAGGACTATATGTAATTCAGTCAATGGTTACTAAGATTCCCTCCAAACAATTCGATAGTACCATATTATTAAATTGGATGGGTTTTAATTTTGGAGTAGGATTCCATGCCTTAGAGAGTTCTGGCTATTATAGATATTTAGGAGTAAAACCCAGTTCTCACGGATGTATTAGAATTTCTAAAAATGATGCTAAAGAATTATATACAATAATTTCTTTAGGCACCCCCGTTCTTATTCATAGTGAAAATAATGCAGTTAGTATTGCTTTTGCCGATAGTGCTGATGATATAAAACGTTATAAATATTCTCAGTTAAAATCTTTACTTAAATTCAACATGGACTTATTGTATAGAGGAGATTATTTATTTGCAGAAAAAGATAAGATGATAATTGACAATAATAATGTGCACCATTCTGGTTTACCAATCGGCGATAACACTAAAATACCTGATAAGCCATCCTTTAATTCATTATTCAGATATATTGAAGTATCAACACCTGACATATTAAAAGTTAAACTCTTACCTATCAAGAAAAGTAATTTTAAAAATCTTATAAAATAATTTTTAAATTTATTGCTCTTGTTTTATCAAATTTTATGAATTAAAAGTTATATCTACTATGTTATTTATTTCTATTTTATTAGGTTAAGCATAAGTTATTTACAAAGTTATTATATGTATAAATTAATTGTATTTATAAAAAAGAATCTAGATACCCAAACTTCAAACCATTTAAAAGAATATACTTTAAAGCATTTAGAAGAGTTAGCTGGAGAGAAAATTACTATTGGGAAAGTAGAAAGCAATATACTTCTTGATGAGAAGTATCAATATTATTTTGAAGTATCGGCCTCTAATAAAGATGAAATGGATAAAAGATTAGAAGGTAAAGCTGGTAGAGAATTAATTATGGATTTGGCAGAAATGCATAAGTTCCTTACATTTATTTTTATTGATTTCAATTCTGAGGTTCTTTTATGAATTTATATTTGGTTCGACATTCAGACGCTCAAAGATACGCTTCAGGTATAAAAGACCAGGATAGAAAACTTACTCCTGAAGGTATTTTAAAAACAAAATTAATGGCTTCTAAATGGTATAATTTTATACCTTCATTAGATTACATTATATCTTCCCCCTATATAAGAGCTCAAGAAACAGCAAAAATCATTTTTGATATACTTAAGCCTAATAATCCTATTATTCTTGATAATTCTTTAATAAGTGGCAGTAAAACTGAAGATGTAATTACTTTGGTTAATTCTATTGATGCGGAAAACATAATGCTTGTAGGTCATCAACCTGATATGGCTGAACATATTTCGGTTTTAACCACTCCACAAAATACACTTGAAGTTGAATTTAAGAAAACATCAATAGCAAAAATAAGCTATGGTGATAAAGTAAAAAAAGGAATTGGTGTACTTGAGTTTTTAGTTCCCCCATATGTGTTATAAACCGGGAACCATTACATAAGCTGATTACTTACCGCTGCTTCCTTCCGGACCTGACGGAGTTGGGCAACAACCTATTAATGGCCCCGATAAAATCAAAATTAGAAAACAAATATATACATAATTACCTTATTAATACAAGGAATTATTGCAATCAAGTTTATTACAATTCTTATTGTTTTATTATAAAACAAAAAGTATTTTGCATAAAATATTATCGGCGCATCTTTGAAGGTGAATAAGTTAATATTATTAGTGGATACTATACTTTTTTTCTTTTTAGCGCTTGGTTTGTACCAGATAATAGAGAAAAAGGATTTATCAAAAAGCTTCAAGTCTTCCAATATTATTATATCTAAAATTAATAATATTAAAGTTAGTTCCTGGGATGATATTGAAGTCATATTAGACATTTCTAAAAATAATAATTATGCAAAGGTAGATTACTATAAAGACAGTTTATTAAATCAGCAATATATAAAACTTGTACCCTTCTATTCATTAAGATATTCAATAATAGCTTTACTCGCAGGTTTTATATTTATTTTTACAGCCTTATTGGTCTTAATTAAATCACAGGATAAAAAAGCAGCAAACATTTTTCATTGGGCAAGTATAGCTACAGCGACCATTATTTTAACAACCTGGGGATATACTCAAAACACTTACTTTATTTTAACATTAATTACACGAATACTTTTCCACTTAGCATATACTTTAGTTCCAATTTTATTTCTTCATTTTGCACTATCATTCCCTGAAGATGTTTCATCTAAATACAAATATCAAATATTTTTTCTTTATACAACATCAATTCTTCTAACAACTTTATTAACTATCACTTTTATTTTATCTATTAATAATTTGTTATATGTTGATTCTTATGTATTAATTTTTAATCTTGTTAGAAATTATGTTATTCTTTTAGTTCTTTTGTCTGTCTACAATTTTTATAGAAGTTACAAAAGAAGTAATTCATATGAGAGCAGAAAAAAAATAAAATGGATAGCATATGGTTTAATTATAGGTCCTTTAAGTTTTATCTTATTATGGGTTTTGCCTCAATTTATCTTGAATAAAGGACTAATACAAGAGGAATATGTTTTAATATTAATATCGATAGTACCAATTTCTTTTGCATTATCCATAATTAAATATCATGCTTTAGATATAGATGTTATTGTTAATAGAAGTATCGTTTACTTTATTGTTATTGGAATAATATCTGTTTGTTATACTATACTGATTTATAGTTTGTCTAAATTATTGAGCAATAACGAAGATTATATTTTATTCTTTATGGTATTGGTAATAGCCATTGCTTTTCAACCTATCAAATCTAAAGTTCAAAGTTTTGTTGATAAAAAATTCTTTAAAATAAATTATAATTACAGACTTGCTGTAAATAATTTCTATGAGGTAATCAAAAACTCCAATACAATAAATGACCTATCCACTCATTTAATAAATAATATTCAGAAATTTATTCCTACCCGGCAAATAATTTTCTTTTTTCTGGATGAAGATACAAATGTTTCTTACTCTAATAATCTGAATGCCATTAAAGTAAATCCAGAATATTTATATAGTCTTTCCATTTCCATTCAGGAGCATAATTTTGCTGCGATACCAAATAGAGTTGAGTCTAAAATAATGGTTGATAATAATATTATTCCACTACTTCAAAATCTGGATTTGAAATTAGCCGTTCCTTTTAAGATTAGTACTAATAATTCAACTGGTTTTTTAGGCATTGGTGATAAAATCTCCGGGCATAGAATTAATATAGAAGATATAGACCTCTTAACTCAAGTAAGCTTCGAAAGCAGATTAACTATTGAAAAAATTTTGTTGCAGGAAGCTATTATTAATGAAAGAATAAAAACCTTTGAGGAAAAAGAAATAAATGATATGAAGTCTTTCTTTATTTCAAATGTTTCTCACGAACTTAAAACTCCAATAACTTCGATAAAGTTATATTCTGAACTTATGCAAATTAATAAAGAGTTTACTTCAGAGAATAATTTAGACTATCTTAAAATAATTGAAGGTGAAAGTAATCGTTTAACCAGGTTAATTGATAATCTTTTAGATTTGAGTAAAATTGAAAAAGGAATAAAGACTTACAACTTTGTTGAAATAAATTTATCAAAACTATTATGTTATTGTATTAATTTAATGGAGTACTTAGTTAAAATTGAAAAAGTTGAAGTGCTTAAAAATATTGAAGAACCTATATATATTGTGGGCGACCCTGATTCTATAGTCAGTTTATTTACTAATTTAATTTCAAATGCTATAAAGTATGCTCAGAATCCGAAAAAAATTGAAATCACTATGATAAATAAACAAGATAATATAGAATTTAGCATCCAGGATAATGGACAAGGACTAACTGTTGAAGAGATTAAAAATATATTCAGACCTTATTATAGGACTGAAAAGGCTGCCCGCTCAAGAATTAAAGGTACTGGAATTGGCTTATACCTGGTTGAAGAAATAGTAAAAGCTCATAAAGGTCAAATTAAGATTTTATCAAATTTAAATTCAGGGTGTAAATTCATAATAAATCTTCCAAAGGAAACAATTTATGAAGAAAATATTAATAATTGAAGATGACCCTTCAATTTCTAATGGTTTGGAAATTGCATTTAAGAATGAAAAGTTCAATGTAAAAACTATTAATGATGGAAGTGTTGGTTATAATGAAGCCTTAAAAAAGGATTTTGATTTAATGATTCTTGACCTTATGCTTCCCTCAAAAAATGGATTTGAAATTTGCAAAGAACTTAGGATAAACAATGTTCAAAAACCCATTTTAATGTTAACGAGTAAAGCTAATGAAATAGATAAAGTTTTAGGATTAGAAATAGGTGCAGATGATTATGTAACGAAACCATTCAGCATTCGTGAATTACTTGCAAGAGTTAACGCACTTATAAGAAGAGCTGAGAATAGACCTCACGATGACCTAATTACATTCGGCAATATAAAAGTAAATTTTAAGAATAATGAAGTTACAAAAGAAACTGAATCAATATTTTTGACAGTTACTGAACTTAAATTATTAAAGTATTTTATTGAACATGAAGCAGAAGTTTTAAGCAGAGATCAATTATTGAATGAAGTTTGGGGATATGATCATTTCCCTACTACACGGACAATTGATAATTATGTTTTATCATTAAGGAAAAAATTAGAACCTGACTATACACACCCCGTGCATTTTATTACAATACATACAACAGGTTATAAATTTATTAAGTAAGTTACTTTACTTTATTCATTTCAGATAATGTATTTCTTTCCCAAAAATGAGTTCCATCAAAACCTTGGATATTTTTTTCTTCTTTTGCCAATTCAACTCTTTTGGATGCTAAATTGCAATAATGCTCATCTAATTCAATACAAACAAAATTGCGTTCCAATTTTATTGCAGTTGATGCTGTTGTACCGGAACCGGCAAAAGGATCAAATACAACATCTCCTTTATTTGAACTTGCCAAAATTAATTTGGCATAAAGTTTCTCAGGTTTTTGAGTTGGATGGTCCGTATTTTCAGGCATTGACCAGAATGGAACAGTAATGTCATTCCAAAAATTAGATGGAAAGGTCATTCTGTATTTTTTGTCATTATCTTCTAACCAGTCTTTTGGATCACCATCATTATTTCTGTAAGGTGCTAATACTTTTCTTTTTATTTTAACATCATCTACATTGAAAATATATTCATCATTTAATGTACAAAACCAAATATCTTCTGAACAATTTTTCCAATTCTTTTTGGCACCTCTTCCCTTTTCTCTTTCCCAGGTTATTCTATTCTGAATCTTAAAATATTTCTTTGCAATGTTATAAATGGCATTAGATGATTTCCAATCGCAGCATAAATAAACAGAAGCATTTGGTTTTAATAATCGAATTAAATTGCATAACCAAGAATCTATCCATAGCTCATAACTCAATTCATCCATTTCCTTGAACTTTGAACCGTTAAAAGTTTTATGAAGATTATACGGAGGGTCTATTATCATTAAATCAACAAAATTACTAGGAAGATATTCTAAGGCATTAAATAAATCCTGATTAATAATTTTATTTATTACTTCATTATAAGGGATATTATCTTTTAAAGTAATGATATTTTTTTTAAGAACTTCAATTTCATTTGGTTGAATTAAAAGAGTTCTATTATATTTTGCCCTTACTTTTTCAATCATTTAATTACGAATATAATTTTTTTTATATTTTTGTTTAATGGTATGAAGTTCTCTTATAACTACTTCGAATAATCTTTCTAATTCATCACCTAAGTCAAATACCTTATCATCAACAATGCCTTTTTTAGCAGCATCTTCAAGCTTTGAACAGATTATTCCTAATGATTCAATACCTAATGTTGAACTGCTGCCTTTAAGTTTATGTGCATAAAACAAAAGCAAATTAGTATCGTGATTTCTTATTGAAGTAATTATATCATTAATAATTTTGGGAAGGTCAATTATGTAGTCATTTAATAATTCAATAAAGAAAATTATATCATCTTCATTTGTTAAATCATTTAGAAATGATATTTTATTTTCATCAACAAATCCTAATGCAACCCTATTGTTGATTAATTTATTTATTGCATAATCTTTTTCATTATAAATAATATTTCCCCATCTTATTAGTACCTCCTGAAGTTCCTCAATCTTAACAGGTTTACTAATAAAATCATCCATCCCTATTTCTAAACATTTTTCCTTATCACCGGACATTGCATTAGCAGTCATAGCAATAATTTTAGGTCTGATAGTATCAGATACTTCTTTAATCAAATACTTTGTAGTTTCATAACCATCCATTTCTGGCATTAAAATGTCCATAAAGATAATATCATAATGGATTTTCTTAACTGCCTCTAAAACTTCCAAACCATTAGCTGCTATATCTGCTCTGTATCCCATCTTCTCTAAAAGTTTAAGAGCAACTTTTTGGTTAACTACATTATCTTCAGCAAGTAAAATCTTTAAATATTTTTTATCTTGAATTTGTAATGAACTTCTTTTTTCTTTTCTCTTAGCTTTTCGATTACCATTTAGTACCGTAATCAAATTTTCATATAATTGATATTGCTTAATGGGTTTAGTAATAATAGCAGCAATATCTGCTGTTGTGTTTTCAAAATTTTCTTCCTTCTTACCAATAGATGTAATGATTATTATTGGAAGATTGACACCATTATCCAGTTTTCTCATTTCACCCGATAAAGTAATTCCATTCATTACGGGCATTTGAAAGTCAATCAACGCAATATCGTAAGTGTCTATACTTAGAGAATCTAAAGCTTCATAAGGAGTACTAAAAGAAGTCGGAACCATTCCCCAATTAGATGTTTGAACTTCAAGAATTCTTCTGTTAGTTTTATTATCATCAACAATTAGAACTCTCTTATTTTTTAAATTAGAATCTAAACCAGTAAAATATTTTTTAGATGTAGTTTCTAATGCAACTGCCTTGATGGTAAAAAAGAAAGAAGAGCCCATTTCAACTTCACTTTTAACCCACATTTCTCCCCCCATCATTATAGCCAATTTTCTGCTTATTGCTAATCCAAGACCAGTTCCACCATGGGTTCTTGTAGTTGAGGAATCAACCTGACTGAATGATTGGAACAATCTATGCATTTTATCTTCAGGAATACCAATACCGGTATCTTTAATTTCAAATTTTATTTCAAACTCATTATCATTATGCTTTTCAGCAGTGACAGAAACAAGTACTTCACCTTCATTCGTAAATTTAATTGCATTACTAATCAGGTTGGTTAATATTTGTCTTAATCTTGTAACATCACCAATAATCGAATAAGGAGTATTATTATCAACAATGTAAGCTAAGTCCAAGCCTTTTTCAGAAGCTTTAGGAGCAATAAGGTCCAACGAGTCTTCAATACATTCTCGTAAATCAAAAGCCTGATTTTCTAATTCTAATTTTTCAGATTCAATTTTTGAAAAATCCAGAATATCATTTATTATAACTAATAACTGGTCTCCACTTAAACGAATAGTATTAACATATTCTTTTTGCTCATCATCCAACTCAGTATCAAACAAAAGGCTGGTCATACCAATAACACCATTCATCGGTGTTCTAATTTCGTGACTCATAAGTGCAAGAAAGTCACTTTTGGCTTTAACTGCTATTTCTGCTTTTTTAATAGCAATATCTAATTCCTGATTTTTAGCAACAAGTTCGTTAAGAATATTATTTCTCTTTGTTACTGCACCTAATGAAGAAGCTGTTGTAACTAATAACGATTCTTCATTATCACTCCATTCCCTACTCTTTGTGCAATCATCAAAACCAATAAATCCCCAGTAATCATTACCAATTAGAATAGGAACAAGAATTATTGATTTAATATTTTTATCAATGAACAAAGATTGTTCATCTTTTGGCAATTGATTAATCAAAAATTTTAATGATTTACCTTCAGAAAAGTTTTTATAAAATTGAAGATTTTCAAATCTTGAATATGATAAACGTTGAAGTGCATTATTTTTAATTTGGTTTTCAATTCCTGGTGCTGCCCATTCATAAAGAAGTTTGACATAAGTTTCCTGAGTATCTTCCATTACAAGGTGTTTATAAATATATACCCTGTCAACTTCAGCAGCCTGCCCTAATATCTTAAGAGCTTCATTAAAAGCAATTTCCGGATCATTTGAAGAAATCAAAGTTCTGGTTGCATCAGCAATCCCTTGAAGTAGAGCATCTTTCTTTTTTAATAATTTTTCATTTGCTTTACGCTCTGCCAAATCTCTAACAATGCTAAGCATAAAAACTTTATCACTTACTTCAATAAAAGAATTTGAAACTTCAAGATTCAGAATATTCCCATTCCATAAAGGTCTTACTGATTCAAATCTTCTTTCATCTTCCCTATTAACAAAATATTCTTCAAATTTTTTTGTTATTTGTTCTCGGAAAGATGGATCATAAGCTACACTGAAGTGTTTCCCAATAAGTTCTTCTTTCTTTTTAGATAAAAGCTCTGCATAAGCATCATTACATAGTACAATAATACCATTTTCATCCAGTAGGCGCATACCATCGATTGATAATTCATATATAAACTTAAAAATTTCTTGAGTTCCTAAAAAGAAATGATTATAATTATTAAATTCTTCTTTTACAGGATTATCTAATTTTTCTTTCAAGCGTAACCTATTTTTATTGAGTTTTTATTGCTATTAATGAAAAGTTGTTAAATATTCATTTAATGTTAATATAAATATTATCAAACAAAAAAAGAACTTAAAAAATGCTCTTTCTATGAGAAAAATAAATTTTATTTTGAACTTTTTAATATATAATTTTGATGAGTAATTTATAAAATTTATAAAGGTTAATCTTAATATGTCAAGAACTATAGTTGCACTTCCCGGAGATGGTATTGGTAAAACTGTTTTACCTGAATCTATTAAAGTTCTAAATGCTGTTGGTTTTGATGCTGAATACGTTCATGGAGACATTGGTTGGGATTTTTGGTGTTCCGAAGGTAATGCATTACCTCAAAGAACAATTGATTTATTATCAGAACATAAAATTGGATTATTCGGAGCTATTACAAGCAAACCGAAAGATGCTGCTGCAAAAGAATTAGACCCTTCTTTAAGAGATAAAGGCTATGTTTATTTTAGTCCTATCGTTTCACTAAGACAGATCTTTAACTTAGATATTTGTATTAGACCTTGCCAATCATTTAAGGGTAATCCATTAAATTTTATTTTAAGGAAAGATGGTGGCTTTGAAGAACCTTTAGTTAATGCTGTTATTTTCAGACAAAATACAGAAGGATTATATGCCGGTGTTGAATGGACTAATCCTCCTAAACAAGTAAGAGATGCTCTTGAAACACATCCAAAAATGAAAGCTTTTAAAAATGTGCCTAATGAAGATTTAGCTATTTCAACTAGAATCATGTCACGTAATGCCTGCAGAAGAATTATCCGTGCAGCATTTGAGTACGCAAAAAAATATGGTTATTCAAATGTTACTTGCTGCGAAAAGCCAAACGTTTTGAGGGAAACTTCAGGAATGATGTTTAATGAAGCTAAGGCTATAGCTAAAGAATATCCTGGTATTGCATTATGGGATACTAACATTGATGCTCAAATGATGTGGTTGACCAAGAATCCAGAAACCTATGGAGTAATTGTTGCTGAAAATATGTTTGGTGATATTATAAGTGATGGTTTTGCTGGTTTAGTTGGCGGATTAGGATTTGCATGCAGTGCTAACCTTGGTGAAGAAGTTTCTGTTTTTGAACCCACTCATGGCTCTGCTCCAAAATATCAGGAATTAAATCCTTCTATTGTTAATCCTATTGCAATGATACTTAGTGCTTGTATGATGTTAGACCATATTGGAGAAAAAGCTAAAGCAGATAAAATTAGAAAAGCTATTGCATATGTAGTTGAAGAAGGTAAAGTTAAAACTTATGATATGATGAAGCTAAAAGGTGGTCCAGACGTATTTTCAAAAGGTGCCTGCACAACTCAGCAGATGACTGATGCTATTATTGCTAATTTATAAAGGTTAAAAAATGAGAAAAAAAGTATTAAATATATGGCCTGAAATAAATTGGATAAAAGATGAAAGTCTAAGGGAAAAAACTTTAAATTGCTGGATGTATGCTATTGAAAATAGTGTACTTACTCCTGAAGACTTAGAGGTAATTCCATTTTCTTTACTTATTAAAAATTGTAATGTTTCTTTTATGAATCATAAAAGAACCTGTGTAAAGCTTTCCGTTGATATTGCAAATACGATGAAGACTAACTTTGGTGATGAAATTAAGATTGATATGGACCTTTTAATATCTGGTGCTATCTTGATTGATGTAGGTAAATTAATTGAGTACGACAAAGTTGATGGAAAACTTACCACGAGTAAAGCAGGTAAAATGCTTCGTCACCCTTTTAGTGGTGTTGCTATAGCAGATAGGTTTGGGCTTCCGCCTGAAGTTCAGCATATAATTGCTTACCATTCTAAAGAAGGAGATTTAGGAGCACGCAGTACTGAAGCAATAATTGTGCATCATGCTGATTTTGTTTCTTTTGAACCTTTCAAATAAATAAATTAGGCTTATCCGAAATGATAAGCCTCTTTTAATTTACAACATTTTATTTTACATTAATATTACTAATAATTTTTTCTTAATCTCTGAGGTATAAAATGAGTAAAGGTCAGGATTCTAAAAAAAGTACTAAAAAAACAGCAACCAAAACTATGAAAGAAAAGAAGGCAGCAAAAAGAGATAAAAAGAATGAAAAAGGTAAACAAAATTTTTTAGATAATAAGTAATTCTTTTACTTTAACAATATCATTTTCCTGCTTGCTGTAAAATTACCTGCAGTAATTCTATAAATGTAAACTCCATTAGATAATCCTGATGCATTAAAATTTATAGTGTAACTACCCTGCTGTTTTTCTTCATTTACTAATTCTTTAATTTCATTCCCAAGAATGTCATAAATCTTTATCGTAACTTTTGAATCTTCAGGAACATTATACCGAATATTTGTATCAGGATTAAAAGGATTTGGATAGTTCTGTAACAAATTATAATTATTTGCCTGAGCCTCAACTTCTTCAACTCCAGTTGTAGTCCTGATATAAGTTGGCTGAGTCATTACTCCTGTTTCATCGCTAAAGATTTTATATAAAATATTATCTTTTAAAATATTTGTTATAAGTTTTATTTGACCATCAATTAAAACCTCATTGTTTAATAATCTAACTCCGTGGCTATAATCGACATAGGAATCAACATGTATATTTGTTAATGGTTGAATTGGAACTCCATTTAATTGATGCCAGCCATAAATACAAACGTGATTTGGTCTTACAGGATCAATAATTTTATTACTAAGGACAACATCTTTTTTTGTACCACCGGTAAGCTGACCAAGTAAACCACCCGCAGCTAATCTTTGTTCTTCAATCTTTGCATTATGCTCAATGAATTTTGGAACTAACTCATTTTGATTTCCAACAGGTGCATAAGGATAAGGTGCTAATTTTATTTCACTCTTCTTATAAATATTATCCACCATTTTTCTTGTAGGCATTACAGCACCAAATAAATCGCAAATCTTTTGTGCTGTTATTGGTCCCATTGGAATTCTACAGAAATCAGAATCTGAACCAATTGCTAGATAATCAGGCATCACCTGATATCTTACAGTATGATTTGCACCATTCAAATCTTTGAAAGCAGTATCAATTGTTATTAACTGTCTTAGAAAATTTGGAATGTTACCAGTGGATATTTCTTTATAAATTTCATTTTCACGTGCAGTAAAACTCATATTTAAAACAAACTGCATAAACTGCGAACCCATTTTAGCACTCGATGAACGTGGTGGAATTGAGAGTTCCTTTACTGTGGTTATATTATTTTGAATATGACTTGTATAGGCTCTATCTCCATAATAAATATAACCAACTTCTTCAGGGGAAGTTCCGGAAAACATACCTTGTATAAATCCATTTTTTTCTACTTGAACAGTATGAAGAATTGCTCTTGTTGGATTATGTTTCAATATGAACTTTACTCTCCCGTTAAGTGCAGTGTATTTTATAAAGATAGTGTCTTCAGCATCTGTGAATGGTATATATCCGGATAAGTAATTTTTCATTACTCTGCTTCTGTACCAGGTACCTCCTGTCGGACTAACAATCGGCTGGCCATTATATAATGCAATGCTATCATTATATGCAATAACACTTAAGTAATTTTCCTCAGAATTTAACAACCAATTCTTAATTTTGTTACCATATACATCTTCATAACCATAGTTACTATCCAGGAATGAAATCCTTTTTACATAAGAAGGTATTTCAGAAAAAGCATCAAGAAAACTAAAAGTAAATCTTCCTCCGCCTGAATGTCCTGTTAATACAACATAATTATTAACAGGAAATAAAGACCTAAGATATTCAACCAATCCTTTTATTAAAGTAGCATGGTTTAAATATTTTGCTTTCCACGATGGCCAGCTTTTTTGTGTAGTTTCTAAATAAATTGTAACAAGATTATAATCATTATTATGCTCTCTAATGAATCTAGTCTGTGCACCTATATGTTGAATATCATAATGCCAATCATCTACTGGCTGCATAATTTTCCCAACTGTTTGCTCAATTGTATTTCCATTGGGAAGCGCAAATAGAGCTATACAAGTAGGTTTGGTTGTATCATAATTTGCAATAGCAGGCGCATTTAAGTGAACTCTAATTTCTGGGTAATAAGTGAAAGTTACGACTTGTTCATTAAAGTATGGACTTGTAGTAGTACCGGGTAATTTAAATTGCGCAGATACATTTGTAATGAAAGAAATAAATATTATTATATGTAAAAAGAGTTTCATTTGAATAAACAGTATGTTTTAATAATAAAATTTACATTAAAATAATTTTTATTCCTAAATTTTTTTGATAATGAAATAATAAAGGTTAGTGGTTTTATAAATACGAAGAAATAATATGGTAATAAAAAGAATTAAATATCTTTTACATAAGGGATGGTAATTTTAAAAGCTGTCCCTTTTTTTATGTCTTCAAATTCTATTTTACCATTCATTTGATCAACAAGCGATTTAACAATTAGCAAACCCAAAGAATTATAATTATCAAAACCTACATCTTTTGACATCCCAGCACCATTATCCGCAACAATTAAGATGATTTTCGATTCTTCTTCTTTAATTGTTAATAAAATTTCACCGCTTTTCTGATTGGGAAAAGCATATTTGAAGCAATTGGTTAATAGTTCATTAATTATTAAACCAATATTCACAGAATGATTTAGTCTTAATTCAAGAGGTTCAATATTAAATCTTAATGTAATTTTTTTATTATCATCATTATAAATACTTAATAATGATTGTGCTAATTCTTCAACAAAGTTGTTAAAATCCACTGCTTGATTATTTCTATCCTCATACAATTTTTGATGTATAAGAGCAATCGTACCTATACGTTGTTTACTTACATTAAATAAATTTAAATAATGAGGATCAGTAATTTCATAACTTTGCAAACTAAGCATACTTGCAATTATCTGTAGATTATTTTTTATCCTATGGTGTGTTTCTTTAAGTAAAGTTTCTTTTTCTTTAACTAATTTTTCAAGTTCTATAGTTTTTTCTTTAAGTTTAAGCTCAAGTTGTTTTTGTGAAGTAACATCCCTAAAATAGACTATTATTCCATCACCATATTTAATAATTGAATCTCGATACCAACCTTCATATTCTCCCTCTTTATAATAAAAAACTTCTTCAATAGGTTCGCCAGTTTCATACGATTTCTTAAAAGCATCGTACATTCCATCAATTTTAGCATAAGGGAATAATTCAAGGAATCTATTACTCAGGTATTTTTCTTTAGAACCAGTTAAAGTATTTAAGGCAGATTCATTCATATAGTAGAATTTGAAATCAATTAACTCCCCTTTTTCATTTTTTACAGGTATATAATAAACAATAGCATCAAATGCATTATTTAAAATAATATTAGATAATGCATCCAGTTCAAATGCTGTTGTAATTTTGTTCATTATGGTTCCTGAAAAAATAGATATAGTTATAACTCTAAGAAATATATAAAAATATATAGTTAAACGAAATATTTTTTTGTTTCTGTATATTACAGATGGTCCTATATGAATCTATCTCACGCATCTACATACAACTTGTCTCCTATGAATTAGATTAAAGGAAATATAAATTCACTATTATTTTTAAGGATTTTGTATGGATAAAGCAATCATTCTTGTATTATTATTCTCTTTGGCCATTTTTTCGCAAAATAATAAGGAACCTGAAACTGTAAAAAAAGTTGATTTGAAAAAATATATTGGTAAATGGTATGAAATAGCAAAAATACCAAATTCTTTTCAGAAGCAATGTGTAAGAGGAACTACCGCAGAATACTCTTTAGAAAATGATGGTAAAATCAAAGTAGTTAATAGCTGCATTGATGAAGATGGGAAAAGAGATGAGGCAGATGGAGTTGCTAAAATTGTAGATAAACAAAGTAATTCAAAACTTGAAGTTAGTTTTGTAAGCTTTTTAGGATGGCGCCCATTTTGGGGAGATTACTGGATTTTGGGTTTAGGACCTAATTATGAATATTCAGTCGTTGGAACTCCTGACCGGAAATATGGATGGATTTTAGGTCGTGAAAAGAAATTAACTGAGAAGCAATTAAATGAAGCTTATGAAATTCTTAAAAAAAATGGATATGATGTAAAAAAATTTATAATGTCAGAACAATAATTTTTATTGTTTACTATCTTCCATTGGGAATTTCATTTTTATTTCAGTGCCTTTTTCAGAAGATTTAATTTCTATAGAGCCATTTATCTGCTGTACCAAAGTGTTAACAAGTTGAAGACCTAAGGTGTCAGCATTATAAAAATCTATGTTTTCCGGGAATCCTCTACCGTTATCTTTAACAATAAGTGTAAAATATTTTTCAGATATCTTACCAATAGTTATGTCTACAAAGCCCAATTCATTATTTTTAAAAGCATGCTTAAAGCTATTGCTCACTAATTCATTAATGATTAATCCCATTGGAACTGCTGTATCAATCGAGAAATAGAATTTATCTTCAGATACATTTAGATTTATATTATTATGACTAAATAGATAAGTACTGCAAAGATATGTAACAAATTCATTCATATAACTTGCAATATTAACTTTAGCAATCCTTTCAGATTCATATAATTTCTGATGAATTAAAGCCATTGAAGTTATTCTATTTTGGCATTCATTAAGTATATCAATAACAGAATCATCCTTTATATTCATTGCCTGCAATCTAAGAAGGCTGGAGATTATCTGAAGATTATTTTTTACTCTATGGTGAATTTCTTTTAGGAGAACTGTTTTTTCTTTTAATGATTGAGAAAGTTTCTCTTCTGTCTCTATATGCTCAGTAATATTTGTTAAATTAATTACATAGCCAATTATACTATTATTTTGTCCGGTTAATATTCCAATGTTAACGATAAGATTGTATTTAGTTCCATTAGGTTTGCTTAGAATAATTTCCATTTGAGAACTTGGAACCGGATTAACTATATCATAAAGTTTTATAGGTTTCATGTTTATATCAAAAAGAGGAAATACATCATCAAACCTTTTATTAATTAACTTAGCTTCAGCAAGCTGTTCCGCAGCTTTACTATGCCTTGTTATTTTCATTTCCTCATCACATACTATAATTGCATCTGCTGATTGTTCAAGTATCGAACGGGCAAGTTTTTCAGCTGCCACAACTTCTTCATTCTTCTTCTTCTCAGTTAAATCAGTTGCTACAATACAAAATATTGCATCTCTATCTTCAGATAGAACTCTTTTTATTGAAATATAAAGTGATAATGACTTACCATCAGAACGAATAAAATCAACTTCAATCTTTGCTTCATCATTAGTATTATTTAATAGATTTGACAATGAACCATTATTTGATGAAACAATCCATTGAAATATTTTGGAACCAATTACAGTTTCAAGAGGTAGTTTTAATAATTCTGCGAATTTGCTATTACAGTAAATAATAACTCCATCCCTGGATAAAGTAATAGCTCCTTCATTCATCTTTTCAAGAAATATTCTATAAGGACGCTCTGCTCCTTCAAGTGTATATACCTGGTCCCCATTTTTAGTTGAAATCACTAAGGCATCAACTTTATCATTTTTTATAGCATCTATAGTTTCTTCAGCTTCAAGAAGCTGATTTTCAAGAAACTCTATACGTTCCAGAAGATCATTCTTCGTTTTCATCCGATTTTTTCTTTTTTATGTTCAAACCCATTAGAACTCTATCTGTATCAGAAAGATCACCTATTAATTTCCTTAATGGAAGAGGTAATTTTTTTACAAGTGTTGGTGCCGCAATTATTTGTTCACCTTTACTAAGAATAGGCTGCTGAAAAATATCAATGACCTCAAGTTCATATCTTCCTTGTAAATACTCTTCACAAATCTTCTTTATGTTTTCAATTGAGTGAACAGAATTTGGAGTTGCTCCAGTAACATAAAGTTTTAAAATATATTTTCCGTCATCATTCTTAGGTAAATTTTTAAATTCTTCTAAACTACTAATATCTTTTTGTTTTTTTCCCATTAATTTTTTACCGGTTGCAGATCAAGTCCAATCAGAACTCTTTCAAAATTGGAAAGGTCACCAATTATTTTTCTCATAGGTGTTGGTAATTTTTTCACGAGTGTAGGTATAGCCAATATTTGATCTCCTTTAGCGAGCTGAGGATTTTTTAGTAAATCTATTACTTCAATTTTGTATTTTCCGGCAAGATGCTCATCACATATTTTCTGAAGATTTGAAAAGGCTGCAATTGATTTTGCTGTTTGTCCGGCTACATAAAGTCTTAATTCAAAAATTTCTCCCTCTTCATCATTCTTTTTGTGACTTTTATTTTTTTTATTTTTTTCTATTATTTCTTTTTGCACCTGATGTCTCCTGAGTTTTAGATTTACTTATTTCCTGCCTTCTATCAGCGTCCTCTTTTAAAGAGGTATTCAAAATTTGTTCTGTCGTCAGGGATTCTTCAAATTTTCTTTTTATTTCCTCTTCTTCTTTTTCAAAATCAGACTGAAGAGCTGTCATTTGGTTATCTTTTAAATTCTTTAATCTTTTTAATTTTTTTTCAAGATTTATTTTATCTTCTTCTATTTGTTTATCTCTTAATTCGTCAACTCTTTGTTGTGCTCTTCTTGCAGAACCCACCAATATTCCATCTTTGCCCACAAATACCTCCACCAATTTAACCCCATTATCAGTTAAAAGAAATTCACGTACCTGGTTGGAATGCTTCATCCCTCTTGATTTAAGAATATAAATTGTCCTATTTCGTTCACCATTACTTTCTTTTGCTCTTAATAAAAGCCAGGTATCAACAATAGAAGAAATACCAATTTCAGTATCTTCAAAATCAGAGGAATCAGAACCGGATGTTAAATTAGATAACATTGTAGTAATCTTATGTGTCTTTAAGAAGTCAATTAACCGGGTAAGAAGAGAATTAGCCTCTAAAGAACTGGCAACTTCTGTTAAATTTGATATCGGATCAATAACTACTGCAGATGGTTTAAATTTTTCAACAAACTGATATATTAAAGCAAGATGCATTTCCAAACTATGGTATGTTGGTCTGGTTATATGAAATTGGAGATTTCCTTTATTTACCCATTGCAGTAAGTTTATTCCGATAGAATTCATATTCCTTATAATCTGATTTTCAGATTCTTCAAGGGCAACATATAAACATTTTTCTCCTTTAGAACAAGTATTATTTATAAAGCTTGCTAAAAGACTTGTTTTACCTACACCTGCATTTCCTGAAATTAAAATAGTGGTACCTCTGTAAATACCTTTTGGTTTGAACATCTCATCTAATGTTTCTACACCAGTTGATATAATTTCATTAGAAACTTCATGTGAAAGTTCAACTGAAGTAATTGGGATAACAGATAATCCGGTTTTGTTAATAAGGAATGGATATTCATTAGTTCCATGCAATGAACCTCTGTATTTAACTATTCTTAATCTGCGTGTACCATATTGTTCTTTTATTCTATGATCAAGGAAAATAACACAATCTGAAACATATTCTTCAAGTCCTTGCCTGGTAAGGGATTTTTCCCCCTGTTCACCAGTAATGACAGCAGTAACTCCTTTATCTTTTAACCAACGAAAAAGTCTTCGTAATTCTGACCTTAAAATTGCATGATTGTCTATACCGGAGAATAAGGATTCAATTGTATCAAGAGCTATTCTTTTAGCGCCAATTGAATCAATTATGTAACCCAGCCTTATAAATAAACCTTCAAGGTCAAATTCACCTGTTACTTCTATTTCACTTCTTTCAACGTGAATGTAATCTACATCCATCAACTTTTTTTGAATAAGTTTGTCAACATCAAAGCCAAGGGATTTTACATTTGCTTTAAGCTCTTCAGGTGATTCTTCGAATGAAACAAATACACCTGGTTCATTATAATCTTGAGCCCCTCTTACAATAAATTCCATAGCTAATAGAGTTTTGCCTGAACCGGCGGCGCCTGCAACAAGCGTTGGTCTTCCCTTAGGAAGTCCACCATAAGTTATTTCATCAAGCCCTTTAATTCCAGTTAAAACTTTCGGTAATGTTTGTTCTGCAACAGAAGAGTTTTTCTTCACGTTATGCTCCTAATTTATCCAATACTTCTAAAATGAATTAGAATTAAAATTTCTATTATAAATTATAAAACAATACCTATAAATTCAAGCAAAGTGAGTTTGAATAAGCTTTTAGTCAATCTTTGAAGTATAAAAAAACCTCTCAAATGAGAGGTTTAATATATTATTTAGATTTTTTATTTGTATGTTTGCTGTTCTTATTTCCTCTGTTATCAAAGTTTTTGTTATTTCCGCCCTGTTTTTTTATCCAATTTTTATGTTCAGGATGATTTTTATTTTTGAAATATTTTGAATCCTTGCTATCTCTAATGAATATTTGATCATGCCTATTTTTATAAGAGGCATATCTGGTTTTATAATTATTATGATTATGCCAGGGTTCTTTTTCATTTATAACAACTTTATATGAA
Organism: Ignavibacteriaceae bacterium; assembly: GCA_035654655.1. GTDB lineage: Bacteria > Bacteroidota > Ignavibacteria > Ignavibacteriales > Ignavibacteriaceae > DASRWI01. The sequence goes on along the minus strand of DASRWI010000010.1, from coordinate 98,859 downwards.
TTATAAAAATCATAATGATAGCGAGTTGGCAACTTATGACTATAAATCCAGCGGTTACCTTGAAAATAATAAAATCTTTTAGCAGGAACATTGTAATAAACATCGATATCAGGAAGATAATAGTATTCAACATAGTCATAACCAACAGGACCCCAAGCCGGCTGAGAACCAATATTCAAGTTTACATTCAAAGAAACTTGAGCATTAGTATTCTTTGGAATAAACCATATACAAAGAACAACTATCAACAACATCATTTTTCGCATAATTATTTTCCTTTTTTCTATTTTTATATCGTCTTTAATTTACTTAATTTATTATCGAATGAAAAAGACTAATTTTTAATGAACCCTCTCACAATCTTTTATAAAATTATATATATAAATAGTTCCTTTGTTCCCCTTTTTGCATAATAAATATTTTTAACCTTTGTACATCCTTATCATATTTTTTAATATATTCACTTTATCAAATCAACAATTCTGGTTTATAAAATTTTTATAGGATAATTAATGGAACTTCATATAATTGATATATCAATCTTTTTAACTTTCTTTATTATTGTTGTTGGCATTAGTATGTATAAAAGCAGAAAGGAAGAAACAGGTGAAGACTTCTTCCTTGCCTCAAGAGGACTTATATGGCCAATGATAGGCTTATCTCTTATTGCTGCTAATATTTCTACAGAACAGTTCGTTGGAATGTCTGGTCAAAGTGCTGGAAATACAGGGTTAGCAATTGCGAGTTATGAATGGATGGCTGCAATTACTTTGATAATTGTTGCTTTTTTATTCTTACCAAGGTTTTTACGAAGTGGTATTTATACAATACCAGAATATCTTGAATATAGATATAATACATCAGCTCGTTCAATAATGGCTTTTTATACTATGATTATTTATGTAGGTGTTACTCTTGCTGCTGTTTTATACTCTGGTGGAATCACAATTTATACAATCTTCAATGTTGATTTGACTACTTCAATTTGGGCAATAGGTATTCTTGCTGCTTTATATACTACCTGGGGCGGATTAAAAGCTGTTGCCTGGGCTGATCTTTTCCAAGGTTCAGCTCTTATCATAGGCGGTTTTATAGTTTTAATATTTAGTACTATTGCTGTTGGTGGATTTGATAACTTCTTTGCTCATAACCAGGAAAAACTTCATATGATTTTACCCTCTGATCATCCGGTACTTCCCTGGACAGCATTGGTTATAGGTTTGTGGATTCCTAATATTTATTACTGGGGATTGAATCAGTACATTGTACAAAGAACATTAGCAGCAAAATCTTTAAAGGAAGGACAGTACGGAATCATATTTGCGGCAATTTTAAAATTAATTATTCCTTTTATAATTGTTTTCCCTGGAATAATGGCTGCTCAACTTTACGGTAGTACAATGAAGAATACTGATGCCGCATATCCTCTGCTCATCAAAAATTTAATTCCTATTGGTTTTAAAGGATTTATGTTAGCTGCAATTGCAGGAGCAGTAATCAGTACATTAGCATCATTACTAAATTCTGCTTCAACAATTTTTTCTATAGATATTTACAGCAGGTATATTAACAAGAAACCAACTTCTAAAAACATTGTATTAGTTGGAAGATTAGTAACTGTTATTTTTGTTTTAATTGGGTGTTTGATTGCACCTCAATTAGGCAATCCAAAGTTTATGGGAATATTTACTTACATTCAGGAATTCCAAGGGTACATATCTCCAGGTATTTTAGCAGCTTTTGTTTTTGGAATATTATTTAAGAAAGCGCCTGCTTCAGCAGGGGTAGCTGCTTTATTAGTCTGCGTTCCAGTATATGGTTTTCTTCAATTATTTTTTGGTGAAATTGCATTTCTAAATAGGATGGCAATAACTTTTGTTATTATTTTATTAATAATGACTTTGATAACTTTATTCAATCCTTTAAGGGAACCAAAAGTATTACCTGTAAGAAAAGATTTTGATATGACTCCTCAACCAAAAGTTTTATGGTTAGGTATTTCGATAGTTGTTGTTACTTTAATATTATACGGAATATTTTGGTAATATTATTTTAAGCCTTCTCTTTTAGAGAAGGCTTTGTTTAATTATTTCTTCTATATTGGATAATATTGTTTATCATCCCCTCAAATACAAAATAATGAAAAGGCATCACTGAATACCAATATAATCTTCCGAGTAAACCTTTAGGTCTGTATGTAGCAGCTTGTTTGAGAAAATATTTTTTATCTTTTTCCATAATATTAAACTCAAGCCAAGCTTCACCGGGTAATTTCATTTCAGCATAAAGCAGCAACCTCATATTTTGTTTATCCGCTATAAGAACTCTCCAGAAATCCAATGTATCCCCAGCATAGAGATTATTCACATTAGTTCTTCCCCGTCGTAGTCCAACACCGCCAAATATTTTATCAAGAAATCCTCTTATTCCCCAAAGGCGGTTTCCGTAGTACCAACCTTGTTTACCTCCAATAGACCAAATATTTTCAATCACTCTATTTACATCATCAAATGAAATTTCTTTTTCTCTAATATCTTTATAACAGCCAAATTCAGGAACAATTATATAATTCTGTAATGAATTGACACTTGAACTTGATACCAAAGCATCCTTCCAACTGGATAAAACAGAATTTTGTTCTATTTTTTTGAAAGCAAGTTTAACTGCTTCCTTATAAGGAATTAATTTTATGTTCAGCATTTTTATTAATTCATCATCTTTAGCAATTACCTCTACCTTCATACTGTTAACAAGATTAACTGCAAGTTTATATGAAGTTGAAGTAACAAAATAAAGCCAATACGATGAAAGTCTCGGAGTCATAATAGGAACAATAATTATTATTCTTTTTAACTCTCTTACTTCAGCAAATTGGAGTAACATTTCTTTATAAGTTAAAATATCAGGACCACCTATATCAAAGCTCCTTCCATAAGTTTTTTGATTTAATAAAACTCCCGTTAGACATTCAATGACATTTCTTATTGCTATTGGCTGATTTTTTGTTTTAAGCCATTTAGGTGTAATCATAATAGGAAGTTTCTCAACTAAATCTCTTATAATTTCAAATGAAGCACTTCCACTGCCTACAATAATTCCTGCTTTTAAAACTGTTAGTGGTATATTGGATTTGGAAAGAATTTCTTCCACATTCTTTCTTGAAGTTAAATGTTTTGAAAGAACAATTTCATTAGTGATGCCAGATAAGAAAATTATTTGCTTGCAGGATGTTTTTTTTACTAGTTCCAAAAAGTTATTCGCTGATTTCTGTTCTAAACTTTCAAAATCAGTTATACCGGAGCTCATAGAATGGATAAGATAATATACAGCATCGATATTATTAATTTTATTATCATAATTTACATCTTGAAGAAAATCAATTTCGAAGAAAGAAATTTTAGGATTTGAATAAATACCATCTTGAGGTATTCTGTTTTTATCCCGTACACAACAAATTACTTCATAACCTTGCTCAATCAAAATGGGTAAAAGTCTTTTACCAATATATCCTGTTGCACCTGTTAATAAAATTTTCATATTTCACCAAAAAGTTCAATTAGTTTTTTTCTTCGAAATTCAAATATTCCATTCAATTGTTTTCGAATTATTAATTTAAGAGCAATACTTCCAAAAATACTCCAGCCCATTGTATAATGGACAAGGTCTTCCATCTCTGTTCCGCCTTCTATTTCTTTAAAGAAATGTTTATGATGCCACATTTTATATGGTCCAAAAACTTGCTCATCAATAAAGAATTTATATTCCTGCATGTGCTTTATTTCAGTAACCCAGGTAATTGGAATTCCAAAAAGAGGTTTAATCTTATAAACTATAATAGTACCAGGATACATTTTATCAGGAAGTTCATCATCAACCATTTTGAAAGAAAGATATTCCGGAGTAATAGTTTGAAGGTTTTTTGGAGAAGAAAAAAATTCCCAGGCACTTTTAATATCAATGGGTAATTTCTGTTTTGTTTTTAAAGTATGTATTTTCATATATTATGATAATTTTCTTATCAAAATACATTACAAAGGAATGATAAAAAATGATTTATTAAAACTAATACTTAACCTCCCTCAATTAGTTTTAATATATGTGTTTATTGCTATAAAGTAATTAAATTGTTCTCTAATAATTTAATAGGTACTAAATGAAAAAATTCAAATTTATAGAAATAAGTATCTTACTTTTATTATCTCTACTTAGTAATAGTTGCAATACAAATCCGGAAAATAACAGCAAAGACCTACAGCAAACTATTTTAACTGATACTTCCAGTTTTTATTATGTTGATGTTGAGAATTATCCTCAAAAAGATAAAAAACTTCCAATTGGAATTTTTGATTCCGGTACCGGTGGTTTAACAGTCTTAGATGCAATTATAAATTTTGATTCATTCAATAAGAATAAAGAACCTAAATCTGATGGCGTCCCTGATTTTAAAAAAGAATATTTCCTTTACCTTGCTGATCAGGCTAATATGCCTTATGGAAATTATCCAGCCTGTGGCAAAACAGATCTTTTAAAAGAACATGTAGTAAAAGATGTTCAATTTCTACTTGGTGATAAGTATTATCAATCTCCAAATGATAATGTATACAAATCTGATAAACTTCCTGTTAAAGTAATTGTTGTTGCTTGTAATACAGCAACGGCTTATGGACTTAGTGATATAGAAAAATTCCTGGAAAAAGCTAAGCTTGACATTAAAGTAATAGGAGTTATAAATGCTGGAGTTAAAGGTGTTTTCGAAAATATTTCTAAAGATGAAGATTGCAGTATCGGGGTAATGGCGACAGAAGGAACTGTTTTATCTAATGGATATGTTAATGCAATAAAACAATATTATTCTAAATTCGGTTATTCAGGAAACTTACAGACATATCAACAAGCTGGAATTGGACTCGCAGGTGCAGTAGATGGTATTATAGACTATATAGATTTAAAAGCAACAAAGATTAGAAAAGAATATAAGGGTCCTTCCCTATCATCCAAGGATGCGCCAATAAATTATAAAATTTTAAATAGATATAATTTCAATTGGAATAACAATAGTATTTTATATTCAAGCAATAAAGATAATCCTACTGAAATACAGTTAAACTCTATAGAGAATTATATTTATTATAATCTTGTAACTTTGCTTGAACAATTAAAAAATAAAAATGCTAAACCTTTAAAAACAATAATCCTTGGTTGTACACATTATCCATTTTATAAAAATGTCTTTGCATCAAAATTAAAAGAATTATACGATCTCAAAGAGAACGGTAAATATGTATATAGAGATTTTATGCATAAGGATATTATTCTTATTGACCCTGCAATTAATACAGCAAAGGAATTGTACGAACATCTTAATAAAAGTAATTTATTTGCTGACGAGTCATTAGATAAAAGCGAATTTTATATTTCAGTTCCTAATGTCAACAATAAGAATGTGAAAATAGATCCTAACAAAAACTTCACTTATGATTATAAGTATGATCGCGAAGCAGGATTTATTCAGGAATATGTTAAAGATGTTCCTTTCAGTAAATCAAATATTCATCCTGAAGTTGTTAAAATGTTAAAAGAAAAGACGCCTAATATTTATAATTTAATTAAGACATTTAATCTAAAAAGTAATAAAACAGAATTCTTGAGAACCCAAAATTTAATTTTATATTAAGCTCATTTTCAATTGATTATTTTATAAGTATTATGATTTTACCAATGATTTTTTAGTGGCAAACCAAAACAATAAAGATGAACCTAAGAATAAAGTAATGAAAAATCCATTAATAAAAACAAGCTGCATTGGTGAATTTTCAGGTAAACCATATCCCCCGATTATTGCAATAATACAAATAATAGCCTGAGTAAATGCTGCAGCTAATAAAGTAATTGACATACCTTTTGGTTGTAACCGGGCTATTATTGAGCCAAGAAATAAAACTGTAAATACTGCTCCATACATTAAATTAGCTTGATTGTCTTCACTCCCTATTAACCCTACAGCCAAGTTACTCCAGATAAGGAAAAGCGCTGTTACCACTGCAAGACCAACTGCAGCTTTGTAAAATAAATTATTAATCCTGGTTGATATTAATATGAATATTAGACCGGTACCAAATAATAATATCCATGCAATAACAAAGTCAGAGAGAGTCCATACTACTTCATGACTATACTGCATTGCAATTAACGGTATTAACATTAGCAAAGATACTACTATAAAAAGAGCTATTATATACTTATATGTCTTACTAAATGATTGCATAAGATTAACCTTTGTTTTTTATTATTTATAAATGTTAAAAGTACTTTGTTTTTCAAAGTGAATAATTAAATTTTTTTTTATTTCTGGGACTTAATTAATTTTTCCAATACTTTTAGATGTTCATCAAAAGCTTTTTTACCATCCCTGGTAATAAAGTATTTTGTATTAGGTTTTCTATCAATAAAAGATTTTTCTACGGCAATATATTTTTCTTTTTCCAAAGCTTTAATATGAGTTGCTAAATTACCATCAGTTACATCAAGATACTCTTTCAATGAGGTGAAGTCCAGAACGCTATTTACAGCTAAAGCTGACATAATTCCAAGTCGAACACGACTTTCAAAAGCCTTGTTCAAATTATCAATAGCAACTTTCACCTTTCGTACCTAAAAAATAAATAGATACCATAAATTATATGAAACATTCCAAATCCTAATGCCCAAAACAATAATCCAAACTGAACGAAGTAAGAACAAATTAAACCTAATACAATTTCAATAATTCCAAGGAATTTAACTTCCTGATAAGTAAATTTTCCTGCATTATAAAGAGCCATACCATAGAACAATAAAGAAAATGGTGCAATTAAACCAATTAAATTATTGATAATAAGAATTAGAATTAATATCCCGCCTGAAATTAAGGGAACAGCCATATTCATCAATAATTGTTTAGATGCTGCATTCCATACCTTATCCCCTTTATTATTCGCTTTTCTATATGAAAGAAAAATTGCTGTACTAAGAGCAAGTAATAAAATCAAACAAGCTAACCAGATAATTTTTGATATATCTGAGAAAGGTTGAAAAATATTTTGTGGATTAAAATGAAATATCTTATAGGCAACAAATACGCCGATTAAAGCATAAACACCAGCCATAATACCTGCCCAGCCAGATAAAGACAGAAATTTAGAAGAACGCTCCATCATAGAGCGAATTTCAGCAATATCCTTAATGTAATCTTGTTTATCTTTCATATTAAAAGTACTTTTTATTTCAAAGTTAAATAAAAAATAAATTTAATGCAAGTACTTTTAAAATAAAAATCATAAACTTGCAGGTATATTCTTACAGGCTACATCTTTTAAAGTTTTTATCTAACCAGTATTACCATACATTAATTTTTTAGATTAATGTTATGCATCACTAAAATTTAATGGTCTCTTGATAATGTTTACAATTGATAAGATGAAATTTTAATACATACCCAAATTTATTTTAATCAAGGAGAATTTATTATGAAGATAATGACTATCGATGGAAATGAAAGGGACATTGCTCAGGATTTAATAGACGGTTTTAAATTAAAAATAAAAGGACAGTTATTGTTTCCTCAGGATACTTTGTATAATGATTCCCGTACTTTATGGAATGCAATGATAGACAGGAAACCTGCTATGATTGTTAAGTGTATCGGTACTGCTGATATACTGGCTGCTGTTCAATTTGCACGCGATAATAGCCTGCTAATGTGTATTAAAGCCGGTGGACATAATATTGCCGGACTGGCTGCTGCTGAAGGCGGAATAATGATTGACTTATCCTTAATGAGAGGAGTATGGGTAGATAAAAAAAATAAAATTGCACACGCTCAGGGTGGTTGTTTGTTAGGAGATATTGATAGAGAAACTCAATTGCATGGGCTTGCAGCAGTTCTTGGATTTGTTTCTCAAACTGGTGCTGCTGGTCTTACTCTCGGAGGCGGATTTGGTTATCTTACGAGGCGCTGGGGATGGACAGCAGATAATATTGCAGGAATGGAAATTGTAACATCGGATGGCAAACTTATAAGAGCAAATGCTAAAGAAAATAATGACTTGTTCTGGGGTCTAAGAGGTGGAGGAGGAAATTTTGGAGTAGTCTCTTCTATAGATTATAATCTTTATGAAGTTGGTCCTGAAATTATTGGTGGACTTATTGCATGGCCTGCTGAAGAATCAGAAAAAATTCTTAAATTCTTCAAGCAAACTGCTGATAGTGCACCTGAGGAACTTACTATGGTTGCAATTATACGTCCTGCACCTCCTGCTCCTTGGCTTACTAAAGAATGGCATTTTAAACCTATCATTGCATTACTCGCCTGCTGGAGCGGCAATTTAGAAGAAGGTAAAAAATATCTTGAGCCTATAAAAAAATTTGGTAAACCCATTGCTGATATAATTATACCACGCCCATATGTTCAGATGAATTCATTACTTGATACAGCAAATCCCAAAGGAAGGCGTTACTATTGGAAGAGTGAATATCTTCCAGAGCTTAAAGATGAAATGTTTAAAAGCTTCATCACCTATGGTGGAAAAATAACATCGCCTTTTTCAGCAATGATATTATTTCAACTCGGAGGAGCTTTGAATCAGCTTGATGAGACATACTCCCCTGCTGGTAATAGAGCAGCACAGTATGTATTAAATATTACCTCAGCATGGGAAAAACCAGAAGAAGATGAACAGAACATTTCCTGGGCACGAGATGCATGGAATGAAATGAAGAAATTTTCAACCGGTGGCACTTATCTTAACTTCTTGACTGAAGATGATGGAAAGGAAAGAACACGCTATGCATTGGGAAATAACTTGCTGCGGCTCAAAGAAATAAAAACTAAATGGGATAAAGACAATTTCTTTAGAATGAATTGGAATATTACTCCACTTTAAATACAACATGAAGTTTAATATTCTAAACAAAAAAGCTCAGAATTGTTTCTGAGCTTTAAATAAATGTTTCGAAATCATTTTTTGCTATCAATTTGATGTTGTAAAGATTGCGTATTATATCCAGTCAGCCAAAATATTACCTCATCCAGCTCTGCTTTGGTCCGTCCCTTTTTTTCAAGCTTTTGTATATATAAAGTATATATACTTGCAAAAGAAGTTTTAAAAATTCTTGTATTATCCATATTACTTACGTCCAATCAATTCACTATTTACAGAATATTTTTTCAAGAACTCTTTAACTATTGCTAAAAGTTTGAGATCTAATCTATTATACATTTCATTAATTATATACTCTGGAATTACACCATAGTAAGCTTCTGCAATTGAACCATTGATACAGGCTAACGTATCACTATCCCCACCAATATAAATAGCTTTACGGATTGAATCTTCAAAACTTTCAGAAATCAAAAAAGTATAAATAGCCTGCGGCACAGTATCTTGAGAGCTTTCATTAAATTCATAATTTTTTCTTAAATCTTCCATATCCAGATCCAAATTATAATCAAAGTTCTTAATTAAATAATTTTTAATTTCTTTCTTAGATGAGCCGGTTCTTGCTAAGTAAATTGCAGATGCAGTTGCTTGAGCTCCCTTTATACCTTTAGGATGATTATGAGTTGTTTCGGCACTTTCTTTTGCTTTTTGTAAAACTATATCCAAATCATTGTAAGCCCATCCTACCGGGCTCACCCTCATTGCTGAACCATTTCCCCAACTATTATATGGATGTTGTTCATTACTTTCTGCCCATACCTTAAAGTTTCCACTATAGCTGCAGCTTGGATAAAGCTGATAAAACTCATTAAGCTTTTTTTGATATTCAATTCCTGATAAAATACTATCAGCTAATGCTACAGTTAAAACAGTATCATCAGTGAATTTAGAATCTTCTATGAACAAAGGAAAATTATAATTTGGTTTAATATCATCAAATTCATATACAGAACCAATTATATCACCCGCAATTGCACCAAGCATAATATTATAAATTTCGTTTAACTTCTAAAATATAAAGTGAAAATACAAAAATATATATTAACATTTGGTATTTATTTAAAAAAGATTTCGGAAAGAGCCGGATTAGAAAACTTTATTAGGTAAATATAGATTGGAGGTTTGCAAGTTATCAGAATGGTTTTAAATACATCAGTATTTAATAATAAAGACTCAGTAAATGCTGAGTCTTCATTATTAAGTTTTATAATCTTACATCAGAATCAGTCCGTGTTTCCACATTTGAATCTACAACAACATCACGACGTCTGGGTTTTCCTGTACTGGCACCTGCGCTTGCAGCGGCAGCACCAAGAACTAAACCAAAAAATGCAAACCATGAAGCTTTAGATGCACCTGAAGCAACAGCATCACCTGTTTCTCTTGCCTGGTGTTCAGCTTTAACTTTCAAAGTATCAAATTCCTGTTTAGCATTATGGTAACTAGCAATCCATTTATCTACAATTTGTTCTGATTCCTGGCGTGATTTACCTGTCCTTTTCATAACAACATTTACAGCTGCTTCTTTATCAACTTCATTAACAACATCTTTACCTTCAGCGAATAGATTATCTATAATATTGTCAACTGATTTCGGATCACTAGCAGACTTTTGAAGTGAGTCTCCTGAATTCTGAGCACGCTTTTTAAGATTTTCAGGCTGTAATTCAGGCTTACCTGTTTCACGTAAAGTTTGTTTTGCTTCTTCTTTGATGTTTTCAAGATTAACTCCACTTTCCTTTAATTCTTTAGCAACAGCTTCAGAAACTTCAGGTGTTATTGCTGAAATTCCTTTGCCGGCAAGGGACAATGTCTGACCGACAATACTTCCTACGCCACTTATTATACCACCAACAGCGGTTGTAAGTAAATAAAATGATACCAATGCATAAACACTGAAGGTGAGGAATCCGTGAATAGCACGGTCAAATGAGGTTAATATTCCAGATAATCTTCCTGATGCTAACCCGCCTATAAAAAGCGAAATAAGCATACTAACAACCCACCATATTAAGGCTCCTGTTGCAAGCCCTGTAAAAGGATTATTTTCTGTCATTGGATCGATAGTTCCAAGTCCTATTGCTAATCCCAATAAGCTTAGAAGCATTTGGACTACCAGAGCAATTAGTACACCGGCAAAAACAGCCCCCCAGGATATGCGCTTAAATGAACCTTTTTTAATTATCATAACTTCTCCTATTCATAGTTTCTTAGCAAATTTACATTCTTGTACAATCTTTTAATGTAGCAAATAAAGTTTTGTTATTTGTGTTTTTAAGTCAGCTCACAATGCGAAAAAGGTGCTAGAGATCCTATTAAATTGTTTAGGCTTTAAAACATAAAATGAAATTAAAAACTAAAGTTTTTTAATTACCCATAGGAGTTAAAATTTCTAAATGACATGGACCCTTAACTTGAGATAAACATACAATGAAATGTATTTAAAATTTATAAGCAGACATGAAAAAATAGGGCTATCAGGTAAAGGTTACAATCTTAGAACTTTCAGGAAAGACTTTATATCGAGAAGCCATGAGGCAGGCATACCAATAAGTGTCACTTCCCCGCTCGTGGGACATTCGAACATAAAAACTACGATGACTTACTATTAAGTTATCAACCAAATTAATTAAGGATGAATTAAGAACTTCAATAACTTATAAGCTACTAATTTTTAATTTTGTCTTACAAACCTGTATCCTACTCCGGATTCTGTTATTATGTATTTAGGATTAGAATAATCATCTTCAATTTTTTTTCGAAGCTGACCTATAAAAACTCTAAGGTACTGTGAATTTTCAACAGCGCTTGGTCCCCATATTTCTTTAAGTATATATCTTTGAGTAAGAACCTTATCCATATTACTTGCTAAGAGAACTAAAAGCAGATACTCAGTATTAGTTAATTTTAGTTCTTCATTACTTTTTTTGACTAACCTTAAAGCTAAATCAATAATAAGATTGCCATTTGTAATAATATTGTTTTCTTCAGCCTGAAAAGACCTGCGTATGTTAGCTCTTATTCTTGCCAGTAATTCAGATGTATTGAAAGGTTTTGTCAGGTAATCATCTGCTCCATAATCTAGTGCTTTTACAATATCTTCTTCAGAATTTTTTACAGATAAAATTATAACCGGAATTTTGCTCCAAGTTCTTAATTCTTTCAAAACAGAAAATCCATCTTTATCAGGCAATCCGAGATCAAGTATAACAAGCTGAGGATGATTTGTTGCAACCTGGATAATGCCATCTTTACCATTTTCTGATTCTATAACTTTATAATCTTCAGATTCTAAGGCAATTTTAAGAACCTTTCTTATTTGTGGTTCATCGTCTATTATTATTATTGTATGCTTAATTGACATTACAAATTTTCCTTTTCTTTCAAAGGCAATAATATAGTAAAAATAGCCCCACCTGATTTTCTATTTCCCGCAGTAATGGTGCCTCCGTGTGCTTCAATAAAACCTTTTGCTATAGATAAACCTAATCCTGAACCACCTGGTTTAGTTCCGGGAATTCGGAAAAATTTATCAAACAATTTACTTGCTTCCTCTTCTTTAAACCCTTTACCATTATCAGATATTGTCAGAATGTAATTAAAGTTTTGCTGAATTCCTTCAATTGTTATTTCACATCCATCAGGAGTATAAACTAGTGCATTGTGTAAAACATTTATTATAGCTTGCTTTAACAATGCGAAATCAAATTTTAATATAACATCCTCAGAAATTTTATTTACAATAGTATGATTCATATTCTCAAGTTGAATATTGTCTAATGCTGAGCGAATTAAATCTGTAATAGAATTCCAACTTAATTTTAAACCTATATTTCCAGATTCTAATCTTGCCATGTCCATTAAATTTTCTACAAGTCTATTCAACCTCTCGGCTGCAATATCAATTTCCTTTATTATCTTTGAAAGGGCTTCTTTATTCTCAATCATCCTGGAATCATTAAAAAAGCTAATTGCACCAATGATTGTTGTAATAGGGGTTTTAAGTTCATGAGAAATAGAATTGAATAAAGTTTTATAAAGTTTTTCTGATTCGGTGGCAATTAAAGATTGTTTTGCAAGAACATCCAAATATTCACGTTCGAGAGTTTTGCTGAACTGCTCAATAATATCAATTAATAAATCCTGTTTATCAAAAGCAAGTGCCTGGTCCTCATTAAGTCTCAATCCAATAACACCCAATACACCACTTTTTGTTTTTATGGGGTAATAAGTTGCAAGCGCATTTGGCAAAGTATCTGTAAACCTTCCTGTTGTTTGTTTTAATGAAAATGCCATTTGAGCATATAACCATTCATAATCATTCACCTCAAATGTACTGGCTGGATGTGTTTTTGATTTTAGTTTCTTTTCTGATTCTGCAAAAAGAATTACTATCCCAGCAGAAAAAGTTTTATTAAGCTCATCAACCATAATCTCAGAAATGTCATTAATATTAAGAGCCCCATTTAACCTTCTGGATAAATTGTACAGTATTGAAACTCTATTTTCCTTTACCCTTAATAGTGCCTGTTGTGTTCTTACTTTTGTAGAAAGGTAACCTGAAACAGATGCTACAATAAAAAATAATATGAACATAAAAATATCATTTGTAGCTTCTATATGAAAAGTATAATAAGGAGGAATAAAAAAGAAGTTCCATCCTAATGCACTTAAAAGTGCTGCAAACAATACTGGTCCCACACCTAACTTGAAAATTGGGAGTAATGTAATTAGAAGCAAGTACAACATTGAAACTACTTTATAATCAATTTCCTTCTTGAAAATAAATACTATAAGGGTTAGAATTCCTACTATCAATGAAGAATAAAAATATTTATTAAAGGAGGAATGGGTTCTTGCTTTGAAATATTCAAATATATTCTTCTTTTCAAGTGGGTCGCCTCCAACAACATAAACATCAATATCGCCACTTTCTTTAATCAATTTATTAGTAAAATCATTTATTGAAAAAAGTTTAAGTATTTTTTGTCTACGCGATTTCCCAATAATTATTTGACTAATATTATATTCTTTAGCAACCCTAATCAGGGCAGAAATGATATCAACATCCTGAGTAGTGACAAATTCACCACCAAGATCTTTTACTAGTTTTATGTTTTTAAGTAAAATCTTTTTATTTGTCTCAGAAATTTTCTGATCAGTTTCAACATATACTGCAATCCAAGGTGCCTCTAATGAATATGCAAGCCTTCTTGTCCATCGTATTAGTTCTGCAGAATAAGGAGAAGCAGCAACAGCACACATTAACCTTTGCCCGGATTTCCAAACATCCAATATATTTTTATCTGATTTATAATCTCTTAGGTCTTTATCAACTTTTTCTGCTGTTATTCTTAATGCCATCTCTCTTAAAGCAGTAAGATTTCCTTTACGGAAAAAATTCTCAATAGCTTGTCGTGAACTTTCAGAAGTATAAACTTTACCTTCTGATAATCTTTTAAGAAGTTCTTCAGGAGTTATATCTATAAGTTCTATTTCATTAGTTCTTTCCAGTATTGAATCAGGTATGGTTTCCCTAATAGTTGTACCGGTTATTTTTTTAACTATCTCAAGTCTACTTTCAATATGTTGTACATTAAGAGTTGTGTAAACATCTATTCCATTATCTAAAAGTTCTAAAACGTCTTGAAATCTTTTTACGTATTTGCTTCCCGGAATATTTGTATGTGCTAATTCATCAACTAAAACTAAAGAGGGCTTACGTTTTAATATTGCTTCAATATCCATTTCTTTAAAGGGTGAGTCTCTATATATTATCCCTTTAAGAGGAATTATTTCTAATCCTTCTACTAACTCTTCAGTTTCCAATCTTTTATGTGTTTCAACAATTCCAATAACAACATCAATCCCTTTAGCTTTAGCATTATGAGCGGCTTCAAGCATCGAATAAGTTTTTCCCACCCCTGCGCACATACCAAAGAAAATTTTTAATTTTCCTTTTGTACTTTTATCTTCTTTATCGAGAAGATTTCTTAAAAGTATTTCCGGATCAGGCCTTGTTAATTCTGAATTATCCATTTTTTATATTCTTTATCTAATTTCAAATTCAACAACAATACATTTACGCCTTTATTTCCTAACACCCAAAACTGAGGATATTCTGTAAGAGAATCAATAAGTGAAAAAAGAAATTCTGCTTTGTTGTTAGGAATATCTCTTGACTGTAGAATTCTGTTTACTTGAAGTTTTGCAGATTCTACGGATATATGTGGATCCACTCCACTCGCTGATGCAAAAATCATTTCTGCTGGAATCAAAGTAGTATCAGGTAATAAATTTTTTAATGTAAAATTGAATTTTCTACTATTAACCTGTTCTTTCAGTAAAGAACTTGATAAGCCAAGATTACTTGCACCTGATGGAAGAGGATTATAATTTATTACTGATGGACGTGAATGGAAATAAATGCTATCAGTAAAACTTTGCCCTAATAATTCTGAACCGATAATCTTATGATTTTTTATAATTAAAGATCCATTTGCTTTAGAAGGAAATAATAATTGTCCAATAACAGTAATTGCAACAGGATATACTATCCCGGTTAATATTGTTAATAACAATAGCATCAAAAACGATTTAATTATTGTCTTCATTTTATACTAACTCTAAGAATGTTACTATTATATCAATTAGTTTTATTCCTATAAAAGGAACAATCAATCCTCCAACACCATAGAAAAGTATGTTCCTTTTTAATATTGTAACTGCACCTTCAGGTTTATATTTAATACCTTTTAACGCAAGTGGAATTAAAACGATAATTATTAAAGCGTTAAATATTATTGCACTTAAAATTGCACTTTGCGGTGAAGCAAGATTCATAATATTTAGAATTGTTAAAGGCCCGTTTAGTTTGTTCGTGGCAAATAGTGAAACAGCAAGTGCAGGTATTATAGCAAAATATTTAGCTACATCATTTGCAATACTAAAAGTAGTTAACGCACCACGAGTCATTAATAACTGTTTACCTATTTCAACAACTTCAATAAGTTTTGTTGGGCTGCTATCCAAGTCAATCATATTTCCTGCTTCACGTGCAGCCTGAGTTCCACTATTCATTGCTATTCCAACATCAGCCTGAGCAAGAGCAGGTGCATCATTTGTTCCATCTCCTATCATACCCACCATCTTACCATTAGCTTGTTCTTCTCTTATTTTGAATAATTTGTCTTCCGGTCTAGCTTCCGCAATAAAATCATCAACTCCTGCTTCTGCAGCAATTGCCGTTGCAGTCAATCTATTATCACCGGTTATCATAATACTCTTTATTCCCATTTTTCTGAGCTGCTCAAAACGTTCCTTAATGCCTCCCTTAACAACATCTTTAAGCTGAATAAGTCCAATTATTTTTTTATTCTCAACAACAACAAGCGGAGTTCCACCAGACATTGCAATATCCACTCCAATCATTTGAGTAAATAAATAATCTGATTGTATTAAAATGTTTGAATTAGAATCGTTAGAGATATAATTTTTAATTGCATCTATCGAACCTTTACGAATAATCCTTTCAGGCATTCCATTGCTTGATAAAATATTTACTCCGCTCATCTGAGTTTTTGCGCTGAATTCAATAAATTGAGCATTCATTTCGTTAATATGTCTTTCACGAATTCCAAATTTCTCTTTTGCAAGAACAACAATTGACCTACCTTCAGGTGTTTCATCTGAAAGTGAAGCAAGTTGAGCAACATCAGCAAGATAAGCTTCATCAAATTCCTGCGTAGGAACAAATTCTGTTGCCATTCTATTACCTAAAGTAATTGTTCCGGTTTTATCTAATAATAAAACATCGATATCTCCAGCGGCTTCAACCGCTCTTCCACTCATAGCTATTACATTATGTTTAAGCAGTCTATCCATTCCGCTGATACCAATAGCACTTAGCAATCCACCAATTGTTGTTGGGATTAAACAAACAAGAAGAGCAATTAATATAGGTATAGAAACAGCACTAATATCCTGGTCAAGTGTAATTTGATAAAATTTGAAGTAAGATTTTAAAGTGACTACTACAATTAAAAAAACAATGGACAAACCTGAAAGCAAAATTGATAATGCAATCTCATTAGGAGTTTTTTTACGTTTAGCTCCTTCAACCAAAGAAATCATTTTATCAATAAAAGTTTCACCCGGATTTGAAGTAATTTTTACTATGATTTTATCACTTAAAACTTTCGTTCCACCGGTTACAGCACTTCTGTCTCCTCCACTTTCACGAATAACAGGAGCTGATTCACCAGTAATTGCTGACTCATCAACACTAGAAATTCCTTCAACAACTTCTCCATCTGCTGGAATTAAATCACCTGTTTCGCATACAACTAAATCTCCTGCTCTTAATTCTAATGCTGATACTTTTTCTTCCTTATCATTAATTATTTTTCTTGCAATTGTACTAACTCTGGATTTTCTTAAATTTTCACTTTGCGCTTTCCCTCTCCCTTCAGCAATTGCTTCTGCAAAGTTTGCAAAAAAAACAGTAAACCATAACCAGATTGTAATTTGAAGTTCAAATGATGAATAATGATTTTCAAGTAAATCCAATATAAATGTTATTGTTGTTAAAAGTGCGCCAATTTCAACAATAAACATTACAGGATTCTTAATGAGATAAAAAGGATTTAACTTTTTAAAGGAATATTTTAATGCATCAAGAATTATCTTTTTATCAAACAAAGGTATTTCGTGTTTAGTACTCATAATAAATTAAGTTTAAAAAGTTATTCCTTGATTAACTAATAATTGTTCTAAAATGGGACCTAATGATAAAGCAGGAAAGAATGTTAATGCTCCAACAACTAGTATTATTGACAATAGAAGAAAAGCAAAGAGAGTATTATCAGTTTTTAGAGTTCCTGCTGTTTCAGGGGCAATGTTTTTCTTTACTAAGTTCCCTGCTATTGCAAGTACAGGAATGATAACACCAAATCTTCCTATCAGCATTGCTAAGACAATTAATACATTATAAAAAATAGTATTTGCATTTAAACCTGAAAAAGCACTTCCGTTATTTGCAGCACCCGATGTAAAAGCATAAAGAATTTCTGAAAAGGCATGAGGGCCTTTGTTCAAGGTGCTTGATAGTCCTTCCTTATTTGTAACTCCTATTGCAGTTAAGGTTAGAATCAAAATGCAAGGAATTAAAATACCAACTATCGCTCCCTTTATTTCAAAGGATTCAATCTTCTTACCAAAATATTCCGGTGTTCTACCGACCATTAATCCCGATATAAAAACAGTTAGAAGTATAAATAAAAACATTCCATACATACCGGAACCAACACCACCAAATATTATTTCACCAAGCTGCATATTTAACATTGCTACAAAACCGGCAATAGGTGATAAACTACTATGCATTGAATTAACACTTCCATTTGATGCTACAGTTGTAGCAACAGACCATAAAGTGCTATTAAAAATTCCAAAACGGACTTCTTTTCCTTCAAGCATTTGTGTTGTTTGGAAAGATGAACCAGCTGATAGTTCTGACCAGTAAGAAATTATAACCCCACTTATAAATACAAAAATCATTACAGAATAAATTGTCCATGCGTGCTTTTTGTTGCCAATAATTTTTCCATAAGTAAATACTAAAGATGCCGGGATTAATAAAATAGAAAAAACTTGAAGAAAATTTGAAAATGGTGTTGGATTTTCAAATGGGAAAGCACTGTTAACTCCGAAAAAACCTCCACCATTTGTTCCGAGTTGTTTAATGGCAATTTGAGAAGCTGCCGGACCTAAAGGTATTATTTGTTTGGAACCTTCTAATGTATGAGCAATAATGTAAGGAGAAAAAGTTTGCACAACTCCCTGACTAATTAGCAATATAGATAAAATAAAAGATAGAGGTAAAAGTAGATATAAAATTGTTTTTGTTAAATCAGTCCAAAAATTCCCCAGACTGCTGCCTTTTCTAATTGCAATTGCTCTTGCAAGTGCAAGTAATACACTTATCCCAACTCCTGCGCTTACAAAATTCTGAACAGTAAGAGCAATCATCTGAGTAAAATAACTTAAAGTGGTTTCACCCGAATAAGACTGCCAATTAGTATTTGTCATAAAGCTAATAGCTGTATTAAATGCAAGAAAAAACTCAACGTTAGGTAATTTTTCAGGATTTAAAGGTAATGAGTTTTGGAATAGTTGGATAACTAAAACTACAATGAAACTAAAGAAACTAAAAATCATTATAGAAAATAAATATGTCTTCCATTTCATCTCTTCATTCATGTTTATTTTTAAGAACTTATAGATAAACGTTTCAAAAGGTCTCACAAATAAACTAAGTAAGTTTTTTTCATCTTTAATAACTTTGTAGAAATAACCTCCAATTAAAAAAGATAATGAAGTTAAAACCACAAGAAATAATAGAAACTGTAAAACATCCAAAAAATAATTCATCTTAATATCTCCTTAGAACCTTTCGGGTTTAAATAGAGAAAATATAAGATATGCAAGAAGTACAATGGAAATAATCAATAAAACATCTTCAAACATTTTAAATCTTAAATTAATTATTCAAAATTATTCAACTGTTTATAAAGATGCTGTTAAAAGGTAAGATGTTTTTATAATGATTTTATAAAGAAATGTTTTACACCTGAAAATATAGTATTTCTTTGATTAACATATACAAATTAGGTCTTTCAGGTACAGGTTATAATCTTAGAACTTTCAGTCCGATAAGCCAGGAAGCAGGTGTACCGATAAGTGTCAATTAGTGGGACATTCAAACATAAAACAACAATGATTTGCTATACTAAACTATCAACAAAACTTCTCAAAGACGAGTTAGTAAACTTAAATAAATAACAAGCCTACAGGTTTATACTTGCCGACTTAATATTCTAATAGCTTTTCTTCTCGTACGGACATTTCGATGTATTATTATCTAGTTCATTATACTTTTTCTTCGTACTTGTCTCTCTTCCATCTCTAATATATTATGTAATTTTCTTTTTCATATTCTTTCCTTGATTGTTCATCTCACATTATTGTTTGACACATGTTCCTGAACACTTTGCTGCTTTTACTCCGTTCTTATGTTTATTAAATAAAAAATATGCAGTCATCAACACATTAATATTTTTTTCGTTCATCAACACATTATCTGATGACATTTTCGTTGGTGACCCTTATAGCTTTGACCCTTATAGCTTTCGCCAGTATTCCTTTTAGTAATTAAATCTTCTAAAACATCTCTGTACCGGATGGATGCAAAATAATAATTCAATATAGGATAAACACATATGTCCGTTAATCATAAGTTCGATGATTCATCGCGTAAGATTTCTCTTACAGCTGGCATTTTATATTTGCTGACATTCATTTCAATTCCGACTTTATCACTTTACGTTCCTGTTCATGATCCGAATTATATTCTTGGTCCAGGTCCAGATACAAATGTCTTTATTGGTGTAATCCTTGAACTCATTGTTGGTTTAGCGGGGATAGGCACCGCGGTTGCACTTTATCCGATACTTAAGAGACAGAATGGAAGCGTTGCATTAGGACTTGTAGGCGCCAGGGTTTTGGAAGCGGCAACTATTTTCGCCGGTGCTGCATTCCTTCTTTCAATTGTCTCCTTGCGTCAGTCGGGAGCTGGTGCGCCAGCCATCTATACCGCCAAGGCGCTTGTAAGTATGTATGACCGCATATTCTATGTAGGACAAGGCTTAATACCAGCTATTGATGATCTTCTATTAGGTTACCTTTTGTATAAATCCCGCTTAGTGCCCCGGGCACTTGCATTAATCGGAATTGTTGGAGCCCCGATACTTGTTGCGAGTAATATATCTGTGCTTTTTGGTTTAATTGGTCCGAGGGATTCATTAACACTACTGTTCGCAATTCCCGTGGCCTTATTTGAGTTTTCACTTGGAGTTTTATTAATAGTAAAAGGATTCAGCAAATTATCCCCTTTGCTAATAAAATTAAATAAAGAAGCCGAGCCACAAGCTATATGATAGGTGTAAAATTCAGAAGAATCTAAAGAATTTTTACTACACGGTTTAAAACAACAAAGCCTGTAAGTCTTTAACTTACAGGCTCTTATGGGTGCGGGGCCGACCCCGATTCGCTTGGCTCAACAGGGCAGGCGAGACTTCCCGAATACCTTCGGGACGACCTCATGCAACAAAATTTCATTAATATTGTTCATTTAAAATTAAAAAACCTCTCATTTCTGAGAGGTTTTTTTGCGGGGCCGACGAGACTCGAACTCGCGACCTCCTGCGTGACAGGCAGGCGTTCTAACCAACTGAACTACGACCCCGTTTTCTTTTCAAAATTTCTTCAAAAAAGATTGTCAAATATATACTATCATTATTATAAAATCAATAACACTTTGAACAAAATAAAAAATATTTTTTATTTTTCCGGTTCACCAAATGATATTCCAATTGCTTTAGCTGTCTGTAATGCTTGTGTATCTTGTTTTACTAACTTTTGTCTTGCAATTGCATCCTCTATTCTAACATTCTTGATATCTGCACCTTTTAATGCTACCATTCTTCCAAATTTTCTATTTGCAGCCAAATCTATTGCAAAGTATCCGAATTTAGTGGAAAGTATTCTATCGTATGGTGTTGGACTGCCGCCTCTTTGTAAGTGGCCTAATACTGTTACTCTGGTTTCTCTTTCTGCATATGTTTCAATATTTGCAGCCACTAACTCTCCAATACCACCTAACTGAACAGGATCGTGTCTCTTTATATCTTCACCCTTTATAACCATCTTTCCATCTAATGCTTTCGCACCTTCAGCCACGCATACTAAACTGAACTTCTTTCCCATCAATTCTCTCTGAAGAATTTTTTCATATATCTTATCCCAGGAAAACGGTATTTCAGGAATTAAAATAATATCTGCACCACCGGCTAATCCTCCATTAAGAGCAATCCATCCGGCATATCTTCCCATTACTTCAACTACAATAACTCTATGATGAGATGATGCAGTTGTATGTAATCTGTCTAATGCTTCGGATACAACATATACTGCTGAATCATGGCCGAATGTCAAATCAGTTGCATCTAAATCATTATCAATTGTTTTGGGAACACCTATCATATTCATTCCCATCTCGCCTAATTTTTTGCAGATATGCATTGTGCCATCACCACCTATTGCTATAAGTGCATCAAGATTCCAGGCTTCATAATTTCTAATAGCTGCTGCTGATTTATCAACTATTTCAATTTTACCATCCTTTTTAACAGGCCAATGGTAAGGGTCTCCTTTATTGGAAGAACCCAGGATAGTTCCTCCTCTTGCTAAAATTCCTGAAACATCTTCATTGGTTAATTCTCTTGCACGACCTTCAACTAAACCTTCAAATCCATCAATAATTCCTAAAACTGACATTCCATAATCTTGTGCCGGTTTCGTTACACCTCTAATAACAGCATTAAGTCCGGGGCAATCACCACCACCGGTCAAAATACCTATTCTTTTAACTTTAGAGCGAATCGCCATTTTTCTCCTTTTAAGCTCTTAAACTATTTAAACTGCATTTTAATAAAAAAAATCGAATAACAAAATTAGTCAAATTAAGCATAATAATAAAATTATTTTCAGGTAATTTTTCGCTGCTAAAGTTGTTTACACGATGGAACTATAAGTCACAGTTTTTAGTTAAAAGATAAAGATTGCTTAAAAACATGAATTATACTTTAAAGTTTGATTAGATTTTTATGGAAGGAATAGAAAAGGTAAAAAGATGAAAAAAACATTTTTGTATGTATTGGCTTTATTCATAGCAATTAGTTTTACCAATATATTAGCTCAAAATAATGAAAAAGAAACTGTTGATAAATATGCTGAAAGATTAAAAGTTAAAGTTCTTCTATCGAATGAACAAACAGCTCAGGTAAAAAATATTATTAATGAATCGCTTACAAAATTAAATTCTGAAGATAAAAATAATGAAGCAATAAGCGATATTGAAATAAAGGTTGCTAAAATTCTTGATGATAAACAGAAAGCTAAATTTGATATAATGAAAACCCAATGGTTAAAAAACTTAAATAAGGAAGTAGCAGTTAAATAAAGTAAGTTTTTGTTGCCTCTAAATAAAAAGCCATTGTCTTTCTGACAATGGCTTTTTTAGTTTTAATAGTAATAATAAAAATCAATTTAATTTCATCGCATCAAGTTTAGATTTTAATTCATCTTCATTTAAAGGCTTTATTAAATAACCAAAAGGTGAAGCATCATGAGCAAGTTTTAAGGTTTGAGCATCTGAAAAAGATGTCAGGAAAATAACGGGAATATGATTTTCTTTTAAAATATACTCAGCCGCCTCAACACCATCCATCTCACCTCTAAGAAGAATATCCATCAAAATTAGGTCTGGTTTTAACCTTCCGGCTGTTTCAATAGCCTCTTCACCACTGGGTACGACTGCCGGTATATTATAGCCTAAGGATTTTAACCTGAATTTAATATCCATGGCTATAATATTCTCATCTTCTACAACCATAATATTTTTAATCTTCATTAAACTTCCTTTAATTTAAACCTAAAGTAATTAACCAAAATTAATAATTTGTGATTTTGTAACAATATTTATTCCATTTAAAATATGAATTGTTTTTAATCAAAAACGCAACTTCAATACCTTTTAATATACCCTTTTTATATCTCACACAAGTCTAAAAACGATTTGACCTTAATTTATTTGTTAGTTTATTTGTCAAATATGATTGATAATTAATCTAAAATTATATAGGAGATATACCTATGAAAAAATTAAGTTTTTATGCATGTATAATAATAATTTGCTTATTATCTATAAATATGTATGCTCAAGATACAAATAGAATATCTACAGAAAGTACAGAAACATCAAGGCAAATAGAACAGTTTGCTACACAATCTCGAAGTAATGCTCAGGATATGAGTAGAGATTTATCCACTAGATTAAGTTTAACTCCTGATCAACAGGAAAGTCTGAATGAAATATTCTGGAATTATCAAAAAGATATTTCTACTTCTTCTGACCCTGGAGCTTTTGATGTTGCTTCTTCCAGAGCCAATGATAGAATAGATCAGATCCTTAATGAAAATCAAAGAAATAACTGGTCATCAATCAGAGATAGTTGGTGGAGTGATATGCGTGTTAGATATGGAAATACTGGTACAAGTATCGATAAAAACCTGAGAATTGAAAATGAAACTCGTCAAGATAGAACTGATGTAGATAAGAATACTGAACCGAGAAAGGATAGGGAAAGTAAGGATTTAGATGAAAATGAAAATGATAATTCAACTAAGAAGAATCAAACGGATTCTGACAAGAAAATAAATAAAACAAATCCACACGATGAACCGGTTAATAGAAATTTAGATGTAGATAAAGATGTAAAGTAATGTAAAATTATGAATATTATTTAAGTAAGTATTCATAGCTAAATACAAATAATAGGAGATATAATATGAACGAGCTAGTAAATCAATTAGTATCTAAAGTTGGTGTAGATAAAAATACTGCAGAAAAAGTTGCAAATTTCTTGAAGGACAATGCAAGTCAAATTCCTAATTGGATTGGCCAAGGAGGAATAGGAAGTATTTTTGGAGATAAAAATAATCCAAAATAAATATTATCCTCAAATAATAGATAAAGATGTAGGTTACAAAAAACCTACATCTTTTTTAATATATCCGTAATATCTATTTCTAATTTTTCTTCACAATAAAAAGGCTCCCCCATCTTTTTCCCAATTTGAAAACCATAAAAGTAAGCTCTTGATTCTACATAATTTATAAATTCCGGACTGCTTATAAAAGTCTCAGGTTCTTTGCTTTTTGGATCATAGAATTGTGAAGAGTAAGCATAAACTGCTTTCATTTTATCTTCAAATGTGTCTGTAATATCAACAATGAAAGTGGGGTCAAAAGTATACGTCTGCATATAATAGTAGAGTTTTTTAGGTCTATAATGTTCTTGAGCCACTTCTTTGTCAAAGGTCTTAATCTTAGCTAAACCCGAAGAAAAAAAAGCTTGCTTGACTAATCTGCTTGCATGAATATGGTCAGGATGTCTATCATTTACATAAGGTGCAAAAATAATTTTTGGTTTATATTTCCTTATGCACATAACAATCTTCATTAAATTTTCTTTATTCCTTTTTAAGTTCCCATCAGGAATACCAAGATTTTCTCTAACTGAAGATTTTAGAATGATTGCTGCTTGAAAGGCTTCCTTTTGTCTTGTTTCCGGGGTACCCCTTGTACCTAGTTCTCCTTTAGTAAGGTCAATAAGTCCAACTTTGCATCCATTCCTGGATAGCTTTGCAATTGTGCCGCCCATTGATAATTCTGCATCATCAGGATGGGCGGCAAAAACTATTACGTCGAGATTCATAAGCAAAAACTGGTTTAGTTATAAATTAATTTGGTATTAGAATGTATTAAATAAATATTAAATTACAAAATTCTTTATAATCTGATTGTATTAAATGATTTATTATATATTATTAATTAAATAAAAACTTCTTCTTTATCTAAATATTTTTATTTATTTTTTTGCAAGTACTAATTATCTTTTAATTACTTACTAAAACAAAAGGCTAATCAATGAGAACTCTTCTTTTACTTATTTTAATGGGAATGATTATGTTTAATGGAAATGCTCAAAACAAAAAAGCATTTATTAATGGTAAAATATATACTGTTAATGAAAAGCAGCCCCTTGTTGAAACTGTTGTTATTGAAGGGAATAAAATAGTTTTCACCGGAAATAATAATGATGCTAAATCCTTCATTGACAAAAATACTGAAGTAGTAGATTTAAAAGGGAAGTTGATGCTTCCAGGGTTTATTGATAACCACGTTCACTTTATTTCAGGAGGATTTTATCTTCAAGGAATTAATCTTCGAGTTGCAAAATCAACTTCTGAATTTAAACAGATAATAAAAGATTATGCTGAAAAATATCCAGGTAAATGGATTACAAGTGGAAACTGGGATCATGAAGCTTGGGAAAAGAAGGACCTTCCTACAAAAGAAATGATTGATGATGTTACTCCAACTACACCTGTATTTGTAGATAGATTTGATGGACATATGGCTCTTGCAAATTCATATGCATTAAAATTAGCTGGTATAACTAAGGATACTAAAAGTCCTGAAGGTGGCTTAATTGTTAAAGATCCTAAAACTGGTGAACCAACAGGCATATTAAAAGATAATGCAATGTCATTAGTATATTCGATAATACCAGAATCAACCGATGAAGAGTATTATAAGGCGGCTTTAGTTGCACTTGAACATGCAAGACAACTTGGAGTTACAAGTGTTCAGGATATAACTTATTCAAAAGATTTAGAAACATATCGAAAGTTAGAAAAAGAAAATAAACTTACTTGCAGGATATATACACGATATCCTATTTCAGCTTTTAAAGATGTAGATAAAAATGGTATAACGGGAAATGATATATTAAAAATTGGGTCATTAAAAGCCTTTGCTGATGGCAGTTTAGGTTCAAGTACTGCCTGGTTCTTTAAGCCTTATGCTCAGGATACAACTACAACAGGTCTGCCTATGGATATTGTGACCAATGGTGAGTTAAGAGAATGGTCATTAGCTGCTGATAAAGATAAACTTCAAATATGTGTTCATGCCATTGGAGATAGAGCTAATAATTATATGCTTAACTTGTATGAAGAAATAATTAAGACAAATCCTAAGTGGGATAGAAGATTTAGAATTGAACATGCTCAGCATTTAAATGCTTCTGATATCCCAAGATTCAAGCAATTAGGTGTAATTGCTTCAATGCAGCCATATCATTGCATTGATGATGGAGTATGGGCTGAAAAAAGAATTGGCAAGGATAGATTGAAAGATGCTTATCCATTTAAATCATTATTGAATAGTGGTGCAGTTTTATGTTTTGGTAGTGATTGGACAGTTGCTCCTCTTAATCCATTATTAGGGATTTATGCCGCAGTAACCAGAAGAACTCTTGATGGTAAAAATCCAGATGGATGGATTCCTGAAGAAAAAATATCTGTTGAAGATGCTATTAGATGTTATACAATTAATAATGCTTATGCATCCTTTGAAGAAAATATAAAGGGTTCTATTGAGGTTGGTAAACTTGCTGATTTTGTAGTATTAAGTGAGGATATTCTGACAATAGCGCCAGAAAAAATCAAAGATGTGAAGGTTGAAAAAGTAGTTTTTGATGGAAAGGTTATTCTGGATTAAACTTCTTTATTCTTTTCAATTTTATTAAAAAATAGGGAATATATTTGTAATTACAAAAATATTCCCCTTTTTTTTATCCTGTCTGATAAATAAAATTGTGGATTATTTAATCAAAATTTATTATGTATTCTCTTTTATGAGAACATGAATTATACATATCTAAATATTGAAAACATTTATAAAAATAAAACTTTCAATAAGTTGATAAAAGCAGGATTTGGTTGGCATATAAATTGAAAAAGTAAAAAGTCTTTACTTTTTTTTAAAAGAAATTAAAATAATAAGAAAAACTTAGTAAATCTTTGACATCTATTACAAAAATTTATTAAGTTAGGAAATAACAATAATTTAAAGCTTTATGTTAACAGAATTTGGTAAAATTTTCGTATTCCTTCTTACGTCAGTATTTTTAGTTGGAATGTTAATTTTTGTAGCAAAATTAATAAGACCAGCTAGACCTACTAAGGAAAAATTATTAACCTACGAATGCGGAGAAAACCCGGAAGGCTCACCTTGGGTAAAGTTTAATATCCGCTTCTATGTAGTTGCCTTAATATTTTTAATTTTTGATGTTGAAGTTGTTTTACTTATTCCATGGGCTTTAGTATATAAGCAATATGGAATGGCTGGATTCTTACCGGGTGCTATTTTCTTAATTCTTCTTGGTTTGGGTATGGCTTACGAATGGAGAAAAGGCGATTTAGAATGGGCAAGACCTAAAATTGTTCCTCCTACCATAAAAAAACACAAAATTATTGAAAAAATTAACATAGCTGAAGAAGTTGCTCCATAAATAAAAAGTAATAATAATATGAGTAGTTTATTAGATAAACAATTTGAAGATGGTAATATAGTAATTGCCAAAGCTGAAGATCTCCTTAACTGGTCACGACTTTCATCTTTATGGCAAGTAGGATTTGGATTAGCATGTTGTGCTATCGAAATGATGGCTACATCGGCTTCTCATTACGATTTTGACCGATTTGGAGTTATCCCCCGTGCTTCCCCCCGTCAAGCTGATATTATTATTATTTCTGGTACCGTTACTTTAAAGATGGCTATAAGAATTAAAAGATTATACGAACAAATGCCTGATCCAAAATATGTTATTTCAATGGGCAGCTGTTCAAATTCCGGTGGTCCTTACTGGGAACATGGATATCACGTTTTAAAAGGAGTTGATAGAGTTATCCCGGTTGATGTTTACGTTCCCGGTTGTCCTCCAAGACCTGAGGCTTTGTTGGAAGGTTTAATGAAGTTACAGGAAAAAATTAGAAATAAACCCTTAAATAAAATAGCATGAAAACAGAAGAAATTTTCCAAGTACTTAAAGAAAAATTTGGTGATTCAATAATTGAACTGAACACTGCTAATATTGAACCTTTTATATTAGTTAATCCTTTCGAGATTGATAAGATATCTTATTTCCTTAGAGATACTGAGCAGTTTTTATTCGATAACCTTATGCTTTTATCAGGTGTTGATGATGCTAATGGAACCAAGGCTAATGATATTATTACCGGTGGAACTTTAAGCGTTTATTATCATTTGGAATCAACTCA
This sequence comes from Ignavibacteriaceae bacterium, assembly GCA_035654655.1. Taxonomy (GTDB): domain Bacteria; phylum Bacteroidota; class Ignavibacteria; order Ignavibacteriales; family Ignavibacteriaceae; genus DASRWI01. Next base: position 70,073 of record DASRWI010000010.1, on the reverse strand, counting down.
ACTAAATCATAAAGTAGTTCTAAGAGTTTCCACTCCAAGAGAAAATCCTGAAGTGGTTTCTGTTGAAGAAGTTTGGAGATCAGCAGATTGGCACGAAAGAGAAGCTTATGATATGTTCGGTATTATTTTCTTGAATCACCCTGATTTAAGAAGAATACTTATGCCTTATGATTGGGAATTTGGTTTTCCTTTGAGAAAAGATTACAAAAATCCTGAATTTTACCAGGGAATGAAAATTCCATATTAATATATAGTTAATAAATTAAGAAGATTATATAGTATGTCATTAAAAACTGAAGAAATGGTTTTAAATCTTGGACCTCAACACCCTTCTACACACGGTGTGTTAAGGTTGGAGTTAAAACTTGAAGGTGAATTAATTATTAATGTTACTCCTCATTTAGGTTATCTACACAGATGCTTTGAGAAACATGCAGAAGCTATGACCTACCCTCAAATAATTCCTTATACAGATAGAATGGATTATTTGGCAGCAATGGGAAATGAATTTGGTTATGTAGTTGCTGTAGAAAGGCTTCTTGGCATTCAAGTTCCTGAAAGAGTTGAGTACATTAGAGTAATTATGGCTGAATTTCAAAGAATTGCTTCACACCTGGTTGCACTTGGTACTTTTGGTAATGATATCGGTGCTATGACTCCTTTCCTATTCTGCTTTAGAGATAGAGAAATGATTCTTAGTCTTTTTGAAATGGTTTGTGGAGCAAGAATGCTCTATAACTATATGTGGGTTGGTGGACTTTCACACGATCTTCATCCTGACTTCATTCGTAATGCAAAAGAATTTATTCCCTATTTCAGACCTAAGGTAAAAGAATTAAATGACCTTCTTACTGGAAACAAAATATTTATTGAAAGATGTGCTAATGTAGGTGTTCTACCTTTAGAAACAGCTATCAATTACGGAACATCTGGACCGGTATTAAGAGGTTCAGGATTAAAATGGGATGTAAGGAAAAATGATCCATATTCTATTTATGATAGATTTGATTTTGATATCCCTGTTGGTGAAGGTTTAGTTGGAACTGTAGGTGATTGTTGGGATCGTTATTATGTTCGTGTTCTTGAAATGGAACAAAGTCTTAAAATTATTGAACAGGCTTTTGAAGCATTACCAGAAGGTGATGTTACTTCGGCAATACCAAAGAGAATTAAACCACCTATAGGTCAATTATATAGCAGAGTTGAAAATCCTAGAGGAGAATTAGGCTATTTTATAATTAGTAATGGTGCAGCCAATCCTTTTAGAGTAAAAGTTAAAGGCCCTTCTTTTGTTAACCTTGAAGTCATAAACGAATTATGTAAAGGTCACTTAATAGCAGACGTAATCGCTGTTTTGGGAAGTATAGACATAGTTCTTGGAGAGGTAGATAGATGATATACGATTATTTAGCAGAACTAACCGGAAGCGGAATATTAGCTGCAATCATTAGCAGTTTTATACCTCTTACTTTTGTTTTATTGTTTGCATTATTTGCTGTTTGGTTGGAAAGAAAAGTTTCTGCTCATATGCAGGATCGTTTAGGGCCAATGAGAACCGGATGGCATGGTGCTACTCAAACTATCGCTGACATTTTAAAGCTTCTGCAAAAAGAAGATATAGTCGCTAGTGATACTGACAAAAAATTATTTAATATTGCGCCCTTCTTAGTATTTGCAGGTAGTTATGCAGCTTTTGCAGCAATACCTTTTTCAAGCACATATATAGGAAGCAATTTAGACTTAGGTCTTTTATTTATAATTGCTGCATCAAGTATTGTTGTTGCTGGCATTTTAATGGCTGGATGGGCATCAAATAATAAATACTCTTTATTAGGTGCAATGAGGTCAGCTGCGCAGATAATTAGTTACGAAATTCCAACTGTACTTGTAATATTATCTATTATTATGATTACAGGAACTTTAAACCTAGCAACTTTAAGTGAATGGCAAACTGGTTATTTCTGGAATTGGTTGATACTTGGTGGTCCAGGTTTATCAGTTGGCAAATTTCTTTTAATACCTTTTATGTTTAGTTCATTCCTTATAATGTATACAAGTACATTAGCTGAAGTTAACAGAACTCCTTTTGATATCCCTGAAGCTGAATCAGAACTAGTTGCAGGTTATCATACTGAATATTCAGGAATTAAGTTTGCAATGTTCTTCTTAGCAGAATATGCAAATATGTATGCTGTATCTGCAATAGTAACAGCAATCTTTTTAGGTGGCTATCAATCCCCTATTGGTTATTTAGGAAATTTATTGGGAATATCCTGGTTAGTACCAGTTGAACAATTTTTCTGGTTTGCTGCAAAAGGAATATTCTTCGTGTTTGTTCAAATGTGGTTAAGATGGACTCTTCCAAGATTAAGAGTTGACCAGCTTATGGCTGTTTGCTGGAAGTATTTAATTCCAATCGCATTTGTTAATTTGATTATTGTCGGACTAATAACACTATTATAATATGATACAATATTTTAAAAACATATATAGCGCATTATCAACAATAGCTATTGGAATGAAAATTACTTTCAAGCATCTTTTCGTTCCTGCAGTAACAATTCAATATCCTGATGTAAAACCTCAACTTCCTGAAAGAGAAAGAAACAGGCTTTATGTTAATATTGAAGATTGTATTGGCTGCGATCAATGTGCAAGAGCTTGCCCTGTTTCCTGTATATCTATTGAAACTGTTAAAAGTATTCCGGGTGAAGACCTTGGAAAAACTTCTCAAGGAAAGAAAAAAGCTTTATGGGTAACCAAGTTTGATATTGATATTGCAAAATGCTGCTACTGTCAACTTTGCGTATTCCCCTGCCCAACTGAATGTATTTATATGACAGATGTGTATGAATTTTCAGAATATGAGCGCGAAAATTTAGTTTATGATTTTGTTAATCTTACTAAACCAGAAAGAGAACAGAAAAAAATAAACTATGCACAGTTTGAAGCTGAAAAAGCTACTCAAAAAGCAGCAGCACCTGTTGCCCCTAAAGTTGAAGCCAAACCTGTACCACCAGTAGAAAATAGTGAGGCAAAATAATTATGACAATTTATGATGTAATATTTTATTTATTTGCGGCAGTTACTGTCGTATCTGCTTTCTTTACAGTTACTATCAGAAATATAGTTCAATCAGCCTTCTTCTTAATGCTAACATTATTTGGTGCTGCCGGTTTATATGTTCTATTAGGTTCAGACTTCGTAGCTATAGTCCAATTAGTAGTTTACATAGGTGGCATAGTAATTATACTTCTATTTGGTGTAATGCTTACAAATAAAATTACAAGTGTTGATATTAAAACGGGCACAATGCAGCTATTACCTGCGTCCATTGGAGTCGGATTGTTTGCCGGCTTCTTAATTGCTGTCGTAACAAATACAAAATGGATACAAATCGATAATCCAATACCTTCTACTACTTTAGCTTCATTAGGTAATACTTTAATGAACGAGTATGTAATTGCTTTCGAACTATTAGGAATAATTTTATTGATTGCACTTGTTGGTGCAGCTTCTTTAGCAAGAAAATAAATGTTGAAAGAAATATGATAACAATAGGTTTAACACATTACTTAATTATTAGTTCTATTCTCTTCTCCCTCGGACTTTTTGGTATCATCACCAGAAAGAACGCCATTATGGTTTTGATGGGTGTAGAATTAATACTGAATGCAGCAAACATAAACTTTATTGCATTTGGAAAATACAATAACTATAACCACGGACAACTTTATGCTTTGTTCGTTATAGTTTTAGCTGCAGCTGAAGCAGCTATAGCTTTGGCAATTGTTTTGAACATTTATAAAAACTTCTCAACTGTTAATGTTGATGAAATTGATACATTAAAAGATTAGAAAAGATATGACTGATATACAACTAGTACAACTGGCAATAGCAATTCTTTTCTTACCTCTGTTAGGGTTTACAGCCGTAATTTTTGCAGGTATGAAAATTAAAAAAGCTTACCTTATTGAAGTCTCGATTATCATTCTAGCTTTTTTAGCTTCAGTATTTCTGATGGTTCAAAAGCTCGTCTATTTTCCTGATGTCAACATCGTTAAAGAATTCACTTGGGTTAACCTCGGCAACACTCCTTTATTAGGACCAATCCAATGGGATTTAGGAATTATAGTGGATAACTTATCTGTTATAATGATTTTCGTCGTTACCTTAATAAGTATGCTTGTTCATTTATTCTCTATTGTTTATATGCACGGAGATAAAAGATATAACAGGTATTTTGCTTATTTAGGTATTTTCACATTCTCAATGACAGGTATCGTCTTTACCCATAATATGTTGATGATGTATATCTTTTGGGAATTGGTAGGTTTGTCATCATACTTATTAATCGGATTCTGGTTTGAAAAGAAATCAGCTTCAGATGCTTCAAAGAAAGCCTTCATTGTTAACCGTATTGGTGATATAGGAATGTTTTCAGGTATCTTAATATTATTTGCAACCTATAAAACATTTACATTCGAAACTATCTTTAATGAAATTGCAAAAGGACATCTTCCTTTTGGAAGCGAACTTTGGTTAACAATAACTGGACTTTTAATTTTTGCGGGTGCAATTGGAAAATCAGCTCAGTTCCCATTACACGTATGGTTACCTGATGCTATGGAAGGTCCAACCCCGGTTAGTGCATTAATCCATGCAGCAACAATGGTAGCAGCAGGTGTTTACCTGGTGGTTAGAATTTTCGCTCTCCTTTCAGCAGATGCATTAATGATTATTGCTACTATTGGAGCAATTTCAGCATTCATTCCGGCAACGATAGCACTTACTCAAAATGATATTAAAAAAGTTTTAGCATATTCAACTGTAAGTCAGTTAGGATATATGATAATGGCATTAGGTGTTGGAGCATTTCACTTTGCTTTCTTCCACTTAATAACACATGCATTTTTCAAAGCTTGTTTGTTCCTGGGTTCAGGTTCAGTCATTCACGCAATGCACCATGAACAAGATATTAGAAATATGGGTGGTTTAAAGAAAAAACTTCCTGTTACTTATGCAACCTTTTTAATGTCGACACTTGCAATCTCAGGTGTTCCATTAACTTCAGGTTTCTTAAGTAAAGATGGTATTCTTGCAGGTACCTGGGCTTTTGCAGGTTTAACAGGTAACTATTTGTTTGCAGCAGTAGGATTTTTAGTTGCTGCTATGACAGCTTTCTATATGTTCAGATTAGTTATACTTGCTTTCCATGGAGAACCCAGAAATAAAGAGAAATACGATCACGCTCACGAATCTCCTTGGTTAATGGCAATGCCTTTAGTATTGTTAGCAGGTTTATCAGTATTCTTCTGGTACACTCCAAATCCTATTGATGGCGGTAAAGGATGGTTTGTTTCTAAATGGATTAATGAACCTACTTTAGTTGCTCCAAATAAATATGAGTTCTTTAAAGAAAAAGAAGTGTCACAAATTTCCGAAGCAAATGTTGTTGAACATTCAGCAAAAAGTAATGCTAATCATGAGGTTATGTTTAGTGAAACTTATACAGAAGCAATGCACCATGCACATTATCCGGCGATGATTTTATCATTAATTGTAGCTGGCATTGGTATTTTCTTCTCATTCTTTATCTATCAATGGAAGAAAGCTGACCCTGAAAAAATTGCAAATAAAATTAAACCTTTATACAACTTATCTTATAATAAATGGTACTTCGATGAAATTTATGATGCTACTTTTGTAAAAGGTACTCTTTTACTATCTAGTGCATTAGCTTGGATTGATGCTAAGATTATTGATGGTATTGTTGATGGTTCTGCTGATGTTACAAGAGCAATTTCAAGATTCAGTGGAAAGTTTGACAGTGTAGTTGTGGATGGTCTTGTTAATTTTATGGCTTATCTGAGTGGATTCATAGGTTTAATTTTTAGAAGATTCCAAACAGGAAAAGTTCAAACTTACGTTGTGTTAGTAGTTTTCTCATTAGTAATAATTTTGTTTTTATTAAAGTAATTTATAGTCAGGTGAAATAATGAATTTTCCATATTTATCGCTTCTTACCTTTCTTCCTATTGTAGGAATGGTACTTATTTTATTCTTACCTAAAACCCAGAGTGTAGTTGTTAAAAGCATTACACTTGTAGTTACCGGGTTACAAGTTATATTAGCCGGCTTTATGCTAAGCTCATATAATTATGCACTGGGCGGAATAAATGATCCAAACTCTTTTCAATTTATTGAAAAATTCAGATGGATCGAAATATCCAACTTTTCTTGGTTGGGAACAATAAAGATTGATTATTTCTTAGGAATTGATGGTTTAAGCGTTCCTATGGTTTTATTAACATCAATCATTACTTTCATAGCTACTTTAGCTTCCTGGAAAATTGATAAGCAGGTAAAAGGCTACTTTGCATTATTTTTATTATTAGATACAGGTATGATGGGTGTTTTCGTAGCACTTGATTTCTTCTTGTTCTATATCTTCTGGGAATTAATGTTGTTGCCTATGTACTTCTTAATTGGTATCTGGGGTGGCAAAAGAAGAGAATATGCAGCTATCAAATTCTTCTTATATACTTTGCTTGGTTCTGTATTCATGTTATTAGTTATGATTGGTTTATACTTTAGTGTTCAAGAAATTTTACCTGACGGTTCAAGAGTATTTACCTTCAACTTATTAGCAATGATGGATAAGGCAAACTTTATTGATGGTGGAATACTTGCACCTATGTCAAGCTTACGAATGATTGCCTACATAGCATTGTTTATCGGATTCGCTATAAAAATTCCTATGTTCCCTTTTCACACATGGTTACCTGATGCGCACGTTGAAGCTCCAACAGCTATAAGCGTTATACTTGCAGGCGTTCTTTTGAAAATGGGAACCTACGGGATCTTAAGAATTTGTTATCCTATCTTCCCTGAAATTACTCATCAATTAGGATGGTACATTGCACTCTTTGGTATGATAAATATTATTTATGGTGCTCTTTGTGCAATGGCTCAGAAGGACTTTAAAAAGCTTATTGCTTACTCTTCAGTATCCCATATGGGTTTTGTAATGTTGGGAATGGCATCAATGAATACCGCCGGTATTTCAGGTGCTATCTTACAGATGTTTAACCATGGTACAATAACAGCAATGCTCTTTATTATTGTAGGAGTTATTTACGATAGAGCTCATACAAGAGGTATTAACGATTTTGGCGGTTTGGCAACTCAAATGCCAATCTATACTGGATTTGTTACATTAGCCTTTTTCGCAGCTATTGGACTTCCGGGATTAAGCGGTTTCGTTTCTGAAGCATTTGTTTTCTTAGGTGCGTTTAATGAAGCTGGTATTAGAGTGGTTACAATAATTTCTACCTTAGGCATTTTATTAGGTGCCGGCTATATGCTTTGGACTTTGCAGAGAATCTTCTTAGGTCCTTTGAATGAAAAATGGAATCAATTAAAAGACCTTGATTTAAGAGAATATGCAATGTTAGTTCCTTTAACCATAATAATCATATTCTTAGGAGTATATCCTTCATCAATGCTTAACTTAATGAATTCATCAGTTAATGCAATGGTAGACTTTATGGCTAAAGCTAAAATACTTTATGGTTCTGTTGGTGGTTTTTAATTAGATCAAATGTCATTATTTATTAACAAAGTTTAAGTAGTAATCGTGGATATTTTATTAAACAACTTATATTTGATTAAACCGGAAATAGCATTGTCTATTGCCTTAGCTGTTATTGTTACAGTTGATCTAATCATGCATAATAATAAAAAGTTTCTTCCCTACGTTGCATTAGTTGGTATTGCAGTAGGAATTATTTTTGTTATTGAACAATTCGGTTTTTCAACTGCAGTTATGCAGGCAAATCAAAAGCTTATTGCAGTAGACCCTTTTGGTGCATTCTTTAAAATACTTATACTTTTCACTTCTGCTTTAATTATTGTCTTTTCAATAATTTCAAAAGAAGTAAAAGAATCTTTTGAGAGACATGGTGAATATTATGCTTTAATATTCGGTATGGTAATAGGAATGATGTTTATGGTTTCTTCTGCTGACCTTATTCTTATTTATTTATCATTAGAACTTGTTTCATTATCTTCTTATGTATTATCCGGATTTACAAAAACATCTCATAGAAATAGTGAAGCTTCTTTAAAGTATGTTATTTATGGTTCTGTATCATCAGGACTAATGCTTTTTGGAATCTCACTTTTATTTGGTTTAACTGGAACCACAAACTTATATGCAATCAATGCTTTTATTGTTAACTCTCTTGGTGCGGGTATGCTATATAGTAATTTAGCATTTATGTTAGCAGGCATTTTAGTTTTTGTTGGTATCGGTTACAAAATATCAGCAGCACCATTTCATTTCTGGACACCAGATGTTTATGAAGGAGCACCTATTACCATAACCGCTTACTTATCTATTGCAAGTAAAGCCGCTGGTTTTGCTCTTTTAATAAGATTTATAAAAATAACTTTTGTAAACAATGTTGACGCTAATGGCTTCTGGAGTGTAATTCCTGTTATTGATTGGCAATTTTTCTTAATTATAATTTCGATCTTAACAATGACTTTAGGTAACTTTGCTGCTTTATGGCAAAGCAATATGAAAAGACTTCTTGCTTATTCAAGCATTGCACACGCAGGATATTTGTTATTAGGATTAATTGTAATGTCTGATCAGGGCATAACAGCAATAATGGTTTATTTCCTTGTTTATGCTTTTATGAATTTAGGAGCATTCCTTGTTGTAATGCTTATTGCTAACAAAATAAAAAGTGAAGAACTTGATGATTATAAAGGTCTCGGTTATTCAGCACCTTTCTTAAGCATTTGTCTTGGCATTTTCCTTGTATCTTTGACGGGATTACCACCCACAGCAGGATTTATTGGGAAACTTTATATCTTTATTGCATTAGTTGATGCTAAGATGATTACAGTTGCTGTAATAGCTTTGTTGAATACAGTTGTATCCTTATACTATTACATCAGAGTGCTAAAGAATATGTTCATAGATAAGCCTGAGATTGAACCTACTATGTGGAAGATGTCCCCTGCTTATATTGTTTTGGTACTTTTGCTTGCAGTACCCACTTTGGTTTTAGGTATATACTTTGGTCCATTGGTTGAGTTTGCAAAGAACTCAGTTGCAATGTTAAACTTTTAATAGAATTTAATTTTATTTAGCCCTGTCATTGTACAGGGCTTTTTTATTTTAAAGCATGTTTATTCAAATAGAATTAAGAAATAATGAGATGTAAAAACAAATTTGAAAAACCCAAAAAAACCCTTTATTATTTATTTTATTTTTTATTATTAAATAACAAATAAAATGGTTAATTTTTTGTCATTAAAATCGATAATTTATTATCTTCAAATTAGAATTCGAAATACCTGATGAAAAAACTCTACTTAGTACTTTTTCTTTTTGTAACAACAAGTTATTCTCAAGAACATCAATCAATTCATTATATGGATTATATTAATAATCCCGTAGTTGATGAACCTAATGAGCAATCAACGATATTTAAAGTTGCCCCATTAAATCTTAAAAAAGTAAAAAATACTTCTGCAGTATTTGGGTATTTACCTGATTGGGAATATGTTAACTCAAGAAGATATTTGAGATATGATTTATTAACTCACATAGCCTGCTTTGATTTTGCTATAAGCAGCACAGGAAGTATTACTAATCCAAGTTACTGGCCATGGACAGGAATTATCGATACTGCCCATCAGAATGGGGTAAAAATCATTTTAACTGCAGTATGCTTTGATACAGCTGCTATTCGAAATTTATTAACCAACTCAACGGTAAAACAAACCTTCTTTAATAATTTAAAATCAAAGATAATACAATATTCCTTAGATGGTGTTAACATTGATTTTGAAAGTATGGGTAAATGGTTACGAGGCTCGATTATGAATACTTTTATGTTGGACTTAACCAACTTTATGCATATTCAAGTTCCTGGTTCTGAAGTATCCTTTGCTGGTCCAGCCGTTAATTGGGGTGGATGGGATTTATTAGGTTTATCTAATTCGTGCGATTATATATTCATTATGGGATATGATTTTTATGGCAGCTGGAGTACTACTACAGGTCCAACTGCACCTTTTACAGGTGGGACATATAATATTTCCAATACTATTAATACTCAATACGCAACTGTTATTCAAAACAATCCACAAAAGTTAATTTTAGGTAATGCTTACTTCGGTACAAAATTTAAATCAAGAACAAGCCTTCCCCGCTCTGCTGTACAAAGTTGGGTAAGCAGTACAAGGGTTAAAGATGATATAGTTAATGTTTCAAATTATGGAAGACAGTGGGATTTATTTACTCAAACACCCTGGTATAGATGGCAATTAAATGATACAACTTGGTATCAGGTATGGTATGATGATGATTCAAGTATGAGTTTAAAATATAATCTTGCCTGGTCAAAAAACCTTAAAGGAATAGGTATGTGGGCTCTTGGTTATGATGGCTCAAGAAATGAAATGTGGAACCTTATTCAAAGATATACCCCTGTTGAGCTTACATTATTACAGGCAGAAATAGAAAATAATAATGTTCTCCTTTGCTGGTTTACTTCAACTGAACTTAATAATTATGGATTTCAAATTGAAAGGAAATCTTTAGGACAGGAATTTGAAATTATTGCATTTGTTAAAGGAGCCGGTTCCACTACTTCTGAGAAAAATTATAATTATTATGATAATAATTTAAATCCGGGAAATTATAGTTATAGATTAAAACAATTAGATTTTAATGGTAACTATAGATATTACAACCTTGATAAAGAAATTATGATAAGTCCAATTATTAATTATTTTTTAAGCCAGAATTATCCAAATCCATTTAATCCTGAAACAATCATTTCTTATTCTATTCCTGAAAAAACATTAGTTAAACTAAATATCTTCAATTCACTTGGTGAAAAAGTACAAACAATAATAAATGAAGTTCAGGAAAAAGGTAATCATCAAATAAATATTAATTTAAAAGATTTCCCTTCCGGAATTTATTTTTATACTTTGCAAACGGGTTTATATCAATCAACAAAGAAAATGATTTTGTTGAAATAATTATTTTTTCTTCTTACTTATTTTCTTTTTTGGCGGCGGAGCTTTGCAGTTTTTATCAACTTCAGGGAAGGCTTCAATATATCCTAAGTTTGCTGATGTGGTTAAATCTTCACAAGCACTCTTTTTATTTTTCAGTTGAAGAAATGTCATTCCTCTTTTAAATAGAGCTTTTGCATTTTTAGCATCAATAGATAAAATTTTTGAATAATCACTTAATGCACCATCATAATCTTCTAATATTCTTTTGGTATCACCTTTAAGAAAATATGCATCAATATTATTAGGGTTTATTTCCGTTACTTTATCAAAATCTTCGATAGCCTGCTGATAACCTCCAATCATTCCTTTATCATATCCTCTATTAAAGTATGCATCTTCGTTTAACGAATCAATAGCTAATACTTTATCATAATCATCAATTGCAGAACCATATTCTTCAAGGTCTCCTTTTAAATTAGCTCTATTCATATAAGCTTTGGAGTTTAATGAATCTAAAGAAATTACCTTATTATAATCATCTAAAGCACCAATATAATTTTCCTGTAGTGTTCTTAAATATCCTCTGGAAAAATATGCTTCAGTATTCAACGAATCTAAATTTATGGCAGCATCCAAATCATTTACAGCTTCATTATACTTGCTTAGATTTATATAAGATACTCCTCTATTCAAATAATAATTTGCTCTTGAATTATCCAGTTCAATTGCTTTATAATAATCAGCTACAGAACCATCAAAATCGTTCAAATAGAATTTAGCTTTTCCTCTTTTATAATAATATTCGCTTCTATCTCCTTCTTGCTCAATGGCTTTGCTATAAAATTCTATTGCCTCAACAAAATTTCCTTTATCATATTTTTCATCTCCCAGAACTATATAATCATTTATGGGAGCACAACTTGTCATTATTAAAGTTATAATTACAACTATGCTATATAGTATATTTTTCATTTTCCGCCGGATAATAAACTTCATTGAATCCTTTTTTAAGTATTGCTTCTTTTAATGGTAAAGCCTGGTCCTCTTCACCATGTACAAGAAAGATTTTTTTTAATACATCTTTTGAACTATAAGAAAGGTAATCTAATAATTCTTTTTGATCTGCGTGAGCACTAAAATAATCCATCTTTTTTATTTGGGCTTTAACATTATAAGGTTCGCCAAAAATATTCACTTGCGGATTTCCATCCATTATTTTTCTTGCCAAAGTTTCCTGAGCAGCATAACCAACAAATAAAATTAGATTATTTGAATCTTCAATATTGTTTTTTAAGTGATGGAGAATCCTGCCTGCTTCTGCCATTCCTGATGCTGAAATTACCATATAAGGTCCAGGCATATCATTTAGTTTTTTAGATTCTTCAACATCATTGATATATTTTAATTTTCCAAAACCAAACGGGTCTTCCTTATCTTTTAAGAATAATGAATAAGTTTCTCTATCAAAACATTCTGGATGATTTCTAAAAACATCAGTCGTTCTAACCGCTAAAGGACTATCAACAAATATTGGAAATTCAGGAATTCTATTTTGTTCCCAAAGTTTATGAAGAACATAAACTAATAACTGAGTTCTTCCAACAGCAAATGCAGGGACAATTATTTTCCCTCTTCTTTTTATTACTTCATTCAAGGTCAATGCAAATTCATCCTCAACTGCACCGGATATATCGTGAAGTCGGTTTCCATATGTACTTTCCATAATCATTACATTAACATCTCTTAATACATCAGGATTTCGAAGTATTGGCATATCATTTCGCCCGATATCTCCGGTAAACCCTAATGATATTTTTCTCCCATTTTCATTTATATCTAATTGGATGCCTGAAGAGCCTAATATATGTCCAGCATCTCTAAATATAGCTTTAATACCTGGGAAAACTTCTATCTGCTTATCATATTGAACACCAACAAAACTCTTTGCTGCTAATTCAACATCATCAATGTCATACAATGGTTCAAATAATGCTTTCCCCTGCTTTGCTCTTTTTTTATTTACAAACTTTACATCCTTTTCCTGCAAGAAAGCTGAATCCCTTAACATTATCTGGCAAAGATCGACAGTAGCTGAAGTTGCATAAATATGTCCCTTAAACCCATGCTTTACAAGATTAGGAATATTCCCGCTATGGTCTATATGAGCATGAGATAACAACATAACATCAATTGAAGCAGGGTCATACAAAAATTTTCTATTTTTTTCATAGGATTCTTTTCTCTTACCTTGAAACATTCCACAGTCTAATAATATTCTTTTTCCATTAACTCTTAATAAATGCTGGGAACCAGTTACGTTTTGAGCTGCACCATAAAATTGAATTTCCACTTTAAGCCTTTAATGTTAAACGTTATTAAAAATATACATATAGTTGAATTATGTCAATAGAGCTTCATCTATTAACCTGCAATACATACACTAGTTTAATAATAAACTATTATTAAAATTATGGATTTATAAATGAATATTTATGATTTTTAATTAATGAGAAATTTATGAAAACTTTATATGCAACCTTAACAATTTTCTTATTATTTACTTTTACAATACTCCCTCAAAGTGGATATTTTTATGAATCTGGATACCAAATTTATCCGGATACTTTTATGACTAACCCTCTTAAAACTCTTTCCATTCCTGTATTAAAAGAAGATGTCAAAGCTATAGGTATGGGTAAAACTCAAATTGCTAATGGTAAATTCTTTAACGCAATGATGTATAATCCTGCTTTGCTTAATCGCAAAAGAACTTCCTTTGAAGTTTTAGGCATACAGGCAAGTTTACCTCCAAATACATATAATGCCGCACATTATATTCAAAACAATAGAACAGAATTTGAACAGGCTTTTTCATTACAGGAAGTTTGGGCTGGTATTGCAGATTTTCAAGCTGCTCAAGATATAAATCAGCAATTAACGGCAGTTAAAAGAATACAAGCAGGATTAAAATTCCCTTATGAATTATCAACCAAAGTTATTGGAAATAGCAGAGATCCTGAAATACATGGTGTAAGAGTCATACCATCAATATCTGCACAAATAGATAATTTTGGTTTTAGTCTTTATGGAGTTGGCCAATCAGGATTTAGGGTTCAGCAAAGTCCTGTTATAGAAGCTTTGCTAAATGTAGAATTACCTGACTATGTTAATAATTTAAATGACCCTGCAACTCAACTTGCTATAGTAAAATTGTTCAACATTCTTCAGGTAGCTATGAATGAAAATAATACTGTTAGTACTGAAGCCTTACCAATAACTTATTCTACAAGTTATATTGATATAGTTGGAGCAGCTGGTTATGGATTACAGGTAAATAAACTTTTAGGATTAGGAGCGAACATAAAAGTAATACATAGAAGATTTTCAATCAGCCGTGTTGTTACAATGGATTATAATGATATTCTAAATGTCCTTAAGAGAGATTTAAATTCATACATAACAGGGGTTACTTTAGACTTAGGAGGCATATTGACCTTCCCTACTGGAACTGAGGTTGCCTTATCCTTACAAAATATAATTCCAGTTCAAAAACTTAATTCAACAATGTATTCTGACTTTTCTTACACTTACTCTGCATACAAAAGAGATTCATTAGGGAATAAAGTATTAACTCCTCAAGGAGATACTGTTCTACAAACAATAAACAGAAGTGCTAATGTTGCAAATCCATTTAATTTGAAAGTCCCTATACTTGTAAATATTGGTGCCATTCATCCAATCAATAAAGATTGGGATGTTGCGCTGGATATTTATGATATGGCTGAGCAGGATTCAAGATTCAATAAATATTGGGAAAGATTAAGAATAGGCACAGAGTATAGATTTTCATTTGAAAAAAATTTCTTCTTGAGTGCAAGATTAGGAATGGCAGATCTTCATCCGACTTACGGATTAGGTTTGAATATATATAATTTTTTCCAGATAGATGCTGCATATGCCTGGGATAATTTTGTAGATGAAAATTCCATTTATGCTCAGGTAAGATTTGGTTGGTAGGACTTGTGCGTAATGAAAAATAAAGATTAAAATATATTTATTATTTTATTGGAATAATAAAATAACGATTTGAGGAACCTATGAATAAGTTGTTACTAACTTTTTTTGTTCTATCGTTATATTCTATCCTCTATTCACAAAATGGATATTACTTTGAACCAGGATTTGTAGAATATCCTGATACGTCCATTCTTACTTCTGCAACTGAATTAGCAATTCCATTTTTAAAAGAAGATGTAAAAGCAATTGGAATGGGTAAAACTCAAACTGCCAATGGTAAATATCTGAATGGAATGTTATATAATCCTGCAACATTGAAAAGAGGCAGAACTTCCTTTGAGGTAATTGGAATTCAGGCAAGTTTACCTCCTAAAACTTATGATGCAGCAAATTATATTCAAAGCCATAGAAGAGAATTTGAAGAGGCTTATTCCTTGCAAGAAGTATGGTTGGGTTTACAGGATTTTAATAATGCACAAACATGGCAGCAGCAAATTGCTGCAATAAAAAGAATGCAGGAAGGGCTGAAAGTACCTTATGAACTTTCAAGAGATATTATAGGAAGCAGCAGCAATCCTAATGTTCATGGAATAAGAGTTATACCTTCCATATCAGGACAAATAAATAATTTTGGTTTTAGCATTTATGGAATAGGACAATCAGCTTTTATGGTGCAGCTAAGCCCCATTACTGAAGCAGCCTTGGCAGTTAATCTTCCTGATAACATAGATAATCTTGATATAAATTCTCCAGAAGTACAAAATGCCATTCTACAGCTTTATAATGTTTTGCAAGTTGCTTTTAATAATAATCAAGATGTTAATACTGAGATATTACCAATAACATATTCTATTAGTTACATTGATATTGTTGGAGTTGCCGGATATGGAATGAAATTGAATCCTTTCTTTAGCGTTGGTGCAAATTTGAAAGTTATACATAGAAGGTTTTCAGCAAGTCGTATAGTTACGAAACATTATGAAGATATTCTTAATGTTCTTAAAAGAGATCTTACTCAATATACAACCGGATTTACAATGGATGTGGGCGGTATGCTTAGCTTCCCTACAGGTACTGAAATAGGTTTATCAATACAGAATATAATTCCTGTTCAAAAAATAACTTCGACAATGCATGCAAATTTTTATGTAAGTTATTATGATTATAAGCGCGATATAAATGGAAATATTCTCTTAACTAATCAAGGAGATACAATTATTCAAACTGTTGGAAGAAATGTTGATGTTGGACTTCCTTTTGATTTAAAGGTTCCTGTTCTTGTAAACCTTGGTGCAATACATCCTATTACTCCTGATTGGGATGTTGCCTTGGATATTTTTGATATAGCAAAACAGGATGTAAGATTTCAAAAATATTTTGAAAGATTAAGAATCGGAACTGAGTATAGATTAAATTTTCAGAAGAATTTAGGATTTGCCTTCAGATTAGGTATGGCTGAATTAAGACCAACATTTGGTTTTGGTTTTAATTTATTTAATATAATGCAACTCGATGCTGCTTTTGCTTATGATAATTTTGTGGGTGAAAATTCCGTTTATGCTCAGGTAAAATTCGGATGGTAATGAATTAAGCATAAACTTTAATAAGTTTGTGCTTAATTAAGTTTTTAAGGTTTTATAATTTCTAAAGTTTGAATCGCCAAATGAAAGCGGATTATTTTGTTTTTCCGTAATCTGTTTTATTAAATAACCTGACTTATTTTTACCTTCATCTTGTTTATCAAAAAAGACTATTAACCATATTACAAAAATTATAGCTGCAATTATGGCTATTAAAAGAGCAAATCTTGATTTATTGCTTCGGATTTTAAGGTCTGATTTTTCCATAATTTTCTCTTTATTTTACCTAATAAACAATTTTTTCTAATGATATTTGTTGCTTCTAACCACAAAGCTCAATTCTCTTGACATTGCTTATGTCACTTCTTTAATATAGAAAAAGATATTATGTTTGAATATTAAATCCGACAATATTAGTCTTATTTTTATGTTTAAATTTTCAAAAAAAATAGAGTATGCTTTAATTGCTATTAAGTATATGGCAAATAAAGAATTGCAAGAATCTTCAACTACAAAAGAGATTTCTGATAAACATGAGCTATCATACGAATTATTAGCAAAGGTCTTACAACAGTTATCAAAAAATAAAGTTTTAATCTCCTTTCAAGGAGTTAAAGGTGGTTATTTTCTTAAAGAAGGAATTGGTGATATTCCACTTAAACATATAATAGACTACTTAAATGAAGATGATAGAATCACTAAATGTGCTCGGGAAAATGAAGATGGTATTTGTTATTATTTAGATATTTGTACAGTGCGTGGTCCTTTATTAAAAATTCAATCTGATATAGATGAAATACTTTTTAGAACAAAATTAAAAGAAATTATTTATTAATGGCATTAAAAAGAATTTATTTAGATAATAATGCAACTACTCAACCAGCTCCAGAAGTTGTGGAAGCAATGCTCCTCTATCTATATGAGAAATTTGGGAATCCTTCTTCTAAAAGTCATTACTTTGGGTGGGAAGCTGAATCTGCCGTGGAAAATTCCAGAACTATATTGGCTAACTTCATTAATGCCGATAAAAAAGAAATTGTTTTTACAAGTTGTGCTACGGAAAGCATAAACACGGTTCATAATGGAATTTCTGAATCTTATTCATTTAAAGGGAATCATATAATATCTTCGCAAGTTGACCATCATGCAAGCTTGGATTCATTAGCAAACTTAGAAAATAAAGGCATTGAAGTAACATATCTTCCGGTTGATAGATATGGTTTGGTTGATAGTTATGAGTTAGAAAAAGCTATTAAACCAAATACAATATTAGTTTCCATAATTTATGCTAACAATGAAATTGGTTCTTTAAACAACATAAAAGAAATTGGTCAAATCTGTAGAAATAGAAATGTTCTTTTCCATACTGATGCCGTACAAGCTTTAGGTAAAATTAAATTTGATGTACAGGAACAATTTGTAGATTTAGCTTCTTTTTCAGGACATAAATTGCATGGTCCTAAAGGTGTTGGTGCCTTATATATAAAAAATAAAGTAAAGCTTAAACCTCTGCTATTTGGTGGTGGTCAGGAAAATAATTTACGGTCCGGTACTCTTAATGTCCCTGGAATTGTTGGATTTGGAAAAGCAGTTGAATTAGCAAATAATAATATGGATGAAGATGCAAAAAGAATTTCATTCTTAAGAGATTTGCTTTATTTAGAACTAAAAAATCAGATAGAAGGAATTACCTTAAACGGTCATCCTGAAAATAGATTGCCAGGTAATTTAAATATTTCAATAGATGGTGTTAAAGCTGATAATTTAATTGCTGAAATAAAAAACATTGCTTTTTCAACAAGTTCAGCTTGTACAAGCAGCAAAGCTAAAGTCAGCCATGTTCTTAAAGCAATTAAACTTGAGGAAAATTTATTAAGTTCAACAATTAGATTTGGCTTAAGCCGTTACACAACAAAAGAAGAAATTTTAGAAACTATAAAAATATTTTCTGAGAAGATACAATATCTCAGGAGCATTTCACCTTTAACTTTAATAAATGGGTAAGATAAATGAACAAAACAGATTTAAATAATATTGTAATTTCGATTAAAGAAGATCCGGGAACCTTCCTAAACTTTATGAAAACTAAGTTCCCCATTTTTCATAATTCTAATGTTTTTTTTCGAGATATTCAATATGGAGTAAAGAGTTATTTAGAAAAAAAAGATATTAAAGCTAGCTATCGGATTGTTGATGATTTAAGTGAACAAATTATAAAATTTTTAGAAGAACAAAATATTTTATTAAAAATTAAAGAAGGAATTAACTGGAAATTGAATTACCCTGAGTTCGTAACTACTACTCCTGGTGATCCATTATAGTGAGGACAAAAATGAATGATGTAAAAAATGATATCACACTAAGTGAAAAAGCAGTTAAAGAAGTTTCCAGGATTATGGAAGAAAATAATATTCCTGGTACTTATGGAATTCGAATTGGTATTAAAGGAGGAGGATGTTCAGGATTTACGTATACAATGAATTTTGATCCTGAGCCACGCGAAAGCGATACCATTATGGAACAAGATAATGTTAAACTTTTTATTGATGGTAAAAGTTTGTTCTATTTAATGGGTACTGAACTTGATTTTTCTGATGGGTTAAATGGTAAAGGTTTTGTTTTTAACAATCCGAATGCTAAAAAAACTTGTGGTTGTGGAGAATCATTCGGAGTATAAAGGATTGGTTTATGAATAGAAGAAATTTTTTGTATTCAGTTGGTACTTTTACAATTTTATCAGGAATAAATAACGTTGAAAATAAATTTGGAATTTTAAATAATAATTTAATCAGGAGAAATAAAAAAATGGCAAAATTTGAACTGCCCCAACTACCTTATGGTTATGATGCTCTTGAACCTTATATAGACAAGATGACTATGGAAATTCACCATACAAAACACCACAATGCTTATGTTACTAATTTAAATAAAGTCCTTGAAGGCACCGATGCTGAAGGTAAATCTCTTGAAGATTTAATGTCTCAGATTTCTAAATACCCTGTTGGTGTTAGGAATAATGGAGGTGGACATTATAATCATTCAATGTTCTGGCAGATTATGAAAAAGGATGGCGGCGGAGTTCCAACAGGAGATGTTTCTAATTTAATAAATTCTGCGTTTGGTTCTTTCGAACAATTCAAAACAAAATTTTCTGAAGCTGCAGTTGGTAGATTTGGCTCAGGATGGGCTTGGCTAATTGCTAACAATGGTAAAGTTGAAATAACTTCTACTCCAAATCAGGATAATCCTTTAATGGATGTTGCTGAAAAGAAGGGCTTCCCTATTCTTGGTCTTGATGTTTGGGAACATGCTTATTATTTGAAATATCAGAATAGAAGACCTGAATATATTGAAAATTGGTGGAATGTTATTAATTGGGAAGAAGTAAATAGAAGATTAAAAATGGCAAAATAAACTTAATTTTCAGAATTTTCTAAAGACATACTAAAAGTATGTCTTTTTTTTATCCCCTTTGTACAAGGGTGATATGATTATTTAAGCGTGGAACTCTTTTTTTATAAATTTGTTTAATGTTAAATTAATAATTATGATTATGGAAAAAAGAATACCCATATTTCCTTTAAATCTTGTAGTCTTCCCGAATTCTAAATATCCTTTACATATTTTTGAGGAAAGATATAAGAAAATGATTTCTAGATGCATTTATGGGCAAACCGGTTTTGGTATCGTTCCTGAGATTCGAAAAGAAATGTCAAAGCTTGGATGTTATGTAATTATATCTGCAATTACAAATAAATATGATAATGGTGAAAGCGATATTATTGTTAAAGGCTTAAACCGATTTAAAATTAAAAAAATAGAAATGCATCCGGATGGTTATTATTTAGCTGACGTTGATGAATATAATGATATCCATAACGAAGCTGATAGCAATTTAATTAATGAGCTTCAGGAATTATTTGAAAAGATTTTAGAAAAAATTGAATTTTCTCCTGATGAAGATTTTTGGAAAAATTTTGAGACAGCTGGTTATAAATCATTTAAACTTGCTGAAAAATCAGGTTTAAACTTAGAGCAGCAACTTGCACTTCTTTCTTTAAAGAATGAGAATAAAAGACTTTTATATTTAATCGAACATTTAGATAAGCTGGAAAAAGAAATTGAAAACAGAAGTGTTTTAGATGAACTTATACGCAATGATGGTTATATAAATTCTTCAGAGTATAAATAAAAAGGAAGTTTAGCCTCCTTTTTCATTTCATCAAAATCATTTTAATTATTTTACTTTCATTACCAACAATTACTTTCATAAAATATATTCCCGAAGATAATTTACTTCCATCGAAAATATATTCGTATTCTCCTGCAGACTTTAATCCCTTTTCTAATAAATTCTCTTCTCCCATTGGTGTTAATAATTTTAATTCAACTTGGGCATCTTGATTTATAAAATATTTTATTTTTGTTGAAGGATTAAATGGGTTTGGATAATTCTGATATAAAATAAATTCATCGGGAATATTTTTATCAATATAATTTACTGTAATAGTTTTATGATATTTATAAGAACCATCAAAATCTATTTGTTTTAATCTATAAAAATAAGTTCCTGGTTTTAAAGATTTATCAACAAATGAATAAGATTTATTTTCTGAAGAAGTCCCTGCACCATTAACAAAGCCAATTGATATAAAATTACTATTATCATAACTCCTCTGCACTTCAAAACCTTTGTTATTAGTTTCTGATGCTGTTGACCAATTTAATTCTATTCCATCTGTAACCACTGCATTAAATGAAATTAATTCAACAGGAGTTGCAAAGTAATTAGTTCTATAAATTCCTGCACCAGTAGCTAAGTAAATTGTATTAAAGTCATCATAAATAATTTTTGCAATATATCCTGTAAAATTGGCATAAGTAAAGGTTTTACCAGTATCAGAAGAAATCATCAATTGATTATCTGAAATTCCTTTGTCAATTAAGAATAAATGATTCTTATCATCATTAAATAAAATTACATTTTGCAAATAATATTGATAAGATGAACTATCAATAATCTGCCATGTACTTCCTTGATCATAAGACAAATAAATACCTTTAGTTAAAAAATCTATTACCATTCCAACAAGTACACTGTCAGAAAAAACACCAATTGTATTCATATAAGAGGAATAGGGCTGTGGAATATTTATCCAAGTTTTCCCAGTATCTAACGATTTTCTAATAGGTCCACAACTTAAACATCCACTCTTTCCTGCAATATCAGCAAACAAAATCCCATCTTTATCTTTTATATATCCTGAAAAAGCTCCGTAGTAATTAGTCGAAGTCCACGATGTACCTTTATTAGTAGAATGATACATTCTTCCTAATGCCCCTGCTAATACATTATTATTAGGAAGAGTATGAACTGAACTAAATTCGCGTTCGCCTGCTATATTAGCACCAATATTTATCCAGGTAGAACCATTATTTGTTGATTTTTGTAGAAAGCCTAAACTTTGCACATAAATAATTTTTTCATTATCTACCGCTATTGATTTACAAGGGGCGTTATTAAATGTATCCAAATTAACTACATTAATTGTATCCCAGGTAATTCCTCTATTTGTCGAAGAATATATTTTATAATTTGAACAAGCATATAATGTACCGGTAGATTTAACAAATTCTATATCTCTTATGCTTATATTGTTTAGTCCAGCCTGCTCCCAATAAATAGATTGTGAGTATAGATTAAATCCTAATAAACAAAAAAAGAATAATATTAATCTTTTCATCTTAGTGCCCTTATAATAGTATAACTAAATTAACTATTTATTTTATAATTTTCCTATTTTTTGGAATCTAAACTATTATAACTTCATCTAATAATTAAATATATTGAGGATATAATGTCTATAAATACAGAAGTAATTGGAAGAGTAATAAGAGGAATCATTGGGGTTATATTGATTGTAGTAGGAATATTAAATCAAAATTGGATTGGTTTATTTGGTGCTTTCTTTTTAATGGGAGCTTTCACTGGTGGTTGTGGATTTGGTTCAAGCTGTAATGTACCAAATTATAAGGTGAGAAAAGAAGATGAATGAAAGAGTTTATAATAAAGAAATTAAACGGCTTCGTTCACCTGAAAGAAGAGAAAAATTAAATGTTGAAAATGTAATTGAAATTATTCTTGAAGATAAAACAATAAAAACTATTCTTGATATTGGTACCGGTAGTGGATTGTTTGCTGAAGAATTCTCTAACAAGAATATTAAAGTTTATGGAATTGATTCTAATCCTGAGATGATTGAAGCTGCAAAGCATTATGTTCCGGCAGGAGACTTCAATATTTCAAAGGCAGAACAATTACCTTTTGAAGATAACAAATTTGATACTGTTTTTTTTGGATTAGTACTGCATGAAGTTGATGATTTTTTTAAAGCATTAAAAGAAGCTAAACGAGTAAGTAAAAATTCTGTTTATGCTTTAGAATGGAAATATGTTGAAGCAGAATTTGGTCCTCCTCTTGAACATAGGTTAAGAGAAGAGTTTATAAAACAACTTGCAGAAGAGGCTGGATTTGACAAATTAAATGTAATTGAAGTCAAAAATTTAATTTTGTATAAATTTAATTAATAAAAAAAGGAGGCTGAGCCTCCTTTTTTTATTTTGGAACTTCACTTTTAATTCTTTTCTCGACAATATATAGTCTATTCATTGCTCTCTTTAAAGCTGATTCCGCTCTGTCTAAATCAGTTTCTTTATCTCTATTTTTTAATCTTTCAGCTGCACGTTCTTTAGCTTTTTTAGCTCTCTCAATATCAATCTCATTAAAAGTTTCAAGGGTGTCCGCTAAGACTTCAACTTTATTATTATTTACCTCAATGGTACCACCGCCGGTTGCGTAATAAACTGTTTCTCCATTGGGATATACAATTTTTATTTCACCAATTTCAAATGTAGCTAATAATGGAGCGTGATTCACAAGTACTTGAAAGCTTCCCATTGTACCCGGTACAGTAATGGACTTAATTATACCTGAATAAATAAGTTTTGAAGGAGTAATTATTTCAAGAGATAATTCAGCCATATTATTTCATTGCCTTAGCTTTTTGAACTGCTTCTTCAATTGTACCTACATACATAAATGCACCTTCAGGTAAATCATCGTATTTTCCATCAATAATACCTTTGAAATCTCTAATAGTATCTTCAAGTTTAACATATTTACCTTTATAACCAGTAAACTCTTCAGCTACGAAGAAAGGTTGACTAAAGAATCTTTGAATTCTTCTGGCACGTCTTACTATTGTTTTATCTTCATCTGAAAGTTCATCCATTCCAAGAATATTAATAATATCCTGAAGATCTTTATAGTGCTGAAGAATTTCTTTTACCGTCTTAGCAACAAAATAATGTTCTTCACCTAAAATACCAGGTTCAAGAATTCTTGAAGTTGATTCCAAAGGATCAACAGCCGGATATATACCTAATTCAGAAATTTGACGACTTAATACTGTTGTAGCATCCAAGTGAGCAAATGCTGCTGCAGGAGCAGGGTCAGTTAAGTCATCTGCAGGAACATAAATGGCTTGTACAGATGTAATAGAACCTTTATCTGTTGAAGTAATCCTTTCCTGCAAGGCACCCATTTCAGTTGCCAAGTTCGGCTGATATCCTACTGCTGAAGGCATACGACCTAACAAAGCGGATACTTCAGAACCTGCCTGGGTAAAACGGAAAATATTATCAATAAACAAAAGTACGTCTCTTCCCTCTTCATCTCTAAAATATTCTGCAATGGTCAAACCAGTTAAACCCACTCTTAATCTTGCACCAGGAGGTTCATTCATCTGTCCAAACACTAAAGCAGTTTTATTTATAACACCTGACTCTTTCATTTCACGCCAAAGGTCATTACCTTCTCTGGTTCTTTCACCTACACCGGCAAAAACAGAATAACCGCCATGCTGTTGAGCAATATTGTTAATCAATTCCATAATGATAACTGTTTTCCCTACACCGGCACCACCAAATAACCCTGTCTTACCACCTTTAGAATAAGGCTCCAAGAGGTCAATAACTTTAATACCTGTTTCAAACATTTCTGTCTGTGTTGATAGGTTTTTAAATGCTGGAGCTGGTCTGTGGATTGGATATCTCTTCCCTGTGGTTATTGGAGCTAATCCATCAATAGTTTGACCTGTTACATTGATAAGTCTTCCTAAAGTTTCAGGACCTACAGGAACAGTAATAGGTTCTCCTGTATCAAAGGCGTCCATACCTCTTACTAAACCATCGGTAATATCCATTGCAATTGTTCTTACACGGTCTTCTCCAAGATGCTGCTGAACTTCAGCAATCAAATCTTCTTTATGTCCTTCAATCGTTGTTCGTGGAATTCTTATTGCATTCAAAATTTGTGGTAAATGTCCGGCTTCAAATTCAATATCAACTACAGGTCCGATTACCTGAATTATTTGGCCTCTTTTTTCGTCCATTCCTATTCCTTCAAGATTAAGATTTTAGATAGCAAATTTACTTAATTAGGTAAGATTTTACAAATAAAAATTCGCTCATAAGTATTATATCAATTTCATTTAATTTGGTTAAACCTTTTCCTTATGTGATATAGCCTTAAGTATAGTTTCTTTATTATAGGTAATTTATTATGAATAATTAAGGATTTACTATGACAGAACCGCATATGATGACAACTTTATCTGAAGTTATGAATATCCAGCGAGATAAAGGTTTTCACGATGATTTTGAAATGAAAGCCCATGTTTTTATCCATAAGCAGTCAGGGAAAGAATATAAACCCGAAGATTTGAAAATTGTAAAAGTTTTCAGATTTGAAGGTAATTCTGATCCTAATGATATGTCTGTTTTATATCTTATTGAATCTAAAGATAACAAAAAAGGTATGTTGGTTGATGCTTTTGGAACATATTCTGATACCAATGCTGACAAGTTAGCTGATTTTATTAAAAACATTCCAATGGAAAGAGATGCTTATAGTTAGACGATATTTTAATACCGTCTAACTATAAAATTTAATCTATAATCGGTTGATTTTTTAAATGAACAGGTGTTTTTGATTTTCCTCGTAATTTAAGATTTAGCATTTCAACAAAAACTGAGAACGCCATTGCAAAGTATATATAACCCTTCGAAATATGCTGGTCAAATCCTTCAGCCACTAATGAAACTCCAATTAATAATAAGAAACTTAAAGCAAGCATTTTGATGGTTGGATGTTTTTCTACAAACCTGCTAATTGAACCTGAAAAGAACATCATAAAAGCTACCGCTATAATTACTGCAGTTATCATAATTACTATTTGATTAACCATTCCTATAGCTGTAATTACCGAGTCTAATGAAAAGACTATATCTAATAATACTATTTGAAAAATAATCATTGAGAATGAAGGATAAATTTTTTTGCTTTCAGCATGCTCTTCATTTCCTTCAAGTTTTTCGTGAATTTCGAAAGTACTTTTCCCTATTAAAAACAAACCTCCGAGTAAAAGAATCAAATCTCTACCGGAAATTTCATTCCCAAATACTGCGAAAAATGGATTTGTTAATTTCATTATCAAGGTAAGTGAAAATAACAATGCAATTCTGGTAAGCATAGCTAATGCCAAACCGGTTAATCTTGCTTTTTCCTGTTTTTCTTTAGGAAGTTTTCCCGACAAGATTGAAATAAAAATTATATTATCAATACCTAAGACTATTTCTAAGGCTGTAAGTGTAAGCAATGCAACAAGATTTTCTAATGAAAAGAGATGTTCCAAATTGATTCTCCGTTTAATTCAAAATAAATATAGAAAAATATTTAATTGTTGAATGTGTCTATTTTAGTTTTAACAATGAAGTACTTATTTTGATAAAAGAGAAGCAGCTTTAATTATTGCAGTTTCAGTTCTTAACCTATTATTAGCAAGTTTATAATAATTTTCTTCAGCAAAATATGATAATTCTATTTCAGTTAATCCACCTTCAGGACCAAAGATAAAATAGTAGTTTTTATTAACATCTAATAGAAATTCCTGAATACTCTTATTACTGTTTTGTTCAAAAAGAATTTTTACACCTCCCCTTTCAGATAGTAATTTAAGATTTTTTATGAATTCTATTTTAGGAAGATAACTTTGCAGTGATTGCTTCATTGCTGCAGCTGCAATCTTATACCATCTTTCGCTTTTATCCCCTTTTGAAATAGCTCTATCTGAATCGAAAATAATAAAATTTATTATTCCTAATTCAACACACTTTTCTAATGCAAAATCAAATCTATCGTGATGTTTTAACTTAGGAAGACAGAAATATATATTTTTATTTTTTTCAGGATAAGTATAACTTTCCAATATACCTGCAGATAATAATCTTTTCTCTACAAATAATATTTCACATTTATATATTTTACCTTTACCATCGGTAACATAGAATATATCACCTGCATTATGTCTCATCACTTTAATTAGATGATTGTATTCTTCATCTGCAATTATTAATTGATTCTTTTTTTCATCAATTAACTCTGTGTAATATAGTTCTATGTTAGAAAGAAATTCCAAGGTCTACAACCCATTCCCTGTTAAATTTTTCATCAAATGCATACTCAACTCTTAGTAAGTTATAAGGTAAAAATAATAATGTAAATCCAAATCCAAAACCTGTATCAAGTGCTTTAATCCTTAATTTGTCTCTTCTGTTAATTGTTGTACCAGTTTCACCAAATGCCTGAACATATAAGCCTACTCTATATCTTAAAAGTTCTTCGGGAACAATAGGAATAAAATCAAAATTCAAAAAATAATCTCTAAATATAGGATAATAAAATTCCAATGAACCCATATATAGATTATGGCCTTCTTTATAATCTCCTGAATGCCCTCTTATTACCTCACTATATCCCAGATAAGAATAATCATAATATGGGATAAACTCTCCAAAGGCTGTTCTATAATAAAATCTCCATTTGCCTATAAGCTTATCAATTATTTTACGGTACTCTCTAAATTCAAGATTAAAGACTTCATAATTGATATTATTGACGTCCAGGCCTTTAATTAACAATTCGGCCCCGGTAAATAACCCACTTGTTGGAAATTGGCTTAAATCCCTGGTATCATATTCATATTTTAAGCCTATAACAGGAAATCTGTCAATTCTTTCATTATCAGCATTAAGCCCTGGAAAGTAAAAAGGGCTTTCAACATATTGATATCCTAAACTGACACTTGCAGAATTATAAACATTAAATTGTTTTCCAAATCCTATATTGAATGAAGAAAATTTCTGTTCAAATTCTCCAAACTTCTTTCTTATAAAAATACTTTTTACATTATTGCTTGCATAGCCCAGAGCGAAATAAATAAAATATTTTTCAAAACCAGCTATTGCCGGTATATAATATCCTAAAGAAAGACTTGGATCATAACCCAAAGAGAAATTGGTTTGAACCGTTTCATTTCTTCCCCTAAAATTTTTTATGAGTAAATTAATCCCATATGAAATTTTCTTCCAATCATTTTCCTTAATATCAACAAATGGCAAGGGATAGATATACCAACTTTCTTCAATTTGAATATTTAGAAGATTAATTTCCTTAACAGAATCCAACATCTTTAATTCAACTCTGTTAAAAATTCCTAAACTGTATATTCTTTCTTTATTATATATAAGAAGGTCATTATCAACACTATCCCCAATATTAAAAGTTAATTCCCTAAGAATTATATCTTCATCAGTGATTTTATTTCCTGAAATAAAAATTGAATCAATGACAAACTTTTGATGAAGAGTATCATTCTGTGCTTTAATATTTATTGCTGCAATTAAAAGAAATAAAAGCAATAAGCCTTTAGGCATTAACTTTCTCCGGGGTTAATAAAAATATTAATTGAATAATAAGCATTAATATAAAGTAATTAGTACTTTAAAAAAATAAAGGCGGATATAATCCGCCTGATAAATTAAATATAAACAAATTTATTTAGCTGATTCTGCTTCAGCAAAGTCAAATTGACAACTGCAAATTAAATTTCTGTCTCCATACGCATTGTTCACACGAGCAACGCTTGGCCAGAACTTACTTTGCTTTGTCCATTTTGCAGGAAATACTGCTTTTTCTCTTGAATACGGATGAGTCCAGTTTTCAGTTACAATACTTAAAGCGGTATGAGGTGAGTTCTTAAGTACGTTATCAACCGGATCTGCAATCCCATTTTCTATTTCTTTAACTTCTTCCCCAATTAGAATCATTGCTTCGCAGAATCTATCCAATTCTGCCTTAGATTCACTTTCAGTGGGTTCAACCATAAGAGTTCCATGAACAGGGAAAGATACTGTTGGAGCATGATAACCATAGTCCATTAATCTCTTTGAAATATCTTCAACTTCAACATTGGCAGAATTTTTTACATTTCTGAAATCAAAGATTAATTCATGAGCAACTCTGCCATTTTTAGCAGAATAAAGTACAGGAAAATAAGGTTCAAGCTTCGCCTTAATATAATTAGCATTAAGGATTGCAAACTTTGTTGCATTAGTTAATCCTACTGCTCCCATCATTTTAATGTATGCATAGGAAATTATAATAACATCCGCACTTCCCCAAGGGGCTGCTGAAACAGCATGTATTCCTTTGGAATGCTTTAAATCTACAACAGGATGATTAGGTAAAAATGGAGTTAAATGTTTTGCAACAGCAATAGGTCCCATTCCTGGTCCACCACCACCATGTGGAATAGCAAAGGTTTTATGTAGATTTAAGTGGCAAACGTCTGCACCTATTATTGCGGGACTTGTTAATCCTACTTGAGCATTCATATTTGCACCATCCATATAAACTTGGCCACCATTTTCGTGTATGATATTACAAATTTCTTTAATCTTTGATTCAAATACTCCGTGAGTTGAAGGATAGGTAACCATTAAAGCAGCAAGATTATCTTTATTTTCAATTGCTTTCTTTCTTAAATCTTCAACATCAACATTTCCATGCTCATCGCAATTAATGATAATAATTTTCATTCCTGCCATAACTGCACTTGCGGGGTTTGTACCATGTGCAGATGAAGGTATTAAAACAATATTTCTATGTCCTTCTCCTCTGTCAATATGATATTGTCTGATTACAAGTAATCCAGAGTATTCACCTTGCGAGCCGGAGTTAGGCTGTAATGAAACAGCATCAAAACCTGTTATAACAGCTAAATCATGTTCAATTTCTTCAAAGATTTGTTTATAGCCTTCGGTTTGGTCCGCAGGAGCAAATGGATGCATCTTGGCAAATTCAGGGAAGGTAATTCCAATCATTTCAGTAGTTGCATTTAATTTCATTGTACAGGAACCGAGAGGAATCATTGAGTAAGTTAATGATAAGTCTTTATTCTCAAGATACTTCATATATCTCATCATCTCAGTTTCACTTTGATAAGAATTAAAAACAGGATGAGTTAAGAATGAAGATGTCCTTGTAAAATCCCCTAAACCTGCATCAATTGTTTTTGAGGCTTTTCTAATTTCATCTAATGAAACTTTCTTGCCTGCTACTGAAGCAAATACATCTATAATATCAATTAAGTTTTCAAGGTCAGTAGTTTCATTTAAAGAAATTCCAATAACATCATCCTGATATCTGAAATTCATTTCCTTAGATAATGCGCTTTGCCTAATCTGATTAATTTTATTTTTCTCATTAACAACAATACTTAAGGTATCAAAATAAGTTTTATTCTTTTGTTCATAACCTAAGTTTGTAATTATTTTATCTAAAAGTTTTGTAAACTTATGAACTCTTTCAGCAATAGCTTTTAATCCTTTAGGTCCATGGTAAACAGCAAACATTGAAGCCATAATTGCTAATAACACTTGAGCAGTACAAATATTACTTGTAGCCTTTTCTCTTCTTATATGCTGTTCTCTTGTTTGCAAAGCCATTCTGAAAGCTTTATTACCATCAGCATCAATTGATTGACCAATTATTCTTCCAGGAATAACTCTCTTAAATTCTTCTTTAACAGATAAGAAAGCTGCATGCGGTCCACCAAAACCCATAGGAACACCAAATCTCTGGGTATTTCCAAAAACTGCATCAGCACCAAATTCTCCGGGAGGTGTAAATAAAACCAAACTCAACAAATCTGCTGCAGTTGAAGTCAAAATTCCTTTAGCTCTTGCTTTGCTAAAAAATTCCCCATAATCATTTACTTCCCCACATCCACAAGGATATTGAACCATTACTCCAAATATTTTATCATTTAATGTAACAGTTTTATGGTCACCAATTAATAATTCAATTCCTAATGGATTAGAACGAGTTTTTAATACATCTATAGTTTGCGGGAATACATCCTCAGATATAAAAAGGGTATTAGCAGATTTATTCTTCCTTTGATTGTAAAACATAATCATAGTTTCAGCCGCTGCAGTACCTTCATCAAGTAAGGAAGCGTTAACTATTGGAAGTCCCGTTAAATCAACAATAACAGTCTGAAAGTTCATTAAGGCTTCTAAACGTCCTTGTGCAATTTCTGCTTGATAAGGAGTATACTGAGTATACCATCCTGGATTTTCTAAAATATTTCTTAGAATAACGGCAGGAGTCATTGTATTATAATAACCCATCCCTATATAAGATTTAAATACTTTATTTTTCTTGGAAATCTTTTTAAGCTTTTCTAAAAACCTATATTCCGAAAGAGGAGCATCAAGCTTCATCTCTTCTCTTAATCTTATTGATTCAGGAATAGTTTGGTCGATTAATTGGTCTAAACTTTCAACCCCTATCGCTTTAAGCATTTCTGTGACTTCTGATTCACTTGGCCCGATATGTCTATTTTCAAATTTATCAGGATGTTCAAAGAACTTCATATTTTTTCTCTGATTTTAGTTAATATATTTTTATTCAATAAATAAAAATAACTATAGTTTAGTATTAATTAAATGTTTAAATAAAGAATATTTTAGGTTTTGTGGGATAGAATTAATATTTATTTCTTAATTCTTTTGCAAGGATATGAATATTCTGGTACAAGGCTTTAATGAATTTTTCATCAGAATATTTTTTATTTTCGAAAAAAAATGAGAATATAGCTATTAATTCAGCGCTATAGTACATTGGAAAAGAAACAGATGCATTAAAACCTGCATCTTTTGCCAAATCAGCTCTTAAAAATATACTTCCTGAGGTAAGTTGATTAAACCAAAGAATTTTATTTTTTTGCCAAGTTGCTCCAGGTAGTCCAATTCCCTTTGCAAATTTACATAGTTGACTGAATTTTAAATATGTAGAATACTTTTCATCATTTAATGACCAATGGGTGTATAATTTTAATTGTGAGGTTTTTGATTCAGGTGTCCAGGCTTCCCCATAAGACCATCCATTTTGTTTGCATATATATTCAATTGTGTTTGTAAATGCAGTACGATTATCAAGAGATTGATTGATTATATTTAATACTTCATCAAGATTGAAAATTATTTTAGTAATCTTGCTCATTAAAAATAGATGTTATTAATATTCTTAATAATATAAAAAATAAAAATAACTTTATCTAATATTCAGAATACTTCTAGGTTCTCCCAAATCTTCTATCAAATTCATCTAATGATATTTTAATAACTATAGGTCTACCGTGTGGGCACACATATGGATTTTCGGTTGCAAAAAGCTGGTCAATTAATAATCGCATTTCTTTTTCATTTAGAGAATCACCTGCCTTTATTGCAGCTTTGCAGGAGTATGCCTTTGCTAAACTTTCAATTTCATCTAGTTTCTTTTCCCTGAAATTAATAACATACTCATCAACTATTTCCATAAGGATTTTTTCTTCATGTCCAGATTTAATATCTTCAGGAACACCTTCAATAACAACCGTATTTTTACTGAAAAATTTTATATCAAACCCAATTTTGGTCAAATAAGAATGAAGTTCTTTTACTACATTGAATTTTCCCGGGTCTAATTCTAATGTTATAGGGAAAAGAAGATTCTGTGAAAATGCCGAACTACCTTCATACTTCTTTTTAATTTTTTCATAAAGAATTCTTTCGTGAGCAACGTGCTGGTCAATTATCATTAATCCTGTCTTTATTTGCGAAAGAATATATTTATTATGAAGTTGAATTATGAAAGCTGATGTTTCTTCATTTTGATTGCTTTGAAATATTCTCTCTTGTGTTTTAGGTAAAGGTTTTTCGAAAATATTTTCAATAGGCATATCCATATTAGATAAAGATGCATTCCCTTTTAAATCATCCGGAATCCCACTAAATATTTGATCTATTTCAGAATCACTATATTCTTTTTTGTAGTTGGAAGGTGAAGATGATTTAGGTCTATCTGAGAAATCATTTTTTTCTGCTTTAACATAACTATTAAAGAATATTTTTTCTTCTCCTCTTTCATTAGGAGTGATGGTCATACTTGGTACAAGGTCATGCATCCCTAAACTTCTTTTAATAACTGCGACAATAATGTTATAAATATCTTTTTCATCTTCAAATCTGACTTCAAGTTTTGAAGGATGTACGTTAATATCAATTCTTCTTGGATCAAGTTCGATGAATAGTATAAAAAAAGGATAATCTCCTTTTTCCAAAATATTTTCGTATGCTGTAAAGACAGCATGATTTATTTGCTTGCTTTGGACATACCTTTTGTTCAAAAATAAATATTGTTCACCTTTATTCTTTTTTAGAAGCGAAGGTTTACCTATGTAACCATTAACATTAAATAAATCAGTATTTTCTTTAGCTGGTAATAAAGCATCAAGCATATTATCGGCAAAAACACTATTGATTCTGTTTTCCAATGTCCCAGTTTTATAATCAAATACAACATCATTATCATTAAATAGTCTAAAATGAGTTTCAGGATGACTTAAAGCGATTTTGTTAAAGGTATCAATAATATGCTTTAATTCAGTAGCATCTGTTTTAAGAAAGTTTCTTCTTGCAGGGGTATTATAAAATAAATTCTTTACCGAAATTGATGTGCCTTTTGGATAAGAACCCTTTAACTTAGTTAATGATTCATCATCTTCTACCCTAATTAAAGTTCCAATTTCATCTTCTTTTCGTTCGGTTTTGATTTCAAACTGACTAACTGAAGCAATAGAACTTAGCGCTTCACCTCTAAATCCAAGTGTAGAAATTGCTTCAAGGTCTTCGTACTCTTTAATTTTACTCGTGGCATGTTTTTGAATGCATAGAATAGCATCATCTTCATTCATTCCTGAACCATTATCGCAAACCTGTATTAATGATTTACCGGCCTTTTTTATTATCAAATCTATTTCGCTTGAGCCCGCATCAATTGAATTTTCCAATAATTCTTTTACGACAGATTCAGGTCTTTGGACAACTTCCCCGGCTGCTATTTTGTTGGCTATGTTTTCTGGGAGTATTTTAATTCTATTGTCTGACATTAAGCTCTTTTCACATAAGTATAAATATCAAATTCTTTATGTTCTTCTATACTTTTAACTTCCCATAAAGCTTCTTTAATTAATGGAAAAACTACATCGCCTTCTGCTTCAAATTTCATTCTTGAAACAATCATTTCATCTGCTAATTCAATACCTTCTTCAAAAACAATTCCTCCTCCAATAATAAATGCTTTTTCATAATTTTTATCTTCACAATGTTTTATAGCTTCTTTTAAACTATTTAATACCATTACATCGCCAGACGATTTAACTTTATAATCCTTATTCTTTGACAGAATTATATTTAATCTTCCTTTTAATGGGCTATAGCCTAAGGAGATAAATGTTTTTCTTCCCATAATAATAGGGAAACTCATTGTAGTATTCTTAAAATGCTGGAATTCTTCCTTCACATGCCAGGGCATTTCTCCAGATTTTCTTCCTATTACCCCATTCTTAGCAACGGCTACAATGATAATCTTCTTCAAACGGCAACCTCAAATTTAATTTTGTCATATGATTTATAATCAACTAACTCAAAATCCTCGAAGGACAATTCATTAATTGGTTTTTTCTTAATGATTAATTTAGATAAAGGTAAAGGTTCTCTCTTTAGCTGCTCCTTTAATCCTTTAAGGTGGTCATATCTCTCCATCGGAGTTCCTTCATCAGCAACATATATATGAGCATCTATAATTGTATGCGCAAAATGTCCCAGCTCAAGGTTTGTTTCCTGAGCAATAATTTGAGTCAATATAGAGTAAGCTGCCAGATTGAATGGAATTCCTAAAGCAATGTCTCCTGAACGTTGGGTTAAATGGCAATTTAATTTTCCATCATTAACATTAAAAGCGAATGAATAGTGGCAAGGAGGCAATTTGCTTTTTGTAGCATTTCCAGGTTCCCAAGCACTTACAACTAATCTTCGGCTAAATGGATTTCTTTTAATTTCATCAATAACATATTGAATTTGGTCTACTTCAGTTACCTGCCAATTTCCATTTTCATCTTTTTTGGCACTCGGGAAATGTCTCCAAAAATATCCATAAGCAGTTTCAAGATTGCCTTCTTCGTCTGCCCATGCATCCCAAATTTTTGTATGTTTCCTCAAATTCCTAATATGATTTTCACCTGATAAATACCATAGCACTTCGTATAATAAGGATTTCCATTCCATTTTTTTGGTAGTTAATAAAGGAAACCCTTTAGAAAGGTCTACCTTATAAAAGGCTCCAAAATAGGAAATAGTATCAATTCCAGTTCTGGAAGGCTTACGAATTCCTTCATTTATGACAGTATTTACTAAATCAAGATATTGTTTCATTAATCCTAAATTCCATTTTATTGATTTTAATTTAATAAAATTTTTGAATACTAAAAATCCTACTTTTTTCTGTTGATAATTAAATCTGCAGATTTTTTAAGGCTTAAATCTATATTTTTCATTGAATTTTCTACATTTTCGTGAAATTTTAAAAAATCAATAGCATCAACATTTTTCGGAAGTAAATTTTTGGAAGCCTTATCAATTTGCCCACAACAAAGAAAAATTTTTTCAGCATTTTTAAAATTTTTCATTATAATTCCCGTAACCTTATTGTTTACACTTTGATTATCAAATTTTCCTTCTCCGGTTACAACATAATCAATTTTATCTTTTATTTCAGTCAAATTTATTTTATGCATAATGAACTCTTCAGCAGAAATAGTTTTAGCTTTAAAGAATATTTGTAAAGCAGCTGCTATTCCACCACCTGCACCTGATAGTTTTTCTTTCTTTATTTTGAATCCATTTTGCTCGTATAGACTAATTAAATTTACAAAACCTTTTTCAACTAAATCCATTTGATATTTATCTAATCCCTTTTGCTTACCGAAGACTCTAACAGCTCCATTATTACCCAACAAAGGGTTATCTACATCTATTACTAATTCTATTTCAAAGGGAAGATTTTCATAAATAACATCTACGTCATCGATAAGGACAAAGTTTACTGGCTTAAGTTCTTTAAGAATTATTCCTTTACTTAAATAATTCATACCTAAGATTCTCATCATTCCTGCACCAAGGTCTGTTACAGCAGTCCCACCAACACCAATAATTAATTTATTAACGATAATTCCCTCTTGAATAATCTTGTCTATTATTTTCAAAAATAATTCTCCAAGATTTTCTGAGTTCAATACTGCAGCATTTCGGTAATTCTTATTTAATAATTTTAATCCAATAACATCTGCAGATTCTAAATATAAGGTTTTACTTATTTTATCATAACCTACATCTACCTTTAATTCTGCATTGTTAAAGGAATTCAATATTTTAAATGTTAAAATTTGTAGTTTAAACCTATCTTTACATACTACCAGAAAACCATCACCACCATCCGTCATTGGATGTGCAAATACATTATAATCTTTTTTAAACAATTTCTTATAAGTACTTGTTATATAAGTAGATGAAGCACATTCTTTAAAACTATTCACAGCAATTAATAAATTTTTCATTTTTTAATAAACTTATCTAATCTGTAAATTACTTTATCTGCATCAATTCCTCCTGTTCCAGAGAAGTTGCACTTCTTAGGATCTCCAGGACATTTAGTTTGACAATAATTGGGTTCAGGAAGTATTATTTCTGCTCTATTCCCTCTTGGTCCCCATAAATCAGGAGAAGTGGCGGGAAGTGGACAAAATAATGCCACTGTTGGTATTTTTAATGCAGCTGCAATATGCATAGGACCAGTACTGGCTGAAATTAAATAATCCAAAGTATAAAAATTAATTATTGATTGTCTTAAAGGATGTTCAATATTAGGATATAATACACCTTCAATATTAGCTATCTTCTCGGGAGGGACTAAATCGGTTACTATAACTATAATTTTTTCATCTGTTAATAGTTTATTTATTACCTTTCTATATTCACTCACATCAATGTTCGGAGCAGAGTTACCGCTGGTAGTATTTATACCAACAGCTATTTTGTTTTGATATCTTTCTTTGATTTCTCTACTAATATCTTTTTCATCTTTAGTTAAATAAATCTCAGGGTCTAATGAATCAGGATTTACATTTAATTTCCTTAGCATATCCATACAGTATTCGGATTCGTGTCTATAGTCTAAATATTTTCTTCTAAAAACGCTCTTACTATTAGTAATAAATTGATAAAACTTATGTCCTACTCCGAATCTGTTTTTTATACCTGAAAAAAATAAGGTCCAGTTTATTTTCTCATCAGGTAGAAGCATAAATGAGAAATCATATTTTCCTTTTCTTATCTTCTTTACAAGACTTAAGGCTGTAGGGTAATCCTCATAGATTAATATACTATCAATGAAAGGATTATTCAAATAAATATCACTGGTATATTCTTTAACTAACACAGAAACTGATGCTTCAGGAAAAGCTCTCTTAATTTCTCTGGGAAGGGGTGTGGAGAGAACAACATCTCCGATCCTATCAATTCTTATTATTAATATTCTTAAATTTGTCAATGTTAAATAATATTTAATTTTATGAAAATTGCACTTATTACTTCGGGACATCCGCCTCTCGATGAGAGGATTTATTGGAAATTTGGAAAATCTTTAGCTGAAAATAACAATGAAATAACGATAATCTGCTCAACTCAAGCCATTGAAAAAGAAATTGAAACCATCAGTATCATTGGATTTGTTGATATAGGCTTATCAAAAAAAGACAAAATTGATAAGTTCTACAATTTACTTATTGATATTAAACCTGATGTAATAATCTGTTTTGAACATTTTCCTGTATTTTCTGCTTACAAATATAAGAAGTATCAGAATAATCTTTGTAAAATAATACTTGATATTACCGAATGGTATCCTGAAAATGTTGCACAAAAAAACAAGTTTAATGTTTTCACTTATCTCAAATATTACTTCAATAACATTCTTACCTCTAATTTAGCAAATGCTCTTATTATTGGAGAAATTACAAAGAAAAGAAGATATGACTATTTTGCCCCTACTAAGGAAAAAATAATTATAGGCTATTACCCTATTCTAAAATACTTCCCTCCTTACTATAAAGAATTTAATAAAAAAGAATTGGTATTATGTTATGCAGGCTTAATCAAGCTGGATAGAGGTATTTTAAATATAATTGATGCTGCTGAAGAAGTACGTAAAAAATATATGAACTTTGAAATTAAAATTTTGGTAATTGGTAAATTCGAAAAACAACTTGATGAAGACATTTTTGATTTAAAGGTTGAGCAAACTAAAAAAATAAAGATAGTTAGAGTCGGGTGGTTTCCTTATAATGAGTTTTCAAATAATTTAAAAGATGTTCATATTTGTTTGGATTTAAGAACCAAGAATTTTATTTATAACAATTCCCTTCCGATAAAATTATTTGAGTATATGGCTTTGGGTAAACCTTTTATTTATTCTGATGTTCCTCCTATCAGAAAAGAGTTAAAAGAAATAGATGAATATGGTTTTCTTGTTGATCCTGATAACATTTCTGAAGTAGTTAATAGATTACATCAATATATTAACAATCCCTCATTAATGATTTTGCAGGGGATGAATAATAGAAAGCTAATTGAAGAAAAATTAAATTGGGAAGAAGAATCAAAGAAGTTGATTAATTTTGTTAATAGACTAACTAAGTCCGAATAGATTTTTAAAGTTTATTTTAAAATTTTTTAACATAATAACTGAGTAGGTCATTAAAAGGAGAATGTCTATAAAAACATTATTGACATAAATACCTATAAAATATATTATGGCTGTTGTTAGAATAATACTAATGTTTAACCCGGGATTATGTTTTACTTTTATTTTTTTATGGGAAATAATGTACATATAA
Source organism: Ignavibacteriaceae bacterium (assembly GCA_035654655.1). Taxonomy (GTDB): domain Bacteria; phylum Bacteroidota; class Ignavibacteria; order Ignavibacteriales; family Ignavibacteriaceae; genus DASRWI01. The sequence continues at coordinate 31,186 of DASRWI010000010.1, read as the reverse complement.
AAAGCATAGAACATAAAAGATAACATTGTTGCAATACCTGCACCTTTAATACCTAAATAAGGTATTAACAAAAAGTTCATTCCTAGATTTACAATAAAACTAAAAGCATCTCCTAATAGAAAGTGATAATTTTTCTCTTCAACATAAGGATATAAGAAATAAAAGTTCCCTATTAAGCTAAAAAAATAACCGGTTAACACATAAGGAAGAATTATTATGCCATCTAAATAATTCTTGTTTAAAAAATTAAAACCAAATATTTGCAGATTAAATAAATCTTGAGCCAATAGACATATACTTATAAATATTAATCCTGATGCTGCAATTATTTTTGTTAACGTGCTTCCTGCAGTTGATGTATATTCTTTTTGAACATATAAATTCATAGCCCTTGGTACCCATGCAGTTCTAAAAGAAATAACAAACACATTCATTATCAAAGCTATTCTGTATGAAAAGCTATAAACACCCACATCTCTTTCATCCATAAAATGATTAAGAATGAACCTATCAGATACATCAATTAGTGAAGAAAATATTCCTGCAGCAAATATTGGAATAGCAAAGATTATTAATCTTCTTAAATACTTTTTAGTAATAGCAAATGAATATTCCGAAGTAATTAAAGGAATCAACATAATTACTAATATTAAAGAAGCTCCGGCTTGTGCCAGAATAATACCTGATATGCCTAAGTTAAAAACATACAACAAGACTATGTTTAAGATAAAATTGATTAGTGCTGATATGGAAGAATAAATTAATACTGTTCTTGATTTTTCAATAGTCTTGAGAAGATGGAGAAGATAATAAGAGATTGTATCAAACAATAAAGCAAAAGCAATTATGATTATCAAATAATATTGGTTAAAGTTGCCAAAAAGCAGCTTTGAAATTTCTCCTGACATAAGCATAATACTTATGGAGAATATAAAACTAATTATGCTTATGAAGTTTATTACTGAATTGAATATTTTCTTTTTTTCAAATGCATCTTTCTCTTCTATATAAAATTTTGAAAAAGATGAATGCAGTCCGAATTGAAAGAATACAGATGCGACTGTGTAGAAAGACATAACAATTGCATAAACACCAAAATCTTCAGCCGAAATAATATTAGAATAAAAAGGAAGTAAAATAAAACTTAATGCCCTTACAAAAAGGTTCCCAATTGAATATCTAAAAACAGAACCTGATAATTCAGTTTTTTCTTTCATTCAATTATGTTGTTTTCTTTATAAAGTTCATAAAGTTTTTTATTTACAGATTCAAACCCATGGTACTTCTTAACCCACTTCTTACCTGCTTCACCTAATCTTTTTCTTAATTCTTCATTATCTATGAGTTCATTAAGTTTATTATATAATTCATCTGCATTATTAGCAACAACAAAAGGATTTTCAGGGAGCCATTTTCGATATTCTTCTGTCATATTGGTTATAGTTGGTAAACCCATACCAAGTGTTTCTAAGCCAGCCTTACCATATCCAGTTCCTCCCATTGAGCCACCAACCTGGTCAATACATATATCGCACGTACTTTTTATTCTTAGGACCTCTTTCCTGGGAGTATTCTCGAGTAATATGAATTCGAATTTTTTTTCTTTTTTAAGTTTAGTTATGACTTCAATTATTAAATTAGTTCCCTTATATTTTCTATTTGTAGGAGTATGAACAATTTTAACAACATCACCAATTTTATTTTTTTTAGGAAGTTCTGATATATCATAAGGATAAAATAAATATTTCAAGTCAGGTTTTAGAAATAGATGGTCATATTCTGATGTAATATTTAAATCAGAAATTTCATCCAGCTCTTTAATTACCCCTCTAATTCTTAAATCACTTCCATAATAACAACAAACGATTTTTTTCCCCATCTGTTTCCATCTTTTTGCCTGACTGGCATTTCGAAAAAAATCTAAACCCGCATCGTAATGAATAATACCAAAATCGTCTAAATTATATTTTTTTAGTGCATCATTAATAACGGAATACTTTAAATAATCATTAACATCAAAATATATTTTTTCTAATACAGAATGTGGTTTAAAAAACTTGTAAGTAGTAGGATTTTCAATCTCAACTTCATTAACTTTTGATTTTCTCCATTTTTTAACAAGATTAAAATTAGGAAGTGGAATTTTCAAGCAGATATCTTCAGGAAAATCTAAAGGATTTTTATGGTAAGTAATTAGTCTTGAATAGTCACCGCAAGAATTATGCATCTTATAAAAATCATAAGGTACACCTGCATAATTCTGCGGAGCTAAATGTAAAATTTTAAGCATTAGAGATCTTTATAAAATGTATCTCTAAATATTCCCCTGGCACCAAAATTTTCTTTAAATCTTCCTAATCCCCAGTTAGGATCCATATTTACAGTAAAGATGCCAAAATCAAGAAATTTATACCCTTCATCTTTATATCTCTTCATAATTTCATAAAACAATAAATTAACTGCTCTGTACTCCTGATAATCTTCATCATGACTAATATAAAAAGCAAGTACTACTTTAGAGTTTGCACTGAAGTTACAAACACCCGCTATTAATTTATCATTCAAAAAAGCTCCCCATAATCTTATTTTACTGGGGAACATTTTCTTAAGCTTAATTAATTCATCAAGAGTATGAGTAGGATTAACCCCGTGCCTCATCTTTAAATTCTTTTTTAATATTTCATAGTACTCTTCAAACTTTTCACATTCAGCTATTTCAATACCTTCTTTTATTGATTTTTTAACTGCAGTTCTGGCTTCCGCCCTATAGGTGTTTAATAAATCTTCTTTATCAAAATCCAATTGAACTACACTCGATACATCTCTCTTTACATATTGAAAACCATTTTTAACCAAAGCAAAATCAATATAGTTTGAATATTTAGACTGATAAATAATAGGTGGTATGGTAAGTTGAATTCTTTGGCAATCTTTTTTCTTGGCGAAATCTATTACTGATTCAACTAAGTCAAATGCTTCTCTAAAATTTAAATTACTGTTGTATACAAAACTTCCATATGAAGCCCCACCGTGAGAAGAAAGAATTCGAATTCCATCTCTATTCAATATTACTGCTGGAAATATTGAAAAGATCTGTCCCTTCTTAGTAAATAATAGCGAAGCATCTTCAAATCTATCTTTAGGATGGTAGGATAGGAATAATCTTTTATGAAACATTGTTCCATTATCAGAGGTGTCTACAAATCTATCCCATTCTTCGGTAGAAAATGAGGATTTATCAAAAGAAATATTTTCAATCATTGGTATTCTTCAATTATTGGAAAACTAAAATAGAATTAACTGAAATTTAATTAAATAGATATTATTCAACAATATTTTTTTCAATAATTCATAAGACTAAAACTTAATAGTAAACTTTGTACCCTTAGTTCTATTTAAATTCAATTTCCCATCTAACTGAAGAACAAGATCATTAACTAATTGCAAACCTAAAGTTTTACTGTTTTCAAGGTCAACATCTTTAGGAATACCAACTCCATTATCGCTTATGGTCAATACATAATTTCCTTTTTTATCTTTCTTAAAAGAAATTGAGATGGTGACAGTGTTAGTACCATCGCAGCTGTATTTTAATGCATTTGAAATAAGTTCATTAATAATTAATCCGCAAGGAATAGCATCTTCAATTGATATAAATTCTTTATCAAGTTTTAGTTCTAATCTAATTAATTCAGGATAGATCTTATAAGTCCTGAGTAAATGATTGGCTAATTCATTTATATATTCAGCAAAATCAATTTGCGAGAACATGTTAGATTGATAAAGTCTTTCATGGATTAATCCCATAGATTTTATTCTATTCTTAGAATCATTAAATAATTCTTTAGAAAAATCGTCTGCCACATAATCTGCTTGTAATGACAATAAGCTTGATACAATTTGAAGATTATTTTTTACTCTATGGTGAATTTCTTTTAGCAAGGTTTCTTTTTCGTGTAAACTATTTCGTATAATTTCTTCTGCCTTTTTTCTTTCACTAATATCTTCTTTTACTGCAAGAAAATTAGTTATTTTTCCTTCATCATCTTTAATCGCAGAAATAGAAGCGAATTCCCAATACAATTCTCCCGATTTCTTTTTATTTAAGAATTCTCCTCTCCATTCTCTACCCTCCAAAATTGTATTCCATAAAACTTTATATTCTTCTTCACTCATTTTCCCTGATTTTAACAATTTGGGATTATTACCATAAACTTCCTCAGGTGAATATCCGGTAAGTTCACAGAACTTAGGATTTACATATTCTATATTCCCTTTTGTATCTGTTAATATGATAGAAACAGGACTTTGTTCGACAGCTTTGAATAACTTTCTAAGTTCTATATCCATTGATTTCTTCAAACTTAAGTCGTGCAAAAATCCTAAAACATATTCAGGGTTATTATCTTTATCTGTGATGACAGAAAGACTACACCAAACAGGAATTTTGTTTGTTTTAGTTTTATCATAAACTTCGAATGAACCACTCCAGGCTCTTTCTTTTCTTAAAGTTGGTAATATTTCATCTTTTATATATGATACTGACTCTTCCGGGAACTCCTGTTCTAATTTAGCAAAAACATTTACCGAATTATTTTCACCTAATAAATTTTTATATGACGAATTATGATAAATAATATTTCCTGCAGGATCAGAAATAACAACTGCTTCGCTGGATGCTTTTATAATTGTCTGTAAAAGAATTAAATCTTTCTCAGCTTTTTTCTTCTTAGAAATATCCCTTATAAATCCCTGAATATACCCATCGTGTCTTTTCTTTAAGCTAATTTCAACTTCTATGTTCTTATTTTCTTTAGTTAAAATAATATCTTCAAAAAATAAATTCTTTTCCTTCTTTGCTTTTATGATATCATTAAAATTTTTTATGAATATCTTAGTATTAAATATTTCCTTCACATCAGTATTAATTAATTCATTTTCTCTAAGACCATACATCTTACAAAATTTACTATTAACTAAGTTTATAACTCCTTTATCATCAACAACTAAAATACCATCAACAGCTTGCTCCACAAGTTGACGAAACTTGATTTCACTCTCTAATAAAACTTTTTCTGCCTTTGATTTCTCAGTAATGTTAAATGCGGATATTATTTTAACATGAGTATTGTTGACGATGAAATCCTGACTTACCATATTAACATCTATTTCAGTACCATCTTTTTTGATATGTTTGCAATCTCCGTCTTTACAAAATAAATCAATATCAAAATTATTTTTTTTCGCTTTACAAGAAGGTGAAAGTAATTCTAATATACTTTTGTTAAATAATTCTTTTTTCGTATATCCATATTGAACTTCAACTGCATCATTTACATCCATTATGGTTAGATCTTCAAGTCGAACTACAAATAATGGGACAGGATTTATTTTAAATAAAGATTTATACCTTCTTTCAGATTCAATTAACTTACTTTCAATATATTTTTTATCTGAAATATCTTTAACAGTAGAAATAACAACATCTTTACCGTTATACTTTATCATTCTTGAATTAATTTCCACAGGGAAAAATTGCCCATCTTTTCTAACGTGTGCAGATTCAAAAGTATTCTCTTTATTTTGATAAAGCTTCTCTAATCTTTCTCTGCTTTTTTCAGGATCGCTATAATAGTCAATATGTAATGGTGTAACATTTAATAATTCTTCTTTTTCATAGCCTAATCGTTGACACGCAATATCATTTACTTCAATAAATTTACCTGGCAAATCATTAGATACTTCGTGTACAAAAACCGCTTCATTGTTATATTCTGATAATAACGCCAATTCATCTTTATGTACATAATTTTCCTGATGTTCATTTAATATATATTTTGATTCTTCAGCAATATAATTATTACCATTTGAACAATCTTTTATATTTCTTAATGTATATGCATCAATCGATCGTTTTTTATAAATAAATGAAGAAAGATATACCTCAGCTATTTTCTTTTCATTATTCTTTAATTTTATTATACAATTAACAACCGGTTTACTTTTTGATTCCTTATATAGAGTACCAGGATAATCAAGAATATCTTCAATGTTTATGGATTTTACTTCATCAAATGTAAAGCCTAATAAATTAGATGCTGCTCTATTTATTTCAAGCAAATCGCCTGACGTAGGTTCGGCAATTAAAATAGAGTCAACATTATTAGTAAAGAATTCTGCTTGATTATTAAAATTAATATTTGAATTATTATTTCTAATTTCTTTTTTAGGAGTTTGATTCTGCTGCTTGTTTGTAATGAGATTGATTATTCCTGTTAATTTGAATTCATTTTTCTTTTCTATAATATCAATTACACCACTTTGCATTAAATCTTTATAACCATTTTTCCCTAAACTATCTGCAATAATTAGAATGGGACATTCAGGAGCAATTTTTTTTGCAATTGAAATTGCAGATAATCTTCTATCCGGAGTATTTGCAAATTTCAGATTGATGATAATAATATCAGGATAATTATATTTTTTTAATTGAGAAGTAAAAGCTTCTATGTTATAAGTTGTCCTTAATTGATAAATGATCTTATTCTTTAAAAAAATATTTTTTAAGATGTTTTGAAAGTTATATTCTTCTTCCAGTAATATAACTTTAAAGGCAAGTGGATTAACACGCTTCTTCTGATAATTTTGTATCATTTCCTATTTATATAAGATGTTCAAATTAAATTGAACATTATGAGGTAAAAATAATTAATTAATTTTGCTGATGTTATAAAATCCCGCAATTTGATTCCTCTTTATCAGAGGCAACAATTACTATTCGAAATGAAATGAATAATAATATAATAATACAATATTTTAAAGCTTTTGTACTATAAAGAAACTTAAAAATTTATTTTGATTAAAAAAAGGACTAATATTATTACACAGTACTAAAAACTTCTATATTTTACAGATTCCTTATAGTGTTCTAAGTAAGTTATTAATTCTTTTAAAGATAAAACATCCCTATTTGGTGTATCGAAATCTTTTAATTTAAGTTCTTCAACTCTTCTTAGATTTGGCAATTCTTCATTATATAATTTCAAATGTCTATCTAAAACTTTCTTAAATTCTATCGAATATTTTGCACAAAGAGCAAGTTGCTGCTCACTTATTTGTTTTTTAAGTGCATTATATTTAATAACATCCGGATCATTGGGACCTGTTCCCCCCTCTCCATCAGGAATTTTAGATAGCTCTACATTGAGAGGAGTTATATTAACTTTGTAAAATGAATCTGCTGAAACCTGAACCATTAAATATTCATTTTCTATGTTTTTCATTTTAGTAGCATAACCACCTGCATCTGTATCAATCATATCAACGCTTAAATCAGTCATTTCCTTCTTTTCTTCATAATCCTGTTTTGTAACTGTAGGAGGGTTATTCATATATTTTTCAGCTAATTTCATTCCCATTTTTTTCCTTTCTTCCTTTGACATATTTTTCATCTTTTTCACATCTTCTTCTGACATCCCACTCATCCCAGGCAAATTCTTTTTAATATACTTATTTTTAAACTCTGGAGATTTAAATTCAGCCTCTCTATTTTTGATATCTTTCTTTATAGTATTAATTAAATCATTAATTCCATACTGGAAAGTATTGATATTTTCGTCTGTTACACTGCACAATTTTGAAGGAATGTTAGGAATTTGTTTTATATATTCTTCAGGGGTTTGTGCCAAAAGACTGACAATTGAAAAAAATAAGACAAGAGAGATTAAATACTTTTTCATTATCTTTAACCGGATTATGTTACAAAAGTTTATCTTTTTATTAAAGATATAAAACAAATTTCAATCTTCAAAAAACAACTTAAACATTTTAAAAAAAATAATATGAACATAATATTTAAAAGACCTGAAAAAAGTGAATATTCTGAATACTATGAATATTACATTAAACTTGTTGAAGATGGGGATATATTAGCAACCTTACAAAATCAAATAAAAGAATATGAGGTATTCTTATCTTCTATTCCAAAGAACAAAGAAAATTATGCATATGCAGAAGATAAATGGAGCGTAAAAGAAGTTATAGGCCATATTAATGATGCAGAAAGAGTATATGGTTATAGGGCTCTTAGATTTATAAGAAATGATAAAACACTTCTATCCGGGTATGAGCAGGACGATTATGTTATAAATGCAAGATTTGGAGAAAGAACCATCGAAGATATGAAAGATGAATTCATTCATTTAAGAATGGCAAATATTATAATGTTCAAAAATGTAGATGAAGAAGAAAGTCTTAGAGAAGGCTTTACAAATGAAAAATTAAAGGTAACAGTAAGGTCATATCCGTATATTATAGCAGGACACTTAAAACATCATATACAAGTGATAAAAGAGAAATATTTATAACAAAAATTCTTTCAAAATAGTTGATTAGAATTGTAAAAATTTGCTATATTTATGTTCTAAATTTTTCAAGACGGAGAGATGGCAGAGTGGTTGAATGCGGCGGTCTTGAAAACCGTTAAGGATGCAAGTCCTTCCGGGGTTCGAATCCCTGTCTCTCCGCTAAAAAAGCTTCCAACAATTGGAAGCTTTTTCTATTTTAAAGGATTCAAGTCTCTTCGGAGGGTCCTGCCATGTTTCCTGTGGGAGGAGAATCTCTATGAATCAACACCTGTTTCCTTGTGCCACATATTTAATATAAGGACTTATTAATCACCCTTAGAGTATATTTAAAAGTTGTACATTTATCTCGAACAATAACACTTATATTTATTTAAAAATTATCAATGTATCACTTATGAAAAAACTTAAAAATTAAAAAAAGGATATTGAAAAAATGAAAGGTTATAAATCAAACATAGAAAAAAGTACTTTGGAGAATAATAATTTCCGAAAAGTATTGTACACGGCTAAAAATATGCAACTTGTTTTGATGAGCCTTAAACCAGGAGAGGAAATAGGGAAAGAAATCCATAAGGATTCAGATCAATTTTTCCGTTTTGAAGGCGGATCTGGGAAATGCTTAATAGACGGAAATGAATATCAGGTCAAAGATGGAGATGCTATTATTATTCCCGCTGGAGCGGAACATAATGTAATAAACATAGATGATTCTAAAGAATTAAAAATGTATACTATTTACGCTCTCCCCCATCATAAAGATGGAACCGTAAGAATTACAAAAAAAGATGCAGAGTCAAACAAGGAAGAATTTGATGGAAAAACAACTGAGTGAGTAATTTCCAATTTTCTATAAGATTTATTTTTAATTACTTACTTTCGGAAGAAAAATAAGAATTATAAAATTACAAAGGGGCAATAAAAAAGGTACTTATCCCAGAAAAAGTTTCCAATATTTTGAAGCTTTTCATTTTTAAGAGGATGCAAACTCAAATATTAGTTTTTTACTTAAGAAAAAACTTCTTTTTTAAGATTTTAATAGTCCAAATACATAAAATAATTACAAGAATCATGGCAGCTATAGGTAGGAAAATGGCAAGCAATGTCATAGTTATAGCTCCACCTATTTCCACTGTAGATAAAACAGGATTACCCAAACCTCCAGTAGTTACAGATGATGCTGCTCTGGAAGTACCGGTCAATCCTTGAATTGTAGCTGAAATACCTCCACCTGCTATAATTGCCAAACTCCATTTTAATAATGGAGACATCCCGGTAATTACCGATGCCATTAATATCATCCCTGCTACAACAGCAATAGGAGATGCTATAGTATCAAGCATATTATCAACCCAAGGAATATAATAAGCAGCTATTTCTAAACAAGTTGCGATACTAAAAGTTACAAGAGCAGGAATTGTTCCAATCCAACTAAAGGATTCGGAGAGATTTAAATATCCTGTTAAAGAAGCTATACTAATAATGAGAAATGGTACAAAGATTCTAAAGCCTGCTGCAGCACTCAACCCTAAACCCATAAATATTGTTAATATTATTTCCAATATCATCTCTAATTTTAATTTAGATATATAAGCCGATTATAAAAAATAATAAAATTATTTTATAACTATCCTTACCTCGCTGTCACTCCGCCATCAACTATCATTACTGCACCTATAGTAGATTTTGATTCATCTGATGCTAAATAAACAGCCATTGCAGCTATTTCATCAGGAGTTACCAATCTTCCGTGAGGCTGTCTTTCTCGCATAGCTTCTTTTGCTTTAGCAGGATCATCATAAGTCTTAGTTATTCTATCAATCCAGGGAGTATCGACTGTTCCGGGTGCAATACAGTTAATTCTTATATTATCATTTACGTGGTCTATTGCAGCTGCACGACTTAAGGCAATTATTCCACCTTTTGATGCAGAATAAACTGTCCTATCAATTAATCCAACCAACGCAGCAATTGATGACATATTTATAATTGAGCCTCCACCTGACCTTTGCATAAGCGGAATAAAATATTTCATTCCCAGAAATGTACCTTTTAAATTTATGTCCATCACTCTCTGCCATTCAGTCTCAGGAGTATCAGGAAGTTTACCGGCAATGCCAACACCTGCATTATTAACTAATACATCTATTCCATTAAATTCTTTTTCACAATAATCTGCAAGCTGCTTAAACTTTACTGCAGATGTAACATCAAGTTCATAAGGTATAGCATTACTATTTAATTTTTCACAAAATTGTTTAGCAGAGTTAAAATCAACATCTGCAACAACAACTTTAGCTCCTTCTTTAACAAACATCGCTGCTATTGCTCTCCCAATTCCTGATGCTCCCCCAGTTACTATTGCTCTTTTTCCTGTTAGGCGGTTCATACTTCTTTTACCTCATTGATTAATTTTCCAATGTTTTGAACTTCAGTTACCATTATATCGCCGTTGTGAAGATAAATAGGAGGTCTTCTTGCAAAACCAACTCCACTTGGAGTGCCTGTTGCAATTATGTCCCCGGGTTCAAACGTGAATGATTTAGATAAAATTGAAATTAAATCTGCCACTCCAAAAATCATATCTTTAGTTGATGCGTCCTGAAGTACATTATTATTTATTGTGCAAGTTAAATGTAAATCTTGAGGGTTTGCTATTTCATCTGCAGTTACAATGAAAGGACCCATGGGGCAAAAAGTATCTAATGATTTTCCCCTCACCCACTGATTATCAGCAAATTGGACATCTCTTGCAGATACATCATTTATAACAGTATAACCAAAAACGAAATTCAACGCCTCTTCTTTCGAAACATTTTTTGCCTTTGCACCGATTATTACTCCAAGTTCAACTTCATAATCAACTTTGTTTGTAATATCCTTAGGAAAAATAACCTGGTCATATGGTCCTGTTATTGAAGAATTAAATTTTGTAAATACAAGAGGATGCTTTGGTAATTCCATTTTTGATTCTGATGCATGGTCAATATAGTTTAATCCAATTGCAACAATCTTCCCAGGATTTTTTAAAGGTGCGTCAAGTTCATTATAATCAAATAAAAAATAATTCCCGGCATATGAATTTAACTTTTCCTGTATTCCATCTAACAAATTAAATTTAATCAAGTCTTCTAATGATGAAGTATATCCTATGCTTTTTAAAAATACGTAACCTTTCTCAGTAACAACTGCAGCTCCTTTATTTTTAATTACTGCGTATTTCATTTAATATCCTTTATGAAATTCAAATTAACTTTTGCAAATATTTTATTTCCATTGTCATCAATGATTTCAATTCCATTCTTTATTTCATTGATTTCTTTAATTCTTCCAAAGTTAGGTGAAATCTCTACTAACCCAAATAAATATGGAATTTCATTTGCTTGGTCAGCACGTAAATTTATATAAGTGCTGAAGCCTTTTTTACTTAAATCATTCTCCTCTATAGATGCTTTATGACCCAAATGATAATAACTATTTACCTCTTCAATCCCCATTACATTATTGTGCCTTGAGGAAAATGGAGGATAATATCTTCCACCATTACTCATCCAAATAACAGTACTTGGTAAAATATTTATATTTTTTATTGAAAACCATAGCCATCCTTCATTAGGACAGCTTAAAGCAGACCATCCAAAAGGTAAATTATCTTTCGATACTACCATCAATAAATCTTCGTGTCCTTTACTGAATGGATAAACTGATGCATCTATTATGGAATTATCATTCATTTTTAATTTTCTTAAATCCGTAAACTCTTGAGGATACTTAAGAATTGACCGACCTAATTTTTCATCAGGTTCTATAGGTGTTGGAGGTATTCCGCCAAACTTAAATTCTGAAAAACTTAAATAACCTTTACTGGGAATCTTAAGCATTGCATGATGTCCAATAGGAATTTTTCCTTTACCCCCAATGAAAGTATGTTTTTGATAAACTACATTTTCTCCTTCATGTATATTAACTTCTTTTATTAACTCTGATTCTAAAATTTTTTTGGCTAATTTGAATTTCATTGAATTGTTATCCGTTCCAATTAAATCCCATTTATCATTAGCAGATGAACCATGTCCTCTTTTTTCATTTTCTGATACATCGCTAGTACTGAAAGGTGCACAGAAAAAATCTCCCCTTAAATTTTTAAGCATGGGGTCAATGGAAGAATCAAGTTCTTCATTTATCCATGGCGCAATATGCATTGGTTCAATTACTTTATCTCTAAAAATAAATTTTATCGGATGAAGAAAACCGCATTCTTCAGTAATCCCTACTTCTATATTTGAATTTTTAATTATATGATTTTTCATTTATTAAAAATTTTTCCATTATCCTTATATAAAATTCCTTCATCAACCAATTCAATAACTTGAACATCGAGCATTGCAAAGCCTCTAAATTCAAGGTCTTTGTTCATATTACTACAGACGTTTTTCCAAAGTGTAGGAAAATCAACTCCATTAGCTTCCTTAATAGTATTCCCTCTAACCTCATCAAGAAAATTCTCTGTAACATTTATTGCTTCAAGTGCTTTTGCATTATCTAAGGGATGATGATGAGCTGCAAATATTCTTTTGACAATACCATTTCCAAGCATATCTCGCATCTTTTTTGTGCTTTCTTTAAATTTCCTGGAACTCTGAAATCCGTGGAAAAAAGGAGCAGCTAATGCTAAAAGAATATCACCTGTAAATAAATCTCCTGTAGTTTTATTTAAGAAACCTACTTCTTCAAGCTTGTGTCCCGGTAAAGGAATGACTTCAAGCTCAACATCATTTCCAGGATAAAAGAAGGTTCCAGCTTTTAACAAACCATCAACTTTAACAGGACCATCCATCAATCCGAGTATTTCATTCCTTTGCTGTTGTGAATCAGGTAGATGTTCATTAGGAATGCAGAATTCCATATAATGCGTTTCAAGATTTTCTATCCAGGGAATAGCGCCAGCTGCAAAAAATTTTGCTCCTGTTTTTTCTTTTACTGCAACATTATTGCCAATATGATCTGCATGTACGTGACTAATTAAAACGTTTTTAATATTACCAACTTCATCGCAAAGTGAAAGTATTTGTTCACGCATCCCTTTAATACCAGTATCAATTAAAATGGAATAGTCACTTCCCTTTAATGCATAAACATTTAAAGGTACACCCGGCATTAAATCCAAAGTAGCGTAGTAAATGTTATTATTTAAATACATTTTAAATCTCCATTTCTATTTTTGGATCAGCATAATTCTTTTCCGGCATTATTGTATACCATTCTGCTCTACCAGGATCTCTATCATATTGATATCCGCCAAGTTCTTTGAACAGTTCATTATATTTTTTTACCTTATCGTAATCAAGCTCAATGCCTAATCCTGGAGCAGACGGAAGTTTTATTTTCCCATCAACATATTTCATCAAACCACCTTTAATAATATCATCTGTAAGATGATGATAATGTGCATCAGCAGCAAATCCTAAGTTTGGCAAGGCTGCTCCTAAATGAAGCATTGTTGCAAGTTGAATTCCTAATTCTCCGGATGAATGAACACTAGCACCATACTGAAACGTTTCAAGTACCTGCCCAGCTTTATAAGCTTGTCTTAATCCACCCCAGAAAGTTGTATCAAGTAAAATAACATCAACAGCATTATTGCGAATGTTTGCAGCAAGTTGTTCAAAATTTATAACAACTGTATTTGTGGCAGTTGGTATTCTAACAAATTGACGCACGCGTTTCATTCCTTCCAGACCAAAACAAGGGTCTTCAAAATAATCATTGTTAAGATGTTCTATAGCTTGTCCGACTTTAATTGATTCCTCAACACTCCACACACTGTTGGGGTCCAATCTTAATGATGCATTTGGAAAAGCTTCTGCTAAAGATTTATAAACTTCAACATCATGCTCAGGTGGGAACACTCCTCCCTTTAATTTGTGAGATTTAAATCCGTGTTTTGCAGTTAAATCTTTTGCATGTTTAACCATTTGTTCTACTGAGGATTCCCCACCTAATCCTGTTTTTTTATTTTTGTATCTATAAAACAAATAACTTGCAAAAGGGATTTCTTCTCTGACTGCACCACCTAATAAATCACATGCTCTAATTCCTAAAAACTTCCCTGCTAAATCCATACACGCAAATTCAATGGCAGCGTGAATTTGATATCTGTTGTTATAAAGTGAAGCAACAGGATTCATAATTTTCCATCTCAATTGTTCTAATTGAAGTGGATCATGTCCAACTAAATAAGGTTTCAAAGCCTTAAAAGTATTTTCAGCAGATTCTCCTCCACCACCCATTTCTCCTAAACCTATTAAACCGTTATCTGCAATTACTTCAACAATCGTTCGAACAAATCTTCCCCAATGAGCTCCATTTGCATGTCTTAATGGTGCTTCTAATGGAACAGTAACAGTTGTTGCTTTAATATCTACAATTTTCATTTTAAATCCTTTTCAACTTTTGGTTCTCCACCAATTGGAAGCAATAATCCTCCTTCAACTAAATAACATGAGCCAGTTACAAAGGACGCTCTTTCTGAAGCCAAAAAACATACTACTTCAGCAACTTCTTCTGGAGTGGCAATTCTTCCGAGTGGGTGCATATTTCTGCAAGTCTCATAAACTGATTCAGGATCAGGGTCCATTTCAGCAGCATATCTTAGCATTGGAGTATCAGTTGTTCCAGGAGCAACACAATTAACTCTCACTCCATCTCTTGCATAATCAATAGCAGTACATTTTGTTAATCCTATTATTGCATTCTTGGAAGTTGTATATGCAGCAACATTTCTTTGAGTAGCAAACGCTTGCACTGAAGTCATATTAACAATATTACCTTTTGATTTCTTTAGATGGGGAATGGCATATTTCATCATATAGAACATACTGTTTAAATTTACATTCATAACTTCGTTCCAATCTTCTAATGAAGTAGTCTCAACTGTTCCATATTTTTGAATCCCTGCATTGTTACTTAGTATATCCAATTTGCCATATTTTTCAATAGCTTTATTTATAGCAGCTTCACAATTTTTAATGTTTGAAACATCTGCTTTTAAGTAAGCAGCTTCTCCTCCTGATTTATTAATTTCCTCTGTTGCTTTTATTCCTTCTGATTCAGATTTATCTACAATTAAAACTTTTGCTCCACGTTGTGCAAGCATTTTTGCAACAGCTCCACCAATACCCATCGCTCCACCAGTTACTATAGCAGATTTATTTTGAAATTCTTTTTCATTCATAATACATACCCGATTTAATTATGATAATATTCTATGATGTAATTACCTGAACCAGCTTCAATAGTATTTTCTTTTTGAACATAATTATTTCCTGAAATTATTTTATAATCCTTAACAGGTAAAACTATTTCAGCAAAAGTATTAAACGGAATGGAAACATTTAAAACTACTTTATTATTTTCTTTCTTCCAATTTGATTTTAAAGTGCCATAAATTGATTTATATGAAGCTTCAATAAAAGTAAGTTCTTCAGGGATATAAGGTTCTATTCTTACTTTCTTAAATCCAGTAGATAAAGATTTTATCCCAGCCAATCCACTATACAACCACTCACCAACGCAACCTAAAGAGCAATGATTAAATGAATTCATGGTAGGATCAAAAAATCCTTTTTTAGGATGATAGCTATCCCATCTTTCCCATAAAGTCGTTGCACCATTATCAATCATAAAGAACCAGGATGGATAATCACTCTTGGTTAATACTTTCCAGGCAATATCATTTCTATTTAATGAAGAAAGAACAGGCATAAGAAATGACAGTCCTAAAAATCCTGTTAAGGTATGATAATTCCTTTTTATTATATCTTTTATTAAATACTCTCCTGCTTTTTTTGTTCCATCAATTCCAAGCAGATTAAAATAAAGTGAAAGTACAGCAGCAGTTTGAGTATAATCCTTTAATTCATAATTATTATTTAAGAATTTCCGTTTAAAAGAATATCTTATGTCTCTTAGTAAATCATTATAAATAATTGCGTCATCAGTGTGCTCAAGCAGGTTTGAAATTTCCTTCATCAAATAAGCATCATAGGCCAAAAATGCAGTTGCTATAAAACCCTTTGATGTTTCTTCTGAACTTAACCAATCACCATAACCATAATCAGGTAAAATAAAATTATCACTTTGCTCTACAAGAGAACTAATGAACAATTTCATCTTGTCATAATAGAGTTCTAATATCCTTTTATCATTATATACTTTATAGAACTCATATAAAGCAATAATTCCGGCATCAGCCCATCCAGCAGAATTATAAAAAATTGGACCAACTCCCATATCAACTGTTGGAGAGAATGGCGGCAGCTGCCCGTCAGGTCTTTGGTCATCATAGAATATTTGAAACCATTTAGCATAGAATGATGCCATATCAAAATTAAATGCAGCAGTTGGGAATTCTATTATCGCATCACCTGTCCATCCAAATCTTTCATCTCTTTGAGGACAATCAGTTGGTATATCAACATAATTAGACTTCTGATTCCATTGAATACAATCAAATAGATTATTTAATTTTTCATTCGATGAGGTAAAATATCCAGTTTGTTCTTCGAGTGAATTTATTGAAATACCTGTTAAAGTATTCTCATCAACATTATCTAAACCGCTAATTTCACAGTATCTATATCCATGATAAGTAAACAATGGTTCCCATATTTCTTCACCTTCACCATTAGAAATGTAAGTATCTGTTGCTCTTGCCATTCTTAGATTATCAAGGTAAAGAGAACCATCATCATTAAGAACTTCAGCAAATCTAAGAACTACTTTGGCTTTTTGATTATGCAATTTCAATCTTACATATCCTGCAAAATTCTGTCCGAAATCAACAATAAAAATATTCTTGTTATTGCGAGCAGAGCGAAGCAATCTATGTATTTTTAATGATTTCAGCTCCATCCTTTGCTTAACCACATTCCCATTGTAATTTATCATCAAAGGATTTATATCATCAACGACAATAACTTTCTTATAATTATTAATCGGAATGTTTGCATCATAAAATTCCCCCATTAAAATATCAGCTTCCTTAATTGGTCCTTCAGATGATTCCCAACTTTCATCTGAGATTATAATTTCTTCACTACCATCTTCATAAGTAATCATCAACTGAAATTTTAATGCTGGATACTTACCATAATAGCCTCTACCCTTTTCCCACCCGCAGTAACCTGAATAGTACCCATCTGCAAGAATTGCATTTATTATATTCTTAGTAGAAAGAACTGAAGTAACATCATAAACATTGTAATATACGCGTTTATTGAAGTCAGTCCATCCTGGTAATAAATTACCTTCACTTATTCTTTTATTGTTTATTTCAAGATGATATAATCCCAATGAAGAACAATAAGCAAAAGCTTTTGTAATTTTCTTTAAAGTATTAAAATCTTTTTTAAAGTAAGCAGCGGGATTAAAAGCAAGTCCAGGTTCAGGAATTCTGTAAGGTTTATCCCCAACAATTCGAACAATATTTGCACTTGAGAAATTATCTTCATCTTCAAAAGAACATTTCCATCGTTCATCTCCGGATTTTATTATAATTATTCCTGAAGATGTTTCTATTTGTAATTTGAGAAGTACCCCGGGCATATCAACATAAGAGTTTGACCCTCTTACTTTAATTTCATTTTTTCCTTCTTTAAGAAATTCTGTTACATCAATATGCTTAGGTCTTGACCAGGAAAATATTTTATCATCACTTTCCGTTACAAATTTATTATTTATCCATAGTTGAAATTTTTCATCTGCAGTAATAAGCGCTTTTGCAGCAATTACATCTTCTACTTCAAAATTCTTTTTTAAAATAATAGATTTAAATCGTTCATCATTATTTTTTAATGGATGCCATACCCATTTATCTTCTTTTGCAACAAAACGAATAAAATCATCTTTTACTGGAGAATAATTATGCCTTATCCATTTTGCTTTCCATTCACTTTGTTCAAATAATCCTGTAGAAAAAAATCCCAACTCACTCCAACTTGATTGCTCATTCTTCTCATTCCATATCATTACCTTCCAGAAGTAAGATGTATTTGAAGTAAGTGGAAATACTTTTAATATTAAAGAAGATTCAGATGATTTAAATTTACCTGAATCCCAAACATCAGCAATTTCTTTATTCAGGTTGTCTAAAGATGAAGAGATTATGATTCTGAAAGCCGATTGATAAGAATTTTTTCCATCATATCCAGTAAGCCAGCTAAGCAGAGGCTTCTTAATATCAATCCCTGTTGGATTGACTTTGTATTCACATTTTAATCCAACAGGCTTAACCGATGAAAAATCATTCAGCATATTTAAAGAGGATCATTTAAAGGGATGTTTATTCCAATATCAGGTTTAATATACACCATTACCATCATTACAGGTATTTTACCTTTGTTTATGATTCTTAACTCACCTGTTGCGGCAGGGATAAGCATCGTTTCAAGATATGATAACTTTGTGACTCTTCCATTCTCAGATATAATTTCTACTTGTTCACCTTGTACAAGATTTGTAGAATAAGCCAATCCATTAGTATTCATTACATACTCATCTGCAAATTCAATTCTATTAATATTATAAAATGTATATGGCTTATCATATAGAACAACTTCCTGCCAACCTTTACCGCTACTAATTACCTTTGGCTTTGCAACAAGATTCTCTTGCACCCAACTTTTTCTTCTTTCAAATCGAATGTTCTTGAAACCTCTTTCAATATTTATTGGTCTTAAATTACCTTCAAGGTCTCTGCGCATATAGTCATAAATCTTGAAAGTGAAAATGTAAGGTGTAGCACTGATTTCAAGAACTAAGTTTCCTTCTCCACTGCAGTGAACTGTTCCATTAGGTATTAAAAATAAATCGTGTGGTTTACTTGGTTCATGGTTAACAAATTTTTCAATATCTAATTCTTTACCGGTTGCAATAGCATCTTCTAAAGCAATCTTAAATTCTTCAGGGTTGCAGTCTTCAGTCAATCCTAAATATACTTTTGAATTTGGTTTTGCAGTACAGATATAATAAGTTTCATCCTGTGTATATGTTTCACCAAATTCTTTTCTTATATAATCAGGACGAGGATGTACTTGTACCGAAAGGTTTCCCCCATCTATAGTATCAAGATAATCAAATCTTACAGGCCACTCATATTTAAATTGATTTGCTGCATTTTCACCAAGCATATTTCTGTTGTACATAAACATTATACAGTCAAAGGAAAATTCAAGAGGAATATCATTCTTTTCTATTATTACTCCATTTTCAGGAACAATCATTTCAAAAGACCATGCAAAGTTCGGTGCTTCAGGATCAAGCCCCATATGTCCCTGCATAAATTTTCCACCCCATGGACCCGGATAAAACCATGGTCTTAACCTAAATGGAGTAGAAGAAAGTTCTTTTAATGCTTCTCTAAAATCATTACCGTTAATTGAAGTTGGTTCAGCAGGATTTTGTAAGTCAACAAATCTATCAAGATAAGGAAGAATCTGTCTTTTAATTCTATTAAGAGCAGGCCATTCTACAAAGTATGATCTCTTGTAAAAGCTGCCAAAGGAAACATTTTTATCTGAACCTAAATTTTTTATTTCTGCATTGCGTGCTCTTTCCTGCAAATAATCTTTAGGTACATCTATATACCAAAGCTTATCATATAACTCTACTAAAGATGAACCACATCCATAAATGATTGTTATATCACCTGCTTTTTTTCCACGCCTAATTGAAGCTTCAATTCGTAAATCCAATAATCTTTTAGGGTCAAATAAATATTCCAAACTCATTGGGAAATGCATACCAAAAATAGGATCATCTCCACCAAGAAAGTCTTCAATTTTTTTATTTATTTCAATTTCAGATGCATAAACATTGCTGATTGAAATATAATCGGGTGTAATCTTATATTTACTTAAAGAATTATCTAAACCAGAAATAAACTCACTCCAATTAACACCATGATATCCATCTACTAAAAGTACACGCAAACCATTAGGCATTTCTTTAGATATTATATTTGCTAACTCATCATAACCTTTTTCAATACTTCCATTACTAATTGGGAATTTTGGAAAAATATCAAAAAGACCTTTCGGAAAAGTTTTCATTCGTTCTGGAAGTAAGGCTAAAAACGGGTCATCTATATTTATATTATCAACTGACATTTTTATTCTTTCTATTTAATTTTTCATAAATGCAACACCAATGGCTGCTGCATTATTTCCAAGCAAAGATTTTTTTATTTGAACTTTATTTTTTGGAACAGTCCACGCACGTTTATGAACTAATTCAATCAATGGGGGAAGTATTATCTCAGCAGAGTTCATCACTCCTCCTCCTAATACAACTACATCAGGTCCATAAGCATGTATTACATTAACTATTCCAATAGATAAATCATCAATAAACTGATTAAATGTTTTTAAAAATTCTTTGTTACTTTCTGATACTCCTTTGAAGAACCTTGGCAATACTTCTGAGGATAAACTTAGTTCGGTATGTACTTCTTTAATTTTTTTTATCAATGCTGTTGCAGAACAATAAAGCTCCAGGCATCCCTTATTCCCGCAAACACATTCAAGTCCATTTCTATCAATGCTTATATGTCCGCCAAGCAAGCCTCCAAGAGAATCAGAGCCGCAATACGGTTTATTATCCACTACAAGAGAGCACCCCAAGCCGGTACCAAGCGTCATACATACCATTGCTTTACTTCCCTTGCCTGCACCAAACAAATATTCACCCCAGGCATAAGCCCGTGCATCATTTTCAACATAGAATGGAAAGCCAAGTTCGTCAGAAAAAGCCTTTCGTAAATCTATTCCTGCAAGCATCTGCCCGGCACCAATATCGTTTTCAATCATACCTGTTTCTGTATTAACAAGACCTTTAATTGCTAAACCGCCACTTTTAATTTTATATTTACCAATTACTGATTTAGAATGAGCAATAAGGTTATTTAATAAATTACCTTCTTCAGAAAATTTCATTAATTTTTCTTCGACAAATACTACAGGTCTGCTGTCTTCATCAAAAACTCCAGCTTTTATGTTTGTACCGCCGAAGTCAATTCCAAATCTCATTTTTTAACTCCAAGAAAATGAATAAGTGCATTTATAAGAAGTTTTCTCCAACTTCCCCATAAATGACCATCGTGATACTCATTATAAACAAAAGAATAGTTTCTTGATTGCAAAACTTCTTTCATAACTCTGTTAGCTTTAGTAAAATCTTGTTCATCAGGCGGAATAAAATCAGCACCAACTATTTTTTCATAAGTACCAACATCAAACATTAAGTTTAAATTTTTAAAAGGTTCATTCCTAAATAAATTTATAAGTCTATTCTTGTTAAAAGAAAAATATCCGGATTGGCTATAAGCATTGGCAAAAATATCATTTCTCACAAAAGCTATATAGAATGATATTAGTCCTGCATAAGAATCCCCTATTATGATTCTTCTTCTTGCATCTTTGTCAGAGTTATAATTAGAATCAATAAATGGGACCAGTTCATCACAGAAGAATTTTACATAATCATCATTCAAACCATATTCAGTAGAGCGGTTTGGTTCTTTCGGTTGATGTAAATTTGGTGGAGTTACAAACACTGCAATACAAGGCTCTATTAAATTATCTGTAATTATTTTTTTTAATGAACTTGGTACAACACCATATCTTATGTAATCAGGTCCATCGTGAAAATAAATAGTTGGATATTTTTTGTTCTTATCATAATCTTCAGGCAGATACACATATATTTCATGTTCATATGGTAATGAACCTGCCGGAAGAATATGTTTTTTTAATCCTTTAAAAGAACCTTCTTTGCCATATATAAACTCATCAAGGTAAGGATGTCTCTCATATTTCGGCATGGCTAATTCAGACATAGCACCTAAACCGTGTCTTGGCTGATACTTATTGTAAGGATCAACAATAGGATTACCATCAACAAGAAGTAAATACTGAATTCTTGCATCAGGTTCCAGGTTTACTTTAAGAAAAAAGAAATCGGGATTTGATACCTTATTAAAGCTTAGGGGTTCCTTCCACCCGGTCAAATCACTTAGCAATTCAACTTTTTCATTGTTTCCTTTATAGAGTAATATGACTTCAGAATCATTTATATGAATAGGATAATTCTGTCTTAAGATAGACAGATTTATATTTTCAATTATGGAACTCTTTTCATTTTCTGATATACTATTCCAATTCTCTAAGGAAGCACTTAAGTTATTGTTATAATTAAACTTAGTATTTTTTTCTAATGTTCTTTCCATTATAATTTTTATTGATCTTTTAAGCCATTTGATGTTGCAGTATAAAGTTTTCCTTGATAAGAAATATTTTTTAATTCAGCTTTGGAATCAAAACTTCCAAATTGCGGTTTGGCAGTAATTCCTTTATTAAAGGTTGCATCAACACCAAAGATTGATTCAATAATAATGTTTGTCCAACTACCGCTTGAAGATACTGTCCAATCATTTATATAAGGCATATCTGGAGTAGCTTTACGTGCTCCTCCACTTTCTGTATCTATAGCTGTTTCCACAAAATGTGCTTGTCCTAAAGGTCCTTGATTAGTTGATTTAGCTAATCCTTTCATCCATTGAAGAGCAAGCTCATAATTACCTGTTTTATATAAAGCTGTTACTGCCTGGGCAGGCCAAGCAGGGTAAGCACCATTAAATTGATGGTCAGGTCTTACACTAAACAAAACGTTATCATCACCTGGAGAAAGTGCACGCATCCATGTTGGTGATTGCAATTCCCTCTTGAAGAATTCAACCATTTCTGTTTTTTGCTTTGGACTTAAATCATTAGGAATTTTGTTTAAGATTGTAATAAAGTCATAGCAATGTCTTACTTCAACTAAACTACCATCAGGGAACCTTGTAGCCCAGTATCCTTTGCCATCAACATAAAGTTTGTTGATGCCTTTTATTAATTCATTTACCTGCTCTGTGAAATTTTTAATAAGGTCAGTTCTACCTGTCATTTCACAAAGTTCTATTGCGGTTCTTAAATTGAAAACATTAGCAGCATTTAATGAAGCAACTTCGTGAATATATGTGCTTACACATTCTAAAAGATTATTAATGCCGCCATAATCAGCAAGACCATTACGAGACTTGAAGTTATTCCAGTTTGAAGCATATTTTAATAAGAGGTCTAATACTGGAGCTTTCTGTCCTTCATTTACCTGAACTACTTTATCCAGCCACTTGAAGTCGCCATTCCATCTTAAATAATTTTTAGAAATTTCAGTAATTGCAAAATCATTTACTGAGTACCATGGACCAACAGGACCTCCAGTTAAATATTCAGTTCCAAAATGTTTATGAACATCCATCGCCATCCAATGTTCTAAATACTTTTTCATAACAGCAGGGTCAAGTAAGGCGTGAGTTAATGAACTTAACGCATAGTCCCATATGAATGTAACAGTTGCCCAATATTTAGGCATAAGTGTATCATAAGTTCTACCGAGTACAGAATTAGGATTATCTCTTCGGAAATATATAACTCCAAGTACTCCCATATAATAAAGTTTTTTTACGGATTCATCTGTAGTTTCAAGAAGTGGCATATGTCCCGAAAACCTTGAATTGCCAGGAGTAAATGCTGCCTTAAGTTCTTCATTCCATTCATTTCTACAATTTTCTAATTCCTTAACAGTGTTAGCCATTACTATCTTATAATCTGCTATTACCTGGTCAATAGAATCTCCAACTACATTAACATAATTGATAGTTTTTGATTCCCCGGCATTTAACTTTAAACTTGTTTTAATTCCTGCACGACTTAATTTTCCTTCAAGTGAAATTCCTTGTACTTGGAAAGCATTACTCTTTTTAGCCGAATAAACCAAAATATTATTTGCTTCATCAATTTCTATTTTCTGGTCAGGTTCAAATTGAGGTAGTGGTTCATTCCAGGGTTTGGCTGTTTTAGTAACACTCCCCTGAAAACCATATTTTAGTTCTAAGTTTCTTTCAATTCCGCTTGTATTTTTTATGGTAAGACTTACCAGACAAGCCATTTTATTCATAACCAGAACTGTAATGGATTTCAATCCTAATCCTTTATACTCAGCTCTTCTCTCAAGCCTATCAGCATACCAGGTATATTCAACATTAGTACCTGTCGCAGGAAAATAAACATCATCTATAAATAATCCACCTGATATAATATCAGAAGTTGCAAATGGAGGAAAGTTTAAGCTTCTTATTCCTGTTATGTCAAAGTCTGATTGAACCGTGCCAATAAAATTTGTTAACCCGGGTAAATTAAAAATATCACCATGTTTGTGTATTAAAACATCACTTTTTAAATCTTCAGTAGTTGGAATCATTCTTTATTATTCTAATTAGTTATTCAAATGTAATTTCAATTAAGTGAGGATAATATTCCTCGAATTCTATATAAGTTATATAAATAGTTTTGCCATTATCTTTTGAAAAGTATGGATGTTCCTTTGCAGCATAAATTAATTCTAAGGTTGGACCTTCAATTCTTTTTTGAGGAACAACTTGCCAAAGTTCTATGGGTTCACTCCATGGTCCCCAAGGAGTTGGTGAAGTTCTTGCAACTATCTTACCAGATAATTCAAGTGAATGAATTGAAAGATAACATCCAAGATATTTGTTATAGTTTACTGATAATTCATTAGGCATTCCTGCAAAAAGAGGTTTGGATTTTTTTACATCTTCAGTCCACCCTTCTTCTTCAGAAACAAAATATCTATAATTTTCAACTTTATCCATTTCATCTGGCTTTGCTCTCGCAAGGTGCAGATTATGTATTCCGCTCCTATCATTCTTTGTACCATAAAGATATACATAGTCATCTCCAGGTAAATAGCAGATTGCTGAAGCAAAGCAGGGATCATTTTCATACCATATTATGTATGAACCATCTTTATAAATCCTTTCAAACTTCCAGTCTTTTGCATTACCAACAGTTAAACCTGAACCTAAAACAACAAAGTTAGCTGGAGGTTCACCTTCTTCAAGCATTTTTATTTTAATGAAGAATAGATAAACTTTATCTTTAATAGTCACTCCATGAAGGCACCATATCCTGTACCAATTTATATCCTCATCATCTAAATGTGGAAGTAATTGTTTAAGCTGACCATCATCACCTAAAATATATTCAAAATCATCAAACCCATTTTCACCAGTTTTATTGTAGCATAACAAACCAGTATTGGTAATCATCTTTTCAAGACCCCCTACACCAGTCATATCCACAGGACCTAAGGGCTGACCTCCAGGATACCAGAGGCTTTCACCTTCAGTTCTTTTACCAATTAAAGTATCACCAAAGAAAAACAAACATTTATCTTTTTCTAATGGAATAGAATAGGCGCCATCCTGCCCTACCATTTTATTAGAATTATTTACAAACTGAGGACCAAGGTCTCGAGCATTAAAAATTTTTATTTCTTTCAATTAAATTTTCCTTCTTATAAAATTTACCGGTACTTAAAGTAGTACCGGTAAATAAATCTTATTACTTCATTAAAACCATTTTATTAGTTTTAACAAAATCATTTGTAATTATTCTATAGTAATAAATGCCGCTGGCAAAATCAGAAGCATTAAAGTGGATCATATAATTACCTGCATTCCTAAAACCATTTACAAGCGTTTTAACTTCTTTTCCTGAAGCATCAAATAAACTAATTTGAACATTTCCTGATTGCTTTATTGAATAAGTAAAACTTGTTGATGGGTTAAAAGGATTAGGATAGTTTTGTGAAAGATTATAATCACTTGGTATTCCTGATATTTGTTCATCTACTGCAGCTGGACCTGTAATCGTTACCATATGATTCATTGAAGTATCTGTCCATGAAGCATCATTATCAACATCTTGTTGATTGATTGATTTCATCATATCAAGTGTATTAACAGTTGAGGCATAACCAATTGGGAAAGTTCCTATAGTTGTACCGGCCTGGAAATTTACAGTTACTTCAATTACAACATTTGCTGGATGCAAGTAACCAACATTACTAATTAAGTCAACCCACTTCATCCCTGCCGGAGCTGCAATAATTGTATCAATGTCACCATAAGGAGGATTTGGGTCTAAATTTACTTCCATAGTACCTACACCAACTGTAGAGGTAAAAGAACCTGAAGTAAATGTCCAGTCATTAGGAACTAACACACAAAGAATACCTTTGTGAGCATTAGAATTTTCTGCTGTCATTTCAGATATAGTTAATGTCGAAGTAAAAGTACCACCTGTTTGAACAGTATTACTTTGATTAACATCTGAAATAATACAACCACTAAAAACAAATATGTTAAATAGAACAAATACAAAAGCAAATATTTTAGAGATTTTCATTTTAACTCCTTTTAGGTAGTGCCTGCAGGCAGGCACTACATTGTGATATTATTTTAATAATAACATCTTTGCTGTCTTGCTGAATTCAGAACCGTCTATTCCTTGTGCGCTTAAGTTATAGAAATAAATTCCGGTTGTTAAATTAGAAGCATCAAAGCTGAATGTATGAGTACCTGCCTGTAAAGTACCTTGTGAAATTGTTTTTACTAATTCACCTGCAGCATTATAAACTGCAAATGTAACATTTGATTGAACAGGTAAACCGAAGCTTAAAGTTGTGCTTGGATTAAATGGATTTGGATAATTCTGTGAAAGAACAAAATCCTGAGGAACTGAGAAATCAACTTCAATGGTTTTTGAATATTCAAATGAACCATTGAAATCAATTTGTTTTAAGCGGTAATAATATTTACCTGCATTAACTTTATCTGTATAGGAATATTTTGTAACCTGAGTTGTAGTTCCTTTTCCACTAAGTGTACCTGTAACTACAAAGTTTTTATTATCTGAACTTCTCTCAATTTCAAAACGGTTGTTGTTAGTTTCAGTTGCAGTTTCCCAATTTAATTGAACACCATTTTTTGTCTGCAAAGCTGTGAATGATGTTAATTCAACTGGTACCTGTGCAACAACTTGTAATGAGTTATTCAAGCTGGTTGAATAATATGTTGGGTCTGTAAAATCAAGAGCAGCATCAGAAACGAAATATCCAATTTGATAAGTTCCTAATGTTGAACCAGCTCTCATCTTAACCATTAAATTTACATTCAAAGTATCAACGATAGTCAAATAACTTGTATTTGATTGATAAACTACCCATTTCATATTAGCACCACTTGGATATCTGGCTTCTAATGAATCAGTCCAAAAATCAACTTGACCACCTGGTTCTCTATCAGAACTATCAGGATGTAAGAATGTATAAGCACCAGCATATCCGCCAGTCATCCATACTGAATCAATTGTAAAATCATTAGGAACTTTTAAACCAACTATTCCATAATGAGGTGTTGCATCAGTTTGTCCTTCAACTGAAACTACTACAGTGGAAGTAAACTGCTGCATAGCTGGTATTGTTGATGGTTGAGTAATTGTTCCAATTACAAAACATCCTGCTGCGATAACACACAGGAGTAAAGAAAATGAAAACATTGTAAGTTTAGTAACCTTATTCATATAAACGCTCCTTAAATTGAATAATAATTAATTAATTAAATTTTTTTTAATTTTATAAGAGTTCAAATTCCTCCTTCCAACTCTTACCAATTATTTTTAGTTTTGTGCTTATTTATTATTTATTAAAATATCTAAAAACTCTCCCGGTTTTAATTCTGCTTCAATTATATTATTACTTACTTCAAGTTTTTTAATTTTATTTAAATATAAATCTACAACATCAGCAGTAAAATTTGTAAAAAGTTTTGTCTTTATCTTTGCTTTTTGATTACTCTTAGTATCAGAGTTGATTAATCTTATTAACTTTCCTTTTTCACTTGATTTTAGATTAAGAAGAATAACATTTTCATTATCAATAGTTAAATATTCTTCAAATGAAGGAATTGGTTTAAACCAACTTTTTCTTAATTCTAAAGGAGTATTAAGTTCATAACCAAATTTTGTTGTCTTTGCAGGATTGAATGTTCCTTCAGAGGAAGCAAATGCATAATGGAAATTTATCCTTCCAATTTCATCTTCGTGTCTATTCCAACTATCAGGAAAATTATTTAATGGGTTAGAAATTATAACCGGTTCATTTGTTAAAGAATCTTTTCTAATTCTTATTACTCTTACATCTTCAGTTGATAAAATTATGTTCATATCATCATTAAATATAGATATTGCTCTTCTTAATGAAACACCATCATGGTCAATACCAGGTAATCTATCTTTTTCTTGTTCAATAAATCCGCCTAATATTTCAGATTTAACTTTTGCATTGGGAATATTAAATGAAAATGGAATTCCAAATTCTTCAGTAATCTTTGTTTCTTTTAACTTCTGAAGATTTGCAGAAGCATTAATAAATACCTTATCAATACCCTCTATTAAAGAAATTTCAACATACTCAAAAACATCATTCTCTCTATTTATTCTTGCAGACAATTTTACAGGTGATTCATCAATAATCTCTAAGCTGGTTTTTATCCCTGATATTGCTGCATGAATTTGATTTAGTTGATACTTTTCAACTGTTGGATTTGCAAAAGCATATCTGCTCTTATTATTTAATAATTCTTTACCTGATTTTTTATCAATTATACTAACAACTCTATTTTCTTCAAATGTTAATTTATAAAATTGATTTTCTATAATATTTTCAGATTTTACTAATCCACTTTTAAATTCATTTTTCTCGGTCTTTGCTTTTAATATAAACTTCTTGTATCCAAATGAAGGTACATCAGTTGCAATAAAATATTGTCTATGATCTTTTCTAAAGCTTGGAATTATTTTATTAGTAACAGGTTCAATAACAACATATTGTGGAGATGTTTCAAAAGGAAATTGTATTTCTACTAATTCGTTTCTTTTCCAGGAAAGAGAATTAAAAACATATAATCCCTCTGCTTCCAAGCTTTCTTCAGGTTTAGTTATTTCAAACATTCCTTTTAATATTACAGATTCAGAACCTAATAATGCATCGTCAACATAATTTTGGCGATATTGCATTGTTAATTTGTTCGCTTCAGGTGAACCATAACCATATTCTAAACCACTGCCATGTCCGGTAAATTGCAACAATCTTCTATAAGATTCGCTAATTTCTCCATTCATTGGCTGCTTACTTGGGTCAAGTAAATTATTTAATGTAGATAATTTTTCTGCAGTCAGCAGGTTATGCTGAATTCTTCTAACATCTCTATGTCTCTCAAATTCACCCTGGTAGAATATATCCCAATTAGAGGTCCAATCACCCTTAAGAACTGGAAGTTTTTCATAAGCATCTGATTTAATTAATGCATTAGTAAACATATTTACATCACTACTAATGAATTTAGGATACTCATATTCCTTATTCCATTTTAACCCAAGGTCATATTGGTATCCGGCAAGAATACTGTTATCACTGAATGAACTATTTATTAAAATAATACTAGGAGCATAATCTTTTGCTTCAAGTTTATTAATTCTATCCCAAATATTTTGTTCAACACATAACAAATCATTTGATTCTAAACCAAAAGTTTTTCCTTCATTGTATGCTTCATTTATATAGGTTACAACCCTGCTTCCATCAGCAGCTTCCCATTTAAAAACTTTAGGCAAATTTCTTTGAAGCTTATAATCACCATAAACTTCATTAATACCTTCTGCAATAAATTTTATACCCGCTTTATTCAATGCCTGAGGTAAAAACCAGCATTGTCCCGGCACATCATTATAAACAGCACCTAAATAACTTATACCATATTTGTTTTTATATTCTATAGCCTTATCAAATGAACGTAGCATCTCTTCTTCGGATACATAACCCGTAAAAGGATTAGTATATATTGGAGAAACCGCAACTCTTCCCTCTTTAATTAAGGATATAAGTTCAAGAAATTTTTCTTTACTTCTTAATCTTTCGTAAGCTTCTAATTGCCAGGTAGTTTCGATTGTCCAATGAAAATCAGGCTGCTCTTTGCATTTTTTCAATACATCATCTAAGGTATTGCAGTGAAGTACTTCGGTTACAGGCTGAGGATGAGTATACCCCACATCTGTATGGTTCAAAAGCATTAAATGGAGGTCATATTTCTTTTGTTTTTTGTATTCAATATTTTTTGCAACAATTTCACTACCAATCGTTAATTCAGTTTCAGCTTTAATATCTTTTAATATTTCTGGGATGTAAATTGAATGTCTTGTGTTACCAAAAAGAATAGAATCTATTTTTACTTCAAAATTCCGGAATGATTTAATTTTAATTTTTCCAGTTACTGGATAAGGATTATAAGAATTAATTTCAAAATCTATTCTTTGATTCAAACCATTTTTATCTTTCTTAAAGAAGAAAGTTGATACAACGTTAAAATCATTTTTTTTATTCTTTGACTTTACAACATATTTTATATTATTTAGAGGTTCCCCTTTAACATCTACTACTCTTGCAAAAAATCCCCATTGCCATTTCATAGTTCCAAAAAATGCAACACCGAGATTTTGATGAGTATTTAATATTCTAACAATAAGTTTATTAATCCCCCTCTTTAAATTTATCTTTATAGTATCCTGATCTATTATTGCATTTCTATTGCTATTAACAGAATGAATTCTTTCTCCATTTAAATAAACAGCAACTTGCGAATTGCTTCCTAACAAAAGAAGAGCTTCTTTGTCATTGTCACTTAATATTTCGGTAAATGCATAACCCGCTTTCACATACCAAATTTTTGTTGGAATATTAGTATTAACATTCCATTGAATAGATTTGTCAAAATCAACAAACCCATCTTTATCAACTGATTGTAA
>DASRWI010000009.1:0-80819 GCA_035654655.1 Ignavibacteriaceae bacterium | reverse complement strand
TGAAATATTAGGGTTGGCTTCCGCAATATTTAATTGGTGCCCTCTTTCATTTATTATTTTTATGTCTTTGTACTGGTCCAAATACTTTAAGGTGTTTTTTAATTTGAGTAACTGCTTTTTAATATTTTTTTTGAAACCATTGTTCACCACCATCAACTTCCCCTACATCGGCTGTTCAAACATTATATCCCGTTGAAAATTTTATACTTTGAAGAAGACAATAGAGATTAAACTAAGTTAATAATTTTATTTTTATTTATCCTTAAGAAGTTCAATAAAAGAATTATAAACACTAAATTTTAGTCATTTCCTAAATGTCAATAAGGATAAACACTCAAAAACTATTTATGAATATCATAATTTCTATAAGTATTTTATTCAATATTTCGATGAGAACGCTTCTTGCAGCATAGTTAATAAACTATCCTCAGAGGAATGGCTACAAAAAATCAAGGATCTGCCTTTTCAGAAAAATACAATAAACACTCTCGGAAAGCAGTTAATACACTTTATAGGATTTCTGTTTGAATATAATTATGCTCCATTCTTCAAAATAAACCAGCAGGCAAGAACTAAACCGGAGATAAAGGAGAAAATAGTTTTTACTGAGAATGATATTAAGGTGATATTTGAAGGGTTGGAAAGCAAAAACATCAATTTCAAAACCTTGATATACTTAGCTTTTTATACAGGACTCAGGTCATCTGATTTGATAAATATTAAGGCAGAAAAGATAGACATTAAGCAGATGACTCTTAGCTTTTACTCACCAAAAGGAAAAAAATTCAGGGAAATTCCTTTGCATACGGATTTAATGGATGTGCTTAGGGAAAGACTAAAAGAAGTACCTGAAGGAAATATTATCACTTACAATTCAACGGAAAATCTTGGTAAAGCTGTGCAAAGATACTTGAGAAATATTTGCCTTAGTCAAAAGGGATATTCGGCAAGAACTTTTCGAAAAACTTTTATTACGCTAGCACGTTCCTATGGCATAGATGATTCTGTAGTAAGAGAGCTGGTGGGTCATTCACAACGATCTACAGCTGACAGGTTTTACAACAAAATACAAATGGACACAATGAAACAGTCACTTAAAAAATTCAAAAGACCAGGGACTGCTTAGTTATTGAGGATCAGGGACTGCTTATGAATAACAGTCCCTCTCCTTATCTGTAAAATTGTATGTAAGCATCTATAAACCTTATCAAGTGATAACTTAATCATTTATTTGTAAGGCGATAATTGTTATTAGATTTATCTTCTTAGTTAGAATTTTATACTCATCTTGGTTATTACTTTTTCACATTTACTTAGAGCTTTTCTGATAAATATTCTGTAAATATTAAATTTGGAATTAATAATAAGATAAAAAGTTTCTTTACAATTTACTGCAATAGTTTTGCAATAGTCTTTTATAAAAGTTGAGGTCAATTAAGGGCATTTCAGGTCAATTCGAATTTGTTTAAAATAAAAAATCCTTCAAAAGTTTCGTTTTTGAAGGATTTTGTGGGGGCTGAAGGAGTCGAACCTCCGACCCTCTGCTTGTAAGGCAGATGCTCTAAACCAACTGAGCTAAGCCCCCAGAGCAATTAAATTTTAGAGTTCAAATATCGGATTTTTTCTAAAAACTTCCAAATAATTTTAAATCTTTTTATTATTTTTCTTTTTCATTAAGAAAGTGTCAAAAGATACACCCCGTAGGTCAAATATATTTTGAATCATATAAACAAAGATGCATTTGTATAATCTTTATTTCTAAATAAATACAGGTTATGCATGCTTAAAGTTC
This sequence comes from Ignavibacteriaceae bacterium, assembly GCA_035654655.1. GTDB lineage: Bacteria > Bacteroidota > Ignavibacteria > Ignavibacteriales > Ignavibacteriaceae > DASRWI01. The sequence goes on along the minus strand of DASRWI010000009.1, from coordinate 79,027 downwards.
TTTTAATTTTAACTTTTTCTTCAATTATTCTAAACGCCACCACTTACTACGTAAGTCCACAGGGAAATAATTTTAATGATGGCACTATAAATACACCATTCGCAACCGTTCAGAGGGCTTTAGATACTGCAGAACCAAATGACTCGATAATGGTTTTAGAAGGTCATTATATAATTAATTCAGGTTTAAATATAAGAGATGATAGTATTTCGTTAAATTGTATAGGGAATGTTGTTCTTGACGGTACCTTTTCAAACGTCAACAAAAAATTCATAGATTTTAGACACCATAATTATGTAAAATTAAATGGGTTAACTTTAACTAATATAGCTTTTTGGGGTATATGGATTGATGGAAATTTTAATGAAGTAAAAAATTGTAAAGTTCTTAATGTTAGATATTCAGGAATATGTGTAATTGAAGCAAGCTATAACTTAGTTTCGAACAACGTTGTTCATAAAGTTGGTACTGATAGTACTGAAGGAAATTCAATAACTATTGAATCTAAAGTAGATTCATTCTGTAATTTTACTTCAGCTGATTTTAATATTATTGAATATAATAAAATAAGCTTGAATCGAGTCCACTTTGGAATAAACCTTGATGTTATTTATTCAGATACAAGCTGTTCTCAGCAATTTGTAGCAACAAACAATATATTAAGATACAATCAAATTGATAGCTGCTGGACAGGTATTTATATCCGAAGCAATCAAAATTTTGATATATACGGAAATATAATTGCTTACTCTGATGGGATCTCAATACAAAATGAAGGTTACGGGATTAAACTTGACTATGGAAGTAAATTTTTTGTTGTCGATGCTCATGGGAGGATATATAATAACACTATTGCCTGGTGTTACAATACTGGTTTATTCAATGTATGTTTCAAAAACTTGCATATTTATAATAATGCTTTCTATCAAAATAATTCAATGAATTTTGCAGGCAGCGGATATATAAGATTTGATAATATTACAGGCATCCAGCTATCCAATAATGCATACTTCGGGAATAATCTATATTTTTATTGGAATGATATTAGAATGAATAAACTTGAATGGCAGCAGTATGAAGTATCAGCTGAATTTGGTGATCCTTCCTTTGTTGATCCTGTTAATGATAATTATTATTTAACCGAAAATTCAGCATTAAGAGGCACCGGTTTAAATCTAGTTGAACTGGATACTTTTTATAACAACAGAGATATTCTAAATAGAATTCGCCCATCATCTTATAACCTGCACTTAAATGTCTGGGATATAGGAGCATACGAATACTATGGAGCTCTTACTAATGTTAGTGATGATAAAATTACTTTGGATGAATATTACTTATACAATAATTATCCTAATCCATTTAATCCAACTACCATTATAAAGTTTTATCTTCCTGAAAACAGCTTTGTAAAATTAAAAATACTGGATATATTAGGTCAAAAAGTAAGTGAAGGATATAATGAAGTTTTAGAAAAAGGTGAACATACTTATACTTTTAATGCTTCGATTTTATCATCTGGTATCTACTTGTATCAATTAGAATCAATTAATATAAAGAATGGTAGTGCAGAAATATTAACAAAAAAAATGATGCTAATTAAATAATTATTAGATTATTAACTATTGTAATTCTTTATCATTAGCTCAATTATATCTTTCATTTTATAATGAGCTTCCCACTTTAATATTTTCTTAGCCTTAGCAGGATTTGCATTACTAACACTCAGGTCAGTAGGTCTTTTAAGTATTTCATCTACTATACAATAATCTTCCCAATTTAAATTAAATTTCATAAAAGTTTCAGCTACAAATTCCTTTAGCCTATGACTTTCTCCCGTGGCAATAACAAAGTCTTCTGGATTATTATTTTGCAACATTAAATAAATAGCTTGAACATATTCAGGTGCCCAACCCCAATCTCTAATAATATCTAAATTACCCAATCTTAATTTTTCATTGGAACCATTTGCAATTTGACAAGCACTTGAAATAATTTTTTTTGTCACAAACCGACTAGAACGTAATGGGGATTCATGATTGAATAAAATTCCTGAACATGCAAAAATATTATAGGCTTCTCTGTAGTTAGAAACTATATAATGTGCGGCAGCTTTTGCTGCTGCATATGGACTGCGAGGTTCAAATGGAGTTTTTTCATCTGCGGGGTTCTTGGAATTTCCAAAACATTCACTAGAACTTGCATTATAGAATTTTATTGATGGATTTGAAAAACGAATTGCTTCCAATAAATTTAAAGTACCAACTGTGATACTTTCAAATGTTTCGACAGGTTGTTCAAATGATAATCCTACAGATGATTGACCTGAAAGATTATATACTTCAGCGGGTTGGGTTTGTGATAGTACTTGCAAAATGCTTCTAAAATCAGTGGGAGCCATAGAGAATAATTTAATTTTTTCTTTAATTCCCAATTTTTTAAGATTATTGAATGAATTTAACTGAGCATCACGAGAAGTTCCAAAAACAATATAATCCTTGTTAATCAATAATTCAGATAAATAGGCACCATCTTGTCCAGATATTCCGACTATTAAAGCTTTTTTCATTAAATTTTTTTTCTCCGATGATTCAATATTAAAGTTTATTAGACTACAAAATTTTCAATAATTTAAATTAAATATTTATTGTCTCATTTATTATTAAATAATATCTTTGAATTTTAATAATATAAATAAATTTGATTAATAATAGTTTTAATTAGATTTAAAAGTACAAATAATTGAGGGAACAAATAATTAAAAATTATATCTTATACTTAAATTATTTCCATTTGAGGAAACTGTTATAGCTCTTATATAAAAGTAAGTACAGGCGATTGCTCCTGCACCAAAGACCATTCCAAGTATTTGAAATCTATTTTTATCATCTATCATTGTACCGCTAGAGGCAGATACTTCATTTGCTCTGTCTATTTCGTTTTGCTTATCAGAAGATTTTTTAAAATATAAATATGATAAATATCCACAGCCGATAGCTGCAGGGATTAATAGTTCTTTTGGTAATTTGAATGATGTTTTTTTCTTCTGCTCAATTTTAACAGGAATTATTTCAGATGGTTTTCCAGGTTCATACTGAGAAACAGTAATACTTTTAATTTCATTCTTTGCTATTGCAAACTCCCCTATTGTACCTTTTACATACAAACTATCTTGAGTATCTCTAACAATTACAAAGTTCTTAAATACCTTTCCATCTTTCAAAGTAATATCATCAGCAAAAGATATATTATTAAAAATAATGAAGAATAAAAAGAATTTTAAAATATTCATATTGTTGAATCTTCCGTAGGGTTAGAGCGAGCGACGGGGTTCGAACCCGCGACATTCAGCTTGGGAAGCTGACACTCTACCAACTGAGTTACGCTCGCATTACTTGTGCAAAATTAGTAAACTAATTTTTTAATACAAAATTTTATTTAAATGCTTTTTCAATTAAATCCTGCTGTTCTTTAATGGATTTCTTTAATGAACCCACAGCCGGACTTGCACTCACCGGTCTTCCTGAATAATATAACTTTTCATTTAATTCAAAATCCGGAAACATTCTTTGAGACATAAAATACCAACCGCCCATATTTTTTGGCTCTTCCTGAACCCAAATAATTTTTTCTCTTGATGTATATTGTTGAATGATTTTCTTAATTTCATCTTTGTCGAACGGATAAAATTGTTCTACTCTAATTATTGCAGCATCTTCAATATTATTTTGTGTACGATACTTAAGAAGTTCATAATAAACTTTACCACTTGTTAATATTATCCTTTTAATTTTATTTTTATCTGAAACTTCATCATCAATTATTTCAAAAAATCTATTTTCAAGAAGTTCATTTTTATGAGACCTTGCTTCAGGGAGTCTTAATAAACTTTTGGGAGTCATCAAAACAAAAGGAATCTGAGAATACTTTGCCTGCCTTCTTAATAAATGGAAATACTGAGCAGGAGTTGTAAGATTGCATATATACATATTATTCTGAGCACATAGAGTTAGAAACCTCTCTAATCTTGCACTCGAATGTTCCGGTCCCTGTCCTTCATATGCATGAGGTAATAATAAACCAACCTTATTGGGAGTTTTCCATTTCTCATACGAAGCAACAATGAAATTGTCTATTATAATTTGAGCTCCATTTGCAAAATCTCCGAATTGTGCTTCCCATAAAACCAATGCTTTCGGATCTGCAATGCTATAACCATATTCAAAACCAAGAACAGCAGCTTCACTTAAAAAACTATCTAATGCTTCAATTTTCGACTGTGTATCATTAATGTGATTCAAAGGAATAAATTCTTCACCACTATTAACATCCGTTAAAGCTAAATGTCTTTGACTAAATGTTCCTCTTACACTATCCTGCCCGCTAAGTCGTACATAAATGTTTTCGGTTAATAGACTTCCAAAAGCTAAGGATTCAGCAAAGGCCCAATCAATTGGTTCATCTTCATTTATTAAGTTTAATCTTTTCTCTAAAAACTTTTTGAGTTTTGGATGAACATTAAAATCTTCAGGTACTTTGCTTATTCCTTTTACGACTTCCTTCAAAGTACTTTCATTTATTTTAGTTTCAAATTTTTCTAATACATTTTCGGAATTTTTGGTTGCTTCTGAATCATCAGGAACACTTGAGCTTTGAGATTTAATTTTATTGAAAGCTATATCCAGATTGTTTTTATTCTTCTCATTTAATTCATTTATTTCATCTTCAGTTAATACTTTTTCTTTCAATAAATAATCAGAATAAATTGTTCTTACTGAAGGGTGATTCTTAATTTTCGCATATAATAAGGGCTGCGTAAACCCAGGTTCATCCCCCTCATTATGTCCATGTCTTCTATAACCAAATAAATCAATTACTACATCTTTCTTGAATGTACGTCTATATTCAAAAGCTAATTTCGCAATCCAAATAGAAGCTTCAGGGTCATCTCCATTAACGTGGAATATAGGAGCTTGAATCATTTTTGCAACATCAGTTGCATACGTAGATGAGCGCGCATCTTCAGGTAGAGTTGTAAATCCAATTTGATTATTAATTATAATATGAATTGTACCACCTGTTCTATAACCGCTAAGCTGAGAAAGGTTTAAAGTTTCAGCAACAACTCCTTGCCCAGCAAAAGAAGCATCACCGTGCAATAATATTGGCATAACCTTTCTATGCATTTTGCTGTCATTCATTAAATGCTGCTTTGCCCTTACTATCCCTTCGACAACCGGGTTTACCCATTCAAGATGACTGGGATTTGAAGCCACAGATACATCAATATATCTATTATTTTTTGTTTTATATTTTCCGGAAGCACCTAAATGATATTTAACATCACCTGAGCCCTGGAAGGAGTTTCTATCAACTATATCTTCAAATTCATTGAATATTTCTTCATAAGATTTTCCAATTATATTAGCTAAAACATTTAGTCTACCTCTATGAGCCATACCAAAAACGACTTCCGCTATGTCTGCTTTGCTTGCTTCATTAAGAATAACATCTAAAACCGGAATTACAGTTTCTGAACCTTCAATAGAAAATCTTTTATGTCCAACAAACTTAGTGTGCATATAATGTTCAAAATTTTCTGCAAGAATTAATTTTTCGAGTATTTCTTTTTTATCTTCTTTTGATAATTCAGGTTTATTTCGGATTGGTTCCATTTTATTTTGCAGCCATAATTTTTCTTCTGGGTTTTGAATATGCATATATTCAACTCCTATTTTGTCACAATATGTTTGCTGAACTATTTCAAGAATTTTCCTTAAGGTAGCTGTTTGTAATCCACTAAACCCACCTGTAATAAATTCCCGATCAAAATCCCACATTGATAGCGTATATGTTGATGGATCAAGTTCTGCGTGATGAGGACATGGAGCGCCAAGTGGATTTAAATTAGCAATTAAATGTCCACGTACTCTATATAAATTTATTAACTGAAGTACTCTTGCCTGCTTTTCAACTTCTTGAGTATTGATATTAGTATTAAAAATACCAGGCTGATAATCGTTCCTCCATTCAAGAGGCTGCATTATGATTTTTAAATCATTAAAAATATTTTTATAAAAATTATCTTCACCTAATAATAATCTTTGGACTTCATTTAGAAACAATCCTGATTCAGCACCTTGAATGATTCTATGGTCGTATGTACTGGTGATATTCATAATTTTACTGATACCCAAGGTAGATATTGTTTCCTGAGAGACAGCCTGATATTCAGGTGGATATTGTATGGAACCTGTTGCAATAATTGCACCTTGACCAACCATCAATCTTGGGATAGAAGAAATTGTACCCAGTGTTCCGGGATTGGTTAATGAAATAGTGGTACCAAAAAATTCAGAAGGGTCTATTTGACCTTTTCTAGATCTTTTGACTAAATCTTCATAAGTTTCATAGAACTTCCTGAAGTTCATTTCATTAGCTGCTTTGATATTTGGAACAATTAATGAACGCGAGCCATCTTTTTTTTCAATATCAATTGCCAACCCAAGATTAACGTGTTCACGTTTTAATAATGTTGGTTTTCCATTTATGATTTGAAAGCCATTGTTCATTGCCTTCACTTTTTGTGCAGCAATTACTATTGCCCAAGCAACAAGATGAGTAAATGAAAGCTTACCTTCCCTTTTATTTCTTAACTGGTTATTGATAATTTTTCTATTTTCTTCCAATAGTTTAACAGGAATCGTTCTTTGAGAAGTAGCAACAGGAACTGAAAGGCTGCTGCTCATATTTTCAATTATTCTTGCAGCACTGCCAACTAGTACCTGATACTCTACACCATCTTCTTGTTCAAAAGGATAATTTATTCTTTCAGGTTTATCTTTTTCAACTATAACATTTTCTTTGTTTCCATCTTTATTTCTCTTATATCCTTTAAATACAGACTTCCATTGTTCCGGTACATTATCCGGATTTTCATTGTATTGCTTATAAAGATATTCAACAAACCAGGTGTTTGCTCCAAATTTTTCTATTTCTTCAAGTTCTTGTTTGTCCAAATCATTTTTTTTCATGATATAAAAAACTATTTTTTATGATTATCCTTATAAATTATGAAAGTATTGAGTTATCTCATGTTAACTACTTCTCTTAAGCTTCATTATTCACTTTATTTATATTATTTTTCATAGATATAATTAAATATTAGATTATGATTGATAATAAAGAAATAGCAAACCTTAGAAGAAGTTATTCATTAAAAGAACTATCTAAAAAGAATATTGAAAAGAATCCCATTGAACAATTCCATTTATGGTTGAATGAATCCTTAAATTCTGCAATAATCGATCCCAACGCAATGACTTTAGCAACTTGCAGTAAAGAAGGAATACCTTCATTAAGAACTATTCTACTGAAAGGAATGACTTCTGAAGGATTTATTTTCTACTCTAATTATGAGAGTAGAAAAGGTAAAGAATTAGATGATAATCCCAATGCAGCTCTAAATTTTTATTGGAAAGAATTAGAAAGACAAATAACCATAATTGGTACAATAAAAAAGCTTTCCAAAGAAGAGTCTTATGAATATTTCAAAACCAGACCATTAGAAAGTAAAATTGCGGCTATAGTTTCTCCTCAAAGCACAGAAATTGAAAATCGTGAAGTTTTGGTAAAAAAATATGAAGAAGCAATATTAAAATTTTCAAATATTGAGGACATACCACTTCCAGATTACTGGGGAGGTTATATTCTTTATCCTAATTATTTTGAATTTTGGCAAGGGAGGGAAAAAAGATTACACGATAGAATAGCTTACAAATTAGTTGATGGAGCTTGGAAAATATCAAGATTATCTCCATAAATGAACTTGTGAGAAATATCATTTTTATTCTAAACGTTAAAATTTAATTTTCAATCGGAAAATAGTTACACACTGAAACCGTTATGAGCCTCGCCCTCCGCTTGTAACGGTTTTGTGTTTTAAATAATTCATTTTTTTCTTTCATTTTTCTAAAGAATAAATTAAATTGAAATAAATAAATGTAATTATTATCCAGAGTTCAATATGAATTTATATTTTCGTTGTTCAATTTTACTGCTTTCTTTTATTTCTGCTTTTATTATCGTTTCTTGTTCTGATAATCAAAAATATTATGATGTTGTTAATAAGAATATTACAGCAATGGAAACTGAAGATATAAATTTACTTGTTAGTACCTTGGATGTTCACAACCCTCAATATTCTTCTGCCAAATTATTATATACAAAATCTTTTGAAGAATTTGATTATGATTATACAATTGAAGAAATCAACGTAATTGAAGAAAAAGCTGATTTAGTGAAGCTTGAAGCAATAATGTCAACCAAGAGAATAAGAAAAAATGATATTAGGACAAACAAATACAAAGTAGATTATACATTGGTTGGAAATAGTGATGTGTGGAAAATTTTAAAGACAGAGATTAAAGCTGATATTTAAATGAAAAATCATAAAATATATTTTTTATTTTTATTTCTTTTAATAAGCTCAACATTTTTAGGATGTCTGGATGATAAAGAAGCATGCATTGAGTTGGTAAAAGAAAATCTAAAAGCGGCTGAAGAAGAGAATGTTGATGCATATTTGAAAACCATTGACCCTAACAGTCCAAGTTATGCAATGACTAAATCGGTGATGACTAATTTATTTAATATGTATGATTTAGAATATAAACTAATAGATGTTAGTGTATCAGAAATTGATGAACAAAGTGCTAAAGTTAGAGTAGTTTTTACAACCAGGAAGATAAAAGGACCTCAGTTTAATAATAATAAAGTTTCAGCAGTTCATTATCTTACAAAGGTTAATGATGAATGGAAAATTAATTCAAGTGTTGTAAATAATATAGAGTCTATCCAATAGTCAACAGTTAATATCTGTCTAATTTGAACTTCTCGCCTAAATATAATTTTCTTACTTCTGCATCATCTGCTAACTCCTGAGCTCTACCTTGTTTAAAAATTACTCCATTTATTAAAATATAACCTTTATCAACAATACTCAGAGTTTCGTGTACATTATGGTCTGTAATCAAAACACCAATACCCCTATTTTTTAAATTAGCAACTATGTTCATAATATCTTCAACAGCTATCGGGTCTACTCCGGCAAATGGTTCATCTAACAAAATAAAATTAGGGTTAGTTGCCAAAGCTCTTGCAATTTCTGTCCTGCGTCTTTCGCCTCCACTTAATTGATATCCTAAGCTTTTTCTTAAATGAGAAATTGTTAAATCTTCTAAAAGTTTTTCACATTTTTCTTTTCTCTCATTAGCTTTTAAATCCATCATTTGCAAAATTGCATAAATATTTTCTTCCACAGTTAATCTTCTAAAAACAGATGCTTCCTGAGGAAGGTATCCTATTCCCATCCTGGCTCTTTTGTACATAGGTGTATTTGTTATCTCAACCTCATCCAAAAAAACTTTACCTTTATTTGGTCTTATCATCCCAACAATCATATAAAAAGTTGTTGTTTTACCGGCACCATTAGGACCAAGTAATCCAACAATCTCTCCCTTGGACACCTGAACTGAAGCCTTATTAACAACTGTTCTTTTTTTATAAACTTTAACTAAATTTTCACTTCTTAAAGTTTTGTTTTCCATAATAAACTTACTTTATTAAAAAATCCTGTTTAACCGGTCTATCTTCAAAAAATACATATTGCGGAAGAACGAAAGATGTTTCTTTTCCTGTTACCATATTCTCAGGATGAAATTCACTCATAGGGCTTCCATATAAACGTACTTCACTAACTTTTTTGTCTTCAAATCTAATACTGGCTGTTTGAGAGGATGATTTAGTTAATCCATTTGGTTCATCCTGCTCATACATATAATAAATACTTAATACATTCCCAAAAACATCAGTCTTATCAATACCTTGTTCAGCAAAGTCAATAATGACTTTTTCACCTGCTATTTGATCAAACCTTTGAGGATATAGTAAACTTTGTGAAAGGATAAACGCATTTCTATATACTTCAAGTGATTTAATCTTATTCTCGGTTAAGAAAATAGCAACAGAATCTCCCGATAATTGTGAATTATCATACCAGAGAACAGGAGCAACATCATTGGCTTTAGCTTTGTAGGTCAATATTTTATTTTCATTTCGGAGATACAAAGTATAATCATTTTTGGAAGCAAAACTTTTTCTCAATATTCTAACTGAATCTATTGCTATAAATTTATTTATAGTATCTCTCCAGGCTTCCATAAACATAGACTTTATCAATAAGGTATCTTCAGTTGCAGTTTGAATGGTGTCTCCTGAAACTGAATCTACAGAAGTAACAAAGGTAGTATCAAACTGAATTAACAAGGGATTTTTATCAATTATGGTTTTGCTTTCAAGATCATAATCTTCAAGATGGTCACCATAGATAATTAGATTATTAACGCTATTACTGATTGATACATTATTAAAGGCAAAAGTGATTTTTGTATATCTATGATATTCCAAACTATCTGCTTTGATTACATTTTCATTATCAACAACCTGAACATTCCCCATTGAAATCATTCTATTTTCTTTTTGAAAATAGATCATTTCATTTGAAGTCAAAGTTGTAGTAGTATCATAAAGTTTTACACTATCTACAAAATGGGCCATGTCTTCATCAAAAAAGTATTCACCGGACTTTGCAGTAAGAATAACTTTTTTATCATCTAACATTATTCCTGAAATACTTTCAGCTCTCTTTTGATTTCCATAATAAAAACCCTTTGGAGTTGTAATAGTAATATTTTCTTGAGTAGCTACAACATTACCAATAAGTTCAGCATTATTTTTTGATAAAAATTGGATTGCTCTATCGCAGGTAATTCTAACCTTCCCTTGATTAAGAACTACATGACCTATTACCTCTCTAATCATTTCACCTTTTTCATTTCTTCCAATTAAACTATCGCCAACAACGAGAATGGTATTACTCTGTTGTGAAAAAGTTAAACTTGAAAAAACTAAAATTATAAAAATGAAGTATTTCATTATAATATACTATCCCTGCGAGTTATGTATGTAATTTTATAAATTACATAATTTCTTAAACTCTGATCGGATTCAAATCCAATTCCTTCAATAGTTTCGACCGGAGAAGTTATTTTGACATATTTATCTGAAACTATTTTCTTATCCAAATTTCTCCACATAAGCTCTTCTGTTCTAATTACAACACCTGAATCATTTACAACAACAACGCTATCATAAGCCCACAAATTTTGAGAAGCATCATCAACTTTACCATTTTTAGCTGTTAAAGTAGTAGTTTTTACTTCTTCCTTATTGTAAAAATCAACTTTAATATTTTGGTCTAACAAAGTTTCTCTTGATTCAGAAAATACTCTTAAGTGACCGGTGTTCAGGATTGCCTTTGTTATTCCTGAATCAGAAAATATAACCTTAGAGTTCCAGCTTTCTTGTGCAGGAATTTCTTTTACATTTATTGAAGATATAGCCGGTTTTACTTTTTCTTCTTCACAACCAATGAATATAAGTAAAGAAAAAATTAATATCATTAATTTCATCTTTGTCTTAAGCCTAAATTAATCAAGTCATGTAGATGAACAATGCCAATAGGCTTATTTTCATCATCAATAATTATGGTTGATGTAATTTTAAAATTTTCCATTTGCTGTAATGCAAAAGAAGCTAATTGATTTTGCATCAAAGTTTTTGGGTTTTTAGTCATAATATCTTTTGAAGTTAAGCCGGTAATGTTCAACGTCTTTTCCAAAATTCTTCTTAAATCTCCGTCAGTAATTACACCTATTAACATATTGCCATCATCAACCACGCAAGTTGTACCCAATCTTTTTGAAGTAATTTCCCAAATAACATCTTTAATTAGAGTGTTCTCTTTTACTATAGGAATATCATCCCCCTTAATCATAATTTCTTTTATTTCCAAAGATAATCTCTTACCCAAACTTCCACCTGGATGTAAATATGCAAAATCCTGTGCAGTAAAACCTCTTAATTGAAGCAAAACAACTGACAAGGCATCACCTAATACTAAAGTAGCAGTAGTTGATGATGTTGGCGCTAAATCGTGGGGACAAGCTTCCTCAATACTGCCAATGCTTAAGAAAACATCGCTTTCTTTACCCAACTTTGAATTTTTTCTTCCAGATATAGCAATGAGTTTTATCCCCATTCTTTTAAGCAATGGAACAAGATTACAAATCTCTTCTGTTTCACCACTCTTAGAGATAAGAATTACAACATCCTCTTTGCGAACCATTCCAAGATCACCATGTAAAGCATCTGTAGGATGTAGATAGATTGCAGCAGTTCCAGTTGAGTTTAATGTTGCAACAATCTTGCGAGCTATAATTCCGGATTTACCCATTCCTGTAAGAACAACTCTGCCCTTACTGTTTATTATCATTTCAACAGCGAGGGCAAATTGCTCGTTAATATTTTCCATTAATTTATTAACAGCAGCAGCTTCAATTCTAACAACTTCTTTACCTTTAGAAATTATTTCCTGGTAATCCAATTTACTTCTTCCTCTAAAATTTAATATTTTTTTATAATCTTATCTATACTTTGTACTTCCTCAAGTAATTCCCGTAAGTCATTTAACGGTAATTGACTTGCAGCATCGCTTAAAGCTTTTTCAGGCTGTGGATGTACCTCAAGAAACAGTGCGTCAATACCAACTGCTGTTGCAGCTTTAGCAAGAGGTTTAATATACTTGGGTTGTCCGCCACTTGTATTTTCATTACTTGGCAATTGCACAGAATGTGTGGCATCCATAACTACAGGATATCCAATTTCCTTCATTATAATAAATGACCTCATATCAACTACTAAATTATGATATCCAAATGTCGTTCCTCTTTCAGTAAGCATAATATTGTTATTACCTGAAGACGCGACTTTTTCAGCAGCATGTTTCATATCTTCAGGGGCAAGGAATTGTCCTTTTTTAATATTTACTACCTTCCCTGTTTTACCGGCAGCAACTAATAAATCAGTTTGCCTGCATAAGAATGCAGGTATTTGAAGTATATCAACGTACTTTGCAGCTTGTTCAGCATCTTTAACACTATGAATATCTGTTAATACAGGAACATTATATTTTCTTCTGACATTATCAAGAATTTGTAAGGCTTCTTTATCACCAATCCCTGTGAATGATTTCCCACTAGTTCTATTTGCTTTCTTATAACTTGATTTAAAGATTAAAGGTATCCCTAACTCCTTTGTCAACTTCACAAGAAAATCTGCAGTATTGTATATTAATTCTTCATTTTCAATAACACAAGGTCCTGCAATCAACACAAATGGCTTGTTATTACCTATCTCAAAATCTTGAATTTTTATCATAGTTTATATTGATTCTAAATTAAAGTTTAAATATAAATAAAAGAGGTTATTTTTGATAATATCATATTCTCAGTTTTTTAACCAGATAAAAACAGAGAATATTGTTTATCACAATAAAGTAGAGAATATTATCCCTAATTGTATTTAAAATAATAAAAATATTTTCAAGGAATAACTTATGCTTTTCCCTATAGGTGACGACAATAGAGATAGAAGGATAACTCCTTTCATTAATTATATCCTAATCGCATTAAACATCTTTGTTTTCGTTTATTATCAATCTTTAGGTACAAATCAGGAATTTATATATGCTTACTCAATGGTGCCTGCTGAGATTATAACAGGAAAAGATATTGTAACAGACGATAGAGTTTATGAAGATAAACTTACAGGTGAGAAATTTAATGTACCAGGTTTACAGCCAACTCCTATTCCTGTTTTGTTTACATTCTTTACTTCAATGTTTATGCATGCCAGCATAGCTCATATTTTTGGTAATATGTTATTTCTTTTAATTTTTGGTGATAACCTTGAAAATCGAATAGGACATTTAAGGTATTTAATCTTTTATCTGGTAACGGGTTTATGTGCTGGATTATCTCAAGTTTTTATCACCTTGAATTTCGGAGGTGATGCATTTATTCCCACTTTAGGAGCATCAGGAGCTATAAGTGGTGTCCTCGGTGGTTATTTAATGTTATTTCCTACCAGAAGAGTCAGGGTTATGATTTTCTACATTATTACTGAAGTACCTGCACTTGTCGCACTTGGATTATGGTTTGTATTCCAATTATTTTCCGGATTTAGTTCTTTGGGTAATGCTCAAGGAGGTGTAGCTTTTGCGGCTCACATAGGAGGTTTTGTATCAGGATTTCTCTTAATAAGGCTTTTTGCAATAGGAACTAAAAAATGGCCGCCTCAAGTTAGAAAAGGATTTTTTACTTTTGTGATATGATATATTGCAACTATAGAATTATGGTATATTTTGCCTATGTGAAATGATGATGTTTTTGAAAATGAAATAACCTTGGAGAAATATATGAATAATGGAAGAGCATCAAATTTTATTTCGGGATTTTTTATCGGAGGTATTATAGGTAGTACTATAGCTTTTCTATATACACCTATCAAAGGTAAAAAATTACGGAAAATAATCGCTCAAAAAACCAATGATGTAGTTGAAGATGTAAATGATTATTACCATACTGGTAAAGATAAAGTAACAGACGTCTACAAGAACAGTATTAAGAAAGCTGACCACATTCTTGTAGCCGCAAAAAAAATGGTTGCTTAGTTTTTTAAATAAGCTAATTATTAAAAGCTTGGAATATTCCAAGCTTTTTTTTATTAATTTAAGTTTATTTTTTTATATTAAATTGTAAAAATAAATTTATAATGCTTCAAAATAGAAAATTACAAATCATTAAAGCTGCTGATAAAAGATTTTCCAAACATGGACTGCAGAAAACAACTCTTGATGAAGTTGCACGTGACTTAAGAATTGGAAAGGCAACTATCTATCATTATTTCCAATCTAAAGAAGACCTTTATTTAAAAACTCTTAACTGGGAATTTGATTTATTATTGAACGATATTAAAAATGTTTTTTCTGAAAATATATCTGACAAGGAAAAGCTTATTAAATACTTTGAGTTAAAGGAGAATATAGAAAATACTTACAAGCTTATTCATAACGTTTTTATTTTAATCTTAAAGGATAAGGCATTAAAAGAGGAAATAGATATTTTAAACAATACCATCGATGAGGAAGAGATTTTAATAAAAGAAACATTTAAGGAATTAAACAATAAAAACTTTGAAGACCTTATTGTCAAAGTACCTTATTATCTAAGTAACTTAAGCTGGAGTTTAATTGCAGGGAATAAATTAGCAGCAGCAAAAAATAAATCGGTCAGCTTAAAAGATGTAATCCAGCAAAATTTAAAATTATTTATTAGATAGGTTTTTCTTCTTCATTATTGATGTCTTTATCATCATCTTCACTTTCTTCTTCGCCAAATAAAAATTTTTCATATTTATGTTTAATCATCTGAGCTTCAACAATGAAGAAAACATCTTCAGCAATATTTGTAGCGTGGTCACCTATTCTCTCAAGTTGTTGGCTTATAATTAACATTGTAACTCCCGCTTCAATATTGTTGGGAGATTCTTTCATGATTTTTAATAAAACTTCATAGCTGGATTTATCATAATTATCTAACTCGTCATCCATTTTAATGACTTTTTGTGCCAGGTGAGGATTTGCTTCAATTAACGAATCAATTGAATCCTTTAACATTTGTTTGGCAGTTGCTGCCATTTTGTAATATGGAATACGGTCAATAAAATCTGGTTTTTTCTTTATTTCTATAGCAGCTTCTGCCAAATTAACAGCTATATCCCCTATTCTTTCAAGATTAGTATTTATCGTAAGAGCTGATAATATTAATCTTAAATCCATGGCAACAGGCTGATTTAAAGCAATAATTTTCTGACAAGCTTTTTCAATTTTAACATCATACTTATCAACAATACTATCCCTTTCAATTACTGTTTTAGCGTACTCAATATTTTCCTCATTAAAAGATTTTAGTGCAAGGTCCACTTGTTCATCAACTAGACTGCACATTTTGATTATTTTAGTACGTAACTTTTCTAATTGTTGGTCAAATTGTCTAATCATTTATAAACCTTTATTTTTATTATCAACCAAACCTTCCGGTAACATAATCTTCAGTTTGTTTTTTTGTTGGTCGGGTAAATATTTTTGTTGTTTTATCATATTCTATTAATTCACCAAGATAAAAAAATGCAGTTTGGTCACTAACTCTAGCAGCTTGCTGCATATTATGAGTAACAATAACAATCGTATATTTTGTTTTAAGTTCGTGAATTAGTTCTTCTATCTTTGCTGTTGATATAGGATCAAGTGCTGAAGCAGGTTCATCCATTAAAATAATTTCCGGCTCTACTGCTAAAGCTCTTGCAATACATACTCTTTGCTGTTGACCACCTGATAATGCCAAAGCAG
The DNA here is from genome assembly GCA_035654655.1 of Ignavibacteriaceae bacterium. Classification (GTDB taxonomy): domain Bacteria; phylum Bacteroidota; class Ignavibacteria; order Ignavibacteriales; family Ignavibacteriaceae; genus DASRWI01. Next base: position 62,658 of record DASRWI010000009.1, on the reverse strand, counting down.
GTTCATTTAATCTATCCTTAACCTCATTAAATAAAGCTGCCTGTATTAAAGTTCTCTCAACAGTTTCATCTAATATTTTTTTATCTTTAATACCATTTATTTTTAAACCATACACCAAATTTTCATAAATAGATTTAGGAAAAAGATTAGATTTTTGAAAAACCATTCCAATCCGTTTTCTTAAATTAACAACATCTATATTCTTATCATAAATATTTGTTCCATCAATAATAATGTTACCTTCAATTCTGACATCATCTATAAGGTCATTCATTCTATTAAGTACTCTAAGAAAAGTAGATTTACCGCAGCCACTTGGTCCAATAAAGGCTGTAACTTTATTTTCAGGTATTTCTATTGATATATTTTTAAGAGCTTGTTTCTGACCATAGAATAAGTTCAGATTCTCTGCTTTTATTTTAACTTCTTTCATTAATTTTTTTTTAAAGTCTTCCTAATGATTTTCTAAATTTATATCTAAATATTATTGCCGTAATATTTAATAAAAATGTTAAAGCAATTAATACTAATGTTGAACCATATTGTATAGGCATAGTCAATGTTGGATTAGCTGATTGTGTTGCCAAAATAAAAATATGATATGCGAGGTACATAAATTGTTCGCCCGGATTTATCATTGGAATATAATAACTTCCTATGGACAAGTTAGCAATTGGTAAATTCGGGAGAAAGAATGCGGCACCCAGGAATAATATCGGTGCAGTTTCTCCTGCTCCTCTACTAATTGCCAAAATGGTTCCTGTTAATATACCAGGCCTTGCTTGAGGGATTACAATATACTTAATAGTTTGCCATTTAGTAGCCCCTAAACCGTATGATGCATCTCTATGAGTCTTGGGAACTGAATTCAGTGCTTCTAAAGTTGAGACAATAACAATTGGCAAGACTAGAACTGCTAAAGTTGCAGAAGCCCATAGAAGACTTGGCTGTCCAAAGTAAAGACCCGTCTTTAAAACTTCATCCATTCCCCTACCCACAAATAATATAAAAAATCCCAACCCGAATAATCCAAAAACTATAGATGGAACTCCTGCCAAATTATTTACTGATGTTCTTAAAATTCTTGTAAAGAAATTATCTTTTGCGTACTCATTCAAATAGATAGCAGCAAATACTCCAAGAGGAACTGCAAATAATATCATAATCATTGTTACAGCTATTGTCCCAAAAATTGCTGGAAATATTCCTCCTTCAGTCATATTATTTTTAGGTGAATCAAACAGGAACTCGAAGCTAATGATACCTATACCCTCATAAACAATTTTTGTTAGCAATAATAGCAGTATCAGTAGTAATGAAAAAAATATTACTCTTGATAGATTAATCCAAATAAATCCTTGAATATCTTTTGTTTTCTTCTCCAGGTTCATTAGAATGAATTCTTCTTTCTCATCTTGTTAATAATTATTTCAGCAATCAAATTCAAAAAGAAAGTTATTGTAAATAGTATAATTCCAATAAAGAATAAAGCATAATAATGAGGCGAACCTTGAGAAACCTCACCCATCTCAGCAGCTATAGTTGCTGTCATAGTTCTTATACTCATAAAAATATTTGACGTAATGTTTGCAGCATTACCCGCAGCCATAAGAACAATCATTGTTTCTCCAATTGCTCTACCGAATCCCAAGATTATTCCTGCAGATACTCCACTGAATGCAGCAGGTAAAATAACTTTGGAAATGGTCTGCCACTTAGTTGCCCCTAAACCATAAGAAGCCATTCTAAGTTCATTTGGAATTGAATGCAAGGCATCTTCAGTTAAAGAGGCAATTATCGGAATGATGACAAATGATAATCCAACAGCGGCAATGAAAGCGTTTAATCTATTGGTAGGATTTAGTAAGTCGCTAAAGAATGAAGCACCTGCTGCAAGCATAATAAAACCAAGAACAACCGTAGGTATTCCAGCAAATAGTTCAATAGCAGGTTTTAAGAATTCTTTAGCTTTCGGATTTGCTACTTCAGATAAATAAATTCCTGCTCCAATACCAAATATTGTTGAAATTATTGTTGCAGGTATTGCCGTCAAAAGAGTACCTAAGATAAGTGGGACTAATGAGTATCTTGCATTCTCAGAAGTAGGATACCATTCATAAACCTTCTTACTTGAATCCTCTGGACTTAGAGAATAAATGAAATTTGAAATATCTATATGCTGTAAAGATTTTAGACCTTCTTTAAATAAGAATATGAAAATTAAGGTAATAAATATTAAAGCAGCTAAACCATTTAGAGCAAAAAAATATTTTATGATGTTTTCTCTCAATCTAGTTTTGTAAGATATTTTCTTACTAAAAGATGATTCAGTGCTGCTTTGAATATTTTCTTGCTGGACCTTAATCATATTTAATTACTTCTTTGGAAGTGGAATATATTCCATAGTTTCTACTAACTTTTGACCTTTATCAGGATTTATTATGAAATCAATAAAGTTTTTGATTTCTCCTTTAGGTTCGCCATTAGTGTAACAATAAAGATATCTTGATATGGAATAGTCCTTATTCCAAATTACTTCATAATTAACTTGATGTTTACCATCTACAATTTTAATAGGAGAAACAGCAGGTGATTTTTCATCTTTTTTCACCTTAATAATTTTAACATCATTTCTTAAAGCAAAATAACCAACTCCACCATAACCAATTCCTTTAGTATCTCTGGCCACTGCTTCACCTAAAGCTGCAGTACCTTGTAAAACTTGAGTATTAGTGGCAAAATCTTTTTTGCTTAATACGTGTTCTTTAAAGAATTCATAAGTTCCGCTGCTATTTTCTCTTCCATATAAGGTTATAGGTAAATTAGCACCACCAACATCTTTCCAGTTTTTAATTTTACCTGTGAATATATCACTTATTTGCTGCATTGTTAAACTATCAACTTTATTATCTTTATTAACAATAACGGATATTCCATCCATAGCTACTTTAAATTGGATTGGATTGATATTATTTTGTTTTGCTTTTTGTAATTCTACTTCCTTCATTTCCCTGCTGGCATTTGCCATTTTAACAGTTCCATTTATTAAAGAAGCGATACCTGTTCCTGAACCTCCGCCTGTAACTTGAATAGAAACATTTTTGTTTTCATTCATATATTCTTCAGCCCATTTTTGGGATAAGTTTACCATAGTATCAGAACCTTTAACAGAGATAACTACCTTTTCGGCATCAGCATCCATTTTTTTCTTACAACCTATTAAGAACACAGATAGAGAAATGAATACTACTAAGGTTACATAAAATTTAGATATTCTTAACATATTTTCCTTTTAATTTATTTTTATGCACCAAATATATTGAGAAAGAAAGTCCGGTATGTTAAGGAATTGTTAAATTTTTATGGTTATGAATTATTTCTATTTTTAAGTATTATATATCATATAAAAAGTATAGTTTTTAATTGATTATGAATTATATTTGGGAAAAGCTCTATTAAATTTGTCATTTTATTTTATTTATAAATCCTTTTTTTATATAGTTTTATTTATATACTAAAATATTTATTAAGATCAGGCTCAGATGAATAGTAAAAATTCACTTATTTATTCTTTAGGGGATTTCTTTAAGATTACGACATCGAAAAGTATGCTCATTTTTTGGATAACTTTCATTTCTTCTCTCTTTTTAACTCTAATGGCATATTATATTGTAAAAAATAATATCAAAGAAAGTAGTAAAAATAAATTTGATTTTTTAACTCAAGAAACAACCAGGTCCATTGATAAGAGAATGAAGGATTATGAGCAAGTCCTTAAAGGAGGGGTTGGATTATTTTACGCATCAAAGGAAGTTGATAAAGATGAATGGGAAAAATATGTAGATGCATTAAATATCAATCAGAACTATCCTGGAATTTTAGGAATAGGATTTTCTATATATATCCATAAAAATGAATTAAACGCTCACATCCAATCAATGAGAAAGAGAGGGTTCAAAAATTATAAAGTATGGCCTGAAGGTAATAGAGAAATTTATACATCAATAATATATTTGGAGCCATTTTCTGGAAGAAATGTTAGAGCGTTTGGTTATGATATGTATTCAGAACCCACCAGGCACGAAGCAATGAAAATGGCAGTGGAAACTGGCACAACTGCTGTTTCAAAGAAAGTTATTTTAGTTCAGGAGACTAATGAAGATGTTCAACCTGGTTTCTTAATGTACCTTCCTGTCTTTAAAGATACGACCTATAACAAAAACTCTAAATTTAAAAATCTATTAGGTTTTGTTTATAGTCCTTTTAGAATGTATGATTTAATGTCAGGTATTTTAGGAAAAGATTTACAGTTAGTAAATCTAAAAATTTATGATGGTGATTCCTTAAATTTAGAAAATGAACTTTATAATAGCCACGATAAAATAGAAACATCTCTGTCAAATAAAAAAAATATCTATGAAAAAATTGTAAATATTTCAATTCATAATGTTAAATGGACCTTAAAGTTCACTACGCTTCCCGCATTTGAAAATACTATTGATAAAGAAAAACCTTTCATAATATTATTTGGTGGAATTTTAATAGGTTCCTTGATATTTGTTATATCTATTTCTTTAGCAAATACAAAACTCATTAATGAAAAATTTGAAAGTATTCTTGAATCAACCGGTGAAGGTATTTACGGGATGGATTTAGATGGAAGATGCACTTTTATAAACAGCTCTGCTTCAAAAATGTTGAATTATGAATCTTCAGAGTTAATAGGACAATTTATGCATGATATTATTCATTATAAACATCCGGATGGTTCAGAATATTCTTTTAAAGACTGCCCTATTAATTTTGCTTTAAAAAGGTTAGAACCTATGAGAGCTGATAATGAGTATTTCTGGAGAAAAGATGGAACTTACTTCCCCGTGGAATTTTCAATTTATCCTATAATTCAAAAAAATATTACAAATGGAGTTGTTATTACATTTAATGATATAACTGAAAGAAAGAAAACTTTAGCAGAACTTGAATATTCATTAAACGAAAAAACAATTCTTCTTAAAGAGGTACATCATAGAGTCAAAAATAATCTTCAAATAATTTCAAGTTTACTGAGTTTACAATCTCATAGCATTAAAGATGATAATGTAAAAGAAGTTTTTAAAGAGAGTCAAAATAGAATTTCATCAATGGCTTTAGTTCATGAAAAATTATATCAGACTTCAAGTATGTCCAGAATTAATTTTTCAGATTATATAAGAGAACTTTCAGCATTCTTATTTAGATCTTATAGAAATTCTCCTTCTAATATAAAAGTAATATTAGAACTTGAGGATATTTATTTAAATATTGATACATCTATAACATTGGGTTTAATAATTAATGAATTAATTTCTAATTCTTTAAAACATGCTTTTCCTAATCACCATGAAGGTCAAGTTGAAATTTTCTTAAAAGTTTTAAATGGTTCAGCTCAATTAACTGTTAAAGATAACGGTATTGGTTTACCCGAAGATTTTGACTATACAAAAACTAATTCATTAGGATTTCAATTACTTATAAATCTTGTGGAACAAATGAACGGTTCAATTGATTTTTATAATGAGAATGGAACCAGATTTGATATAAAATTTGAAATTGAAAAATAAAAAAAATGTCATTCTAAATATAAAGTAATATTCAGAATGACATTAATAAATAATCTATATCTTAGAATTTATTGATATAGCTAACTATTTCTTCTCTACTTTTACCTGTTCTGCGTTGAATACGACCAAGTAATTCATCTTCCTTGCCTTCTTCAAACATTAAGTCATCATCAGTAAGGTCACCCCATTGTTGTTTTAGCTTACCTTTTATCTGATTCCAGTTACCACGAATTTTTAAGTTATCCATATTTTATCTCCTCATAATTATTATTACATTCTCAATATAAAATTAAAGGATAAACTTTTTGTGAAAACAAACACAGCATCATTTTTGTTGAAAAATGTTATTTTTTCTATCAGAATCCGGAGCAAATTTTTCATTTAATAACACCTTTGTAGGAGAAATATCCAAATTCACTTTAACTAATAATTCTTTTTTGTCCTTCCAAATTCCGGTGCTCCAGGTTTTTATTACTTCTTTCCCATTCTTGTCAATGAATTTTAATTCCACTGGCACTGGCAAACTGCCAATTTTCTTAATTGTTAATTCAACTTCATTATTATTTATTTTTACATTTTCTAAAGAAAGGTCCGCATAACCATGCTCATAGAACCATGGGTTAATGAACCAACTCAAATCTTCATTAACAGAAACATTTAATGAATTAAAAAAATCGTAAGGAATAGGATGTTTACCATTCCAGTTCATTATAAAATCTTTTAAAGCTTTTTTATAAACCTCATCACCTAAATAATTTTTTAAATAAAGATAAGCTAAACTCGATCTTCTATAAGCAGAAATCCTGTAGGGTGTTCCTTTTAATAATGTTGAAGGTACTACCAGAGGCATTTCATCTTCTCTTCCAGAGAAAGATTCAAATTGCTTAACTCCATCTGTATAGGCATTAACTGAACCTTCTTTAATTTGAAAATTCATTGGAAGCATTACAGCATTTCCTTCATCCATAAAAGCATACTTTCTTTCATTTATACCCATATAAAATGGAAAATATGTATGAGTAATTTCATGAGCGGTCAAACTTGCAGTTTCAGGATATTTTTGTTGTGAACCATCGTTTACAAACATTGGATATTCCATTCCACCTGATCCATTAAATACAGTCATTGACGGGTATGGATATGGAACTCCAGGTAATTCTTCAGATAAATATGTAATTACTTTTTTTGCAATATCTCCTACTTGATAAAAATCTAAAGATTCTTTTTTATAAGCAGAAGATATGAAAGTTTTTTTACCTGAGTTTTTATAGATAACTCCATCCCACAAATAGTGGTCACTTGCAGCGAATACAAAATCTATAACATTTTCAGCTGTAAAGTGCCATGTTTTATTTCCTTTTGCTGAAGAAGTGTTACTATTTATAATATCATCAGTTGTAATGATTTTTACAACAGTTTCAGAATTTTTAGTTTCTTCATATCTTTCAAGAATTTTTCCCGTTAAAACATCTTTATAATTTTGAAGTTCTCCGGTTGCCCATATTATAAAAGTAGATGGTACACTGATCTCAACATCGAAGTTGCTAAAGTCATTATAAAACTCCTGGTCACCTATATAGAGATTTTCATCCCATCCATCAATATCATCATAGACTGCTATATGGGGATACCAGTATGCAATTAACATTGAAGTTGAATCATAAGCTCCTTGTCTAATAGTAGATTTTTCAGGAATTTTTACTTTCCAATCTATTATAATATTTGCGTTTGATGATGGAACTATTGGAGAAGGAAGTTTTATTGTTAAAATGGTACTAAAAGTATAAGTTTCTTTCTCAAGATTGATTACTTCATCATTTACAATAATTTTATTTATTTCAACGCCGTCGTGAAGAGATTGTTTATCAATAGGCCAATTTCTTGGTGAACCATATTTATAAATATTTTGGAAAAGATTAACAATAAGTTCTTTTAATGTATCCGGACTATTATTTACATAATCTATCTGCTCGGAACCTGTTATCACTTTAGAAAATGGATTTAACTCAGCTTTAATTTTATAATTCGAAGTATTTTGCCAATAATTTTTACCGGGTCTTCCATCATAACTGCGAGTACCATTATCATAAGCTTTCTTTATATTTATTGGGAGGTAATAATTCTGAGGGAATATGGTAACTGTAAAAAATATTACAAACAGGAAAATAGTTTTTATCTTCATTTTACTCCTCAAATAGAGAATTGTTTTGGTTGTTAATTCTTCTTCTGTTAAATCTCTTATAGGCCAAATCTGTAGCTTCCCTACCCCTTGGTGTTCGTTGAATAAAACCCTGTTGAATTAAGTATGGTTCATAGACTTCTTCTATAGTAGAAGGGTCTTCATTAACAGCCACTGAGATAGTATTTAACCCGACAGGTCCCCCCTTATATTTATCAATGATTGCAAGGATAATTTCTTTATCCATTTCATCTAAACCATATTCATCTACTTCCAAAGCATTCAAAGCAGTTCTGGAGATTTCCAGGTCGATTGACTTTTTATCGGCATAGTCCGCAAAATCTCTTGTTCTTCTTAATAATCTATTGGCAATCCTTGGAGTCCCTCTGGAACGTTTGGCTATTTCCAAACAAGCTTCAGGTTCAGTTAATAAATTTAAAATACCTGCAGATCTTTTAACAATTTTTTGAAGAATTTGAGCTTCATAATAATCTAATCTAAACTTAATCCCAAATCTATCTCTCAATGGTGAAGTCAACATTCCTGCTCTGGTTGTTGCACCAATTAAAGTATACTTGGGCAAACTTATTTGCACTGACCTTGCATTTGGACCTGAATCAATCATTATATCAAGTTTATAATCTTCCATTGCTGAATATAAATATTCTTCAACAACAGGACTTAAACGATGAATCTCATCAATGAACAAAATAGATTTTTCTTCCATTGTTGTTAATAGACCAGCAAGGTCACCTGGTTTTTCAAGAACAGGTCCTGATGTAGTTTTAAGTTTAACACCTAATTCATTAGCTATAATATTAGCAAGAGTTGTTTTGCCTAATCCCGGAGGTCCTGTCAATAAAACGTGGTCAAGAGCTTCACCTCTTTTTAGAGCAGCAGAGATAAAGACATTCAGATTATCAATAATTCTCTGCTGTCCCATAAAATCCTTAATGCTGGCAGGACGTAAAGACCTTTCAATAAGTTCTTCATCCTGGTGAAGAGAAGAATCTACATTTTCATTTTTTTTCATTCTTAGTTTTTAATTTTCTTTTTATTTTGTATTTATTCAAATAATAAACCATTATTATCATTAAAGTTATCATCGCCAGAGTAACTAATAAAGTTAACCCTAAGCCTAATCTATGAGGAATAAATAAAAATATTCCCAGAGGATTCCATGCACTTCCATATAATAAAACTAAATGAACACAATAAATTACTAAAGTATTTTGACCAATTACAATAATCAATTTAGGAATTGAATGTATTTCAATAGAAATGAAAGAGAATATTGAAGTCAATATTAATACTATACCAAATCTAAAGAAATGTAAATTAGGAGAGATGGTCCAGTAGGTACTAACTCCAGTTAGTGCAATTTCAAAACTATCACTTAACTGAGATAAGCCCACAATCATAAATCCTATGGCAAACATAAAAATACTAAATTTTATGTCTCTAAAATTAACTTTATTAGAAGCAAGTATATTTCCTAAAACTCCACCAAAGAAAATATACCCTATCCAGGGGATTAATGGAAAGTTTGACCCTGTGCCTTTATAAAAATATCCAGCAATAGGCCATGGAAGAAATTTAACCCAGTCAATCATTTCTGTAACAGGAAAAATTAAAAATACTAATAGACCACTACCGGTTAATAAAACATTACTATTAATTTTTAATTTTTCACTAAAAAATTCTATTGCTATTAAAAAGAAAATACCAAAACCAATTAAATGAAGAACATCTACCGCATAAAATATTTTCCATTGAACATCTTCAACATCTGAAAAGTCCACAATCTTGAAAGTAGGGTATCTTAACACATAACCGATAAAAACAAGAAGTAAAAATCTTTTAAGTCCTTTTTTGACACGTTCATTTTCCCTAAATGGTTTATTGTTAAGATTAAAGAGGTATATAAAAACTGTACCGGAAGTAAAAAGAAATATAGGAGCGGTTAATCCCCTGAAGAATAACCATGTAGTATAAGTAGTAGAATTAATATCTTTTAAAGAATTAGATAATACTGCATCTATGGTATGTCCTTGAACCATCATTAAAACAGCGAAAGCTCTAAATAAATCTAAGAATATAACTCTTTGTTTTTGTCTATTTTCTGTCATTTAAAAATTTTTTATAATAATTTCTTTAAAATAAAAAAAGCCCGTTTAAAAAACGGGCTATAATTGATTCTATTTCAAATTATTTTTTATCTTTATCTTTATCTTTTTCTTCGTCATCAACAACTTCGTATGAAGCATCCTGAACATCTTTATCGTTTTTTGTCTGCTGCTGTTGACCGGCATCTTGTGGTCCAGCGCCAGGATTAGGCTGTGTTTGATACATCTGTGTAGCTATTTCATTCCATACCTTATTTAAACCTTCAGTTGCAGATTTAATTTGTTCAGTATTATTAGAAGATAAAGCATCCTCAACTTTTTTAATTTCAGATTCTAATCTTCCTTTGGAATCAGCAGGCATTTTATCCTTCATTTCATCCATTTGCTTCTTAGTCTGAAATACTAAGCTTTCTGCCTGGTTCTTAGCTTCAACAGCTTCTTTCTTAATCTTATCTTCAGCTGCATGTTCAGTTGCTGAACGTTTCATTTTTTCAACTTCATCTTTAGATAAACCACTTGAAGAAGTAATCTTTATACTTTGTTCTTTACCTGTTGCTTTATCCTTGGCTGCAACGTGTAAAATACCATTAGCATCGATATCAAAAGTAACTTCAATTTGCGGAATACCCCTCGGTGCAGGTGGGATATCAGCTAAATGGAACTTTCCAAGTGTTCTATTATCCTGAGCCATTGGTCTTTCACCTTGAAGAATATGTATTTCAACTGATGGCTGGTTATCCGATGCTGTTGAGAATACTTCACTCTTACGAGTAGGTATTGTGGTATTTGCATCGATTAATTTAGTCATAACACCACCTAATGTTTCAATACCTAAGGATAATGGGGTTACGTCTAACAATAGTACATCTTTAACTTCACCAGTTAAAACACCACCCTGAATAGCTGCGCCAACCGCAACAACTTCATCAGGATTTACACCTTTGTGAGGTTCTTTGCCAAAAATTTTCTTTACTAATTCCTGTACCATTGGTATTCTTGTAGAACCACCAACAAGAATTACTTCATCAACTTTTGACGAAGCTAAACCTGCATCTTTCAAAGCTTGTTCACAAGGAATTTTTGTTCTTTGAACAAGGTCATCAATTAATTGTTCAAACTTTGCTCTTGTCAAATTAATGTTTAAGTGTTTTGGACCATCCTGAGTTGCAGTAACGAAAGGTAGATTTATTTCTGTTTGAGAGGATGATGACAATTCTATCTTAGCCTTCTCTGCAGCTTCTTTTAATCTCTGTAAAGCCATAGGATCTTTGCGAAGGTCAATACTTTCAAGTTTTTTGAATTCATCAGCTAAGTAATCCATAATTCTTTGGTCAAAGTCATCGCCACCGAGATGGGTATCTCCATTTGTGGATTTAACTTCAAATACACCTTCACCTAATTGTAATATTGAGATATCAAATGTACCACCACCAAGGTCATAAACTGCTACAATGTGGTCTCTTGTTTTTTTATCAAGACCATAAGCTAAAGCGGCTGCAGTAGGTTCGTTTATAATTCTTTTTACTTTTAATCCTGCAATTTCACCGGCATCTTTTGTTGCCTGGCGCTGAGAGTCATTAAAATAAGCAGGAACAGTAATAACAGCTTCAGTAACTTCCTGACCTAAATATTCTTCTGCAGTTTTCTTCATCTTCTGAAGAATCATAGCACTAATTTCTGGTGGTGAATAATCACGGTCACCAATTCTTACTCGTGCTGAATTATTGCTGCTTGATATAACTTCATATGGTACTTTAGTCTTTTCTTCAGTAACTTCATTAATCATTCTACCCATAAATCTCTTTATGGAAAATATTGTATTCTTTGGATTTGTAATTGCCTGACGTTTAGCCGGCTGACCAACTAATCTTTCACCTGATTTTGTAAATGCTACAACTGAAGGGGTTGTTCTGCCACCTTCTGAATTAGGAATAACAACAGGATCATTTCCTTCCATCACGGCAACGCATGAATTCGTAGTTCCAAGGTCTATTCCAATTATTTTACCCATAGTTAAACTCCTTATCTACTAAATGAATTTTATATTTCTAACTATATTTGTAATCAATGAATGTGCCATAATAAGTAGCTTTGTTAAGTTATTGTTTTTCAATAATTTAGACAAAGATGCTGAATTCTATAAATATTTAATAGTCATACATATATGATATTTTGTCAAATAGTATTTATAAATCTGACATTATCTACATTTTTATTTATTTTAGTTCTTTAAATTTTGAGGAATAATTTGTTTAACATAGAACAATTTGATATTAAACTTAATACTGATCTAATTGGAAGAAATTTTATTTATACTGATGAGATAGATTCTACTAATGTAGGGTTGTTAGATAAAGAAAATAAGATTAACATAAATGGCACCGTACTTTTAGCAGAAAAACAGACTAAAGGAAGAGGTAGAAAAGATAGAGTTTGGTATAGTAAAAAAGACCAAAACCTGACTTTTTCCATACTTATTTCCGGTGAAAAATATATAAAGAAAAACTTAAACTATATTAATTTTGGAACATCATTAGCTATTGCAATGTCCATTGAAAATTTATATCAATTAAAAACTGATTTGAAATGGCCGAACGATGTTTTGATAAATGGGAAAAAGGTTTGTGGGATTCTTATAGAATCAGTTTCAGAAGGAAGTTCAATAAAAAAATTAGTCATTGGTATTGGATTAAATGTTAACCAAACAGCTTTTGAAGGTTCATTTGCTATCGAACCAACTTCTATAAAATTGGAGAGTAACCAGAATATAGAGCGTGAACGTTTATTAGCCGAAATATTAAATATTTTTGAAGAGCAATATAATAGAATCAATGATGAGCCTGAAAAAGTTCTAAATGACTGGCGCCAGAGATGCAGAATGATTGGTGAAAGAGTCTCTATTATTGAGGGAGAGAATTCTAAGTATGGTATATTTGATGACATAGATGAAAATGGTTATTTATTGCTTAGAGTAAAAGATAAAATTGAAAGAATACATTTTGGAGATGTGAGTTTAAGATAATGCTTTTAACATTTGACATTGGTAATACAACCATTAAAACCGGTACATTTGATAATGGAAAACTTTTCAATCGGTTCCGCCTTAAAAAAATGGAAGACTTGCTCACATTATTAGAGAATGATGAGTATTTATTTGCTGCCTACTCATCAGTAGTACCCGAAAAATCTGATATAATTAACTGCAGTAATTTTGATAAACCTGTCTACCAAATTACTTCAAAATCAAAATTCAATATAGATTTTTCAAATTATTCTATGGATTCATTAGGGGTTGACAGAATTTGTTCTCTTGAAGGAGCATTAAGTAGGTTCAAAGAAAAGAGTAATAGTGAATTTGATTATTTAATCACTATAGATTGTGGTACTGCAACTACAATGAATGTAGTTAAATATCCCAACATTTTTCTTGGCGGTTTAATTGCTCCTGGTGTAACTACAATGTTTAAATCTTTGCAGAAAAATACTTCCCAGCTTCCAATGATTACCCCTGATGATTTTAAACATTTAATCGGTACAAACACTAATGAATCGATTGCCAGCGGTGTTATTACTTCTACAGTTGGAATGATTACTAAAGTTTTGATGTCATTGAATCCGCGCAAGAAAAAAAGAATGGAAGTTTATGTTACTGGTGGTAATGCAATAAAGATATTAGACCATTTGCATTTCAAACATTTTTATGAAGAGTACTTAGTACTTTATGGAATTAAAGAATTATTTTATTTAAATGCTAAAGAGCAAGTTGTCGATTAATCTTGTTGTCCCAATTTTACAAGCAATAAGAATAAAATAGCTTTTCCCTTTTTCAAGCTGCTCAGGTTCCTGGAAAGTATTTTCTTCTACTATTCTTATATAATTTAAATGAATCTTTTTTTCAGCAAGAAAATTCTGGTTCATTTTCTTTATTATGTTAGAAGATTTTCTCTCACCTTGTTCAATCATTTGCTTAGCCATATTCAAAGAATTATAAAGCAATAGAGCTTTTTGTTTTTCTTCATCAGATAAATAAATATTCCTCGAACTCTTTGCTAAACCGCTTTCTTCTCGAATGATGGGGCAAACAATTATATTAATTTCAAACTTTAAATCTCTAACCATCTGTTTTAACAGAGAAACTTGCTGGGCATCTTTTTGTCCAAAGAATGCAAAATCAGGTTTCACAATATTAAATAAAATACTTACTATTGTAGCTACACCTTTAAAATGAGTTGGTCTAAATTCACCCTCATGCTTTTTCTGTATTTCAGTAACTTCAACATAAGTTTGAAAATGTTCAGGATAAATTTCTTTGCTTTCTGGATAGAAAATTACATCAACACCTTCTTCTTCAAGTAATGCTTTATCTTTTTCAAAATCTCTGGGATATTTATTGAAATCTTCATTAGGACCGAATTGAGTTGGATTAACAAAAACTGAAACTACAGTTAAATTAGATTTGTTTTTGGATGCTTTTACTAAGGACAGATGCCCTTCGTGAAGGTAACCCATGGTCGGAACGAATCCAACTGTTTTCCCATCTTTATGAGCAGAATTCGAATAACTCTGCATTTCCTTAATAGTATTTATAATCTTAATCATCTATGTACGATACTCAAAACATTGGATAGTGTATTTTTCATATCTTTTCTGGAAACTACTTTATCTAGGAATCCATGTTCAAGTAAAAACTCTGATGTTTGAAAGCCTTCAGGCAAATCCTTTCCAATAGTTTGTTTAATAACTCTTGGACCGGCAAAACCGATTAATGCTTTAGGTTCGGCAAAGATAAAATCTCCAAGCATTGCAAAGCTTGCTGATGTTCCACCTGTTGTTGGATTGGTTAAAATAGAAATATAGGGCAATTTAGCTTCAGCTAATCTTGTTAAGCGTCCGCTTGTTTTAGCCATCTGCATTAAAGAAAAAGCACCTTCCATCATTCTTGCCCCACCACTTGCAGAGATTATAATTAATGGGATATCCATTTTTACTGCTCTATCAATAAGTCTTGCAATTTTTTCCCCAACAACAGAACCCATACTTCCACCAATAAACTTAAAGTCCATACAACCAAAGGCTACATCTTTTTCATTTATCTTTCCAACACCAGTTCGGATTGCATCATATAAACCGGTTTTCTTAATAGTGCTATTTACTCTATCTGTATATTTTTTTGTATCAGTAAATTGAAGAGGGTCTGCTGATTTTAATTTTTTATTTGTTTCTTTAAATGAACCTTCATCTAAAAGAATGGAAATATATTGTTCACTATTGATTTGAAAATGATAATTACATTTTAAGCAGGTCCAATAATTTAATTCAAGCTGCTTCTTGTTTAAAAATTCATTACACTCAGGACATTTTTCCCATATATCGGGTAAATCTGCCTTCTGACTTTCAGGGTCAATATTTTCTTTAGATCTACTAAACCAAGCCATTGTTTAACTCTTAACCGGCTGAACTTCAGCAAAAATAGTTAAAATCATACTCGGTGCTGAAGGGTCGTTAGATTCAATAGTGACGTTTCTGCTCATTTTCCCAGCTCTATTTTTTGTATCTAATTCTACTCTGATTGTACCTTCATTACCTGGTGCAACATTTTTGCTGCTGACTAAGGCTGCAGTACATCCACAAGAAGTTTTTACATTCCCAATTACTAATGGTTTTTTACCAACATTCTTAAACTTAAAAGTATAATCAACTACTTGACCTTCTTCAACTTTACCAAAATTATGTTCCATTTCGCTAAACTTTAATCTTGGAGCATCCTCAACTACTTTTTTTATCACATTACCATAAAATTTTAAAATTGCCTGAGGTGTTTTTGGATCATTAGTAATTATGGAAATCGTTTTTTCCTGCTGTCCCATTCTTCCATCAGAATTAAATTCAACTTTTATTTTTGTTGACTCACCTGGAGCTAATTCTTTTTTATCCGGAGCTGCAGCAGTACATCCACAAGATGGTCTAACATCTTTAATTTTTAATAAATCACCCCCGGTATTGGTGATAATAAAACTATGTGAAGCTATTGTACCTTCCTGGATATCGCCAAAATTAAATTCTCCCTGTTGAATAGAAATTTTAGGAGCAACCAATTGTGCTAATGATAAAGTGCTTACAAGCAAAATAAAAGTAAATACTTTTTTAATCATTTTTTTTACCTTTTACAATAAATTTTTTAAAATATTCAGGTTCAGAATAATCAAAGTTAAAAGTTTTTTTATCTTCTCCAAATATTTTTGCCCATTTGGCAACAAATAAAGGAGTAGGATTACTTATGTTTAATAGATTATTTTCAATAACATTACCGTATAATAAACAATTTTCTGTC
The DNA here is from genome assembly GCA_035654655.1 of Ignavibacteriaceae bacterium. GTDB lineage: Bacteria > Bacteroidota > Ignavibacteria > Ignavibacteriales > Ignavibacteriaceae > DASRWI01. Next base: position 46,422 of record DASRWI010000009.1, on the reverse strand, counting down.
CTTATATCAAGTTCATTTTTCGGTTTAATTTCAAGTGGGATTATGTTTTCGAAATAGTCTGAAGTTTTTTTGTATTTAGCATAATAAACTTCATCCATACTAACCTTATTAATTATAGCAAATTCTTCATTATTCTTAATGTAAGTTGAAATCTGTAAGGCTAAAGCATCAAAGGTAGGAACAGGAATAATAGGTAAAGAAGCTCCAAAAGCCAGTCCTTTTACTGCTGACATTCCAATTCTTAGTCCGGTAAAAGAACCTGGCCCATTTGAAATTGCTATAGCATATAATTCATTCAATTTGATGTTCATTTGATTTAAAGTAATATCAATAAGTTCATATAGTTTTTCTGAATGAATATTCTTTTGAACAATAATGTTCTCGTAATATTTTTCATCAGAAACATAAGCACATACACCACACATTGCTCCTGATGTCTCTATAGCAAGATAAACTTTTGATTCTTCAGATAACATATTTTTTAACTTCAATTTCTCTATTTAAATTTTCTGTAAACTTAATATCAATTTCATATCTCGAGCTTGGAAGAATTTCAGGAAACATTTCCCCCCATTCAATAAATGTCAATGCATCTTTATCGGAAAGATAGTCATTAAACCCAATATCAAATAATTCTTGAACATATTTTATTCTATAAAAATCAAAATGATTAATCTTTAATCCATCACCTTCGTAAACATTAACAATTGCAAAGGTTGGAGAATTTACATTATCAATATTAAAGTTTTTTGCAAACTGTTTAACAAAAAAAGTTTTACCGGTACCTAAATCACCGTTTAGTATTACTGTTTCTCCCTCATTAAAATAATCCTTCATTTTATTTGCAAAGGATATAGTATCTTCTTCAGTTTTGATTAATTCTTTTAGAATTACTTCACTCATTTAGGTTCCATAGTAATTACAGGTAATATCATTTCTTCCATTGAAATACCACCATGTTGAAAAGTATCTTTATAGAAAGTAAGATATTTATGGTAATCAGTGGGATAAACAAAATAGTAGTCTTCTTTTGCTATGATATAGTTTATAGTAACACCTCTCTTTGGTAGTTTATATTCATATGGATTTTTAATGTAAATAGCGTGCTTTTCATCTACCTTTAAATTTCTTCCATATTTAAATCTTAAATTTGATGAGGCTTCCCTGTCACCTAAGACTTTTGCACCGCGAAGTGCACGAACACTTCCGTGGTCTGTTGTGATTACAACTTTAGCATTTTTCATTTTTGCAATTGTCTGGAAAGTAGATAACAATGATGAATGCATAAACCAGGTATTAGTTAATGATCTATATGCAGGTTCATCAGGTGCTATTTCTTTTAAAATATCTGAATCAGACCTTCCGTGCGCAATCATATCAAGAAAATTAACTACTATAGCAGTAAGCTGAGTATTCTTATATGACATTACATTTTGTTCAAAATTTCTTCCAACTTCGGGGTCGATAATTTTAATGTATTTCAATTCTGATTTTAAATTTATTTTTCTCCTATCAAGCAAAAGTTGAAGCAATTCCTTTTCATATTTGTTCATACTTTTTTCATCATCATCATTGCCTGAAGCCCAAAGATTTGGATAATACTTTTCAATCTCAGATGGAAATAATCCACTGAATAATGAATTTCTTGCATAGGGTGTTGCAGTTGGAAGAATTGCATAGTAATAATCTTTATCAATTGTAAAAAGATCTACTAAATGTTTTTCCATTACCATCCATTGATCAAGACGAAGACAATCGAGTACAAAAAAGAAAACTATATTGTCAGAATCTTTTAAATGATTAAGCACATAATCATTTACAACTTGCGTAGTTAAAATAGGTTTTTCTTTCCCATCATCACTAACCCATGAACGATAATTTTTTTCAACAAATTTAGAAAATTCCTTGTTTGCTTCTCTTTTTTGATCTATAAGAGTCTGGCGTAAATCAATACCTGGATGAATATCAAGCTCTAATTCCCAGTTAACAAGTTTTAGATAAATGTTAATCCATTCCTGAGAATCCATAATATTTAGCATTGCTTGAGAAATTTCATTGAAGTCTTGCAGGTAATCCTTAGCAGCATATTGTCCTGATATTTTTTTACCTTCAAGAATTTTCTTGCATACAAGAAGAACCTGGCTGGGATTCACAGGCTTAGTTAAATAATCACTTATCTTACTCCCTATAGCGTCATTCATCAAAGTTTCTTCTTCATTCTTGGTAATCATTACAACCGGTATATTTCCATCATAATCTTTTATTCTGCCAAGAGTTTCCAATCCTCCCATACCAGCCATCATTTCATCAAGGAAAATTAAATCATAGTTATTTTCCTTAACTGAATTTATTGCATCTTCCCCATTAGTTACTGTATCAACATCATATCCTTTTTCTGAAAGGAATATTATATGAGAACGAAGAAGGTCAATCTCATCATCAACCCATAATATTTTTTTTCCCTTCATACAAACCTCATTTCTTAATTTATAGAAATATGGACATCTAAACCTGCCTCGTTTTGTGTTGAAGGAGGTATTCTCGATGCACCTTCCGGTTCTACTGACAATCTTCTGTAAAAGATTCTTACAGTTACTTTGGAACTTATTGTATATCTGATGCTTGGCTCAAATTGTGTTCTTATAGTACCATTTTGTGGAATTCCAGCTTCATTAAATGCGTCCATATCATACAGAACTTCAGAGTTTCTACTACTCGAATATGAAAAACTAAATTCAATATCATTCTTTAAAGCTAATCCAAATAAAGGAATTTCGAAACCTTGTTTAGCATAGTTTGCTGTAATACCAATTTCTTTCGAAAATACTTCTGATATCTTAGTCGTTGAAACTCCTAAGCTATAATCAGTTCTTGCAGAGTATTTAACATTACTTGTTAAATTACCTCCCCAAACTTGACCAAAGTTGAATGTTAACCCTATCAAAGGAGTAAACCCATATGATACTTTTTGGCTTTGTGTAGTCTGAGTTCCCTCTGGAGTAATCTTCCATCCTTCAGTATAGTCTGAAATATATTGATGCTCAAGAGTAACCTTTTTTGTAAAAGATGAGAATAAGAAAAATTTCTCTAATCCATCCCACGATACTCTCCAATTTGGTCTTGGGATATATTTAGCAACATCTTTCAAGAACCCTAATTTTGAAAGAATTGGTAAAGTTTCAAACCCTTCAATAAATGCTTCTGATAAATTATTAGCATCAGGATTATATAATTCACTAACTCTTTTAATTCCTGATTTAAATGTACTCAGGAATAGAGTTGGAGGTAAAGAGAAGAAGGACCTGCTTGTGGTTCCTGTTGATGAAATATTTGTAATAGCAACATTACCAAGTGAATCAGACCTTAATGTAGTATTTCTATTTACAGTCCAATTTACTTTCCAATTTAAATCAATCCTTGCACCTTCCCATAATGGTTTAGATGTTTTAAGGTCCAATTGGTTTCTTTGGCTATAAACATCAGATAAGTTTGAGTTTATAGCTCTTCGACCTACATCGTTACTTATACCAAGCATAAATCCTCTGCTTGGTCCTCTATCATCATTAAAATCAATACCCCAGAAATTTTTCAATCCGGTTCCTTTACCAAACAAACCTGATTTAGATAAGGAATTATCATTCTGGAAATTTATACTAATGCTTTCGTAATCAAAGAATACTACATGTGCAACTGATTTTAAGAACAGCAAAGCAGTTGTTAAAGAAGATGTTTTTGGTACCTGATTTAATGAATCAATAGCTAAAGAATCATTAGCCAGAGAATCCCTAACTGAAAGAGAATCAGTGATTAACTTATTTGTTGAATCTCTCATAACATTAGGATTAAACTGATTCTGATTATCTCTACCACGTCTAGTATTATTGTTGTTATTATTATTTATAACTGTATTGTTTTGCAGGTCTTTCTTTTCTTCAAACAATGGCTGTGTTAATGCTTTTAATCTTAATGTTAAACTTGCAGTTAACTTAGATGAAAAGCCTGCACTTCTTCCTCTATCTCCTTGTCTAAAATCATTATCCCAACGGTATTGAGTATTATAGCCTGCAGTTAGATTAAAATATTTATTTATATCCCATAGAGAAGGCAATCTTGGAGAAGTTTTCAAATCAAATGATTGAGTCATCATATTGTCTTTTCCAAAGAAAACACCCTGAAAGATATCTCTCCATACATCTCTTTCTAAACGCTGTTGACCATAAATATCAGTTTCTAAATGAGCTAAGGATGAGTTAATATCAACTTTGTAATTACTTGATAGATTAAGCAATCCACCTTCTGTAATCTTCCAATTAAAATCAAAACCTCTAGTGGTAGTAAAATCTCTTGATATAACTGTCTGAGAAGGTGTATTTGTTTGTTCTCTGGTAACATTAACATTTCTTTGTCTTCTGGCTGTCATATCAGCATTTATCATTTGCGGCGTAAAGTAAACTTTGGTATTCCTGTAATCAAGCAATAATGCAAATATTGGACCTATTACTGGTATATTTGCAGGCATAAAGAAATAATCAGGACTTAAATTTATTCCATAACTGGCATTTGCATTCCATATCCATCCCCTATTGTATGTAACTAATGGAGACCTGCTGAATGTTTTATTATAATTAAATCCAAATGACAATGCATTGAATGAATCTCTTATTAACCAATAGTTAGAAGGAATTTTTATCTTTATACTGGATGCACTCCAGGAATCAGATACGTTAATTGATTGGCTTTCAATAATTAATTGCTCAGGAGTTTTTAAATTATTTACTGAATCAATTAATCTTCTTTCTTCCAATAATCTTGCTGCCTGGTCCACTCTAATATCTGTATTAGGTAAGTATAATGGTTTACCAACATTTTCAGTATGTGAGTATGTTAATCTTAATTGACTTTCAGGCAAACTAAATGGCAGGAGCTTAATTATATCTAAGTCAGTAGATACACTCCAATTCTTCTGAGAAATTCTCGAACCGAATCTATCAGCAAGTCTGTGGAAATATGGATTTGATTCACTCAAAGTAAAATTAAATGTCATTAAATCAGCAAGTTTTAATGATGTATTAAAACTATAAGCCCAGCCGGGATGGTCATCAGCACCAATAACCCTCAATTCATTTACCCAGACTTCACCGGATACATTTTTAGGTGTAGATGTTTCGCCGGATGAATTATAAATACCGACTGATAAGAACTTTACCTGCGTTAATGATGGGTTACCTTTTACAATATAAAAATGTCCTGGTTCTCCTTCAACAGGCACTCTGTATACCTGATTTATTGAATCACCCCTTGCCTGTTTAATGGCAGTCAATTCATTAAATCTAATACTTATTTCATTCCAATCAGCTCTGATAGGCTGCCTGTATTCGTAATAGTTGTTAGTATCTCCACCGAACCTAAAATAAACTTCACTATTGTATTGAGGTGAAAGCCTTGATACAGAAACATTACCATTTATAGTGTCAGCATCTCCGTGAATAAATAATTTCATTTCACTATAATTAAATACATCCAATACTCGAAGGTATTTTACTGCTTCTCTTTTATCTCCGGGTTGTAATTCCTTAATAATAAGATTAAGTGATTGCTCATTCTTAAGAACGTTCTCTTCAGGTTTGCTTCTATCTTGTTCTCTTTGAACACCGCTTGGACTTTGATATATCGGGAAATTATCTTCAATGTTTATAACAGATACAGTTAAAACAGTATCTCTTGAAAGAGAAATTGTCGAATCCCTTCTCACCTTTTCCCATTGATTACCAACAAGATTAAACTCTGTCATACGTAAGTGAACAGGCTGGTCCGTGCCTGTTACAAAAAATCTAATTGCTTCAATCCTTTCAAATTGAGGGTCAGCAACACTTTGAGAAAATTCCTTCAATGGAATTCTATATAAATACCATCCCTTACTTTCCTCACCGCCGCCACCTGCAATAAATTTGTTTGTAGCAGCATTAGTATCTAAAGGAATTTCATACCTGAAGAAACTATTAAGTAAATCAATTTGATTATTTTTATTTAAATCTTCTGTATCTGGAATTCTTCCAATATCTGTTAATATTGCATTTCCTTGTGTTCCATTAATATTATAATAATTATTTGAACCAACAGAATAATTGAAGTTATCACCACTCGGATCAGCAGCAGTAGAATTATATTTTAATCTTTCTTCATCATCCGTCATTCTATCAATACCTTTATCTTCTTTTCCCTCGGGATCAATAGCATCATTATATGGTGGATCATCTTCAGTATTTAATTGTCTATCCGGGATAACATCTTCACTAATTCTTCCTAAGTCAATATAAACTTTGGCATCAGGCGCAAAGGTTGATGGTTTTGCCCAAAACTCAATGAACTCAATATTTTCTTCAACTAAATTACTTGCTGTAGAAGATAATAATTTCATCATTCCACCCCAATTTTCCCGAGGATTTTCGTGAAGTCTTGGTGTATAGTTGTAAGTACCAGGTGTATCAGGAATATATACGTAATCCATTACAGTAATATTTTCATCTGCTTTGGCAACTTTCTTTTGTGGCCAAATATCTGTTACTTTAACATTAGCAGGAGTTTGTGTAAACCAGAAACTCTTAGCTTTAAAATCCATTCTTTGTAATGCAGTTAATGAATCAGGTAAATAAGGAAGTCTATCAGGAATACTGACATCTTTCCAAACAGTATACGATACACCTATAGGTATAATCTTTTTTGAACCTTCAAAATCATCTATGTAAGCAATACTTTTTTCTTTATCTGATGAAATGGTACTCTTTTTTGTATTAGGATCAGGGTCCATATAAGCATATTCACCTGCAAAATTAAAAGTAGACAATTCTCTTGTTGAAAAGATATTATCAAGTGCTTTTGTAACGAATGGTAAATCTGCAGAAGTTTGAAAATCTAAACCATAAATAGTATTGCTTAAAGGTTCTTCCCCGATTCTAACTTTATCATTTAAAGTTTCTTGATTTAGATTTAAGATAGAAAAACCAAGTTTTGTCTTTTTTGTAAAATCAATAAGACCTCTTGCACCTAATAATGTTTTAGAGGCTAATTGGAAAAGGTCATTTTGCTCATAAGTAATTTTCAAATCTGCATTAGGAACTAATGCCGCTTCATTCCTGATAGTTAACTGACCTACATTATAATCCATTGCATAATCAACTCCAGGAGAAAGTTCAATTCCATTTAATCTAACTTTAACAGAATTTTCAACTACGTTAAATCCCAGTTGATATGTAGATGATGAACCGCCAGAGAACTTACCGGTTAATTCCCATTTATCGCGAGTCTTTTCTTGTCTCGCAAAAGTTGGAGTTGTAGAATATATTTGAGGGAATGCTAAAGAATCAGGTAATCCTTCAGGAAGATTCCTGCCAAAAGGCTCAAGTGTGGGAAAAATTATTTCACCTGTTTCAGTTATAATAGTCAGGTTTTCTCTAAAGTCAAATATATTATCAGGATTAGGTGCTTTACTTGCATCTTCAACATCCAATCCAAAAGCTTGAAGTAATTTTACATTGCCCACGTTTGTTTGCGGCTCTGAACCTTCAATTTCTCTCTTTACATAAAATTCGAAGCCTTCTTTTTTAACATTTCTTCCGCCAATAGGATAAATATTCTTTAACAATAACTTCCAGGCAATTGTAAAATTAGGTTGTAAGTTTCTTGGCTTAACTAATTTTAAAACCATTTTTTGAGAAGTATCTTTTGCACTCTCAATAAATTCACCATAGAAAGAATCATCTTCCGGACCTGGTAAATTTCCTTGAGTACGATAAGCGACTGCAATAACATCGTTCTCATTAACCTGAGTATTTAAAGTTATAAATCCTGTATATGGATTTAATGTATAGTCAGTACCTTCCTGCAGAGGTAAAAAACGTCCTGTTTCAGATAAACCATCTCCGCCTGAAATATTTTCTCTTAAATTTGCCGGATACTTTCCACCTGCATTTAACGGAGGCAATGTAATATATGCATTGGCTTCACGTTCGTTAGGTGACCTTACAGTTGTATTTGTAGACTTCCAGACTTCAATGTAGTTTACTTGTACTGATGGATCAATATCAGGAGTTGCATTCCCATAATATCTTTGGAAAAAGTTAAAAGCCGGGTCTGTACTTGCATAAATAGTATCAAGGAAATAGTGATTAGTAGAGTAATCATAAGCTCTTTTTGTAAACTCTGATGTGGTAGAACCACCTGAAACTGATACTTCTTTTATTTCACCCTTTTTCTGACTAGCTAAAGTTGTTAAAGTCAAAGGTCCCATTTTAAATACAGCTTTAACTCCAAATAAAGCTTCACTACCACCTACCAAAGGAGAAGTTTGTAATGATACGTTACCTGCTTCTATACTTTGGATAATCTCATCTTCATAACCAGTATACTTTATCTTAAGCATATTTTCATATTCGAAAGTACGTTCAGTATTCCAGTCAGCACTTATATTAAGTTTATCACCTATAGTACCATTTACATTTATCTGTACCTGTTGTTCAAAATTTGGTTCATTACGAGTGTTTCCTAATCTTGATGCTGTAACACCTTCAGTAGTTTCGTTTCTCCAGCCGCCTTTAATATCAACAGCACCACCAATTTTCAAACTGATTTTTGGTTCGCCGAAAATACTTAATACACCAACAGATGGTAAAGGAATTTCAAAATCTGTAATATCCTTTATCAATCCACCTAAATCCTTTTTAGTATCTTTTAATTCATATTGATATCCCAGAGCTTCCCAGTTTTCCCTTTCCTTCAAAGCCAATCGTAGGTCAATATACTCTTGTATTGGCATTCTTAAAAGAATTTTAGTTTCCTGCCCAGCTACTTTTTCGTGAATTTCAACAAATTCCCCGGTAGAATCAATAACAATTGATTTTGTTTTATAACTAGGTGATGGCTCAGCAAAAAAGCTATATTGTCTCTCTTTTTTCAGACGAACATAAGGAATATCTTCTCTATGATAACGGAAATATTTAATTCTGGCTGTTGAGTCTAATGCCATTAAGTCAACTTTAGTTGTATCCTTTAATGAATCAGCTGTAGTTGTTTTTGTAGAATCTAAACCTTTCCCAAGTGTATCTAAATTATTTTTTAAAGTATCAGCAGTCTGAATAGATTGGTTTAATGGTGTTGAAAAATTCTTTAATGAATCAGCAGTCCTTATAGAATCCTGTAGAGTTTTTAATGAGTCAATAGATTTTATAGAATCCTGCCCTGTAGTGTCAGCAAAAGCAAGTGGTATTTTATAAACTAAATTATCACCGGAATTTGTAATATTGTCATTGTTATCAGATGAAGAATTTAAAATAGTAGAATTATTCTCACCTAAGTCTTTTTGAGGAAACTTTTGTTGAGAATTCCAATTTAAAATTGCTTCTATCCAAATACTTTGATTAATATTGGATACATCAGGGGAGCTAAAGCCTAGATTAATTCCCGCATAAAAAATAACAACAGCAAATATTGTTATTTTGAAAAATTCTTTTCCAAAATTTAAGATTGAACGTTTAATTAGAGTAACCCAAATTTTTGATTAAAAATCGTATAACTATTATTCTATAAATACCTCCAAGTTTTAGTGGTTAGATAATCGTTAACATTGATTTAAGTAAAATAGCTGACATATCATTTTCATAATAAATTAAGGAATAATATCGTTTAATCATAGGGTTCTCGAAATGAGGATAATAAAAAGCTTTAGCTATTCCATAAAATCAAAAAACATTCACATAGCTTGGAAAACAGTACTGTAAATTTATAAAATAGAATCCTTATTAAAAAAGATTTTTTCTATTATTTTCTGCCTCTAATTTGTTATAATTTAAGTATTTCGTCAAGAACAATAATTATAACCGCACATTTAAGGTCTTTTCCTAATGATCTGTAAAATTCCTTATTAAACCTGAATGTTCAGGAAATTTTTCCAATAATTCTTCTCTTTTACCTAACTCAAAGTCAGAAAAATCAAATCCAGGAGAAACCATACATCCCATTAAACAAAATGAAGTTTTATAATTAACTTCAGCTGCGAACCAGGAATTTTTATGAATGGTTAATTGAGGTAACTCATCGTTATCTAAATCCAAGCCTAACTTAAAGGTTTTTAAAATACCTTCTTCATTTATTATGTACACACTTAATGAAGAACCTTCGTGATAATACCATAATTCATCTGACTTTAATTTATGAAAATTGGATTTTTGGTCTTCATTCAAAAGGAAATAAATGGAGGTAGCAAAAGCTCTTTCCCCTGAATATCTATTAGGGAGCTTAGTTATTTGTTCATTAGACCTGTAAATTTCTTTATAATAACCTCCTTCCGGATGAAGGAGTAGGTTAAGTTTTTCTATTATTTCCTTAGCTCTCGTATTCATTACTTCATCAACATTAGCTTATGCGTAAGAACTTTGTTGTTAAATGAATTAACTCTGACTATATAAATTCCCGAAGGATAATTATCCATCTTTAATTTTATATTATGACTTCCCTTTTCTAATACATCATTGAATAAAGTTATTACTTTTTCTCCAATGGTGTTATAAACTTCTATATTGTACAAACCAGTTTCATTTACATTTACTAGAATATTAGACGACGGATTAAAAGGATTAGGATATGAAGATAAGCTGAACTCATTTACAACTTGAGTATTGCTGTTTTCTTCTTCAACATTAACAGGAGAACTATTTAGTAAGAAATCCTGAATTCTTGATAATAATTTTGTTCTAATAGAATCATTACCAATAGTTTCAAAACCGAAAGCTATGTAACATAATCTTCCCTCTTTAGTACCAGACGGGAATAAGCCTGAATAAGTAATTCCTGCATCTTGAGTCGAATTATATTTTAATACTGATGTAGCACCATTTAATGGAGCTATTACATCGGGCCAATCTTCTGGATATGTATTTCCAAAAGAGACAGTGATACTATCAAAAATACTTCCTGTATTTCCAAAAGCTGAAGGACTATTTGGAGTTGGATTATCAGCTACATAATTAGACTTAAAATAATTGTTAAAGAAATCTTTATCCTCAATTGCACCTTTATTTCCTAAGTCCCAAGCAATTTCAGAACCTGTAACAAATAATTTACCGCCACTATTTAAGTATGCTTTTAAAATATTTTGTTCTGCTATAGTAAATGTTTCATCTATAGTTGATTCATCTCCGGTAAACCAGATAACATATTTATATTGAGTAAGGATAGATGCAGCTACAATGGCTGAATTTGAAACAGCATCATAACGCATTCCAAGATTATCCATAGACTTACCATAAAATCTTAACAAATTATGGTCAGATGTAGGATAGCTTCCTGTTCCACCATATCTGCTAAACCCATCAACAATTAAAACTTTATCTGAACTTGAAGAAACCTGAGCACCATAGGTTTTTGAAAAGTTAATACTTAATCCTTTAGAATTTTTTCCTTTTACTTTTACGTAATAAGATTGACCTGATGTTAATCCTGTGATTGTGTAATTATCATTAACTGTTTTATAATCAGGTTCAGAATTAAAATTGATACCATCTGTAGATATGTAAACATAATAACTGTCAACGCTTCCTTCAGGGACAAGCCATCTGGCTTTAATTCCATCACCTTGTGAAAGAACTGCATACATTTTTACATCCCCTACACTTAACTGAAAGCTTAGATTTTTAACGTTGATTTTCCCGCCTGCAACAACTGCACTTGATGTTAAAGTATCAGTAGTTGTAAATGCTTTTATTGTATAAGTACCCGGAGCTAAACTATCAATCCTATAAAACCCATTACCTAAATTATCAGTTAAATAAGTTTTATTGACGGATTCAATTATAATAGAAACACCATTTATTGGAACACCCGCAGGTGTTTTTACAAATCCTACTAAACTTCCATGAGAAGGCGCAGCTACATTATAATATTGAAGAAATGAAAGAAAAAGTGCTTCTGCTTCTGTTCTTAAATAATCAAGATTACTTAATCTTTGCCTTTCCGCAAGGTTATCAAAAAATGAAGATTCACTTAATGTTCCGGGCATTATTAAATCATTCAGTACACCTAAATTATAACCCAAAAAACAAAAATCTCCTCTTGGGTATGCTGCAGTAGTTTGTAATGCCTGCTGAATTTTGTTGACCATTATATTGGCCATAACATCAGACTGCCCCGGCCATTGAGGATTTCCAACAGGACAATCATTTGCATTTAATTGTTCAAAAAGAACTAAACTATAATTAGATGCTCCATTAAACGCATTATGATGAATAGATTGGAAATAATCTACATTATTGTTGTTAGCAACAGCTTCACGTTCTGATAAGGTAGTATGATAAGCTAATGAGTCAAAATCACCTCTGGTACTAAATACGGTTGCCCCATAATTTTCAAGGTATTGCTTTAAGTATGGTTTTACAATATGATTGGCCCAAGTTTCAAATCTTTTTGTTTCGGGTTCATAAGTCTCAGTTTTTGTACTACCATGTCCGGGGTCTAAACAGAATTTTTTACCTGTTAAAGATTGAGCACTTAAAAAAAATGTAACACAAAGAACAATAAGAACAATTTTTTTCATTTTGAACTCTAAAGAATATTTTAAAGATGATCTGTCATTTTATTTATTTTTAAATGGTCTACTATTTTCTTAACATCCTGTGAATATTCTCTTTTACATACTAACAACGCTTCTTTTGTATTTATAACAATTACTTTATCAAGACCAATTACTGCTGTAAATTTATCGGGAGAATAGATATATGAATTTTTTGTTGCATCAGTATAAGAATAACCCGTGATTGCATTGCCTTCATCATCTTTTTCTGATAACTGATAAACTTCTTCCCAACTTCCAACATCACTCCAGGAGAATGTACCCTTAGTTAAAAATACTTTTCTGGATTTTTCCATTATACCATAATCGATTGAAATATTTCTTAACTGACCATATATGTTTGCAAGATTCTTTTCAAAGTTTACATCACCTAAAGATTTTTCAATTTCAAGTAATCCATCATAAAGGTCAGACATATAATTTTTCATTTCATTTAGAATCGCATCAACTTTCCATATGAACATACCGCTATTCCACATAAAATCCCCGCTCTCAACAAACCTTAGAGCAGTTTCATAATTCGGTTTTTCGGCGAAAGTTAAAACCTTATATATATTGTCTGAAACATGGGCTTCATCGATTTGAATATATCCATACCCTGTTTCAGGTCTGCTTGGAGTTATTCCAATTGTAATTAAGCCTTCCGTATTATTGGCATAATCAATTGCTTTCTTTAATGTACTATGGAATTCATGTACATCTTTTATTATATGGTCTGCCGGGAGTACTATGCTAACAGCATCAGGATCTTTTTGTTTAATAATCATAGAAGCTAAACCGATACAAGCTGCAGTATTTCTTCCAAATGGTTCTTCAATAATATTGTCTGCAGAAATTCCTGGTAGCTGATTTAAAATCTCAGGCTTTTGAATCTTATTTGTAATAATTAAAATATTTTCTTTTTCAACAATCCCGGAAAGTCTATCAACTGTATCTTGAATCATGGTATTGCTGCCAAATATTTTTAGTAACTGTTTAGGTGTTTTTTCTTTACTACGTGGCCAAAATCTTGAACCAATACCACCAGCCATAATTACCGCATATACTTTCATTAACGTTCTCTTTTCTACTTTATAGTTGATATAGTCTGACCAAAACGTTCAGCTTTATTTAAATAAACAGTGATATCCACAGATTTACCTTTTATCACTGCTGCTATAACAATCAAACATGCTCTAATAGATTCAATAGTTTCTTTTGTAATTTCTAACTTTCCTTGCATTAGAAGTAGTATAGATTGATGAACAATCATATGCATATTAGCAAGAATTTCAAATCCTGCATCAAGTGAATGGTCGCTGTTCCTTTTCATTATTTTTGTAAAAGGTTCAAGTTCAGCAACCAAACTTTTATCGCTAAGTAATTTCTTTAATATTGAATCAAGCGGATTTATTGGTTTAAGAATGTTTTCTTCATAATTCTTAAAATTATCTTCAAGCTCTTTTTCCTCTTCAAGTATTAACTTTTCCTTTAGGAAAGTTGTATCATTTTCAAAATTTACAGAATCAGGTTTTCTCTTTGATAGGTCAACCTTAATTTCATCTTCATTTGGAGTTTGCTCTGATGTTTCATCTTCCGTAACAACCTCAATGGGTTTTGATTCTTTGATTTTATCTTTAATTTCGTGCATCATTGCAGGAGAAACTTTATCAAGCATCAAACCAATATCTTTTATTAAATATTGACAATGCTCTTTGAACTTATCTGACACCTTTAGAAAATCAAGATTGGTCTGGGTTAGATAATTATAAATTTCATTAAACCTTATAGCTAAAGTAGAAAATTGGGTTACCTTTTTTAGTTTTTTTATATCTCCTTCGAGGTCTTCACTCTTTAGAATTAATTCTTTGAGCAGAGTAACCACTTCAATTTTTTGACTGCTTAGTCTTAAATTGTTTGAAGAAGCTATAATACTTTGAGCTATATATTGTTTAACAAAATTCATATATTTTTATATACTCTGGGAATTCTTTTACTTAAAGAACAAGTAACTTCATAAGGAATAGTATTCAGTATTCTGCTCCAGTCCCAGGCATCAATTTTATTATTTCTTGAGTTACCAAGGAGCGTCACTTTATCACCAACTTTTACATTATCATCTACAAGTATCATTATCCTATCCATTGTAACTGTACCAATTTGTACATAAACTTTATTCTTCACAATTACTTTAGCTTTATTTGTCAAAGCTCTTGTAAAACCATCTGCATATCCAATAGGTACTGAAGCTACTTTTGATTTTTCTTTAAGATGATATCTTCTACTATAACTAACAGGTTCACCTTTATCAATTTCCTTTACTGTAGATATCTTTGAAAATAAAGATAATACAGGCTGCAATTTTATGGATTCTGAAGTTTCTAAAGAAGGATAATAGCCATACAAAGAAATACCGGGTCTAACTATATCCATATATGCTTCTGGTATATCTAAGATAGCACCACTATTAGCACAGTGAGCATTTCCGTAATTTATTCCTGCAAGTTTAAGCTGATTAATAACATGCTTGAACCTATCTAACTGCAGGTTAGCATATTTTTTATCTTTTTCATCAGAGGTTGCAAAATGTGTGTATATGCCATCAATAATAATATGACTTTGTCGAGAACAATAATTTATAAATTCATATGCTTCATCGAAATGAACACCAATCCGGTTCATTCCAGTATTTACTTTAATATGAACTTTTACTTTTTGATTTAAAGAAGCTAAAGTTTTTATATGTTCTTTTGTGCAAACAGTTGCAATTAAATTTTTATTCTTGAAAAGATTAATATTTTCAACAATATAAGGTTCAAAGATTAAAATGGGTTCTTTTACTTTGAGCTTTAATAATTCATCAGCTTCTTCAGGAAGGGCGACTGCAAAGTATTCAGGTTTTCTATCTCCAAGAGCAAGTAAAGCATCAACACATTGTTTAACACCGTGTCCATATGCATCAGCTTTAACAACTGCCATTACTTTGGTGTTTACTTTTCTTCTGATATTAAGATAATTTTTCTGTAAGTTAGATAAATTTACTTCTGCAAAGGTTAAACGCATTTTAATATTTATTATTTCCTTTTTTCAAAAACCATAGCAATCCATTCATCCATCTGTTTTGTTTCAATGAATGAGAATCCTGCTGAAAAATAATTCTCTTTTACATCATCTTCATCAGTAAATAATAATCCTGATAAGATTATTATTGCACCATGTATAGTTTTCTTGTAAATATCTTCTGAAATTTTTACTAAAATATTTTTTTGGATATTAGCTGCAACTAAAGAAAAATCATTTTCTTCTACATCTTTAATTTCTTTTTGTTCAATTTTTAATTTAACATCAACATCATTTAACTTAGCATTCTCTAATCCGTTGACAAGACACCATTCATCATTGTCAATTCCTAATCCTGATAATGCACCTAGCTTGATAGCTGCAATAGCCAAAATACCAGTACCCGAACCAACATCTAACACTTTTATTCCGGGCTTAATGTATTTGGATATCAAATCAATAACTAATTTTGTTGTAGCGTGTTCACCGGTTCCAAAGGACATCTTTGGGTTAATTGTAATTACAACTTGTCCTTCTTTTACAACGGCTTCTTTGTTTGAAGGTCTGATGACTACTTTATCATTTATCTCAATTACATTGAGATTTTCTTCCCACTCTTTATTCCAATTCTTGGCTTCATAATAATTTTCTTCGATGGAATAATTAAATAATAATTTTTGTTCCTTTAGTTTATCAAGAACAAAAGCAATATCATTTTTATTTAATTTACTATCACCGCTTGTAAAAACTTTTAAACAGTTTACTTCCTCATTTATACCTTCGATTTCAAGTTCCCATATTAAACTGCTTATTAAATCAGGTACAAATGGTTCTGCTGTGACTATAAATTCTTTGTAAAATTCCATTCAAACTTAAAATTATGTGAATAGATAAAATATGCAATTTTCTTTAATAAATAAATCGAAAGAAAAATAAATTTTAATTCGAAGTGATGGGATATTAAGTAATAAATTCTTTAAGATGAGCAACAATAGATTTACCCAAAGCTTTCAGATTATATCCACCTTCAAGGACTGAAATAATTGGTATATCATCATCTTCTGCAAAATCAACTAACATTTTGGTTAAAGTTCCAAAATCTTTTTCATTGAGTTCAACTTGAGCAAGAGGATCATCTTTGTGCGCATCAAAGCCGGCTGATATAAAAATAAGCTGTGGTTTATATTCTTTTAATTTAGGAATAATCTGTTTTCCTAATATTCTAAAGAATTCACTCCCTTTTGTACCAGCAGGAACAGGAAAATTAAAATTATATCCCTCCCCTTTTCCTTTACCAATTTCATTAGTCGAACCAGTACCGGGATATAAAGGATTCTGAAAAATATTAAATACCATTACCTTATCAGAATCATAAAATATTTCCTGTGTACCATTTCCGTGGTGAACATCCCAATCTATTATTGCAATGCGTTCCAGATTGAATTTGTTTATTGCATAAGCTGCTCCAATAGCAACATTATTGAATAAACAAAATCCCATTGACTTATTACTTTCAGCGTGATGTCCAGGTGGTCTAACTAAGCAAAAAGCATAATCGTGCTGATGATTTTGAACAAGATTAACAGCAGTGATAACACTTCCTGCAGCAAGTTTTGATGCAGTCCAGGAATCTTTTATTATATAAGTATCGGGGTCAATTAATGTTCTACCAGTGTTAATAGAATTTTTAATAAAATTATAATGCTCTTTAGTATGTACTAACCTTATATGAGCCCCTGATGCTTCAAGTGGTTTGTATATTTTTACATCATCAAAAAAACCACTCTTATGAATATAATGAAAAGCCATTGCAAGCCTGTTAGGATTTTCTGCATGATAATACGGGGATTTATGCAGAAGAAATCTCTCATCATATATAAAACATAATTTACTTTGTACCATATTCCACTAATTGTTTACAAATTTCATCTTGATAATTTCTAACTTTCTGCGATGTGCCTGTATAATTCTGCATCATAATTGAAAAAGAAATTATGTGGTTATCCAATGTTGTTAAATAACCTGACAAGCTGCTTACACCACTTAACGTTCCTGTTTTTGCGTGAACGTTATTATAAACTAATGAATCTTTTAATCTGTTCCTTAGAGTTCCATCAACTCCGCCTATTGGAAAAGAATTATACAAGGTGTTAAATAAATCCGGACGATTCTTGTACATAAACTTCAAAACACCTAATAATAATTCTGAGCTAATAAGATTGTAATGAGAAACTCCTGAACCATCTACAATACTATAATTTTCCGGATTAAGTCCGGCAAGATAAATTAAACTATCAATAAAAATAACGCCATCTTTTGCAGATGCTGATTTGTCAGTTTTTAAAGAAGCTAAAGCAAGCAAAGTCATTTCTGCACTTAAGTTATCACTGGTTTTATTAAGATTAACAATAACAGTATCGTATCTTCTTTCAAACTTTCCAATTTCCTTCATATAATCGGATGAACTGAAATTATATTTAACTTTATTGTACATTTTATTTTCAACAAGCTTTTCACAGAACAAATGAAGAAAATATTTTTCAGGTGTAAAGACATTCAATTTGGTTTCAAGAGGCTTATTGCCTAAAATAACTCCATTGTATAAAATAGTATTTTCTCTGGGCAGCCATTTTCTATCAAGATAATTTATGTCTTTAATTGCAGCTCTTTCAACCTTTACAAAAGATGTTTTTGGAGTAAGCTGAGGAACTTTATTTTTTTCCTGAGTGACTTCAATAGCATTATCATTGATGTTCAATGCTGATAAGTATGGAGCATCAGTAGAAGGGTCATCATCCCACATCCATCCGTGTCCCCAAAACAAAGAATCCTTTGCACTTATATCTCCATAAATATTTCCTTTTATTTTTTTAATTCCATTATTTTTTAAAATAAGAATCAAGGAATCCAAATCATCATAAGTAAAATCGGGATCAAATCCCCCCTTCACATAAAGATTACCATTTAATGTGCCATTCTTAATATTACCTGAGTAATATAAGGAAGTCTTAAATGTATAATCTTTACCTAAAAAATATAAACCTGTAACAGTTGTTAATATTTTCATATTAGATGCAGGTCTAAGTAAAAGCTTGTTATTTTTTTGATATAATACCTTATCTGCAGTAAGGTCATAAACATCTAAAGCAATAATGGTAGTATCAAAAAATGAAGTTGAAGTAAGAGAATCAAGCTTTGTCTTAATAACTGATTGTGAAAATGATATTGAATAAATCAGAATAAAGAGGATAAATAATTTTTTCATTTAGATATTTTCTTTGTTTTTTGAAAAATAAAAAAAATCCTGATAATAATCTCGTCACATTCAAATGATTTGATAATTCTGAGCATTTATTTAAGTTTCACCATATAGTAATTAATAGAGGTAGAAATAATGGTAACTCAAAAAGTACAAGAAGCTTTAAACAAGCAACTGAATTTAGAAATGGCATCTTCTTATCTGTATTTGGCAATGGCAGCACATTTTGAAGAACAAAATTTAATTGGATTTGCAAAATGGATGAGAGTACAGGCAAAAGAAGAATATGACCACGCAATGAAATTTTTTGAATATCTAATTCTCACAAATTCTAAGGTGGATTTAATGAAAATTGATGCTCCTAAATCTTCCTGGAAGTTAGCATATGATGTTTTTCAGGATACCTACGAGCATGAAAAAGTTGTTACTGCTTCCATTCATAAGATTTATGAAACAGCAATGTCAGAAAAAGATTATGGTACAACAAGCTTTTTACAATGGTTCATAACTGAACAAGTTGAAGAAGAATCAACTGCCTCATATTATGTTGAAAGATTAAAAATGATTGGCGACAATAAAAGCGGCTTGCTATATTTAGATAAAGAGATGGGCAAAAGAGCTTAAAAATTTTAAAGAGGCTGCCTGAATTAAAGACAGCCTCTGTTGTTTTAAAGGCTACTTCATCAAAATTATTGTTAAATAAAAAAATCAATTGAGTGATTAATTTATCCTCTATGCTCACCTTGTAAGTAGAAATACAATTGTATTTATATCCTGCTTTTAATTTTATATATCTTTTATTAAAGGAAAGCCACCAATGAAAAAGATTATAAAGTTTTTTTTACTTTTTATATTATTACAATTTTTTATTGGCTGTGAAAATGATAGGAATGTAAACTTCCCCTCAGAAGTTGTTTTAGGGAAAACTGAGGATACTATAAGTATTCCGATTGAAATTACAGAAGGGAAATACTGTGCTTTTATTTTTTCTAATCCTGTTAATTATATTGATATTTATAGTATTAATTGGTTCTTTGATAATATTGGATTGTCTAATCAACCTGATTCGGGTACTATTCTACATTGTAGTATTGGCGTAGGAAATTTTAGAAACTTTTATTTGGATATTGAAACACCTGTTACCTGGGAAGATATAAGATTAGTAAGAAGTTTTGTAAATAAAAGAGGATTAAAAGAAATTGAAGGACAACCATATAATCAACAGGTGAGAATTCCTTTGCGAAGTGGAAGATTTTGTTCAATTGGAATTCAGAGACCAATTTCTTACATTGATACATATTGGATTGCTTGGGATTTTATGATTAATTGGACACCTATGTACTTAAGAACAGGTACAATTTACACATATGATTACATTGGTATCAATTATAAAAAAGCCACTTTGACTATTGAGCATCCTGTTAGCAAAGAAGATATAAATCAAATTCGTTTCTTTGTTCTAACTAATGACTGGTCAAAGATAACACCAGAAATAAGAAAAGAACCATTAATGTAAAAAAGCTGTTCCAATTTCTTAGAACAGCTTAAAATATTTTATTTTTTATTTATAAGTAAAAAAAATAATTCTTTTGCTTTAGAATTTTATATTCCCTAATGGTGCACCTGTGTGCCGCATTGAGTGCACTTTTTCTTTTACCGGTAAGTCTATTTCATCCTTAACTATCTTTTCAAAGTAGTCTCTGAATTTTGTAATTGTAAATCTAACAGGCCATGCTGCAGCTTCACCTAATGCACAGATAGTATTTCCTTCAATATTATTAGCAACTGATACTAATAAGTCCAAATCACTTTTTACTCCATGCCCTGCTGCAATTCTTTTTAAAATCTTTAGCATCCAACCTGTACCTTCACGGCAAGGAGTACATTGTCCGCAGCTTTCGTGATAGTAAAAATATGCAATTCTGGTAAGCACATCAGCAAGGTTAGTATCTTCATCCATTACCATAACACCGCCGGTACCTATACCGCTTCCTATTGCCTTTAAAGATTCTGCATCCATCTTTATACCTTCAAGTTCATCTCCTCTTAATGGAGGCATTGAAGAACCACCGGGAATGACACACATAATCTTTTTATTACCCGGAACTCCGCCTGCATAATTATAAATTAAATCGGTTAATAATGTGCCTGTAGGGAGTTCGTGAATGCCGGGTTTGTTTACATGTCCACTTACTCCAAATAAAATAGTACCGGGATGTTTTGGTTCACCAATTTTTGAAAACCATTCCCATCCTTTATCCATGATTGGAGGAACATTGGTAAGGGTTTCAACATTATTAATTGTTGTTGGACATCCCCATAAACCATATACTGCAGGGAAAGGAGGTTTAATTCTTGGATATCCTCTTTTACCTTCAATCGAATTCATCAGCGATGATTCTTCACCGCAGATATAAGCACCGGCTCCTTTATGAATATAAATATTTAACTTAAAATCGGTTCCAAATTTATCCTTCATTCCATCGCCAACGTAACCTGCTGCATAAGCATCATCTAACGCTTTTTGCATTAGGTTAATCCATTTGTAGTACTCTCCTCTTATGTAGATGTATGCAGTCTTTGCACCAATTGCATAACAGGTAATGATAATACCCTCAATCAATTGATGAGGATTGTATTCAAAAATTTGTCTATCTTTAAAAGAACCTGGTTCACTTTCATCACCATTAACACAAAGATATTTTTCTTTATCAGTAGTCTTGGGCATAAAGCTCCACTTTAAACCTGTAGAAAATGCTGCCCCACCTCTACCACGTAATCCTGATTTCTTAACCTGGTCAATGATAACATCTGTAGTCATTCCAAAGCATTTTTTTGCTACTGAGTAACCGCCATTTTGCTCATAAACATTAAGCTGATGAAAATTTTCTATATCCGGTAAAACAATCTTTTCCATTTACCTTCTACTTATTTTTAAATGAATCTATTAAAGTATCAATTTGTTCTAAGGAAAGATTTTCATAAAAATCTTCGTTAACTGCCATCATTGGAGCTGTTCCGCAGGAACCCATACATTCAACTTCTTCAAGTGAGAAGTGAGAATCAGATGTAACTTCATTATGATTTATTCCAAGCTTTGCTCTTATTTTATCATAGATAGGATAAGCACCTCTCAACATACAGGATACATTTGTGCAAACCTGAAGATGATATTTGCCTACTGGTTTTTTATGGTACATCGTATAAAATGAAACCACACCTAAAACATCTTCAACATTTATTCCAAGTTTTTTAGCAACTGCTTCCATAACTTCATTGGATATCCATCCATTCTGTTCCTGAGCAATATACAATGTAGCCATTATTGCAGCTTGTTTGAAAGGATACTTGCTAATTTCTTTTTCTATTCGCTGATTATTTTCTTCTGTAAAAGTGAATTCCATTTTTGTTTCCATTTATTTATCTGCTTCCCCCATAATAGGATCAATGCTGCCGACAATTGCAACAACATCTGATATTAAATGTCCTTTTATTAATTGTGATATTGCCTGCAAATTAACCATTGAAGGAGAGCGTATTTTAAATCTCCAGGGATTTCCATCTCCCTTACTGATAATATAAAATCCTAATTCTCCTTTTGGATTTTCCACTGCACTGTAAATCTCTCCTTCTGGAGGATTGATGCCAAAATTAACAATCATAAAATCGTGTATAAGCTCTTCCATCTTGGTATAAATTTCTGTTTTTCTCGGAAGAACTCTTTTTGGCTGATTTAAAATTGTATCGCCGGCAGGCATTTTATCTATAACCTGAGCAACTATTTTTGCACTTTCCCTGCATTCATCTACTCGAAGGAAATATCTTGCAAGGCAATCACCTTCTGTATATGTAGGAATTTTAAAATCAATATCATTATAAAATAAATAAGGTGTTGCTCTTCTTAAATCGAATTCTAATCCGGTTGCTCTTAAGTTTGGACCAGTAAATCCAATCTTAATAGCATCTTCCTGAGATATACGTCCAACGCCATCAAGACGTTCAACAAATATTCTATTACCATTAAGAAGTTTTTCAACTTCATCCAGGTTTTCAGGAAATTGCTCAACAAACCATTTGGCTAATTTAAGTGCTTCAGGTTGAGCATCATTTGCAACACCTCCAATTCTTGTATATGTATTCGTAAATCTTGCCCCGCAAAGAATATCCCATATATCAAGAATTTTTTCTCTTTCTCTTAATGTCCACAAGAAAACGGTAAGAGCACCAACGTCCATTGCCAAGGAACCAATTGAAACCAAGTGAGAAGCTATTCTTGCAAGCTCTACAACCATCATTCGAATGTATTGAGCTCTTGGTGGTGCTTCAATACCTGCAACTTTTTCAACAGCAAGTGCATAAGCAACATTGTTTGCCATTGGAGCAATGTAATCCAATCTATCGGTATGAGGAATAAATTCCATATAGGTCATATTCTCAGCCATCTTCTCATATCCCCTATGAAGATAGCCTAGCTCAGGAACGCAGGCAACTATTGTTTCACCATCAAGACGAAGGACTAATCTAAGTACACCGTGGGTTGCCGGGTGCTGAGGTCCCATATTCAAAATCATTTCATTATCAAGAGCATCTTCGACAGTGATGTTAGAATCTTTTCCTAATAAAGTTTTAATAATGCTTGGGTGAACATCTTCTTTTCTTAATTTTTCCATATTATGTTCTCTCCTTCTTAGGAAGGGGTTGAGATCCCGGTATACCCATCAAAGGAAATTCTTTTCTAAGAGGATAATATTCAAAATCTTCAGGCATATACATTCTTCTTAAGTCAGGATGATTATTAAATATTATACCGAACATATCATAAGCTTCTCTTTCGTGCCAGTTAGCTGTTTCCCAAACAGATGAAACAGAATCAACATTTAAATCACTTTCATCAACATCAACTTTTAATCTTAATCTATACCTTAATTTAAAAGAGAAAATATGATAAACTACACTGAATCTATTTTTTCTTCTTGCCCAATCAACTCCTGAAACATCTTCACATAATATAAATTGAAATTCCGGGTCTTCTTTTAATAATTTACAAACCTGAACAATATTTGCCTTATTTAAAAGCAAAGAAAATTCACCGCGATACTCATTAGTTGAAATTATAGCATCAGGTGAATTTTCTTTTATTTTTTTAACAATTAATTCTTGTAATTCTTGATTATTCATTTATTATTATTGATTAAGAACGTTTAATTCCGGCATAGGTCTGTCCTTAAATTCATTTGCCTTGCTTCTACCAATTTTATCCTGAATTTGGATTAAAGCATTCAATAAGTTATCAGGTCTTGGAGGACATCCCGCAAGATAAATATCAACCGGTAAAAATTGATCAATACCTTGAACCACATTATATGAACGGTACATACCACCCGAAGATGTGCAGGCACCCATTGCAATAACCCATTTCGGGTCAGGCATTTGATCATAAATCTTACGAACTACGTGAGCCATTTTATAAGTAACAGTTCCAGCAACAATCATTAAATCGCATTGTCTCGGAGTAAAACGCATTACTTCAGAACCGAACCTTGCTATATCGTATTTTGGGTCACCGGCTGCCATCATTTCAATAGCACAGCAGGAAATACCCATAGGCATAGGCCATACTGAATTTTTTCTTGACCACGCAACTAACTCATTAACTTTTGTTGTAAAGAAACCTTCTTCTCCTAATTTCGCTTCTAATCCCATCTAAATCCACCTTTCTTATACACATATAAATAACCTAATTCTAATACCACTAAAAATATTACCATAGATACAAAAACATTTATTCCATATTCATTAAATAATTTTCTAAATTGAACTGCCCAGGGATAAACAAAAATTACTTCAAGGTCGAAAATAATGAATAACATTCCCACTAAATAATATTTAATGGAAACTCTTTCGTGAGTTGTACCTATTGGTTTCATCCCACTTTCATATGTGGAAAGCTTTGCTTGATTTGGTCTTTGAGGACCAAATATTTTTGATGAAGCAACTGCAGCAACAGCAAAGATGACAGCTACAATTATTACAAGTATTATTGGTATATAATTAATCATGTTATTTTTAGTTTAAGAGCGCTAAAATTATTGATTTTATGAATGTTTGTCAATTTTCAAAGTAAATTGTCACATAATATTTACTTTATTTCCATAAAATTCTAATTTAAGTTAACTAAAATAACTAATTTATTATAACAGAAATTATACTCAATCACCATTATTATGTTTCAATCAAAGTGGTTTGTAAAGATTCGATTTTTACTGATTTTATCGCTGGTTTTCCTAATAAATTCCTGCGAAAGACAAGATAACATAGTAACGATAGATGATGGCTTGCCTCCTGCTGTCCCTCAAGGTTTGTTTGTATATAATGCAACTGACGGCACCATAGACATTGAATGGAAGAAGAATAATGAACCTGACCTTAAAGGATATAACGTATATCGTAGAACAAATAAGACTGATTATATTTTAATAGCTTCTACAAAGAACTACTATTATTTTGATGATTCCCTCGAATATGAAGAAACCTACTTCTACAAAGTTACTTCAGTTGATTTGACAAACCTGGAAAGTGATTTTTCTAATGAAATATCAGCAATTCCGTCTAATAAATTTAAGCCGAACAGACCAAATGATTTTCAAGCATTTGGAAGAAATTGGAATGGCAGAAAGTATATGTTCTTAAAATGGATGACAAATACGGAATCAGATGTTTCTTATTATAATATATATAGAAGTACAGTAGAAGGTTTTCAACCTGACAGCACTAATCTTATTGGAACTTCAAATATTTCAACTTTTAAGGATACAGTTTCAATTGAACTTTACAAAACTTATTATTACAAAATAACAGCTGTGGATAAAGGTGGTTTGGAGAGTACTTTTAGTAATGAAAGTAGTGATTTAATCCTGGATTTACCCAAATTAGTATTTCCTGCGAATAACTCACGAGTTAGATTTTTTAACAACTTCAAAATTATAACGTTACCTCAACCTGCAACTTATAAGGTAATACTTCAGCCAAATGAATTTTATGGAGAGTTGTGGAGTAATGATTTCAATAGTAATTTATTGAATGATACGTTGGACATAGGTTTGAATTATACTTATTTTGAATATAATACTAAATACTTTTGGAGAATTGTTACCTTTACAAAAAGTTTCTCTGAACCCAATAGTATTACTGATCTATTTTCATTTACTCTTATTCCATAAATATGGTTTGGTAATTGTTTAACAATATATTTTACATCTTAATATTTGTCAGTATATCCATATCTGCTCAAACAGTTTTAAGTGATAGTTTAAATATTTTATTTATAAATACCCCGCAGAATAACTTATCTTCAAGATTTGAAAAACAATTAAATACCAATTACTTAACTACTTCATTTTTATATTTTAATGACTTTGATAAAGTAAATGTTTATGTAAAAGAAAATTATCATTCAACATTAATTAAGTATACTGATAAAAGTATTAGAGATGAGCAATCTTTAACATTAAGAAGCAGATATAAATTAAATGATATGTTAGGTGTTGGAGTATTTGGTTCTAATAGCATTTATTCTGATAATAGAAAAATTGAAATTAACCAGGCTTCAAATTCAACAGGAAATATCTTCTTTGAGTTTTCTCCACAACGCAATATAAAGTTTGTTCCTTTTTTAGGCTATACATCCAACAGGCAAATTGGCGAAATTGATAATGGATTAAGTTACGGAGGCGAAGGTTTAATTGCAGGTCTTGATGTTTCTGATTTCAATATTTCTTCCATAATGAGATTCAAGAAAGAAGACATTCTCCCCAGGACTAATATTCTTCATAATTACAACTTAATTGTTGATAATATTATTAATCAAAATGTGAGCAATTCCTTTAGCTCTGCTTTTATAATGAATAAAAAAGATTTTTACTTTGATGCCGATTCAGTTATTGAACGTGAATTTAATGTTAAAAATAATAATCAGAAAAGAAAAGAAGTTGATTATTTAATTCAAGATAATTTGAGGTTAAATAATTTTCTTGAAGTATTTAGGTTAGATGTACTTACTAAAGTTTTCTGGAGAGAAATAGACAGGGATATAAATTATAAATCAAGTAATAATTTTTCTATTTCTTCTTTTGATACCAAGGTAAAAGAATTAAGATTTGATATTGAATCTTCGCTTAATTATAGTTCCAGAAATCTTAATAGTTTTTTAAGGTTGATTTACAGTGAAAGAAATGAAAATCATCTGACAAAAAATATTGCTGGAGCAAATCAGGACCTTTACGAAACACGTTCAAAGTTGGAAAGCCAAAAGAATAATACTTCTCAAAGAATTGCTTTATCGCTTAGCGGTTCATATAAAATTACAAGTAAGGATATCATTTACTTTAGTGCTCTTCAAAATAAGTTAATCTATGATACTCCAAGCATTGAAAATTTTGATGATAGAGATGAAACTTTAAGTATTCTTAGATTAAAATATAATCGTATCCTCTCCCCTTTCTTTGAAGCTTTTGCAGCCGCTGAAGGAACAATGAATCATTTAGTTTATTTATTCTCAGAAAAAAGTTCAAATAACAATATTAATAAAGTAATAAAATTTACTACCGGTGGTATTTACAAAGGCAAAAAACTTGTTTCAACAAATTCATTTGATGTTTCAGCTAACTATACAGTTTATGACTTTGAAGATATAAATCCAAATTACAGAAGCTTTACTTTCCGCCAGATTTCAATGCTTGATTCTTCTTCCTATAGATTTAATAAAAGATTTGGTGTTCACATTTTTACTTACCTTAAACTTTCAGAACAGGGTGACTTTAGACAACAAACATTTAAGATAAGACCCAACAGGTATCTTCAGGAATATCTTATTGAACCAAGAACTTCTATCTTCTATAATGATTTAGAATTTGCAGTTGGATATCGAGTATTTTCCTTAAATACTTTTAATTATATAAATAATATTAAGACAAAATATTCTGAGTACTTAAGCAATGGTCCTGTTCTGGATATAACGTGGTTTAACCAGGACAACATTAACGCAAGATTTTATACCTGGTTCGAATATATAAATGCAGACAATTTAAAAAGAGAACAAATAAATTTATCTTTAGATATTAATTGGAATTTTTAATTTTATTTTAGTTATTTTTTAAAATATAATATTAAGTAAGATTTTGCCACAAGAAAAATATACTTTAGCAATAGAAAGCAACTCGGTTAACCTTTTAACGGTTGAAGAATTTGTAAATTATTTTTCAGTAGAACTAGGGGTTCCTGAAAGTAAAATCCAAAATATTTTATTGGCAGTAACTGAAGCAGTAACAAATGCTATAATTCACGGGAATAAAAGCAACCCTGATAAATTAGTTTTTATTGAAGCACATAAGTTTGAAAATGATTTGATAATAACTATTAAAGATCAGGGAAATGGGTTTAATCCGGATGTCGTTCCTGATCCTACTGAACCGGAAAATCTTCTTAAAGATAGTGGACGAGGACTATATCTTATGAAAGTTTATATGGATGATGTTAAGTATAAGATTACTCCTGAGGGAACTGAGACAATTCTTTTAATGCATATTGATGATTAATTCTACAATCATCGTTTGTCAATTTTATAGTTAATTCTTTATTTTAATTTATGTCATAAAATTTTAAGGAGTTATAATGCGAAGAAACAAAATTTCTCTTATTGGTGGTGGTCAAATTGGGGGTGTATTAACTCAGTTATCTGCTTTAAAAGAATTAGGAGATGTGATTTTATTTGATATCGTAGAAGACCTTCCTCAAGGTAAAACATTGGATATTGCTGAAGCTGCAAGAATAGATGGCTTTGATGTCCACGTAAAAGGTACTAATTCATATGAAGATATAAAAGATTCTGATGTAGTTATTATTACAGCAGGATTACCCCGTAAACCAGGAATGAGCCGCGATGACCTTTTAGTAACTAATGCAAAAATAATGAGAACAGTTGCAGAGAATGTAAAACAATATGCACCTGATGCTACTGTTATTATTATTTCAAATCCATTAGATGCAATGGTAACATTGTTCAAAAAGATTACTGGTTTTCCTGAAAACAGAGTATTCGGTCAGGCAGGCATTCTTGATTCATCACGCTTTTCAACATTCATTGCTTGGGAATTAGGAGTATCTGTTAAAGATATTAATGCATTAGTCCTTGGAGGACATGGTGATACTATGGTTCCATTAGTAAGATATGCTAATGTTAATGGTATTCCTGTAATGGAATTGCTTGAAAGAAAATATGGCAGTGCAGATAAAGCTAAAGAAGTAATGACAGCAATGGTTGAACGTACCAAAATGGCTGGTGGTGAAGTTGTAAAATTATTAAAGACAGGTTCAGCATTTTACTCCCCTGCAGCGGCAGCTATCCAAATGACAAAAGCAGTTTTGTTTGATGAGAAAAGAGTACTCCCTGTTTGTGCATATTTAAAAGGTGAATTTGGAGTTGATGGGTATTATGTAGGAGTTCCGGCTGTTATAGGTAAAGGTGGAGTTGAAAGAATTGTTGAACTTACACTGAATGAAGAAGAACAGAAATTAATGGATAATTCAGTAAAAGCTGTTAGAGAATTAGTTGCTGATATGGATAGATTAGGGTTGTAGAGATTAAAATAAAAAACTTTTTCAGGTTAACCCACGACTTCAGTCGTGGTTTTTTTTATGTTGCTTAATAGGCAGCTTTTTTTATTTTAAAGTCATTACATTTCTGTCATCACGAGAAGTTCCTAACTTGTTCGGGACGACGTAGTGATCTCTGGATTTTATACATCTATAAGAATATAAAAAAACAGAGATCGCCACACTTCGTTCGCGATGACAGTTTTTCCCTTTAAAACAACAAAAGCTGTACATTTCTGAACAGCTTTTTGTATAAATAGCAATAGCTAATTATTAAGCAGGATAGACGCTGATATATTTTCTATCGTCTTTTTTAACTTCGAATTTTACAACTCCATCAATAGTAGCGAATAAAGTGTCATCTCCGCCTCTTAATACGTTAGTACCAGGATGGAATTTTGTTCCTCTTTGTCTAACTAAAATGTTGCCGGCTAAAACACTTTCACCGCCAAATCTTTTAACGCCAAGACGCTGCGCGTTACTATCTCTACCGTTTCTGGATGAACCTTGACCTTTTTTATGAGCCATTATTAAATCTCCTTATTAACCTATTTTGGTTACTTCAATTCTTGTTAATTGTTGTCTATGTCCATTTTTCTTTTCGTAGCCAATTCTTCTTTTCTTCTTATAGACAAGAACTTTATCATCTTTAACGTGTTCCAAAACTTTTGCAGTAACTGCTAATCCACCAACAAATGGAGTTCCTACTTTTGTACCGTTATCATCAGAATAAATAAGTATGTTGCTCAAGGTAATTTCGGAATCAATATCATTTTGCAATCTTGGAACGTAATACTTAGTATTTTCTGTTACTTTAAATTGTTGTCCTGCTATATCAACAACAGCAAACATTTATATACCTCATTTTTCAAAATTAGAAAACAAATTTACTAAATAGTTGAATTTAAGTCAATATTAATCAGGTTTTTAAACATGTAAAACGGAAGTTACTTTTTCGGCAGCTTCTTTTAAGCTTTTAGCCACTTCAAAGTTCAAACCTGACTGATTTAGTAATTCTCCGGCTTCTTTAGCATTAGTGCCCTCTAAACGTACTACAATAGGTATTTTAACACCTATTTCCCTGGAAGCATCAATTACACCCTGCGCAACACGGTCGCATCTAACAATTCCGCCGAAAATGTTAATTAATATAGCTTTTACGTTTTCATCTGATAAAATAATCTTAAATCCGTTAGCTACAGTCTCTTTATTTGCTGTACCACCAACATCAAGGAAATTTGCAGGTTCACCACCGGCAAGTTTAATAATATCCATTGTCGCCATTGCAAGACCGGCTCCATTAACCATACAGCCGACATTACCATCTAATTTGATGTAATTAAGGTTATATTTTGAAGCTTCAATTTCCAAAGGGTCTTCTTCATCTAAATCCCTGTATGCAAGAATATCAGGGTGTCTTTCAAGAGCATTATCATCAAAGTTCATCTTAGCATCAAGAGCCATAACATCACCCTCTTTTGTAACTACAAGAGGATTTATTTCAGCAAGTGATGCATCCGTACCAACATACATTTTATAAAGATTCATTAAGAACTTAACAGCATTCTTGTGTTGAGTTCCTGATAGGTTTAATGCAAAAGCAAGTTTACGAGCCTGGTATGGCTGCATTCCAACTTCAGGGTCAATAGCTTCTTTAATTATTTTTTCAGGAGTTTCAGCGGCAACTTTTTCAATTTCCATTCCACCTTCTTCTGAAACCATAAAAACATTTTTAGAGATAGCTCTATCTAAGGTAATGCCTACATAAAGTTCTCTATCAATGTTAATTCCCTGTTCAATAAGTAATCTGTTTACAATTCTTCCTTCAGGACCTGTTTGATGAGTAACGAGATTCATTCCGAACATATTAGCTGCATAGCTTTGAACTTCGTCAATAGTCTTGGCAACTTTAACACCGCCGCCTTTTCCTCTGCCGCCTGCGTGTATCTGAGCTTTAACAACCCAAACAGAACCGCCTAATTCTTTTGCTGCTGCAACTGCTTCTTCAACAGAAAAAACTGCTTTACCATTTGGTACAGCTACATTGTATTTTCTAAAAATTTCCTTTGCCTGATATTCGTGAATCTTCATTTATTCCTCTAATTATAAAAAGATTACTTTTAAATAATTAAGATAAAAAATTATGGTTTAAAATAACAATGCATCTCCTATAATATTATAAGAGATGCATGTTTTATAAAGATAATTAATTACTTACCAGCTTTTTTAGTTTTTCCAGGAGTAACTTTTTCACTCATCAATTTTGCCTGCATGAATAATAATAAGTAATCTCTTCCGCCTGCCTTTGAATCTGTACCTGACATATTGAAGCCGCCGAAAGGATGTCCGCCTACTAATGCGCCTGTACATTTTCTGTTAAAGTATAAATTACCAATTAATAATTCATTTTTAGCTTTTTCAAGTTTCTTTCTGTCCTTTGTATAAACAGCACCTGTTAAACCAAATTTTGTATTGTTAGCAATCTTTAATGATTCATCAAAGTTTTTTGATTTAATAACTGCTAACACTGGTCCGAAAATTTCTTCCTGTGAAATTCTTGCCATTGGGTCAACATCAACAAAAACAGTAGGTTTAATATAGTAACCGTCTCCTTCAGCTTTTTCACCACCAACTAAAAGTTTAGATTCATTCTTACCTACTTCAATGTATTCTAAAATTCCTTTTTCAGCACTTGGACTTGCAACAGGTCCCATATAATGATTTTCTTCTGCAGGACCTTGCTGAATTTTTTCTACTTCATCTTTTAATTTAGTAACAAATTCTTTGTAAAGAGATTTATCAACAATAGCTCTTGAACAGGCAGAACATTTTTGTCCCTGATAACTAAACGCAGCTTGAATTACACCTTTAACAGCTTCATCAAGGTCTGTATTTTCATCAATGATGATAGAATCCTTACCACCCATTTCAGCAACAACTCTCTTTAACCAGATCTGTCCTGGCTGAACTTTAGCAGCTAATTCATTTATATGAATACCTACTTCCATTGAACCTGTGAAAGCAATAAATCTAACCTTAGGATGTGCAACAAGAGTATCTCCAACTTCACCACCTGAACCTGGCAAGAAGTTTAGTACACCTGCAGGTAATCCTGCTTCTTCCATAATTTCATAGAATAATCTTCCCATCATTGGAGTATCGCTTGATGGTTTTAATACAACAGTGTTACCAGTAACGATAGCTGCAGATGACATACCAACTAAAATAGCGAATGGGAAATTCCAAGGTGGAATAACTACACCAACACCAAGAGGAATGTAAATAAGTTCATTCTTTTCACCG
This sequence comes from Ignavibacteriaceae bacterium, assembly GCA_035654655.1. GTDB lineage: Bacteria > Bacteroidota > Ignavibacteria > Ignavibacteriales > Ignavibacteriaceae > DASRWI01. Next base: position 13,552 of record DASRWI010000009.1, on the reverse strand, counting down.
GGTATTGGCGTTAATGGATGTTTTTCAGTTGCATAGCGGATCATTTCTCTTCCATAGAACTCAAGGAAGTCAATTGCTTCAGCAGTATCAGCATCAGCTTCGGTATAATTTTTACCGGCTTCTAAAATCATATAAGCATTTATTTCAAATCTTCTTCTACGGGCAGCTGCAGCTGCAGCAAATAATATTTTTGCTCTATCTTCAGGGTCAACATTTTTCCATTCATCGAACTTTTTAGCTGCTGTTTCAACTGCTTTATTTACTAAGTCAGCCGTACCTTTATAGAAGGTAGCAACAACTTCAGATTTATTGGAAGGATTATATGAATTAAAAGTATTTTCAGTTTTAATTTTCTTTCCACCAATAACAATTTCATACGTCTTGCCTAATTTTTTTCTAATCTGCTCTAAAGCTTTCTTCTGTTTATCAACATTAGACTGCTTTGTGAAGTCCATAATAGGCTCATTAACAAATGGCTTAACTCTCATTTAAATAAACTCCTGTTTAAAATTTTCATAAAGAATAACAGAAAAATTAGCCTTTTTATGCCACTTAAGCAATTGCATATAATGATAAATATTTTCTTTTAAATAACATTTTTTTTAATTAAAATAACATTATAAATAAAAAAAGTTAACTTGGGAGGTCCTAATGAAATATTTTATAATACTTGCAGTCTCATTGTTCTTTATACCTGCAGTATCTTATGCACAACTTGATGACTTACTCAACAAGGTTAAAAACAAAGTTGAGGATAAAGCTAATCAGGAAACTGATGAAGCCATTGATAAAACTGTTGACGATGCAGTTGACGACGTCAAGAATGGAAATAAGAAAGAAGAGCAGCAGCAGGATGAAGAAGTAACTGAAGAACAAAACAATGAAAATACGGAAGTAAATGAAAATAAAACTTCAGATACCAAAACAAAAGAAGTTAAGCTTGAAACATACTCCAAGTATGATTTCATTCCCGGTGAGCAAGTTATTTTCTATGAAGATTTTTCTCAAGATAATGTAGGCGACTTCCCTGCTAAATGGAATACTAATGCTTCGGGTGAAGTTGTAACAATGAATAAATATCCCGGTAAGTGGTTTGCACCTTCGCTTAACGGAGTAACTTATCCGGAATTTAATGCTGTATTACCTGAAAATTATACAATAGAATTTGATGTTGTTTTTGCAGTTCAAGAAACTGGTAATTTCCCTCCATTGCTGCTTTCAGTTTATGAAGCTGAAGATGAACCTATGGATGCTTTAGTTCCAGGTAAAGGTGGGTTCCAATTTACTTTCAATCATTATGATATTGCAACTTTTAATTGGAAAGACCAGCAATATGGGACAATTGATAATCACATTTTAACAAATCATCTTGAAAAGAATTTTGGAAAAATTGTTCGTGTATCTATATGGGTACAAAAACAAAGAGCAAGAGTTTATTTAGATGAAAATAAAATTGTTGATATACCAAGACTCGTATATCCTGATTTAAAAATGAATAGAATAAGACTTTATGAAGGAACTGATGTAGAAGGTAAATTTTATATAAGTAATTTCCGTGTTGCAGTTGGTGCACCGGATATGCGTTCAAAACTTATTACTGAAGGTAAACTTGTTACAAGAGGAATTTTGTTTGATTCAGGTTCAGATAAAATTAAACCTGAATCTTATGGTACATTAAAAGAAATCGCTAATGTGTTAAAGGAAAATTCCGGAGTGAAAGTCCAGATAGTTGGACACACTGATGCTGATGGTAATGATGCTTCAAATCTTGACTTATCAAAAAGAAGAGCATTATCAGTAAAGACTTCTTTAGTTTCTGATTTTGGAATTGAAGAATCAAGAATGACTACTGACGGCAAAGGTGAATCAGTTCCTGTTGCAGATAATAATACATCTGAAGGAAAAGCAAACAACAGAAGAGTTGAGTTTATAAAGAAGTAAAAGAAGTTCTATCATCCCGAACGGATGAGTCATCGAATGAGTGGCGATCTCTGGATTTAATTTTTAATTTATGATTAGATATTTTTATACTTATATAATGACAAATAAGAACAATGAAGTTCTTTATACTGGAGTAACAGAAAACCTAGAAAAAAGAATGCAAGAGCATAAAGCTGGTACTCATGATGGTTTTACAAAAAAGTATAATATTAATAAATTGGTTTATTATGAAGAAACTAACAATATTAATTTGGCCATAGCGAGAGAAAAACAAATTAAAAAAGGAAGTAGACAGAAGAAGATTGATTTAATTGAATCAATGAATCCTAAATGGAAGGATTTAAGTTTAGAACAAAATTAACAAGAAAAAAACAGAGATTACCACGTCGCTCGAAGACTCGCTCCTCGTAATGACAGTACACTCTCTGTCATCGCGAATGAATGAGTCATCGAATGAGTGTGGCGATCTCTGGATTTAAGTTAAAAGAAATTCAGAGATTACCACGTCGCTCGAAAACTCGCTCCTCGTAATGACAGTACATTTTATATTTTATGATAACACTAATTAATTGCCCCCTTTGTAATAGTTCAAAAATATCTGTATACAAGCAGATTAAATCATTCACTTTGTTTAAGTGTAATGATTGCAAAATTGTTTTTCTTAATCCAAAACTAGATTCCGATGAGCTAAGTAAATACTACGATGAGCATTATTATTCAGATATAGCATACAAAGAAAATGCAATAAATCTTGATGAGTATGATGCTTCAATTCATTATAACCTCGAGCAGTTTGAAAAAAGATTCGGGAAGAAAAAATCTTTATTAGAAATTGGTGCCGGATGCGGTTACTTTTTGAACTCCGCAAAAAAATATGGCTATGATGTTGATGGAATTGAGATATCAGATTTTGGATGCAAGTTCGCAAAGGATAATTTTAATTTAAATTTATTTCAAGGTGATGTTACAACTTTTTCCACGAATAAAACTTATGATTTAATCTATATGTCTCATTCTTTAGAGCATATGGATAATCCTTTAGAAGTTCTTAAAAAAGCTTATTCGATGTTGAATAATAATGGAGTGTTGTGGACAATTGTTCCAAACTATAAAAGTATTGAAAGGTACCTGCAAAATGAAAATTGGGAAGCCTGGAGCTTGCCCTATCATTTATTTCATTTTGAACCTAAAACTTTGAAAAGTGTTATCACTAAAGCTGGATTTGACATCATTTCTATTGAAAGAACTTTTTATTCACCAAGTAAAATTCTTAAGAATTTTATCAGTAAAGAAACAAATCAGCAGTATTCCCCTTCTACAGAATTGAACCAGGTAAAAAGGATGAAAACTATTAAGAATCTGATAAAAAAACCTTTAACTTTAATCCTCCCCGGTACTAACCTCTCTGCTTATGCAATTAAAAAATAAATGAAAGTCCATAAGTGGATTTCATTCTGCAATGTTACTAATCAGGCGCAAATAATTTCAAATTTATTATATTTATTTCTTACATTACAATTTCTTGATAATTTAGGACTTAAATGGACAACAAGAATGTTATTAAATACGACTTTCACGTATTAAAAGACAGCAGAATAAAATTCAATATCGAAGATAGTCTTTTCTCTCTTGTTGGGAATTTGATTGTATCGAATTTTAATCAAGCTAGAATTCTCGCTAAAAAAATAAATGATATCAGAGTTAAAGAAGGTAAAGTTGATCAGCAAGTGACTGGTTCGCAAATAAATGCTTTGGGAGTGTTACACGAGATATTTCATTTTATAATTAGAAAATATGAACAGGACCATAATCCTAATGTTTTCACTAAGGGAATTGATTATATAAAACAGCATATTAATGAAGATGAAGTAGAACAGATTTTATTGGAGTATACCAACCTCTTCCCTCCTATGGATGTTTATAAAGGAAAATTGACTGCGCAGGAGTATTTAAATAATAAGACTCAAAATAAACCCAATAAAGAAATTATTCTTGAAGAAGTAATTATCCTTCATCTTGAGAATATAAATCCTGCAGTAGTTCAATTACAAGAATTGTTTTCAGATAAAGAACTCCATTCTAAAACAAGGTACATTGAACTAATCTCTCATATAGAATCATTTTTTGAAAGTGAAGTTCCTTTTGGCGGTGAGAGAATTTCTTTAATTTCATTTCTTAAAAAACCAATAGTATCAAGTCCTTTTGATATTGATAAGCAGCTAGAATATATATTAAAAAATTGGACCGGCTATGTTTCTGATTTTATAACTCAACGATTATTAAAGAGCAGGGATTTTATTCAGGAAGATGCAAAGATGTTTGCATTCAAAGGTGGCTTTGTTAAATCAACTCCTCAGGTGCCTGATTTTAGTGAGGATGAGTATTTCAATAAGCTTAAAGCAAAACTTGCTGCAGGCAAAAAACTTACAGAAGCTGAACAGAAATATTATATGTCTGAAGTTGAACAATTCACTGAGGACATTGATTGGATGCCTAAGGTAGTTATGCTTGCTAAGAATGCTTATGTATGGCTGTTCCAATTATCTCAAAAATATCAAAGAGAAATTAAAAGACTAGACCAGATTCCTGATGAAGAGCTTGACCAATTAGCAAGATGGAATTTTACTTCGTTATGGTTAATCGGTATTTGGGAAAGAAGCAGTGCATCTAAAAAGATTAAGCAGATTATGGGAAATCCTGAAGCTACTTCTTCTGCTTATTCTTTGTTTGATTATATTATTGCAAATGATTTAGGCGGTGAAGATGCATTTCAAAATCTTAAACTTAGAGCTGCTGCAAGAAATATAAAACTTGCCAGTGATATGGTTCCAAATCATACAGGTATTTATTCAAAATGGGTAGTTGAAAAGCCTGAATATTTTATTCAAAGTGATTATCCTCCATTCCCCGGTTATACATTTAACAGTGCAGATTTATCCGATGACCCGAGAGTTGAAGTACGCATTGAAGATAAATATTATTCAAGGTCAGATGCTGCTGTTGTATTTCAAAGAAGAGATAAACATACCGGAGATGTAAAATATTTTTATCACGGTAATGATGGTACACAAATGCCATGGAATGATACATCTCAACTTAACTTATTAAACCCTGAAGTTAGAGAATCTCTTATTCAAACTATTATGCACGTTGCACGCAAGACTCCTATTATCAGGTTTGATGCTGCAATGACTTTAACGAAAAAACATTATCAAAGATTATGGTTTCCTATTCCTGGTACTGGCGGCGATATACCATCACGTGCAGATTATGCAATGACCAGAGATGCTTTTGATGCTGCAATGCCTAATGAATTCTGGCGTGAAGTTGTCGACAGAATAAATGCTGAACTGCCCAATACTCTTCTGCTTGCTGAGGCTTTCTGGTTAATGGAAAGTTATTTTGTTAGAACTTTAGGGATGCATAGAGTTTACAATAGTGCTTTTATGCATATGTTGATGAAGGAAGAAAATGATAAATATAGATTTATGATTAAAAGTACCTTGCAGTTTAACCCTGAAATCCTGAAAAGATATGTTAACTTTATGAGCAATCCTGATGAGGAGACTGCTGTTAATCAGTTTGGTAAAGGTGATAAATATTTTGGAGTACTTGCCTTAATGATTACCCTTCCAGGACTTCCAATGTTTGCCCACGGACAGATTGAAGGTTATGCTGAAAAATATGGAATGGAATATCAGCGTTCTTATTACAATGAATCCGTTGATTATAATTTGGTTAGAAGACACGAAGAAGAAATTTTTCCTCTTCTTCAAAAAAGATATTTGTTCAGTCAGGTTAATAACTTTGAACTTTATGATTTTATCGATGAACACGGAAATGTAAACGAAAATGTTTATGCCTTCTCTAATATCCAGAATGGTGAAAAGGCAATAATGTTTTATAATAATTCTTTTGAACAGACAAGAGGAAGAATATCTTTTGCAAATGAAAAGAATACTGGAAGCGGTCCAGTATTTAATAAGCTTTCAAAATCATTTGGTATCAATGAGAAACCTAATCATTATTATATTTATTCTGATGCAAGAAGTAAGATGGAGTATATAATTCCCGGAAGAGAACTTGATGAAAATGGGATGACTGTTTCTCTTAATGGATATCAGTATAAAGTATTTTTAAACTTCCGTGAAGTTTCTGATGAAACAGGTTTATACGACCATCTGATTTATATGCTTGGTGGACAAGGTGTTCCATCAATTGATTTTGCAATTAAAGAACTTCATTTAAGACCAGTACACAATGCTTTAATCAATGTTTATAATCCTGAAGTATTTACTGAGTTAAAAGAATTTATTTTTAATGACAGTGAAGAAGAAATTCAATTACCCGATTCTGTAAATCATAGATTAAGTGATTTCTTAAGTACAGTAAATAAAAAACATAATCTGCTTTTTGATGAAAGCGAAGTATTAAAGAATATAAACACAGAGCTTCTTGAGTTAAAAGATATAATCAAAACAGTTAATGGTAAAACGGAAGAAGTTAAAACTAATAATTTTTTTCATTTTGAAAATGATAATATAAAGCATTCATTATCATTATATTTTTCTTTAACTCTTCTCAGAAACCTAATGGATAAGAACAATAATGTTTATCAATTATATGAGAACTTATTGTTGGACAATATTTTTGTAGAAATTTTTGAAAGACTTGGCAATCCTTACGAAACTATTAAACCTGATATCCTCCTAATTACCATCTTGTTAAACCAGGACTTGCAGAACATTTGGAAGAATGGGTTTATTGATAACAATAAGAGGATAATAAATACTAAAGCCGGTAAAATGCTTAAGTTATTATTTACTAACAATGAATTATTAAAATATGTTGGATTAAATCAGTATCAAGGTTACAACTATTTCAAAAAAGAAAGACTTGAATACGCGCTTGATTGGTTTAACAGTCTTAACGTTGCTGAATTTTATGATAATCTATTCTCTGATAAGAAAATTAGAATCCAAAAAGATGTGATATTCAAAAAACTTCAGAAGAACAAAGAGTTCTTTGATTATATAAAGAAAAAATCTATTGATGCTGGTTTTAGATTAGAAGAATTGCTAAAATCCTTTGAACCTAAAAAAGAAAAGAAACCTGTTAAAACAACGTTAGCAAAAGTCACAACTAATGATGTAAAGAAGAAAGCAAATAAGAAAATTGCTGAAGGAAAGAAAGTGACTGAAAAAGCCAAAAAGGTTGTAAAGAGCCAGACAGGAAATAAGAAAAAAGGTAAGAATAAGTAATTTAAACAGCAGCGGTACATCGAGTGTTTTTAGAGTTTGACGAGAAAAATGTATTAACTATCTCTTTTACAGATAACATCGCTTCAGTCTTCTCCCATGGGGACCACTATGTGGTTGATACATCCCTCGCTTCGCATCGCGACACTCGAAGCACCTACGCTTTTAGTAAACAACAAAGGCTGCTTTTTAATAGCAGCCTTTTGTTTAAGGTTCAATTTCGTTGAGGATCATATGCCCCATCTTATCACGCTTAGTTTTAAGGTAGGTTTCATTATTATCATTAGGTTTTATTTCAATTGGAATCCGTTCAACAATTTCCAATCCATAACCCTTTAAGCCAATAATTTTTTTAGGGTTATTAGTTAAAAGTTTTATTTTCTTAACACCTAAATCCAGTAATATTTGAGCACCGATTCCGTAATCTCTTAAGTCTGCTTTGAATCCTAATGCTTCATTTGCTTCAACGGTATCTTTACCTTCTTCCTGCAATTTGTAAGCAAGAATTTTATTGGTTAATCCGATACCTCTTCCCTCCTGACGCATATAAACAAGAACTCCCTTGCCTTCTTTTTCAATAAGTTCAATCGCAGTATTTAACTGGTCGTGGCAATCGCATCTGAGTGAATGGAATACATCGCCGGTTAAGCATTCTGAATGCATACGAACTAAAACAGGTTCGCCATCGGTAACATTACCTTTAACAAGTGCAACCTGTTTTTTACCATCAAGATGATTTTTATATAGATGTAATCTGAATTTACCTTTTTTAGTAGGAAAATTTATATCAGTAATCTTCTCAACTAATTTTTCCTTCTTGATTCTATATTGAATTATATCTTTAACGGTAACAATTTTTAATCCATATTTTTCGGCTATTTGAATAAGGTCTGGCACTCTTGCCATTTCGCCATCTTCTTTGAGTATTTCGCAAAGAACACCTGCCGGTGCAAGTCCGCTTAATTTGCAAAGGTCAACAGAAGCTTCAGTATGCCCTGCCCTGCGAAGTACACCTTCATCAAAAGCACGAAGCGGGAAAATATGTCCTGGTCTTGCAAAGTCAGATGCTTTAGAATCTTTATCAATTAGTTTTTTAATCGTAATTGCTCTATCAGCAGCAGAAATTCCTGTTGTAGTACCTTCAATAGCATCAACTGTTACAGTAAATTGAGTACCGTGTAAAGCAGAGTTTGAATCAACCATTAATGGAAGTTCAAGTTCATCTAATCTTTTTCCGCTAACTGCTACACACAACATACCTCTGCCGTGTGTAACCATATAATTAACTATATCAGGAGTAACAAATTCGGCTGCACAAATGAAGTCGCCTTCATTTTCTCTATCCTCGTCGTCAACAACGATAATAATCTTGCCGTTCCTTATATCTTCAATAGCTTCATCAACAGAACAAAACATTTCAAATCCTTAAAAAATTAGAGACTAGCTTGTTTTTGAATAACAGCAATAGCGCTTCTATCAAATTTTAATTTAACATTATCACTAACTTGAATTAAAACTGTTTTATCTTCAATACCTACAACAGTTCCATGTAAACCACCGCTGGTAACAACTTTATCACCTTTAGAAAGATTGCTTAGCATTGCTTCTCTTTCCTTAGCTCTTTTCTGCTGTGGTCTAATGATCATAAAATAAAAAATTAAAAACATAGCGCCGAACATAATAATGGTTGAAAAACCAAATCCGCCGCCGCCCTGACCATTTGGGGGAGCCATAGCTAATAGTAGTTCCAATTTAATCCTCCGGATTATTTTTTTTGTTTATTGTTATTTTTTCTAAAATTTCTGATTTCCATTCAGAAAACGTATTCTCTAAAATATTCTTTCTTGCGGTTCTTACCAAATTTAAATAAAAATGCAGATTATGAATCGAAGACAACTCCAAAGCTAAAATTTCTTTAGCTACAAATAAATGCCTTAAATATGCTCTCGTAAAGTTCTTACAGGTATAGCAGTTACAGTTTTCATCAATGGTACTAAAATCATCTTTGTACTTGTTGTTCCTCATTGATAAAATGCCTGTAGAAGTGAATAAATAGGCATTACGGGCATTTCTTGTAGGCATAACGCAATCGAACATATCTATACCACGCTCAATAGCCTCCAGGATATTCTCAGGTCTTCCTACACCCATTAAATATCTTGGCTTATCCTGAGGAAGTATATCTGTAACAAAATTTACAATATCGTACATTGTCTCTGCAGGTTCACCTACAGCAAGACCACCGATAGAGTATCCATTGAAGTCAATATTCATCAACTCTCTTGCAGATTGCTCTCTTAGGTCCTTATAAACGCTTCCCTGTACGATTCCAAAGAGTGCCTGTTCGTTTCCATAAAGTGGATTAGTTTTTTCAAAAGCTTTTTTGTTTAGGACTGCCCATTCTGTAGTTAATCTTTTTGATTTCTTTGCATACTCATAATCGCAAGGGAAAGGAGTGCATTCATCCAGAGGCATCATAATATCTGAACCGATGCTTCTTTGAATGCCAATTACTTTTTCAGGTGTAAATAAATGTTTTGAACCATCAAGGTGAGACCTGAATTCAACTCCGTGAGCTTTTATTTTTCTGATTTCCGATAAGCTGAATACCTGGAATCCACCGCTATCTGTAAGAATTGGACGTTCCCAATTCATAAATTTATGAAGTCCACCTGCCTTTTCAAGAATTTCAGTTCCTGGGCGTAAATAAAGATGATAAGTGTTACCAAGAATTATATCTGGATTTATATCATTGTACAAAAAATGATTATTTACTGCTTTAACTGTTCCTTGAGTACCTACAGGCATAAAGATTGGAGTTTCAATTACACCGTGACTGGTTGTAATAATACCGGCTCTTGCTTTGGATGATTTATCAGTTCCTTTTAGTTCGAATTTCAGAGTAAGCTCACTTAATTTTTAGAATCACAAATTTAATATAAACTGGCATCAAAAACGATGTAAATGAATGGTTTATTCCTGCTGGTCAGATAGATTTTTTAGACGGACAAGTTCGATTTTGCTGTTATTTGAACGAATAATAATAATTTCAAAATTATCAATTACAACTTTTTCCCTTTGGTTAGGAATCCTGCCAAGATGGGTTGTTATAAATCCGGAAATAGTTTCATAATCCCCAATTGGAATGTTCAAATTAAACCTTTCATTAATCTGGTCAATCTCTACCCTGCCGCTAATAATGTAGTCACCATTTTTATCTCTACGAAAAACATTTTCTTCAATATCATACTCATCTTTTATTTCACCAAAAAGCTCTTCAATTATATCTTCCATAGTAATGATACCTGCTGTACCGCCAAACTCATCAATTACTATAGCAACTGAAATGCTTTTGCTTAAGAATTCATTAAGCAATTCAAAATTCTTTTTTGTTTCAGGTACGAATATTACAGAACGTATTACCGAACTAAGGTCTTTAGGATTATTGAAAAGGTCGTACGCGAAAATCATCCCTTTAATGTTATCAAGATTTTCTTCATAAACAGGAATTTTAGAGTAGCCGGATTCTATAAATACTTTCAGAACCTCATCAATAGTTTGATGAATTTCAACTCCAACAATTTCAGTTCTCGGACGCATAGCTTCATAAACTCTTTGGTCACTCAAAGCAAATACTTTACTGATAATGTCACTTTCCTTTTTATTTACCATTCCAGCCTGATGACTTTCCTTAACAAGCAGCTCAATATCCTCCTTGTTGAATAAGTAAGCCATGTTCTCTTCAGCCATTTTGTTGGATCTGGTTACTACAGAAGAAATTGATGAAGTGAATTTAACCAACGGATAAAGCATGAATGATATTAATCTTAAAGGAAGTACAGCAACATAGATTATTGTATCAGCGAGTTCACGTGAAAAATATTTTGGTATAAGTTCTCCAACTATTAATAGTATCAATGTTGAAAATAATAGAATGCTAAACTCAGTAAACTGCAAACTCTCAAGTAAAATTGTAAACAATGATGCGAAAGCTATGTTAACAATTGTATTACCAATAAGAATTGTTGAAAAGAAGTTCTGAGGATTGTTAATAAAATATAGGGCACTCTCAGCTGCTAAATTTTTCTTACGTGCTCGGATTTCAATTTTAATTTTGTTGGCAGCTACATATGCCATTTCAGTACCTGAAAAGAAGGCACTTACTAAGACAAGTGCGATTAATATAATTACTTCATTAATCATCAGACTAAATAATAATCTTGTAAATAATTAGTGTTGTAATAATTATATATAAAAAAACATTACTTATCATTGCTGCATCTGTCAACATTATTTCAGTAGTATTTTCTCCTTTTTGATTGATGTAGGTTAAATACATATATCTGAAAATACCAAACACAACAAAAGGAGTTGTGTATATTAAATTATCTGTCCCAAACTCGGTTACAGTGCGAGGGGTAACTGTATATAATGCATAACAAATAATTACACCTGCTGCAGCTATAGTTGCCATCTGCTGAGTAAATACTGGTGAATAATGGGTTAATACTTTTCTTGTAGAAGTTACACTTCCACCATTAGGTACAATTTCAAGTTCAGAATATCTTTTCATTACACCTAAGTACAATGATAAGAACATTGTAGTAAGGATTAACCAACTTGAAATTGGAACACTAATTATTACAGCACCACTTATTACTCGCAGCATAAAACCTGCAGCAATGCTGAAGATATCAAGCAATACTATATGTTTAAATGACATTGAGTAGAATGCATTAAGAATAAAATAACTTAATACTACTATGGTATAATTGCTATTCCCTATAAAATATAAGGAGGCAATCATTATAACAAAGAGTATAACTCCCAGGATTATGGCAGTGGCTTTGCTAACAGCTCCTGATGGTATTGGGCGGAATTTCTTTTTAGGATGTGCCCTATCAGCTTCAATATCAATAATGTCATTTAAGATGTAAACAATACTTGATACCAAACAAAAAATTATAAATCCCTGTAAAGAAGGAATTACATAATGAATATCAAAAAGATGTTTTGAGAATACTAATGGAGCAAAAACAAAAAAGTTTTTAATCCACTGTGGTACTCTTAGAAGATTAAAATAATTTTTAATCAAAAAACTGCTGTCTCCTCGAATGTTCCGTAAACTTTTTTTAGTTCTCCAGTCATTTCACCTAAGGTGACATAATTTGAAGAAGCTTCAATAAAATATGGCATTAAATTTAAATCTTCGGTAGCAGCAATCCTAATATTTTCTAAACATTCTGCAACTTTTTTATTATCTCTTGAAGACTTCAATTCAGCGATTCTTTGTTTTTGTTTACGTTCAACTTCGGGAGATATCTCTAAAATAGGTATATCAATTTTTTCATTTTCTTCAACGAATTCATTTATACCGATGATAAACTTTTCTTTTCTCTCAACCTCTATCTGATATCTATAAGCAGCGTCTGCAATTTCTTTTTGGAAATATCCCATTTCAATTGCCGGAATAACTCCGCCTAATGAATCTATCTGTTCGAATATTTCATTAGCTTCTTTTTCCATCTTGTCAGTTAATGCTTCAACATAATAACTGCCGCCAAGTGGGTCAACAGTATTTATAACTCCAGTTTCATAAGCAATAAGCTGCTGAGTACGCAAAGCAATCTTAACAGCTTTTTCGCTTGGTAAAGCAAGAGTCTCATCCATAGAGTTTGTATGTAATGATTGAGTTCCACCTAACACTGCAGCTAATGCCTGAAATGCTGTACGAACAATATTATTCTCCGGCTGCTGGGCTGTTAATGTACATCCTGCTGTTTGTGTATGGAAGCGTAGCCACCAGGAACGTGGATTTTTTGCTTTGTACTTTTCTTTCATCCTCTTGGCAAATATTTTTCTTGCAGCACGATATTTTGCAATTTCTTCAAAGAAATCTAAATGTGAATTAAAGAAGTATGAAATTCTCGGAGCAAACTCATCAACATCCATTCCCTTTGCAATACAAGCCTCAATATATGCAAAGCCATCAGCTAACGTGAATGCAAGTTCCTGAACTGCAGTTGAACCTGCTTCTCTGATATGGTATCCACTTACAGAAACAGGATTAAACTGAGGAACTTCTTTTGCACAGTATTCAATCATATCAACTATAATTTTTACAGAAGGTACTGGAGGATAAATATATTCCTTCTGAGCTATGTATTCTTTAAGAATATCATTTTGTAAAGTGCCTCTTAAATTTTTAAAATCAATTCCTCTTTTTTTAGCATTAGCAAGGTAGAAGGCAAAAATCATTGCTGCAGGAGAATTGATTGTCATAGATGTTGAAACTTTATCTAATGGAATGCCATCAAATAAAACTTCCATATCCTGCAAAGTAGAAATAGAAA
>DASRWI010000008.1:0-22387 GCA_035654655.1 Ignavibacteriaceae bacterium | reverse complement strand
ATAATTCTTAAAGCTGCTAACCAGGCTAAAGATGTTACTGAAAGAACTACTTTAATTACTAAAAAGATTAAAGAATTAGTTACTGAAGAAGAAAGAAAAGATAGTTCTATTAAAGCAAATGTTTCCGAAATGTTTGTAGGTAAATCTTATATTTTATTCAGGTACAAGGTTATAAATGATGTTCGTTTAGTATATGCTCCTCCAAGAAATATTGGCGAATTCGGCGGCGAGTCTGATAACTGGGTTTGGCCAAGACATACTGGAGATTTCTCATTCTTGCGCGCTTATGTTGCTCCTGATGGTAAACCAGCAAAATATTCAAAAGATAATGTACCTTACCATCCTAAAAAATTCCTAAAGGTAAATGCTGATGGTGTCAAAGAAGGCGACTTTGTTTTCATACTTGGTTATCCCGGAAGAACTTTTAAACATCAGCCATCGCAATTTTTACAATATCAGGAAGAATATCAACTGCCTTATATTCAAAGTAATTATTCCTGGTTAATTGATTTATACAAAACTTTTGGAGATAATGACTCTGAATATGCTTTACACATTGCACCAAGAATAAAATCGTTAGCAAATACAGAAAAGAATTATAGAGGAAAGCTTCAAGGTTTAAAAAGACTTCAATTAGTTGAGAAGAAACAAACTGAAGAAAAAAATCTTCAGGATTTTATTAATGCTGATGCTAAACTTAAAAACGAATATGGAAATGTTTTATATGACATTTCCAAAGTTTATGAAAGTATAAATAATACTGGCAGAATTCCTTATCTTATAAGCCTGCTGACAAATTATGTTAATCTTTATCGTCTTGCTGATATTATGATTGACTATAATTTAGAAATGAAAAAACCGGATAATGAAAGAAAAACTCTTTATACTGAAAACAGCAAAAGTAATTTAATATCAACAATAAATTCTCAATATAAAACTCTCTTCCCTCAAGCAGATAAAGAGATATTTAAAAAATTCATCACTGAAGCATTGACATTACCTGAGTTCAAAAATGTAAAAGCATTGGAATATTTCAGAAATGGAAATGTAGAAGACCTTGTAAATAATTTTTATGAAAATTCTATTCTTTTAGATTCAACAAAATATTTCACCTTACTAAATTCATCTGATGAAAGAATTAATGAAGTGAATGACCCACTTTTAGATTTTGTAAGTGACCTTAAAGAAACAGAAAGAGAATTGATAAAGATTAACTCTGATAATCAAGGTAAGTTAAATGTTTTGCTTGCTCAATTTATGGATGTTAAAAGGATGTATCTTAACAAAACATTTGTGCCTGATGCAAACAGTACATTAAGATTAACTTACGGATACATCAAAGGTTATTCTCCTGCAGATGCTACTTATTATTCACCGCTAACTTCATTAAAAGGAATAGTTGAAAAAGGTACTGAAGATGGTGATTATAAGATAAACAAAAAATTAGTTGAACTTTATAACAATAAAGATTACGGAAGATTTAAGGACAAGAAATTAAATGATGTCCCTGTTGCAATGTTATATAACACTGATACAAGCGGGGGAAACTCTGGTAGTCCTGTATTAAATGCTTATGGTGAAATTATTGGTGTTAATTATGACCGTGGTTTTGAAGCCACAATAAATGATTATGCCTGGAGTGATGATTATAGTCGTTCAATAGGAGTTGATATGAGATTTGTATTTTGGGTTGCACAAAAAATCTCAGGAGCCGATAATATTGTAAAAGAAATGGGAATAAAGATTTAAATAATATTAAATAAAACGTGTTATAGAAGATGACATTCACTACAATGTCATCTTTTTTATTATGGCAAAGCTTGATTTTATCAATCATAATTTATAAATTCATTTGTGGGATTTCCCACTTTGGTTAATATTTAAATTTAGGATTTATATGAAGGAAGTAGTAAAAGAATATTCTGCAAAACTTGATAATAAAAATCGTTTGACATTAAGAGAAAGTAAGTTCTATCATTATAAGGTTCGTGTCAAAAAAGATGGTACTATTATCTTAAAGCCACAAATTCTGGTTGATCTTGATTCCATATCAGAAAATACTTATAAAATGATAAAGAAATCAGTAGAGAACCTAAAAAAGGGCAAAGCCTCCAAGCCAATTAATCTCGATGAATTTGATTTTGATAAGGAATAACATTTGGGATTTAAAATTAGACTTGGTCAACCTGAATTTGAAAAATTTTGGAACAATTTAGTAAATAATTATCGCGATAATACAATCTCTAAAAAAGATTTAAAAATTTTTAAGCAGATAGTAAAGACAATGAAGTTATTATGTTGCAGCCCAAAGCATAATAGCCTTCATTCACATGAGATATTTGAGCTTACAAAAGAGAATGGTATAAAAATCTGGCAGTCATATATTGTAAATAATACTCCCGCTGCTGGAAGAATATTTTGGGCTTACGGTCCTGGAAAAGGTGAAATAACAATACTTGGATACTCTCCTCACCCTGATGATAAAAAAGGTGCTTACAAAAGTTTAAATTTATCAGGGTTCCCCAAATTACCTAATGAAGAATAGTCTAAATCTTATTTTTATTCAACATATACAAAGCAAAGTTCAATCCGAAAGTAAAGTACAGTAAGGTTGCAATTTCGTGGTCAAAGAAATTTAGCTCGGTTAATCCTGCAAATATAAAAGCAAAAAAAGCACCTAAAGTTCCTAAGGCATATGAAGATAAAAATGGAGAATTGAATCCATATGATTGATATATTTTCATATTTACTATGAACATTCTATATAGCAGATAAACAAATGCCGCTAAACCTATTATTCCCAACACCGCAAGAATGTGTATAAAATTATTATGAAGATGTCCCTGAATTTCTTTATCGTATTTTGTTTTATATTCTGTAAACGGTTTGTTTAAATCAATGTCGCCCAAACCTGTTATTGGTCTATCTAAAAACATCTTCCACCCCGCCTTCCAGAAAGAAATGCGACCGGCATTTGCAGGGTGATAAGGATCGAATATACTAAGTATTCTGCTTTGTTTTACATTTGATAATACAATTGCATCATTAGTTAAAACAACATCAGCAGGAACATAATCCAAAATGAAACTATGAAGAATATTTAATTTAAACTGAGTATTTTTAACAATGTAGAGTTTCTTGTTCAATGTGGTAATTAAATATTCATCATTTTCTTTTTTAATATTGTATATTTTTTGAATGTCATCATTAAAATCAACCTTTACCAAAGTACTATCATATCTAAAAAGGACTAACCTGTTTTGACGTGCAACCAAGACTTCACCATTATCATAAAAAACATAATTAGCTTTTTTAAATTTTCCTTCAACTTTTTTATTTAAATTTTTATCATAAATATTTAAACCTGTCCCATTGCTGAAAACAGCAATATTAATTGAATCGGTAAAGATATAATCTCCAGTAACTTGAGGATATCTATGAGCAGTAGAATCAGAAATAATATTAGTAAATATTGTTAATCCACTATCCTTATCAAGCACAAATAAATTATTATTTAATATTGAGTAATTGCTCGTGTAACCTGGAGATAAAAATTCTTTGACAGCACTCATACTCCCTGAAGTTTTTCTTTCAATTAGAACAAATCTTGTATCTAAAAGCTGAGCAAGAAAATATCTGCTGCTTAATTTATTAAGTGTAACTACCGGTGAAGGAAGTTTTAATTTTTCAGTAAGTTCATTACCATTAGTTTCTTTAATCCCATTTTCGTAGTCAGCAATTAGAATTTTATTATTGTTTTTTACGAGACTTACAGCTCTCCCCTTTGTATCTATTGTTTGCTGCTTAACTAAAAAATTCCTGTTTATCTTATAGTAATTTACCTCACTAATATTTTTCGAACCAACCAAAATAAGCGCAACGATAGCTCCAAAAACAAATAATATTTTCCATTGTTTTCTTAGAATTATTATTGATAAAATCCCAAATGCAGCACCAAGCCAGGATGTTCTTTTATATGTAGAGAATAAAGCAGCGCAGGAGATTAAGAATAATGCTAAAGTAAATCCTTTTTGTTTCAGTGTACCTTTTTCATTCAATAGAAATGCGAATAAAAATATTGCTGTAAAACTTAAAATTTCTCCAGCAGTAATTGGGTATTGGAATATACTTGGACCCGAGCCGGTTATATTATATAAATTATTTATATAATACTTATAAGAAAAGAATAAATATATTATAATTGTAACTAATGATGCTCCAATGTATATGTAAAAAAAGTTTCTTCCTTGCTTAGTATTTTTTGCCGAAGCCACAATCACATAAACAATAGGGATGATTAAAACCCTCTTAAGCATATTATGCAATGCCTGCTGAGGATCTATGGAAAATATTAAGCTTATCAACTCTGCAGCTATGAAGAAAAGAAAAGCGTATTCTAACCCGGTTTTAGAAAAAGGATTTTTCTTTAAATACATACCTCTGAATAAAATTAAAAGCAGACACCCATAATAGCCCAGTTGATTTACAAAAATCGAATTTGTTAAACTGACAAGAAAAATAACCATAAACGTCAGTATTAAACCATCAACTATTTTTACTATTTTATTATTTTCTTCCATAATATTTTATTCGTCTTTAAACTGCATTTCATATAATTTTTTATAAAGCCCTTTATCAACTCTCAGCAATTCTTCATTAGTACCTTCCTGAACAATTCTTCCTCTGTCAATTACAATAATCTTTGATGCGTTTCTTATCGTGCTTAATCTATGAGCAATAACAAAGGTTGTTCTATTTTCCATCAATCTTTCGATAGCTTCCTGAACAAGAATTTCTGATTCATTATCCAAAGCTGAAGTGGCTTCATCAAAAATCATAATTTCAGGATTCTTAAGCAAAGCGCGTGCAATGGAAAGTCTTTGTCTTTGTCCACCTGAAAGTTTAACTCCCCTATCTCCTATGACGGTTTCATATTTATTAGGCATAGCCATAATAAAATTATGCGCGTTTGCCATTTTTGCTGCTTCAATTACTTCATCACGATTGATGTCATCTAATCCATATGCAATGTTTTTTTCAATAGATTCATTGAACAAAAAAGTTTCCTGAGTAACAATTCCCATTTTTCTGCGTAATGAATCTAAATCAACCTTTTTAATATCAATGCCATCTATTAATATTCTGCCGCTTGTTGTATCATAAAATCTTGGAAGCAAATCAACAAAGGTTGTTTTACCTCCTCCACTTGGACCAACTAAGGCAAGTATTTCACCCTTATTTACTTTAAGATTTATATTTCTTAAAACATATTCATCTTCTTCAGCATCTTCATATTTAAAACTTACGTTATCAAAAATTATTGAATTGCTAAACGACTTTAGAGTTATTGGATTTTCAATATTTTTTATTGCAGGTTCAATATCAATAATTTGAAAGACTCTATCAGCAGCTGCACTTGTTTCCTGGATTCTATTATTTACACCACTTAGTTCTTTAATAGGAGGCATCATCTGGAAGATTGCAAATAAAAATCCAAGGAATTCACTCGCTGTTATTGTTCCTTCCTGAAGAACTAAAATACCGCCATAGTAAATAATGATGACTCCCACTATTACACTTAGAATTTCTGTAATAGGTGATGATAAATTTCTCACTCTTGTTATTCTTAAAAGAAGTTTGAAATAATTATATGTTTCCTTCTTAAATTTATTTCTTTCATAATCTTCCATAGAGAACGCTTTAACAATTTTTACTCCGCTTATTGTCTCCTGGAGTATACTCGTAATATCTCCCATTTTAGCTTGAATAATTGAACTGTGTTTTCTCAATCTTAAACCAATGGAAGTAATTATGAACATTATAAAAGGCAGAATAATAAATGAGACTAAAGTTAACTGCCAACTAATTCCTATTGCAATTCCCAGGAAAACAATAATTGATAAAGGCTCTCTGATAAGATTTAAAAATGTTGCAGCAATACTCCCCTGAACTATATTAACATCATTAATAATTTTCGAAATTAAATTACCTGTTTTTTCCTGCTTGTAATAACTTATAGGTAATCTTTGAAGATGGTCATAAGCTTTATTTCTTAAATCTTTCATTGCTCCCTGTTCAACGTGAGCAAGAAAGTATGCCTGCATATAACCAAAAATGTTTTTCAATAAAAATGTAAAAAGAACAAGAACGCAAATTCTTAATAATGCATCAATTTTGGTCCCTTGAAAGACAAAATTATTAAACCAATAATTAACACCATCTTTTATATCAACAATGAATTGCGGTAATATGCTCGAAGCTGAATCAGTTACATTTGTATTTGTTGCAGCTTTTGTTCCTTCCTGAAAAAGTGTCTGCAGCAATGGTATGGTCAAGTAAATAGATAAACCATTTAATAAGGCGAATAGAATTGTACATATTATTGAAAAGGTCAGATGCTTCCAATAAGGTTTTACGAACTTTAATATTCTTAAATAAGTATTCACACTAATAATCTATTGTTTATAATCTTTGATGCTTCATTGTAAACCTGTTCAACACTAAGCATTTCCATACAAATAACCGGTCTTTTGTTTTTACAAATATCCCACCTTTCAGGCTTAGGTTCAATATGTTTACACGGTAAGCAATCAAGTTCCACGTGAACAGCCTTTGATCTGCCTGTAAGGTCATATGGACCAGTATCCTTTTCGTCAGCATAACCCATTAACATCAATATGGGAGTTCCTACTGCATTTGCCATATGCAATGTACCGGTATCAGGTCCAATTACCAAAGTACAAAAACTATATATGGCTGCTGCTTGTCTTAAATTTAATTTATCACAGAAGTTAATAGTATTAGAATTAACTAAACTTCTAATTTCATCTATATCTGGTTTATCTTTATTTATTCCGGTAAAAATTATTTTTGCATTAAAATCATTAATAAGCCTATTACATAAAGATGCAAATCTTTCATTTATCCAATCACGGACTGAATTCTGTTCACTGCATCCTGGATGAATGCAGATAATTAAATCATCTTTTTTTATTCCATTTTGATTTAATAACTGCTCACCATCTTTTATTTCATCTTCACTAAGCTTTAATGCAGTTCCCGCTATTTCATTATCATCAAATAAATAATTTACTGTTTTCTGCTCAGCCTCAACCGCATGCCCTTTTCTTTCTACACTTACATTTTGCAAAAAACTATATTGATTTATATAGCTTATAATATATTTAGTACCAGTCAACTTTGCCATTAGTGTATAATGTGTGTTAACCTCTTGAACAAATACGACATCATACTTTTTTTTTCTCAGCTTCCAGTAAAAAGATAATTGTTTCATCAACGGGGTATATCTTTTTAATCCAAAAACTTCACCAACATTATTAAAATTGTTTAATAATGTTTTTGATATTTCACTTACAACAAAGTCAACAACAGCATTCGGCAAATATTTTTTTAATTTAGTTAACAAAGGAGTTATAAAAACTATATCTCCAATTAAACCTTCACGAACGATTAGAACTTTTGGTTTATCTAAACTCTTTAAATACTCTCTTATTTTTATTTTATCTTTCACTTACTTGGATTAAATATCGTAATCAGGTTTTTCCGGAATATTATTAAGTCCGCATCCATCTTTCAATTCAACAGTGCTGATGTTTCTTTTCTTTTCAAGATTGTAAATATTTATTTTGCTATTGGGTCTGAATCCAGTATCGTAAATCAAAAGGTCACCAATTATTCTAAAATTACTTCCTCCTGTGCTTTTCCAATCTTTAATAATTTTCTTTTCAGATGTTGAATAAATAATTATTCTTGAGTTAGGCATATCATTGGAAATATTTACAATCGAAAGGATTAAATAATCATCATTATAAGACCAATCTACATCGTTAACTTTTCCCTCAACATAAGTAACTAAATTCCTCTCTTCAGTTTCATTATTTTTAATGGTTAAATTAATTCTGTTTGAATCAGCATAGAAGATAGAATATTTGTTGGTGTATGATTGAGATTTAATTCTTTTTTCAGGTGGAGTAGGAAATCCTTCTTTGGATAAATCATAAATTCTGTTTTCTTCCATAATCTGCTTACCTGAAATATTGTAAAATCTGGAATTACTTTTTACATATCCAGCAACTGAAATATCAATTGAATTCAATATAACCTGGTAAGTATTATCAGACTGCCAATTAGTTATAACCTGAATGCCTGTTCCAAGATTGGTTATAAAATCATATTTATTTTCTTCCGGTTTAATTAAATATAATTTTGCATTGTTAACAAATGGATAAAGACCAGTTCTTCCATAATCAGCTGCAGTAACCATAAACCCGCTTTTACCATCATCTGCTAAAGACAAATCAATTACTTTCTCGTTATTACTTTTCCAAATAGGTTTGGATTTAAATTTAATTAAGTCATATTCCATTAATGCAGATGAATTATTATAAATTCCAACAAATAAAAATTTTTCTGTTTTGAGAGAACTTATATCTTTGGTTTTTTGTGCTTTTTTTTCGTTGCTGCAATTTATTGCGATAATACTAATAATTAATAATAATAAATATTTATATTTCATTAAATCCTGCCAAGTGTAAATAAGTTGAAAAAATAATGTTCACAAATTGCATAAAATACTTCCATAGAGGAGAATAAATTAAAAACATTAAAAGAAAAATTCCAAAAAATCCTGGCTTAAGTAGCCATGCTGTTACTTTATTCGGAAAAATATCATACACAATATATGAACCATCAAGTGGAGGAATTGGAAGAATGTTGAATAAAAACAAAAATATATTTATATAAATACCATAAATTAAAATATTACCAAACCTATTATTAACCTCTACCCCTGCATGAAAGAGTATAATAAATATTATCAATACTAAAACAGATAAAAGAAAATTTGAAAATGGTCCTGCAAAAGAAACCTTTAAATCATCCTTTAAAGGATTTTTAAAATTCCTTCTATCAACCGGAACGGGCTTAGCCCACCCAATAACAGGCATTCCTGATACATAAGCAAAAATGGGAACTATGATTGTTCCGAAAATATCAATATGCTTAATAGGATTTAAAGTCAATCTGCCTGCATTTTTTGCTGTGTCATCACCAAATTTATGTGCAACAAAACCATGTGCAAATTCGTGAAATGCAATTGATATAAAAAACAATGGCAGTAGTGTAAGAAAATTAATTAATTTAGGATCAATTTGAATATCAGCCATTAACCCCTCGGATGATATTGTTTATGTTCCTGCTTAATATATTCCTTATCTATGTGAGTATATATTTGAGTTGTGGAAATATCTACGTGTCCTAACATTTCCTGAACCGCACGGAGGTCAGCACCACCTTCAAGCAAATGGGTAGCGAAAGAATGCCTAAATGTATGAGGATGTACATCTTTTTTTACTCCTGCTTCGAGAGTATATCTTGCAATAATTTTCCAAATACCCATACGTGAAAGTTTAGTTCCTCTATTATTTAGACAAAGATAATTTTCACTTTTATTGTTTTTTGCAAGATGTATTCTGCTTCTAATTAAATATTCTTTTATCCAGAATATTGCATCACCTCCAATTGGAATAATTCTTTCTTTTGAACCTTTACCAAAAACTCTTATAATTTCATCATCAAGAAATAAATCATTCAATTTTAGATTAAGCAATTCAGATACTCTCGTTCCGCAGGCATATAAAACTTCAAGAACAACTTTATCTCTTAATCCTAAAACATCATTGCAATCAGGTGCTTCAAGGATTTTTAAAACTTCATTAACCGATAAAACAGTTGGTAAATTTCTTGAAATTTTAGGAGCATCCATTTTAGTTAATGGATTTTCTTCAATGTACTTGTTTTTTGCAAGATAAAGGAAGAATCCTTTTAGTGAAGAAAAATATCTGGCAGCAGATAATGATGACAATCCTATTTTATTAAGTTCAGAAAAAAAACTGTTTACATCATCAAACTTAACATCATTAAAATCTTGGATTTTTTTATTTTCCAAAAAATCAGTAAAAGTTTTTAAATCATTATTATAGGAACTGATAGTATTTTCAGAAAGGTTTTTTTCAAACTTCAAGGAAGATAAATATTCGCTGATAAAATCTTTCATTAATCTTTTTTCTCCACTCCTTTTTCCATCTCTTCCTGCTGTGGATACCTTATTCTTCGATGATGCTGTCCCAATAATATACCTGCGAACACTTCTTTTACTTTGTTTATGTCTCCGAAAGTTATTGGAGCTTCATCAAGTTGCTTATCATCTATTCTGCCTTGAATAATTTTACTAATAACATTTTCAACTTTAGTTGCATCAGGATTTTCAATTGACCTTACTGCACTTTCACAACCATCAGCAAGCATAATTATTGCAGCTTCTTTAGTATTTGGTTTAGGTCCTTTATATCTAAAATCTTCAATGTTAACATTTTCTTCACCGTATATCTTTTTTGCCTTTTCATAAAAGAAGGACATTACAGTAGTTCCGTGATGCATTGGAATAAAATCAATTATTTCAACAGGAAGTTTATTCTCTATTGCCAGTTCAATACCTTCTTCAATATGCCTTTTAAGGAGTTCAGCACTTTCTTCAGGTTTAAGATTCTCATGAATGTTGCTGTTGTTTAATTGATTTTCAACAAAGTTTTGAGGCGTAATTATTTTTCCTATATCGTGATAGTATGCTCCTACTCTTGCAAGTAATGGATTTGCTCTAACTACTTCAGCTGCTGCTTCACATAAGGTTCCCATCGTCATACTATGCGTAAAAGTTCCGGGAGCTTTCCTTGCAAGGTCTTTGAGAATAGGCCGGTCAAAATTTGCTAATTCAACCAAGGTTAAATCAGTTGTTATTCTAAATGCTCTTTCAAAGAATATTAATAATCCATAAGCTAAAACAGGAGAGATAATTGCATTAGTTAATGCAAAACTTAACTCTATAGCCATTGAATTTACAGATTCAAATCTTTCCAATCCAAATGCTAATATTGTTAATGCATAACCTAATAAAATATATAAGAACGAACGGAATATCTGATTTCTGTTTTTAATATCCCTAACTGTATAAACCGCTAATGCACCTGAGAATAAATGAATTCCTGCAAACGAATAATCATTTCCTCTCAATGCTCCTGTTATTAATGCTATAATTACTGTACTGTAAAATCCTACTCTGGAATCAAACATTATTGTTAGAATTATCGAAGCTGCCGGAATGAATATCAGAAAATGTATCGGTGCATTAATAGTCAATTGGTTTGTCAAAAAAGTCAAGAATGAGAAGAAAATAATATTGATAGAAATTAAAATTAATTTTTCATTGTTATAAAAAATCTTTTTTCTAAATAAATAAATATAGATTGATAATAATGCAAGCAAGAAAGATATATGCAGGAATTTTCCAATGAACTGAAAAATTAATCCTTCTTCACCTATTCTTTCTCCCTTTGCTTCCTTATAGGAATCAATCTTTAATTTAATATCATTAGTAATTCTTTCGTGCTTACCAACAATTCTTTCATTCTCATTTACAATTCCCTGGTGTCGCGATACATTATCCTTTGCCTGTTCAAGTTCAATACTGGTTAGCTCTTCATCAAATTTTACATTTGGGATAAGAAAATGATTAGTGTATTCTATCATTGCCTTTTTGGCGTCAAACGGTATATTTCTTTTCATATACTCATTGGAAACAATATACCTGGCATTGGATATATCAAGAAAGTTTTTATATCGTTCAATATGGTCTATGTTTTTTCCTCTTCTAACACCAATACTATCTGGAGCCAAACCCTTAGGTTCAATAACATCTCTCTGATAAGGTATTGAAAGTATACTTTCACTCATTGAAAGCAACTCTCTTAACCTTGGACCTTTATAACCGTCCTGTTTTTCCTGCCTTCTTATACTCTTTAGGATGTTAAAACTTTCATTACTTATAAAACTAAGATTAAAATTGGCAAGTTCAGGTCTTGAGTTAACACTATCAATTACTTTTAGCAAATGTTTGTTGTAAGTCCTTAATGAATCCATCATATTCTTGCTAAGTTCTTCATCAAGAGTGTAAATAGGATAAACATTTTTTATTGCTTGTTCAATTTCTTTGTTATAAATATCGGGATCTTTGAGGATTGGAAAACTAAAGGATGCTATAAGGTCTTCATCAAGCCATATTGAACCTACAGTAATTTCTGATTCAAGAGATTCACCCCTTGGAAACATAAATACTATAAGAAGAACATTAATAAATCCTATTAAGAATTTTATTCTTCTGCTTGTTCTTATGTTAAAATGTTTTTCTTCAGCCATTCTTATTGCTTAGCTTTATAAACCATTTCAAGAAATTCGCTTACACCATCTTCATTGTTAGTTAAATCAGTAATTATATCAGCCATACGTTTGATTTCAGGTACTGCATTTTTAACGGCAACTTTTAATGCATTAGTTTCGAACAAACTAATATCATTATACCAGTCACCAATAATAGCAGCATTTTTCTGTTTAATCTTTAATTCCTTTATTAGTCTTAAAAAACCTTTACCTTTGCTGCTTCCTTTCTTTCTTAATTCTAAATAATAAATACCCTCGTGACTTTGAGATTTAAAATAAGAATTATTTAATCCCCAGCAATAAGGCTCCATCATTCTTTGCTGAACATATTTTATAGCATCTTTATTATCCGATGCAATTACCACTTCCAAAGTTTTATCAAGATAATTATCATAAGACTTAACTTCTTCATATCTGGCACCAAATTTATCCATAATTTGAGGAATTACAGAATTATTTTCAGTAAAATAAATAGCATCTGCGTGACATAATGCAATATTTAATACAAAATTAGTTGAATAATTTAAAGCTCTTTTTACGTGTTTTTCTTTTACAAAAGATTCAAAAACAATTTCGTTGTTAGTAATCTTCCTTAACAAACATCCATCCAAAGAAATAATCGGAAGAGTAATATCTAATTCTTTTGCATAATCCAAAATTGCAGAATGGAGTCTTCCACTTGCAAATGTGAACTCCACTCCCTTATTTCTAAGTTCTTTAACATAATATTTAGTCTTTTCCCCTATCGTACCATCCTCAGCAAGCAATGTACCATCTAAGTCAAATAGAATAAGTTTTAAATCTTTAAGAATCTTATTAACCATCAAAAAATATCCATATTAGTTTAAGGATTCCCAACCTTTTTTATTTATCCTATAATAAATCAGGAATGCCATAACAATACCTGCAACCGTGAGAATAATTCCTTGTAACATATTTTCAAGCAGCATCTTTCCAGTACCGAACAAGATAGCATAAATCATTGCTACGCCAAGAAGCCAATTGAACAGATTGAATATACCATCTTTTGAAGGTTTTATCTTTGACAATTTAGCAATTGGACCCCACATAGCAGGATTTGGTCTTACTCTTTCATAGAAGGATAATAATTTTTCTTTTGGTTCGGGTTGAGTTAAAAAGGTAACAATCAACCAAACTGCTGATGTAACTAAAGTTGTAAATAATAATAAGTAAGCAAAACCTTTTGGGTCTCCTTCACTAAAGCCAAATCCAAATTGTAAAACCAATGAAGTTATAAATGCTGCAGCCATAGCTGAGATTTCACTCCATGCATTTATTCTCCACCAGAACCATCTTAAAATATAAACCATACCTGTACCTGCACCAATTGCCATTAGGAATTTCCAAGCTCCTGCAATTGAATCCATATAAAAAGTAACAATTGCAGATAAAATCATTAATCCCATTGTTACTACTTGCGAAAACTTGACATAATGTTTTTGGTCTTTACCCGGTATATATCTCTTGTAAACATCATTAACAATATAACTTGCACCCCAATTTAATTGAGTACCTATAGTTGACATATAAGCAGCAGCAAATGCTGCAATCATAAGTCCTCTAAGATAAGCAGGTAAGTCAGTCATTAAAATTCTTACATAACCTGATTCAGGGTCAGCAATAAATTGAGGGTCATTGCTGTATCTGACTACTGCAACTAAAGCAACAATAATCCAGGGCCAAGGTCTCAATGCGTAATGAGCAATGTTAAACCACAAAGTAGCAAGTAAAGAATTCTTTTCATCTTTAGCTGAAAAAATTCTTTGAGCAACATACCCGCCGCCACCTGGTTCAGCACCAGGATACCAGGAAGCCCACCAGTTGACTGCAATATAAACAAGGAATGTAATTAGAGGCATCCAGGTTGAATTCAAATCGGGGACAAAACTTAAAATTGAAGATGAGGGGTCACGTTGCTGGTCAAGCTTATGTAAATCAGAAATAAGAGTACCCATTCCTCCAGATGCTTGTACTGCAAAAACTGCAAGTAGGATAACCATACCCATCTTTAATACAAACTGGAACATATCTGTCCAAAGAACACCCCATAATCCAGATAAAGTAGAAATTGAAGCAGTTATAAACATAATGACTAAAGCAATAACCAATGCTTCAATTTTACCAACGCCTAAAACCGACATCATAATTTTTACTATGGCAAGATTAACCCATCCCATAATGATAAGGTTAATGGGAATTCCCAAATAAATTGCACGGAAAACTCTTAAGAAAGCCGCCGGTTTACCTGAATATCTTATTTCAGCAAACTCAACATCAGTTAAAACACCTGCTCTTCTCCAAAGCTTAGCATAGAAGAAAACAGTAAGCAT
The DNA here is from genome assembly GCA_035654655.1 of Ignavibacteriaceae bacterium. Lineage (GTDB taxonomy): Bacteria > Bacteroidota > Ignavibacteria > Ignavibacteriales > Ignavibacteriaceae > DASRWI01. The sequence continues at coordinate 7,745 of DASRWI010000008.1, read as the reverse complement.
TCCGCTGAAAACCATACTCCACCAAATCCAGTTGCCTGCAATACCATTCTTAGCAACAAGACCGGTAACAACCAAAGGAGTATCGGCAGCAAAAGTAGTTGCAACCATTGATGTACCTGCTAACCACCAGGTAACATTTCTGCCGGAAATAAAAAAATCATCGACACTTTTTGTTGCTCGTTTTCTTAAAAATAAAGCAATGGCAAGATTAAAAATGAAGTAAAGGGCAATTACGATTATATCTATTATAGTGAGCTGCATATTTAAATGAGATTATTGAAAAATAAAAAATAATTGTAGATGTATTTTAATAAAAAAGAAGATTAAAAGGAAAAGATAAAGTAAGGAAATTTTAGAAGATAATTTTTTTCTTTAATGTTGTTGTTGCTAGAAGTTTTACGATGCAATCTCAAATCATTTGAGATTGCGACACTTTATCTCTTTGGGATTCGCTCCTATGACCCTTTCTTCTAGGGGCTACTTATTTCAACACCCTATTCATCAAATTACCTACCGCTATAGTTGTAAGGCAACCGATTAATGTATGCCAGGTAAAATCAATTCGTGTAAAGAAGATTACAGCTATCATTATTAAAATACCTGCAATGAATCCTATGAATGCTTCACGCTGATCAACCTTCTTGAATAATAATCCTAAGAAGAAAGTACCAAGTAAACCACCATAAGTGAATGAAGCTATCTTTAATCCTAATTCAACAACTGGATTTTTGGTTGATGTAAACAGCATTGCCCCGCCAATAAGTATAACTCCCCAAATAAGTGTGAATATCCTTGACCAGAATATTTGTTTCTTCTCAGTCATCTTTTCTTTGGCAGATGCTTTGAATAAATCCAAATATGTCGATGAAGCTAATGAACTTATTGATGATGATAATGTTCCCATTGCAGATGCAAGTACCCCTGCTATTACAATTCCTGATATTCCTGTGGGTAGATTTTCTATGATAAACTTTGGAAAGATTTCATCAGTAGATTTTAATCCAAGCTGTTCTAAAGATACTCCACCATAAAATGCAAAAAGGCATAAACCTAGAATTAAGAAGAATGCAAATTGTAAAACAATAAAAGATGCATCAAGCATTAAAGCTTTTTGACTATCCCATTTTGTTCGGCATCCTAATAACCTTTGAACCAATAATTGATCAGTTCCGTGAGAAGCCATTGTTAAGAACGTACCACCGAGCAGTCCACCAATTAAAGTATATGGCGAATAAATAAAATCAAGAAAGCTATTTCCAAAATCTAAATTGAAGATTGCAAATTTATTATCCGGAGATGCATAAGCAATAACATCATTAAATCCATTCGGCAGTCCGTGAAGAATAATATACATTGATATTACTGCTCCGCCCAAATAAATAAACAGTTGCACTACATCCATTGCAACTACTGCCTTAAGTCCGCCTACATAAGTATAGATAAGAGTAAATAAACCTATGACTAAAATGCTAACAGGATAGCTCCACCCTGTAATTATGTGAACAGGAATAGCTGTTGCAAATAATCTTACTCCGGATGCAAGAACTCTTGTTGTAATAAAAACAGTTGAGGTAAATTTTCTTAATGATAGTCCAAATCTTTTTCCAAGAAAATCATATGCAGTTTCAAGGTCACCTTTATAATAGGCAGGAATAAAAATAACACTAACCAATAGTCTTCCTATAAAATAGCCGAAGACCAACTGTAAGAAAAACATATTTGATTTGTATGCTAAACCAGGAATGCTGATAAAGGTAAGTGTACTTGTTTCGCTGGCAACAATTGAAAATCCAACTGACCACCAGGACATCTGTTTTCCGCCAAGAAAATAATCTTTAGCTGTTTTTTGTCTTCCACCAATTATAATTCCGACTACTGTTACACCAATTAAATAGACAGCAATTATAACATAATCGATAATTGGACCCTCCAACTATTTTCTATCCTTTCAATCCTTATTTAGTTCTTCAAATGCTTCCTGAACTGTTTCACATACAGGGAGAACTCTATCGAGCTGGGTTATTTTGATTAATGAATGAACTTTTTCTGAAGGGGCAGCAATCCTCATTTTGCCATTAACTGAATTGATTATTCTATTTGCTACAAGTATTGCACTTAATCCTGATGAATCACAAGTTTCTACTGAACTTAAATCAACTATTAGTTTATTAGCACCTTCAACTTTTAATAAAATTGTAAATTCTCCTTTAACTAATCCCGATATATTTGCATCTAACCTTTTTTCATTTAACTTAAAAATGGTTATATCATCTATCTTTTTAGTTTCGAAGTTCATTAGATATTCCTTAAAACATTTGTATGGAATTTATAAAATTTTTATAAGTACTTTCCGGGTTTTGTCCTGTATCTACAATTTGCATGTTATAATATCTATCACCATTGGCCTTGTGAAATCCTATTTTTATTGGTGAATTAACTATAGATGTTATGTAACTGCAGAATACGTTCTCATCTCGATTTAAATCTATAACTGCATTATAGCTTAAATTGGTAACTTTTTCCACTAATTTTTTTGAAGGAAGGTTAAGTTTACTTATATCTTCAATATTATAATCCATTGCAAATCTTCTATAAACTTGTGGAAGTAAACTTACTTTAAAATCATTTAAAAATATTGTTAATGTTTTCTTATTTGAATCTAATCCTCTTAAAACTTCAAATGAATGATGAAAATCGGGATCAGCAGTTGGCATAATAACAAAAAATGAAAAAGATTTTCTGAATGCTGTAGCAAATGACCTATCTAAAAATTCATTTTTCTTAAGTTCTTTATTTACTAATCCTAATGCAATTTTATCTTTTATGTTATCTAATATACCCATATTCTAAACGGAATCTCCTAATAATTTTTCAAAATCATCTTCATTAATAACCTTAACGCCCAATGATTCTGCTTTAGTTAATTTTGATCCGGCATTTTCTCCGGCAATTACATAATCGGTTTTTTTGCTCACACTTGAAGTCACTTTACCTCCTAAATTAATAATTTTTTCACCGGCTTCTTCCCTTGAGAATTTTGTTAATGTTCCGGTCAAAACAAAAGTTTTATTTAAGAAAAAATTATCCTTGACTTCCTTTTTCTCTTCATTGAAGTTCAAACCATGTTCTTTTAGCTTATTAATCATACTAATATTATGGTCATCAGTAAAGAACTTTTTTACACTCTTGCTAATACTTGGTCCAATTTCGTGAATATTGGTAATATCTTCTTCAGTTGCATTCATTAAGGCATCAATTGAACCAAAGTGCGAAGCAAGTTTTTTTGCTGCTCCTGCACCTACATATCTTATTCCTATCGCATAAAGTACTTTATGGAAAGGACTTTTTTTACTTTCTTCAATTCCTTTTAATAAATTTTCGATACTTTTTATCCCAAGACGTTCAATATTTATTAATTCATCTTTCTTATCTTTTAAATCATAAATATCATGATATGTCTTTATATAACCTAAATTAACAAATAAGTCAATTAAAGCTTCACCTAATCCTTCAATATCCATTGCACCGCGAGATGCAAAGTGTTCTAATCTACCTCTAATTTGCGCGGGACATTCAGTATTTTCACAATAATAGGAAACTTCTCCTTCAGGATGAAATAATTTTGCTCCGCATTCAGGGCAATTTGTTGGTGGCACTACTTCCCTACTGTCTTTACTTCTTTCACTTGTAACAACAGCAACAACTTTGGGAATTACGTCTCCGCCTTTTTCAATTATCACTTTATCTTTTTCACGAATATCTTTTCTTAATATCTCATCATAATTATGTAAAGTCGCCCTGCTTATAGTTGAGCCTGCAAGCAGAACAGGTTCAAGTTCAGCTACCGGAGTTAAAGTTCCTAATCTTCCCACCTGCCAGGTTATTTTATTTAATATGGTATAAGCTTGCTTTGCCTTAAACTTAAATGCTACTGCCCATCTTGGAGCTTTAGCAATATTGCCTAAAATTCTTTGCTGTCTTACTGAATTAACTTTTATGACAGCACCATCAATTTCATAAGGTAATGAATTTCTTTTTTCTTCTAATTTCTTTATTACTTTTAAAACTTCATTCAGGTTTTTGCAAAGATGAGTTTCCTTGTTAACATTAAATCCGGCTTTACGAAGAATATCAAGATTTTCTGATTGTGAATTAAAATCTTCTTCAATGCTTACGAGAGTATAAGCAATCATATTTAATTTTCTTTTTGCTACAATTCTTGGGTCCTGCATTTTAATTGTACCTGCTGCAGAATTTCTTGGATTTGCAAAAAGTCTTTCTCCTTTTGAAGCTCTGTCTTCATTAAGTTTTTTGAAGTCATCAATCTTCATAAATATTTCACCACGTACTTCAATGTCATTTAAAGTAAACTCTGTTGAAATAATTTTTTTAATTGTAAGCGGAATTGTTCTTAAAGTTTTAATGTTTGAAGTTATTTCTTCCCCAACAACACCATCACCTCTCGTAGCAGCAGTAACTAATTTGCCATCTACATAATGCAGGCTTACTGAAGCCCCATCAATTTTATATTCAACAACATATTCAACATTTTCATTTGCTGGAAGACCTTCTCTTACGCGTCTGTCGAATTCAACAAGTTCATCTTCACTATAAGTGTTAGATAAACTCAACATGGGAATCATATGAACAACAGGTTTAAAATCTTTTACTAAATCTTTACCAACTCGTTGAGTCGGAGAATCCGGAGTGATTAAATCAGGATTTTCATTCTCTAATTTCTCTAACTCTTTTAATAAAAAATCATATTCCTGGTCAGAAATTACAGGCTCTGCTAATACATAATACCTATAATCATGTTCACGAATTTTTTCTCTTAATTCTTCAATTCTTTGTTGTACCTGACTGCTCATTAATCTTCTTCTTTGGATAAATCTTTAACATCTTATAAGTATAAGTAGAATCAAGCAATATTTTCTCCACAGACTGCTTTGGTTGGTAATCTATAATTTTATTATTTAAGTTCAACCGAACCGCTGAAGTATTATAAAATAATAATGTAAAATTTCTATCAGCCTTAAATGTGCGGCTTTCATCTTTTGGAATTACTAACTCTTCAGTTTTTGTACTGTCAGGATTTATTCTTAATCTTGCATTAGATGTTACAGCGATGGTTAAAACTAAACTATCTTGCTGAATTGGAGTGGAAGTGGTTGTTGTGCTTTGAATTGGAGCAGCCTCTTCATACCTATTGTTTGTATTAGTCTCTTGCTCTGCTGTCATTTCAACCGAATCCTTACCATAATCTCCCTCTTTCATAATTTCAGGACCACCAGCGATAAAAATATAATATATCAGTACACCAATAATTACAACTCCGGCCAGTATAGATAATAATAAAAAGAAATTATTGTTTTTTGTTCCTTTATTTATATCAGATATTTTTGAAGAAACTGCATCAAATGATTGATTCGTTTTTTCCTTTTTTGCTTTTATATATTTTACAGGTTCAGGAACAGGCTTCTCAATTTTCTTTTCTTTTTTTTCTTCAGCTGTTGGTTGTGTTGTTGTTTGATTTTCAGGTTCAAAATATTTTCCCTGTTTTGCAGCTTCATATTTTTCTAATATAAATTGTTCTTTTAATCCAATTGCTTTTGCATAATCTTTTAGAAAGGCTTTAATATAAAGTTCAGGCAGGAAAGCAAAATCACCATCTTCAAGTGCTTCCAATTTTTTAATATCTATTTTAGTTTTTGTAGCAACTTGAAGTAAGGTTAAGCCTTTTTCCTCACGCCAATGTTTTAAATCATCTGCAAATTTATCTAGCATATTTATTTACTTTAAATTTTAATTAATTTAGCTGCAAAAGCACCATCTGTTTGGTGAATGTGTGGAAATGTTTGGACAAATCCTTCCTCATCAACAACTTGTTTAGGAAGGACTTCTCCAGCATTCTGTAATTTAAATTCCGGATGATTATTCAAGAATTTCTTTACTAATAAAATATTTTCCTCAGGTTCTAAAGAACAAGTACTATAAACAATAGCTCCCCCATCCTTAATTAAGCTTGCTGCTTTTTCTAATAATTGATATTGGATTTCATTCATCTTTCGTACATCAAGTAATTCCTTCTTCCATTTAATATCTGGTTTCTTAGCTAAAGTACCAGTACCGGAACAAGGGACATCTGCTAATATTCTATCGAACTTTCCATTATCATATTCAAGAGCATCGAAAGCAATAGCATTGATTGATTTATATCCTAATCGTTCTATGTTTCTTTTAACTATACCAACTCTGCTTTCAAATTTATCTAAGGAAATAATCTCTCCTTCATCATGCATAAGTCCTGCAAGAAACGATGATTTTCCTCCTGGTGCTGCACACATATCAAGGACTCTCATCCCACGTTCAACACTGAGTAATTTACAAGCTAAACCGGCACTTTCGTCCTGAATATCAAAAAATCCTTCATTAAAATATTCCCAATTAACAATATTGGTTAAATTTAAAAGTTTGAAAAATTCTGGTAAAAGTTTACCTTGATTATATTTTAAATTTACTGAATTAAGGAGCTTTTTAAATTCATCAGGTGAAATTTTTAATGTATTAACTTTTAAAGTTAAATAAGGACGTTCGTTGTTTGCAGTTAAAAGCTTTTCAACATTCTCCTTACCAAATCTTTCTAAATATCTTTTAACCATCCAGGATGGATGTGAATAGTATGACGCTAAATAGCCTATTAAATCCTCTTCCGGGTCAGGATACCTAATGGCGTTCTTGTTCCTGATAATATTTCTAAGAATGGCATTTGTAAAGTCTGCAGGTTTCTGCCCCTGTAATTTTTTAACAAACTCTACGGCTTCATTAACAGCAGCGTGGTCAGGAACTTTATCCAAAAATAAAATTTGATATAGTGCAACACGTAAACCATTTTTTAAATTAGGTATTGCCTTAGAGAATTGACCCTTGTAAAAACCATTTAATACCCAATCAAGCCTGCCCATCCATCTAACAACGCCATGAACAATTTCAAAAAGTAATGCTTTATCTTGTCCAGATAATTCATTATTTCTTAATTCCTGGTCTAACAATTTATCTAAATATGAATCAGTACGTTCAACTCTATTTAAAATCTTTACTGCTATACCTCTAACGCCAGTATACAGATCTTTTATTTTATGCTCTTCAAATAAGCTCATTAATAAGGATATCCTCTTTTTCTTCTTTCCATTTTGGTTAAATCGAAAACTTTTCTAAAAAGTCTTTCTTCCGTCTCCAACATTTTTTTATTTCTTCTAAGCATTGCTCTTTTCCCTGTTTCAATGCTTCTTTCAATATCGTAAGTAGTAACAGCATCACTGCCACCCCAGGAGAATGATGGAAGGTACTTTGCAGGAAATCCTGCACCAAATATATTGCAGGAAAAACCAACAACTGTACCTGTATTAAACATTGTATTTATTGCAGTTTTAGTATGGTCTCCAATCATAACTCCTAGAAACTGTGTACCGCTATCCACTATTTCGCCACTAACATAAATCTTTACGTGTCCATAATTATTTTTAAGGTCGCTACAATTGGTGTCAGCTCCAATATTTACCCAACTTCCGAGATAAGCATGACCAATAAACCCTGCATGCTGTTTATTAGTGTAAGGAAGAATACTAAGAGGAAGCATGTACAAGATCAAAACACCGAAGACGCGAGAGGACTTCAAGGCATACTATGCCCTGCGTTATAAAGTCTTGCATGAACCCTGGGGTCATCCAAAAGGCACTGAGAAG
>DASRWI010000007.1:0-54895 GCA_035654655.1 Ignavibacteriaceae bacterium | reverse complement strand
AAAGTAGAAATAGAAACTCCGCAAATACCCACCTCCCCATTAGATATAGGAGAATCAGAATCCCATCCCATTAAAGTAGGTAAATCAAAAGCTACTGATAAACCTGTTTGACCATGGCTTAGCAAATATTTAAATCTTTCATTAGTATCTTCAGGAGAGCCAAATCCTGCGAACTGACGCATTGTCCATATTTTACCTCTGTATCCATTATTATGGATACCTCTTGTATATGGGTATTCTCCCGGGAATCCAATTTCAGAAAGGTAATTTATATTTTCTATGTCATCAGGAGTGTATAAAGGTTTAATGTCTTTACCGCTTACAGAAGTAAACTTCATTCCTGTTGTTTTGGATTTTTCTACTTTAGAAAAATATTCTTCCCTTGATTTTTTATAGTGCTCGTCAAACATATTTACCTATAATTTAATGTTAAACTAATTTGGTTAAATATAACAATAAAAGCTTTTATAGCTTTAGATTAAAGTCATATAGAATAATAAGAAAATTATGGAAGAATTGGAAGATTATTAATTTTATTCAATGCAGCGTGTGCAGCATTTTGTTCAGCGCTCTTTTTATTTTTACCAGTTCCTATACCATACTCTTCGTTGCCAATGTATACGTTAATCGTAAAAATTCTATTATGCTGTGGGCCTTCTTCTTTTGTAACTACGTATGATGGATTTTCTAAACGATGAGCTTGTGCATACTCTAATAATTGACTCTTGAAATTTTCATCAATTAAATAAAGTCCTTCTTTTGTATTTGGAGCAATTAAAACTTTGTGAATAAAGGCTTTAGCAGAGTTGATTCCATTATCTAAATAAATAGCTCCAATTAATGCCTCAAGGGCATCACATAAAACTGTTTTTGAACCTGATGCAAATGTACCTGCAAGATTTTTACTCACAAGAACAAATTTGCCTAATTTTATTTTATCCGCAGCATCAGCAAGTGCAATTTTGTTTACAAGTTTTGCACGTACTTTGGTAAGAAAACCTTCATTTTTATCAGGGAATGCATCAAAAAGGTATTCAGCAACTATAAGCCCAAGAACAGAGTCCCCAAGGAATTCCAAACGTTCATTGGAAACATCATAATCCTGATTTTGCTCGAGAAATGAGCGATGTGTTAAAGCTTGTACAAAGTATGAGCGATGCTTAATATGGAAACCAACAAGTCTTTCAAGCTCAATAAACTTTTCAGGTGTAAATACTTTTTCAATTGCCTTTTGGCTTCTTTTTTCAAGACGCTGTTTAAGCTTTTGAACTACCCAGGAAAGAACCTTACCCAAGATTATTCCTCAAATTTTTTGAATAATATAGAAGCATTATGACCACCAAAACCAAAGGTATTGCTAATTGCATAATTAACTTTTTTATTAGTGGGAACCAAGGGACTATAATTTAAATCACATTCAGGATCTGGATTAACTAAATTTATTGTCGGAGGAATAACATCATTCTTAATTGAAAGTATTGTAGCGATTGCTTCAATTCCCCCTGCTGCACCAAGTAAGTGTCCCGTCATTGATTTAGTAGAACTGACTACAAGATTGTATGCGTGGTCTTCAAATAAAGTTTTAATGGCTTTAGTTTCATTGAGGTCATTAAAAGAAGTTGATGTTCCGTGAGCATTTATGTAATTAACTTCAGTAGGATTTATTTCACCATCGCAAATAGCCTGTCTCATTGAACGAACGGCACCTTCTCCTCCAGGAGCAGGAGCAGTAATATGGTAAGCATCTCCAGTAAGACCAACACCAATGATTTCTGCGTGAATGGTTGCACCTCTATTTACAGCGTGCTCATATTCTTCTAAAATTAATGTACCCGCACCTTCACCCATAACAAAACCATTACGGTCTTTATCAAAAGGTCTTGATGCTTCAAGATATCTATCGTTCCAGGTACTCAAGGCTCCCATAGCATTAAAACCTCCAATAGACATTTCAGTTATAGCGGATTCAGAACCTCCGCATAACATTAAATCGGCAGTTCCTCTTTCAATAAGCATATATGCATCAGCAATTGCGTGAGATGATGTTGCACAGGCTGATGTTGTTGCATAGTTAGGACCTTTTAATCCATAGCGAATTGATATTTGTCCTGCTGCCATATCAGAGATCATCATTGGAATGAAGAAAGGACTAATTCTCTTAGGACTTTTATCCTGAAAATAAATGAAGTGCTGCTGTTGGAGAACATTCATTCCACCAATACCGCTGCCAAAAATTACACCAAATTTTTCTTTATCAACTTTTTCAAAATTCAAGTCTGAATCTTTAATTGCCATATCGGCAGTTGCTAAAGCAAAGTGAGTAAATGAATCCATCCTTCTAATGGATTTCTTATCCATATAGTTTTCCGGATTGAAGTTTTTAACTTCTGCAGCAAACTTAGTTTCGAAGTTGGTTGTATCAAATTTGGTAATAGGGTTTACACCATTCTTACCTTCAATCAGACCTTTCCAATATTCTTCGATACCAATACCTATAGGTGTAATTGCTCCAAGACCAGTAACAACAACTCGTCTTCTTCTATTCATAAAGAGATCTCCATAAATGAAAAAAAGAAAGTCGAGAGAAATTCTCGACTTTTAATAAAAGAATTAACCTAATTTTTCTTTAATATACTTTGTAGCGTCGCCAACAGTAGTAATTTTTTCAGCATCTTCATCAGGGATGGTAATATTAAAAGCACCTTCAAAACCCATAACTAATTCAACGATATCCAAAGAATCTGCGCCTAAGTCATTCTGGAAAGATGCTTCAGGAGTAATTTGTGTTTCTTCAACACCTAATTTGTCCATGATAATATCTTTTACTTTTGATTCAACGTCCATTTTATCTCCTATGTTTTTTTTGTTAAATAAATATATTTAATTTTTATTACATTGTCATACCGCCATCGACCGCTAAAACCTGCCCTGTAATATAATCTGCATCGCTGCTGGTAAGAAAAGCAACAGCTTTTGCAACATCTTCAGGCTGTCCCATACGTTTAAGCGGAACATTAACTAAAAATCCTTTTCTAATTTCTTCAGATAACTGTTTAGTCATTACTGTTTCAATAAAACCGGGAGCAATAGCATTAACAGTTACATTTCTTGATGCTAATTCTTTAGCAGTAGATTTGGTAAATCCAATTATACCTGCTTTTGATGCAGAATAATTAGACTGCCCAGCATTACCCATTAAACCAACAACGGATGAAATATTTATTATTCTTCCATATCTTTGGCCTAACATTGGCTTTAAAGCTGCCTTAGTATAATTGAATACACTCTTTAAGTTAGCATTTATAACTTTATCAAAATCTTCTTCAGGCATTCTTAATAAAAGATTATCTCTTGTAATACCTGCATTGTTAACCAAAATATCCACTCCACCCATTTTTTCGGTTGCGTAATCAATTGTAGCAACTGCATCTTTTAACGAGGATGCATCGGCCTTAAAAGCATAGATCTTTACATCATTACCGCATTCCTGCTGTATATCAGCAGCAACTTCATCAGGAGTCTTATCTCCAAAAGCAATATCAGTAACTAATATACTGGAACAATGACGTTTTGCTAATTCAATAACAATAGCTCTTCCGATACCGCGTGAACTACCGGTTACAATTGCTCTTTTATTTCTTTCAGCCATTAACTTCAGCTCCTACTTTATTTTTATCTAATTCTAATTTGTATTCATAAAGTTCCTGATAACCATCTTCACCAAGGAGATGGATTAATTCTTCTTTACAGGCGTCGAAAATAGATTGATGGTTCAATCCCTGCTTTGTACAAGTTTTTAAGCGGTTAATATGATCATCATCTATGGTTAGAGTTTCTTCATAAATAGTCAAAGGAAATAAGATACAATATAATGGTTTATATTTCCATTTATATTCATTATTTAAAATAGCAAATTTTTGTATTGTACAAAGACCATTTTTATCAAGGAATACACATTTTCCATTATGAAGTTCTGTACCGACAGCAACACCTGAATCGAAATCGTCGTCTTTTTCAGGAGCTTCAAACCATTTTGCAATGTTGGCTGTTTGACTATCATCAAGCAAAGGAATAAGATTATCCTTAATGCTCATTATAACTTCGTGTTCTTTAAGGTCAGTATATACACCATAATTACAGCATTCACCATTACATCTGCAATGAAAACTGAAATTAAAAATTTGAGGATCTATCTTTAATCCTTTAATAACTTTTGAACTCTCCATTAGATATACTTCTCTATTTCTGAATATTTATCAATTCCAAAGCATTTAACTTCAGGATTTATTCTTTTTACTAATCCCTGTAATACTTTACCGGGACCAATTTCGTAAAACTCATCAACTCCATCAGCTACCATATTCCTAATGGTTTCTTCCCATCTAACAGGAGCTGTTACCTGCTCGAATAAGTATTTTTTTATATCCTCTTTTGAAGTTACAGGTTTTGCAGTAACATTTGCATAAACAGGATATTTAGCATCATAAATGTTTGATGAATTAAGAACATCCAATAATTTTTCTTTTGCTGATTCCATTAATGGTGAATGAAAAGCTCCGCTCACAACAAGCTCTTTAACAAGCTTTGCGCCGTTAGCTTTGCACATTTCCATAGCTTTATGAACACCATTAACTGAACCCGAAATAACAATCTGTCCGGGAGAATTAAAGTTAGCAGGCTGAACAATTCCTTCAGCTGATGCTTCTTTACAGCATTCTTCAACTTTTTCAGGAGCCATACCAACAACTGCAGCCATAGTGCCAGGATTTTCAATTCCAGCCTGCTGCATTGCAACTCCACGAGCTCTAACTATTTTAACCGCATCATAAAATTGAATAGCACCAGCATCAACTAACGCCGAGTACTCACCTAATGAATGTCCTGCTGAAGCTTGAGCATCCATAGTTCTTAAAATACTTGATAAAACAACGCTATGCAAAAAAATTGCAGGTTGTGTAAATTCAGTTTGTCTTAACTGGTCTTCAGGTCCATTGAACATAATGTATGAAAGATTAACTCCCAATGCATCATTAGCAGTAAGAATCATTTCTTTAGCTTCAACGGAGTTGTCATAAAGGTCTTTAGCCATTCCAACATATTGAGAGCCTTGACCAGGAAATAAAAAAGCTATTTTACTCATTATAAACCTTTAGTTAAAAAAATTAATCCATAGCCCATTTTAAGTAAATGGCACCCCAGGTAAAACCTGCACCAAATGCAGCTAAGATTAAGTTGTCACCTTTCTTTATTTTTCCTTCTCTGTAATATTCAACTAAGCAAGTTGGAATAGTAGCAGTAGTAGTGTTTCCATATTTATGAATATTAATCATAACTTTATCTTTGGAAACTCCCATTCTTTCAGCTGTTGCATCGATAATTCTTAGGTTAGCCTGATGAGGAACTAAATATTTTACATCTGCACCGGTAAGATTATTCTTCTGCATAATTTCATAAGAAACATCAGCCATACCTTTAACAGCAACTTTAAAAACTGCTTTCCCATCCTGATAAATGTAATGCATCTTCTTATCAACAGTTTCGTGAGTTGGAGGGTTTAAACTTCCACCACCCTTCATATATAAAGCTTCTCTTCCTGAACCATCAATGTGCAAAATTGAATCAACAACTCCATATCCATCATAGTTAGGTTCAAGTAAAACTGCAGCTGAAGCATCACCAAATAAAATACAAGTATTTCTATCAGTATAATCAGTAATTGAGCTCATCTTATCTGCACCAATAACAATAACCTTTTTATATCTGCCACTTTCAACAAAGGAGGCACCGGTTTGAAGTGCAAATAAAAATCCTGAACAAGCAGCATTAAGGTCAAAGCCCCATGCATTTTTAGCACCAACATTATCCTGAACTAAAGCCGCAGTTGCAGGGAAGAACATATCGGGAGTAACAGTTGATACAATTATTAAATCAATTTCATTGGGGTCAAGGTTGGAGGTTTTAATTAAATCTTCAACAGCTTTTGTAGCCATATAGCTTGAAGGTTGATTTTCCATCAATCTTCTCTCTTTAATACCAGTTCTTGAAGTTATCCATTCATCTGAAGTATCAACAATTTTTTCAAAGTAGGCATTATCCATAACGGTTTCAGGTACATACATACCTAAGCCGGTAATCATCGCATTTATTTTACCATTATTCATTAACTTAATTCCAATTATAAATTTGAATATTGTTTTATTGAGTTTTCAATTTTGTTTATAAGATCCTTCCGGTGCATTTCTTCTGCCCGAAGAACCATATTTTTTATTGCTTTAGGAGTGCTTGAACCGTGTCCTATTATAGAAATGCCATTAACACCAAGGAGAGGTACACCGCCATATTCCTGATAGTCGAAATCTTTTAAAATATTTTTAAGAGCACTGTAAGCAATTCCAACTTTAATTTTATTTAAAAGACCGGTTGATGCATAATTTTTCATCTTGGTCTTTAAAAATGTCAGAACCCCTTCACCAAACTTTAAAATTATATTACCTGTAAATCCATCGCAAACAACAACGTTCACAGAACCATTTAATATATCTCTTCCTTCAACATTCCCCAAAAAGTTTAAGTTTGTTTTTCTAATAAGCTTTGCAGCTTCAATAGAAGCTTCATTACCTTTGGTTTCTTCTTCACCAACACTTAATATACCTACTGAAGGATTTTTTATTCCAAAAATTTCTTTTGTAAATATTGAACCCATAATAGCATATTCAAGTAAATGAATAGGTTTTGAGTCAACGCTTGCTCCAACATCAAATACTGTAGTTATTCCCATTGCATTAGGCATAATAGAGCCAATAGTTGGTCTACCGATACCAGGGATACGCCCCATAATTAAAGTAGAAGCAGCCATCATTGCACCTGTATTACCGGCACTAACAAAAGCATCTGCTGATTTTTCTTTAACTAATTGAGCGCCAACAACAATTGAAGAATTTCTTTTTTGTTTAAGTGATTGAGTAGGAGAATCACCCATCTCAATAACTTCAGGAGTATCAATTATATTATTTTCATCAAAGGTAAGATTATTTTTATGAAGTACATCCAGGATTTTAGATTTAATCCCGATAAGGCGAAGATTAAGAGAAGGATTTACCTTTAAAGCTTCCACTGCGCCTAATACAACATTATGGGGGGCGTGATCGCCCCCCATAGCATCTAAAATAATTCTACACGCTGATTTATTCGCATCAGAATTGTGCATTAAAGGTTAAATTGTTAGCTTTTTGGTAAAAACATTGAACGTTCATTATAGTAGCCGCAAGAAGGGCAAGCACGATGAGTCAATTTCATCTCTCCACAATTACTGCAGGAACCAAGAGTAGGTGCTGATGCTTTATAATGAGTTCTACGTTTGTCTCTTCTACTTTTTGACCACTTACGTTTTGGATTAGGCATTTCTTTATCTCTTATTTATTTGTTTAACTTATTTTTTAACTCTTGTAAAGGTTTCCATCTTTCGTCAACTTCTTCCTTTTCACAAAGGCAGTCACCTTCATTTAAATCTTGTCCGCATTTATAACATAATCCTTTACAATCTTCTATGCAAAGTTTTTTCATAGGAAGTGCTATAATTGCAAAATCTTTTATATCATTACCAATTTGAATTTTATCTGCATCAAGTACTAAGTATTTGATATTTTCAGATTCATCTTCTTCCCTTTTAACACCAAATAAGTAAACCATTTCATATTCGGTTTCCAATTCAGCGTCAAAGTTTTTTCCGCATCTGTCGCAATCAAAGTTTACATTAAATTTTAATGCATTATTAAGAATAATTTGATTGTGTGCTTTATTTAAGACAATCTTAGCAGTAAAATTTCCAAAAAAAGGTGCATTAAGTCCAATTTTTTCTACCGGCTCCTCTAACTCAAACTCATTAACACCATCACCAAGGCCGGATATTTTAATAAACATCTTTTCTTCTCAAAAATAAAGTAAAAACGACCCAAAATATAGAGATTTTGGGATAGATAGTCAACATTAAAACTGAATTGCTGGTATCCTTTTTCAATATTTAGTAAAAGAAGATATGCAAATATAAAACTTTTCATATTAAATCTTTTTCAATATTTTTATTTATTTAAGAACTGGAATTTATGATCATTGCTTCTGCTGTTGCTGCTGTAGTCCCTATATCAGTTTTTTTACTGATTATTTGGAGAATTGACCGTTTTGATAAAGAACCTTTTTATCTGGTTTTGCTTAATCATCTCTGGGGAGCAATAGGTGCAATAATATTCACCTTTTTAGGAAGTACTTTTATTTCCCTGGTTTTATCTTTCCTGGTGCAAAATTTATCTCTGCAATCTCATATTGAAACGATTGTTGTTGCTCCTGTTGTTGAGGAAATAACTAAAGGTATTTTTCTACTTTTGATGATAAATCTAAAATCTTTTGATAATATTACTGATGGTATTGTATATGGCGGAGCTATTGGCCTTGGCTTTGGGATGACTGAGAACTTTTTTTATTTTGTTACTTTTGGTACTGATCTTCCAAGCTGGGTTTCCCTTGTTGTTATTCGTACATTATTTTCAGCTGTAATGCATTGTGTTGCCACAGCCACTTTGGGAGCATTTTTAGCTTATGCAAAATTTAAAAATATTTATTCTAAAGTAGGATTTTTTATTCTGGGGTTGGCAACAGCAATGTTCATTCATGCTTTTTGGAATTTGACTGTAAGTTTTCAATCCACTGCTTTATTTGGTTTTTTGTTTATGTTGGTTAATATTATTGCTTTTTTTGTAATGTTCTTTCTTGCAATAAATAACGAAAAGAAAATCATCTACAGAGAATTACTCGAAGAGGCAAATGCTGGTCTTATTCCATTTGAACATTTGCAAATAATAAATTCTAAGGTACGTAATTACCAGGGGTGGATTAATGAGAATATCAGAAATGATTATGTTAAGGCTGTAATTACTTTAGCTTTTAGAAAAGTTCAATTAAGGAATTCTTTATATAATAATAGAGAAGTTTATCAAAGGGAAGTTGATTATTATAGAGGCTATGTTTTCCAATTATTAACAAACAACGTGATGTATTGATGCCTGGTTCCTGTATATATATTTTTCCTTCATCACCTATCTTTAATAAAGAAGAAATTAAAGTATTTCCAAATTTTGATGCGGAACATTCTTCATTACTTTATTCAGCTCTATACTTAAATCACCTTGATGTAATTCAGCCGCTTATGAATGATTTGAAAGTTGTATGTTGCTTTGATAATAAAGATAAAGAACATTTACCTGCTGAATTGCATATTGATAACATTAAATTATTTTTTAATGATACTTCAGATAAACATACATACTTCAAAACTTTAAATGAAAAATATATAAAGAAGCATCAGAGCAATCTTCTAATTTTTTCTAATTCAATCAGTATGTGCTTGTCCGATATTCAAAAAGTATTTAATCTTTTAGCTATGGATGATGAGGTTGTTGTACTTGGAAAATCTTATACAAATAAATTATGTTTTATAGGTTTTAATAATTATAATAATGTAGTATCTAAAAAAGTTAATTGGGATGAATTAGATTATGAAGACACTTTAAATATTATTTGCAGGAATAATATTCTTGTTCACGTGCTTGAAAAGTATTATACGATTAACACCGTGGAAGATTTTAAAACATTATATAATGAACTGTCTAAAAAAGAAAGTATCGTCTATTGTAATGACGATAAGCACGGACAATTCACTCATCTTTTTATTGAATATAAAGGTTTGTTAAAATGAGTAAGATTGGTGTATATGGTGGAACCTTCGACCCTATCCATAATGGACATTTAATCACTGCTCAGGCTGTAAGAGAAATTAGAAATTTAGATAAGATTATTTTTATCCCTGCTTTTGTATCTCCTCATAAACTTAATGTTATTAGTTCATCAAATGAACATAGATTGAATATGATTAACCTGGCAATTGAAGGAGTAGATTATCTTGAATGCTCAGATATGGAAATTAAAAGAAAAGATATTTCATATACTATTGATACTTTAACTGAATTAAAAAAATCATATAAAGAAATTGAATTAATAATTGGATATGATAATCTTTTTAAATTTGATACATGGAAAAATCCACAAGAGATAGTAAAATTAGTTAAATTAGTAGTTCTAAAAAGAAAAAGTATTATAACAGGGATAACAAACCAATATTTTGATAAGGCTGAATTTGTTGATACTCCAATCATAGAGATAAGTGGTACTTCAATCAGAGAGCGAGTAAAGAATAATATGCCAATCGACTTTTTAGTCCCGGATAAAGTTAAACAGTACATTTATAAAAATAATTTATATAAGGAGAGCGATTGAAGATCTTAGTTACCGGTGGAGCAGGATTCATAGCTTCGCACATTGCAGATGCATTTATTGAAGACGGCAACGAAGTTTTTATTTTAGATAATCTTTCAACCGGACAAAGAAAAAACATAAATCCAAAAGCAACTTTTATTCAAGATGATATTACAAATCTGGAGTTAGAAAAATTATTTGCTAAAGAAAAATTTGATTTAGTTAACCATCACGCAGCTCAGATGGATGTAAGACGTTCAGTTAATGATCCCATATTTGATGCTAATACAAATATCCTGGGAACATTAAATTTATTACAGAATTGTGTCAAGTATGATGTTAAAAAATTTATGTTTGCATCTACAGGAGGTGCAATATACGGCGAACAGCAATACTTCCCTGCTGATGAAAAACATTTTCAGCAGCCATTATCCCCCTATGGAATTTCAAAGTTAGCAATAGAGAAGTATTTATATTTCTATAAAGTTCAGTATAACTTAAACTATACAATACTTCGCTATGCTAACATTTATGGACCCAGACAAAATCCTTTTGGTGAAGCTGGTGTAGTTGCAATCTTTACATCAAAACTTTTAAAAGGTGAACAACCTGTAATTAATGGAGACGGAAAGCAAACAAGAGATTATGTTTTTGTAAAAGATGTTGTTAAAGCTACAATGCTTACTTACAAAGATTCTGATACTGATGTATTTAATGTTGGTACCGGAAAAGAAACTGATGTAAATGAATTGTTCAACTTACTAAATAAAACCTTGTACAGTAATAAAGAAGAAAAACATGGACCTGCTGCACCAGGTGAACAATTGAGAAGTGTTATAACTTCGGATAAACTTTTTAATAAATTTGGTTGGAGACCTTCAACAACAATAGATGAAGGTTTAAAAATGACAGCAGAATATTTTAAAAATAATTTATGATAACTCCTGATTTTTTAGATAAATTATTTGCTAGAGATAAAAGAACAGTTGCCAGAGCTATAACAATTATAGAAACCGGTGATGAGTTATCTTCAGAACTTATAAAAAATATTTTTAGTAAAACCGGTAATGCATATAGAATAGGGATTACCGGACCTCCTGGAGCAGGCAAGAGTACCATTACTAATCAGTTAACAAAACTTTTTAGAAGTCAGGGAAAAACAGTTGGAATTATTGCTGTTGACCCAACGTCTCCATTTACAGGTGGAGCATTACTTGGTGATAGAGTACGTATGTCAGAAGTTGGACAGGATGAAGGGGTATTCATTCGAAGTATGGCAACGCGTGGTAGTCTTGGCGGATTGAGTAAAAAAGCAATTGATGCTGCTGATGTTCTTGATGCTGCTGGATTTGATTATGTAATTTTTGAAACAGTAGGTGTGGGGCAATCCGAATTGGACATTGCAAACGCTGCAGATACTACTATAGTTGTACTTGTACCGGAATCTGGTGATGCTGTTCAGGCAATGAAAGCCGGACTTATGGAAATTGCTGATTTTTTTGTATTAAACAAAAGCGATAGACCGGGTTCAGAGCAAGCAGTTACTGCACTAAGGACCATTCTTTATATGAGAGACCATGATGAAAAATCCTGGATGGCTGATATTATAAAAGCAGTTGCATCTGAAAATAAAGGTATTATAGAAATAGCCACCCAAATAAAAAAGCACGAAGATTATTTAAAGACTCAAAATAAGTTTTATAAAAAACGTGAAGAACATATTAAGGGAAGAATTAAGGAAATAGTCGAAGATAAAATCCGCCTTAGATTATGGAGTGAATTAGGAGATGCCATCATCAATAAATCCTTAAATAAAATTACATTAGGAAAAGTCTCCCCCTACCACATCGCAGATGAGATAATAGAAAATTTTATAGAAGATAAATAGTAAACTATTCACACTCCTCCCACGATTAAAGTCGTGGGACTTATTGTATTGAATCTCGACTACTTAATTATTCAACACTTCAAATTTGAACCTTTTCATATCTTTGGGTATTATGTGAAATATGTGGTTTATCATATATACTTTTTTGTATTAAATTAAATTTAAAGTTTAACTTTAGAAAAGGAAGGATAGATGGAAACTATGGAGTCTGCGTTCATCGATGAACTTACCGAAAATCAAATTGCAATTAGAAATACTTTAAAAGATTTTGCTCAAAAGAATATCCTTCCGCATATAATGGAGTATGATGAGAAACAGGAATTTCCTATTTCTATTTTTAAGAAATTAGGTGAAATGGGATTCTTAGGAATTCTTGTTCCTGAAGAATTTGGTGGTGCAGGTTTAGGTTATACTGACTTCGCTCTTATTGTTGAAGAAATCGCAAAGGTTGATCCTTCAGTTGCTTTATCAGTCGCAGCTCATAATGGCTTATGTACAAATCATATTAATTTATTTGGTTCACAAAGCCAGAAGGAAAAATATGTTTCTAAATTAGCTGCTGGTGAGTTCATAGGTGCCTGGGGTTTAACTGAATCTTCAAGCGGTAGTGACTCAGCAAGTATGCAGACTACTGCAGTTAAAGATGATGATGGTTATATTCTTAATGGAAATAAAACTTTTACTACTCACGGAACTGTTGGTGATGTTTATGTTGTTATGGCAGTTACTGATAAAGAGAAAAAGAAGAAAGGTATATCTGCATTTATAATTGACAAAGGTACTCCAGGTTTAACAGCATTAAAAAAAGAAAATAAGCTTGGAATGCGCGCAAGTGATACTACACAAATTATTTTTGATAATTGCAAAATCCCTATTGATAATTTAATTGGTAATGAAGGTGAAGGTTTTAAACAGGCAATGAAAGTGCTTGAAGGTGGAAGAATTTCCATAGCTGCACTTAGTATTGGTTTAGCTGAAGGAGCATTAAATGCTTCGTTAAAATATTCTAAAGAGAGACATCAGTTTGGTAAACCTTTAAATGATTTCCAGGCTATTCAATTTAAACTTGCTGAAATGGCAACCAATATTGAAGCTGCTAAAATGCTTACATACAGAGCAGCCAATATGAAAGACAAAGGAAAAGATATTAACAAGCCTGCAGCTATTGCAAAATTGTTTGCATCTGAAATGGCTGAGAAATGTGCAAGTGAAGCTGTTCAAATTCACGGTGGTTATGGTTTTATTAAGGACTACCCGGTTGAAAAATTTTATAGGGATGTTAAACTCTGCACTATAGGTGAAGGTACTTCTGAAATTCAAAGAATTGTAATTGCACGTAATCTTTTAAGTGAGTTATAAGGATGAAAAAAATAGGTACTGCTGTTTCTGATAATCCTGAATTTTTAAAGAGAGAGGATTATCATAAAAACCTTTTAAGAAAATTAATCGCCGAAGTGGATAAAGTAAAACTTGGTGGTGGACATAAAGCAATTGAGAAACATAAATCAAAAGGGAAACTTACTGCACGTGAACGAATAGCTGCTCTCATAGATGATAAACATTCTTTTATTGAATTGAATACCTTAGCTGCATATGGAATGTATAAGGACTATGGAGGTGCCCCTTCTGCCGGAACAGTAATTGGAATTGGTAAAATTCATAAAACTCTTTGTATGATTGCAGCAAATGATGCTACAGTAAAAGCAGGTGCGTGGTTTCCAATAACTGCAAAAAAGAATTTACGTGCTCAGGAAATAGCAATGGAGAACCATATTCCTGTTATTTATCTTGTTGATAGTGCAGGAGTGTTCCTTCCTTTGCAGGATGAAATTTTTCCTGACAAAGAACATTTTGGGAGAATATTCCGCAACAATGCAAAGATGTCAGCAATGGGTATAACTCAAATTGCTGCAATAATGGGACCTTGCGTGGCGGGTGGTGCTTACCTACCAATTATGAGTGATGAAGCTTTAATTGTTGAGAATGAAGGTTCAGTTTTTCTTGCAGGCGCTCATCTTGTAAAAGCAGCTATTGGTGAAACTATAAATAATGAAGATTTAGGCGGTGCAAAAGTTCAGTCTAATGTTTCCGGCGTTACTGATTATATTATGAAGAACGATGACGAATGTATTCAGCAAATAAGAAGCCTCGTAGAAAAAATTGGTCCAACTGAAAAAGCTAACTTCAATCGTATCCAATGTAAACCTCCACACTTCCCTGCCAAAGAAATTTATGGTGTTATTCCCGAAGACCCAAGTAAGCCTTATGATATGTATGAATTGATTGCAAGAATTGTTGATGAGTCTATTATTGATGAATACAAAGCAGGATATGGTAAATCAATAATTACTGCTTATGCAAGAATAGATGGATGGTCTGTTGGCATTGTTGCAAATCAAAGGAAAGTTGTAAAGACCGAGCAAGGTGAAATGCAAGTTGGTGGAGTAATTTATTCTGACAGTGCAGACAAGGCAGCGCGATTTATTATGAACTGTAACCAGAGAAAAATTCCATTAGTATTTTTACAGGATGTTACCGGATTTATGGTAGGCAGCAAAGCTGAGCATAATGGAATTATAAAAGATGGCGCTAAGATGGTGAATGCAGTAGCTAATTCTGTTGTTCCTAAAATTACTATAATAGTTGGAAACAGTTTTGGTGCAGGTAATTATGCAATGTGTGGAAAAGCTTATGACCCAAGATTTATTTTTGCTTATCCAAATGCAAAAATTTCTGTTATGGGTTCAGCTCAGGCAGCCAGCGTTTTACTTGATATAAAGATTAAACAGTTAGCAAAAAATGATAAAGAATTTTCTAATGAAGATAAAAATAAGTTGCTAGATGAAATTAAAAAGTCCTATGAAGATACAAGCTCTCCTACTCACGCTGCATCTCAGTTATGGATTGATGAAGTTATAGACCCTGCTAAAACCAGAGAATATATTTCCTGGTCATTACAAGTAGCAAATAACAATCCACATATGGAAAAATTTAATGTGGGAGTAATACAGACGTAACTAAACTGTCATTACGGCAATTATAGGCTGCTTCTCTGCATGTGTCATTGCGATGAGCGAGTCCTCGAGCGAAGAAGCAATCTCAACCTTATTATTTCTGATCATATTTTCTGCATTGTAGTAAAATATTTAGGTTGAGATTGCTTCGTTCCTCGCAATGACAATCATAATCTTTTTAATAAAATTTTACTTTTGGTAACTTGCAATTTCAATACTCTTTCATTCCATCAGATAAAATTTTATTTTAGTTAAACATGAAGATTTTTTTTCTCATATTATTTTTATCTGCTGGAAGTTTATTCCCTCAACAAAGTACATTATCTAAAAATGTAAATTCAATTTCTGAATATCTTGCCTCTAAAGAGTTTAATAATCTCAATTGTTCTGACCTGGAGAAAATGGATTATATTTATGAAAATGCTTTAAGGATTTGCGGGGATGATGAAACTGAAACATTATTAGCTCTTACCTTCGCTTGTGTACCTTATAATAGAGTGCATCTTAGAGTACCATTGTTAAATGCCATTCTCGTTTTTCCATTGATTTCAGCTTCAGATTCGATATTTTTGATGAAAAATAAATCATTGCCAAGGCGATTATTTATTGATTCTCCAACAAATGATTATGGGGATATGGATAAACCAGCCCATTTTTTTGGAAGCGCATTTGTAGCGCATAGTGAAAGTATCTTTGATTTCGCTTTCGTAATTGGTTATTTTGTAGAGGCATTTGAAGAAAGTTTTGAAGTACAGAATCAGGTTGATTATAGAGATATTCGAACAAATCAGCTTGGTGCTTTCTTCGGCAGACAGCTTAAATGTAACAGCAAACTTAAACCTTCTCAAGTGTTAAGTCTTTATTCACTTAATTTAATTTTACTATGAATTCTATTTTTATTATCGATGATGAAATTGCCATCTGTGAGAGTATCAAGCTAATCCTTGAGCTTGAAAATTATGAAGCAAATTACTCAACCAGTGCTTCTGAAGGTATTGAAAAAGTTACTGCAGGAACCTACTCTGCATTACTTCTTGATATTCAAATGCCAGAGATGAGCGGCTTTGAAGTGCTTAAAAGAGTTAAGGAAGTGAATAAGGAACTTTCTGTTATTATTATTTCTGCTCACGGAAATGTTGAGAATGCAATTAAAGCCACCCGCCTTGGTGCTTTTGATTTTATCGAGAAACCAATTGATAGGGATAAGTTACTTATCAGTTTACGCAATGCAGTTGAGCAGACAAATCTTGTTAAAGAGAATAAGGAAATAAAAAAATATATTTCCAGTGACTTCAAAATTATCGGCAATAGTAAACCGATTCAACAAATTTTACAGATGGTAAATAAAGTTGCTGCTCTTGATACCCGTGTTTTGATAAGTGGTGATAATGGTACCGGTAAGGAATTAGTGGCAAGAGCCATTCACAATAACAGTTTAAGAAAAGATAAAGCATTTGTTGAAGTTAACTGCGCTGCAATTCCTAATGAACTTATTGAATCAGAATTATTTGGGCACGAGAAGGGTTCTTTTACCGGAGCAATGCAGCAGCGTATAGGAAAGTTTGAACTTGCAAATAAAGGTACTTTATTCCTTGATGAAATTGGAGATATGAGTTTGCAGGCTCAGGCAAAAGTTCTTCGTGCAATTGAAGACGGCCGCATTGAACGTGTAGGAGGAAATAAAAAAATTGATGTAGATGTTAGGATTATTGCTGCAACAAATAAAAATCTGAAAGAAGCAATTGCTAATGGAACATTCAGAGAGGATTTATTCCATAGGGTTAATGTTATTCCTATTCATGTTCCGTCCTTAAGTGAACGTATTGACGATATTCCCCTTCTTGTAAATTATTTTGCAGATGAAATAACAACCAAGCATAAAAAATGTAAAATTACTTTTACTGATGATGCAATAAAATTTCTGCAGACATTAAATTTTAGTGGTAATATTAGAGAGCTTAGAAATATAGTTGAAAGAATTATTATCATAATTGATAAAAAAGAAATTTCAAAAAAGGATATTGAAATTTTATTTTCACCTGAAACTAAATCAATTGACAATCTTATTAACGAAAGTAATTCATTCCAGGAGTTTAAGGAAAAAGCTGAACGTGCTTTTATATTAAAACAGCTTGAATCGAATGATTGGAATATTAGTAAGACTGCAGAACTGCTTGATATCCAAAGGTCTCATCTTTATAATAAAATTAAAAAGTACGGTTTAGAGAAGGAAGAATAATATGAGTGAGAATACAATCTTTGCAAAAATTATTAGAAAGGAAATTCCTGCTGATATAGTTTTTGAAAATGAAAATGTACTTGCATTTAGAGATATAAATCCTCAGGCACCTGTTCACATATTGATTATTCCAAAGAGATATGACCTTCCAAAAATTTCAGACTTTGAAACTGATAAACATAAAGATATTCTTGCTGAATTATTTTCTACTGCAAATAAAATTGCGGAGCAATTAAATATTGCAAAAGAAGGATATAGATTAGTAATTAACTGCGGGGACAATGCAGGTCAGGAAGTTTTACATTTGCATTTACATCTCCTTGGCGGAAGAAAAATGAACTGGCCTCCGGGATGATTCTCTTTTATCGAAAAAAAATTGGCTGTCATTGCGAACGATCCCTAATTTATTCGGGAGAGTGTGGCAATCTCTGCATTTTAAATCCAGAGATCACCACGTCGCCCCGAACTAGTTCGGGACTCCTCGTGATGACAGAAAGAGATGATGATTGTAATGACACTTTCTATATTTACGCCTTCCCTATTTGTATTACTTCAAAGCCATACTTGGCACGTAGCCCATTGATTGCAGATAGTACTTTTTTTCTTTTAGTATCAAAGTCTTCGAACAAATATTCCTGCTCGGCTTGATTTGAAAACTTGGATAAGCTTATTCCAATTAATCTTACTGCAACTCTTCGTGTGTATGCTTTTTCCATCAATTCCCAGGCTGTTTCAAATATCTTTAAGTCTTCATCTGTTGGAGTTATTGTTCTTGCACGTGTAAGTGTTTGAAAATCTGAATATCTTAATTTTATGCTTATTGTTGCAGCCCTTACTTTATCATCTCTCATTTGCTGACATACTTTTCCGGTGCAATCAAATAAAACATCCTTCATTGTTTCTTTGCTTAACATATCTTTACTAAAGGTTACTTCTTTTGATATGCTTTTTTGTTCACGTTCTATGGTTAAATATTCGGTCCCTTCACCGTGAGCTTTCCTCCAGATATCTAACCCAAATTTTCCAAAAGCAATTTCAAAATATCTTGAAGTTGATTTTTGTATATCCTGGATTATGTAGAAGCCTCTGGTATTTAGTTCCATCTGTGTTACTTTACCAACTCCGGGAATTGTTTCAATAGGCATTGGAGCAAGGAATTCTTTTTCCTGTCCTGCTACTACATAAGTAATCCCTTTAGGCTTCATACAATCTGAAGCAATTTTTGCAATTGTTTTGTTGGTACCTATTCCTATTGAGCAAGGAAGAAAAAGTTTATCAAGTATTTCCTTCTGCAGGAATGATGCAAATTGAAATAACGAACCGTACATCTTTTCACAGCCTGTGAAATCCATACTGAATTCGTCTATGGATGATTGCTCAAGTATAGGTGCATAGTTTGAAAGTATTGTTTTTACTCCGTGAGAGAAATGAACATATTCATCATAATGTCCGTGAATATATTTTCCGTGAGGACATAATCGATATGCAGTTCTTATCGGCATAGCAGAGTGGATTCCATATTTTCTGGCTTCGTAAGAACAAGCTGCTACTACTCCCATTCCGTTTGGATCAGCACCAACAATAACTGGCTGGTCGTTTAAAGTCGGGTCTAATATTCTTTCCACCGAAACAAAAAATGCATCTAAATCTAAATAAAATATCGTTCTCATAAATTCTTCTTATTATTTAACTAAGTTCCCCACGAATAAATTCGTGCTAACCTTAAAAAGCGACTGTCATTGCGATGAGCGAGTCAGCGAGCGAAGAAGCAATCTCAACCTTATTGCTTTATCCAAATTTAAAAATAGACGAATCAATACTTGGGTTGAGATTGCTTCGTCGTAGAACTCCTCGCAATGACACCTTGGCATTGCGAGCGAAATCCTATTAGGATGAAGCGTCGCAATCTCATATATTCTCATGCTATCATAATGAGATTCTTACGCTTCGCTCAGAATGACCATTAAAAATAATTCCTCTCTAGCAATGACATTTCTGAATTTTACATCAACTGTTTTAATCTTGGAAAAGCTGCTAACATATTTTCCGGGATATTCATACTTTTCAAATCTTCAAGATAGTGCATAAGCTCAAAAGCATTTGCAACTGCATTTGCTACCGGGTGATTATTCATTATTACATAAATCTCATCTACTCTGTTTTGAACTTCCTTTATCTTTTGTTCTATCTCCACTATTTCACCAGGTGAGTAGAGGTATTTATATCTTTCACTCTGTTCATCATATGTTTGTTTTTCCTGGCTGTTAATATTTGCAAACCAGGATTGATAATTTCTTCCGTGAAATCTTATGTATGCAGTATTACTTGTTATAATTGGGTCAAATGAAATACTGCTTCCAATCTGAGGCTGGTCTATCGTACATAGAGTAAGATTATTTCCCTTAAAGAATTCAATTGCCTCTTTGTTATTCCAGGATGCGTGTCGTACTTCGATAAAACTTTTATAGTTCTGGAATATCTCTTTAAGTCTGTTTATATGCTCGATGTTCGGCTGATTGAATTGAAATGAATATGGAAATTGAATCAGCAATCCGCCAAGACGTTCAGCCTTTGCAAGCAAATCAAGGTTGTAAGTAACTCCCAGAACATTTTCCTGTGTAAATTTTCTTTTATGTGTAAAGTCCTGATGCAGTTTAACAGTAAACTTGAAACTTTCAACATCTTCAATTTTTCTAAGCCATGCATTTACTATGGCAGGATTCATATAAGCATAGTATGTTGAATTAACTTCCACACAGTTAAAGTATGATGCATAATAGGAAAGCCAGTCAAAGCCTCCTGTTTGAGCCTTAGGATAAAAATGAGGGACCCAATCTTTATATGACCATCCAGCAGTGCCAATATAAAATTTCATCAGATTGCCTTTCTTTCCATACTTCTATAAATACCGATAACAACTCCAACTACTCTGAATTTCTGCTCCGTTTTTGGAATGATAATAGGTTTATACTCAGGATTTTCTGAATGCAATTCGATGCTGTTTTCTTTTTTGTAAAATCTTTTGACTACTGCAGCATCTTCAAGGATGGCTGCTATTATTTGTCCATTTTTAGGAGTAAGATTTGGATTAACAATTATAATATCGCCTGAAAATATATAAGCATCCTTCAAGCTGTCTCCTTTAACTTTAAGAAGGAAAGATTCACCCGGAGTTTTAACAATCTTCGGCAGATTAACTGTATCAATTGCATCCGGATAAATTGTAAGCGGACTTCCTGCTGCAACTTCTCCAAGTACAGGACGCTGTACAAATAATTGCTTTTCAAGTAGTAGTTCTATGCTGCGAGAAAGCTTTGGACTGCGTTTTATATAACCTTTCTTTTCAAGTGCAAGAAGATGCTCCCGCACAGTTGACCTGTTTTTATATCCAAAATGAAATGCTATATCTGATAAAGAAGGAAGAATTCCTTTACTTGATTTCTCATCAGATATGTATTCCAATATGTTTTTTTGAATTTTTGTTATTTCTTTAGACATTTTAAGCTCTTATAAAAATACCATACATTTGTATGGTAATTTATAAAAGATGCATGTAATTTGCAAGAAAAGAATGTAATCTATTTAACAAATATTATTTTAATAGCACCATTTTCTTACTTGATATAAATTCCCCTGCTTTCATTTTATATATGTACACACCTGATGGCAATTCAGAAGCATTGAAATTTATTTCCTTTGTTCCTGCAGATGAATATTCATTGTAAAGTACTTTCACTTTTTCACCAAGAACATTATACAATTCAATAGTAACCATATCTTCAATAGGAATACTAAACTTGATTATACTATTAGGATTAAAAGGATTTGGATAGTTTTGGGAAAGTGAGTATATAATTTGAGAACTATTTATTTCATTTTCTAATGTTAATGATTCTGAAGTGTACTGATATAATTCATTCTCGCCGAATCCATAACCTACATTTTGATAAAAACTTATTTTTTTAGGACGTATTACAAAAGGTTCTGTAAAAATGCTATCACCTCCATTAATAGTTTTATACAAAATTCCATAATCAGAAACTGTCGAGGTAGTTGTTATAAATCCAAGATACTGATTAACAAAAGTTATTTTATTAGGAGAGTAATCGAAGCCAGATTCCAAAACAGGCCTTGTCCAAATTTGTCCTCCATCTGTTGTTCTCAGAAGAAAATTAGCTGATGTATCAATTAACAACCATCCTGTTTGTGAGTTTACAAAGGACATAGAAAATATTTTATTGTCGGCCCAAAATAAATTCGAATAATTTCCATTTATAGTATCCCAATTATTACCTCCATTTGTAGTTTTCATTAAAGGTAATCCTGGGATAATCAGATATCCTACAGTATCATTTGTAAAATAAAGATGATCCTCATCAGGAATATACTTGCTTGTAAATGGCAACTCATTTAATTGTTGATATGTTATTCCCTGATTGGTTGAATGAAGTATTGTTAGTTTATATAAATTATCAGGAAGATATTTAAAGCCTAAAACCAAAATTTCACTATTTATTTTTTTTATAGATGAAATGAAGATTGAATCTAACTGAGTATTTATCCAGGTGTTGCCATAATTAGTTGTTCTGCATAGTGTTGAAGGTATTCTCCAGTAATCTGCATCAGTAGCGCCAATAATCGTTTGTTCATCAACTGCTGTAATAAATTTTATGTTTATTGAGATTTCTTTTTGACTCCAGGTAAGTCCCTGATCAGTTGTTTTTAAAAAATAATTTTTTCTGGAAGTAATTGAATCGACATAGCCATTTATTATAGCGACTTCAGAATTTAAAAATGTAGTACTCTCATAATTTCCATTAAAGTTTAGTTCATTTACTATACGCCACTGGCTTTGGTTTTGTGGGAATGTTAAAATATTTATTAATAATGTGGAAAAGAATAGTGCAATGAATCTTTGGCACATAAAACCTCCATAGATTACTTTAAACGTAATTATGGTAGGATTTATGTTTGTTGTTTTAGAACATTATAGAAATAAACTATAAAACCTTTTCAAGTACTTCCATTACTTGTTCTTTAATTAAAGGCTTTGCAAGGAATTCATTGAATCCTGAAGCAATGAATTTTTCATGGTCACCCGGCAGTACATAGGCGGTAGCTGCCAATACAGGAGTATCTTTGAATTTAGGCATTTTACGAATAAGCTTTAATGCATCCAATCCATTGTATTCACCTTGAAGATTGATATCGAGAATTATAATATCAAATTTATTGTTCTCCAATAACGGAATGGATTCTTCAAAACTTACAGCAAATTGTATGTTTTTTAATTCCTTCATCTGAACTTTAAACAATGTTTGTGCATCCAGATGGTCTTCAATATAAAGGCAGGCTATTTTTGATAGATTAATTTTATTTTGTTTTGGCTTTTGTTCTTCAGTTAATACTTGAACTTCTTTTATTTCTTCTTCTTTAATTTCTTTCTTTGTTCTTTTGGCAGAAACGGTAACAGGTATTTTTATCTCTTCTTCAACTACTTCTTCAACTACTTCTTCAATTTTTGCTTCATCTGTCTTCAATTTGTAAATAGAAGCTACGGGTTCAAAGGATTCTTCTTCAACTAAAGCAACTTCTTTCTGTTTTTCGGGCTCTAAAGTTCTTATTTCAGCTATGACTTTTTGTTCAATTTTTTCTGTTGCTATATTTTTAAGCTCAATCGGGAATACAAATCCTGCATAATTTGCATTTGATTCAGGAATATTAAACTTTCCTTTTAGCTGTTCAAATAGCTTAACTAAAAGCTGCACGGCAAACTTTGGAACCTGAGGATTTAATGTAGTTTTATTTAAAAGAAATATATTCTTATAATTATTAAGTAAATCTGCTGATATATTAGTTTTATTAGTTTTAATAATTATAATAAAATTTTCATCATCCAGCTGATTTGTTGAGAAATAAATTTCCTTATTATTGTTTAATAAAGAGGTTACCTTCATTAGAAGTGTAATGAATTTTATAAATTTTTCTTTATTGGTTGTAAACTTTAATGAAGATGATACTTTAATAAATTTTATTTCAGATTTTCCTCTTTTGCCTTCATCTGCATTTTGAATTTCATTTATTATATCAGGCATGGAAATATTTTCTTCCTTACCTTCATTCATTGCAGTAAATGATGCATATTCTATTACAGAGTTCATTGTTTCAAGAAGAGTGTTTCTGCTTTGGGAAATTATATCTACTGCTTCTTTCTGGTCATCTGTTTTGTTTTGAATGCTTTCTGAAAGTTCTTGAGAAAATCCAAAAATCGCATTGATTGGTGTTAGCAAATCGTGAAATAGATGTGAAAGAAATTCCGGACCTGTGAAGTCGTTGTTTTGGCTTAAGCTTTTGGGTTCTGTTTTCATAACAGGAACTTCTTTTATAACTTCTTTAACGACTTCTTTAATTACAGTTTCAACAACAGGTTCTTGTTTATTTTTGGCAAGTAATATAAAAGCATCAATTTCATTTTTGAAGTCTGTAATTGGAATAACTTTTAATGAAATTTCCTGCCACTCATTTTTGTTAGTCTTCAGGTTAAGCAATAATTCACGTTCATCAAAAGATGAATTATGGAATATTTCTGAAATTACATTTTTTCTTTTGTTATCTTCTACCAATGATACAAAACTATTACCTGTAAGTTTTTCATTCTTTTGCGCAAATATTTCATTAGCTGTAGTGTTTGCAAAGTTTATAAATCCTGTTGCATCAGTAATCAGCATTAAGAAATCAGAGTTATCAAAAGCAGCCTTGTATATTTTTAATTTCTTTTCTTCTTCAAGTTTAGCAGAAACATTACGAACAATATTGAAATGACATTCTTTTTCCTGATAGTTTATTTTTATCTTGCTGATTTCAATGTAGATTGAAGAACCATCTTTTCTCCTGTGTCTGTAAGGACCGGTAAATTCTCCCTGCTTAAGATGATTATCATTTAATAAACTTTGAATATCTTCAGGTGAATATAGGTCTGTAAGGTCCATTTCCAGGAATTCTTCTTTACGATAACCATACATTTCCATTGCAGCCTTGTTAACCTCAAGGAATTTTAGATTATCTTTTTCATAAATAAAAACTGGTTCCGGATTGTTCTGTATTAACAAATCAAACATTGAATTTCTCCCACTTAAAGAACTATCAATTTCTATCCGGTTATCTTCTTCGATCTTAATACCGGTTACTTTATTATTTTTAATTAATTTTTTACAGAGAAAACTTTTTTCTTTTTCCCATATGTTTAAATTAATATTTTTTTCTTCTTGTACAAAACTATAAATATAATTTAAATTTTCTTTTGTTAAAAAATCCTGTAAATGTATATCATTATTTATATGCTTTGGCTGGTTAAAGAAGTGATAAAAATTATTATTTGCAAATATTATTTTGCCGTCTTCTGAGGTTAGAAAGAAAATGGAATCTAAGTTATTAAAATCATCAATGGCAATTGGATAATTATTTTCATTATTTTTATTTATTGCACTTTGGGTTACTCCAATAATGCACAATATGTTTCCAGTAGCATCCATTAAAGGAATTTCTATCGAATATAGTTTGTCTGCAGTTTTAATTCCTTTTACCGGTATACCCTCTATTACTACATTGTTAGCAGTTTGTAAAATATAATCTTCAATGGTTGTATAAAAATTTACAAGAAATGCTGGTATGTAATCTTTTTCATTCTTACCTTCAAACTGAGATGCTTTTAAACCAAAACCATCTGCAAAGTTATTATTAACCAGGATGTATTTGCCGGAAGCATCTTTCAACCAAAACATATCCTGTACTGAATTAATAACTTTTTTTATTCTTTCACTGCCGATAAATGAGAATGGATAGTTTTCTTTTACATCCTTAATTATCTCTTTAATTTTTTCATCGATAATTATTTCAGATATGTTATTTTCTTTAATAAGAATGTTAATATTTTCATTTACATTAATTCTGTTACCTTCAGGTGTAAAGAGGCAGTAAAATATATTTAAGTCCGGGTCTTTTTTAACGATGAGTTTATATCTTTCTTCCACATTGTTTATGCAAAATAAAGAATTATGTATGATAATTTCCTTATCATTCAAGGATTTTAAGAAATCATCCAAAATAGCTGCAGTGGAAGGATCAATAGTATCGTAGATATTGGCGATGTTTTTATTTTCAGAAATATTTTTCAAATACTTATTAAGTATCAGAACAGTACCATTTTTATCTACTACAATTAATGGACTGTCAATAAGATCAATAATTAAATCAAGACCATTCTTATTTTTAGAAATTTCTGAGTCCATGTTGTATATTATTTTATGGTGAAATATCTGATTAATTAAGTATTAACTTTTCTGTAATCGATGTTGTAAATCCGAGATTCTCCTGGCTTTAAGTCAGTAACATATACATTAACAATCCTGCTTGCTCTGTTATAATTGAATACAGCTGTTTTAGTACCAATTATTTCAGAGGATAATCTAACATCTTCCGCATCATCATATAAGTCTACTTGAATTTTAAAATTTTCTAATGTTTCGGTTCCTGAATTAGATATAATAAGTACAACTCTATTATCCGACCTTTTTTCTACTCGTAGTTCAACCCGATTTTTCTTTACAGCCCAATCACTAATTTCTTTTGCTGTAGCAATCCAGAATTTTTTAACTTTAAGGTCATTTAGAACATTATCAACAACAGAAACATATTCATCTTTAAATTGTAGTTCAGAATGTGGTTTAAATACATATAATCCACCTTCAAAAAGAACTCTATCAATATCTTCCTGATACGTATAGAACTGGAATTCCGGTTGTGTTAATCCATAATCTCTGATAACTTCATAATCATCGCGAGCTGTTTTGGTTATAGCAGTGACTTTATTTTTTTCTTCATCCCAAATTACTTTTGGGACTGACCTGTCAGAAAGTGAATCAGTAATTATATAATCAAAACCTGCATCTTTCAATGCTCTTATAGAATTCTGGTCATATAATCCAAAGTAAGGTATTGCACCTCTTATGTTACTAACTGAATATTTTTCAAGAAGCTTTTTGTTATATTTTAATTTATCTTTTTGTTCCTGATAAGAGTTCAAAGTATTTACTGTATCATCAACTGAAGAAAGATATCCTATATCTACAAGAGCCGCAATTTCACCTGTCCTGCTTAATCTTTTTAATAAATCCTTATTATCCTCAATGTATAAGCTATTAAACAAATATGTAGGTTTAACCTTATATTTATTGAAAACCGATGTTAAAGAATTAAGATTGTTTGTCTCTGATACTACGGGTGCAATTAAGGCTGCGGCATCATAATCTCCAGGCCATTCTTTTACAAATGCAACAGGAATATATGATAACCATTTTAGTGAATTATTAAAAAGTTTTTCGAAGTATACGTAGTCATCCTGTGAACCAATAATAGAGTTTAACTCAAAACCAAACCACACAAATCGACCTTTACCATAAGTGCCATAGACAATCCCTGCACTCTTTTTAATTTCTTCACGAACTAAACCATCTTCAAGTTTATAGTTAAACCAGTAACTTACCTGCGTAGTTCGCGGGTCAAGTACTTCTACAGAAAGAGGTAAATCCCACGTAGCTATTTTAAGAGGAAACCCTGCAGGAATATTTGCTGTTAATGGTAAACTTCCTCTAAGAGTATGAATTCTTCTGTTCTCATCACTTTGAATTTCTTTAACAAATTTTAACCCATAAACTTCCGAGAAGAACTCCCACCCACGCCATTTCCCATCATTGGAGTAGGAAGCGGTCCCACTCGAAGCAAAGACACTTCCACCACTATCAAGGAATTTTTTTATTTGTGAAATTTCTCTTTCACTTAAAGACTTAGAACCTGGAAGAATAAGAATTTCATATGCAAAGTGCTCGCCCTTTTCAATACTTTCGTCAGTTATTAAATCATAACTATATTTGATGTTACTAAGATACTTTTTCCAGGTTGAAAGATTATCTTCCAGCCAGGTACTTTCTTCAGGAAGCATATTCTTTGTGTAATTTGAATAAAGTATTGCAACTTTGGCATTACTTTTTTTGAATAAATTTTCCACAACATTTTTATTCGGCATTAGAGAACTTAAACCAAAATCTCCAAATACCCCTTTTAACACAAAGATATATGTTAATATAGCTCCTAATACAAAAAATAAACCAAGCAATAAAAGTATTGGCTGGTTAATTTTTAAAGTTTTTCTGGAACTTACTTCCACTTTATGTCACCATTAGGTTTTTCAATTTCAATTGCTTTTTCAGTATAAGCAACAAATTTTTTATCCTGCTTTAAATCTTCTTCATATTTATTATTAAAAGAAGATTGCTTACTAACTTGTCTTTGCTTTTCAGTTGGAGCTTCGTAGTACTGTTGAGTAACCTTTGTAGTTCTTTGTACCGGTTCCTCTTCATTAACGGTAACAAGTTCAGCATTAATTTTAGATGGATATTCAACTGCTGCTGTTTGACCTTTTCGCTCTCTAATTTTATAGAGGACATATGCACCAATTGCCAATATGAAGGTCATTATGGTGGCAACAAGAATAATGGTAGATAAAATAGGTATTAATTCCATATAAATCCTTTAAGCTTTTAAAGTTCCAATTCTTTCCAATTTACCCCAGGTCATTCTGATTCCGAGAAATTCTTCAATAGTTGACATAAATTTACAAACGTCAATTATTAAAATGAAGAACATTCTATATACAATTGCATAAGGTATCAATCGTACCTCTTCTTTTTCAACTGCTATACAATATAATGCAGTAACAAGATCAAGCAGTGCAAGCCCAGCCCACCAAAAGAAGATTAATTCAGTAAAACCAAAAGCGAGAGCTGCAATTATGAAGAAAAGATTAGCAGCAATATTCATTGCCGGCCATATCAAAGCTTCATAAAACATAGTCCAAAGAACAAAAGTATCTCCAAAATTGATAGTTGGATTGAACATAATTTTTCTATGTTTACGTATAGACTGTAATATTCCCCTGGTCCATCTATAACGCTGCTTTAATAGTTGTTGAAGATTAGCCGGAGCTTCTGTATATGAAATTGCATTTGGCTCATAGTAAATCTTCCACCCTTTAGCTAATATTTTAAGCGTAATATCAGCATCTTCTGCAAAAGTATCTGCTGAGTAGAAGCCTGCATCTTCCAATGCTTTCTTCCTGAATATTCCGATTGGTCCAGGAATAATATTTACAAGCCTCATAAAACTTTGCGCACTTCTTGCCATATTAAGACCTTCAATATACTCGAGTGCCTGAAGGTCGGTATAAAACTTTCCCCTATTCCAAACTTTTACGTTACCTGCAACAGCACCAATTTCTTTGGTAGTAAAATGTCTGATACCCAATCTTAAAGAGTCAGCTGATAATTGAGAATCTCCATCCATACATAAAACAAATTCAGCTTTTGAATAAGCTATACCTGCATTCAAAGCTCTTGCTTTACCGCCATTGGGTTTATTTATTAATGAAACTCTAACATTACCAAGTAATCCTTTTTGGTACCCTACTAAAGTTTCAGCGACTTCTTTAGTTTTATCTTTTGAACCATCATTTACAATTATAATTTCATAATTAGAGTAGTTCAGGTTTAATAAGGATTTTACAGATTCAGCAACAACCTTTTCTTCATTGTAAACAGGAACTATAATGGAAACAAATGGAGTAAAATCATTGGTCATCTTTTTAAATGTATATTCGTTTATATAACTGTAAGCCATTACTAATATTCCAAAATATCTTACCAAAAGAACTAACAGGAATATTATTAAGGCAACAATTGTTGAATATTCAATTAAGGAAGTTACTGATAGTATAGTGTAAGGCAGCGTATAAACTATTATTAGTATTAATATTAAAGAAATTAAACCACTTACAAAAATATTTCTAATATAATGCCTTTCAGTCTTATCCTTCAAACCCGTCGATTTTGAATCGGATAACTCAATAACTTTTTTTTCTATTTTTTGGGTTAAATTCATTTATGTTTTAAATAATATTAAATGTTAAAAGCAACTATAATGCCCATTATTAACATCTTTTTTAATGTTTAAATGACTTTTATTGTCCTAAACTGATACAAATACCTAATACTTAACTTATAATGACTCAGTAACTTATTTTTTGTTATACTCATTTATTAATGCATTTGAAAGTAATTCAGCTACTTTAGCTCCACCTTCATATGTTAAATGAGCATAATCTTTAAATACCAAAGGGGGACCTGCATTAACCCATCCGTTAATTGAATTTTCACCACCCATAGCATCGAATAAACTCCAGTATGCAACTCCTGTTTTATTAGCTACATCTTTTTGAGCTTTGAGCAGCATATTTATACCAGGATCTGATATGAACTTTGAACCTCTTTTAACTCCTTTATCCCCAACTGTAACTAACAAGATGCTGGTATTTGGGAAAGCTGATTTAAAGTGATTTATAACTTTTTCCATCTTCCTTGCATACCATTCATAATCATTATGTTCAGGAGATAGAACATTTATACCAAAGTTTATAATAATTAATTTATAGTTCAACAGTTGGTTAAAATCTTTCAGAACATTCGCTGGAATATCAATTAAAGAAACCCCTGAATTTCCTTTTACAGGAAAATTATCAACGTAAACTCCATTGCCATTTTCTAAACTAACACCAAAAAAGTAACTGTTACTTGCATTCTCAAATTCAATGTTTACTGAATTAACAGGTGAACCTGATTTCATTACTAACTCTTTAACTTCGGATGATTTATCAAGCTTCACAGTTTTTGTTTCTTTACCTAAAGTATACTTAACAGATGCATTGTTGTCCTGGTTAATGTAAAATAGTCTTGCAGTATTAAAGTTTGTTAAGGTTTTTGATAATCTGGAAGTTTCATATTTTACCCAGCTTTTTGCAGCAGGAACAAAAACAGCTGCATTCATTCCGAAAGGCCATTTGTTTGGATTTCTTTTAAATAAAGATGCTTCCTTCCAGTCATTTGAAAAACTAAGTGTGGTTGACTTCCTCATTTTTATATCATCAGTATTGATTGAGATGAAGCCGGCACCATTGCCTCCAAATTTCTTTTGAAAGGTTTCTCTAAGGTCCATTGTTACTATATCGCCTTCGATAATGGAATCACCATAATGTGCAATTCTTAATTTTTTATTTTTTGAATCTTTTAATGCATCAAAGAAATATTTTAATTGACCGGTATTACCGCCTATTCCAACATTCTTCCATTGAGAAAAGATTGATGTAGGTAATACCAATTGAAATAAAATAAATAGTACTAAAAACTTTTTAAACATATCACTAACTCCGACATTTACATTTTGTTATTACCAAAAACTCCAGTATGCAGAAACATATGCAGACAAATAATCATAACTTGAATCATATCTCGAAGAACTTCCTGCAGTTATTTTACCTGCTACAGTAAAATTTTCAAAAACTTTGTAATTTAATTCCCCATAAACTTCTCTTAGCATAAAATCCAAGGAAGGAATATATCCTAATTTACCGCCTAAATTAATAGTAAGGTCATCATCTTTTTCTGCAAGCCAGTCTACCCAAATACTATGACTTTCAAAATTTTGCGGAGAATAATAAAACTTGGATGTAAATGCAAAATCTATGTAATAATATTCATAACCTATAGCTACTGCTTTATTTATTTGCTTACCAAGGCGCAGGTTTAAATCATAAGAATCATTTCTATCCCCAACGGAAATGGTACTTGTATAACCAGAGAATCTAAATCCACTTTTACTTTTATAACTACTTTGCAGTCTGAATAATCTTGCTTCAAAATATTTATCCATCAGATTAGGAGAATAAAGCAGAAGCCTTGCATCGTTAATTTCGAAATAGCCTAAGAGAGTGAAGGCATCTTTATTTTCATATTTCAATGAAGCATCAGAAACATTTCTCTTTCTTCCATAAATTTCATTCATTTGACCAAAGCTTAGATTGGCAATAAGTCTTTCAGAAAAACCAATTGTAAGATGCCCCTTCATAATTGTCAAATTCTTTTTACTATCATTCATTGTTAATTGAGTCCTGATTACAGAAGCACCAATACTTACTGAACCGGTTATACCAATATCAAACCTTCCTCCTAAATTACGGAATGAAAAGTTTTGATTATCTCTGTATATTGCACCTACTGGTGAGATGGAAATAAAAGCAGGTTCTTCAAAAAATGAACTCATACCTGAATGAGGAATCCAGCTTTTTCTTTGATTAAGCATTGCAATTTGTGTTGAGTCAGTTGACTCCTCTATAAGCTGATTATAAATATCTTTTGCTTCTCCATATTCCTGATTATATTCATAAGCTGCAGCTAAATTAAATCTTGCATCGAAATTATCTGGTCTTTCAGCTACTAATTTTTGGAACTCTTTTAATGCAGTTACTGAATCTCCCAACCATAAATATGCTTTGCCTCTGAAGGTAGCCATATCATAATCATATTCTTCTTCAATAAGTTTATTTACAATGTCGAATGACTTCTGATAATTTTTTGCACAAGCATTAACATCAGCATACTCAAATAATTCCTGTCTGGTTGGTGAAGATATTTTCGAAAAATAATCTTCATACTTTGTTAAGGCACCCTGGCAATCTCCTGCTGCAACTAAATCTCTTGCATCAAACAATATTTGATAAATCTTCTGCCCTTCCTGATAGGACATTACAGCATTATAGTAATCCTCAACAGTTAATATTTCTTTGCTGTTTGGATTTATTAACCTGGCCTTTTCAATTAGTTGTTTACCTTCATCATACTTTCCCTGGCGAATTTTTAAGGTCGCAAGAGGAAGAATTGCTTTAATATTATCAGGTTCTTTAGCGTGAACGTTTGTTAAATATTGTTCACCTAATTCTAAATCAGTGTTTGTCCAGACTGCTAATTGACCACGAAGCAGCTGATATTCAAGATTATTCGGGTCATCCTTTAAAAGAGCATCAATTTCATTTATTCCTTGTTCAAATTCATAATTCCAGGTAAGATACTCTGCATATCTATATTGAACTTCACTATTGCCCTTGGTTCCATTATTATCAAGATACATTTTCAAGATTACTAATGAACTATCATAATTTTCAATTGCAGCATAGTATTCAGATAATTTTAAAACTGCTTCTTTATTATTAGGATTTTTCTCATATAGTTTACCGATTTCAACTATTTTTAATGCAGCAACACTATCACCTACTTGTTCAACAGTGGTATTTAATTTTTGATATCTTTCTTCATCTGCGTGATTTGATGAAAGTAAAGCAAGCTGCTGTTTTGCTTCTTCAAATCTGTTAACTTTAATTAATTCTTCAACTAATTTAAATCTTGTTTCATCATCCTTTTTATTCTTTTTAAGTATTTTATAATACTTATCAATTGCATATTCAAATCTCTTTTGTTGATCGCGCATCCCATAATTTTTATGTCTGCTGTAGGAAGTATCATTGTAAGTATAGATATAACCTTTACCTTTTGCCATATCAAGACCATCCATAGCTTCCTTAAAGTAAGGACGAAGTTCTAAGGCTTTTTCAAAAGCTGCTATTGCTTGTTTAATTTTTCCGAGCCACATTGAGAAATAACCATAACGGGACCATAATCTATGGTCATTAGGAAATTTTTCACAATATCTTTTTAATATTGGTTCACCTTTAGAGATATGATTATTCTTAGCAAGAATTTCTGTGTAGCGTATAATTTCATCCGAAGAAGCCTCTTCCTTTACTAAGTATTTATCGTACCATTCTTCAGCTTCAATCCACTGCCCCATATTTTTATAACATTTACCTATCTCAAGATAATTAATTGCTTTGCTTGGATTAATAGCAATTTCTCTTTTATGACCTTCAATTTTGTTAAACAATAATTTGTACCAGGCATTTGTAGCACGAGTAAGGTTGTTATTCACAACCTTACTATTTGGCTCTAATTTGCGTGCAGAACGATAATCATAAACAGCAAGTTCAAATTGTCCCCTTTTTTCATAGCATTCACCTCTCATAATATATCCCTCTGCAATCTGAGGATTTGCTGAGATATATCTATTTAATAAATCTATGGCTTCACCTAATCTATTATTTCTAATTTGCTGAACAGCTTCTGTTTTAAGCAAATCAGTTTTATTCTGTGGAAAAGTACAGATAGTAAATAGTATGAATATTAATAGTAATTTATAATTCATTTAAGCAAAGAAGTTTATCTTCTCTCTCACTTGTTTTTCATCGGAAAGAACACGATCAATTATATCTTTAGAATTTTTTACACTTTCATTTACTCTGAAAGCATATACTGATATAAATTGTATCACAGCAGTTAAATATTTTTCATCAAGTGCAGGAAGATTGGATTTTACTTTTGATATTATGTTTGTAATTACACTTTCATCTTCTTTAATAACCAGAATAATTACTTTATTGCTTATTGTACAAATCTTATCCTTCTTATCGCTTGATAGACGAACAGCATTTTGAAGCTGCTTTAATGTAAGCAGACCTTTTTTCTCCGCTGCTTCATCAAGTCTGAAAGAAATAATGGTGAATACTTGTCCGGTACTGTTGAATAAGGCTATCTGATTATTAAGGATTAAATTAAAATCATCTTTGGTGTAAATGTTAGATAAGTTTAAGTTTTCTTCAGGAATATTTAATTCTGAGAGGGGTTTATAAATAGAATCGCTTCTTAATAAGGGTTGTTGTTGTGGTTGTACACTTACAAAAGCATTTGGAAAATTTTTATCATCAAATATAACTCCTTTATTATGAGCTATAGAAAATTGTGAACTGAATTTACCTTGTGTATGTCCAATGTTAGGAGTAATCAGTAATTTATTTTCTCCGTTTGTAGTATAACCTGTAATCTTTTGAATAAACAAAACACCTGTTGATTCATTTGCAATAGTATCAATTATAGCTTTGGCACCGGGAGTTGCAGGGTCACCAACAACGTGAAGTGTAGTAACTGCATTTTCTTCAATTCTTTCAGTAGTAGCTGAGAAAGCTTCTTTTAAGGTATTTAAATTCTTAAAACTAATGAAAGGTGTAAGTTCATCAAAAACTATTTTACTTGGCTGGTAGGTATCAACAATTGAGACTATGTCATTCAAATATTCTGTTAAGAACTCATCGTGGTTGTCATCTTCATAAACTTCATCTGGAGCAGAAGCTCTAACAACTACAATAAGATTTTGGCTCATTGCACTTTGAATATCAAAGTCTATTGATGAAGCCTGAATCATTAAATCTTTAGGACGCATATTGGTAAAGTAAAGGCAGCTTTCGTTTTGGGCTACACACTCTTTAGCAAACTGCAAAGAAATTAAAGTTCTCCCTGATTTTCTTGGACCTACTAACAAATAAGTGCCGCCTCTATAAAAGCCACCCCAATTGTTATCAATCAAAGAAATACCTGTTTTAACAATCTCAATCTTTTTTTTCATTTTCCTGGAATTTTTTTTATAGAATTACAATAACCGTACCTATTTAATAATACGCTATTTTGTCCGAAAATATTAGTAAGAATGTTCTAATTTTAATAAAATCGAATCTTTTTGTATCTAAATGATACAAGTTTTGAATGAGGGATTTGCATTTAAAATTTAATAATATACCTTTGTAATAGAAAAAATACTGAGTAACTAATGCTAAAAATTAATCATTTGGATCTTTATAGAGTCCCCTGGAATTTAGCAGATAACTCAATCTCCTGGCTGGAGCCTACTGCTAAATGCAATCTTCACTGTGATGGCTGCTATCGCAATAATACCTATACACATAAATCCCTCGAAGAAGTAAAAAAGGAAATGGATATATTCACTTCACTAAGAAGATGTGATGGTGTTTCTATTGCCGGAGGTGACCCACTGCTCCATCCTGATATTATTGATATTGTTAAAGATATAAAAGAGCGTGGTTTAAAACCTATCATCAATACAAATGGAATTGCATTAACTAAAGAATTATTGTTTGAACTTAAAAAAGCAGGAGTATTTGGATTTACTTTCCATATTGACAGTAAGCAAGGACGTCCGCACTGGAAAGATAAAAATGAATTGGAACTAAATGCTCTGAGATATTATTATGCTGAAATGCTCCACGAGGTTAAAGGTATTTCCTGCAGTTTTAATTCTACTGTTTATGAAGATACGATGCAATATGTTCCTGAATTAGTTAAGTGGGGACAAGAGAATATTGATAAAGTACAAGTTATGGTTTTTATTTTATATCGTGCAGTAAACAATGCAAATGTAGATTGGTATATTGGTCCTAATAAAATTAATATGGACCAGTTTGTTTACAACGAAGAAACTACAGAACGTACAGACCTAAAAGCAGAAGAAATAGTAGAATTGATAAAGAAGAATGATCCTGAATTCAACCCTAATGGATATCTAAATGGTTCAGA
The DNA here is from genome assembly GCA_035654655.1 of Ignavibacteriaceae bacterium. Taxonomy (GTDB): domain Bacteria; phylum Bacteroidota; class Ignavibacteria; order Ignavibacteriales; family Ignavibacteriaceae; genus DASRWI01. The sequence continues at coordinate 19,033 of DASRWI010000007.1, read as the reverse complement.
AAAAGTTGATTCATTTAAATGGTTATTCACCGGAAGAATGGGAACAACTGAAAAAACAATGGGATATATGGGCTCCAAAGCGTTAGAGTTTGCGCAAGTAATGAATCATTTATTATATGGTAAATACTTAGCCTATGCTTCACCAAGACAAACACGCTCAGGACGTTTAATGCTCCTTATGGGTCTATTTGATAAAGGTGTAAGGAAAATTGCTTTAAATTACCTCAAAAGTCCATTTAACTGGTATAGAAAATTATATTATCAATCCGTAATGATAATACAGCCGGTAGATTTTCTTGAAGATGGAAGACAAAGTATGTGCGATGGCTGTCCGGATATAACAGTATGGAATGGACAATTAGTATGGTCCTGCCGAATGGAAGAACAACTAAAATATGGAATGAACGTAAAGACCTACGCAAAAGGAATAGGAGAAGAAATAGAAAAGCCATAGGACAAGAAAAGAGAAATTCAAATTGCGATGAGCGAGTCTTTCCCAAGGACAAGCTATTCCTCGCAATGACAATTTTGTTTTAAAATCCCCCAATCATTTTTTATCCTAATAAAATTTAGGATGACTTAATATCCTGCATTTTTCATTTTCATTGCATTCCAAATAAAATTAATTGAAAGTGTAATGAAGATAGATAAAAATTTTACTCAAGTGCCTAATGATTTATTAGAAGCTATCATTAAGTACGATTGCTCGAAAACTAATAAGGAAATTATTTTTGCTGTTATAAGACTTACCTATGGCTACCATCGTGAATACTTCCCTATTTCCCTTTCTCTGCTTGCTCATCTATTACAAAAAGATAGAGCTAACATATCCCGCAACCTTAATAGGCTTATTGCTCTAAATGTTATTCACGTTCATAACAGAAATGAAAATAATAAAGCAAAAATAATTTCTGTTAATTCTAATTTCGAAGAATGGTATGGTTATCCTGTAGTATTTATTGATGACGAAGAAAAAGAAGCTAATGTTGAAACTACAACAGAAGAAAAGCAACCTGTTGATAATTCTACAACACCACTGTTGTTGAATAAACAACAACCTCTGTTGTCAGACTTACCACCCACTAAAGAAACATCAAATAAATATTTAAATAAACAACTACAACAAAAAGAAAATGTTGTTGATGTTGTTGTTCCCATTTCCAAACCCAATGTTAAAGCCAAAGGAGTCGATGAATTTTTAACTCTACTTTCTCAAAGCCTGGGAAGAAAGTGCGGAGTAATTGAAAACAATGCGGTCAATGATTTACTTAATGAATATGGCTACGATGAACTAAAGTATTCATTTAATCAAGCTGCTTTAAGCAATAACATCAAGCTTAATTACATAAAGGGAATACTGCGAAAGCGAAAAGAGCAGCAATCTGCAAAGAATGAAATTGCAAAAGCTAATCAGCATAAAGTTCACTTAGCACAAGCTGTAGAAAATGTTGAATGTTGGAATCCTCAAAGTGATTCAGTATTTCAGGAGTTGGTAAATAAATTCGGCATTAAACCTGATGAAGATAAATCCGCAGTAGAAAGGTTGAGAGATTGTGTATAAAAATACTATTATCTGGTGGTATTATATCTTAACAAGCTTGTGTATAATAAGCCTGGTTGTTCTTCTAAACACCTTGCTTTATGTGAATGAAAAAATAAAAGTAGTGGTTGTAGTTCCTTTATACTTGTATGATATTCGTGTTGATGTTTATAATTTCTTCAGTTTTTTATTGCTTTTTAATATCATTTTTTTGTATTTTGTTTTAGTTAAAGCTATTAAAGTAAGTGTGTTATTATTAACTAAAAATCCTGATACGAATTGATATTTTTAAGTTTAATATCAGGAGTATAAAATGCAGACAAGAGAACCCAGAAAACGCTCAAATTGGATTTTTGTAATAATTTTAATAGTAGCAATACCATTGTTTTTTGCAGTATTGTTTATGCTTAATACTATACCACAAGATACTCCGGGGAATACAAGCCAGGTAGATTCGTCCAAGGTTATAGCCCCTAAAGTAGATTCTTTCAAAGTGGATACTACAATCAACAAAGACAAAAGAAAATAATGCTTTTTGCTGAAGAAAATTACAAGTTCATGTTCGCGGCTCTGCAGGAAGCGGAACGTGCATTAGAAAATAACGAAGTGCCAGTTGGTGCTGTAGTCGTTCATCAAAATAAAATTATCGGCAAAGGTTATAATCAGGTAGAACTGTTGAAAGATGCTACTGCCCACGCAGAGATTTTAGCAATAACTTCAGCAGCAAATCACCTGCAGGATTGGCGTTTGAATGAATGCGATATCTATGTAACACTTGAGCCTTGTGTAATGTGTGCCGGTGCAATACTCTTGTCACGGATAAAAAATCTTTATTTTTCGATATTTGATTTTAAGTTTGGCGCTTGCGGTTCTGTTTATAATATACCTGAAGAAGGCAAGTACAATCATAAAACAAATGTTTATTCAGGTATTTATGCTGAAGAAAGCAAAAGCTTATTGCAAAGTTTTTTTGGGAAAGTACGATTTCATTAATTTTAATCAATAACTTAGGAAATTCTTTTATGAGAATAATATTATTTGGAGCTCCCGGAGTGGGAAAAGGAACTCAGGCAAAAATACTTTCTCAAAAATACGATATACCACATATTTCAACCGGTGATATCTTAAGAGAAGCCGGACGTCAGAAATCAGAGCTTGGATTAAAAGCCGCTGAGATAATGAATCGTGGTGAACTTGTTCCTGATGAAATGATAATAGGAATCATTAAAGAAACATTAGGTCAATCGAAGTATGATAATGGGTTTATATTAGATGGTTTTCCACGTACAGTTCCTCAGGCAATAGCATTGGATGCATTATTGAATGAGTTGAACATAAATAATATACATCTGTTATATCTGACTGCTAACGAAGAAGAATTAGTACGCAGATTAACCAACAGAAGAGCCTGTAAAGTATGCGGAAATATATTTAACTATAATGACATAAAGAATTTAGATGAATGTCCTGTTTGCAATGCTAAAGCAAGTTTTTATCACCGCAAAGACGACAATGAAGATACTATTAGAAACAGATTCAGCATATATGAAACCTCAACAAAGCCGGTACTTGAACATTACGAACAAAAAGGAAAGATTGCATACATCAACGCATTGGGAAACATTGAAGATGTAACAATAGAAATAGAAGAGGCTTTAAAAAAAACGGAATTTGTATCTAGCATTTAAAAAAAGGGTGTAAATTGACATTTAATAGCAGCTTCGGCTGCTATTTTTTTGTACATACATAAGCCGAACAGTCATTGCGAGGTACAGCTTGTCCCTATGGGAAAGCAATCTCATTTACCCACGACTAAAGTCATGGGCTAAAATAAAAAAAAGAGTGGTGTCATTGCGATGAGCAAGTCATCGAGCGAAGAAGCAATCTCAACCAAAATGCCTTAACGAATTTCTAATAACCCAATAACAACTAAAAGTGTCATTGCGAGGAATCCGGATTCGGATGACGAATCAATCTCAACCCAATTGCCATAACGAATAAATTAAATAATCAACTATCATTACACATTAAACTCCAAGCTCAAATCTTTGAACTCAGGATTAATTGATTTTATTAAATCCAACTTTGATTTTCTTGAACCACCCTTAATCTGTTTCTCTCTTGCGATGGCAAAATTAATATTATTGGTATATTCGTAATAGACTAACTTGTTTATATTATATCTCTTAGTAAAACTATCATAAGCACCTTGTCTGTGTTCATTCACTCTTTTTGATAGGTCATATGTTACACCTGTATAAAGTACCTGGTTGTATCTATTAGTAAGAATATAGATGTAGTAATATTTACTCATATTTATAAAATATGAAAACGTTTTTAAGAATTCAATATTCTTTTTATTTATTCGTTACGGCATTTGGGTTGAGATTGCTTCTTCGCTCGTTGACTCGCTCATCGCAATGACACTTTAATTTAGATTAGTTGTTATTTATTCGTTACGGCATTTGGGTTGAGATTGCTTCGTTCCTCGCAATGACCAATGCTTCTAAACCATACTATCTCATCTTCAGCAACTTTTGGTTTTCAATCTTATATACAGGGAAGGTGTATTTGTTTACTAAATCGTAATTGTGGGTGGCAAATAGAAATGTTGTTCCTCTTTTATATATTCTTAAAATAATTTCCATTATTTCTGCTGTAGTTTCAGGGTCTAAATTTCCTGTAGGTTCATCTGCCAATACTAACATCGGCTCGTTGATTATCGCTCTTGCTATTGCTGCACGCTGTAATTCTCCTCCTGATAATTGCTCAGGAAGATGCCGCTTCTTATGTGTTAATCCTACATCTGCTAATACTTCATCAACTCTCTTTTTTATTTTGGACTTTGGTGTATTCGTTACTTCCATAACAAATGCGAGATTATCAAATATATTTCTATCCTTTAATAATTTGAAATCCTGAAATATCACTCCAATCTTTCTTCTGATTAAAGGAATGTTTTTGTTTTTTAGTTTGTTATAGTCATATTGAAGAAAATTTATATTCCCTGATGTTGGCAGTATATCAGCATAAACTAATTTAAGAAGTGTACTCTTTCCCGCTCCACTTTTACCAATCAGAAAATTAAATTCACCTTGTGTGATGTTCAAATTGACATCTTTCACAATGGAATGTCCATTATAACCGAAAGTAGTGTTTTCAAAAGTTAACATAATTATTTTTTTTGACAATGAATTGTAAGCGTTCTGAATTAGGCATTCCCTGGTTAAATGAGAATGCATCATAGCAATCTATTACGTAAAGTCCTTCTCTTTCAATCAACTCAAAGTATGTTTCGAATGGGTATATCTTCTGCCTGTGCACTTCATAAATTTTATTATTCTCACTATCAGAAAATAAGAAAATATTTTTATGTATCAAGGTCTCTTTATTATAAATACTTTTTTGCTCAAATTTTATTTTGTTATACTCCCCTTTTCTAACCGGCTGAGCTGAGTGATTAAGGCTGTTCTTTTCAAGGCTTACATCAAACGTAAATATTCCTTCATCTGAAAGAACCTGCTTCATATTGGCAAATAATTTTCTTAATTCCTTTTTAGTTGTAAGGTAATTTACACTGTCAAAGCAGGAGTATACAAAATCAAATTTATTTTTAAATGGTAGTTCATTCATTTTGCAGCATACTTTCCTCGAACTTCCTTTAACCTTTTTAAGCATACTTGCAGAAATATCTGTAATCAATATTTCAGGATATCTCTTAAGTAAATATTTTGTAATACCACCGGTACCTGCTGCAAGCTCAAGTATATTTCTTGTTTTGTTTACGTGAGTTCTTTTTATTGTGTTGATATAATCAGCCCAGGCTTTATAATCTATAAAGTTCATTATATGATCATAAACATCAGCGAGGTTATGGTAGATGGATGTTAAATCATTTTTCTTCATTCAGTTTTCTGTTGTTTACAATTTTAACTGCGTAGTTGTAAGCTTCTTTAATACTGCTGTGGTCTGCAATGTTTTGCCCTGCAATATCAAACGCAGTACCGTGGTCAGGAGATGTTCTAACTATTGGCAATCCTGCTGTGTAGTTAACTCCATTAGAAAAGTTTAACATCTTGTAAGGTATTAGCAATTGGTCGTGGTACATTCCAATTACAAAATCATAATCTCTAAATAGTTGATTTGCAAAAAATGCATCTGGTGAAAAACATCCTTCTACAAAACTTCTAAATTCTTTTTCCTTAAGTACCGGAGCAATTATCTTTTCTTCTTCCTTACCGATAATCCCTTCTTCACCTGCGTGAGGATTTAACCCCAACACTGCAATCTTAGGATTATAAATTCCTAAATCAAATAAGCAGGTATTATAAATAATTCTTAAAAGATTTCTTATTCTCTTTTCAGTTATTGCTTTAGGAACATCTTTGATTGGTATATGAATGGTTGCTAATGCAGCATTAAAATCTTCAGAAAGAAAGGTCATTGCATAATCTTTAGTGTTGCTCCACTTAGCAAACATTTCAGTATGCCCGGGATATTTTATCCCTGCTTTTGATAAAGCAATCTTTGCAATAGGGGCGGTAATAACAGCATCAGCTTGATTGAATGCCAGCATATTAAAGCTTCTTTGTATAGCTTTAAATGATGCTTTGCCTGAAGCAGAGGTAGCCTTACCTAAATTAAATTTGGTCTTACCAATATCGATAATAGTTACCTGCTCATCCTCTATTTCTGTTTCGTTCTTAACAATAGAATAATTGAATGAAGGATTTATCTCCTTTGCATAGGCTTCAAAAATGTTGGCCGGACAATAAAATATAAACTGGTGATTGGCTCCTGAGATTATTTCATTTAATGTTTTTAAAACAATCTCAGGACCAATTCCATTCACATCGCCGCAAGTAAAAATATATTTGTTCATCCTCTGTTCTTTAAAGTGAACTCGCCTGTACCTTTTTCATCGATAAAATAAAATGTTAGGTTAGGACGTTCATAAGTCCAAATCTCAACAACTTTTCCAAGATTGTCGGAGGTTCTATTAATATCTTTTGGTTTACCATACTGAATATAAACTTTTCCACGGTCAGTATGAAGTCCATTCTTTCCTGAAACAGAGGAAAAAGATCTTGCAGCGTAATCAACCCTGCTGTAATACTCTTTCATCAAAGGATTAAACTTAGTATTAGGAGTAGGGTCAACCCTTTCCCAATACTTAAATAATTCTGAAAAATATTCTTCAGCCGGTTGGTCAAGCATCTTCTCAATTGTGTCTTGCTTTTCAATAAACTGAAGTGATTCAATAGCAAACTCTGAATCGGATAAAGATATCGGTTTGTTATACCACTTTACTAATTTGAAAAAAGGTTTCTCATCCAATAAATCATCGTTGGAAACATAAATATTTAAGGGACCTTCAGTAAGATGCCTGCTGAGGTTTCTAAGAATAAATACATTATATATTTTATCCTCTGCTGAATTATCGAGCAGGATTGTATTGTCTTCTTCCTTTATAGTTAAAGAACTCTGAATGTATTCCTTAACATAACTATTATACACAGTATCCTTATTGTTAACAACAATTACATTTATTTGCTTAACGTTAGTATCCTTAACAGGTATAAGAATATTATATTCAAGCTCATCAAAGGGAATATTCCCTTCAAAGTTTGTAACAATAAAGTCATCATCCTGTCCTCTCATATACGCATTTACAATAATTGGAGTTAAGCTTTGCTTCTCATCTTTCACATCCAACTTAATAGTAACAGGCCTTAATTTAAATTCACTGCCGGAATTATTATCATAGAATAATGATGACAATCTATAACTCCCCGGCTTCAGATTAAAATTAAGAACACCCTGCGTGTATTTATCATTGTAATTTGTTGCTTCAAAACCATCCTCATTTACATCCTTATCCTTAGAAGTACGATATACAAAGTTGCCAAGAGTATCAGTTATTTCAATCGATATCTTGAACCCTGCTTTCCATATATCATCATTCTTTTCAAATACTAACTTATCATTAGCAATTCTGAAAGTGTAAAATACTTCATAAGTAGAATCATTAGGAATGGAATAAATATTATAAAAAAATGGAAGAAATGGAGATTGGGAAAAAACATTCTGGGAACTTAACAATAGGAATAAAACAATGAACGTATATTTTTTAAAACTATCCATAAATTACCACTTAATTTTTAAACATTAGTATCTAAATATAGTGCATATCGAACATCGAAACATAAAGCATTAAATCTTATTTTCATAAACGAGATTGCTTCACTATAAGGAAAACTGTATCTCGTAATGTAAGGTCTTGTCTTTTCATTTTAACCCATGACTTTAGTCGTGAGTGAATGAGATTGCGATCCCATAGGGACAAGCTGCTTCGCTCGCAATGACTTCATTTTTCTTTAGCCCACGATTTTAATCGTGGGCCATACACAAAACATTATGCATACATCAAAAAAAAAGCTGCATAAAGCAGCTTCATAATAAATATAATTAAATTAACTATTCATGTTGGTGAGGAAATCCTTATTGTTTTTGGTTCCTCTCATCTTATCAAGCAAGAATTCCATAGCTTCAATAGGATTGAAATCACTTAAGATTTTTCTAAGTATCCAAACTTTAGCTAAGTCTTCTTCCTTCATCAATAGTTCTTCTCTTCTGGTTCCTGATTTATTAACATCAATAGCAGGGAAAATTCTTCTATCTGATAAATCACGGTCAAGAACGATTTCCATATTACCTGTACCTTTGAACTCTTCAAAAATAACGTCATCCATTCTTGAACCTGTATCAATTAAAGCTGTAGCAATAATTGTTAAGCTTCCGCCATCTTCTGTATTACGGGCAGCACCAAAGAATCTTTTTGGTTTATGAAGAGCATTAGAGTCAACACCACCAGATAAAATTCTACCTGAATGAGGTACTACAACGTTATGAGCTCTGGCTAATCTTGTAATACTATCTAATAAGATTACAACGTTCTCTTTTGCTTCAACTAATCTTTTTGCTTTTTCAATAACCATATCAGCAACCTGAACGTGTCTTTCAGCAGGCTCATCAAATGTTGAACTTATTACTTCTGCCTTAACAGAACGTTCCATATCTGTTACTTCTTCAGGACGTTCGTCGATAAGCAATATGATAAGTTTTACTTCAGGGTGATTTCTTGTTATTGAGTTTGCTAATTTTTGCAGCAGTACTGTTTTACCGCTTTTTGGTGGTGATACTATCAAACCTCTTTGACCTTTACCAATTGGAGAAAGAAGGTCCATTATTCTCATTGAATATTCACCGGGAGCTGATTCTAAGATAAATTTATTTTTTGGATATACAGGGATAAGGTTATCAAATAAAGTTCTTTCTCTTATTTCTTCAGGTTGAAGTCCGTTAACAGCTTCAACTCTGAGTAAGGCAAAGAACCTCTCTCCTTCTTTTGGAGGTCTAACCTGACCACTTACAAAATCTCCTGTACGAAGGCTGAACTTTTTAATCTGAGAAGGTGAAACGTAAATATCATCGGGTGAAGGAAGGTAGTTGTAGTCAGAAGAACGTAGAAAACCATAACCATCCGGTAATACTTCTAAAACACCTTTTGAGAAGGTCAAGCCGTCTTTTGAGCTTTGGGCTTCAAGTATTTTGAAAATCAATTCCTGTTTTCTTAAATCACTATAGCCGCTAATTTCTAACTCTTTGGCTAAGGCATTTAATTCAACAATTTTTTTTGATTTTAATTCGGAAATATCCATTGGCATTTTTATCGGTCCCTAAAATTTTTTGTTAATGTTTTTTGTTAATACATAATTAAGGTTTATTGCTCGAAATGTTTACGAGGCACATTTTAATTTTACTTTCCAATTGTCTTTTTATACGAAAGGAACAAGAGGTATAATTGAAACTTACATTTATTATAAAAAAATGTCAAGCAAAAAAAATCTAAATTTTTGATTTAATATATCCCAACATATACATACTTCCAAGTACTACCAGGCACTCATTAGGCTGTTTCTGCTTAAAATTCTTAATAAAATCGATATAATCACTTTCTGGATATACTTTAATTCTCAGTTCCTTTGCTATATCCTCGATATATTCAAGCTTTGCTGCCCTTTCATAATCGATTTCAGTTATATGGATTTCGTCAAAGGTTTCATTCAGTTTTTGCAGCATTGGCTTAATGGATTTATCCTTCATTGCTGTAAAAAGTAAATACTTTTTCCTGTACTTTGTTTCTTTGGTAAATTCATTTAGAAAATTTTCAACACCTTCTAAATTATGGGCTGAATCGAATATGATATCGGGTTCTCTATAAAAATATTCATATCGTCCCTGAATTCCTGTATTCTTAACTACATCTTTTAAACCTTTTTTGATTATATCAAAATTGTTCACATTGAGGATTTCTTTAAGAACAAGAATAGCTAAGGAGGCGTTCAGCTTTTGATACTCCCCTTTCAAACCTAAAGTTTCAATTGAAAAAATTAGATTTTCCTTCTTTAATCCAACCAATTGCTTATCTTCAACAATGTAATCCTTCAGTTTGAACAAAGGTACATTTACTGTTTTACATTTATCTATAATAACTCTCTCAGCTTCTTCTGGTAACAAGCTTATAAATGCCTTTGAGTTTGGTTTAATTATTTCACCTTTTTCAAAAGCTATTTCCGCTAAAGTTTCACCAAGCACATTTGTATGCTCAAGACTTATAGAAGTTATCACTGAAGCTAATGGAGTTGTAACATTTGTTGCATCAAGCCTGCCGCCTAACCCTGTTTCAATTACTGCGTAGTCAACTTTCTGACTGCTGAAGTATTCAAAAGCTAAAGCAGTTGTTACTTCAAAGAAAGTTAATTCGTTTTCAAAAATATAATCTTCGTGTTTCGTAAAAAACTCAGCCGTATACTCATTAGGAATTTCAACATTGTTGATTTTAATTCTCTCATTAAATCTTACAAAATGAGGTGAAGTATAAAGTCCAACTTTCTTCCCCATTTCCATAAGTATACTGGCTATGAAAGATGAAGTACTCCCCTTTCCGTTAGAACCTGCAATGTGAAATATTTTAAGCTTATCCTGAGGATTGTTGATAATATTAAGAAAGTTCTTAATATTATCTAAACCTAATTTAATACCGAAGGTATGAAGAGAAAAAAGTTTTTCTATTGCTTTATTATAATCCATCGTCAGAGTTCAAAAGAGCCAGTAAGCTGGCTAATATTTTCAATACCCATCTTCGTGCAGTGCTCAATTAATTTATCTAATATTTTAATAGATGCCGTAGGGTCAATAAAATTCAAAGTTCCAATTTGTACTGCAGAAGCACCAACAATCATAAACTCAACCACATCTTTCCAATCCATAATGCCGCCAATACCGATAATTGGAATATCAACTTTTCTTTTAATCTCTAATACTTTTGCAAGAGCTACTGGCTTAATAGCTGGACCTGATAATCCACCCGTAATATTTTTTAACTTAGGTCGCTTAGTTAAAATATTAAATGAAGTACCAACTAAGGTATTTATTGCAGATACCGCATCACCACCTTCTTCCTTCACACCTTTTGCAAAATCAGATATGTAAGAAACATTCGGAGACAATTTTATAATAACGGGTTTACTTGTAACTGCTTTGACCTCTGCAGTAATTCTTTTTACTGCATCAACATCATTACCAAATTGAAGTCCACCTTCTTTTACATTTGGACAAGATACATTTATTTCAAATGCTTTGATTGTTTCTTCACTACCTAATTCCTTTGCACAAGTTACATATTCTTCAATGCTGCTTGCTGCAATGTTGCATATAATAGGAACATCATAATTTTTAAGGAAAGGTATTTTTGTTTTTCTAAATTCATCAAGACCAACATTAGCCAGGCCAATTGCATTCAACATACCGGCAGGAGTTTCAACAACTCTCTGAGGTGGGTTACCTTTTCTTGGTTTTAAACTAATTGATTTTGTAACTATACCACCTATCTTGTTAAGGTCAATAAAGTCACTTATTTCATTTCCGTAACCAACAGTACCGGAAGCAAGCAAAATAGGATTTCTTAACTTCAATGAACCGATATTAACTTCAAGATTTACTATGTTCATATTATTATATCCTCGATGTTAAATACCGGGCCATCTTTACAGACTAACAAATATTTATCAGGGTCTTTAGCTGAAGGCATTGGACATCCCTGGCAAATGCCAAATCCACAGGCCATAGCTGATTCTGTAGAAACCTGACAGCGAATATTATTCTTCACACAAAATTCTTTTAAAGCTCTTAACATTGCATTAGGACCACATGCAAAAATCTGAACATTTCCTTTTAGCTCATCTAAGTGAGAATTAAGTAACTCAACAATATTTCCTTTAAACCCAAAAGAGCCATCGTCAGTTGATACCTTAACATTTCTTAAACCATAAGTAATAACATCCTTTTGAGTTCTTCCGCCTATAAAACATCTTACATCTTTTTTTTCTCCTAATTCCCTAAGTAAAAAAGGAAATGGAGCAGCACCTAAACCACCAGCAACTATAATAGCTTTATCATAATCATTTTCTAAATTAAATCCATTACCCAAAGGGCCAAGAATATCGATTGGGTCTCCCTTGCATTTGTGAGCTAATATCTTTGTCCCTTCACCAAGGACATTAAACATAAGCACAATACAATCCCCCTCAACATCGCAAACACTAAAAGGTCTTCTTAATAAAGGGAAGGTTGTTTCAGAAACTCTCACATTAACAAATTGTCCGGGCTTAATAATATGTGCAATTTTGGGAGCAGAGACTTTAAGCAGGATAATGGAATTTTCTAATTCAACTATTTTTAGAATCGGAGCTTCAACTATAAACAAGAGACATCCTTATAAATAATATGTTTTATTTTATGTTACTCACAAATATAATAAAAATAGAAAAAGATATGTTTGACCAAAAATGAGGATTTATTCTATTACAATCCAGGCATCCTTGAACTGTTCGTGAACTTTTAATTTATCACGATATTGTGCTGCTTCATTTCTGTTCAAAAAACCTGGAACCTGAACGACAAATAAATTCCCGACTTTACCAAGTTTAACAAGAGTAGGTTTATTGATTAAAGATTTATTCTGGTTAACAAAATAATCAGCCTTCTGCTTAGTTGTAAAAGCACCTAACTGAACAGATATACGTGATGAATAATTATTAGTTGTTGCGGTCGTAGTTGTATTTTGTGGAGGATCAAGCTTTTTAAATTCAGGAGATTTAAAATTAGGTGTAGATTCTTTAGTAGTATTTGTTGTTAAAGGGACATCATCTTCTTCAGATTTAGTATTTTCATCGGCTAATTGAATGCTGTCAGAAGGCATCTCATCAAAAACATAATCATCTTCTGTAGAAGTTTTTACTTCAGTATTATTATCACGAGTAGTAGATTCCATAGAAGAACAGGAATAAAAAATAAATCCTGTAGAAAGTAAGAGGATAAAATTTCTAATAGACATAGCTCATCCTAATTTTTAACTAATTAATTTTTAATATAAGAAAATGATTGAAGTAAAACCATAGGAAAGAAGAAGAAAAATAATACTTTCTTACGCCTATTACTTAGTGAAAAGAAGTACTGTCATTGAGAGCGAAGCGTGGCAATCTCACAAAAAAAAACCCTCTCAAAGAAACTTCAAGAGGGTCTTGTAATTTTTATTCAACTAATTCTTAGAACAACAAATTATTCCAATTCATATTTCTGTATTCAGGATATAAATATTTATTTATATTTTGTTTTGCGAAGTACAAGCTGCCAGGTACTTCAGCAACATTAATCAAAGGAATATTTGCATCCCATTTTGTATTCAGTACTTTAATAAATTCATTAGCAATAATTGCATGGCCTTGACTGGATGGATGTACTCCATCAAGACTAAACAAACCACCAGTAACCAACATTGAAGTAAATGTTACTCCATTATACTTTGTACCGCCGGTAAATGTTGAAGCTGCAATATTGTTTAACAAAGAATAGAAATCTACAAGTCCCCAGCCTTTAGCTTGAGCAACTGTACTAATTGTTTCGTTAAATGATGTAGTAGCAGTTCTTGCAGTAACTATTTCATCTGCATCAAGAATCAATGCATCCGGCCAAGGGTTAGTTGGATGGAAACCAAATGGTTTGGTTGTATCAATTCCAGGAGGTAAAGCAGGATAATGATTATCTCTGTAGAACTTTCCTGTTGCCTGCCCTAATAATGGAGCATAACTGCTTCCTGTTAAAGGAACGACTACAGTCCCTGTCAATAAACCTATAGAATCAATATATGTAGTTCCTGCGCTTTCACCATGTTTCTGATAAAACATTCCAGGTAAACCAGGTGTTCTCCATGGAATTAACATTGCCATTTGTGGACCAACTGTTCTAAAGAATGGTATGGCAAGAACGTCAGGAATATTAGCAACAACAACTTTTGCTCCTAAGGAAGCAATACTGTCTGCTAATTGACTATATAAGAAAGCAAATGCAGTTGCTGGAGTTGGAGATGTAGGTCTTACACCGCCTGAAGTTGCAAATCCTAATACATCATTGTTACCAATCCATAGTGTTATAAATGTAGGCTGAAGTAATCTTGCTTGTTGAAATACAGTGCCTGAACCTCTAAGGATTAAATCAAACATGGGGTTATTACCTGATGCTGAAGTTCCACTTGATGTTGCTTTTAAAATATCAACAAGTAACGCACCTGGAATACCTAAGTTGTTATATGGTAATGAATAACCAATATTAAGTGGAGTACCTGAAGTTGAATTATATTGTGTTGCAAAAGGACTAAGAGAAACAATTTCAATTCTTCCTAATGTTCCAGGGTCACCTACTAATGGCTGAACAAATGTAGTTCCAACTTGTTTAGCTATTTGACTTGGAAAGGAAAATTCCTGAGCTGATTGGAATAAAGAACCTGACTGATATCCTGCAGTAATGCTATTACCAATAGAAACAAATTTTGTTAAATCAACTTGTCCTCTATTTGGATTTTGTGCTGCTGGTTCAGTTAACTCAGTTCTGTCTTCGCATCCTGCAAAAAAACCTGCAGCAATAAATAAGAGTGTATATAAATATTTTTTAATCATCTTATCCTCTTAAAAGCTATATGATAGTGAAAGTGAAAATACATGTGCACCGGCATTCCAGGTTCCATTAAATGGACTTGTACCTGCATAATACTCTGATGAATTATCTACAGTTAACTGATTTCCTCTAATAAATAAATATGAAGCATCCAGTCCTAATGATTTAGTTAATTTATAATCTAAACCAATGCTCATACCAATTCTATCTGTTTCAGGTAAACTTGGATTTATTCTTTCATTTGCAACAGGACTGTTATCAAAATAAATTCCACCTAAAACGTTAAGGTCTTCAGTTATTCCATATTCAGCACCTAATCTTACAATATAAGTATCATCATATAATCTTGTACTTGCTGATCTTACTCCACTCTGAACAAATTCAACAGCTAAAGTATCATAGCTTGACCATCCAATATATTGGAAGTCTAATGCTACTTTTAAATTAGGCATAAAGTCATAAGCAACACCTACTGCTAAATTCATAGGAGTAGTTAAGTCAGCTTTAATATCTCCACCGGGTAAACGGGCAGCTAATTGCTCTGCACCTGTTGATTTTGCAGTTCCTTCAAAATTATATTCTATTTGACTATGGAAGGAAGCACCAATGGTAAGTTCTTTTAATGGTTTATACATTGCACTTAAGTGATAACCAAAGGCTGAATTATCTTTACCTTCAAGTGAAACAAAAGCATCACCTTCAAATGGGGTTTGTGGATTCTTTCTTGTAATCTTTACATTTGCAAAACTGTAAACAAAAGATGCACTTACAAAAAGATTATCTAAAGGTTTGTAAGCAACAACTACAGGAATAGCAAAAACCTGAACACTTGTTTCAAGAGCTAAATATCTTCCTGGCCAATTCTCATCCCACTTTGTTCCTAATCCAAATGGACTTGAAAAACCTAAGCCCACTGACCAATCTTCATTAAGTCTGTGAGTTGCAAAAAAATGAGATGGATAAAAAACTTGATTTGCTGTTTTATACTCATCAATTTTAGGGGCAACACCTCTAAAAGATGAAAATGGTGAAATTAATGCAGTCCCAAACATAATTTGAGTGCCGTAAAACTGCATCATACCAGCACCATTAAAATATAATGCTGATGGGTCATTAGCTATAGCAGTGAATGCACCACCCATACCCATAGCCTTTGCTCCATGTTCGTTAATTTGAAAACCTCCGGCATACATTTTAAATGATGCCAAAGCGATAAGTAAAGATATAGTTACTATCTTCAACGTTCCTCCGGTTTTTTTGTACATAATAAATGAATATAATAATAAAGAAATTATTTATAAAAAGCTAAAAAACTTTGTAGAAAACCTTAATGATTTTTAATTGTAAATAATAATCCTCCCTTATCAACAGGAGAATTCTGATTTACAACTATCTTTTCAATTATACCTTCCTTTGGGGCTCTTACTTCGTTTTCCATTTTCATTGCTTCAAGAATCATTACTGATTCTCCATGTTCAACTTTATCTCCGGCTTGTTTATTTATTTTTATAATCATTCCCGGCATTGGAGCTTTTATTTCGGTAAGATGATCATGCATCTTCTGCACCTGAATCAATTGGCTGGCTTTTTCTTGTAGAAATGTTCTTATCAAAACATCATAAGATGTTCCATTCACTAAAAATGTTATTTTTTCTTTATCAATGTTTTCAAGATAAACATCATAAAACTTATTGTTAATCCTTAATAAATAATTTTTATGACTTAAATTAATTAATTCATATTCAATAGGATTATCATTTAGCCTGATTTCATTTTCACCGGCTATTGTTATATTATGTTTTTGTTCATCAAGGGTTACAATATAATTATTCATATAACAATCCCGGCCAATTATTTTTAGTTATAGCTTTTGTTTCTTGCTGCTTTAATGATGCGCTATTTTTCATAAGGGCTGCAAAGATAACTGCTGCATTATTAAGTTCTTCAAGATTTCTATGATTAGTTATCAATTGCTCAAATTCTTTTTCAATAAATCTGATATCAAATTTTCCGGATAAATAAATCGGGTTCTCCAAAACTGATAAAAGGAATTGAATATTTGTAGTTACCCCTGCAATTTGATATTCGTGTAAAGCTCTTGTTAACCTATTGATTGCCTCAGTTCTATCAGCACCCCAGCAAATAAGCTTTGCAATCATCGGGTCGTAATACATAGATATTTCAGAGTCGCATGCTATACCTGTATCTACTCTTACTCCGGCTCCAGCAGGAATAACATACTTGGTAATTTTACCTGTGGATGGAAGAAAATTATTATAAGGGTCTTCTGCATAGATTCTGCATTCCACTGCGTGACCATTTATTTTTAAGTCATCTTGCTTAATGGATAATTTATTTCCTTCAGCAACAGAGATTTGTTCCTTCACTAAATCAATTCCTGTTATGAGTTCAGTTACAGGATGCTCTACCTGAAGTCGAGTATTCATTTCAAGAAAATAAAAATCTTTATTTTTATCCATCAGTAATTCAATAGTACCTGCATTAAAATAATCACAGGCTTTTGCTGCATTGATTGCTGCTGTGGTTATTCGTTGTCTGGTCTCTTCATCAACTACAGAAGCCGGTGCTTCTTCAATTATTTTTTGATGTCTTCTTTGTACAGAACAATCTCTTTCAAAAAAATGAACATAGTTACCGCGCTTATCACCAAATACCTGCACTTCAATATGTTTTGGCTCGTCAATAAATTTCTCAATATAAACATCATCGTTAGCAAAAGATTTAAGAGCTTCTCTTTTAGTACTTTCAAATGCTGAATCAAAATCCTTTTCGCTTTCAATCTTTCTCATTCCCTTACCACCACCTCCCGCAGCAGCCTTAAGCAGAATAGGATAACCAATTTCCCTGGCTATCTTCTTCCCTTCCTGAATGCTTTTAACTGATTCAGTTGTACCCGGAACAATAGGTACATTATGCTTTTTCATCAGTTCCCGTGCAGCAGTTTTACTTCCCATCATCTTAACAGACTTTGATGAAGGACCAATAAAAGCTATACCTGCTTTTTCAACTGCTTCAATAAAGTCAGCATTCTCTGAAAAGAAACCATACCCGGGATGTATTGCATCAGCTTTAATTTCTTTTGCAAGAGCAAGGATTTTATCTTTATTAAGATAAGTTTCAGAAGAAGTATTTCCTTCCAGATGATATGCTTCATCTGCAAGTCTTGTGTGAAGTGTTTTCTTATCAGCAGTTGAATAAACAGCAGCAGAAGTAATACCAAGTTCTTTGCAAGCTCTTATTATTCTAACAGCTATTTCAGCTCTGTTGGCAATTAAGATTTTTTTAAACAAGTGCTTTTCCTTATTTTAATTCAGCAATGGTTATGCCCTCTCCACCAAATTCAACCGGAGCAAAATAAAAGCTGCTAACTTTTTCATGCTTCTTCAAAATTTGATGGACAGTTTTTTTAAGAACACCTGTACCTTTCCCGTGTAGTATTTCAATTCTCTCTACATTGGAAGTATATGCATCATCGATAAACCTTATAATATCAAATTCAACCTCTTCAGGTTTAGCTCCCCTAATATCAAGGCGAAGCTGCTGATTGCTTGGTTGATAATTTGACAAAGGTTCGTAATTTATTTTTATTTTTTCTTTTTTAGTATGTTCTAAGTTAACGACAGGAACTTTCATCTTAATAGTCCCTATCTTGATGACAGCAGTTTTACCATCCTTAGTCAACTCAACAATTTCACCGGATGTATTAGTATTTTTTATTGCGACAGCATCACCTAATATAAACTCTTCATTACTAATTACAGGCTCTTTTTCTTTAACTAGTTCTTCATTCTTTTCATTAAGATGATGTATTTCTTTTCTTGTTTGTTTAATTACTTCCTGATTGGCATTAGATTCTTTTATCTCTCTTACCAATTGTTCAAACTTGCGGTTCATATCTTTAAGATATTCAGCAGCATCATCTTTTGCTTTTTTCAGAATATCTCTTTTATCATCTTCAAGCTTTTGAACATTCTTTTTATAAAGATTAGTTAAACCTGATAACCTTGCAGATTCAAGCTCAGCTTTTCTAAGCTTATCCTCAAGGTCTTTGCTTTTAGATTCTATTTGTACTAAGAAATTCTCAAGTTTATGTTTATCTCCATCAAGGTAATTTTCTGCAAGAGATAAAAAGTTATTATCAAAACCTATCCGTTTAGCAATTTCAAAAGCATAACTTGAGCCCGGTACCCCTTGCTTGAATATATATGTTGGCTTAAGATTGAGATTATCAAATTCCATTGCAGAATTTTCAAAACCTTCAAGCTCATTAGCAATTATCTTCAAGCTTCCGTGATGAGTTGATGCAAAAACAATTGCTCCTTTTTCCTTTAGCTTAATAAGCATTGCTGCAGCAAGAGCAGCACCTTCTGTTGGATCAGTACCGGTTCCAATTTCATC
>DASRWI010000006.1:0-20123 GCA_035654655.1 Ignavibacteriaceae bacterium | reverse complement strand
GTAGTAATAGAATAGAAGTAAACACCACTTGTCAAATTTACAGCATTAAATTTAGCATTGTGAACTCCTGCTTCCATATAATTATTTACAAGTACTTCTACTTCCTGACCAATAGAATTATATACAGCCAGCTTTACTTTTCCTGCAATAGGAAGAGCAAATTTTATTTGTGTAGATGGATTAAATGGGTTTGGATAATTCTGCTCCAACGCAAATACTTTTGGAACTATCTCTTTTTCATTTACTCCAACAGGAGCAAGTGATCTCTTTATAATTCTTAAATTATCAAAGTTAACTACACCTGATGATGCACTATTATCTCCAGGGATAAACTGAAAGCTATCCATTCTATATGGTGGATTATCTAATACTCCATTACCAATCCAGGTACCCACAGTGGATGGGTCACTTAGTTTCCATTCGATTAATTTCCAGCCAACCCAATCGATGGTTGTCCATTGAGATACTTCATGTGTTGTAAATGCTGCACCTTCATCAATTGCAAAACGGAACTTTGTACCGCTTGCATCTCCGTACAAATACATCTGTAATGTAAAAGTAGTATCAAAAGTTACTCCTCTCGGAGGACCATCTAATAAATATTCTCTTAAGAAATGTTCAGTTGATGAATCATCCCAGGCATATGTCATCTGAGCAGATTTTCTAATTGATGTAGTAGGAATATAATTAGCACTAACCCAGCTTAATACAGAAAGGTAAGGTATTATCCCAACAGTTGAACCACTGAATGATGGCTGCTGCCAGTATGAAGCAAATGTAAAATCATCTATTGATGTTTTTACATCATATTGCTGGTCATTAGTGGTAAACATATATTCCATATTTGCAGCAATATTATTACCCCAAACATCTTTTATTCCTGTTGTTAATACAGCAGTATAATTGCTGTTCGGAGTTAAACCTGTAGGAGATTTTAAAGTTATGATTGATTTACCATCAAACTTTGTATGAACAACGTGTGCAGTTATTGGAGTTCCATCTTTTTTCAAAATCACGTTTGTAGTATTAACACAAGCTGAATCTAAAATTTCATCAAAGATAGCTGTAAATACATCTTCAATGTCCATATTATAACTATTGTTTGTACTAACAATCATTGGAGCAGTTACATCCGCATCAACTGTTCTAAAGTGAAGATTATATGCATCTCCAGGCATCCCATTACCATCACCATCAATTGCCTTACCATTAACATCTTTAATTGTATTTGCTGCTGTTAATGTATATTGAGTTGCAAACAGTAATGAGCCATTTAAAGTCAGCTTAACAGTTTTATTATTATTAGATAATGCAACTCCGCTAATTTCCTTAGTTGGTGAAAATGAAAATGCTGCGGTTATTACTGTTGCAGGGTCTAATGATTTTGAAAAATTCAAAACTATCGGAGTTGCTGCAGCAACTGTATCTCCTGCTTCAGGAATTGACGTAACTACTACAGGAGCAAATGATGGAATAGCGTCAGTCATTACCTGGTTTGAGAAATTTGATTCATTCCAGTATCTGTCAGCCATTGTTACTGAATATCTATATTGCCCATTATAGTTTTGTGTTCCCGTATAAACTTCATCATAAACAAAAATGGAATCATCAAAAACTATTTTTACAATTTCACTTGAATCCTGAATAAAATTATTATTCTCTGAACGATAAATTACAAACCATTGATTCTTATTTAATCCTGCTGGAGGCGTAACTGTAATTCGGTAATGCAATGAATCAACCTTAGCCATTGAAATTGATGGTGAAGGAGGAGTAACATTTAAAATGGCTCTTGAATCTCTAATCTTTGTCTTCTTTGCAAAGAAGGTTTCACCTGCTACCGGGAAATATCCATGGTCAGCCCAGGTACCATAACTAAAGAATTGGAAACCATCTACAAAATTTACTGTTCGACTAATATTAACAATTGCAGGATGATTATTCCAAGCATTGTTTTCTTCAAGAATATATGAACCGGGACCTGCAGAAAATAATCTACCGGCTGTAATACCCGGCTGTATATAATTAGCCCAGGAATTAACACCTCCACCCTGAAGCATGCTATAAAATCCTTGTGCATTATCCCATGAGTAATGCATAGGTGTTAATTGGTCAATGTAACCTTGATTAAACCACAAAGCGGCATCCTGATAAACTGAGTTATATCCATTCCATCCACTCCAATTGTAGGCACCAATGGCAGCTACTGATAGTCTAACCCAGGGCTTTGCTACCTGAATAGAATCGTGTAATTTTCTTACTAATTCAGTAACTGATGCTCTCCAATAATCTTCCCAGGTAGAATATCCTGATGGTACTCCTGCAGAATATGGATGAGCATAATCGTATAAATACCTTCCTGCATTATTATTATTTAATTCATTCACCTGTTCAGTAGTAATCTCTCCATCAAGCAATTTATTTTCTTCCTGGTATCTTGCAAATTTTTCTGAATTTGCAGAAGATGTATACTCATTCCATCGGATATAATCTAAGTGAAGTCCATCTAAATCATAATTGCGTACAAGTTCCATTGCAACATTCAATGTATAATTACGAACTGAATCTAATCCTGGTGAAAGGGCGATATTAGATGTCATAGGATTACCATTAGCATCCCGGCAAATCCAGTTTGGATGTTCTCGCGCAGGAGCACCAGGTGCAGTTGAACTTGTGGCGAAAACATTAAACCATCCGTGAATTTCCATACCTCTTTTATGCGCTTCTTCAATTGCATATTGAAGAGGATCAAAACCAGGATATTGCCCGCCTGCATAACTTCCCCAAGGTTCATAAGAGGATTGATAATATGCAGTTCCTCCCTGTCTAACGTGCCATAATACTGCATTCATATTCGCAGCTTTATGGTCATCTAAAATTTTTCTAATTTTTGCTTTATTTTGGTCAACAGTAGCATTCGCACTCATAAATTCCCAGGTAATAACCCAGGTAGAACGGAACTCCTGATTATCGACTTGAGGAAAAGCTTTGAATGTAAAGATTAACAATAGAAGTGTAGTAACAAATTTAAACATTAAGTAGCTCCAAAGTGTATAAGATTTATACATTAAACTTTGTAATTTATTCTATTAAAAGCAAAGTATAATATGAGGTAATTTAAAGTTATATTTTAATTATGCATTTTATTTTCAAACTAAAAAAATAAATCATATTTTTGCTTTATGATAACTAAGTTATTCCAAAAGTTAGGTGAAAAAACATTAAATTTTCTTGAGGAGTTTGGGCAAATCTCTAAACTTCTTTGGGGTATTTTAAAAAGCTTTTCAGCCATTCCAAGAAGCAGGAAAATTATCGTTTACCAAATGGAACATATTGGAGTAAATTCACTTCCATTAGTCCTGATTATTTCTGTATTTACCGGCGCAGTTGCTGCCTGGCAGGCTGCTTACCAGTTGAAAGGAATAGCTCCTTTATCATTTTTAGGAGGTGCCACAAGCAGGGCAATTATTACAGAACTTGGTCCTGTCCTAACAGGAATCGTAATCGCTGGAAGAGTTGGAGCATCGATTGCTGCTGAACTTGGCACTATGAAAGTTACTGAACAGATTGATGCATTGGAAACGATGGCTATTAGTCCGATTAGATATTTAGCTATGCCAAGATTTTTTGCTTCTATTACTATGTTACCTGTACTGGTAACTTTTGCCAACTTTATTGCAGTTTTTGGAGCTTATGTAGTATCTAACTTTTTTATGGGAGTTAGCTTTGCTGTATTCTTTCAATCAGTACAAAGATTTTTTAATTTTTCAGATTTAATGGCTGGTATTGTAAAAACTATTTTCTTTGGTGCTGTTACTTCCCTTTTAGGATGTCACATTGGATTTAGAACTCAAGGAGGAGCAGAAGGTGTTGGACTTTCAACTATCCGCTCCTTTGTAATTTCATCTGCTTTAATTTTAATTTTAGATTATGTTCTTTGGATGACAATCTTTTAATTAATCTTTACTCTTACTCATTTTAATTATTTCATCATACTCATCTTTAGTCACCGGAGATATTGATAATCTACTTCCTTTTTGAACCAGCTTCATATTTTTTAATTTAGGATTTTTCTTTATATCATTAAGTGTCACAGATTTTTTAAGCTCTTCTTTAAATTGGATATCAACCATATACCAGATAGGTTCATCCATAGATGCAGAAGGAAAATAATGAGGGTCATCGGGCTTAAATTGAGTATCATCAGCATAGCCTTCTTTAACAATTTCACATATACCTTTTATTTCATTAGGTTCAGCATTGCTATGATAAAATAAAACCCAATCTCCCTTCTTCATATCATCTCTAATAAAATTACGAACCTGATAATTTCTTACACCGCTCCAGGATGTTCTTTTATTTTTAGATTTTTTTAAATCATCCCATCCAAAATCTTCAGGATCTGATTTAAATAGCCAATATTTTTTTGCCATATATTTTATTTTTTTATTTAAGAAAAAAATAGGCAATGCAATAATAAATTTCATTGTCCTTTAATCACAACAGCTTAATTCTTAATAACATTTCCTTTTTTATGCAAGGTCTTCTATTTATTATTAACCCGAACTTAAATAATAAGATTGTGTATAATTTATAAATGGGAGACGTTTTATGGAAAATGAATTTAGAACTGGTATTCCATTACTTGGAGAAAAACTTCCTTCAATTGAAGTACAAACGACCAGAGGTTTCTTTAATATCCCGAAAGATTTTGAAGGAAAATGGATTGTTCTTTTTAGTCATCCTGCTGATTTTACCCCTGTATGCACTACAGAGTTTGTTTCATTTGCTAATAGAAGCAAAGAATTCAAAAGTCTTAATACCGAATTAATAGGCTTATCAATTGACCAGATATTTTCACATATTAAATGGGTCGAATGGATAAAAAATAATCTTCACATTGAAATACCATTTCCAGTTATAGCAGATGATTTAGGAAAAGTTGCTGCAAAACTTGGAATGATACATCCCGGAAAAGGAACAAATACAGTAAGAGCAGTATTTATAATTGATCCAACTGCTACAATAAGATTGATGATTTATTACCCACAAGAGGTAGGAAGACAAGTTGATGAAATTTTAAGAGCACTTAAAGCATTGCAAATTGCAGATGCAAAAAAAGTAGCCATGCCGGAAAATTGGCCGAACAATGAATTGATAGGTGCAAAAGTAATTAACCCTCCGCCAAAAGATGTACTTGCATCAGAAGAAAGAATTAAAGATAGTCAGGGATATGATTGGTGGTTTACATTTAAAGATTTGAATTAAAAAAAAATCAAGAGTATCTGAACCGCTGATTAACCTGATAATAATTATGATTTAAGCTGCTCAATGAGCAGCTTTTTTTATGAGGTGGTTCATCGAGTGTTTCTCTTCCTGGAATGGAGGAAAAATGTATCGAAATGTACTTCAATTAAAAGGCTCAGCCTTCTAGGTACATTCCCTTCGGGAACACTCGAAGACCTTCGCTCACTTGTCATCCAGAGGGTAGTCATCCGCCTTGAGCGGTGGCTTTCATGACGACCGTAGGGATCTCTGACATATTTATGTTAGAATGAAAATGAGACTGCGATTCCATAGGGGCAAGTGGCTTCGCTAATAATAACATTTATTAAAATTAACAATTTTAATTGTAGATTTGTTCAATCAGATATGCTCTTTTAACCTCTCCAATAATTGTAACTGTGCAGGTAGTATTTTTTTCTTTGCAGTTTCCAAATCAAAAAATTCTCCTTTATCCACTTCTGGAAAGCTAATGTATTTTCCTGATTTAGCTGGTAGTTCCATTCGGACAAAAGATGTGCAATTAAAAAATGAATTATCTTTATAATCAGTTTCCACTCCCCAGCAATGAACAATTTTATTATTCTTTTGCTGAATGGTTCCCAAAGGAATAAATTCCCCATCTGGTTTCACTCCGCATTCTTCAAAAAATTCCCGCTTGGCAGCTGCAAGTAAATCTTCACCTTCATCCACTAATCCTTTGGATATTCCCCAATGTCCCTCATCCCTTTTTACAAAGAATGGACCTCCGGGATGAACTAAAAAAACTTTTATCTTATTATCTATTTTGTTATACAATAATAAACCAGCGCTTATTTGAGGCATAAGAATATCTTTTTTTTTATATTTATTACACTAACTTAATTATTAAAAATTTAATTTTTATTATCAAAGGATTTTTAATGAAAGCCATTATAACTGCAATTATAATTTGCATTGCTTCATTTATTTTGCTTAATAATAGTGATGCTTTTTCTACAGACAAAAAATATACTATAGTAATTCACGGTGGTGCTGGTTCAATGTCTAAAAATATGCCTGATTCTCTTCAGAATGCTTATAAAGAATATCTAACTCAAGCATTGAACATTGGTAAGTCAATACTTGAAAATGGAGGAACTGCCTTAGATGCTGTTGAAAAGGTTGTTAATTATCTTGAAGATAATCCAAATTTTAATGCTGGTAAAGGGGCAGTAACCACATTAGAAGGTGTGTGCGAATTAGATGCGTCTATTATGAGTGGTAAGGATTTATCTGCCGGAGCTGTTGCCGGAGTTAAACATATTAAAAATCCAATTTCATTAGCAAGATCGATAATGGAAAAGTCTCCGCACGTTATGTTTGCAGGTGCAGGTGCTGAAAAGTTTGCAGTTAATAATGGAGTAAAGTTAGTTGACCAAAGTTATTTTGAAAATCCAAATAAGAAGCCAAAAGATTCAAGTAAAGGAAAAGGAACTGTAGGATGTGTTGCCTTGGATTCTTATGGAAACTTAGCAGCAGCAACTTCAACTGGAGGTATGCAAGATAAAATGCCAGGCAGAGTTGGAGATTCTCCAATCATCAATGCAGGAACTTATGCAAACAATAAAACCTGTGCAGTATCCTGCACAGGTCACGGTGAATTATTTATTAAGAACACTGTTGCTTATAACTTATCAGCACTAATGGAATTTAAAGGATTAAGCTTGACTCAAGCTGCAGATGAAATGATAAATAACAGACTGAAGCCAGGAGATGGCGGTTTAATTGCGGTAGATAAAGATGGGAATTATGCAATCACATTTAATACTACGGGAATGTTTCACGCAATTGCAAATTCAAAGGGAGAATTTAAAGTAGGAATTTTTAAATAGATTTGAATTAAACTAATGAGATTAAGACATCCCGATTTGAAGCGTATCGGATGTCTTAATGACGATGAAACTTATTTATAACAATATCCAATCATATTTTCAGTAAAGACTTTCCGAGTATATCCTCCGGGAGTTTTAATAATAATATTTAAAATACTTTTGTACATCTTCCAAAAAAATAATCTTAAACAATTTATAAAGCCATCGCATATAACTCCGGATTCAGCAAAATAAACTTCTTTATATCCGCTATAAGCAGCTAACTGCTTTGCAGAGGATGGAGTTAAAATTGTTGAATGAGTAAAATCTCCATATACCATGTTACCGGAAAAATATCCTTCACCATTTGGAGTTCTGAATATAAAAACACCACCGGGTTCAAGCATTTTATAAATTTCTTCAAATAAAAACAGGACTTCATCTTTTTCAAAATGCTCTATTAAATCTAAAGCAAAAACTGCAGCATATTTTTCTTTATTATTCTTTATAAAATCAAAAGTATCCTGAACTTCAGCATTCAAATTATTTTTTCTGCAAATATTAATTTGTTCTTCTGAAATATCAACTCCTTTTGTATTCGTGTAACCTTCATTTCTTAAACTAAAAAGCATATTGCCGCTTCCACAACCTAAGTCCAATATAGGTTTATGCTTACCAATATTCCTTAAAGCTTTAATATACTTTTCTTTGTACCATTTTAAACTACTCTCATTGAGATTAATGTTCTCGTTTAATTTAAAGGTCGAAACATATTTTTCATAAAGCTTTTTCTTATAGCTCATTTCAATTGTACCTGCTTTTTATTCACAATTTTATTATATATCAATAAACCGCCTATTGTTAATAATCCAATGAAGCTGAATATCAGCCATAAAGTTGAAGGTGATTTTAGTTGGTCTACATAATAAGTATATAAATTGGCCCCAAGAATTCCTCCTATGCCACTGCCCAATACTCCATACAAAAACATATATCCAAGATATAATGCTTTTTTATCAGCAGGAGCAATCATTCCAACATAACTAATAAACTTTGGATGTGCAGTCATTTCTCCAATAGAAAATATTACTATTCCTGCAACAAAAACCCAGGCGTGTGTTGATATAGCAAGTATTCCCATTCCAATTGTACCGAATGCGATACCTGTAATCATTGTTGGTAATGCCTTTGTATTCTTAACTATATTAGAAATTAATATCTGCAATAAAATTATTATCCCTGCATTTATTACTGTAACGTGTTCTTCAGCAAACTGCCAACCGGGATTTGAAACGAATAATGATAAGAAACCATTTACTGCTCTATTAACAGGTTCCTTATCTATATAATCTGTAAAGTACCAAAGGACTGTATCGAACATTTGGAAGTAAAGAATCCAGAAACCTGAATAAACTACAATTAACATTATGAATTTATAATCAGCAAGAACCATAACTGCACCTTTAAGCACCTCGAGTATACTCTTAGTGCTCTTTGGTTTATCAGGTTCTTTATAAAAGAATAAATTCAATAGAAGTAATGAACCCGTAAAAACAGCTGCCATTACAAAGATGTACGAATACGAATATTGTTTAAGATATGGAACTAATATTAACGGGAATAAAAATGCGCCAAGGTTAATTGACCAATAAAAAATACCAAATCCTAATGTTGAATTTTTCTCGTTTGTAGAACGTGCGATTGTACCTGAAATAATCGGCTTAAAAAATCCTGCACCAACCACCATTAACATTAAACTTGAAAATACTAATGAATATGATGTTACAAGGCTTGTGAAGAAATATCCAATACTCATAACTATAAATGCAAAGAATAATGTTTTCCTGTAACCAAATCTATCTGCCAAAGCTCCTGATAAAATTGGAAGCAAATATAACATTGGTTGGATAGAACTTTTTATAACTCCAACACTGGTTTTGGTAAAGCCTAATCCACCGGCAGCTACATCCATTACAAGATAAACTGATAAAATGGACATTACTCCATAATAGGAACCTCTCTCAAAAAATTCCATTATGATAACTACCCAGTAGTTCTTTGGGAATGACCTTATTCCGCTTTCATTTTTTTCTTCTAAAGATTTAGACATTATAATTTTTGAAATGTTAATTGATGTGATAAATATAAAGGAGTATTTTAAAAAATGCTAATGTTTTATAATTCTAATTTAATCGTTGTTCCTGCCCCTTTCTTACTTTGAACATTGATTTTAATATTTAATAAGTTAGCATAATTTTTAACTAATGCTAAGCCCAACCCTGTCCCTTCATATTTTCTGCTATAACCAGAATCTTCTTGAGAAAATGGAGAAAATAATTTTTCAAGATATTCAGCAGACATACCGATACCTTCATCTTTAACAATAATTTCAACTTTATTGTCATACTTATTCAGCGAAATGGTTATTACCCCTCTATCACTATATTTTATTGCATTATCAACAAGGTTTTGTAAAATT
Organism: Ignavibacteriaceae bacterium; assembly: GCA_035654655.1. Lineage (GTDB taxonomy): Bacteria > Bacteroidota > Ignavibacteria > Ignavibacteriales > Ignavibacteriaceae > DASRWI01. Next base: position 10,529 of record DASRWI010000006.1, on the reverse strand, counting down.
TGCTTTAATATATATTCATCCGATTTAATTACAATAGCTTTATCATTGGATTTAAATTCAATTGATATATTTTTTTCTTTTGCCAGATAATCAAATTCTTTAATAATTTCTATGGTCAATTCATTTAAGTTTAGTTCTTTTATTTTCGTTTTAATTTTACCTGTTCGCAGGACAGACATATTTAAGATTAAATCTATTGTTCTTGATAGCCTTTTTCCTGCAGCATATATTGAATCAAATAAGCTATTATGCTCTTCATTCAAATTATTTTTTAATGCATCTTTTAAATATGAGGTATATCCGAGAATAATATTTAATGGCGTTCTAATCTCGTGAGAAACCTGTGCAAGGAAGTTGGTTTTTAGCTTATCGGACTCCTCAGCTTTTTCTTTAGCTTTAATTAGTTCTTCTTCATACTTCTTACTAAGAGTTATATCTTCTTTTACTGCAAAATAATTAATTACCTCTCCCTGATAATTTTTTATTGGAGATATTGATACAAGCTCCCAATAAAGTGAACCATCTTTTCTCCTATTGTGTAATTCTCCCCGCCAATCTTTTCCTTGTTTAATAGTTCTCCAAAGATTTTGATAATACTCAAGTGACTGTTCACCTGATTTTAATATGGAAGGTTTTCTTCCAATTACTTCTTCTTTCGAATAACCACTAACTTCTAAAAACTTCGGATTTACATATTCAATATTTCCATCAATATCTGTAATTATTATTGATACAGGACTTTGTTCAAGTGCAAGGGATAACTTATGAAGCTCTTCTTCACTTTTTTTGGTTTCAGAAATATCAATAATAATTGAACGTATTCCGATTATTTCATTATTTCTTACAATGGTACTGGCAAAAATTAAAATTGGAATTATACTTCCATTTTTTTTGTATACTGAATATTCTGATGTAACAACTTTATCTTTTTCAATAAACAAAACTTCAAATTCTTTTTTTGCTTTTTCCAAGTCCGGACCTGAAACCATTTGAAAAATATTTAATCCCTCTTCAAAATCCTGGTTAGTGTAGCCAAACATATCAAAAGAACTTTTATTCATAAAAGATACATAGCCAAACTTATCTACTTCCATCATGGCAAAAGGAAGAAGTTCGCTAAGTTCATTAAATCGACTGCGGCTATATTGAAGTGCCGTTTCCATTAATTTTTTTTCAGAAATATTTTTTACAGTTCCAATTATTGCCAATTTGTTTTGAAATGTTATAGTACCTACTTTAATGTTAACAAGAATAGATTCACCATCCTTTTTAACAACTTTCATTTGAAATTCATTAGGTATGTCGATACCCTTTAGTCTTTTTTGATATCTTTCAAGAGATTCATTAACATCCTGAAAATCAACTATATTATCATAATTTGTTCCTTCAAGTTCCTGCTTGCTATACCCAAGCATCTGGCATAAACCATCATTAACAAAAACCAACTTCCCATCCTGAACCAAAAACAAACCATCCTGAAGATTTTCAACTAATGTTCTATACTTTAGTTCAGACTCCCTTACAATTTTTTCTCTTTCCTTCTCAGCAGTAATGTCTCTATGAACTCCAATTATTGCATCTTTTCCATCAAAGTTAAATTTCTCGGCAGAAGATAAAAATGTTCTAACCCCTCCCCCTTTTATCCTAAAATAATTTATAACATTATTTACTGAACCTTTTTTATTTATTTCACGTGTGAACTCTAATCTATCTTTTAAGTCAACCCAGGTGTTCAATTCAGTAATTGTTTTACCAACTATTTCTTCTTTAGAATAGCCAAAAATTTTTGTAAACTCGTCATTAACTTCATAATATTCTCCATCATTTAATGAAGAAATGGTAAGAGCAACAGGTGATTTATTAAAGGCGAGATTAAATTTTGATTCAGTTATTTTTAATTCTTGTTCGACTATTTCTTTTTTTCTTATAGTATTGTTTAATTCATTAACTCTTCTTGAAATTAAAGCAAAAAGCATTAAGGCAGTTATTATGATAAAAGCCCACCCTTTTAATGTTTGATATTTAGTAATATCAACTTGAGGAGCAATAAACATCAAAAAATAATCAGAAAAAGCTATCCACAACACTCCAAGAACAACATAAATTAAGATTATTTTTAAGGCAGAATATCTTTCTTCTGATACATTTTCTTTAATACTTGTATCTTTATTCAATTTAGTTCTTATTTAGATTTAATAGTTTTTACGGCAGAAGAATAAGATTCAATATTATAATTTATTTTGTTATTAGGCATGTCCAATTTAACAATTTCAACACCTGATTCATTATAAAACTTAGTGGCCAGAGTGTCATGAAAATCAGAAAATACAACCACCTTCTTTATTCCTGCCGCTATTAAGGCTTTTGCGCAGTTCGTGCAGGACATATTAGTAATATAAGCAGTAGCTCCACTTACATTTACGCCGTGAATTGCCGCCTGGGTTAAAGCATTTATTTCAGCGTGATTTGTCCGCACACAATGATTATCAACTATTAAACAACCTACATCTTCGCAATGAGGCTGCCCTTTAATTGAGCCATTATAACCTGTAGCCAGAACAAATTTATCTTTTACGAGTACACATCCACAATGCATACGTGGACAAGTTGACCTTTCCGAAGCTAGCATTGCTAATTTTAGAAAATATTCATCCCAAGTTGGTCTTGACATAATTTAACCTATTGTTGTAAAAATTTAATATAAATAATTTAATAGATTTAAGGAAGGAATAAAAAAACCGGAAGACATTTATCTTCCGGTTAAGTTTTTTTATAAATTTTAACTTGCTCTGCGGTAGGCATTGCTACTTACCGCTTAATTACTCTCAATATTTATGAATTTTGCTTTTTCTTGTTCCACACTCCTCCTTATATTGTTTAAGAATGAATATGAACAAACAGATTTGGATCCAATTGTCTGACATTCAAAACTAAATTTAAAATTATTAAAAATCAATAATTTTAAGATAAAATTAAAAAGTGTTGATTAATATTACACTGAATCAATGTTCAATAGTAAACATAAATTTTAAGAACTTCTTGTTTTAATTTTATATTTCTATTTTTGGACATCAATTTTAAGGAAATACTTGGCAAGGTTCATTTATATATATTTATTCGTAATTCTAATCCCTTTCAATTCTTTCAGTCAGGATAATCATGATTTCAAGAATTTTCTAAAAGTAGGCGGCGATGTATATACTGCTCCATTTCATTTCGATAATAAAGATGTTTTAACTCTATCTCTTAGTACAGCTACAATTATAGGAGCTTATTTCCTTGATGAACCAATAAGAGACCTATTCCAAAGGAATAAAGGAAACGTTGGAGATGCTATCTTCAGTGTTGATAAATATGCTATTGAAGGTGCAACTGTTGCCATTGCAGGTGTATATATTTATGGTTTAGTTGCTGATGATAATACAACAAGAAATTTAGGTTTACGACTTATTGAAGCATATGCTTTTTCAGAGCTTTCCAACTATGTTATAAAAGTACTTTCGGGAAGAAGCAGACCATTTAATAATTTAGGACATGACCAATTTAATCCTGTTCAATTTGATTTTGATAATACTTCATTCCCATCCGGGCATACAGCTATGGGCTTTTCTGTAGGCAAGGTTATGGCTGATTATTCGAAAACAATAGCCTGGAAGGTTACCTGGTATGCATTTGGAGCTTTAATGGGTACTGCAAGGATTTATAATGACCGCCATTGGCTTTCCGATGTAGTTGCAGGTGGATTATTAAGCTATTTTATTAGCGATTTTGTAGATAACCACTATACTAATAAAAATGTTCAGCTTGGAACTACAGGAATGAATTTTTCGTTAAAAGTAATTCTATAATAAATAAGTTTTAGATGTTAAAAGTTTTAGAATCCTTCTCTAATTTAGTTGATGTTGAAAAAATAAAGAAAAAAGCAGGAAGCCCTTCAGGTGAACCTCTTTATATTACTTCTCTTCCAGGTTCTTCAAGAACATTATTAATAAATGAATTATTTAAAGATAATAACCAAATAGTTGTTCTGTTTCCTGATGTAAAATCAGTCTCTGAATTTAATGTTGAACTTGATACGTTAGAATTAACAAATCATTCAATAGCTATTGATGATTATTCACATGAATCTCTTCAGGAAAAACTAACTGATATAAGTAAAAGAGAAAAATTTATTCTCTCAGCTGTTTATGATATTTTAAAATATAATCTCCCTGCAAAAAATAAAATTGAACAATCAACAACTCTGATTAATTCTGAAACTGGAATAAACTATAATGAACTTATTGAATACTTAAACTTTTTAAATTATACCAAAGATAAATTTGTTGAAACTCCTGGTTATTATTCTTTAAGAGGTTCTATTGTTGACTTTTGGTCTTACAGTGAAAAGAATCCGGTTCGTTTAGAGTTTGATGGTGACTTTTTAGAATCAATAAGATTATTTGACCCCGAAAGTCAAAGGTCAACTAAAATAATTGAACAAATAACTTTAGCTGCATCATTAAATAATGATGGTGTCAGTTCTTCTGCAAATTCTTCTTCAATTTTTGATTATTTAAATAAACCTTTGGTACTTGCTTCATTATTTGAATTGAATAAACTTTCAGATGAAAAAATTATTTTTACCGGTGATGAACCAACAACCGATGTTCAGCTTGATGAAGATAAAATTGCCGAAAGCACATCTGAAGATATTGACATTCCTGATATTATTCCTGAAGAAGAAAAAGATGAAGAGTTTGAACCTAAAGTTGTTAGCGGAACGTATGAACTTCATCCGAATGCAAATTGGATTATTGAAGACGAACTCGGAACCAATGAAAGATTAGATTTAGGATTTATTGAAGCCCCCATTATTAATTCCAATTATGAGGTACTTAATACAATTTTAAATCAATATGCAGAAAATAATTATAAAATTATAATTACTGCAGAAAATGAAGTTCAATCTTATAGATTAAAAGATTTATTAAGTGAATTTAAAAAAGAATTAGCTGAACTTTTTGAATCGGGTAAAATAAAAATTGAAGCTCTTACTATTAAAAAAGGATTTATTAATAGAAACGATAAGCTTTTAGTTTTAACAGATTATCAGATTTTCAATAAACCTTTTAGAACAAAAATTGCTGCAAGTAAAGTAAAAAAATCTAAAGCTAAAACTTTTGCCTCCATTAAAAAAGGCGACTACGTTGTTCACGAAAATTATGGCATTGCAAAATATTTGGGTCTTGAAAATATAAACTTTGGAGAGACTACCCAGGAGTCGATGAAGCTTCAATATGCTGAAGGTGGTATTGTATATGTTAATTTAAATTATCTTCATCTTGTAAAAAAATATTCTTCAAATGATAGTCTTACTCCGACCTTATCTACTCTTGGTTCAAATGAATGGGTAAATACCAAGCACAAAACCAAAAAGAAAATTAAGGAAGCTGCAAAAGAACTTATTGAACTTTATGCAAAGCGTAAAGCTGCAAAAGGATACCAATTTTCTCCTGATACTATTTGGCAAAAAGAACTTGAAGCATCTTTTTTTTATGAGGATACACCTGACCAGGAAAAAGTTACATCCGAAGTTAAAGAAGATATGGAAGCAGTTCATCCGATGGATAGACTTGTATGCGGTGATGTTGGTTTTGGTAAGACTGAAATTGCAGTCCGCTCTGCATTCAAAGCAGTTCAGGATGGAAAGCAAGCTGCTGTTCTTGTGCCTACCACAATTTTAGCCGAGCAGCATTATAATACTTTTAAAGATAGACTTTCACAATTTCCTGTAAGAATCGCTGTACTTTCAAGATTCCAAACTAAGAAAGAGCAAACTGAAATTATTAAAAATCTTTCTGAAGGACAGGTAGATGTTGTTGTTGGTACTCATAGATTAATTTCTAAAGATGTAAAGTTTAAAGATTTAGGCCTGCTTATTATAGATGAAGAGCATCGCTTTGGAGTTACAGCAAAAGAAAAATTACGCGCAATGAAAGTTAATGTTGATACTTTAACTTTAACTGCAACACCAATTCCAAGAACATTAAATTTGTCATTACTTGGTGCAAGAGATTTATCTTTAATTGCAACACCTCCACCTAACAGACAGCCGGTGTATACTCAGGTTGCAATATTCAATATGAACAAAATTCGCCAATGGGTATTGAATGAAATAAATCGTAATGGACAGGTTTATGTTGTTCACGATAGAGTTCATTCCATTGATAAGCTTGCAGGATATCTAAGGAGATATATTCCTGAAGTAAAAATTGGAATTGCACACGGTCAAATGAAGCCTTCAAAGCTTGAAGAAGTCATTCACGATTTTATGAATAAGAAATATGATATTCTTCTTGCAACAAAAATTATTGAATCAGGTATTGATATACCTAATGTTAATACAATTATTATTAACAGAGCTGATAGATTTGGACTTGCAGAGCTTCATCAATTGAGAGGTAGAGTTGGAAGGTCAAATCGACAAGCATATGCTTATTTAATTGTCCCGACTATGGAAGGGATAAATAAAAAAGCGTTGAGAAGATTGCAAGCAATTGAAGAGTTTACTGAAATAGGTTCGGGATTTAATTTATCAATGCGCGACCTTGAAATTAGAGGTGCAGGCAATTTATTAGGTCACGAGCAATCAGGCTTCATCAATGATGTCGGGTTTGACCTTTATATGAAGATGATAAATGAAACTGTTGAAGAATTGAAGTACAGTGAATTTAAAAATGTATTTAAAGATTTACCAAAACCAAAAGATTTAACCGATACTGTAATAGATACTTTCTTCGATATCGGTATTACTGATACTTATATGCCTGACCAAATGGACAGGTTGAATTTCTATACTGCACTTTATTCAGCTTCAACTTTAAAAGAGATTGATGAAATTAAAGATGAAATGATAGACAGGTTTGGCGACTTACCAATTATTACTCAAAGGTTAATTGCATTGGCAAATCTAAAATTATTTGCCGGACATGCATTGTTCGAAAGAATAATTATCCAGAGAAAAAATATTTTTATTATTCTTCCTAAAGGTGCAAAGGAAGATTATTACCAATATAGATTTATAGAATTGATGCGCTTTATAATGGATTCATATAAGGACAAAGTTAAATTTGACCAAACTAAAGATACAATGAAGCTTGTAATTACAAATAATTTTACAACCTCAGAAAGCTTATTACAATTCTTAATCAAGTTCTGCCGCGAAGTCTCAGAACTGTTTAAGAATGAAGTTGTGGCAAGTTGACTGTCATTGCGAGGAATGAGTCCGCGAATGACGAAGCAATCTTTGTTTTTGTGTTTTCTTAATCTAAAAAATAAAAAGCTGCAGGGATTGCTTCTTCGTTCGAAGACTCACTCATCGCAATGACACCCCCCTTTGTTAAATGAGATTGCGATGCTTCGATACTAATGACATACCCAACTGTCATCCAGAGGGAAGTCCTCCGCCTTGAGCGGTGTATTTAGGACGACCGTAGGGATCTCTGACATAATGAAGATTAGAATGTTTTGCTTCGGGCTTCTCCCACAGGGACCACCGTGTGGTCGGTACATCCCTCACTTCATTCGGGACACTCGAAGACCCTTCGCACTTTGTCATTCTTTTTTTTAATAAAGGCAAGCGCCTTTTGGGTTGACTCGCAATTACTATACTTTACAATTTTTCTTTAAAACAAAAAGAGACTGCATTTCTACAGCCTCTCTTCGTGGGTCAACAATGAAAACTTATTTTATTTATTCTTCCTCACCACTTTGTAAAGCTTCAATGTTAATATGCTTTTCAGCTAACATATTTAGCTTTTCATTTGTTTCAGATTCCTCATCCAAAGTTTCCTGAAGTAGGTCAGCTATCTTAGTAAATCCAAGCTGTTGAGCATAGGACCTTACAGTACCATATGAAGCTATTTCATAGTGCTCAACTTTTTGAGCTGCAGAAATTAAAGCGGCATCAAGAACAGCATCCTCTGCATCTTCTTCCATCATTTCTTTACCTTCTCCTAAAATACCTTCCATTCCAAGGCATTTCTTTCCCTTTGGAGTCATATCCAATTCTTTAAACACTTTCTCTAATCTATCGATTTGAGTTTCCGTCTGTTTTAAATGTTCCTCAAAAGCAGTTTTAAGTTCTTCAGAGCTTGCACTTTTAATCATTTTTGGCATTGCTCTTAAAACCTGCTTTTCGGCGTGATATAAATCTTTTATTTCATCTATAAACAAATCCTGGAAATTTTTCATTGGCATAAACATGTCCTTTCATTTATTATCGGTTCAAATTGTAACTGACAAATTAAAAATATTAGGTTAAGGATTAGTGACTAAAGACAAAAAAACTTGTGAAGGTTAGTTGAATTATATTAATTTAATTTTGCGGATTGCATTTTCGTGCAGTTTATAATTAGGCATCATTTTTTCTACTACTTTCCAGAATTTTGGGGAATGATTTAATTCAACTAAATGCGATAATTCATGGATAATTATGTAATCTATTAGAATCTTGTCCAACTTGCATAATTTATAATTTAGATTTATGTTCTTTTTTGATGAACAGCTTCCCCATTTACTTTTGTGTTCTTTTATTACAACTCTGTTAAACTTTAAATTATTTATTTCAGCTAAGGCTGCAATTCTTTTAGGTAAAACTCTTTTTGCATATACCTTTAGCCATGTTTCGAATAATTCATTATTATTAAGAGATGTATCTTCAGGGCAATCGACAGTTAATTTATAATCTTTGAAAGTAAAGTTCAAATACTTTTCTGTTACTTTATGTTTGTTAATTATGACTTCAACTTTATTACCGAATAGTTCGGGTTCCCTTTTCTTTACATCCTCAGCTTTTTTTAAATATTTCAGAATCCAATCTTTATGTTCAAAGATAAATTCTTTTGCAGTTTTTATTGCAGAGTACTTTGGAATGGTTACAATTATTCCCTCTTCTCTTACTCTTATTGAACCTCTTTTAGCTAAATGACTAAACCGGATTTCATAATTAACATCATCGAGCAGAACATTGCCATAAACTTTTTTCATCTAAGCTCTTTTGTAAGTAGTTCCTTCTTTACTATCCTGTAAAATAATTCCTAGTTCTTTTAAATCATCTCTTATTTTATCTGACAAAGCAAAGTTTTTATTTTTCTTTGCATCAAGTCTGATGCTAATTAAAAGATTAATTAATTCATCTTCGATTGAATTTCCCATCTGCTTGCCTTCAGTGTTTATAATGCTAAAAACATTTACCGCGACTTTATTTAAAAACTGTAATGCGCCTTCAACAAATTTTTTATTAAGCTTAGATGAATCGGATAAATACTTATTTGCTTCTCTTGAGAAATCAAACAATAATGCAATCCCTTGGGCAGTATTAAAATCATCATCCATAGCTCTTTCAAACTCCGCATAGAACGGTTTAAAATCAAAATCGGTTTCAGCATCAGTAAGAGAAGCATTCTTACTTTCCTGGACTAATCTTTCATATAGATTTTGAATTTTTTCTAACCCTTTTTGAGCAGAGTTTAGTAAGTCTATACTATAGTTTAATGGTCCTCTGTAATAAGTCTGAGCAAAGAAAAATCTTAATACTTCGGCAGGATAAGTTTTCAGTACATCTCTTGCAGTAAAAAAATTACCTAATGATTTTGACATCTTTTGATTATCAATATTCAAAAATCCGAAATGAATCCAATAATTTACAAAATGCTTTCCTGTTGCTGCTTCACTTTGCGCAATTTCATTTTCGTGATGAGGGAAAATTAAATCATTACCACCTGCGTGAATATCAAAAGTCTCTCCCAAGTGTTTACAGCTCATAGCTGAGCATTCAATATGCCAGCCAGGTCTACCCTTCCCCCACGGACTATCCCAGAAAGGTTCACCTTCTTTTGCTTTTTTCCACAAAGAAAAGTCTAATGGATTTTTCTTTGCTTCATTTATTTCAATTCTTGCACCTGATTCAAGCTCATCAATTTTTTTGCCGCTAAGTTTTCCATACTCATTAAACTTTGATACATCATAAAATACATTACCATCAACATTGTAAGCAGCACCTTTATCTACAAGCTTTTTTATCATCGCAACTATGTCATCAATGTGTGCAGTAGCCTTTGGATAATCATCAGCTTTTTTAACTTTTAACTTTTCAATATCCTCAAAAAATGCGTTGATATAATTTTCAGCAACAACTCTTGCATCTTTTTTTTCTTCAATCGACTTCTTAATTATTTTATCATCAATATCAGTTAGGTTCATTAAGTAAGTAACTTTGTATCCTTTGTACTCAAGATATTTCCTTATTATATCGGACATAATAAAAGTACGTGCATTCCCTATATGAAAATAATCATACACAGTAGGACCGCATACGTACATTTTAATTTCACCTTCTTTAATTGGCTTAAATTCTTCTTTTCTTTTATTTAACGTGTTGTAAATTGTCAGCATTTAATTTCTCAATTTTTTTATTCGTCAATTCTTACTTCAAGATGTATAATACTATAGCCTTCTTTAGTTTCAATAGCTGCATAGATTACACC
>DASRWI010000005.1:0-85804 GCA_035654655.1 Ignavibacteriaceae bacterium | reverse complement strand
AACCTCGCTTCATAAAGTGCATAGATTTTTCAATAAGGTTTTAGGAAAGTACTAAAAATATTTTCTCTTATCTCTAAGTTCTCCGCAGTTGATGCATTCATCTCTGTGCATGCATAATGGACTTCCGCAAACTTTGCATTCCCAATAAAATTTTTCTTTTTCAACAAACTTGCGAAGTCCATTTTCTTTAATGTAATTCAAATTTTCAATTACACTCAACCCATACTTTGTTTTATATCTTTTATCAAGATGTTTCAATCTTTGGCAGGGGTAGCTGCTGCAGGAATAACAGTAAATATTTTTTTTCTTTGTACAATTCTTTATAAAACAATTGACACAGCTGATTGATTTTACATTATTACTTAAACATCCGCCGCAGGAATTTTTCTCACGAAAATACGCAATACACAACCCGCAATTTATTCCGCATGGTGCAATAAGCTTAATATGTTTTCTTTCATTCAACATAAATCAATAATAAAATCTTCCGTTCTCTAATAATTGGCGCGTACTTACCTTAGGATACCTGCAAATAAAAACCTGAAGATTATTTTCATGCTCTGATACATACTTATTAGTATAAACTCCATTAAATTTTTGAACATCTCCAAACACTTCCTTATATCCATCATAGGCATCCACACTATTCAACTCAAGAAGAATATCACCATTCAGTCTTTCTTTGCTCCAAAGATAATAATTATTATGCCCTGAAGCTGCGAAAGGAATACCATACTTCTTCCCATATAGTTCAATGGCTCCGGCTTTACCATAATTATTCCCTGCAACTATAGTTCTCTTTTGTTCCTCAGGAGTTAATGATTTATAAGCTTTGCCAACTATATCCACTTTTTCCTTCCATCCAATTCTGTCAGCAAGTAATTGAGGCAAGGGAGGTTTCTTTCCAACTTCCATTTCTGTATTAAAGCCAATCGCAGTAGTATATTTTAGAACTTGTTCATAACTGAAATATGGAAGAAACAAAGGTACGGCAATTGCAAATCCAATTATCAGAAGGAAAATATAAGAGGTTTTAAAAAGAATAAATTTTTCCTTGATGAAATTTTTTCAAACCAAATAGCTGATGCAGAAAAAACAACTGGATATGCATAAGCCATTCTATCTCCCCTGCTTGTTCCTGATATCATAAAAAATAAATAAGAAATAATAAATAAGTAGGCAGTAAATCTGTATTGTTTAAGTTCTGGTTTAATAAACAAGAATATTATACCTCCAATCCACAAAGGTAAAGTAAAAGGCGAAGCAAGAAGGAGTTGATTTGCTATAAACTCCAATGGAGGAGTATAAACATTTTTGTGTTCAGTAATATTCCTATAAAATTCAATTGAAGGAAAATTATTTTGTATCTGTCAAATAATGTTTGGTACTATCAGAATGAGCGAAATAAATAACCCTATAAAGAAATATTTATTCCATAATAATTTCCATTTCCCTGAAATAATTAATGATAAAAGAATGAATGCAATTATAATTACAAAAGTATGCTTGTTATTCATACCTAATCCAAAAACAAACCCGATATACAGCCACTTCTTTATATCATAATTATTTATAATATCTACTATTAAGATTATCGCAATCAGTGCAAGTAATGGTTCGAAAGCGTTCATTGAATAAAAGCCTGACATTGCAGCAAGAACAGGAAAACACATAATGGTTATACTGCTAAATACTTGAGCAAAAAGATATCCTCCAATTTTCCTGGTAAGAATTCCTCCAAGAAAAACAGTAACAGCAGAAGCAAGAGCCGGTAAAAATCTTATTGCATAAATAGATGTCCCGAAAATTGCTTTATATACAGTTAATATCAATGGAGCCAGAGGAGGATGGTCAACATAACCCGCCGCGGGATTGTTAGCGCAGGCTATATAATAAAATTCATCAATAAAATATTCATATGCTTTATTAAAGCTTGAAAGATAAATTATAAGGAAATTAATAAAACCAAGAAGAAGCAGGAATTTGTTAGCAGCAAAAAAATCATTTAAGCTTTTCTTCATATCAATCTTAAATTTGTTTAATTAAAATTAGTACGAAGAAGGATATTAAACAAATAAAGATGAGAGCATACTACGAATGACCGAAGAGAGAAGGGTCTTTCCCATGGGGACTCCTTTGGAGCAGTGTTTTCTGAGCGTAGCGAAGAAAATGTACCGAGAAGTGTCATACTGAGCTTGTTGAAGTGCCCGGAAGATAAACATTCTAACATCACCTATGTCAGAGATCCCTACGGTCATCCTAAATACATCCCTTAAGGGGAAGGACTTCCCTCTGGATGACAGTTTGGGTGGATTACTCAATCTCATATGTATTGACTATTCTTTTTAGACCCTTCGCTTTTTACTTCTTCTTCTTTTTGGTAGGTTTCTTTTTTATTGGGGCTTTGGTTTGGTCTTTTTGCTTTTCTTCTTTTGTGGCTGTCCACTTTGCTAATGGATTAACAACAGGCAATCTCCATAATCCATTATCTGTACCTATCCACATATCATTACCATCAAAGTATAAACTGAAAATAGTTGAAGTATTAACGTTGGTCATATTTAAATCAAGTGGCTTCACCACTCCATTAAATCTATTTATTAAAACTAATCCTTTTCCATATTCCTGCTTATCATTCCTATCAAACCAGTATAGACTTGCCCATACATAATTGCCGGTTCTTTCTAAACTGTAAACACCATTTGAAGTAAGTCCATTTTGTTTGGATATTCTATCCCAGGCAGATTTATGGTCAAAACGATAAACCCCGCCAACATTGAATTTTGGTTTTTCAGGAGTTACAAATTCTTCTGTTCCAAACCAGATGTAATTCCCTTCCTGCATCATATCGCCAACAGCAACAGCATCTCCTTCATCAAGAAAACCTCCATCTCTATTGTTGAGATACGTCCAGGCATCTGCATTATCTGGACCTAATCTTTTATTTAGCTTATGAACACCGGATTCAGTTCCAAACCAAATTAAACTATCACCATCAAGTTCGATTGATAAAAAAGTATTAGATTTAGCATCATTTTTCTGAGTACGGTCGTAATCTGTAAATTTTTTCTTAGCTACATCCAGCCTGGTAATGTTTCTAAATCTGCCAATCCATAAAGTATTTTCATCAGGGTCATATTTTAAAGCCCTTATCCAATTACCAAATTGACCGCCTAAGGCAAAACTTCTTTTAGTCCATTGGTCTTTCTTCTTATCATAAGTAAACAATCCTTCACTTGAGCCTGCCCAGATATAATCCTTACTTGAAGCGATGCAGTAGAAGAAATCATTCTCAATGGTATTATTCTTTGTTGAATAACTGGTCCACTTTCCTTCTGCTTTATCAAAGGCAAAAACTCCATCACCGTAGGTAGCTACTAAAATTAAATTATCAGTTTGTTTAATGTCATAAACTTTTGCACCTTCAAGAAAATGTTCAGCATCAGTTGAAGGTGATAATTCGGAAGTATTTTGTGGTAGTATTACAGCAGTTAGTAATAGAAAATAAAAAAATATAAATCTAATCTTCATAATATCAATCTTTATGGGTCGCACAATATCTTTAAATAAAAATAAAAACTAATAACTCTCTTCCTGGTTTGGAAAGTTAGAACTTTTAATATCATCAATATATTTTGAAACAGCTTTTTTCATTTCATCAGCAAGCTGTGCATAGTAACGAACAAACCTTGGATGAAAATCTGTATTTAATCCAAGCATATCAGGAGTAACTAAAATCTGACCATCGCAATGGACACCTGCTCCAATTCCTATCGTAGGAATTTTCAATGAAGCTGTAACTTCTTTTGCAAGTTCAGCAGGAATTTTTTCAAGAACCAATGAGAAAGCACCGGCTTGTTCAATTATCTTGGCATCTTTTAAAATTTCATCAGCCTCTTCTTTATTTCTTCCTCTTTCCCTATAACTTCCAAACTGATGAATGCTTTGTGGAGTTAATCCCATATGCCCCATTACAGGAATTCCATTCTCAGTAATTTTTCTAATTGTCTCAGCAACTCTTTCTCCACCTTCAAGCTTAACTGCTACTGCAGGAGTTTCCTTCAAAATCCTTCCTGCATTTCTGAAAGCTTCATCAATACTTAATTGATATGACATAAAAGGCATATCAACAACAAGCATTGCCCTGTTTATTCCTTTTGCAACTGCTTTTGTATGATAAATCATTTCATCCATTGTTACAGGTAATGTTGTATCATTTCCCTGAAAAACATTACTTAAGGAGTCCCCTACTAATATTACGTCTATTCCTGCTTCATCCAATAATTTAGCTGTAATAAAATCGTAAGCAGTTAAAGCTGTAATCTTAACGCCTTTCTTCTTTAAAAGAAGCAAAGCTTTAGTAGTTATTTTTTTAATTTCCTGTTCTGTACTCATTTTTATTGCAAACTTCTTTCTGTAATAAAATAATCTTCAGGTAAATTATTTGTTAGTTCAACACCGTAGAATTTTTCAAATCCTTTATAGATGCAATCTGATAATTTATCATAATCTATTTTAGAATTTAAAATTTCACCCATATCAATAGTCTTGGTATTAATTTCTTCAGATATTTTTTCATATTCATCAAATGAAAGGTCAAGATATTTGATGATGTTCTTATGAAAATCTCCACAAAGAATTGAACCATGCTGCAAAATAGATTTACCCAATTTTCTTTGGGCACTTCCGACCAACTTTTTACCTGAATATTTCAATTCACTTTTTGCAGATGCTGCAAAGCAAATTAAACTTTCTTTTTGTTTATAGAAATCCTGAAAATTAGTCTGTGCATTTTCAAGTTCTACTTTTTCAAGTGCTGAGTCATATAAACCTAATCCTACTTTTAAGGCATAGTTTATTTCCTCGTAGAAGTTTCTTACAGATTTGCTGGTCTCTAAAGTTGTAATGCAGGAATAAGTTAATTCTTCAGCGTGAAGAACAGCTCTCCCTCCGGTAGGTCTTTTTACAACATCAATATTATCAGCAAAAGATTTTTCAATATTTATGGAATCTTCTTTTTGATTTGCTCCAAGAGAAATACAATAAGGTTCCCATCTATAAAGTCTTAATATAGCATCACCGGGTTTAATACTTTTAGACAATTGGATATCAAAATCCATATTAAATCTGCCGGTATTAATTCCTGTATTTAAAAAATACCAATTCATTAAGATTGTTTTTCAGGCTGTTTAGGAATATCTCTATCAACCACACCAGCCATAAAATCAGCTTCAGTAACGAGAACATTATCAACGTAAGCTTTTCCGCTCATCATAAATATTTTACTTTTCTTTGTCACCATTTCAACTTCAAAAACTAATTGGTCACCAGGGACAACAGGCTTACGGAACTTAACATTGTTTATCTGCATAAAGTAAACAAGTTTTTCATCCATATTAGGAAGAGAGTTCATCATCATAATGCCTCCTGTTTGAGCCATTGCTTCAACAATTAAAACACCAGGCATAACAGGCTGACCAGGAAAGTGCCCTTCAAAGAAAGGTTCATTGGCAGTAACATTCTTAACACCAATAACTTTTTTGTCTAACTCAAGATGAATTATTTTATCAACTAATAAGAATGGATATCTATGAGGAAGTATTCTCTTTATTGCATTAACATCAAATACAACTCCCTCTTTCTTCACGAACTGGAATTTCTTAACAAGCTTTTTCTGCTGATATAATTTTCTTATCATCTTGGCAAATTCAACATTTGCTTTATGACCCGGACGAGCAGCAAGAATCTGAGCTTTTATTGGAGCACCAATTAAAGCAAGGTCGCCTAATAAATCTAATAGTTTATGACGAACTGGTTCATTCTTAAATCTCAATTCTTTGTTATTAAGAATTCCATTATTGCCTAATTGTAATTTCTCTTTTGTACCAATTCTTACTCTAAGATTATCAAGTTCCTCTTCATTTGCTTCCCTATCAACAATAACAACAGCATTATCAATGTCGCCGCCTTTAATAAGCCCCTGATCTGCAAGCATTTCAACTTCGCTTAAAAAACAGAAGGTTCTTGCAGGAGCAAATTCACTTACAAACTCTTTTTCTAAATCAAACATACCGGTATGTTGGCTGCCTAATGCCGGATTTTGATAATCAACCATAATGGTAATTCTATAGCTATCCATCGGTAAGGCAACAATATCAACTTGTCTTCCTTCATCTTTAAATGCAACTGTTTCATCAATAATTAAATAATCTTTTGGAGCTGTCTGCTGTTCAAAACCAACTTTTAATAATTCTTCAACATAAGGCATTGCACTTCCATCACCAATAGGAGGTTCAATGCCATCTAATTCAATAATAATATTGTCAATTTGTAATCCGACTATTGAAGCTAAAACGTGTTCAACTGTATAAACTTTTGCTTCACCAATTCCTAAAGTAGTACCCCTTGAAACATCCACAACATTATCGGCAATGGCAGGAATTTCAGGATTTCCACCTAAATCAACTCTAATAAACCTTATTCCATAATTTTCCGGGGCTGGTTTGAAGGTCATTGTACAAGTAGTCCCCGTGTGTAATCCTATTCCTGTAATTGAAACCGGTTGAGCAATGGTTCTTTGTAATTCAAGCATCGATATAATCCTGGCATAAATTTAAAAAAAAGTAGTTTTTAAGATAGTAAGACGCTCATTTAAATACAATTCAATCTATATCCTTACAATTGATATATACAGATTGTTGTTTTTTTTATTATTTTTGCCCTAAGTTTATGGAGTATTTATGAAACTTAAAGACCAGAAAAAATACCTGACTGAGCTGAGAAAGTATGAGAGAGATTTAACTCCGAAAGAATTTGATGAATATAAAATGTTCATTAAAAGAGATAAAGATGAAGAGGATTTTGATACTGTTTCTTTGAATAGACTTAAAGAACTTTTCGACAAATACTATAAACCCTCCGATATTCATAAATATGATAATTATTTTAAGAAAAAAGAGGAATAAAGAGTTTTTTCAATTGCTTAATAAACCTAATCTAAGTAATTTTTACTTCTATTTTATTTTTGAGGTCAATGAATGAATTATAAGCTCACCAATAGGATTACGGCTTTAGTCGTATTTCTTATTTCTTTAATTGTATTATTAATGACTATGCAGCCTTCAGTTTCTTTTTGGGATTGCGGGGAATTTATTGCTGCCAGTTACTCATTGCAAGTTCCACACCCTCCGGGTGCACCATTTTTTCTTCTATTAGGCAGAATATTTTCTATACTTCCTTTAGGAAGCAATGTTGCATATGAAGTAAACTTAATCTCAGTTTTATCTTCAGCTTTATCTGTGTTATTCTTATACTTAATTTCTGTTAAGTTAATTGAAAATATCAGAGGCTTAAGTTATTCTTCAAAAGAATACGTTGGAAATAAACCTGCACTTATCGAAACCATTGCTGTTTATTTTGCAGCTGCTATTGGTGCATTATCATTTTCATTCAGCGATACTTTTTGGTTCAACGGTGTTGAAGCAGAAGTTTATGCATTCAGTACTTTCCTTTTTGCCGCAATCGTTTGGTTAATTATGGAATGGTATGAAAAGTCAGATGAAGTTGGTAATGAAAAGTATATCTATATGATTGCCTATCTTTTAGGTATTTCAATAGGTGTACATTTGATGGCTTTACTTGCAATCGTACCTGTTGTTATGATTATTTCTTTCAAGAAATATATTAAAGATACTGACGATGAAGCAACAGTTAGAAAATCCGGCTACTTATTTTTAGCTCATGTTTTTATTCTTCTCGTTGTTGCCTTTGCTTTATGGGCTGCTCAAACAGGGGTTCAACCTCCTTCACCTGAAGAATATAAAGCTTTTGATATGAAATTTATTATTACATTTTTAATAATAAGTGCCATCATTATTGGAGCTTTTTATAAACTAACATTAAGAAAAAATTCTTTCTATTTCCCATTATTAATTGGCATTCCTGCTTTAGGTTTAACCTATCCTGGAGTAGTAAAGCTTGTTCCTAAGATTATGGTTGCAATTGCAGGAAACAATACAACTATGGGAATTATTTCATTACTAATCATTTTTGCAGCCTTTGGCTATCTTGCTTACTATGCAAGTAAAAATGGAAAACCTACATTGCATTTAGCTGCAATGACTGCTGTTTTCATTCTTATAGGGTTTACTTCATTTGCCATGGTTATTATTAGAAGCAATCAAAATCCTCCAATGAATGAAAACGAACCGGATAAATTCACTGAATTAATTTCTTACTTAAATCGTGAACAATACGGAGATTTCCCTAATTTCAAAAGAAGATTTACCGCTGAAGCACATCAGCAAGGTGTTTATACAAATTATTCAAATGACCTCGATTTCTTCTGGACTTACCAGATGAACCATATGATGACACGCTATTTCTTATGGAATTATGCCGGTCGTGAAGGTTGGGATCAGGATGCTGGTGTTAATATTGCACCTTTCAATAGCATTGGAAATATTTTCGGAAAAATACTTGGAATAAAGTTTGGAGGAGAAGCTAAGGATTCATTATTTGCTATCCCTCTTCTCTTTGGATTATTAGGAATTTATTTCCATTTCAAAAAGAATTGGAAGATGGCTTCAGTCTTTATGATTCTGTTTATTTTTATGGGCTACCTTACTGCGTTCTATCAAAATCAACAACAGCCGCAGCCAAGAGAAAGAGATTACTTCTATGTGGGAGCATTCTTCGTTTACTCTATATGGATTGCTATAGGAGTTATCGGATTAATCGATTTGCTTGGTAAAAGAATAAAAAGTCTTTCCGCTCAGAAAGCAGTTGTGTTTGGAGTAATTTTATTTGCTTTCATCTTTATTCCAGTTAATATGATTAGAGCTAATTACTATACTCACGATCGTTCAAAGAGCTGGATTCCCTGGGACTATTCTTATAACTTATTACAAAGCTGCGCACCTAATTCAATTCTGTTTACTAATGGCGATAATGATACTTTCCCATTATGGTATCTTCAGGATGTTGAAGGTGTAAGAAGAGATGTTAAGATTGTTAACCTTAGCTTGCTTAATACTGATTGGTATATAAGACAATTAAAGAATAATGACCCGTATAAAGTTGGTAAAGTTGCAATGAATTTAACTGATGAACAGATTATTCAGATGCAGCCATATTTGGGTAATCCTATTCCTGCATTGATAACTGTACCTAGAACTCCTGATTCATCGTTACCTCAGGATGTATTGCAGACACTTAAGTCCGCTGATTCATCTGTAGTAAGAGAAGGTAAAATAGGCTGGACAATTCCTGGAACTCCTTATGGTCAGTATAAATTATTTAGAGTTCAGGACATTATGGTTTACCAAATCTTAAAAGATAATAATTGGAGAAGACCAATTTACTTTGCAGTTACCTGCTCCGAAGATAGTAAAATTGGATTAGGCGATTATTTGAAAATGGAAGGTATGGCAATGAGGTTTGTTCCTGAAAAACGTAAACCGGGACAAGATTTCATCAACCCTGAAATTTTAAGAGCTCAATTGTTTAATGAAAATCCTTCTTTCTCTAAAGATTATAAAATGGGAATGAAGTTTAGAGGATTAAATGACCCAAGTATTTTCTTAGATGAAAACCACAGAAGATTAATTATAAACTATAGATTTGCCTTCATTAGATTAGCTAATTATTACAATAGTATTAAGCAGCCGCAACAGGCAATTGAAACAATGAACTTGATGGATACTAAAATGCCTATATCTAATGTTCCTGCTGAACTTCCTATTTTATTCCAAATGGGAGAAGTTTATTACAATGCAGGTTCAATAGATAAGTACAAGGCTGTATCCCAAAATTTAATAGCTCAAGCTGAAAAACAAATTGCATCAGGAGATGAGCAGGATATGTTCAATGCTTATTATATTCTTTTTGAAACTTATGACAGGTTGAAAGATTATAGAAAAGCAATTGATATGGCTGAAAGATTAAAAGCTAATTTTTCTCCTCAAGATCCAAATGTAATTTATCTTGACCAAAAAATTAATCTTTATAGAATGATGTTATCAGGAAAAGATACTTCTACTAAGAATCTCTTCAACGATACAACTAAAAAATAATTCATCATAAAAAACCCCACTCAGGTGGGGTTTTTTATTTTACTTCCTTTTTAAAACCACTTCAACAATTTCAGGAGTTGAGTTATACCTTATAGGAGCTAAAGACATTCCCCATCCTCTGGTTACAATTGCAAGCATATTACCGAATTTGAAATCTCCTCTTACATATTTAGTTTCAATTAAAGTTGGAGACAAATTTAAAAATGGGAAGAAGAATGTTATTTGTCCTCCGTGTGTATGACCTGCAAGAAAAAGATCATAGCCTAATCTCTGTGCTTCTTTAATCAAATATTCTCGTGGCTGATGTACCAGCATAATTTTAAAAGCATCATTATTTATTTGTTTTTCTATTTCCTGAGGTCTTCCTTCTTCAATTTTTTCAACATAGGTATTGGTTATAAAGGAAATTCCGATTTGATTACCATTTTCATCTATTGTCATAGAAGAATCATCTATCATCTTTACCCCTACTTTAGTCATGGCATCTTTAACCTCCTTTAATGACCTCCTATAGTCTATTTTATAAGCCCAATTATCGTGGTCACCAATGCAGGTATAAACACCAAGTTTTGCTTTTAACTTCCCGACATATCTTGCAGAGGTTTGAATGTAATCAGGTCCCCCCGTAATTAAATCACCTGCTATTAAAATTATATCAGGATTTGTTTTGTTGGTCTCATTGATAAACTGCGTTAATCTATTTTCAGAGTTATAATAATCAGCTTGAATATCGGATATAAAAGTTATTTTAAAATTATTCAATGAAGGAGGCAAATCTTTTTTTGCATATTCAACTTTTCTAACTTTAACCACGTTATGATCGTGAATAATTCTTATGGGGACATAAAAAACAAAGAAAATTGTAGTTGCAAAAACTAAGTAATGTTTTACAAGCAGTACTTTTTTTCTATCTATTTTGAAAAATTTTATAACATATAATACTAAATCTATAATAATGTAGAATAATGCCGATTGTACAAATAAAATGAATGCACCCCAGAATGGATAGGTAAAGAAAAATGCAAAGTAAAAGTTTTCCGGTATTTGAAACGAATAAGAAGTCTTGTAAGTAGAATAAATATAAAAACTAAATACAACCAGTATGTATAAATTTACATATATGAAAAAGATATAGAGAACTATTGAAAGCGTTCTTGCTCTATGCTTATTAAAAATAAATTTATAAGCCCTTATATTTTTTTTATAAAAATAGAGCTGTAGCAAAAATATTAAAACAAATGCAATAACTAATCTTGTTATATAATTCACCATTATTCCTTAGTATTCCCTTAATTCCTTTTTTATTTCAATTAACATTTCACTCATTTTATTATAATGAGTTCCCTTCCAGTATATTCTTCCACATAAATTACAAATAGTAAATAAATTGTGGAATTCCTTTACCTTTAAAGGTAATTTCTTTTCAACTTCTTCTTTACTAACTGGAGTTAAAACATTATTACAAACCATACATCTTGAAAATTCTTTTATTTCATTTTGAAGATGGAATCTTTTAATCACTTCTTTTAATTGTTCCTCAGGATTTATGGACCTGACAAAATATCCATGAGTAACTTTTTTATTCTTTAATAAATCAACATCTCTTGTCAAGATTGTTCTTTGTTCAACTAAGGATGTATCAATTAATTCTTTTTTTTCAAAGTCAGCATATAAGGTATCAAATCCTGCCATACGCATATATGATGCTAATTTACCCAGATGATTATCCGCAACAAATTTCGGCTCTCTTAATGGTTTAACCCTTAAATGCTGAACATCTTTAATATCGAAAGATTCAAAAATTGGATATACGCTTACTTTATCACCATCATTTATCTGATAATTAAAATCTACTGATTTGCCATTTACAATTATTAAATCAACTTCGGTGTGAGGTACTCCAAGAGATTCAATTAAATCCTTAATAGATGTCCTGTCTATAAATTCATAGGCAAAATTAATTTTTCTTTTATTTGCAGGAAGAAAATCATTTAATTCTTCGTAAAATCTTAAATAAATATGTTTTAGGTTAACCATAACCTGCATAATAAAAAAAATCATTACTTAATAAAGTTATACTTCATCACAACTTGTAATAAATAAGGTGATTAATTGGTTTCTGACTTTATTCATATAGAATTATTTTCACATTTTTGATTTATTCTTAAAAGAATTGTATGAAAATGAAAGTATTAATATTAAGCTCATTGTTAATTGTTTTGCTGATTCTATTTATTAGTTTTAAGCAAAATGACCCAAAAAAAGATGGACCAAAAATAACAGTAAAAGTAGATAAGGATGAAAAATCTATGCCTAATAAAGTTGTAAAATCTAATGAAGAATGGAAAAAGATTCTAACTCCAGAACAATACCAGGTTACAAGAGAAAAAGGAACTGAAAGACCTTTCTCAGGTAAATTTGATAATTATTGGGAAAAAGGAATTTACAGATGCTCTAACTGTGGAGCTGAACTATTTAAGTCAGAAACTAAATTCGATGCCGGATGCGGATGGCCAAGTTTTTACCAGGCAATTGATGATGGAAATATAAAAATTGTAAAAGATTATAGTCATAATATGGTTAGAGAAGAAGTTAGATGTGGAATTTGTGATGCTCATTTAGGACACGTATTTGATGATGGTCCAAAACCTACAGGTAAAAGATATTGTATGAATTCAGTTGCTTTAGATTTTGAGAAGAAGGAGAAATAATTACAGCAATTACTATTTATAAATCACAATAATATAGAAATTATTCATTTTAACTCCATATAAAATATGGAGTTGTCTTTATGAATGATTTTATGGAAGTTTTCACCCTCAAAGGACACGACCTTAATTTTTGGCAGACTATAATAAGAACAATTCTAGTTTTTATTCTAACACTCATCATACTTCGTTTTGCAAAAAAAAGATTTCTCGGTAAGAATACGGCATTTGATGTTGTATTAGGTGTAATCTTTGGTTCAGTTGTTAGTCGTGCTATTAACGGAAGCGCTAATTTTTTAGATACTATGGCTGCTGCAATTGTATTAGTATCAATGCATTGGATATTTTCAGCAATAATATCACGTTCACCTAAAATAGGTGATTTGCTTGAAGGTGTACCACATCAAATTATAAAAAATGGAAAAATTATTAAAGAGATGATGCTCAAAACTCATATGAGAGAAGCCGATATTGAAGAATCATTAAGAACTAAAGCAAAGACTGAGGATATGAGCAAAATTAAAAATTCTTATGTCGAAACAAACGGAAAGATTAGCATCATTTTAAAGGAGGAATAATAAAATGCCTGAACTACCTGAAGTAGAACAATATAAAAAATTATTTGATAAGAATGCCCTCAATAACCAAATTTCTGATGTCAAAATTCTTAATAAAAGAATGCTGCAAGATGTTTCTGAAAAAGAATTAACCGGAAACCTGATAGGGAAAAAATTTGTTAATAGTATTCGAAGAGGAAAATACTTTTTTGCTGAAGTAAAAGATTCAGGTTGGCTCATATTACATTTTGGAATGACAGGTGAACTCCTGTATTTAACTGAGGATGAAGAAGAACCAAAATATTCAAGGTTAATCATTACCTTCAAAAATAAAGATAGACTCATTCTTGAAGACAGAAGAACTTTCGGTTTTTATTCCTTCATAGAAAATATAAATGATTATATTAATGGAAAAAAGATTGGTCCTGATGCATTGGATAAATCTTTTTCCAAAAAATATTATCTTGAAATTGTCACCAGAAAAACAGAAATAATAAAAACCTTCCTTATGGATCAGGCTGTTGTAAGCGGTATTGGTAATGTTTACTCTGATGAAATTTGTTATCAAACTGATGTTCATCCAGGTTCATTTATGAATAAATTAACTAAAGATAAACTGGAAGATGTTTATGATAATGCCAAAAAAATTTTGAAAGATGCCATAAAATATAAAGGAAAGAAAAAGTTACCGGATGATTACCTTGCTTCTAATAGAAAAGAGGATGTCGAATGTCCAAGATGCGGTGGAACAATTAAATTGAAAAAGTTGGGCGGCAGAAGCTCATATTTTTGCGATAAGCACCAGAAACTTTATTCTTGATAAAATTATTGATGATACTCATTTATACTGGGGCATCTTATGTTATTTTAATTTGATTTCAAATAAAGATTAAGGTGTACAATGGAAATAAGAAAGAAGAGAATTGCTTTCTTCATTGAAAAGCTATATGAAGATTTAGAATTTTGGTATCCTTATTTAAGATTAAAAGAGGAAGGATGCGATACAGTGGTTATTGGTCCAACGGTGGGGGAATACATTGGGAAGAATGGGTTAAAAGCATCTGCAGAACAATCTATAGTTGCCGTTAAACCTGATGAATTTAGTGCACTTGTTATTCCTGGTGGCTAGTCGCCTGACCATATGCGACGTATTCCTGAAATGGTTGATTTTGTTAGGACTATGCACGAACAAAATAAAATAATTGCAGCTATATGTCATGGTCCGTGGATGCTCGCATCAGCCAGAATTTTAAATGGAGTAAGACTTACAAGTTTTTATTCTATAAAGGATGACCTTGTAAATGCAGGTGCAGAGTGGATTGACAAAGAGGTGGTTTGCGATAAACACATCATAACTTCACGTAATCCTAAAGACTTGCCATTTTTCTGTAAAGCTATAATTGAGATGTTGAGAAAACCTCAAAATGAATAAAAAAGGTTTAATCAATATAGGTACTTCAGGGTGGAGTTATAAACACTGGAAAAATGAATTTTATCCTGAAGAACTAAAGTATAAGGATTGGTTTAAATTTTATACAAGCAAATTTTTAACAGTTGAACTAAACGCCTCATTTTATAACTTACCTAAATTTGAAACATTCGAAAATTGGTATAATAAATCCCCTGAGAGTTTTAAGTTTTCATTAAAAGCAAGTAGATATATTACTCATTTAAAGAAATTAGTTGACGTTAAAGAATCGGTGGATTTATTTTTTAAGATGGTCAAAGGCCTAAAAGAAAAAGCAGAAATCATATTGTTTCAGCTCCCTCCCTCTTTAAAGTATGATACAATTAAGTTATCGGATTTTCTTTCTTTACTTCCTGAAAATTACCGTTATACAATTGAATTTCGTAATTCATCCTGGTGGCAGGAAGATGTGTATGAAATATTAAAAAAACATAATGTTGCTTTTTGCATATTTGAATTAGCTGGAGTTAAAACTCCTGTTGTTACTACTGCTGATTATGTTTACCTGAGACTTCACGGACCCACCAAGGGAAAATACCAGGGAAGTTATTCGGCTGAGCAGCTTAAGGAATGGGTAAAACAATTTAAGAAGTGGAGCAAGGAAGGGAAAGATGTTTATTGTTATTTTGATAATGATGAGAAAGGTTATGCAGCACATAACGCTTTAACTATTAATAAAATGATAAAATCATAAAAGGAACTTATATGTCAAATTTAGTTATCTATTTGATTGGGGCAATAATAGTTGCTGCAGCATTGGCATACGGGGCTGCGCAATTGGGAGTAAATGCAGTATGGATTGGTGTGGGTGTGGCCGTTATAATTGGTTTAGCCTTAATGAGTGGTGTTAATAAAACCAGGAGAAAAGAAATTCCTGATGATGATAAATAGAATCAACCAATTTGCGTACTAAATTTCGTACCTGATTTATAACACAATCAACTAAATATTTAGTTGACAAACTAATTTTTTAGTTATAGCTTTGTGTTGAACATAATTACAAGAATTTAATTATGAAACACAAAGAACTCACAAAGGCTGAAGAACAAATAATGCAAATCCTTTGGAAGATAGGAAAAGGTTTTGTTAATGATGTAGTTGCTGAATTTCCGGACTCTAAACCTGCATATACTACTGTCTCTACAATAATTAGAATCCTGGAAAAGAAAGGTTTTCTTTCACATAAAGCATTAGGTAATTCACATCAGTATTATCCTGTTGTTTCTAAAGATGAATACGCTAAGTTTATGTTGAAAGATGTTGTCTCAAATTATTTCTCAAATTCTTTTTCAGGTATGGTCTCATTCTTCTCTCTAAACAATAAAATAAATGTCAAGGAGATGGAAGAGATTATGAAACTGATGAAACAGGAAATTAAACAGAAGAAGGGATAATTATGGAATACTTAATGTATCTATTACAATCTTCAATCTGTATGATAATATTTTTTCTCTTTTACTTTTTTATACTGAAGAGAGAACAGTTCTATATGCTAAACAGATTTTATCTGTTGAGTTCATTAGTATTATCATTAATTCTCCCGCTAATTAAATTGGATTTATTCGATTCAAATATTAATGTATATAAAGTTAATTTGAATCCAATAAACATTACAGAAGTAGTTAACAAAACATTTCCAATAGATTACAACATCATTCTGATGTACTCTTATTTATCTATCTCTCTAATTTTACTAATGAATTTGGCAATAAAAATATTTAGACTATTATATTTATACAAACGCTCTGAAAAGAAATATGTTGAAGGTTTGAATGCGGCTATAATCAATCAAAATATATCTCCCTTTTCATTCTTTAATATGATTTTTCTTCCATATGATTTACTTATAATCAACAATTTAAAAAATATAATTACGCACGAACAAATTCATTCAAAATATTTTCATTCGATTGATAATTTGTTCTTAGAAGTAGTGAAAACTTTTTACTGGTTTAATCCGGTAATTTGGTTTTACAGAAAAGAGCTTAAAGCGGTAAATGAATTCTTTGCAGACAAAAAAGTATTGGAAAATGATGCTAATATAAACCAATACAAAGAAGAATTATTTACGCTTGCTTTCAATTTATCAGGCAGCGTTATAACAAACAGTTTTAATTCATTATTAAAAAGGAGACTCACAATGTTGAGTACAAAATCTTTAAAAGAAAGAAAATACCGCTTTGCTTTTTTAATTCCTATTATTTTTATAGCAGTGCTTTCATTAAATTTTATAACTACAGGAAGTAGTTCAATGATAATTAATTTGAACTACCATCAAGATTCTGTTTATACCGAACCTGAAGTAATGCCTGAATATCCCGGCGGACAAAAGGCATTGATTGATTATATGATTAACAATATAAAATATCCTGAAGTAGAAAAGAAAGCTGGAATTCAGGGAAAAGTATTAGTTGAATTTGTCATTGAGAAGGATGGTTCAATTACAAATGTAAAAATTAAAGAAGCAGTTCACGAAGGTCTTGATGCAGAAGCTTTAAGAGTAATAAGCGGAATGCCAAAGTGGAAACCTGGGACTGCAAAAGGTGAACCTGTAAGAACTGAAATGATATTACCAATTATGTTTGCTCTTAAATAATAAACTAAAGATGACATCTTTCAAAAAGATGTCATCTTTAAAACTTATTTAAAATAAAAAGGCTGCACTTAGCAGCCTTTTTTAATTTAAACAATTCAAGAAATATACTTTCCGCGTTTTGTATAATGCGTATGCAGTAATTCGTGAGATTTATGTCCGCAAGGACCATCTGTTAAGAATGTTTCGTATATGTTAGTTACGTGTTCATTCTCGTGAGATTTTCTAAACGGCAATGATTCATCTTCAGTATAAATTGCTTGCGCACGTTTAGCTCTTATTTCAGCATTGGTAGGAATTGGTTGTCCACCGCCTCCTAAACATCCACCAGGACAAGCCATGAACTCAATAAAGTGGCATTCGCTAAACTTACCGCCAGCTTTAATATCATCCATAACTTTTTTAGCATTAGCAGTTCCGTGTGCAACAGCTACTTTTAGTACTGCACCTTTTAACCAATCCCAATTAGGAACTAAAGGTTTTAGAATATCAGGAACAGGTCCAACTTCTGCAATTGGAAGTTCATAATATTTAACTCCTTCAAATCCTCTAACAGGAATAATGTTCATATTCTTAAATAAAGATTCAGTTTTCTTTCCTGTAACAAATTCAATAACACTTCTTAAAGCAGCTTCCATTACACCGCCAGATGCACCAAATATAAGTCCGGCACCTGATGCTTCACCAAATGGGTCATCAAAATGTTCTCTCTGCATTTCAGGTAAAAAGATACCGGCTTCTCTAATCATCTGTCCAAGTTCTCTTGTGGTCAAACCGAAATCAACATCTTTGTAACCGGATGCATTCATTTCAGGTCTGTTACATTCAAACTTTTTAGCAGCGCAAGGCATCAATGCAACTGATACTATATCTTCCGGATTTATATTATTCTTTTCTGCATAGTATGTTTTTATTAATGCACCAAACATCTGCTGCGGTGATTTTGCTGAGCTTAGATTATCAATATATTCAGGATAAAAATGCTCTAAGTATTTTACCCAACCTGGAGAACAACTTGTAAACTGTGGAAGTGCAACTGCTTCTTTTTTAACCAATGCAGTATAAAGGCGTTTGATTAATTCAGTGCCTTCTTCCATAATAGTTAAATCAGCAGTGAAGTTAGTATCGAACACTTTATCGAATCCAATTTTTCTCAAGGCAGTATTCATTTCACCGGTAAATGATTTTCCTGGCTCCTGTCCAAACTCTTCGCCAATAGCTGCACGAGGAGATGGAGCAGTTTGAATTACAACGTGTTTTTTAGGATTATCAATTGCTTCCCATATTTCATCTCTCGGGTCATTAGCTCTTAATGCTCCTGTAGGACATCTGTTAATACACTGACCGCAATTTATACAAATAACATCAGCTAATGGTTTATCGAAGAATGTTCCAATATGAGTTTCGTGACCTCTATCTATAGCTTCAAGAACTCCAACTTCCTGAAGGTCAATACAAGTTCTTACACATCTTTTGCAAAGAACGCATTTATCCATATCGCGGACTACTGAATATGATGAAGTGTCAGTTTTGTATCTGGATTCTTTCACGTGACCAAATACAAAATCATCTGAACCATATTCTTTTGCTAATGTTTGAAGTTCACAATTTTTATTTCTGAAGCAGGTATAGCATTCGCCATAATGTTCACTTAATAAAAGGTCAACAATATTTTTTCTTGCTTTACGAACAGCTTCAGTTGATGTTTTTACTTTTATTGGACTGGTTATAGGGAATGCACAGGATGCTTGTAATGTACGCATTCCTTCAACTTCAACAACGCAAACGCGGCATACACCGGCTACACATAAATCCTCGTGGTTACATAAGGTTGGAATATTTATATCCGCCATTTTACAAGCATCTAAAATTGTTGTACCAAATGGAACTGATAATTTCTTTTCATTTATTTCAACAGTAATGGAACCGCCAATATGTTCCGGATGTTCAGGTTTCTGAATCTTATAAGACTGCTGACTAAGTGGAGCTCTTTTCTTAGTTTCCATTTCTACCTCCGTAACCGTGATTTAGAATTTCATCCTTGAAGTTATCCAGGATAGATAAGAAAGAATTAGGGGATGACTGACCTAATCCACATTTAGAAGCTAACTGCATCGTTCTTCCTAAATCTTTTAATTTATTAATGTATGCAAATGTAAAGTTGCCTTTTTCAAGCATCTTAACACCTTCAAGTAATTTAACATTTCCTATTCTGCAAGGAGTACATTGACCGCAAGATTCTTCAACAAAGAATTCCATAAAATTTTTCAATACGTGTAGCATACTTCTATGCTCGTTGAATATAATTATGGAGCCTCCTGTTGCTACATCTTCATAAGCCAATGTTCTATCAAATTGTGTTTTGTTCAGGCAAGTCCCGGATGCACCGCCAACTTGTACAGCCTTAGTATTTTTAGCTCCAACAAGTTCAAGTAATTCACTTATTTTAGTGCCCCAGGGAAGTTCATAAACTCCCGGTTTTTCACAGTCACCTGAAATTGAAAACAATTTTGAACCTGATGATTTATCAGTTCCAAATTGTCTATACCACTCACCGCCTTTTAACACAATGTGGCAGATAGATGCAAAAGTTTCAACATTATTTACTGAAGTCGGCATTCCATCATAACCTGTATTAACAGGATAAGGAGGACGATTACGTGCTTCACCTCTATGACCTTCAAGAGATTCTATCAATGCAGTTTCCTCACCGCAAACATAGGCACCTGAACCAAGAAATATTTTTATTTCAAAATTAAATCCTTCTTTTCCGCAAATATTTTCACCGAGTAAATTATCTTTTCTCATTTCTTCAAGATAATCTTCAAGTGATGCTAACATATATTCGTATTCACCTCTAAGGTAAACTATACCCATTTGAGCACCAATGGTATAACCACCTATTACCATACCGTCAAAAACTAATTCAGGATATTCTAATAAAAGAACTCTATCCTTGAATGTTCCAGGTTCACCTTCATCGGCATTACAAATAATATATTTTTTATCAGCTTTAGCAGCTGCAACTAACATCCATTTTGTAGATGTTGGAAATCCTGCACCGCCTCTTCCTTTTAATTTAGATTCTTTAAGTTCGAATAAAACATTTTCTCTGTTTGAACTCAAAGCTTTTTTAATTGATTCACCTCTTTTATAAGGAGAGAATATAACAGGTCCGGTTCTATTAATTTTTTTATTTTCCATTTTCCCTCCTACTTTACTTCATTTAATAAATGAATAGCTTGTTCAGGAGTAACTTGAGTGTATACTCTATCATTTATTGCTAAAGCAGGACCCTGGTCGCACAAGCCTAAACAATTAGCATATTCAACAGTAAATTTATTATCACAAGTTGTTTGGCCAATCTTTACTCCAAGTTCACGTTCAATTGCGCGGGCAATTTCAGCTTTACCTTTCATATCGCAGGTAATGGTTTGGCATAAACGAACAAGGTTTTTTCCTTTAGGAGTTGAATTTAGAAAAGCGTAAAAAGAAATTACACTATAAACTTCAACCGGATGTATATCTAAAATTCTGGCTATTTCCTGTTGTGCATAATCAGAAATATAGCGATACTTCTTTTGAATTTCGTGCAAAATCAAAAGGAGAGAAGAGCGTTCTTTACCATACTTTTCTACTAACGATTCTATTTCGTCAGTCAAAGCGTTTTTTTCAAGTACCAACATAATTTTAATTACCTCTCAAACGTGAATTTGAATTAGTTTTTCAACCTTACTGATTAATTCTTCCGGAGAAATTGGTTTCTCAACAAATTCATCAACTGGAACTAACTCTCCTATTCCGAAGTCCATACCTATTGCTTTTGAAACCGAGGTGTACATTAAGATTGGAGTTTTTATTCCTTCTTTTCTGAATTTTTGTGCAAGAAAGAATCCATCATCTGGCTCATTCATCATCACATCGAGAATAATCAAGTCAGGATTCCATTGTTTTACGAGTTGGTAACCATCTTCAGGGTTACGGGCTGTTTTTACCTCGAAGCCTTTTGTATTAAGTACCAAAGTACTGGCATCGAGAATGTCCGGATCATCGTCAATAATAACTATCTTAGCCATTATTCATCCTCTTTTGTTTATGGGTTATTTTTATTAGGGAACCATTATTTCTTGATTTAATTATTTGAGTTGATAGCTTTAAAATATCTGACACAACGCCGCAGATTTTTTTGTCATAGTAATTGGAATGATGCAAGTGGGTGAACTCTCTTTCAGCAGATGCAAAGCGAGGTAAAGATATTTTGCTGTCCGAAGCCATTGAGAAAACTTTTAATATTTCACTATCTAAATTAAAGAAGCTTTTTCATACAACCAAATAAAAAAGATATCAATAATTATGTGATGAGTACACATTTTCTTCATTCTTACGGAATATTTCTGAAGCAAGTCTCCGACTTGCGATTTAGATTAGATTATGTTAGTTACTCCTGAAGCAACTCTCCGAGTTACAAATTTTGCAGAATCAGATTACTATGAATCTTATTCTCAAATAACCCTTATATGAGTGTTTTAGATTAGCAAACTGTAGGTTTGCGACAGTAATAGAAAAGCTAAATAAATAAGTACTCCCCTTCCCTTTTTATAGGGAAGGGGCAGGGGGATAGGTATCAATAACTTAAAAATTCCACTTAGCGGCTAATGTAGGATTTACTTTTACTTCATTCTGATTTGGAAGGAAATTGTTACTTATTTCAATTTCAGTTCCTACTGATAGATGATTCCATACATTATACCAAATCTGTGGCTCAGTTAAGAAAACCATTTCTTTTTTATCAGATGTTGAAAGAAAATTTCTAAGTTTTATATCCTGACTCCAAAAATCAAGGAATCCGGAGAAGCTAAGCTTATTATCCAGAAAAGGCACGTACCATACAATCGTTACCTGACCGTCAGGTGCCTCTGAACCATATGTCTTTCTAAATAAGAGATCAGTATTAAGAGTAACAAACCCAAGGTTAATCGGGTAGCTTACTCCGCCAAGCCATGTTTGGTTAAGAGTAAAAGCGTAATTAAGTGGTTGTCCCTCTCCAAGCACTAATCCATCATTATATTGAATTGTAACAGAAAGCTTATCATATACATTAACATAGCGAGCAATTTCAAAGTAGGCTAATGAGATACTATTGTTACCTGGTAAGTTGTAATCAAAATCTACGAAAAAGAAAGTAGCGCCATATTCATCAGGTTTAAACATTTCCAATGTGGAGGTAAAATATTTTCTTTCTTTTCCAAAGTCATAGTGGAGCTGCAGATTTTGTGCAAAACTTTTGGAAGCAACAAGTATTACTAAAATTAGTAAAGCTTTTTTCATATGGGGGTTGTCCTTAAAAATGGTTAATTGTACAATTCAAATATAAAAGAAAAAGCCTTACAAAATAAATGTAAGGCTTTAAGTTTTTCAAAAAAAATTTTATTTATTTTTTTTACTTCATCAACATCATTTTCATTATTTTGCTAAAAGAATTTTTACCATCAACACTGTTTGCTTTTATTTCATAGAAATACAAACCGCTTGATAATTCTTGTGCATTAAATGTAACCTGATGATTTCCTTCGCTCTGTACTCTGTTTACCAATTGAGTTACTATCTGTCCAATTGAATTGTAAACTGTAATAGTAACTTTGCTTTCAAAAGGCAAAGCATACTTAATTAAAGTCGAAGGATTAAAAGGATTTGGATAATTCTGCTCAAGCAAATATCTTGAAGGAGTAATGTCTCTAAATACATTAACAGTTCCAATGTACTCTGATGTACCATCAAAATCAGTCTGGCGTAATCTGTACTTAATATTTTGTGCAGATTTATTAAAGCTATTATCAACAAATTTATATTTATTGATTTCTGTTGATGTTCCATTACCTTCAACAAAAGCTATATTTTCCCAGTTGCCATTTGTATTTCTTTCGACATCAAAACCTTTATTATTTTTTTCTGATGCTGTAATCCAGTTAAGCTCAATTCCTTTTTCTTTTACTGAATAAGTAAAGCTTGTTAACTCCACAGGAACTACAGTGAAAATTGTAACATAATTACTTCGAGGTGAAAGAGTATCTGCATTACTTGCATATACATAATAAGAATATTGAGTCAAATCAGAGACTAAAGAATCAGTGTATGTAGTTGCATTCTGAGGTAATGAAGCAATATTAGTGAACCCAGTAGTAGTTGTGGTATCACCACCAGCTTTTCTCATAACAATATAATTTGTTTCATTAATTGAATTATCATACCAATTTAAAATAACCTTTTTGGGCAAAGTAGAAGAAGCAGTTAATGAAGTTGGAGAATTTATAGATGCAGCAAATACAGTTAAAATACCAGATAAATTGTTAGTGCCATTCCAAGGACCATTAGTGCCGCCATATA
This sequence comes from Ignavibacteriaceae bacterium, assembly GCA_035654655.1. Classification (GTDB taxonomy): domain Bacteria; phylum Bacteroidota; class Ignavibacteria; order Ignavibacteriales; family Ignavibacteriaceae; genus DASRWI01. The sequence goes on along the minus strand of DASRWI010000005.1, from coordinate 62,021 downwards.
CATAAGCTTCAGAATTATATTGATATCTAAATGCATAATAATAAGTACCTTTGGCACTTATGTTAGCACCTAAATTAGCCTGATATTCATCATTATTACCAGAATTTGTATTAAATGTAGCAGGTATCCAATTTAACCATGTATTTGGATTCGTATTTGAAGTACTATATCCAACCCAGGCTTGTAAGCCAGGAGCTTGTCCTGGAGGCTCAGTAATTCCTGACCCCCAAACTTGCCCATATACCGTATATCCTTCACCTGAAGTAATATAACCATTAGGCGGCCATTGCAAATTCCACCAACCTAAACTTTGAGCGAAATTAAGACTCGCAAAAAATAGTACGAAAATCAGTAAAAGTTTTTTCATTGTCTTCCTATTAATTAAATAATATTAAAAGTAATTTAATATTAAATAAATTTAGTTTAAAGAAGAAAATTAAAAATATACTTGGTAGAAAAATAAACTCCCCTTCCCAGTTCATTGGGAGGGAGTCAGAAGGATGGGTATCTAAATTAAATCTACATTCTCTCAGGTGCGGATAAGCCTAAAATTGTTAAACCATTTTTAAGGATTATTCTTGTTGCTGTAACTAAAGCCAATCTTGCTTCAGATAAATTCTGATCAACTCCAATTACTCTGCAGAAGGTATAAAATTTATGGAACGCTGCAGCTGTTTCCTCAAGGTATGTACAGATTTTATGAGGTTCTAATGTTTCAGTTGCATTTTCAATTTCTTCTTTGAATTTAGATAATTTTTTCAGAAGCTGCTGTTCTTCTTTTGCAACTAAAAGATTTAAATTCTTCCGGGAAAATTTTAATTCAACTTTTTCAGCTTCTCTAATAATTGAGGATATTCTTGCATGTGCATATTGTAAATAAAAAACAGGATTTTCATCAGTTTGTTTTTTCGCAAGTTCTATATCAAACACCATATGTGTTCCACTTGAACGCATATTGAAAAAATACCTAACTACATCTTTACCAACTTCTTTTTCTAAGTCTTCAAGCTTTTCATAATTAGCTTTTCGAGTAGACATTTTTTGAATTTCATTACCAACTTTAATTGTTACAAATTGATAAAGTATGACCTTAATATGCTCAGTTTTATAGCCTAAAGATTCTAATCCGGCTACTACATCTTTGTATTCTTCTATATGGTCACTTCCAAATACATCTACAATTAAGTCATATCCTTTTTGAATTTTTACAATATGATATGCTGTATCTGGCAAACGATAAGTAGGTTCTCCGGTAGATTTTATTATAACCTTATTCATATCCCTCCCCATTTCAGATAGCTTTAACCAGAGAGCTCCATCCTGTTCATAAGTAAGATTTTTTTCTTTAAATGTTTTTAATAATGAATCAATTTTTCCTTCATCATATAATCTTTTTTCATTGTAGAAAATATCATGGTTAATATTTAAAACTTTTAATGTGTTTTCTATATCTGCAAAGATTACCTTTTCAGCCTTCTCCTTAAACTTCCCTAATTCAGGTTCATCTCTTAATGTATCACCAAACTCATTATATAATTCCTGTGCAATATCTTTAATATATTCTCCCTGATAATGTTCTTTATCCACAGGAAAATCAATATTATCTCCAAGTATCTGCAAATATCTAAGCTTAACAGAACGTCCAAGCTTTCTCATCTGATTACCGGCATTATTAAAGTAGAATTCCCTATCCACTTTATAGCCTGTCCACTCAAGCATTGTAGCTACAGTATCACCAAGAACAGCATTGCGTCCATGGCCAACTGTTAGAGGTCCTGTTGGATTAGCTGAAACAAATTCAACATTTGCTTTCTTACCTTCATTTGTTTTTGTTCTTCCATAATTTTCATTCTCTTCAAGAATTGATGTAATTATTTCAGTCACATATTGAGTGGTAAAGTAAAAATTAATAAACCCTGGACCTGCAATTTCTATTTTTGAAATTACATCAGACGAATAATCAAGATTTGAAATTATTTCATTTGCTATTTCTCTTGGATTACGTTTCTGAGTTTTTGTTAAAAGCATTGCTGCATTAGATGAGTAATCACCAAAGTCTTCATTCTTTGGTATATCAAATGCTATCTTAACATCATTTAAATATGGAAGTTTAGCAGAAGCTTTTTCAAATATGGAATATAAATAGTTCTTCATTGTAATCGTTCGATTAGATATAACTTTTAAATTAATGAAATAAATAAGAAACTTGAAAAACAAATTTACTTAGTTTTTCAGTCAAAGTACCTGATTGGAAAATAAAACTATAACTCTGATTTCTTAGTAGTTCTTGTTCTTTTAGGTTTAGCTTCAGCTTTTTTTAACAATGGGTCTTCCATTTCAACAGTTGGAGCATCACCCCAAAGTTTTTCAAGATTATAAAATTCGCGTGAATCTTTTTTAAATACATGAACTACAACATCAACATAATCCAATAGAACCCAGTTGAGAGATCTATAGCCTTCTTTATGCCAGCTTTTAATTCCTTCATCTCTAAGAGTTTTATCAACTTCATCAGAAATAGCTTTTACCTGAGTATCTGAATCAGCAGAGCATATAATGAAGTAATCTGTAATTGTAGTTAATTCCCGAAGGTCAAGTAATTTAACATCATACCCCTTTTTACTAAAAATTAATTCTGAAATTTTATCGGCTAAATTTCTTGAATCCATTATTTCCTTTTTTTAATTGTATGGTTTTAATTTATTGAAGTCCTTACCGATTATTAATGATACATCTAATAAGTAATCTTCATTCAATTGTTTTGTTATTCTTCTATATTCAACACCCAATGCATCTGCAACTTTTTTTGCATTTGCATTATTTCCAGTTCTATCAATTACGAATGTATTTTCAACATCAAACGATAAATAATTTTCTGTCTTAACTACATCAAATTCGTGGTTGCGTAAATACTCAGTGAATTTATCGGCAACACCGGAAGTCCCGCATCCATTTAAAACTTCAAGCTGAACAATTTTAGATGGTTTATTTTTATCAGCTAGTTCTTCAGTATCTTCTTTAACAGTAAGCTTTGCTACAATATTGTAAGCAAAAAAAAGTACTAAGAAGAGAAGAAGTCCTATTAGTACGTTAATCAATATATTTGATATTTTAAATTTTTCTGAAGAGGCAGGTTTTCTTGGTTGTTTAGTTTCTTTCACTTCGCTTCTTAAAAAATTATTGGAAGATCCTTTTATCTAAAAAAAGGATCTGCTCCATAAAAATCATTAAATCTATTATACCCGTAAGGAGAATAATAAGGATTATAGTAGTTGTTTGGTAATCTTTGATATTGAATAGATATCTGAAAATCTTTAAAAGGTTTATAATTAAAAGCTGCTCTGCTTAAATAAATTCCATTTAAGCTATTCTGAAAGTTTTTTCCCAATGAGCTATATGGTGAATGAACAAGACTTACATCAGCTTGAATATTCATATTATCCATTACCTTAAAAAACATACTGTTTGTATAAACGCCTAAGGCTAATCCCTGATTTCCAAAACTTGCATAAGAAAGACTATATGAATGGTTCATTTGAAAATTGTTCGAATTAAAAATTCCGAATAATGATGAACCGCTATTATTATTATTTATAATACCATCCTTAACAGTAGCTTCAGGAAAACCGCTATCCTTAAACTGTGCAAAGTTTATTGTCGTTAAAACGATTATAAATAAAATTGATAATTTTTTCATATTAAACTCTTATTAACCTTGTTCTATATTATATAAAACTAATACAAAAATCAATGACTTCCAGAGTTACCATTATAATTCCTGTGAAATCTTATTGTTCTTATCCACCAGGATGATTTTTGGTTTGTGTTTTATAGCTTCTTCTTCTGTCATATGAGAATAAGTAATTATAATTACTTCATCACCAACAGCACCTAATCTGGCTGCCGGACCATTCAGACAAATAATACCGCTATCCGCTTCACCTTCAAGGGTGTAAGTCTCAAGTCTGGAACCATTATTAACATTAACTACCTGAACTTTTTCAAAAGGTAAAATTCCGGCTGCATCCAACAAAGTTTTATCAACCGTTATACTACCTTCATAATAGAGTTCAGCCATGGTTACAGTTGCGCGGTGAATTTTTGCTCTGAACATTTCTCTTGTCATTCAAATCTCTAATTTTTAACTCTTAAATATAATTATAAATAAATTTATTTATAATACACTTTATATTCCCAAGGCTTTAAAGTTAGTGTTATTTTATCAGAAATATTGGTTTTCTCGTCATCAGCAAAGTTTTTATAATTTCCTTTCAAGCCTTTTCCTTCAATATTTACATCAACATCATCCTCGGTAAGATTGAAAATACCTACTACCTTATTCCCGTTTTTCTCTCTTAAGAAACTCAAAACTTCTTTATCTTTATCATTTTTCAGGAAGCTTATAGCTCCTCCTTTTTCACCATTCCAAAGAGCTTTATTATCTTTTTTTAACTTAATTAAATTCGTATATAAACTTCTAAATTTATGGTCTTTCCCCCACTTAATTGGATCTTTTTCAAAGAATTCCAATCTTTTTTGGTTCCCTGCTTCCTGACCATTATAAATCAATAACATTCCGGGTATTATAGCATCAAAAACAACAAAAGTTTCAGCAGCATCTCCTAATCTGTCGAATTCTGTCCCATTCCAGGTATTTTCATCGTGATTGGAAGTAAATCTCATTCTAAATGCTGATTTAGGATATTTAGTTTCAACACTGTCAAAGTATTTTGTAATCTTTTCAGCATCAGCTTTTTCCTTTGCTATATCATTAGTAATGCGGTAAAGGTCCCAGGAATAAGTCATATCAAAAGCTTTATGCATCTCCACGGTTTCCCATTCAGCGAGCATAAAAACCGGTTTAATTTTATTTAGCTTTGGTCTGGCTTGCAGCCAAAATTCAGTTGGCATCATACCAGCAACATCGCATCTATATCCATCAATGTTACATTCTTTTACCCAATATGATAAGGCATCAGTCATCCATTCCCATAAATCTTTATTGTCATAGTTTAAATCAATAACATCTGTCCATTCAGGAATTGGAAGAACAAAGTTTCCAACACTATCTTTTGTGAACCAATCAGGATGTTCATTAACCAAAGGATTATCCCACGAAGTATGATTAGCTACCCAATCTATTATAATGTACATTCCATTTTCATGTACTTCATTTACTAATGATTTAAAATCATCAAAAGTACCAAATTCTGGATTAACCTTTAAATAATCTTTTACTGAATAGTAACTTCCTAAACTTCCTTTTCTATTTTTCTCTCCTATAGGATTTATCGGCATTAACCAAAGAATACCAACTCCCATTTGTTTCAATTCAGGAAGATGTTTTTTGAAGGCATTAAATGTTCCTTCAGGTGTGTACTGCCGGATGTTTACTTCATATATAGTTTTGTTATAGCTCCATTCAGGATGTTTAACCTGAGCATTCAGCAAAAAACTACTTATAACAAAAAATAAAATTAAGGAAGTGAAAAGATTTCTAATTTTCATTGTTAAACTTTTTTGATGTTTAAATTTCTACAATTAATTCAATTTCAACCGGAGCACCTAAGGGCAAACCGCAAACACCGACAGCACTGCGTGCGTGTTTTCCATTTTCATCAAACAACTTTACTAATAATTCTGATGCACCATTAGCAATAGCAGGCTGAGCAGTATAATTTTCAGTACAATTTACGAAAGCTACTAATTTAATAATTCTTTTAATTTTATCGAGGTCACCTATTAAACTTTTGACCACACCTAAGCAGTTAAGAATACAAGTCTGTGCTGCCATTTTTGCATCCTCATCAGAGATATCCAATCCAACTTTTCCTTTATATTTTAATTGTCTATTTGCCAAAGGTACTTGTCCTGATGTAAAAATTAAATTACCGCATTTAATGCCCGGAATATATGCAGCTAAAGGTTTGGGAACTTCGGGAATAGTCAATCCTAATTCTTTTAATTTATTCTCTACCATAAATATCTCCACAGTTAGTTGTGACTTTTTGTTATTTTAGAAAAACATTATTATTTATTTGGTAAAACTAAGGAAATATTAAATGATAGAAAATAATTTTAGAGACCTTGTTCAGATTGTTAAAAGATTAAGAAAAGAATGTCCCTGGGATAAAGAACAAACACATGATAGTATAAAATCCAACACTTTGGAAGAAGCTTATGAAGTTGCAGAGGCAATTGATGAAAAGAATTTTGATGAATTGAAAGTTGAGCTTGGCGACCTTCTTCTGCACGTTGTTTTTCATTCTGAGATTGCTGAGGATAATGGTGCCTTTCAATTGAATGAAGTTATTGATGCAATAAAAGAAAAACTTATCCGCAGACATCCTCACGTTTTTGGTGATGTTAAAGTTGATGGAGCTGAACACGTTAAGCAAAATTGGGAAGTAAATAAATTAAAAGAAGGAAGAAAATCCATTCTTGAAGGTGTTCCCAAAGATGTTCCTGCATTATACCGTGCATTCCGCCTGCAGGAAAAAGCTTCTAAAGTCGGTTTTGATTGGAATAATAGAAAAGATGTTTGGAATAAAGTTTTGGAAGAAATTGAAGAAATGCATGAAGCTGAGAAATCCGGCGACAAAGAAGAATTTGAAAAAGAAACCGGTGATGTATTTTTTGCTCTGGTTAACTATGCAAGATTTATGAAAATTAATCCTGAAGATGCACTAAGAAGAACTAACACAAAATTTATAAAAAGATTTGAATATGTTGAAGAAAAAATAAAAGAAAGTGGTAGGAGTATTACTGAAAGTAATCTTGAAGAGATGGATAAATATTGGAATGAATCAAAAAAGTTTATAAAATAATAAAAAAAAGCCTGCTAGAGCAGGCTTTTAATTTTTTTACATTGCTGAATTAATTTGTTTTTCAATTTCATCTATTAAAACTCTGCTTTCAGGTTCAACATTTGATGGATATCTCGAAATTATTTTTCCATCTTTTGAGATTAAAAATTTTTCAAAGTTCCATTTAATTTCACCTTTACCGGTGACATCATTGTTGGTTAACACTTCATACAATGGACTCTTTTCACTTCCCAATACCTTTATCTTATCAAACAACTTGAATTTTACATTAAAATTTGATGAACAAAAATCTTTTATCTCTTCATTTGTACCGGGTTCTTGTCCACCAAAGTCGTTACAAGGGAATGCAAGTATTTCAAATCCTTTATCTTTATATTTTTCATAAAGACTCTCTAAGCCTTTATACTGTGGAGTATATCCGCATTTGCTCGCAACATTAACGATTAATAAAACTTTTCCTTTATAATCTGAAAGATTAACATCATTACCATCAATATCTTTTACTACAATTCCATTTATATCGTTTTTTGAATCTAAATTTTTATTTTTTGATTGATTTCCTTTTGTGGATATATTTGCATTAACAAATACAGCTATAATAAAAATTGAAATTAGAATGAAAACAATTGTATTTTTCATTATTAACTCCTTAAGTTAATATTAAGATAAGTCTAAATGAGCAATAAAGATTTAACATTATTCACACGAAAACATTACATCAACATCATCTCAATTGCTGTGATATTTTTAATAAATGTTTTGTTTTTAATTAAGTATTTGTACGTTTATGAACTAAATTTATCCATAATAATTCTTAGTTACAGTGTTATTTTTATATTATTAACATTGCTAATAAACAACATCGATTTTGAGTTCGTTAAACCCAAATACTTCTTACTTATATACTTATTAGTTGTTGCAGTAGTTATTATTTTTGTGATAACTGTTCCAAGAATTGGCAGAATTGGAAGACTGCCTGCAATTTTGGATTGGCTGAATTTGTACTTTGCAGGTGTTTTTCCTTACAGTTCTTCTTATACTCCCAGTGCTTTCCCGGGTTTATTTTTGACTGCTTATCCATTTTATGTTATAGGTAATTTAGGTTTATTAATTCCATTAGGTCTATTACTGCTTTTTATTTTTGCGTATAATTTTTTTAAAACATCAAAAGAGAACATTTTATTTTTATTCCTTTTAATTTCTTCACCGGTATTTTATTATGAAGCCGCAGTAAGAAGTGAATTGTTTTATAATATATCTCTTGTAACAATCTTAATTTTAATAACTGAGAAGTTTGTAAATCCTGATAAAATTAATTTATCTTTTTTTTTAGCAGCTTTATTTGGGGGGCTTGTTCTCTCAACTCGTTCTGTAACTGCTTTAATTTTTATTATTTATTTCTTATACTTCTTTAGATATAATTTAAAAAATCTTTTTTTATATTCTTTTATTAATGTAGTAGTATTTTTAGCATTACTCCTTCCTTTTATGATGTGGGATATAAATGCTTTTAATAAAACAGGACCTTTTGCAATTCAATCTTTCTTATCCTACCTACCTTTTGCTGTTGTTGTTTTATTTTTACTTATCAGCATTTACACCGGATGGATGGTGAGGAGTGTTCAGGAAGTTCTTTTTTCTTCCGGATTAATCTTATTCCTTATGGTTTTTATTTCAATGATTATCAAGATTTTTGAATTTGGTTTTTACTCTGCAATGATGGAAGATAAATTTGATTTATCATATTATGCTTTTTCTCTTCTTCTTCTATTTCTTTCCATTAAAGAATACAAAATTGATTATTACAGAGGAAGAATTATAGAAGTGGAATGATAGACACATAAAACCCCCCAATGACATTTACCTCAATTAGATATCTCTAATCTTTTACTTTTGAAAAAATTCTTTATACATTTAATGATTAACTTTAACAGTTAGGGCATAATAATGGCAAATCCGAAAAAGAAGAAACATAATGAACTTAATCCAGAGGATTTAAGATGGAAATGTGACCCTGCAATTTTTGAATTCGATTCAACTGAAGATCTTAAACCACTTGAAGGAATATTAGGACAGGAAAGAGCGTTAAAGGCAATTAAGCTTGGCGTTGACCTTAGAAGTCCAGGTTACAACATATATATTGCTGGTTTATCCGGTTCAGGAAAAGCTACTACAGTAAAAAAGATGCTTGAAACAATCAGTTCCAATTGTCCACCTCTTCAAGATTACGCTTATGTAAATAATTTTCAGGACCCCGATAGACCAATCCTTTTAACTTTTCAAACCGGAAAAGCAAAAATATTTAAGCAGAACTTATCAGATGCAATTCAGCTTTTAAAGAAAAAAATTCCTCAAGTACTTGAAGGTGAAATTTTTCTTGCAAGAAAAAATAAAATTGTAAGTATATACAACGAAAAAGAGCAATACCTGATGGATACTTTTCAGGAAAAGTTAAAACAGGATAGTTTTACATTAGGACAAGTTAAAGTCGGTGAGGATGCGCGTCCGGATGTTATCCCTCTAATCGAAGATAAGCCAGTACCAATTTTTCAAATTGATGAACAAATTCAGGCTGGTAAAATCACAAAGGAAAGTGCTCAGGAAGTAATTAAAAAATATACTTCTTATCAGCAGGAGCTTCAATCATTGTTTAAAAAAGGTTTAAAGCTTAATCAGGAGTATCAGGGAAAAATTTTCAAGCTTGAACGTGAAGCAGTTGATAACGTTGTTAAAGGTGTGCTTGAATCATTGCGCGAAGAATATCGTGCTGCCAAGATAATTACATATCTTGAACAAGTAGAAGAAAGTATTCTGGAAAATATTCAAATATTTAAAGGAACTAATCCGGAAAATTCTCCTCTTACAGAAGGATATATAATTGACTATTTCCGAGAATACGAAGTAAATGTTATTCTGGATAATAGCCAGATGAAATCTTGTCCTATAATAATTGAAACCTCTCCTAATTATATGAATTTATTTGGAAGCATTGAAAAAATAAATGATGGTAAAGGAGGCTGGTTTAGTGATTTTACTAATATTAAGGGTGGTTCACTACTTCAGGCTAATAATGGTTATCTGGTTCTAAATGTAAATCACTTATTTGAAGAACCTGGTGTATGGAAATTTTTAAAAAGAGTTTTAACATACAGACAGCTCGAAATTCAGGAACCTTATTCTATATATCAAATATCCCCAACTACTTTAAAACCGGAGCCAATAAATATTGATACTAAAGTTATTTTAATTGGTAGTGCTAATATTTATTCCTGGCTTGCTGAAAATGAATATGACTTTAAAAAGATATTTAAAGTAAAAGCTGATTTTGATTACGAGATTAAAAGATCTGATGAAGTACTTATCCAATATGCGAGAGTTATAAAAAAATTAATTAAGGAAGATAATCTTCTTGAATTTGATAAGACTGCAATTGCTTATTTGATTGAAATCAGTGCAAGGTTTTCTGGAAGGAAAGATAAACTGACAACCAGATTTTCTAAAATAGCTGATCTTGCACGTGAAGCAAGCTTTTGGGCGGTTGATGATGGTTTTAGTGTAGTCTCTGCTGCTCACGTTAAAAAAGCTTTTGAATATGCTAAAGATAGACACGGAATGCTGGAGTCAAAAATAAATAATATGTTTGAAGATGAAACCTTCCTTATTGATACTGAGGGTTCCAGGATTGGTCAGATAAATGGTTTAGCTGTTTATGGTTCTGATTATTATTCTTTCGGTAGACCTACAAGAATCACTGCTACTGTTTCCTTAGGCAGTGGTAATATTATCAATGTTGAACGCGAAGCTGGTATGAGTGGTCGCCACTACAATAAGGGAGTACTCATTATCTCAGGATATTTCAAAGAAACATTTGGACAAGATTTACCATTGGCATTTAATGCTAACCTTGTGTTTGAGCAATCTTATGGTACAGTAGATGGAGATAGTGCATCCTGTGCTGAAATTTTTGCTTTACTATCAGTGTTAGCAGACTTACCTATTAAGCAATCAATAGCAGTAACTGGTTCATTAAATCAAAAAGGAGATGTTCAGCCTATAGGTGGAGTTAATGAAAAGATTGAAGGTTTTTATGATGTATGTAAGATGAGAGGATTGAACAGAAAGCAGGGAGTAATAATTCCAATTCAGAATGTTAAAGAATTGATGTTAAAAGATGAAGTAATATCTGCAGTAAAGAAAAAAATGTTCCATATTTATCCAATTTCCAAAGTTGAAGAAGGGATAGAAATTCTTACTGATGTAAAAGCAGGAGACCCTTCCATTCGTCCATATGAAAAAGGTACAGTCTTTTATTTAGTTGAAGAAAAAATAAAGAATTTATATGCAAAGGCAAGAGCTCAAAAAGTTTCTCCAGAAAAAGCAGAAAGAAAGTTAGAAGCAAAAGCAAAACAGAAGGTGCCAATTAAAAAAGTGGTGAAAAGAAAAAAATAATTTTTTTTGTTTCATTGCGGGGATCATTAACCACACGATTAAAATCGTGGGCTAATCTTTTGTTCATTTTGAGGTTAGCCCATGAATTTATTATAGGAAATCATAGAGATTGCTTCGTCGTAGAACTCCTCGCAATGACAGGAGAAGGTACTTCGAGTGTTTTCTGAGTGAAGCGAAGAAAATGTATCGAGAAGACCGACCGATAATAGATGGGAATAATTCTAATTCCTCTTAATACAAATCAAACTTATATCATCTTCAAAATTATTATCAGTGAACCTGGAAAGTTTTTCTTTAATCACTTCAATGGTATTTTTCCCATTAAAATTAATTAAAGTCTCATTAAGCTCAGCTTCACCAAACTGTTCACCGTCTTTATTTCTGGATTCTATTATACCATCAGTTAATAAAAAAAGCTGGTCTCCACTTTCCAATTTGATGGTTGTACTATCATAATGACCAACCTCATCAAAGCCTAACAATAAACCTTTTGATTTTACACTAACAACTTTTCTGCTGTTATTTCTAATCAACAATAATGGAAGGTCCCCCGCTCCGGAATATTTAAGCTCGTTTGTTCTATTATTAATTATAACTAAAGATAGTGTTGTAAATATTTCTGAGAGTTTAGCATCTTTATAAATTGATGCATTTACCTGTTGAAGAATATGTTTAGAATCAAGGTCTCTGTTATGTTCAATTACTAATCTTAATGCACTGCGTATATAACCTGCATATGCAAAAGCAAAATACCAGGCTCCCCATTTTTTCCCCATGACATCACCAAGTATCACAGCTATATTATTTTCATCAAAGCTAAAGTAATCAATAAAGTCTCCACCAGGTACACCTTTGTAAGGTTGATACCAATGTTTGATGCTGTAACCTTTAAATTCAGGGTCTTTATCAGGAACTACTTTAACTCTTAAACTATCAGCAGCTTGATTAAGCTCAGAGACAATCTTGTGTCTTTCTTTGTCCAGACTCTTTATTATCGCTTTAACTTTTGCAACTACTACTTTAGGTCCCGATGTTTTAATAACATAATCGTGAATACCTAATTCATATCCATCAAGTATATCATTTTCTTGCCCTCTAGCAGTAAAAAAAATAAAGGGAATAGTTTTAAGATCAGGGTCATCAAGCAGCATTCTTCTAAAAGTAAATCCATCAACAAAAGGCATCATTATGTCTGAAATAATAATATCAGGTAAAAATTCTTTTGCTTTCTTAAAACCTTCCTCAACACTGGAAGCCGATATGCAGGTAAAACCTTCCTTATTAAGATTAAATTGGAAAAGTTTTGTTATGGTTGGGTCATCATCAACTAAAAGAATTTTTGATGAAGTAGAATTATCAATGTAATTATTTTCAAGAGTTTTTTTAGTTCCATAAGTCTTAAAAATTTCAGACCTTCTAAGAAGAGCCTGAATTTTAAGAAGTAATTCATTTACATCAAATGGCTTTGTTATTATATCATCACCACCAGCTTCATGAGCGAGGGTTTTATCTTCAATGGAGTCCTTAGCAGTAACAAAAATGAAAGGTAATACTTTTAATTCAACATCTTCTCTAACTTTTTTACAAAAAGTAAATCCATCCATATCCTCCATACTAACGTCACAAAGAACCAGATTCACTCTTTTTGTTCTTAAAACAACAAATGCTTCTTCAGCACTATCAGCTTCAAAAACATTATAATCATTATTTTTTAAATGAAACGATATTAGTTTTCTAATCGTTACATCGTCGTCAACGATTAGAAGGTTTTTTCTGTTTTGATCCATAATTATTTAAAACTTTCTACCGCTTCCGACCAAAAATTATGAATCTCAAAAACCCTATACATCCGGGTTAATTCGAACATTGACATAACAGCCGGCTGAAGTCCTGCCAGCTTCAAATCTCCCCCCATACTTCTAATTCTTTTTAATGAAACTACTAAAGCTCCCAGAAACGTAGAATCGATAAATTCAGATTGTATTAAATCAACAATTATCTTCTTTCTTCCATCTTCAATTTCTACATACAAAAGTTTTTTAAATTCTTCTGCCTCTTTTAATGTAGCTCTTGTAATATTAACATGAATGATTTCTATATCATCTTTAAATTCTTTGATAAAGTCCATAATATGACTGCATTAATTTTCAACTAAATTTTTACTCTCAATGTTATATTTTTCCATGAGGCGGTAAATTGTGGCTCTGCCTAATTGCAGTTTTTTAGCCGCTTCAACAATATTGCCTTTTGTCACTCTCAAGGCATGTCTTATTGATTCTTCTTTTAACTTTTCAAAAGGAATAATGTTCTCATCGTTAAAAAGATTTTCAGTAATTTCAATATTACCTGATGTTTCCCCAGAACGGATATGTGCCGGTAAATCATCAACTTCAATAAAATCTTTTTCGGCTACGATAATACATCTTTCAATTGTATTTTCCATTTCACGAATGTTGCCGAACCATTCATAATTATACATTAGCTTAAGTACTTTTTTCGAAAATCCCTTAATATTTCTATTAAGTTTAATATTAAATATTTTTAAGAAATGGTCTGCAAGAACTAATATGTCTCCTTTCCTTTGTCTTAAAGGTGGAACATAAATAGGGAATGAACTTAACCTGTAATATAAATCTTCTCTAAATGATTTTTTGTCAACTTCAGCTCTCAAGTCTCTGTTTGTAGCTGAAAGAATTCTGACATCAGATCTGATTAGCTCGTTTCCGCCAACTCTTTCAAAAGTTCTTTCCTGAATAACTCTTAATATTTTTGCCTGTAAGGACATTTCAAGGTCACCAACTTCATCAAGGAATAATGTGCCGCCATTAGCAACTTCAAATTTTCCAAGCTTTCTCTGGTGTGCTCCTGTAAAAGAGCCCTTCTCGTGTCCAAACAATTCACTTTCCAAAAGTTCTCTTGGAATAGATGCACAGTTTACAACAACAAATGGTTTATCTTTTCTCTTTCCATTGTAGTGAATGGCTCTCGCTACAAGCTCTTTACCAACACCACTTTCGCCATTTATTAAAACTGTAATATCATTATCGAGTACTTTTGATATTAATTTGAATACGTCCTGCATTCTGATATCTGCAGATACAATATTATCAAAACTATATTCTCTTTTTACCAGCTCTTTTAACTGGTCAACTTCCTTAACCAGTTCATATGCGTTTATTGCATTTTTTATAGCAGGTTCAAGACGTTGATTATCAATAGGTTTGGGGAAATAATCAAACGCTCCATAACGTAAAGATTCAACAGCGACTTCTATGCTTCCCTGAGCAGATAAAATTATAACAGGGATATTCTGGTCAAACTGTTTGATTCTTTTTAATGTTTCAACTCCATTTATTCCAGGCATCATTATATCAAGCAGAACAAGGTCAGGCTTAAGATATAACTTCTTTAAAACTTCTTCACCTGAACTAAAAATCTGTATGTCGTACTTCCACTTATCTTTAACCCAATAAGATAAGAGAGTAGTTATATGCTCTTCATCGTCTACAATGAAAACAAGTTTATTCATGAATTGACCTGCTTGTAATGTTTATATTTTTTGGCAGCTTTATTGTAAATGCTGCACCTTTATTCATTTCGCTTTGTACTGAAATAATACCTCTGTGTAAATCTATTATTTGCTTAACCAAAACCAATCCCAATCCTGTTCCTTTGGGTTCTGTATTATTTCTATCAACTCTATAAAATTTATTAAAAATAAATGGAATATCATTTTCGTGAATTCCAATTCCTGTATCAATTACATTAATTTCAATTTCCTTCATATAATCATTAAGAATAATTTTTATTCTTCCTGATTGATTATTGAATTTAATAGCATTAGTTATTAAACCACCAATTGCCTGAGATATTCTTTCTTTATCAGCATTTACCAAAACATCGGCATCCGGGAACTCAGTGTTTATAATAATTCCTTTTTTCTGAATGCTTTCTTTATGACTCTCAATAATTTCATTTATTAATGCTGCAATGTCAAATTCTGATATTGCTAATTCTAATGTACCAACTTCAAGTTTAGAAACATCAAGAATATCATTTACAAGTTTTGCTAATCTTTTACCTTCATTCAATATTATCTTACTGAACTCCAAACGCATTTCGTTTGTAATATCAGAGTCATAAAGCATTGTTTCAGAAAAACCAATTATAGATGCTAAAGGTGTTCTAAGTTCATGAGAAATATTTGAAATAAATTCATTCTTTAATTTATTTAGTTCATCAAGGACCGACTTTTTCTCAGAACCTCTTGATTTTTCAAGTTCAATAATTCTATTTTGCTCAATTATAGTCTGCTTGAGCTTTTCAATTTGTACACTTAATTCCGTTTTTTCAGTAATATTACTTCCTCTGCACATTATACCCACAAGTTTTTCCTTAACAAGGCAAGGCTTTAGTAAAACGTCAAGCTTAATTTCGTTCCCAAACTTGCTATATATGGAAGAGGTAAATAATATTTCGGAATTGCTTTTAATTAATGAAGAAATTTTTTCGGCAATTAAATTTTTTGAAGATTTAGAAAAAAAATCAGTAAAATGACGGCCGATTATTTCTTCTTTTTCAAATTGTAAAAGCTGAACACCCGTATCATTAATATTTTCAATTATACCATTAACATCAGTAACAAACAGTAAATTATCGGATGAATTTACTAATAAGTTTAAATTATCATTTATCTTAGCATTTTTATTGTTTCTTTGGGGCACCTTTACATTCTTTAATATTTATAAGCATATGAAAATATAATGAATTTTTTAGTTCGAAGGAAATTATTTTTCTAATAAGTTGAAGTACTTTCTAATAATACTTTCGTAGTCCTTATTGTAACCTTCTTGTTGTACTTTGCTTAATTCATCTTTTAGTTGATTTCTGCTGTTAGATAAATCCAGTTTTCCGGGAGAATCTTTAGTAATATTCTTACTTGTAAAGGATTCTCTGTTTTTCTCAAAATCTCGTTCATTCATAGACCTTTGGGCATCCAATAATCTGCTTAGTATTTTTTCCTGTTTTTGTACCAGCCCATCATCTAATTTTTGTGATTCCATATCAGTTACAATTTCCTGCATTTCCTTGGAAATATTTTCCAAATTCTGAGGAATTCTTTTTGATTCACCGGATTGCCTTGCTTCTTTATTTAACTGCTCTAATGATTTTCTAATAATATCCTGTTGCTGAGAAAGTCTCTGAAGTTCAGACTGTTGCTGTGGGCTTAATTGTCCCTGCTGCATTTGCTGAAGCATTTGAGTCATATTGTTCAATTGCATTTGCTGCTGAGCCATTTGACTTAACTGCTGCATAAAGCCTGCCATGCCGCCTCCCTGACCACCTGACATCATCGATTCCATAGATGACTTCATCATAGATGCTGCTTCATTCAAGGCTCTCATGGCTTCCTGTTGATTTTGCAATGATGCCATAAGATTTCTACTGCTCATATTTTTCATTGCTTCATTCATTTGCCTTTTTGCATCACCCAATGCTTTTCCCATTTCAGGACTTACAGCAAAACTTTTTTGAGATAAATCTCCAAGCTGTTTTGTAATTTTATCTAAATTATTTTCAAGACCCGACTGCTTATTGCCTTCATTACCAAATGATGAATTAGGATTTTGCTTTGTTTCATTCCGCAAATCTTCCTGCTGTTTTGAAAGAGTTATCAAATTATCCATCATCTTCATCATATTATTAAATGCTTCCATCATATTCTGTTGGGACATTTGATTTTGCATATTCTGCAGATTCTTCTGCATCTGTTTCATATTGGAAGAAAGCTGCTGCTGATTTTGCTGAGCCTGTTGCTTCTGATTCTGTTGAATGTTCTTTTCAATATCCTGAGAGAGTTGTTCATTATTGGCTTTCTCAAATTCCTGTTTCATTTGTTCAAGCTGGTCTTTAGGAACATCCTTCAAATCTTTAATAATGTCTTCGAGATTTTTTAATTCTTCTTCAAGTTTATTAACATCTTCAGTTATATCTTTTTGATTCTCAAGACTTTCATTCATCTTGTTTTCATTCATCTTCTGATTTACTTGTTCTTCCTTCTTGGTAATGTCCTCAGTTCTTTTAACCATTTCATCTAATTTCTGTTCGGCTTGAACTCTTTTTAGAAGGTTCATTGTTCTTTCAATATTGTTCCTGAAAGACTCTTCATCAAACTTCATATTCTGTAATGCATCCTGAGTCATCTTCCTATTCATTTGCTGAAGCATATTCTGAAGTTTTTCCATAGTCTTCTTCATTTCATCAGTAGTCATTTCATCCATAAGCTTTTGGAGTTCCATATACTTGGATAAAGTCTCTTTTGAAAGAAGATTATTTTCAGTAAGCTTCTGCTGCATTTCAGCTAAATTATCTTTTACACTCTCGACCTTTTCCTGGAGGTTTTTAAATTTCTCTAAAGTATTTTCAACTTTTTCTTTTTCCTGCCAGGTTAAATCCCTTTTATCCTGTTTTAAATCCTGGTCAAGCTTTTCAAGGTCTTTCTTTAAATCATCAGCTTCTTTTAAAACTTGTTTTAAGTCTGCATCCGCATCTTTATGTGTTTGATCAGTTTGTGCAAGAATTTCTTCGAGAGAAGGAACTCTAATTAAATATTCGGAGGAACTCGTGGATTTAGGTCCATTTACATTATCATTATCAAATACTTCAATATAATAGCTTACTACTTCATTGGCGCCAATTTCAAGCCTGCTTAAATTCCATATATAAGTAACTTCAGCATCTTTCGTTCTTTTATCAAAATCAATATTCACACTTTCATATTTCTGATTTGGACTATTTTCATCGACAGATAATATTTTATAATTAATCTTTAAATTGCTGAAACCATAATCATCACTAATTCTTAATAATAATGGAAGACGATTATCATTAGACAAATCCGTGTTTTTCCCCGGTTCAACAACTTCAAGAGTTGGAAAAGCATCGCTTAATGTTTTGATGGTATAGGAAATTGGAGATTCATTACTGTACCATTCATTGTCAGTCAAAATGATTTTATAATTTACATCTTTCTTTACCTGAAACTGAATATCAGCTGCATCTTCATTAACATTAAGGTCAAGCTTTGTAGAATCATCAAAAAACAGGAAAGCAGATTTAAGATTTTTAGAAGAAGACAAACTTAAAGAAATTCTGCTTCCGGCAAGGGTTGAAATATTTCCGTTATCCAATTGTTCGGATGAAGGTAATCCTGAGTATACAGGGGGATTTATCTTAATACTTAAACTTTTAATTGAAGGATTATTTACTACATCAATTTTATATTCTTCACTTTTTATATCTTCAGCAGAAGCATAGTAATTAAATGCTGTTAAAGTATTTTTAACAAGGTAAACATATGAACCGGTAGAATCTTTTTTTAAATCAATAAAATTAAATTTTGGTTCATCAATATTTTTGAGTGCAAGCTGCATTTCATCAGGAGCGTATCCTTTAACATTGATTTTTATTTCAACATTGTTCCCTTTTAATATTTTCATATTGCCCGGAGATACTACAAAGTAAAATTTTTGTGGGGGAAGAAATTGTGTATTGGGATTTAGAATTCTGTAACCGGCAAATCTCAAACCATTTGAAGCCAGAAATAATCCTGTAATCGCAATAATTATAAAAGCAGTATATTGGAATAATTTTTTAGGTTTTTCAAAATTTATTACTGAAGTAAAGTCTATATCCTTTAATTTGCCATAGATTTGAAAGAATGCAGCTTCTATAAGTGGATTGGAATAAAATCCAACTTGTTTTTCTTCCTCAGCTAACGAAATTGCATTAGTTAAGTCATCATTAACTTCACTATGTTTTTTACCAATAATTGAAATGGAATGATTTATATTTTTATACCTTCTAAATCCTGCTACCACAAGAAGAGGTGAAATTACAAATGAATAAAGACCATAAAAAGTAATTATTATAGTGATAAACAAAAAAATTGTTCTAACTGTTGAAGATGAAAACAGAAGCATTTCAATTAAGCTAAATAAAAAGAACGACCCTAATGATAATATTATAAACATTTGAATCCCATAAACTAAAAGATTCTTAGCTTCTTTTTTATGGTATTCTTCTATTTTGTCAAGAAGATGTTTATATGGTACTGTATTAGTAATCATCTTTTTCTAGTTTGATAATGCATAAACTACAATATTGGTTCCAAACCTCAATGCTTCTTCTCTCTTTTCAGGTGGATCCTGATGTACTTCTATGTCTGCCCATCCATCACTTGGATTTGCCTCATAAGTATAGTAAACTGCTAATTTTTCATTAATAAAAATTCCAAAACCCTGAGGAGGTTTTTCATCGTGCTTATGAGTTTTTGGGGGCCCTGATGGAAAATCAAAAACAATATGATAAATAGGATGGTCAAATGGAATTTCCTGAAAATCTTTATCAGGAAAGACTTTTTTTAATTCTCTTCTCACTGCTTTGTCCAAACCATAATCATCATCAATATAAAGAAAACCTCCGGCATCTAAATATTTTCTCAATCTTTCAGCTTCAGCATCAGTAAAAACAATATTACCGTGACCGGTCATAAAAATAAAGGGATATGAAAATATTTCATCAGTAGATAAATCTGCAAATTGATAAATATCTTTTACATTTAAGTTAGTATTTTCCCTTATAAACCTAAGAAGATTAACTTCAGCAGATGGATCGTTATACCAATCTCCTCCTCCTTCATACTTAAGCCTTGCAATAGAAAAAGCACCTTTATCTCCTTTAAGCTGCTGAGGTAAAGTATCAAGGATAAACAGTAAAAGCAATAAAAAAACTAATATTTTCATAATTTATCAATATAAACCACAACTTGAATATTATCAATTTATTTTAATTTCCGGGTTAGTAAGGTCAAGTTTAGAAAATCTACAATTTTCTTTAGTAAACCAACATAAATGTTATTATTTTTTGCTGACTATTATTTTCAACAATAAACTTATAACTATGAGAATTGACCAAAAACATTTTCCCAAGCTTCTTTTTACAATTCTTTGCCTGATAATTCTTACTTCCTATTGGAAAGTTCAGCAGGACGATGCTTACATATTTTATTCTTATGCAAGCAACATCGAAGGTGGAAATGGTTATGTGTTTAATAATGGAGAAAAAATAAATGCAACAACTTCACCATTATATACTTTATTGGTTTCTTTTACATACCATAATGTTAAATGGATGTCAAATGTAACTGTTCCCCTGGTTGCTCACTTAATAGGATTCGTATGTCTATGGTTATTATGTTATTTCGGATATAAAATATTTGAACATTTGAATTTTAAAAATGGTGCATTATTATTCCCAATAATATTCCTCGCCAATCCACTTCTTCGCAATGCTGTGGGTATGGAAATATTTTTAACTCTTATGCTTATAATGGCTTCATTATTTGCTTACTTAAAAAACAAAATGTATTTATTTTGGTTAGTTGGAGCTTTAGCAGTCCTGGCGAGATTTGATTCAATACTTTTTATACTCATAGTTTTTATCTATGATCTAATCACAACAAAAAAAATCAATTATAAACCTATCATCATTTTTGTTGTTTTACTACTTCCCTGGTTTATATACAGCTATTTTTATTTTGGAGAATTACTGCCGAGAAGTATTTATGCAAAAATTCAACAAGGTGCATCAGGTTATTGGGGAGATGGCTCATTATTCTTTTCACATTTTTTCAGTTCATTTCCCGGCGGTGCTGCTTTAGGTTTAATAATTACCATATTAGGTCTGGCTGGATTTGTAATAGCTTCAATTATTGACAAGAAATATATTCTTAATAAAGCAACATTAATAATTATCATCTGGCAAGTTCTTTTATTTTTAATTTATGGATTGATTCTTAATCCTCCCGGTTATCAATGGTACTATACCTTTTATTCTATCATAATAACCTGGGGATTTGTGTTAGCTTTTGAAGCAGTTGTTATAAAATTAAATATCCAAAAAACATTGGTCTATGCTGCTTATCTTGTAATTTTTATTTTAGCCATGGTACTGCCATATAAAACATTTTTTAAACCATATAGTTCAAAATATATTTTATATAAGTCTGCTTCAGAATGGTTAAACTTAAATGCCGAATTTGGCTCTAATGTGGCTGCAGATGAAGTTGGTATATTGAGATTTTTCTATCAAAAAGGAAAAGTCCACGATGTATTAGGATTAACTTCAAACTATAGTAATAATGAGGCTAAAGAACAAAAACCAGCTTATATGCTTGTTGATTATCCCAATCCTCCAGAATACCTAAAGTTTACAAAAGAAGGTGATTTTAAAAACTATTATGCATCAAGAACAATAATAAGAGGCGGTAATCAGAAATTAATTATTTATGAAAAAATAAAATAATAATTATAATCTTGTTATCATTTTAAATTCTACACCTCTGAATTCAGGTTCATAGCGGCAAACTCCACCAATGCAGATATTACCTGCCTGACGTGAGCCAACAAGTAATGTTAGTTCAACATTTTCAAATGCTTTATACCCAAACTGAACAAGGTTCCAGAATCTTCTAATCAATTTATTTCCATCATTATATCTGCTGAGCATTTCACTTACAAAGGATACACTAAAATCAGGAGAATGAAGTAACTCAGCAGTTAAAACATCATCATAATAATTTTCAAAATTGTAAAAATTATATGTCTGCTGATGTTCCAATATTATTCTTAACGTATTATAATCATTTAAATGTAATCTATTTTCAAGAATAGCTGTTCTGTTTTTGGTAGAACTTGTAAATTCTTCATTATAATGAAGTCCAACGATGCTTGAAATGAAATCACTCCATTTATAATTTACCTGGAGAAAGACTTCCTTTAAAGCATCGGAAGCCGGTAAACTTAAACCTTTAGTACTTTTATACAAAGAAGACTTATCTAAACTTCTGGTTGAACTGCCGCTTAAATTAATTGAATTTTCCTCCCCAAAATTATAAAGCCACTCAATTCTATAACCTTGTTCATTATCCTGATATAATGGGGATGGATGTCTGTTCAACAATAAATAAGAATATTCATTTCGTACTGCAGGAGGAGTATTATAAATAATTGTTCTATCAGCAGAGTAGCTGCCAAAATTATCATAATACTTATACTCAGCAATAAACGCTAAGTTTTCAAAATAAAAATTACCGCTGCCGTAAAAAGCTTTACCTGAAATATTTTTTATTTGTTCTGTATAATAAAAATCATCTCTGTTAAACTTCATTCCATATTCAAAATAGAAATCAAGATAATTAAATGATGGCATTAATCTGAAAGAGGTAATATTAGTTCTGGAAGAATTATTGTTTGGAGTTGTTAATGAATAAGTAAAGCCTCCTTTAATAAAGTCGAAAGGATTATACTCAGCATCAAATGCGTGGATAATGTCTTCTCTGATATTTTGTGAATTTGCAGCCTCACCGGATAAAGCTGTTAATCTAAGGTCCTTATATTTACCAACCACCTTCAAGCCGAGCAGATTATTATCAACCCTTATATTCCTATCCTCATAACTTTTAATTACCAAACCCCTTCCAAACATTGCATAATAATTTCCGGCCGTTATTTCGATGTTAGCATTATCATTACCATAATCTGCCTTAATATATTTAAAATCTACGTTAGCAAATCGCTCTTTACCCCTGCTTATAGATGGGTTGGGATCATTTGGTTGAAAAACATCAAACCTTATTCCTGCTTGAAAGATTCCATATTGATAATCAAGATTAAGCCAGTTCTCAAGTATTTCTCTTTTATCTTTTATGTCATAAGAATATTCAAGCTGATTCCATAAACCTAAACCTTGAGGAAGGATTTTTATTCCTTCATCCTGGGCATAAGATGAGACAATAAATAAAGCAAAAAACAGAAAATATTTTTTCATATTGGAAAATAGTTTTTGAAGAAATTATTTATTTAAGAGTTCAACTATCTTTTGTTCCATAATCTTCTCATCACCCTTCATATAACCTGTATGTGTATATACAATATTTCCTTTGCTATCAAGTAATACAGAAAAAGGAACATTTGCAGCGTAATATTTTTTTGCAACATCCGAGTTTATATCAAGCAGAACAGTAAATGGATATTGTTTTGATTTTACAAAAGGTTTAACCCTGGCTGCGGTTTTTTCATTGTCAGTTGAAATTGCAAATATGTTAAATCCCTTATCCTTATAGACGTTGAAAATTTTTTGATATTCAGTTAATTCTTCTACACAAGGTTTACACCAGGTAGCCCAAAAACTAATTAGAACGGGTCCCTTACCTAAATTTTTATTTAGTTCAATGGACCCGCCATTTACATTTTCAAGTTTGAAGTTTGGAGCTTTTTTATTTCCTTCCTGCGGAAAAATATTAATAAAAAAGAATAAGCTTAAGATGAAAATAAAAACTGACTTCATTATTTCTCCAAAATCATTTTTTTAATTATTGATATGCCGGATGATGTTAATCTATAAAAATAAATACCGCTTGACAATCCTGCTTTATCAAAATTAAAATTATAATTTCCTTTTGGTAAATATCCTTTATGCAAAATACTTATAGTACTTCCTTTTACATCTAATACTTCCAGTGTAGTATTTGAACTTTCATTTAAGCTAAATGAAATTGTTGTAGATGGATTAAAAGGATTGGGATAATTCTGATTCAGCGTAAAATTATCGACAAAAATATTCTCATTTACATCAGTAACTCCGCCATTTGCCAATATGCTTAACGTTTTTATTTCACTTGAATTAAATATTCCAATTCTGGTTATTACATTACCAATACCCACAACAGAATCTGCAACAATATGTAATTGACACACCCGTTCTTCATTAGGCGCAAGTGGTGTACTTAAGAATCCCGATGTAGTTGCAATACTATCCATTTCAGGTGGAAAGCAAAAATTAAAACAAAACGACGAATACCAACTTGATGGTAAATTATTTGTAGTTCTTACAAAATAAAAAGCTAATGTATCATTTGATATGTTTTTGTATGTTATGTCAAAAACAAATTCGTAGGGGACTGTATGGGTTACTGAAGTTTCAGCAACAGTGACTGTAAAGCTTTGGGTAAAAGCTTTACAGGCACATAGAATAAATATTAATAAGAATTTTTTCATATTACTTTAATAACATCATTTTTTTAATATTAGTATAATTATCTGTTTTGATTTGATAGAAGTAAACACCCGAAGGTAAATTTGAAGCATCAAAAGTTACATCATAATTACCTGCGGCTTTAACTTCATTTACAAGAAGAGCAACACGATTTCCTAAGATATCTACAACGGATAATTCAACATTTGTAATTTCAGGAATTCTGTAATTAATAATTGTTGCCGGGTTAAATGGATTAGGATAATTTTGTCCCAATGAAAATGCTGTAGGTATATCAAAACCAACATTTATTATGTTACTATAATTTGTATGTCCATCAAAATCAACTTGTTTTAATCTATAATAAAAATTTTCTGCTTTATTGCTCTTGAAATTTTCTTTATATGAATAATTTATTATCTCAGTTGATGAGCCTGCTCCTTTTACAAAGCCAAGTGCAAAGAAATTTTCACCATCATATGATTTTTGTACTTCAAAACCGTAATTATTTATTTCAGTACAAGTTGTCCAGTTTAGTCTTATTCCATCTTGTTCAACCGCAGCATTAAAAGCAGAAAGTTCAACAGGCAGATTATTTCCCATTAAATCATACTCCATTGCCTGCTGAATTTCACTTCTATTTAATGCTGCCGCATTAACTTTATAAACAAAAACTACAATGTGAGCTTTACTTATATTTATGTTTATGTTGGATGGAATTGTGTATTCGAAAGTCTTTGTAAATGTTTGTCCGTTGCTCCAGGTACCATTTACAATTGATTCACCTAAAGCACCATTTACCATTGACTTAACAACAAAATCATGCTGGAAAGTTGAACTACCTCTGCAAGTGGTATTTCCTGTTTGACTATAAATTAAACTATCTTCTGTTAAGATTAAATTATATTTAAATTCACCGGTTAATTCCTGAAGAGATTTAAAGGTAATATTTGTCTTTAATAATCTTGTACTCTCATTATATTCTTTTAAAGTTAAAATATCTACAGTTGCATCCATAAGAGCATTTGCCTGCATGGGGCTTAACCAGGATTCATAATCAACGGGTGCATTGGTTCTATTAATAGTACCGGTTGGATAATAAGTATAACCATCTGCCTGTTTTAA
This sequence comes from Ignavibacteriaceae bacterium, assembly GCA_035654655.1. Classification (GTDB taxonomy): domain Bacteria; phylum Bacteroidota; class Ignavibacteria; order Ignavibacteriales; family Ignavibacteriaceae; genus DASRWI01. The sequence goes on along the minus strand of DASRWI010000005.1, from coordinate 36,525 downwards.
TAAAGTTACAATTATAGAATTACCCGGGAAAAATGACATTGGATCAGTTCCATTAGCAGGACCATGATAAGCAAGCATTATTGCATTTGGAACATTAGGAAGAATAGAATTTAAAATTGTAGTCTCTCCGCAAGGACACCATTGACACCAGGTACCTGTACAATATTCAAGAACAGGATTTTTCTTCTGCTGTGAAAGCGTTAATGAACTTAGTAGAACTATTGAAAAAAACAAAGTAACTAATTTTCTCATATCACCACTCCTTTATGTGTTATATTAAAAAGTAGAACTTGCCTGATAAACTTTTTTTGTATTTACATCCTGTATAAAAAAAACTGCTTTTAATTTTTCCTGATTGTATATAGTTTTTAAACTAATTGGAGCTGTGTATTTATACGGATTATCTGTACTGCTACCAATTAATAAATTAGCTTGAACATCCGGGAATTGTTCTCTTACAACATTATAAAATTCTAATTCACCACTTTGTCCGGGTGCTGTTGTAAATGAAATTTGCTCTTCAATTAAATAACCTTTGATAACAAGATTAGAAAGGTCCAAATTAGAATTTAATAATGAAGCGCTCACATCTACTCTGTAAATGTTATTTATAATTGTGTCCTTAATCTCTAATTTAAAATCTGCAGGGAGAATTCTTTCTTCATCAATTTTATTTTGAATCATTAGCGAATCAGTAGGAGTTGGTTTAATGGTTCCGTCAATAATTATAGTAGGAGCAAGAATAATATTATAATAGCTCATCTTGTTGTTCATTAAATCTTTATTGTTTAGATAAAAAGGGTCGTAAGGGGTAGGAAAATTAGTAGCATATTTAATGGCAATAAAATCTTTGGATGAATATCTTTTCTTTAAACTCTCTATTATATTATTGGATGTAACACAGGGAATGCAGCTTACATTAGCAAAATCTTCAAGCAAAACAGTTTTGCCAACTAATGCGATTTGCAGCGTATAATTTTTTTCTATAAAAGAACCTGTTTCAATTTTTACCGAATCATCAATTCTTATGTAACCATCTTTAACAATACTTAACTGGTAAGAACCGCTATTTAATGTCAGTGTGTCAGGCGTAAAGAATCCTGATGATTGATTATTTATTAATATATCAGCACCAATTACATTTGCAGTTACATAAACTTTTCCAAATTCATTTACATACAAGGGGTCAGCGGGATTAACTTTGCATCCACCAATTAGGAGAGAAAAAAGCAGAAGAACGCCTAAATGTTTTATCATATGAATTCAAATTAAAACTAAATTTTTAAAAAAACTACAATTTCCACAGAAATTTTAAGATATATTTTAATTTTTTTATTAGGTTACAATTTTTCCATTAAATTTTTTGGCAATTTTTGATAATTATATATTATGTTTGAAGTGTATATTTTTTCAACAAGCCCCAAGGAAAAATAAATATGTACAAAATAGTTCTTTTTTTCTTTTTAGTTCTAACAATAAGTGCTTTACCCCAGGCATCTGAAGATTCAAACAAAGCTCCTAAGGATACTTTGACTTACGAAACCGATGCCTTTATGATAACTGGCACCAGAACAAATAAAAAAATTATTGATATCCCATTTTCTGTTTACAGAATGAGCCCGGTAGAATATAAATTTGATAAATCTACCTCAATTAATGATGTTATGGGAGGAATTCCCGGTTTATTTATGCAATCCAGATATGGTAATCACGATGTAAGAATTTCCATAAGAGGATTTGGAAGTCGTTCAAATTCAGGTATTAGAGGAGTAAGAATTTTACTTGATGGTATTCCGGAATCTGAACCTGATGGACAAACCCGTATTGAAGCTATTGATTTTAATGCAGTGGGAAACATCGAATTAGTCAAGGGAAATTCATCTTCTTTATATACAAATGCCCCCGGAGGTGTAATTAATTTCATCAATAATGTTTATTTCAATAATTCATTTGCTGAACTACATTCTGAAGCAGGTGAATTTGGTTTAAGAAAATCAGGAATAAAATTGGGCATCAACTCAGGTAATATGAGAATGCTAACTACTTATAGTTATCATAACTATAAAGGCTTTAGAGCGCATAGTAATGATTACTGGCATATTTTAAATACTACTTTAGAAACAATCCCAAATGATTTTTCCAAGATTGAAGTATTAGGTTATTTTGTTAATGGTACAATTAGATTACCAGGTTCATTAACTAAGGCAGAATTTGAAGCTGATCCATTTCAGCCTGCATCAAGAGAAAATAATTTTGATTTTAGACGTGTTACTAAAAAAGGACGAATTGGAGTTAGATACGATGCTTTTTTAGGTGAAGAGAAGAAGAATGAAATTGAAGTTATGGGTTATGGAACAATAAAGTACTTTGAAAGAGCTCAAAAAGATTTTAGAATTATGAATCGTTATGGTGTTGGCGGTGAAGCAAGATTTGTAAATAGAGATGATATACTAGGTCGAGCTAATGAATTTTCATTTGGAACGGACCTTTTCTATCAGGCTGGTCCAGTTGAATCTTATAATAATATCGGCGGTTCAAGAGGTGATATTTTAGCTTCATTAACTGATGAAACTATTTCTAATGTTGGATTTTATTTCCAGGATATGTTTGACCTTTGGAGCAACAGACTATCATTATTGTTAACCGGCAGGTATGATAAAGTTTTATTTGATGTAAAGAATCAAATTTTACAAAGTCAAAATGATATCAGAAATTTTGAAGCATTTACACCTAAGGCTGCTTTGAATTTTAAGTTAACTCCATCAGTTGCTTTATTTGGTTCATATGGTTATAGTTTTGATTCACCTGCAGCAAATGAAATGGATAACTTTGTTCCTGATGGAAAATTATTAAATGCATCTTTGCTTGCTCAGAAATCACGCAATACTGAACTTGGTATTAAGGGAAATATTTTCAATGATGAAAGTAAGTGGTTTAGCAATATTTTCTTTGAACTTGTGGGATTTAATAGTGTAGTAACTGATGAAATTGTTCCTTTCGAATTTGAAGGCAGTGTATTCTATAAGAACTCTGCAAAAACGAATAGAAATGGAATTGAATTTGGCATTACTACAAATATTTACAAAACCTTAAAATTACAAACTGCTTATACTTTATCGGACTTTGTTTATAAAAACTACATTGCTGAAAGTGTTTCATTTGATTCATTACAAAATGTAGTTATTGAAGATAAAGATTTCTCCAATAAAATAGTTCCAAGTGTTCCTAAAAATAATTTTGTTACCTCATTATCTTATGATGTTGAAACTCCAATTGGAGTATTATTCTTAAAGGGTACCTACCAATATGTAAGTTCAATGTATGTTGACGATGCTAATAGTGAGAAAACTGATGCATATTCATTGTTGAACACTACATTAGGGTTGAACTTCAAATTATATACTCTTGACCTTATTCTTTCAGGCGGTGTTAATAATCTTCTTGATGAAAGATATGTTGGATTTATTAATATCAATTCAACAAATGGAAGATTCTATGAAGCAGGTGAACCAAGAAACTTCTTCTTAAGCTTGAGAATTGGTTCAATACTTTAATATTTTTTAATTTTAAAGATGACATCTTATCAAAGATGTCATCTTTACCCCTTCTTTTAATTTTTAACTTCCTTTTATCTTCTTTATATTTAGTTACTCAAAAACAAAATTCTATTATATTGATGGAAGGTAATACTACTAAACCCAAAGTACTTATTGTAGATGATGAAAAGGGGTTACGAATAGGTACTAAACGCCTTCTTGAACTTGAAGGTTATACTGTTTCAGCTGCTGAAAACGGACAGGAAGGAATAAAATTAGGAACTTCCGAAGAATTCGATATTGCCATAATAGATTTAAAAATGCCTGATGTTGATGGAATAAATGTTCTCAAAGAAATAAGAAAAAAATATCCCAACACTGTCTGCTTTATTGCCACGGCTTATGCAAGCTATGATACCGCAATTGAATCTACAAAGCTTGGAGCATTTGGATATATTCCTAAACCCTTTGCACCTGATGAATTATTTCAACATTTAAGAAGAGGATTCGAGAGAAGACAACTTCTGCTTGAAAATGAAAAGTGGCTTAAGGAAAGAGAAGCCCGTCTGCTTGAAGTGGCATTTGAAAAAACAAGATTAAATACAATTATAAATTCTATTAAAGATGGTGTTCTTGTTGTTAATGTAACAGGACAAGGAGTATTGTTTAATCCAAATGCTTTGAAGTATCTGAACTTAAATAATATTGTAGTTGAAGAATATATCTTAGATAAACTTCCTCAAGAAGTAACCAACTTAATTAACAAGCATCAGGTACAAAAAGAATATAGTTCGGTCTCTTATAACACACAACTTGAAATAAAATCTAAAGGAATTATAGTTGAAGTTACATCTTCTTCAGTTCCTCATCCTGATGGTACATTAGCAGGAGTTGTGATTGTAATACGAGATATTACAGAGCTTAAAAAAATAGAGATGCTTAAGAGTCAATTTATATCAATGGTATCTCATGAATTAAAAGCTCCGCTTGCTGCAGTGAATGGCTTTATAAAATTAATTCTTGATAAGTCTATTCCTCTTACCGGAGAACAGATTAGAGATTTTCTGGAACGTTCTCAGCTACGATTAGAGTCTTTATTAAAGATGGTAAATGACCTTCTTGATATTTCCCGAATAGAAACTAAGACTATACAAAGAGAAATAAAAGAATTAAACATCAAAGATATACTTAAAGGAATTATTGAAATATTCCAGTTGGATATTAGCAAAAAAGAACTCAAAGTTAATCTCGAAGCTGCAGATAATCTTCCATCGTTTAGAGGTGACAATGATGAAATAAATCGCCTGTTCACTAATCTTGTCAGTAATGCAATAAAGTATAATGTTAATAATGGCTATATTGATATTAAAGTGGTAAAGGAAGACAGCTATTTAAAAATAAATATTAAAGACACCGGTATTGGTATGAAGGCTGAGGAAAAAAATAAATTATTTAGAGAGTTCTTTAGAGCTAAAAATGAGCAGACAAAAAATATATCCGGTACTGGTCTTGGATTATCAATAGTTAAGAGAATTGTAGACACTTATGCCGGCAAAGTTGCAGTTGAAACGGAATTTGGCAAAGGAACTGAGTTTATAATTCACTTGCCTGTATCTTAATTATGAATAGAATATGAGAACTATTGCCCTACTAACCATTTCAAATGTTTTTATGACCTTCGCATGGTATGGACATTTAAAATATAAAGATAAACCACTATTTATTGTTATACTCATAAGCTGGGGAATTGCATTTGCTGAGTATTGCTTTCAAGTCCCTGCAAATAGAATTGGTCACGGAACTTTCAGTGCTGCACAGCTTAAAACTATTCAGGAGATAATTACTCTTATAGTATTTAGTGTTTTTTCCATTTATTACCTGAAGGAAGAGTTTAGATGGAATTATGCAGTTGGCTTTGTTCTTATAATAGCTGCAGCCTTTTTCATTTTCAAAAAATGGTAAAAGAAAAAAACAAACACTTTTTCAGGAAGGTTTTTTTATTCTTAACAGCTGTGCATTTAAGGCAACTATTACAGTACTCAATGACATTAATACAGCTCCCAATGCAGGACTTAATAATATCCCCATTTTATATAAAACACCTGCAGCTAATGGAATAGCAAAAATATTGTAACCTAAAGCCCACCACAAATTTTGAATCATTTTTTTATAAGTTTTTCTCGAAAGGTCCAATATTTCAGGAATATCATTCGGATTACTTCTAATTAATACTATATCTGCAGTTTCAACTGCAACATCAGAACCCGCTCCAATTGCAATTCCAATATCAGCCTGTGCAAGAGCAGGAGCATCATTGACACCATCTCCGGTCATTGCTGTTTTATAACCTTTTTGTTGAATTTCTTTTATTTTATCTGTTTTTTGATGAGGTAATACTTCGGCTATATATTCATCTATACCTAACTCATCGGCAACACACTTTGCAGTACTTTTATTATCCCCTGTTAACATATAAACTTTAACACCTAGCTCGTGAAGACTTCTAATTGCTTCTTTAGATTCTTCTCTGATAATGTCTCCCAATGATATAGCTCCTGCAACTTTGTTCTCCACTAATAAGAATACAACTGTATTACCTCTTTCCTGAAGTTTTTGTATCTCATCTTCAGAATACAAAATTTTATTTTCTATTAAATACCCGGGGCTTACAACTTTAATATTTTTATTATCAACAACACCCTCAATCCCTTTTCCGGTAATAGAATTAAATTCTTGAGCTTCCTTTTTATTTTTGGATGCAGAAACAATTCCTTGAGCAATGGGGTGTTGAGAATGAGCCTCAAGGGCAGCAGCTAAATCTATTACTTCCTCTTTGTTAAAATTATTATATGTTAAGACTTCATTTACTCCAAACTCACCTTTAGTTAATGTTCCCGTTTTATCAAAAACAACTGCATCCATTATTCGTGCAGATTCAAAGGCAGCTCTGTTTCTGATAAGAAATCCATTTCGTGCAGCAAGACTTGTTGATACACTTACTACAAGTGGTACTGCCAAACCTAAAGCATGAGGACAAGCGATAACCATTACCGTTACTGTTCTCTCCAATGCAAAAGCCGCACTACTGGTGATTAGAAAGTTCCAGACAAAGAAGGTAATAATACCTGAGGCCAAAGCTAAGATAGTTAGCCAAAAGGCTGCCCTATCTGCAAGATTTTGTGTGCGGGATTTACTTTTCTGTGCCTCTTCTACGAGTTTAATAACTTGAGATAAGAAAGAATCTTTCCCTAATTTTGATACTTTAACTTTTAATGAACCTTCTCCATTAATTGACCCTCCTATTACAACATCATCTTTTTGTTTTTGAACCGGTTTTGATTCTCCTGTAAGCATTGACTCATTAATATTACTTTTACCATCAATAACAACACTATCGGCAGGAATTTTTTCTCCCGGTTTAATTAAAATCAAATCATCAATAATAAGTTCTTCAATAGGAACATCAATTATGTTTTCACCGGAAAATTTGTGAGCTTCTGAAGGAAGAAGTTTAGCTAATTCTTCTAATGCTCTTGAAGCTTTCATTACAGACTTCATTTCAATCCAATGTCCCAGCAGCATTATATCTATTAAAGTAGCAAGCTCCCAAAAGAAATCTTCTCCTTTTAATCCAAATGTAATTAGAGAACTATAAACGTATGCAGTTGTAATAGCTATTGCTATTAGGGTCATCATAGCAGGCCGCTTTTCTTTCACTGTTTCATTCACAAATCCCTGAAGGAAAGGATAACCTCCATAAACAAAAATTATTGAAGATAATATAAAAAGGATTATTGTATCTCCGGGGAATCTGAGTTCATTATGGAGACCAGCAAACATTTGCAGCATTGGAGATAGAATTAACACAGGAATAGTGAGAATTATTGATATCCAAAATCTTTTTTTAAAATCTTCAATCATTCCTTCATGGTGTGCATGTCCATTTCCATTATGTTTTTTATACTCATCTTTAATGGTTTTATGCTGATGTATTGAGTGAGCATCTCCTTTTTTAATTTCCTTTATTGTTGTATCTGATTGATGCTCGTGATGATGTTGACTATGATTATGTTCTTCGTGCATTTTGCTCATTTAAATCTCTATTTATTTAATCTTACATAAAATATTTTCTTATTATTGATTGCTTTTTCTTTTTATTTCAAATTGTAATAACTTCTTTTTCTATCTAATTTAAAATTATAATATTAAGAATAACTTATAGATTCATTATTATATATCACTTAATTTATATTTCTGAATTTTTGTAAGTAAAAATTTATCTTCCTTTTCTTTTACATTGATAATTAGTTATTTGTAAATTTTATTGTTCTATACACTTTTAGAAATTTATTTACGTAGATATGGTTTTAAAAAAATTACTCGTCTCTGTCTTAATAGTTAGCAGCTCTTTAATTCAGGCTCAATCAATTCAGGATAAAATATCAGGGGTACTAACCAGGGTTCATTCGACAACTAATTATAGCGTATTAGTTTATAATCCTTTAACAAGAGACACTGTTTATAAAATTAACAATACCGTCCCCCTTATTCCTGCTTCAAATACAAAACTATATAGTACCGCAGCAGCCTTATCTTATATGGGTGGTGAATTTTCACTCAGTACGAAACTTTTATCAGACGATAAAAATTTGTCTGATGGTGTAGTTAATGGAAACATTTATTTAAAAGGTTATGGTAATTCAATTTTTTCTGAATCTGATATGGATTTGATGGCATCAGAGCTTAGAAAAAAAGGGATATACAAAGTTACAGGAAGTATTATTGGAGATGACACGTATTTTGACAATGTGTATACCAGGGATGATTGGATAGATGATGAAGTATCGAATGTTAATCTTCCTCCTATTTCAGCTTTAGTTGTTGATAGAAATAGAAAAGTCGTTACTCAAAAAATTAGACGCAGGGTAAGAAGTGTTCTTGTAGAAATAGATGACCCTTCTTTAAATGCGGCTGGTAAGTTCAAGGATAAACTTATTTCTAATGGGATTACAGTTTTAGGTGTAATAAACAAAGGCAAAGCTCCGAATAATGTTGTTCCCCTTACTGAAGCCAATATAAAGTTAAGAGATTTAGTTAAATTAATAAATAAGAACAGTGATAACTTTCTTGCTGAATGCTTATTTAAAACAATTGGTGCTGTAGTAAGTGGAGTTGAAGGGAATGCCTTTTATGCTACTCAGGCCTTAAAAACTTTTTTAGATGAAAATGCAATTTATTCCCAAGGAACCAATCTTGTTGATGGTTCAGGAATTTCAAGATTTGATTTAACAACTACTAACTCAATAGTATCTTTGTTGGAGAAAATGTATTTCGACCTTGCTAATTTTGAAGATTATCATTCTTCATTAAGCATTGCTGGTGTTGATGGCACTTTAAGACACAGATTAAGAGGCACATTGGCTGAAAATAAATTTTGTGGTAAAACCGGGACATTAAATGGTGTTACTTCACTTTCGGGTTATTTAACAAAAAATAATAATGAAGATTTAATTATTAGTATGATTTTTCAGTTTACACAAGGCGGGAATGGATACTACAAAGATATTGAAGATGAGATAATTACTTTATTAGCACAAAGCAACTAATAAATGTAGAGGTTATAAAAAAAGCACAGATTAAAAATCTGTGCTTTTTTATTTTAAATAATTTCAGCTATTATTGTCTTCCAGGAGTCTGCTGCTGCGGAGCTTGCTGTTGTGGAGCTTGCTGCTGTTGCTGTTGTTGTTCCTGCTGTTGACGTCTGTTAATTTCATCCTGCTGCTGAGGAGTCAATCTGCTTGGCAGAAAGAATAAATTGATAACTAAAGTCAAAACAGCTAAAGAACCACCTAACCACCAGGTAGCCTTACTTAAAAAGTCCGCTGTTCTTCTTGAACCAAACATAGTACCCATACCGGCACCACCGAAGGTTCCTGCTAAACCGCCGCCTTTACTTGACTGTAAAAGCACCATTATTATTAACAATACAGCAATAATAGTTGTCAAAAATACCAATAAAGTATACATAATTTAATAACTCCTTAATTTAGTAGCGGGGGAGGGATTTGAACCCCCGACACGTGGATTATGATTCCACTGCTCTGACCTACTGAGCTACCCCGCCAGCAAGTTCAATTTTAGCCTGTAAATATATCAACAAATCCCAAAACAATCAAAACATTAATTTATTTTATTTCTAATATTTGTTAGATACTCATCTCTAAAAATATCAGTTCCGCTGCTTTTCCAATCCTTTACTGTTATGCCTGCGCTTTGAAGTCTTTGGTTAGTACTGCTTATACGGGCAATAGGGTCAGGATGTGTAGATAAAAAGGTTTCTATACTGCTTGAGTTTGAACTAATTAACCCTTCGTCTCTCATTTTCTCAAAGAAGAATTTAACTCCTCCCGGATAAAAACGGGTATCTTGTAAATATTTAAATGAATATTCATCAGCTTCATCTTCATCGCTTCTGCTATTCTTTAGAAAAGCTAAACCGACTAATAAATTAGCTGCTATTTCTTCTATCTGGCTTGGATTTTCTCCTAATACAAATCCCAAAAGAACAGAAACACCATAGTACTCTGTCATTCTTTGAGTTGCGTGTCTGCGTTCAGCGTGAGCAATTTCGTGCCCTATAACGCCAGCTAATGCGGCTTCAGAGTCCAAATATTTTAACAGCCCGGTATAAACATAAAGATAACCTCCTGGGACTGCAAAGGCGTTTAATTCATCAGGCTTATCCAAAAGCTCCATTTGATAATTAAAAACATTTTTGTTTTCAATTTTAGGAGAAGCTAAAATTTCATTAAATATCTTTGTTGTTATATACGATTTTACTGAAGGATCACCATGGTAAATTGGATACTCTGAGGGATTAGCTCTCATTTCAGCATCTACCTGTTGACCTAATTTTACATCATCAGCCTTTGAAAAAATATTAATATTTGAATCGCAAGAATAAAATACTGAAGAGGCGGCTATAAAAACGCTTAATATCAAATACTTTATTGTTTTCATTAAAACTCCATTTAATTGACTTAATATAGTTAAAAGGATTAAAGTTGAGAATAACTATAATCAAATATAATTCTTTTCGAAGTATTATATAATAACACTTAAGGCAGGTTATTTTTCCTCTTTATTCAGCTTCATCCAAAGAAAATCAAGTAGTTCTTGTATTCCAAAATTACTTGCTGCAGAAAATATTAGCGGCTTTTCATCAACTCCCCTGATTTTTCTTTTTTTAACTTTTTTTAATTCTTCTTCATCAACTAAATCAGCTTTTGAGAAAGCAATGATTTTTGTTTTTTCAGCCAGAAGTTCACTATAATTTTTTAATTCATTTAAAAGAATTTTATAATCTTTCTGATAATTTTCTGAAGTTACATCTATCATTATCAACAAAATTTTTGTTCTTTCGATATGGCGAAGAAATTCCAACCCTAAACCTTTACCTTCAGCCGCACCTTCAATAATTCCGGGAATATCAGCCACTGTAAGACTCTGATAATCTTTATACTTGACTATTCCAAGGTTAGGTTCAAGTGTAGTAAATGGATAATCGGCTATTTTTGGTTTTGCGGATGATATAGTTGAAATTAAGGTAGACTTCCCTGCATTTGGAAATCCAACAAGGCCAACATCTGCAATAAGCTTTAATTCAAGAACTAACTTTCTTACTTCACCAGGCCTTCCAGGTTCAGCATATCTTGGAGTTTGTTTAGTTGGAGTGGCAAAGTTACTATTACCTTTTCCACCTTTTCCACCCTTTACAGCCACGTAAGTTTTTCCTACCTTATCAAGGTCAGCAATAACTTCATCTGTCTCCGCATCTTTTATAACCGTACCAATAGGAACTTTTATTATAACATCTTTTCCATTCTTACCATCCTTTAACGAATTACCTCCAGGGTCACCGTTACCTGCATTATAAATTCTTTTATAATTAAAATCTAAAAGCGTAGTTAAATTAGGATGAGCTTCAAAAATTACACTTCCGCCGTTACCACCGTTTCCTCCTGAGGGTCCACCTTTCGGAACATATTTTTCTCTTCTAAAAGTAACAGCTCCATTACCACCATTACCTGATTTAACTTGAATTTCAGCATAGTCAATAAACATTTTTATCTCTGATTAAAAAAATTAGAAACACCATTTGTTAATTTAATACCTTCGCTTGAATAAGGATTAACTTTATAAGTCTGATAAACTTCCTTCAATATTTCTGTACAGCTTTCATAGTTTTCGCATTGAGAAATTTTTCGCATAGTATCATAAAAATCTTTGTCATCTTCATTAAAGATAGAACTAATTATTTTTTTTATATCTTTCTTTGAAAAATTGTCAAGCAAGTCTTCATATTTTTCATTTTCAGCTTTGCTGAAACTTAAATTATCTTTTTCAATCGAATCTTCTTTTTGTTTGGAAGGAACTTTTCCTTCAACCCAATTCTCTTCATAATTAAAATCTTCTTCTGATTTCTTCGGACCAAAATTAATACTGAATTTTTCCGGTTCAGACCTCATTCTTAAAGTAAAATCATAACCTAATGGAAAGTCCTTATCAATTTTTCTTTCCTTCTTCACCGGCTGTTGAACTGAAGTTTTAACAGGAGGTTTAGAAGGTTCTGGTCTTCTAACTTCCTGAACTTTAGTTGGTTCCTGTTTTATAACTTCCTGAGGTTTTTGTGGTTCAGGTTTTTTGATCTCGGGCTTAGGAGGTTCCTGTTTTTTAATTTCAGGATCCTTCTTTGGCTCAGGTTTCTTTATCTCCGGCTGTTTAGGAGGTTCAGGTCTTTTTATTTCAGGTTCTTTAGGAGCTTCCGGTTTCTTTTCAGGAGTCTTTGGTACTTCAGGCTTTACTTCTACTTTTGTAGGCTCTGGTTTTACCTGTTCTTCTATAGGTTCTGGTTTAAAATCAACTTTTTCGGTTTCAAGGTTAACTTCTTTGTCCTTAACCGCTTCGACTTTTTCTTCAGGAATTTTTGGGATTTCTTTTTTTATCTCTTCCTGTGCAGAAATTGGTTTAGCTTTCTCTATAATTGGTTCAGGTTTTACTTCCTCTTTTATAGGCTCAATTATTTCTTCTGGTTTAATTTCTTCTTTAACAGGCTCAACTTTTATTTCAGGAGCTTTTGGAATTTCTTTTTCTTCTTTAACAGAAAGACTAATCGGTTCAGGTTTAACTTCTTCCTTAACCGGTTCAAGTTTTTCTTCTTCATCAATTTGAACAGGTGCAATTTCTTCTGCCTTAATAGGTTCAGAATTTATTTCCTGACTTTTCATCTCTGGTTCAGGTTCAGGAATAATAACTTCTTCTTGTTTCACTTCTGGAACAATCGCAGGCTCTTCCTTAACTTCTGGAACAATCGCAGGCTCTTCCTTAACTTCTGGTACTTCAGGTTCTTTAATAATTTCAGGCTCTGGTTCAACAATTGTTTCAGGTTCAGTTATTAGTTCGGATTCAATTAAAGGTTCGGGTTCATATATTTCTTCTATCCCACCTTCCATTTCAGTATCTATTAGCATTTCATCATACGATTGAGCTTCATTTTCAATTTCAGTAGAGGTTCCTCTAAAAGTTAAACTGATACTTACAAGTACATCTTTAAACTCATCTATTGTAAATCTTGGTTTAACTTCTACAGGAAGCAACTCTTTTATTTTTGTAATATAATCTGTGAGAAACTTCTCTCTTAAAAATGTCTCTAAACAAACAAATGGAATTTTATTCTTAGAAGATTCTCCTTCATTATAAAAATCAGCAATTGAATCTATTGCATTCTCAATAAAATCATTCCCCTTTATCGAAAATAATTCCTGGTCAATTTTCTTAATTAAATTTTCAAAATCTTTGCTGCTTATGGTAAATGAATTTACTTTATCTAAAACGTCATTTAAAATATCTTTCAGATAATCATAATAATAAGAATAGTTCAGCAGTTGTTTTATTTCTTCAATATTTTTGCTTTCAGCATCATTAAATATAAGCTTCATCAATGTCCATCTTGGTCTGCAGACGTAATTTGCATTAAAAGATGTTGCCTGCATAATCAGTTTCATAATATCTTCAACAGGAACTTTTTTTGTTTTTTTTATTTCTTGTGAAATAAGATTAAAATAGTTTGAAATTGCAGAACCGGAATAATCAAATAAAGACCTTTGAAGCAGCCTTTTTCTATCATCAGTTATTAAATAATCTAATTCAGAAGAAATAAACTGTAAAATAGCGGGATGTAATTCTAATTTGGATAATTTTTCAAAGGTTATACTTTGACCCTCATTTCTCACTTTGTTAAGGCTATAATCACTAATAAATTTTATTTCTTTTTCAAACATAAAATCTCATCTATAAATGTATTTAGGAGTTAAATTATCTAAAAAATATGTTTTTTCAAAAGCTTTCTGAAATGTACAAGCGAAGTAACCTGCTGAAATGATAGGATTAGGATAGAGCTTGATGCTCTATCCTAATTTATACTCTAACTTGCAAAAGCATATCCAACGTACTTTAATAGAATCCAAATGACAAATACTACAATACCAATGCCAATAGCACTATTTAATTTAAATAATTTTTTTAATCCTATTATATACACAATATTTGCCCAAATTCCGAAGATATCGATTAAATTTAAACCGAAACCTCCAAAACCCTTAAGTCCTGCAAAATTATTTGCATTAACATCATTGAAAGGTTTTACCATATAAATTGACAAAATTAAGGCAATTATTACACCTATCATTGCAATATAGTTAGTCAATGAATTAGCTATAAGAGCGTGCGTGTATGTACCACTTCCCTTAAAAACAAACCGTGCAAACAAGAAGATGATTCCAGCAAGAACAAAAAATACAAGACAATAATTGACTATAATACCTAATGAGCCAATTACCATTGCCAGAGGACCAGTCATCATTTTGTTTACACTTTCCTTCTGCTGCTCAGCTTTGTCAGGGTCTAATTTTCCCTGTTTCACCATCTCGTCAATTGCTTTTTCCTGCTTTTCTACTTGGGCAGACATCATTTTATCCTTTATTTCAGGATTATTCATCTTGATGATAAAAGATGCTATCACTACAACCAGAATTACAGCTAATGGTATTAGCCAATCTGAGTGTTTTGGTTTCTCATAAGAAATTTTTTGAAATGTCTCTGACGGAGCAGTGTATATTCCTACTAATTTATCTGAATGGGAAAGGTCTTCTTCTTCATTAATTGTAGGCTCAACTTCGTTTTGATGGTTTTCTGTTAATTTATCTTCGGGATGCATTTAATACTCCAAATTGTATTGATACAATTTGTAAAAAAAATATTAAATAAAAAAATGTTTTTGAAGAAATATTTATTTAATTAAACAAAATTTTAAGTTAAATTAAGTGAACAATTTTGAAACATCAGGTATTGTAATGAAGACTATCATTGAACCATTTAAAATAAAATCAGTAGAACCCATTCGCACTACGACTAAAGAAGAGCGATTAAAATTAATTGAAGAAGCAGGATATAATACATTTCTTCTTCACGCAGATGATGTGCTTATTGATTTGTTGACTGACAGCGGTACTTCTGCAATGAGCTCAAAACAATGGGCAGGAATAATGGATGGTGATGAATCTTATGCCGGCAGTAAAAGCTTTTACAGATTTGAAGCACAAGTAAAGAAAATTACCGGTTTCAAAAATATTATTCCGACTCATCAAGGTAGAGCTGCAGAAAAAATTCTTTTCTCAGTTACCGGTGGTCCTGGAAAATATTTTCCTAACAATACTCATTTTGATACCACAAGAGCTAACATTGAATTCACAGGTGCGGAAGCAGATGATTTTCTAAATGAAACAGGTAAACATCCTGAACTTATTGCAGACTTCAAGGGGAATATGGACGTTGCACTTCTTGAAAAATTTATTCAGGAAAAAGGTGTTGAGAATATACCGCTTTGTATGATAACGGTTACCAATAATTCAGGTGGTGGTCAGCCTGTTTCAATGCAAAACATTAGAGAAGTAAAAGCAGTTTGTAAGAAATATAATTTACCTTTATTCATTGATGCTTGTCGTTTTGCTGAAAATGCATACTTCATTAAGAAGAGAGAAAAAGGTTATGAGAATAAATCCATTTTAGAAATTTGCCAGGAAATGTTCTCATACGCAGATGGATGTACAATGAGCGCTAAGAAAGATGCTCTTGTAAACATTGGCGGTTTTCTTGCAATGAATAATGATGAACTTGCAATGAACTGCAGAAATCTTCTTATTGTTACTGAAGGCTTCCCGACTTATGGCGGACTTGCAGGAAGAGATTTAGAAGCTATTGCTCAAGGACTTGAAGAAATTCTTGAAGAGCCTTATTTACAATATAGAATTAGAAGTATTGAATATCTTGGTGAACGATTAGTTGCTGCAGGAGTTCCAATTATTGAACCACCCGGAGGACATGCAATTTATATTGATGCAAAAAGATTTTTGCCAAACATTCCGCCTGAACAATTTCCAGGACAAGCAATTACTGTTGCTTTATATGAAGAAGGCGGCATTAGAGCAGTTGAAATTGGAAGTGTTATGTTTGGAAAATATGATGATAAGGGAAAACTCATTCCTCCCCCAATGGAATTAGTTCGTATGGCAATTCCAAGAAGAGTTTATACACAAAGCCATATTGATTATGTGTTGGAAGTAATACTTGAAGTTTATAATAAACGGAAAGAATTAAAAGGATATGAAATTACATATCAAGCTCCAATGCTAAGACACTTTACTGCACGATTTAAGAAGATGTAAAGTACGTTGTGTCATTCCATTTTAACCCATGACTTCAGTCATGGGTATTAACACATTTTCCCACGACTGCCACATAGTGGTCCCTATGGGAAAGTCGTGGGCTAAACTATGCAGAGGGTCTTCGAGTGTTTTATGAGTGAAGCGAATAAAATGTATCGAGAAGCCCGAAGCATATTTCCCACGACTGTTCATGGGTTTTCTTCCTTCACATAAAACCTTACATAAGATTCCTTACCGCAATAAAGAATTCCATTGTTATCTTTCAATGGCCAGTAGTTAGTTCTTAACTTCTGCGGCATCAAATATCTTTTTCTATCAACAAGTAAACCAACTTCTTCAACAACTATTTGATAATTATTTTCAGGCTTAAAATTTATTCTCCATTTCAGAGGATGTTCAGGCTTTCTTTCTCCTCTTGTACCTTCAATAACTGTATATGCAGAATCAACAGGAATTATTTCTTTACCATTTTCCATAATTTTTATCTTTATATCAAGTGGAGCCTTGAATATAGAGCGGCTGAAATCAACATCCTCAAACTGAACTTCATTAAGTTCAACTATGTATGTTTTGGGAATTTCCTTGGTTGTTTTCGCTTGTGAATATATTGCAACATTAATTAAAATTAATAATAAAGGAAGTAAAAATATTTTTTTCATTTTCTTTTAGTTGTTTTTTAAATGTACAATGAAGTGAGAAAAAAAGTTCCTTATTTTTCTCTATAATTTTCCAGTAGCTGCTTCCGGTATTTTGTTAGGATAGTTGACTTAGAAATGAAACCCACGTACTTTCCATCTTTTAGGACAGGGAGATTCCATGCATTTGTCTGATCAAATTTAAACATCATTGAAGTAAGGTCTTCATTATAATCAATAACCACCGGGGATTTGCTCATAAACTCAATCGCCAAAAGTTCCTCATAAGATTCAAGTTCAAAAAGTATTTCTCTTATGTTGTCTAAAGAAATAATTCCTAAAAAATTATTTTCTTTATCAACTACTGGAAAAATATTTCTTTTTGAATGTGCAATTAAATTTTCAAGCTCTCTTAAGGATGAAGTATTGAGTATTGTTTTGAAATCCTTTTCAATGATTTCATCTTTATCCATAAAAGATAATATCGAAAGGTCCTTATTTGCAGAATGCAAAATCCCCTGTCTTGCTAAATCTTTTGTATCCATTGAATATGGTTCAAAATGTCTTACTATTATGTATGCAATAGATGAAACTATCATCAATGGAATCATTAAATCATAACCTCGTGTAAGTTCAGCGATAAGAAATATTCCAGTTAATGGAGCATACATAACACCACTTAAAATTCCTGCCATTCCCACCAATGTAAAGTTTGCTTCAGGTAAGGTAGATATATTAAGAAGATTAATAAATCTGGAGAAAAAATAACCAAGGAAGGCACCAACAAATAATGATGGAGCAAAGTTTCCTCCATTACCTCCTGAATGCATGGTAACAGAAGTTGCAATTGCTTTTATAAAAATTATTACCCCTATAAATATTAATAGGAACCATTCATTATGGCTATATTCAGAAAGTATACTGTTCTCAATTAATTTGCTTGATTGTCCAGTAGCTATCAGTTTTATGCTTTCATAACCTTCTCCAAATAATGGAGGAAAAAGGAAAACCAATACTCCAAGTATTAACCCGCCAATTAGTACTTTAAAGAATGTTTTATGCTGAATTTTTTTAAATAAGGATTCAACTTTAAAAAATACTTTTGCATAATAAAGTGATATTATTCCTGCAGCTAAACCGAGTACTATATAATAAGGAACATTATTATAATTAAAAGGAAGAAGTTCAGTAAAAGAAAAAAGAATTTTTTCCTGTAATAAAATTTTAGAGCATAAAGCTCCCGAGGCAGCGGAAATTAAAATTGGGATTATTGCCGCCACTGTTGCTTCTGATAGAAGTACTTCAATTGCAAACATTACTCCGGCAATTGGAGCATTAAATACTGCAGCAATACCGGCAGCTGAACCGCAGGCAAGCAGCAGTGTCCTATCTTTATAGTCAAACATATTTATTCTACCATAGTTAGAACCTATTGCGGCTCCTGTAACAAGAATAGGAGCTTCAAGTCCAGCAGAACCCCCAAAACCAACAGTTAATGCACTTGTAACTATGTGTGAGTAAGTGGTTTCTCTATCGAGAAGACTCATTTTCTTTGAGATAAAAAATAAAATATGCGAGGCTCCTTTACCAAAAGGACTCTTAAGAAAGTATTTTATAAAGAATACAGTAAGCAGAATACCAATGAAAGGAAAAATTAAATAAAGATAATTATGGTACCTGAATTTGAAATCGTAAGTAAGAAAAGATTGAATGTAATGTACTGCGGTTTTCAAAACTACTGCTGCTATACCTGCAGTAACTCCTACCATAATAGCAGATATAACAAGGAACTGTCTGTTGCTAACCCTATTCCTTATGTACGAAATAAAAGCTAAATATAATTCTATAAATAATTTCATATACCAACAAAAATAGCAAATAAAAAAATTCCCTCAAGTGAGGGAATTTATTAAACTTAATTTATAGTTTTATATTAAAATATGATAATATATACCAGATTATTGCAGCCATTGCGGCAGAAATAGGAATAGTAATAATCCAGGACCATACTAAACTTATTGTAACCTTCCATTTAACTGCAGACAATCTCTTAATAATTCCTGTACCGATTATTGCACCGGTAATTGTATGAGTAGTACTTACAGGAATACCAAGCATGGCAGTAGTAAATAAAGTAATGGCACCTGCTGTCTCTGCGCTAAATCCTTCAAAAGGGCGAAGTTTAGTTAATTTTTGTCCCATTGTTTTTACGATTCTCCAACCTCCAGAAAGTGTACCAAGTGCAATTGCACCATAGCAGGCGAATACAACCCAAACTGGTATTGGATCATCAAATTTTAGATAACCTTTTGTAACTAAAGCTATGAAGATAATACCCATCATTTTCTGAGCATCATTTGAACCATGTCCAAGGCTATATGCTGCTGATGATAATAATTGCAGTCGCCGGAAATTTTTATCTACTTTAGAAGGAGAAAAGTTTTTTGAAATGTGCAATACTACATATGAAAAAATTATTGAGATAACAGCACCAATTATAGGAGCAAGAAATATGAATGCAATTATAGTAAGTACCGTTCCTGAATAAATCGAACCCCAACCTGCCTCAGCAACGGCAGCTCCAACAAAGCCTCCAATCATTGTGTGTGAAGAACTTGAAGGAATGCCATACCACCAGGTAAGTAAATTCCAAATGATAGCTGCAATTAAACCTGCACCTACAACATTTAGATTTATTGCATCCGGATGAACAATACCTTTACCAATGGTAGTAGCTACATGAAGTCCAAAAATGGCAACTGCTATAAAGTTAAAGAAGGCTGCCCAAGCTACAGCAAATTTTGGAGTCAGTACCCTTGTGGAGACAACTGTTGCAATAGAATTTGCAGCATCGTGAAAGCCATTTATATAATCAAATACTAAGGCAAGAAAAATAATAATTATTAGTTCTATCATAAAAGTCTCTAAGAGTTCTTAATGAAAATGGCGTGAATAATACTTGCCGTAGACTGACATTTATCTGTAGCCTCTTCAAGCATTTCAAGGATTTCTTTTGTTTTTATTATTGTTAGTGGGTCCTTTTCATTTTGAAAAAGCTGCTTTATAGAATTTCTATAAATATTATCAGCTTCCTCTTCTAAATCTTTTATGGTTTTATGTTCTGTAATATGTGGGTCGTGTTTTTTTAGATATTGAATTAAAGTATTTAATTCATTTAACTGCTGAACAATAATAGCCGATAATTCTTCAGCATGCTCAACTTTAACATTAACATTATACATATCTATTCTTATTGTAGCGCCATAAAGAATATCACCTATATCATCAAGTTTTTTAATGAGAGCAAATATATCCTCACGGTCAAATGGAGTAATAAAGGTTTTATTTAACCTTTTAATTACTTTACTTGTAATTTCATCGCATCTTTTTTCAATCGGTTTTAGCTTTAAATAAATATCCTTATCATAAGTGCTGTTTGAAAAAAAGTCGTTAGTTATTTTTCCCATTTCCTGAAGGTAGGAAATCATAGTGGCGAAATCTTCAAAATACTTTTCTTCCTTGGGCATTAATTTTTTAAACATAGTTATATTCAGGGTTAGTTGATAAATAATAGTTACTTAAATTTAGGGATAATATCACATAAATAAAAAAAATATTTCTTTTTTTTCGGGGTAATAAATATTTCTTAAAAATACCATTTTCCTTTTGTTTTAATCTTACTCTTTGCTTATTTTTACCCAATTATGAAACAAGATAACAGCAACATACATCAGGCAGCCGCAATTATTTAACTACTGCTTTTTCAAACTGACAGTATAAACATTAAATTTAATAGAAAGTACTATGGCTAAAACAAAAACCTTGCAAAAAGCTTATGAAAATTTGGATTTTTTAAATTCCTCCGATGCAAGAATTATTAGAATGCTTTCTGAATTTATTGAACCTCAAAGTAAATTTAGAAAAAATAAAATTATTGATACTATTGTATTTTTTGGTTCTGCCCGAATATGGCCCAGAAAAGAAGCTGCTGCTGAATTAAAGAAATTTAACACAATCAATACGACTACATCAAAACTTGGAGAACAGCTTCGTACAGTTCAGCATCAATATGATATGTCAAAATACTATGAAGATGCAGTTGAATTATCCAGACGCTTAACTGAATGGTCATTAGGCTTAGAAACATTAACAAACAGGTTTATCATTTGTACAGGCGGTGGTCCCGGTATTATGGAGGCTGCTAATAGAGGTGCTAATTTAGCAGGTGGTTTATCTGTTGGATTGAATATTAGTATTCCCTTCGAACAATATGTTAACAAATATGTTACAAAAGACTTACAGATGGAATTCCATTACTTCTTTATGCGTAAGTTCTGGTTTGCATATCTTGCAAAAGCATTGATAGTTTTTCCGGGTGGATTTGGAACTATGGATGAAATGTTTGAAATACTTACTTTAGTTCAGACAGGCAAGATAAAAAAGAAATTGTCTATAGTAATTTATGATGAAAAATATTGGAAGAACATTATTAACTGGCAAGGACTTGTAGATGCTGGTATGGTAAGCAAGAGTGATTTTGATTTATTCTCTTTCTGCAATTCAGTTGATGAAGCCTTTGACCATATAGTAAAACATTTTGAAAAGAATTATCTGAAGACTGAAAAAGAAAAATTGGTAACAGAACCAATGGTGGCGTTAAACAAATAAAAACAAAAAAGGCTTCTCAATGAGAAGCCTTTTTTTTAGTAAATACTGTTAATATTTTTCCATATTTTCAGTACGGTGAGCTCTTCTGGTAGCCTTAATTTTTTCCATTCTTTTTTTAATAGAAGGTTTTACAAAAAAAGTTCTTTTCTTGAATTCCTTAAGGACTCCTGAACGTTCGTATTTTTTCTTGAATCTTTTTAACGCTTTATCGATGGATTCATTATCGCCTACAGCAATACCAACCAATTATCTCACCTCACTTCAATGGTTTTTTTATTTTTAGTTATTTTATTGATTCTATTAATTTCTTTTTACCTGATTTTTTAAATTCTACAACAATAGAACTTTTTCCATTGCCAAGAATTTCTTTTGAAACTACTCTTCCATAATCATCCCAGCTTTGATGAAATATGGAGTCACCAACACTGTAAGTACTTGCTGGAGAATAAACGGTATAATTTTCACTTTCAATTCCTTCAAGTGAAGGTTTTTTTTCTTTTGGCTCATCAGAAAGTTCAATAATCATAGTTTGCTTGCATTTTTTACACTTAGCCCACTTTTTATTAGGCTGATCAGCCGAAACATCACCGGCAATTTCCATTTTCCTTACAGCTCCGCATACATTACAAAACGCTTCAGCATTCTTTATTCTGGCCATTATGAAAATTATCCTTAAAAAGTTTTAGACTTTAAATATAATTAAGAATAAATGTATAAACAAATTAAAAACAGGGTATATAGTATAACCAGATGCTCTTGAATTATATCAAATTGTTCGAAAATGGCTTATTTTTAGAATTTATTTAACGATTTGGTTTATATCCAATATGAACAGCCTATACTTTACAGAGTTCCCTGTTCTAAGAACACAAAGGTTCATTCTTAGAGAAATTAGGAAAGAAGATTCGCATAGCATTTATAAAATCCGCTCAGATAAAAATGTAGCTTTGTACCTGGATAGACTGTTAGCAAAAGATATTAATGATGCTAACGATTTTATAAATAAAATTCTGGATGGATACAAAAACAAGAATGCCCTTTATTGGATTATTGAATACAACAATAAGTTTACCGGGAGCATTTGCTTATGGAGGATAGATGAAAAAGAAGAAACTGCAGAACTTGGATTTGAGTTACTTCCACCATTTCAAGGGAAAGGAATAATTCAGGAAGTACTCCCTGAAGTTATTAATTTTGGATTTAATAAATTAAAATTAAAAACCATCGATGCTGAAGTTGATAAAAATAATATTAAATCAATTTCATTGCTGGAAAAATTTGGTTTTACAAAAATAAAAGAAGAGGATAAAACTTTTATTTACATATCAAGAATATGAGGTTGCAACCCCATCGGGAAAAGCTGAATTCGGAACAAAAAACACTCAGAGAACCTTCGCAGCTTAGTTATTCCCATTTAAAATAAAATCTTATCTAACCATTCCATTTTTTATTTCCCCTAAATTATTATCAACATCGTAAAGAAAACCATTTACCATAACATATTTTACCTTATCATTTTGCTTGATTATAAAATCGGCACTTTCATTTAAATTTAATGTCTCATCAACTTTATATTTAGATTCTACGATATTGAATGGGATTTTGGTAAAGTTTTCTTCAGATAAATGTTTGACTATTACGTTGGTAAATCCCTTTTTATAAAGTTTTCTGATATCTTGTTTTAGTACATCAGCTTCATGGTGAAATCTTTTATTGTAAGTTTGACCTTTTTCTAAAGTCATTCCCGTTAAATCATATTCTTCATAGCCGGAGAAAACTGAAAGATCTCCAATATCGTCAACCGAAGATTTATAATAATAATTATTGCTGTCTTTGCTGCTTTTTTCTTCTCTGAGAATTGCAACATCTACCAAATATTTTTTCCCTTTAAGTTCATAAGTAACATTTTTTAAGATTACATCTTTTAAATATTCTTCATTAAATGGAATTGAATTATAAACACTAACTTCAAATTTATTATATGATTCTTCCATTATTCCTTTAAAGGAAGATATCAAAGCGATAAAATTCAATTTTCTTAAGAATTGTTTTTCCGGGTCATCCTTCCATCCGCCTGTTTCAATAAGGATAGTACTTGTTCCCCACTTTTGGAAGTTATCACCAAATGCCCTTGTTTCGTGGTCATCATTGTACTTTCCAATATGACCGGGAATTATGGTTGATAGCTCAGTGAATAATTTAGCTATCAATCTCATTGCTCTTTCTCTAAGTGGAGTAATTGTTTTTTCATAATCAGGAGCAGGAGCAAGAAATGACAATGCTGCTGATTTATAATTAATTCCTGTAGTATGATAAATTACCTGGTCGTGTAAATTAAAACCAAAATCAGCTTTAAGAGAATCAAATGTTTTTCTAAGAGTAAGGCCTTCCGGGGTCTGCTGGCGAATTGCATCCCTGTTTATATCTATATCAAAATAATTTCTTCTTTTAAATACTTCAGCACCATCAGGATTAACCATCGGCATAAAGTAAAGAGTTACTTTTGTTTTAAGTTCATCCTTGAACTCTTTGAAATGTTCATTATCTTTAAGGAAATTAAATATATCAAACAAAGCCATTGTAGCAGTGGATTCATCACCGTGCATTTGGGACCACATAAATATTTTCTTTGGTCCAGTTCCCCAGCTAATTAAGTATATATCTCTTTTATTTACAGATTCACCAGCTTTTTTAACAATAAAGTCCTTATTATTTTTTAAGCTTTTAATCAAAGGCACTATATCTTTATGCTTAAATCTCCTGTCATTAATTTTCTTTTCACAAAACAGTGAATGACTTTCAGATAGCGAATGAATGAAATTATTGTCCTGAGACATTGTAATACCATTTAAAATTATTAAAAAAGGAATAATTAATTTTAACATAAAATATTTTCTTCGTAATACTTTAAATTTAAAATAAGAACTTTAATTACCAAGCGGAAAAATAGCATTAATTGCAATACCGATTTAATGGAAATGTAAATTAGGTCAAAGTTTAATATATTTCGAGCGATTATTTAAGATTTCAGAGGAATTATGCAAATAGGTATTGTTGGTCTGCCATATTCAGGAAAAACCACGTTATTTCAGACTATCACCAAAACATTTATTGACCCAAACATACAAACAAAGTCCGAAAGCCATCAGGCAGTCATCAAGGTACCTGATGCCCGTCTTGATAAACTTACTGGGATGTTTAATCCTAAAAAGAAAGTAAATGCAGTTATAGAATTTGTTGATGTTGTTGGATTGCAGAAAGGTGATTCAGGCTCGACACAATTTACAACTAATTTTTTATCAAAAGTTAAAACCAACGATGCTTTAATTCAGGTGGTTAGATTGTTTGAGAATGAAGCTGTTCCTCATCCGGAAGATACAATCAACCTCACCAGGGATGTTAATTCAATGGAAACAGAATTTATTATTTCTGATTTATCCATTGTTGAAACAAGATTGGAAAAAATAAAAAAGCAGATACTAAAAACACAGGATGAATTGCTGAAGAGAGAAATACCTGTACTTGAAAAATGCTTTGAAGCTTTGCAGGATGAGAAACCTCTCAGAGAAATTAACTTAAACAAAGATGAATTAAAGATATTAAAAACTTATCAGCTGCTCTCTGTTAAACCAATGCTGATTGCATTAAATCTTGATGAAAATCAGGTTAAAGATGCACAAAAATATATTGATGAGTTAAAATATAAATTGAATAAAAATACTCAGGTTCTTGCTTTCTTTGGAAAAATTGAAATGGAATTATCGGAATTACCTGAAGAAGAATCTTCAGTATTTATGGAAGAATATGGAATCAAAGAATCAGCATTGAATTCAATAATCAGAGCTTCCTATGATCTGCTCGGACTTCAATCATTTTTTACTGTTGGTGAAGATGAATGCCGTGCCTGGACAATCAGAAAGAAAATGAATGCACAGGAAGCCTCCGGTGAAATTCATACTGACTTTTTCAATAAATTTATTCGTGCTGAAGTTGTTGGATATGATGACTTCATCAACAATGGCTCATTTGCAAAAGCAAAAGAAAATGGTGCCTGGAGACTTGAAGGTAAAGAGTACATCGTAAAAGACGGTGATATTTTAAACATAAGACATTCTTAATCAGGAAATTTATGAACTTAGATATTCTTAATGAATTTGACGGAAGTGTTACCATCTGCGGTTTAGATGGTACCATCATTTTTATGAATGAAAAAGCAATTGTGAGTTTTGAAAAATATGGTGGCAAAAAATTAGTTGGGACAAATATGTTTGATTGTCACCCTGAGGATGCTCAAACAAAGATTAAAGAAATCATAGATAACAAAAGAACCAATGCTTATACAATCAGCAAGAATGGAGTAAAAAAATTAATATTTCAATCACCCTGGTATGAAGATGGGGAAATAAAAGGATTAGTAGAACTCTCTTTAGAGCTCCCTGAAGAAATGCCACACTTTGAGAGAAAATAAAACAACACTGTAATCCCGAGGGTAGTCATCCGTCTTGAGCGGTGAGATTCATGACGACCGTGGGGATCTCTGACATAGTATAGATAGCAAGTTGTATGTTCTAAATATTTACAAACTTGTTGATAAAGATATTCTATGTATCTCTCCAATTAATCCCATTGAGGAGAATCCATAATCAAAAGTATAATTCTTAATTACAATTCCAACTCCGGCGTTGAAGCCTGATAGACCTGCAAATGTACCAATCTTTAATTCTCTTCTCTTTTCATTGTCATAGCCTAATCTTAAGCGTAATGCCTTGCTAAGATTAAATTCTGCTCCGAATGAAAATGATTGGAATCTGCTGAAGAACTGGTCTGCATCCTGATTTAATTTATGGAAATCAAGATACATCCTTAATGGTAAGTGCTCTAATCTTTTTGAAACTCCAATAACAATATCTAAAGGCAATTCTTCCTTTGTACTAACATATGATTGAATCTGAGCGCCAATATTGTTGATTGAGAATCCGATATTAATTAATTGATTGGGGAAAAAATAATGCAGACCAACATCTCCAGCTAAAGCCATTGATGTTCTATCTGCAATTTTAGAAAAGATAAATTTTGCGTTGGCTCCATAATAGAAATTGTCATCAAGCTTATTACTATAGCCGACTAAAAAAGCTGCTTCGTTTACTCCAAAGGTTCCGAATTTATTCCCGAATTCGTCAGCTTCCTGAAATTCACCATAGTTAATATATTTTAATCCCACACCAAATCTGCCAATGTTCTCAAACTCCATTGAATATGCGATACTGGCTAAATTTATATCTACTAGGTAACTTGTATAAGAAAATGAAATTGGCTTCTCTTTTAATAATCCAATTCCCGCAGGATTATAGAAAATAATATTTGCATCGTCATCATTTGCAGAAAAACTTCCACCTAATGCACCTGAACGGGCACTCATATCTATATGCATAAATTGATAAGTACCAACCTGAGCATACATCATTAAGGATGAAAATACAATAATTACTATGAGCTTTATTTTCATATAAATAAATCCTGTTTTCTTCTACTTATATTTAAGTAGAAAAGATTTTCAATTCAAGTCTTTTTATAAAGACAGTATGATTATAAAATAAATTTAGAAAGATCTCTGTTCTTAACTATACTGTCTAATTTAGCTTTAACCATAACACCATCAACTTTAATATTTCCTTCGGGCATTTTGTCAGGTACATTAAATAACACTTCATCTAACAATGTAGTCAAAATAGTATGAAGTCTTCTTGCACCTATATTTTCAACTGCTTCATTTACTTCAGTTGCCAATCGGGCTATTTCTTTAATACCATCTTCAGTAAATTCCAGACTAACTCCTTCTGTTTCAAGCAATGCTGCATATTGTTTAAGCAAAGCATTTTCAGGAGTAGTTAATATCTTAATAAAATCATCTTCAGTTAAACTTTTCAATTCCACTCTGATAGGAAAACGTCCCTGAAGTTCAGGAATTAAATCTGATGGTTTTGATACGTGAAAAGCACCGGATGCTATAAATAAAATATGGTCTGTTTTAACAACACCATATTTGGTATTTACATTAGAGCCTTCAACTATTGGCAGTAAATCTCTCTGCACACCTTCACGGGATACATCAGGACCTTGTCCTTTGCCGCCTCCGGCTACTTTATCAATCTCATCAATAAATACTATACCGGAATTTTCAACACGCTCTATTGCTTCGCGCTGAACAGCTTCCATATCAATCAACTTAGCAGCTTCTTCCTGAGAAATTAAGGCACGAGCTTCAGCTATTGTTGTTTTTCTCTTCTTCTTCTTTTTAGGAATCATCGAACCCATAATTTCCTGAAGATTAATTCCCATATCATCCATACCAAATGGTCCAAGTACCTGCATACCAATATTATTCTGAGCAGTAGTATCAAACTCAATCAGCTTTTTATCCATCTCACCTGTTTTAAGCTTTTCCTTCATCCATTCTCGAGTCTTTTTATTTCTTACATATTCACTCTCTTCAGCTTCATCTTCATTATCTTCTTTAACAGCAGCCGTTTTTTTAACCGGAGGGATTAAGATATCAAGAATTTTATCTTCAGCCATATTATCAGCTTTAGCTTTAACTTCCATTGTCTTTTCTGATTTAACCATATTAACTGCATAGTCGGTTAAATCTCTAATCATTGATTCAACATCTCTGCCAACATAACCAACTTCAGTAAATTTGGAAGCCTCAACTTTTATAAATGGTGCATCAGCGAGTTTAGCTAAACGTCTTGCTATTTCAGTTTTACCTACACCAGTAGGTCCAATTAAGATAATATTATTAGGAAGGATTTCATCTTTAAGTTCATTAGTTACCTGCTGTCTTCTCCATCTATTTCTTAATGCAATTGCAACAGCCCTTTTAGCTTCGTTCTGACCAATAATAAATTTATTTAATTCCTTTACAATTGCAGAGGGAGTAAGTTTTTGTTCTTTAATTTTTGTCATATTCTTTTTCAGTTTATTCAACTACTTCAACATTAATTTTATTATTAGTATAAATGCAAATTTCAGAAGCTGTAGTTAAGGCTTCATGCACAATTTCTTTTGCAGATAATGTACTATATTTTTTTAAACTTTTAGCAGCTGCAAGGGCAAACATTCCACCGCTTCCAATTGCTACAATGCCATCATCAGGTTCAATTACATCACCATTGCCTGAAATTATTAAAGCTTTTTCTGCAGTAATAACTGCAAGCATAGCTTCAAGTTTTCTTAAATATTTATCTGTACGCCAATCTTTCGCAAGTTCAACGGCTGCCCTATATACATTACCTCTATACTGCTCAAGTTTTTCTTCAAATCTTTCCATTAAAGTGAATGCATCAGCCGAAGCACCGGCAAATCCACAAAGGACTTTACCATTTGCTATTTTTCTAATCTTCATCGCGTTCATCTTCATAACTGTATTACCTAAAGTGACTTGACCATCACCGCCTAATGCAGCCTGGCCATTATGTACTAAACCTAATATAGTTGTTGCTCTTATATCTATTGGCATATTTTAATTTTCTTTATTTAATTTATAAAATTAGGAATTTTAAGGGATAATCTGAAATAAACGCAAGTAATATGTGCTTAAGCTTTCTTGAAATTCAACTTTGGAAAAATTCTCCCTACTCTTTGCTGATATGATATATATTCATCTCCAAAAAGTTCAATCAACTTTTTCTCTTCATAAATTGACCCTATATAGAAGTATGATATTATACATAAAAGAAAAACAACGTAAAATAAATCCATTTCAGGTCTAAAAAGCAAAAACAATATTGAGAATAAATAAATTGGATGACGTGAAATTTTATAAGGACCATCGACTCTCAATTCAATTTTTTCATCCATTTCATCTTTGTTGTAAGTACCTTCAAAAAATTTTATTACCTGCTCAATTCCAATAAAGCTAATTATATGCAGATATTTGCCTGCCCAGAACAATCCAATTAAACTTAATATTTGTGGTAATAAAATTATTAAATCAAAAGGGTAAGGAAGGTCGATTAATGATAGTCTTGGATGAGGTACAAATTCATAAAGCATATAAAAAGAAAATAGGCTTATTATATTATAAATAAGCCTGTAAAATGCTATGTAGTTTCCTGCTACTTCAGTTAAACGTCTTTTAACTTTTAATGAAGCTAAAAATGAATGTAAATAACCGAAGATTGCAAAAGCTATTATTATGATTAGAACATCATAAACATAACTCATAATTCTTTTCTTAATCTTGCAATTGGTAGTCTTAACTGCTCTCTGTATTTTGCAACTGTACGTCTTGCTATATGGATGCCTTCTTCATTAAGAATTTCAGCAAGTCTGTCATCACTATAAGGAGCATTTTTATCTTCGTTATCAATTAATTCTTTAAGTCTTTCTTTAATGTGTTTGTTAGAAACTTCCTCACCTGAGTCAGTTAACAAACCTTCACTAAAGAAATATTTTAGCTCGTGAATACCCATTGGACTTTGAACATATTTACCATTAACAACTCTGCTTATGGTTGATATATCCATATTTATCTCTTCAGCAATATCCTTGTAAATCATAGGTCTAAGATACTTTGCACCTTTATCAAAGAACTCATATTGTTTCTCAACAATAGCCTGCATAATTTTCATTAAGGTTTCTTTACGCTGCTGAATGCAGGCGATAAACCATTTTGCTGATTCAAATTTTTCACGTAAAAATTTATATGTATTTTTTTCTCTTTCGTTTTTCTTACTCTTCCTGTTACCTTCAAACATTTCAAGGTATGTTCTGCTTATAGTAACAGATGGAAGACTTTTATCGTTTAGAGTTATAATAAAATTATCATCTACTTTTTCTATTATAAAATCAGGAGTTATCTGATTCATCTCAACTGATTCAATATTACCTTCACCCGGTTTTGGATTTAATCCCTGAATAAGTTCAATAGTAGTTTTTAATGTAGTGTCAGATAAATCCATTTTGGTTTTAATTGAATCAAATCTTCTTTTAGTAAAATCATCATAATGATTTTCGAGAAGCTGTTCAGCCAGGTAAGCATAATAAGGGTCGTGAGGAAGATATTTCAACTGCACAAGCAAGCATTCTTTTAAAGAACGGCAGGCAATGCCTACTGGGTCAAATCTTTGAATTCTTTTTAATAAAGTTTCTGCATCTTCACAGCTAATGGAAATATGTTCAAACATATCAAGTTCATTTACAATTTCCTTTAAGTCCCGTTTTAAATAACCATCTGCATCAAGGTTACCGATGATTTCTTCACCTAATCTGAATACATTTTCATTAAGGTCAAGCTCGTGCATTTGATTTAATAAATGCTCACTTAAGCTTTCACGTGCAGGTGCAAGAGGTTGGAATACTTCATCTTCCTTGCTGTAATTACTTGAATCGTTTTCATATTCGTCATCGTTCATATAATCTTCAATGCCGAATTCCTCTTCATAATTATCATCTTCCTGAACAGTATCCTCTTCAGAAGATTCCTTTTCAGGTTTTTCATCTCTAAGCTCCATTTCCTCTTCAAGAACTTCTTCAAGTATTGGATTTATTTCCAATTCATTTTTTATACGCTGTTCTAACGCAATGGTATTTAATTGAAGAAGTTTTTGATATTGGATCTGCTGCGGAGATAGCTTCTGCTGCAGAGATAATTTTTGGTGTAATCCTAACATACTATTTACTAATTAACTCCTTTAATTTGGTGTACCAATTAAGTCCATATAATCTAATAAGAGAATCTTTGCAAAAATCAAATATAGTCGTTTTAGTATTTTCTCCATTGCTTAAGGCAGGTACACATTGCGAAAATTTTTCATATCGAACAATATCACCGCCAAAATGAGAAATTCTTATTGGGAATAAATGACAGGAAATAGGTTTTCTATACTTGATTTTCCCATCAAAATATGCCCTTTCAATCGCACACTTAGCAACATCCCCTTCGTAGTATACAAAGACACAATCTTTATTATTTATACTTCTTGTAAAAAGGTCACCCTGTTTTTCTTCCCAAAAACCATTCTTTTTTATCTCATTTTTATTAAATTGAGATAAATGGTTATTTGATAATACAAGGGGCAAGGCTTTTTCAATTTCTTCAACCTCTTCCGGGTTTAAGGGTGCTCCATAAGGACTTTCCAAGGTACAGCAGGCACCTTTACATTTCCCTAAATCGCAAGCAAAATACGTATTAAACACCTCTGGTCTAACCGAAACTCTATCTAAATCAATAATTCTATCTGGAATCATACTATCTAAAATAATTGGAATAATTTTTGCTAAGATAATGATTTGTTTTAAAAGGTGAAAGTTAAAAATCTCAAAAAATATTTTTTTACTTCTTAATTCTCTCCTACTAAGAAGTGGAAAATCAATGTTTCTTTATTTAACTTAGTTGTCTTATTTAATAAAAATTTAGGATTTTATGCTTTAGGTTTCTTCGTTACCATACTCGCATACTAAAACACGTCAAAAATATATTTAAGGAATTTTATGAAAAAAATAGCAGTGGTAGCATTAGGCGGCAATGCACTGCTTAGAGGTCACGAATTGGGTACTATACAGCAGCAGGAAAGAAATGCTTATAGTACTTGTTTTAATTTATTAGAACTTATTAAAGAAGATTTTAATATTGTCATTACGCACGGCAATGGCCCTCAAGTTGGAAACATACTATTACAGAATGAAGCCGGACATCAGGTTTATAAGCTTCCTAAAATGCCCGTTGATGTTTGCGTTGCAGATTCACAAGGTCAAATCGGTTATTTGATTGAACGTCAATTAAAAAATGTTTTAAAGAAATATAAAATTAAAAGAAACGTAGTAACCTTAGTTACTCAGGTTCTTGTAAATAAAGATGACCCGGCATTTCAAAATCCCAGCAAACCTATTGGTCCTTTTTATATAAAGGAAGAAGCTGATTTATTAGCAAGGGCGAACAACTGGCTTTTCAAAGAAGACCCACGCAAAAGAGGATGGAGAAGAATTGTTCCTTCACCTCAGCCTGTAGAAATTATGAATAAAAAGATTGTAAAAGATTTAGTTAAAAAAGGAAATATTGTTATCACAGTTGGCGGTGGTGGCATTCCTGTTTACTATGATGATAATAAAAATTTAGTTGGTGTTGATGCAGTAATAGATAAGGATTTAGCATCTGCATTGCTTGCTGAAGAAATAAATGCAGACAGGTTTTATATTCTTACTGATGTTCCTAAAGTTTATATAAATTTTAACAAACCTAATCAGCAAGCACTGGATTCTATTGATGTTACTGAAGCTTGCAAATATTTGGAAGAAGGACAATTTGCATCCGGAAGTATGGGTCCAAAAGTTAAAGCAGCAATTAACTTTGCTAAGAGTTCAGGTAAAGAAACTATTATTACAGAAGCTTCACAGCTTTCTAATTCCGATAACGGAACAAAAATTTTAAATACAAAATAGTCAGGAGTTATTTTTATGGCAGTTAATATGAAAGGTAAGGATCTTATTTCCATTCACGATCTTTCCCTTGAAGAAGTTTACCAGATTTTTGATGTAAGCAAAACTTTAAAAGAAAAACAACTTACAGGACAGCCTCATAAAGTTCTTGAAGGTAAAACCTTAGGAATGATTTTCTCCAAACCTTCAACAAGAACAAGAATTTCTTTTGAAGTTGGAATTTATCAATTGGGCGGCATCGGACTATACTTTAATCAAAATGATTTACAGTTAAAGAAGAGTGAATCTGTAGCAGATACTGCAAGAGTGCTTGCTCGTTATCTTGATGGAATTATGATTAGAACATTTGACCATCAGGATGTTTTAGACCTTGCTCAATATGCTGACATTCCTGTTATAAATGGTTTAACCGATTTATTACATCCTTGCCAGGTTCTAACCGACTTATTTACCATCCTTGAAAAGAAGAGAGTACTAAAAGGATTAAAGCTTGCTTACATTGGCGATGGTAACAATATGGCCCATAGCTTATTGAATGGTTGTTCCAAAGTCGGAATGGATATTTCTATTGCATCCCCATCAGGATATAAACCATTAGACTGGATTGTAAATAATGCAAAAGCAAATGCAA
Organism: Ignavibacteriaceae bacterium; assembly: GCA_035654655.1. Lineage (GTDB taxonomy): Bacteria > Bacteroidota > Ignavibacteria > Ignavibacteriales > Ignavibacteriaceae > DASRWI01. The sequence continues at coordinate 2,834 of DASRWI010000005.1, read as the reverse complement.
AATATATGGGAAGCAAAGTTGAAATAACCGAAGACCCTGTAGCTGCTGTAAAAAATGTTGATATAATTTATACTGATGTATGGGCAAGTATGGGACAGGAAAAAGAAGCACAGGAAAGAAAACAGAAGTTTATGAAATATCAGGTTAATCCTGAATTAGTTAAGAATGCAAAAGAAGATTATTTGTTTATGCACTGCTTACCTGCACACAGAGGTGATGAAGTTGTTAATGAAGTTGCAGACAGTGCAAACTCTGTAATCTTTGACGAAGCAGAAAACAGACTTCACGTACAAAAAGGAATTATGGCATTGGTTATGTAATACATCTAGAAGGATCTTTCCTAAAGGGACTCCTTCGGAGCAGTATCTTCTTTCGCAGAACGAAGCATTATTAAATTACTGAAATAAAAAAGGCTTCATGATTATGAAGCCTTTAACTTACTGTTATCTACTTTTTAATTGCGCTGTGTCTTTGCAATCAAGTTCAATGCACTTCCTGCTTTGAACCATCCAATTTGTGTTTCATTGAATGTATGGTTTAACATACATTCTTCAGTTGAGCCATCTTTATGCTTAATTACAAGTTTCAATTGCTTATCCGGCTGAAGTTCTTTTAATCCGATTATGCTTAATAAATCATCTTCTTTAATTTTATTATAATCATCAGGATTAGCAAAAGTTAATGGAAGCATTCCCTGTTTCTTTAAGTTTGTTTCGTGAATACGTGCAAAGCTTTTAACTATAATTGCTCTGCCGCCTAAGAAACGCGGTTCCATTGCAGCGTGTTCACGACTTGAACCTTCACCATAGTTTTCATCTCCAACAACTATCCAGCTAACTCCTCTTGCTTTATAATCTCTTGCAACTTCAGGAACTGATTTAGTTTCACCGGTATAGAAATTCTTAACTACCCCAATTGCATCTGTGTATGCATTCTGAGCACCGATGAACATATTGTTAGAAATGTTATCTAAGTGTCCTCTGAATCTTAGCCACGGACCAGCCATGGAAATATGGTCAGTTGTACATTTACCTTTTGCTTTAAGAAGCACTGGCAAATCAACCAAATCATTTCCATCCCAAGGTTTAAATGGTGCTAGCAGCTGTAATCTCTGGCTGCTTGGATTAACTTTTACTTCAACCTTGCTTCCATCTTCAGCCGGAGTGATAAATCCTCTATTCCCTTCAATAAAACCTCTTGATGGAAACTCTTCACCTGTTGGAGGGTTTAATTTGAACTTCTCACCATTTTCGGTTTCAATGTAATCAGTGAGAGGATTGAATGTTAATCTACCTGCGATAGCCAAAGCAGTTGTAAGTTCAGGGCTTGCAACAAATGCAAGTGTCGCAGGATTACCATCATTTCTTTTTGCAAAATTTCTATTGAATGAAGTTACAATTGTATTTCTTTCACCTGTCTCAACATCCATTCTCTTCCACATACCAATACAAGGACCACATGCATTAGCGAGCATCAATCCACCAAAATCAGTTAAAGTTTTTAATTGACCATCTCTTTCAATTGTAGCTCTTACTCTTTCTGAACCGGGAGAAATAGTAAACTGACTTTTTGTTTTTAAACCTTTATCAAGAGCCTGCTTTGCAATGCTTGCAGAACGTTCAATATCTTCATAGCTTGAATTTGTACAGCTTCCAATAAGAGCAACAGAAATATTATCAGGAAAATTATTTTCCTTAACTGCTTCCTTCATTTGAGAGATTGGCCAGGCTTTATCAGGTGTAAAAGGTCCGTTAAGATGTGGTTCTAATTCATCTAAATTTATTTCAATAATCTGATAGTAATATTTTTCAGGATTAGCAAGAACTTCATCATCAGCTTTTAACTCATTTGCTAAGCCTTCAGCCAGAGAAGCAACATCTGCACGGTCTGTAATTCTTAAGTAAGCACCCATTTTTTCATCAAATGGGAAGATAGAAGTTGTTGCACCAATTTCAGCACCCATATTACAAATAGTAGCTTTACCTGTTGCGGAAATTGAAGCAGTGCCTTCACCAAAATACTCTACTATAGCACCGGTACCTCCCTTAACAGTGGTTATGCCTGCAAGCTTAAGAATAATATCTTTAGGCGCTACCCATCCATTTAATTTACCTGTAAGCTTAACACCAATAAGTTTTGGCCAGCGAAGTTCCCAAGGCATACCTGACATAACATCAACAGCATCTGCACCGCCTACACCTATAGCAATCATACCAAGACCGCCTGCATTAGGAGTATGGGAGTCAGTTCCAATCATCATTCCACCGGGGAAAGCATAATTTTCAAGCACTACCTGGTGTATAATGCCTGCTCCTGGTTTCCAGAAACCAATTCCATATTTGGAAGATATACTTTCAAGAAAATCGAATACTTCTTTGTTCTCATCATTAGCAGTATTTAAATCTTTTTGCGCACCAACAAAAGCTTGAATTAAATGGTCGCAATGAACAGTAGAAGGAACCGCAGTAGTTTTTCTTCCGGCAGACATAAACTGCAATAAAGCCATCTGAGCAGTTGCATCCTGCATTGCGACTCTATCAGGTGCAAGTTCTGAATAATCCTTACCGCCAAAAAGCTCACGCTCCGGTTTACTCCATAAATGGGTGTAAAGAATCTTTTCTGTATAAGTTAAAGGACGGTTTAAAATTTTCCTAACTTCATTAAGTCTTCTTGGGAATTCGGTATATAATTTTTGAATCATGGCAAAATTTGCAGTCATTTTTCTACCTCGGTAAATCTAATGCTTAAAATAATTTAAAAAATAAAATAAAAAGATTTTTCATTATAAGAAATTCCATTATGTTTAATTATTTATCAGTGATAAATGATTCTTT
>DASRWI010000004.1:0-7113 GCA_035654655.1 Ignavibacteriaceae bacterium | reverse complement strand
AAAGATGGTACAATGATTCCTATATCTATGGTTTACAGAAAAGATTTAGATACAACAAAAACTAATCCTTTACTTTTATACGGTTATGGTTCCTATGGAATAAGTACTGACCCTACCTTTAGTTCAGTAAGATTGAGCTTATTAGATAGAGGTTTCATTTATGCAATTGCACATATAAGAGGCGGACAGGAACTTGGACGTGGATGGTATGATGATGGAAAGCTTCTTAAGAAGATGAATACTTTTACTGATTTTATAGATTGTGCAAAATATTTAATAGATAAAAAGTATACTGATAAAGAAAAACTTTTTGCTTTAGGCGGCAGTGCAGGAGGATTACTGATGGGTGCAGTTGTTAATATGGCTCCAGAATTATTTAAAGGAGTCGTAGCTGCAGTTCCATTTGTTGATGTTGTCACTACAATGCTTGATGAAAGCATTCCATTAACAACAGGTGAATACGATGAATGGGGTAATCCAAATGATGAACAATATTATAATTATATATTAAAGTATTCTCCATATGATAATGTAAAAGAAGTTGAGTATCCAAATCTCCTTGTTACAACTGGATTGCACGATAGTCAGGTTCAATATTGGGAGCCAGCTAAATGGGTGGCAAAGTTAAGGACAATGAAAAAAGGAAATAACTTGCTGCTTCTTAAGACGAATATGGAAGCAGGTCATGGTGGTGCATCAGGAAGATTTAAAAGATTAAAAGAAACAGCTTTGGATTATGCATTCTTCCTAAGCTTGTTGAATATTAATCAGTAAAATAAAGAAAAAAGCGAAGGTTCACTGAGTGTTTTTAGAAGGAAATGAGAAAAATGTATCGTCACATAGTGATCCCTATGGGAAAGTGACCTGAGCATTTCTCTGCTTCGATACGTTTTCATCCTTGGAATGAAAACTCTCAGCCAACGAAATGCATTATATAAAATTAAACTAAAGCCGAAGATTTAACTCCGGCTTTTTTTTAATATGCTGAATATTTTTTGTTCTTACTATATAAAACAAAATGAATGTTTTTAATTGAAGTATTAAAATTTCTTGCTAATATTTTTGCAGCTTCAGTTCCCTTTATTCCTTCTGCTCTTAATCTATAATACTCAGATTTAATTTTTGAATTTCTCAGCTGATTTTCAGGAACCATTTTATGTTTAACAAGCACTTCTAATATATCAATTTCAAATTCTTCACTCATATTTACCTTCCTAAATTACATCTTCAATATAATAGATTTATTATATATATGCAATAATATATTTATTATATGTTTATGCATTCCTATAGAATGCCAGGAAAGTTTGATATAAGGTTATTAATATTCATTCCTAACGAATGTTAGAGGTTTTCAAATTAGGGTATTGTAAAAATAATAACTTTATCGAAACAATAGATGACCATTCCGTAAGAATATTTTAATTATCTCTCTCATTCCAATTCATAAAAACAATTGTGCGCCAAATCATTTTTTTGAAGCAATACCTACATTATATTTGAATCGTACATAACGAACATTATATACATAATGAACAAAACATATAACAAATATTTATCAACCAGAGAAGTTTCATCCTTAATGAATGTTACCGAAACAACAATCAAAAGATGGACTGATTCTCAAAAACTTAAATGCACCAAAACTATTGGGGGGCATAGAAAGTACTTCCTGGAAGATATTATTGAATTCTCTAAGGCTAACAATATTCCTTTATCAGGAATGATAGAGTCAAAAATAAAGCCTCAGGATGATTTGGAATATTTCTTATATAAAAAAAATTATGACGAGATTTCTAAAATATTCTTCAAGATAATTCTCTATGAAAATGTAGATGAGATTTATGGCTTTATGCTTCATTTATATAGAAATCAAATAAGCTATGCAGATATTATAGATAAGGTTGTTGTTGGAACTTTTAAAATGATAGGTGAAAGCTGGGAAGAGCAGGAAATTGAAATTATTGATGAGCATAGAGCAACTCAGGCAGTAAAGATGGCATTAAATAGATTAGTAATGCAGCTTAAGAAAAAGCCTTCTAAGGAGACAAAAATAATCTGCAGCTGCATTGAAAATGATTATCACGATTTGGGTTTGCTTGCATTATCTATAGGATTAGAAATTGAAGGTTACCAGGTTATTTACCTTGGAGAAAATACTCCCTTCAAATCTATAAAGAATGCAGTTATAAAATACAGTCCTGATTTTGTATGTCTCTCAGCAAAACAAGTTTCTAATGATAAAAATTTTTTAATCAATAAGACAAAAGATATTTATCGCACTCTTAAGAAGATAAACTCAAATTTAATTTTGGGTGGTGAAGGTTATTCAAATTATGCAGATGAAATTAAAAGCTATGACTTAATAGCTTATTCAATTAAAGATGTAATAGAGTTTATAAATAAACAAATAAAACAAAATAAAATAAAGGAATAGTACTATGAAAACACTTGATTTAATAACAAAGGTGTTAATTATTGTTGGTGGCTTGAACTGGGCTTTGCATGCCTTAAATGCAAATTTAGTAGATGGTATTTTCGGTGTAGATAGTATGCTAAGCAAAGTTGTTTACATACTAGTTGGCTTATCAGCTGTTTATCAAATATTTACTTTAAAACAAACAGCTAAACAATATCAACCTGTTAAACAATATTAAGAAAGGATCTTGAACATGAAAAAACTTTTAGCAATCACCCTTTTTGCGCTTTTAATGGTTGTCGATGTAATGCCTCAACCTAAAGCAGACGGACCTACTTTCGGTTTAGGATGGTATTCAACCAGCGCTCCTATTGGTGGAAGAATATTCTTTAATAGAATAGTAGGTGTTGACCTTGGTTTAGGATACGCAGATAAAAACTACAGTTCTATAGATAAAAGCCGTTTACACGTTAATATTGGTGCTATATTCAATGTTTATATGACAAATGAAGTTAACTTCTTTGTTCGTCCGGGACTTGAATATCAAACCGATGCTAGAACTGTAAATGGTGAATCGAAAAGTAAAATGATAGTAACTGCTGACCTTGGTGCTGAATGGTTTGTAACTAAAAACTTTTCATTATCAGTCGGTCATGGGTTGCAGTTTGAACAGTTAGGAGGAACTGAAGACAAATGGGGCGTTTCTGCCTTGAGAGCTTTAAGCTTTAACAATGTAGGCTTCCATTTCTATTTTAATTAATAATTTATCATAGGCGGTTCTCCTTATTCCCCGGTTGAATTTTTAATTCAGCCGGGGTTTTTTATGGCCGAATGAGAACCATGAATACCAGACATTGTTCCCATGAATAAATTCATGGGCTAACCTTTTTTTAAATTTTTCTAGTTCAGCCATGATTTAATCGTGGGATATTTAATATAAAAAAAGCCCGCAAATTTCTTCACGGGCTTTAAACTTCTAACAAATAATATAACAACTAACTATTTACTAAAATATTTATTCAACTTCATTTCAAGTTCTTCAATTTGAACCGGCTTATTCAAAATTTCATCACACTTAATCCACTCTTTTTCTTCTTCTGTTGATGAACTAAACTTAAATCCTGTTACATAAGTTGCAGAAGTTAAGACAAAAACAGGAATATTTTTGCCGTATTCATCCTTCTTGATTTTATAACTTAATATAAATCCTGAATCGTGCTCTTCCATAATTAAATCTAAAATAGCTGCGTCAGGTTTTTCTGATTTAAATAAATCCCATGCTTCTTTAGTTGTGTCTGAAGTAATTACATTATATCCTTTAGTTTCAAGAAGCAATTTATTTTGCTCTAATAAATCCAGGTCATCGTCAACTAACAAAATTTTCTTTTGAGCATTCATTATAATGCACTCCTTTAATCAATTTTTATTTTCTAAATTTAAAACCTTTGGTAATCTTACTTTAAAAGTGGTGCCGGCATTTGGCTCACTTGTAAATGTTATTTGTCCCTTATGCATTTTGATTATGCCATAAGTTATTGCTAACCCTAAACCTGTACCTTTTCCAATTTTTTTGGTCGTAAAAAATGGAGTAAAAACTTTATTTCTATTTTCCTTTTCAATTCCACACCCTGTGTCTTTTATTTCAACAACTAACTCATCATCCTGAAAATATTTTTTGATATTTATTTTCTTAACTTCACTCTCTTCCATAGATTCACAGGCATTAGTTATAATATTTAGGAATACCTGCTTCAATTGGTCCTCATCCCCTTCTATTTTTAATTCTTCTTTTTGTTTCTCAATGTTGAAGGTAATATCCTTGTATTGAGGATTTAATCTTACAGTCTTAACAATTTTATTTAATAGAGTATAAATATTTATTTGTGAAATATTTAGTTTACCCTGGCGGGCAAAGTTTAATAAGTTTGAAACAATATTTTTACATCTATTAGTTTCTTCAACTATAAGAGTTAAATCTTCAGAGTGTTGGGGATTTTCCCACTCCTCTGCTTCCTTCTTAAGCATTGAAGAATATAAAAGTATTGTTCCAAGAGGATTATTAATTTCGTGAGCAACACCTGCTGCCAATTGTCCAATTGAAGCAAGTTTTTCTGCAGATTGTAATTGCTCTTGAGTATTCTTCAATTCATTATAAGCATTATCAAGCTTATCAATTAAGTAAGGCAGACACATTTCTTTTTCAGCAAAATCTTTAGTGATGGCAACTGCAAATTCACGACAAGTATTATAACCGCAAGCACCGCAATTTAATTGGTCCTGTGGAGTAAACTTATTTGTCTCTGCAAGAATTTCTTTAATTTTATCTTCATCAGGATAAGGTTTTCTCTGATTCCTATCTTCGAATGAACGTGTTAAATCTAAATTCCTGCTATTGTATAAATCGCTTTTCCAAATATGCTTATCAATGCTATGAAGATTTTGTTCAATATACTTTATTACTTTTTCTCTTCTTGAATAGTAGTTCAATGAACTATCAATCGCAGGTCCGCTAATACATCCCTCGCAAAATAGTATATCAAGAAATTTTGCATTTATCTTGTTGTCGGATAGCTCATCAATAATTTCAATTACTTTTCTTTTTCCTTCAACTACAATAATTTCTTTTTCAAGAATATCATCAGAAATATCGGCAGTCTTTAACAAACCTCCTGCTAATGGATATGATTTACCCATATAAGCGTGAGGTGGATCGAAATCAACTTCTCCTAAATCACTTAAGTCTATATTATTCAGTTTAAATAACTTTTTGATTTCAGAGAAAGTTAATACAGCATCTATTTCATCATTCTCTAATGCTTCTTTTTTCTTAGCTATACAGGGACCAATAAACACAACCTTTATATCATTGCTTACTGTTGCTCTAAGATATCTTCCCAATGCAATCATAGGAGATACTACTTTAGCAAGATTAGGAACAAGTTCCTTAAAATATTTTTCAATATAACTAACAACCGCAGGACAAGCAGAACTTATAACAGTGTTTTTATCTTCTGAATTAAATTCTTCAAGATAATTATTGCTTATAAGGTCAGCACCGAACGCAGTTTCAACAACTGAATTAAAACCTAAGGCTTTAAGCGCAGCAGGAACTTTATTATAATTATCAGGAAATGATGCAGCGAAAGAAGGAGCAACTATTGCAAAGCTTTGATAGTTAGGTAATATTTCATTAACAACTTTATCAATATCACTCATAATAAGTTTACCATGTTGAGAGCATACCTTTACACAGTGTCCGCAAGCTATGCATCTTTCAGGTATAACGGCAGCTTGACCATTAATTACCTTTATAGCTTTTGCAGGACACTCTCTAATACAAGAGTAGCATCTCTTACACTTATCGCTTATTGTACTTACAATTCCTACATTCATTTAATATCTCTAATAAAAAAGGATAGGAAATATTTTACAATATTCCCATATCCTTTTCAACATGGAGAGGTCAATTGTTTCTATTTTTTCTATCAAAATAATGAGTATGTAAAATATCGTGAGCCTTATGAGAATTCGGTTCAATAAAGAATTCCTTATAGATTGCTTTAATCGAATCATTCTCGTGACTTTTTCTCTTCTTCATACTACTGTCTATTTGATAAAGAGCTTTCATTCTCTTTTGAATTTTATCAATTTTCTGATGTATTGGCTGACCACCGCCATTTATACATCCTCCAGGACAAGCCATAACTTCTATAAAATGATATTTTGATGTTCCATTCTGCACATCATCCAGTACCGGACCAACATTACCAATACCATTTACTACTGCAATATTAATTTGCATTCCATTTATTTCAACTGAAGCTTCCTTCAATCCATCAAATCCTCTAATACTTTCAAACTCAACGTTTTCAAGTTCCTTACCTGATATTTTGTAATATGCAGTTCTTAGTGCAGCTTCCATAACACCGCCGCTTGTACCAAAGATTGCAGCAGCACCTGTTGATTCACCTAATGGATTATCAAATGAATCCTGTGGAAGGTCATTAAAATCAATACCAGCCATCTTAAAGAATCTAACCAATTCTCTTGTTGTAATAACTGCATCAACATCGAGCATCTTATCTTCAGATAATTCACCTCTTGCAGATTCGTATTTCTTAACTGTACAAGGCATTACAGATACTACATATATATTCTTCGGGTCAATTCCCATTTTCTTTGCGTAGTAAGTTTTGAGAACTGCTCCTTCCATTTCGTGCGGAGATTTGCAGGATGAAACATGGTTTAAAACTTCAGGTCTGTTCATCTCGACATACTTTATCCACCCAGGACAGCAGCTTGTAAACATTGGAAGATTTTCACCCTTCTTAATTCTACTTACTAATTCAGTTGCTTCTTCCATAATAGTTAAGTCAGCAGAAAAGTTAGTATCAAAAACTTTTTTAAATCCCAACCTTCTTAAACCTGTTACTAATTGACCTGTTACATCAGTACCTAAGGGTAAATTATATTCTTCACCTAATGTTGCTCTAACAGCAGGAGCCACCTGAACAATTGTATATTTATTTTTATTTTGTAATGCTGATGAAACTTCCTTCAATGAACTTTTTTCTCTTAATGCAGCAGTCGGACAAACAAGAATACACTGCCCGCATAAAATACAATCGCTAACGTTCAATCCTTTATTAAATGGGGTGGTTACAATTGATGAAAATCCTCTATTTGTAAAATCT
>DASRWI010000003.1:0-2451 GCA_035654655.1 Ignavibacteriaceae bacterium | reverse complement strand
GTACCGGATTCCTGAGAAGAAGCTTCGATTCCCCAGATATTAAATTTATCTTTATTCTCTTTATATGGGGAAGCCTTAAATAAATAGCTTACATATCTTTCACAATCCTTTTTGAACTTATCCATCTCTGCTGCAGTATATCCTTCAGGAATAATTACAATGTCAACATTCTTAGATGGGTCACCTGAATAATGTATTTTGAAGTTTGAAAATTCATCATTGCGTTCAGTTTTAATGAAATAGTTTTTAGGATCAACTTTATATTCAAATTTCTTAAGAAGATTATTTTTTCTATCTCTTGTAAAAAATTGAACAGTGATATTGGTTTTTGGAAAAGGCATTACAACGGTTTCGCTAAATGTCTTTGTAGTTTTTTTAGCTTCATCAGTAGTCTGCCATTCAGAAAAAAGGGTAGAGTAAGTTTTCGTATAAATTTCTTTTCCTGTTGAATCATCAACTACAACAAATTTATATTTACCATAATTAAATTTATCAAGAAGGTTTACTTTAGAACCTCCATAAAAAGGTTCTTCCAACATTTCATCAATGGAGTAAGAATCATTATTCTTGTCTCCTGTATGGAAGTAATCAATTCTTAATTGCTTATTTTCAAAATAATCATCAAAATTAATTTGAGGATAAACTATTGATGATAATAAAAGAACGAAGAACAAAAACTTTTTCATTTAACAATCCTTATTTAGTTACTTTTCTTGAACCTGGTTTAACAGCAGGAATACCTTCTTTGCAGAGTGGACATTCTTCCGGAGTATAAGAAGTTACGTCAACCTTAACAACGCTGAATTGAGGATAACCAAAATTAACTTTGCCATTGCTTCTGTCTACTATATAAGCAACACCAACAACTTCAGCTCCATAGCTTTTCACAATTTCAATAACTTCAAATACAGAACCACCGGTAGTAACAACATCCTCGCAGACTAATACTCTTTCACCTTTGCTTAATAAAAAACCTCTTCTTAAGGTAAGAATTTTATCTTCTCTTTCAGCAAAGATTGATTTTTTATTTAGCTGACGTGCAACTTCCTGACCAACAATAATTCCACCTATGGCAGGGGAGATAACAGTATCAATTTCTTTGTCTTTATAGAAATCAGTAATGCTTTTGCAAAGCTGTTCGGTGTATTCTGGATATTGAAGAACTTTTGCACATTGAAAATACTGATTACTGTGCCTTCCTGAAGTCAAAAGGAAATGACCATTAAGCAGTGCTTCAGTCTTGTAAAAAAGTTCTAATTCGTTGTTATCCAATAGCCCTCCTAAAAAATTAAAAGTTATTTATTATTTCCGCTAACTTAAAGTCTTTATTAGTTAAGCCGCCTTCACTATGAGTTGAAAGAACAAGCTTAACTTTATTATAACTGTGCAAGTTAATATCAGGATGATGGTCCATTTTTTCAGCTTCATCACCAACCTTATTAATGAAATTTAATGATTCTTTAAAATCCTTAAAATTAAATTCCTTATAAATAGAATTACCATCTAACTGCCATCCAAAAACGTGAGACAGTTTTAATTGTATATCATCTTTACTCAACTTAGCCATAATTCACCTCATAATAATAATTTAAGCCTGTAATTTAATTAAAAAAAGAGGGATATGAAATTAAAGAGGAGTGAGCAAAAGTGACTAAAGAATCAGGTACAAATATTTCCTTCATTTCTCCTTCTCTAAATTTTTCTATATAATTAATTTATAATAGGGTGTATTACAAAATAAAGATTTGGTGAAATAAATTGACCCTCATAGCTACAATTCGAACAGGTAACTACAGAAATTTTTAATCTCAAAGATTATTGTAATGCTTTCTTAAAAAAGCATTTTATTAAAAAATAAATTGGAGGTTATATGAAACTGGTTACTTTTTTTATTTTAATCTTTGTTCTAGACGTTTTAGCACAAGCACCTGAAGGAGTAATTAAAAACTATTATATCACACCTTATGGTAGTAGTGGAGGAACTGGAACTTATGATAATCCATTCAAATGGCCAGAAGATTTTAGCTTCAAAAATATAAGCGGAACAGATGTATATCTTTGGTTTTTTGAAGGTGTTTATGATCAAAGTTACGATAACGATTTACTGCTTATTCCTCCGGATATTGGTTTTCATAGTTTAACAATTTCAAATTATGAAAATGATAATGTTGAGTTTAATGGAAAAGGAATAATGAATATAGGCGTTTCAGCGGAACGCTCTTCACCTACAATAGCAATATCTGATTTTCTTAGAATAAACGGAATCCATTTTAAAAATTTTAAGCAGCATGCCATAAAAACAAGGGGCAGATATCAAAGCAGTGTTTATTACCCGGAAACTATGAATACAGTAATAGTAGAGAATTGTGTAATTGATAGTATTGTTGGTGATACAACAAGTAATAGTAATAGTGCCTCAATAATGATTCAGGTTTCTAACAATGTCTCTGC
>DASRWI010000002.1:0-1599 GCA_035654655.1 Ignavibacteriaceae bacterium | reverse complement strand
ATGTCTTTAAACCGCTGAGTACACAAAGCAGACACAAAGGTACTGTGTTAAAAATCAATAGTATAAGAAAAATTAAAAAATAAAATTCATCGTATATTTTTCTGCTTTATGCTGGAATATAATTAGGTATATAATCAACATTGTTTTTAAATATTGTATAAATAAGAATGAGTAACTTCCTGGCAACAGCAACGATGGCTATTTTTTTATTGTTCTTTTTAATAACTAAACGAATGTAAATCTGCTTTAATCTGGGATTATATTTACAGGCAGAAAGTGCGGGCATATAAACAGCTTTTCTGAGATGTTTATTCCCTTTTTTAGAAATTGTTGTTTTATGTTTTTTCAGTCCGGACTCATGATGAACAATATCCCATCCGGCATAGCTTGTAAGTTGTTTTGTGTTTTCAATTAAAGCAAATCCATTAGTTTCGGCAATGATAGAAACTATGGTCATAAAACCAACACCTTCTATCTTGTCCACTTTATTGATTCTGTCATTAAGATCAGAATCTTTTTCAACAAGTTCTTTGATTTGTTTTTCAATTTCTTTGAGTTGTTTTTGAAAGACAGCTAAGGTAGCTGCACTTCTCTTAAGAGATTCTTTAAGAGGTTGGTAAGAATATTCCTTAGCGTGAAGCTGATTTTTTATCTGAGTTGCCATCTCTTTAATAGAGTGATATTCTCTGGTAAGGGCTTTTAGAGCTTTCATTACGGGGCTCGGCAATTGCCAGAGCTGCATTTGTCTTTCAAGACCAAACTGAGTAATCATCCTGGCATCGAGTTTATCGGTCCTGGATTTAATATCTAAAGTTTGAGCAAAATGTTTAGTTTTGTTAGGAAGTAATACCACTACTTTCTGATGTTTTTCATTTAGAAAGTAGGCCAGTTTTTCATAATAAACACCAGTAGCTTCCATAACAAAATAAAGAGGAGCCTTTGATGTTCCTTTGTTCTTTTTTACAAAGGTGATCAGTTCTCTGAACCCTTTTAGGTTATTTTCTAAAGTTATTGGTTCACCAATTTGATGTTCCTGGTTAATAATATATGATCCATAGCAGGCATCGAATTTATCTTTTGATATATCTATTCCAATAACTTGTTTGATAATTTCCATATAAGGTTTCCTATGTTTATATGTTATATTTAGTTATTGGCTTTTTGCTTCTTTTAAGACTTTTCTCGTAGTTTTATGCGAGATTTCCATCACGGAATCTCTAAGTACTGTTCAGTATTTAAGAAGCTTAAGAGGAATGGTGAATAATTTCTTTGTGACGATATCATTAGAAATGTACCTTCCCACTAAACGTTCTACCATTCCTTAAGCCAATATTTTAGAGAACAAATTTATTTAATTATACTCGTAATTGTTACTAATACTAACATACGAGCTCACTAAGATAATAAGTTTATTTTATTTGTTAGTTTAATATTTTCGAATTAGGTACATACGCAAAATTATTATTTGATTATACATGAACGAGGTTAAAGTGAAAAAATATAAACATATCGTGGTTCCTGCAGAAGGTGAAAAAATTCAAATATCGGGTGATAATATATCTGTCCCTGATAATCCGATAATTCCGTTTATTGAAGGTG
>DASRWI010000001.1:0-109845 GCA_035654655.1 Ignavibacteriaceae bacterium | reverse complement strand
TTTATTTTCAATTAAGAATTTTGCACAGTCAATAAAATCAGTAAAGGTATTCATCTTTTTAAGAAGTTTTCCATCATCATACCATCCACGTCCAAGTTCCTGACCGCCTCTTATATGTGCAATTGCATAAATGAAACCTCGATCTAATAGACTTAATCTTACTGAACTAAATGTGGGGTCAGTGCTTATTCCATAAGAGCCATAACCATATAAAAGTAGAGGATTGGTTTTTGTTGTATCTAAATCTTTTCTGTAAACCATTGATACAGGAATCATAGTACCATCTTCAGCTTTAACATAAATTCTTTCAGATGTATAATTGGCTTTATTAAATCCGCCAAGTATTTCATCCTCTTTCATAATGGTTTTCTCTCTTGTAACCATGTTATAATCGATAACAGAATTCGGAGTAGTTAAAGAAGTATAGCCATAACGAAGAATTTCTGTGTTAGGTTCAGGATTCATTTCAATATAAGCAAGATATGCAGGTTCGCCAAAATCAAGATTATGTTCAAATTCACCGTCCCAACTTTTAATCCTGATATTTGTTAATCCATTTTTTCTTTCCTGTATGACAAGAAATTTATCAAACAATTCTATTCCCTCCAGTAATACATCTTTGCGATGAGGGATAAGTTCCTTCCAGTTTTCGATTGAAGTTTTGTTTGCATCAGAAGTCATTAACCGAAAATTTTGTGCTTCATAATTAGTAACTATGTAAAACTTGTTATTGAAATGATCAACCTGATATTCAACTCCTTTTTTGCGTGGAGAAAATTCTTTGAATTCACCAAGAGGGTCATTAGCTTTTAAAATTCTAAAATCATTTGTTAATGTGCTTGAAGAGCCAATTACAATATAATCTTTTGATCTTGTCTTATAGACGAAAACATTGAAGGTAGCATCTGGTTCATCATAGACTAATTTATCTTTTTCTTGATTATCACCCAGGATGTGTCTATATATTTTATCAGAGCGAAGAGTACTATCTATTACTGAATAGAATAATGTTTTATTGTCTGCAGCAAAAACTGAGTTGCTTGATGTACTTTTAATTGAATCTGAAAGAATTTTTCCTGTTTCAAGATTCTTTACATATATTGTATAAATTCTACGACTTACATTATCAACTCCAAAAGCTAAAAGCTTGTTATCAGGACTAACAGTTAATCCTGAAACATTATAATAAGCATAATCTTTAGCCATCTCATTTACATTGAGCATAATTTCTTCAGAAGAATTGAGATTATCTTTTTTTCGGCAATAAATAGGATAATCCTTTCCCTCTTCAAATCTTGTATAATAGAAATAACCATTTCTCTTATATGGAACACTCTCGTCATTTTGCTTAATACGACTAATCATTTCGTTGTATAGTTTTTCCTGAAGAGGTTCAGTTTTTTTAAGTACTTTTTCAGTATACTCATTTTCTGCATTAAGATAAGATATTACTTCAGGGTCTTCGCGTTGATTGAGCCAATAGTAATTATCTGTTCTTATTTGATTATGTATCTTAAGTTCTTTGGGGATTTTCTTAGCAACCGGTGGTTTGATATCTTGAGATAAACCTTGATTATTTAAAAACATAATACCTATCAATATTAAAATTAATTTATTTATTTTTAGAGCGGACATAAAAAACTCCGTTATTAAAATTGCTTAAAAATACTTACGGCAAATATGATTTACGGCAGTAACAAAATATCTTAAGTTTTTTGCTCAAAACAAAATCATTTTCAAGTGACGAAAGCACATAATGGATGAAATATTGAAAATGGCACTTCTAATAGGTGTGGGGATATTATCCGGGTTCATAAATGTTGCCGCAGGAGGAGGTTCCGCAATTACTTTACCTGTACTAATATTTTTAGGATTACCAACAGCTGCTGCCAATGGTACAAACAGAATTGGCGTTCTAATGCAAAATATTTCAGGGGTATATTCATTTCAAAGAGAAAAATATTCTGATTTTAAATTAAGTATGAAGCTTGCACTATGCTCAGTACCAAGTGCAATAATTGGAGCAATGTTTGCTATTTCACTCAATGATGAAACCTTCAAGATAATTCTTGGAGTTATAATGATTGGAATAATTGCAACTCTTTTTATCCCTGTTAAAAAAAATAATAATGATGGCGAAGATAAGAAGAAATATCTTCAAGCATATATTTTAATGTTCCTTGTAGGTTTTTATGGTGGATTTATCCAGGCAGCAATTGGTTTTTTGATAATGGCATCTCTCAAATTCACCCTCAAGATAAATCTAACCTTAATAAATATGCATAAGTTGTTTATTGTTTTAATAAATACAATACCTGCACTGATAGTGTTTGCAATATCGGGGAATGTTTATTGGGTATATGGAATAATATTAGGATTAGGTAATGCTGCAGGAGCCTGGTGGTCTGCAAAACTTCAGGTAAAAAAGGGAGATAAGTTAGTTAAAGCCGTTACAGCATTGATAATGGTTTTTATGATATTGAAATTGTTTGGGGTGGTTTGAAAATTAATTCAACCCTCGCATACTCGGGTTGTTGTTTGTTTTGTTATCTTCTAGTCCATGGGTTGCACCCACGGCTACTCTGAATTAGACCCTCGGAGACTCGAGTCTCTTTTAATAGTATTTTTTTTTGATTCTTTTCAGAGACGTAATTTGTATATAAAGAACCTGACGAAGGAGGGTTCAATTTAGCGTAGCCGTGGGTGAAACCCATGGACAAATAAATAATAATTAGAACAACCCGAGTCTTCGAGTGGTTGAATTTAATACCATTTTATTAATTTGTACTTCAAAAAAAATTAAGGAATATGGGCTCTTATACAAGATCATTATATCATGCTTTTTTCTCGACTAAAAATAGAAAAAACACCTTGCCTCAGGATTATCTGAATTCAATTTATAATTACATATGGGGAATAATAAAAAATAAAAAATGTAAATTATTTAGAATTGGTGGGACATCTGACCATATACATATTCTTTTTGAATTGAATCCAAAAGTTGCTTTAGCTGAATTAATTAAAGATATAAAAGTATCCTCATCCATTTTTATAAAGAAAGAGTATTCTTTATTTAATGGTTGGCAAAGTGGATATTCTTCATTAACATATTCATATGATAAAAAGGATATTCTCATAAAATATATTAAAAATCAGAAAGAGCATCATAGAACAAATTCCTTTGAAGATGAATTAAAAACTTTAATTGAGGAATTTGAATCTAAAAATAATTAATTCAACCCTCGAGGACTCGGGTTGTTGTTTGTTTTGTTATCTTCTAATCCATGGGTTTCACCCACGGCTACTCTAAATTAGACCCTCGAGGATTCGGGTTATTTTAAAAAATATTTTATCAGGATGCAGCAATTTTAATTGGTTAAAATAATCTGTAAACTTTTTAATCTGCTGAATCGCGATTCTAAAGGATTATCTTAACTCTCTCTTTAAAAATTCTGCGGTTAGGCTTTTTTTATTTTTTGCTACTTGCTCGGGTGTGCCTTCTACTATTATTTTTCCACCTCGTTCGCCACCGCCGGGACCTAAATCTATAATCCAGTCTGCTGTTTTTATTACATCAAGATTATGCTCAACCACTATTACAGTGTTTCCTTTTTCAACTAACTTGTTTAACACATTTAACAAAATACGAACATCATCAAAATGTAATCCTGTTGTTGGTTCATCAAGAATATAAATTGTATTTCCGGTACTTACCTTACTTAATTCAGTAGATAGTTTTACTCTTTGTGCCTCACCGCCGGATAATGTAGTTGCCTGCTGTCCTAATGTTATATACCCAAGTCCAACATCATTTATTGCTGTTAGCTTACGCTTAATTCTTGGTTGGTCTTCAAAAAATTCTAATGCTTCTTCGACAGTCATATCAAGGACATCAGAAATATTTTTTGTTTTGAATAATACTTCTAAGGTTTCGTGATTATATCTTTTCCCTTTACAAACTTCGCACTGTACATAAACATCAGGAAGAAAATTCATCTCAATTTTTCTTAACCCATCACCGCCGCATTCTTCACATCTTCCGCCTGCAACGTTAAAAGAAAATCTACCTGTAGCATACCCACGCATTTTGGATTCAGGAAGTTGTGCATATAAATCTCTTATAAATGTAAACAACCCGGTATATGTTGCAGGATTTGAACGTGGTGTTCTTCCAATTGGTGATTGGTCAATTTCAATAACTTTATCTACGTTCTCCAATCCTTCGATGCTTTCATAAGGCAAGGCAGGAGATTTGGATTTGTAAATTTTAGTCATTAAAATTTTAACAAGAGTTTCATTTATAATGGATGATTTTCCAGAACCACTTACTCCTGTAATTGCTGTAAAAGTACCAAGCGGAATATTAAGATTAACATTCTTTAAATTATTTCCTTTAGCTCCTTTTAAAGTAATGAATTTTCCGTTACCGGTTCTACGTTCTTTAGGTACTTCAATTTCTTTTTTATTCTTTAAATAAGATAATGTAATAGAATCAGCGTGATTACTTTCCTTCATCAACTCCTGCATATCACCCATTGCAACCAGATTGCCGCCGTGCTCACCTGCACCAGGACCTAAATCAATCAGAAAGTCTGCACTCTCAATTGTTTCTTTATCGTGCTCAACTACGATGATTGTATTCCCCAAATCGCGCAGCATTTTCAAAGAGTTTATGAGCTTAACATTATCACTCTGATGTAAACCGATACTTGGTTCATCGAGGACATAAAGAACTCCAGATAACTGAGTTCCAATTTGAGTTGCTAATCTTATGCGCTGACTTTCACCACCTGATAATGTTCTTGCAGACCGGTCAATTGTTAGATAATCCAATCCAACATTCAAAAGAAAATTTAATCTGGTTGTAATTTCTTTTATGATAGGTTTTGCAATTAAAGAAGTTCTTCCTTCAAGTTTAAGATTACTGAAAAATTCGTAAGCTCTTAAAATTGATAAAGCAGAAACTTCACTGATATTTTGTCCCTGAAACTTTACTGCAAGAGATTCACGTTTTAGTCTTCCTCCTCCGCAAGTACGGCATTTAACAGTGTTCATATAAGACTCAACCCAATCACGAATACTGTTTGAACTTGTAGTAGTCCAGTAATTGTGAAGATGGTCTAAGATACCACCAAATTTATGCATGTAAGTTGTAGGGCGATGACCTCCATAAGCATATATGAAAGCAATCTTTTCAGTTGAACCATAAATTAAAACATTTTTTTGCTCTTCAGTTAAATCCTTAAGTTTGGTATCAAAATTAAAACCCATTTTTTCCCCAATGGTTTTAATTTGATTGAAGATCCATATTGGTCTTGGTTTGCCTAATGCAGCAATTCCTTCTTCGTTAATAGATTTATTCAAGTCAGGAATAATTAAGTCAATATCTAACTCTTTCTTTTCACCAAGTCCTTCACAATCAGGACAGGAACCATAAGGAGTATTAAATGAAAATGAATTTGGTGCAAGTTCAGGAAAACTTATTCCGCATTCGAGACAAGCAAGATGTTTGCTGTATATATGGTCTTCTTTTGTATTGTCAATTATTACAATACCATTGCCATAATTTATTGCAACATCAACGGACTCAGCAATTCTTGTACGTGAAGCTTCTTTAACTGTGAGTCTATCAATTACTATTTCAATGTTATGGATTTTATATCTATTTACCTGATAACCTTTTTCAATTTCGTGATACTCACCATCAACACGAACCCGAAGAAATCCATCAGATAGAATTTCTTCAAACAATTCACGGTAATGGCCTTTTCTTCCTCTAACTACAGGAGCAAGAATATAGATTTTTTGGTCCTTATATGATTGTGTAATGTTATCAATTATCTGAGCCGATGTCTGTTTAACTACAGGTCTGCCGCAATTATAACAATGAGGAATACCAAGGCGTGCATAAAGTAAACGCATGAAATCATAAATCTCAGTAACTGTTCCAACAGTAGAGCGTGGATTTCCGCTTGTGGATTTTTGTTCAATAGAAATAGCAGGACTTAAACCTTCAATTAGGTCAACATCCGGTTTTTCAAGCATATCTAAAAATTGGCGTGCATAAGCAGAGAGGGATTCAATATAGCGGCGTTGTCCTTCTGCGTAAATCGTATCAAAAGCAAGAGATGATTTTCCAGATCCGGATAATCCGGTAATTACAGTGAATGAGTCGCGTGGTATCTCAACATCAATATTCTTTAAGTTATGCTCTCTTGCACCCTTTATAACAATAGTATCTTTTTCCAAATTCATCAAAATTTTGTAAATTTAATCAACCATATTACTTATACGATGTTCAAAAATCAATTTAATTAGCATTGCCTATATTAAGGACATCCGTTTAAGATAATACTAAATAAAATTGAATTTTGAAGAAAATTGATGCTTTTAACGGATTATAATACTGTATTTGAGTTCCACGAACACAAGATAAAAGAAAAGGGGAGTACTTTCATTTCACAGGTATTTCCTGCAGCCAATCTTGAAGAATGCAATAAGATATTAACAGATGTAAGAAAAAAATATTATGATGCAGTACACCATTGCTATGCATATAAACTTTTAGATACTTTTAAATACTCAGATGATGGTGAACCTAACGGTACAGCGGGAATAAGAATTTACAATGCTATTGAACATTTTAATTTGCACAATGTAATAATAATAGTTGTAAGATATTTCGGAGGAGTAAAACTGGGAGTAGGTCCTTTGGGGAAAGTATATTATCAAAGTGCGTACAATGTTTTAGAAGAAGGTAAGAAAATTACTAAACTCGGTTATGCCGTAATAAATGTAGAAGCAGATTTTAATCTGGTAAATGTTATATACAATATAATATCAACAAAAGGATACAAAATAGCTGACACACAATACAAAGAGAATGCAGCTGTATTAAAAGTTTATGTTCCGGTAAAAGAAAAAGAATCTGCACTAAACATTTTCAACGAAATCTACGGGGCAATAGTAATTGAAGAAGAGGGAGTCGTGTATTTATAAAAATTTTCAAATCCGACAACTTTACTCCCCTTTACCCAAGATATTTCCTTGATTTTCTTTACTCTGATAGTAAAATTTATTTATTTTACACCCTATCAATCATTTCTTTAAATGAGGATTCTTATGAGAAAAGCTTTACTTCTAATTTTCATAATTTGTATCGTATTCAGGGGATACAGCCAAACATCAATTTTTTTTAATCCAAATCCATATCCTTCACCTTACATAAATGATTGGTATACGAACTCTGCTAATCTTGGGGCTGTTAACATTGTTAACAATTCTACTAATTCTCTTACCGTTAAATTTAAATTGATGGTTGCTCTTACCGGTAAGGGAGATATTTTAATAAGTAATTCATCTGATATTATACTTCCTCCTATGCAGACAACCATATTAGTTGGTAATCAGATATTAAAAATTAACGATGTACAATTTCCTCAAGACCAATTAAGAGAACAGGTCGTTCAATCAGGCAGACTACCTGAAGGTAAATATACTGTCTGTATACAGATGAGAAATGTAAATGGTACATTGCTCGATACTAAATGCGGATACTTTACTATTATTTATCCACAGCCTCCACGTTTAGTTACTCCCTGGAATTTTACAAGTGTGTATTCAAAATATCCTTTATTTCAGTGGACACCTGTAATGGTACCGATTGATTACAAAATAAAACAAACATTAAAAATTGTTGAAATACTTCCCGGACAAAATCATTACGATGCTATAATATCCAACTATCCTCATTATGTTAATGAAAATATTAATGGAGATGTTACAAGTTTTCAATATCCTCTTGCAGGTTTGCCTCTTGAGAAAGATAAAAAATACGCCTGGCAAATAAGCGTTGTTGACCAATATGGATTGCCCCCGACATCCAATAAAGGTAAAAGTGAAATTTTTACTTTTACAATTGATGATATGCAAAATCAAAATCCACTTGCATTAAAAATTATTTCTCCGGCTAATCACCAAAATGTAAGTATTCAAAAGCCTGTTTTAAGGTGGACTACTAACACTACTACTTACAGACAGAAATTAATTATTGTAGAGGTAAAAGAGGGACAAACATTAGTAAACGCATTTTATAATCCTCCATTTTTTTCAAAAATATTTGATCCCAATGTTTCTACAATTACATCAGACACAGTAATGCATTTTGTAGATGGTAAGCAATATGCTGTCAGGACTGATTTAATAAATAAAAATAATGAAATTGTTAAACAGGGAGAGATAAGCAGATTTACATATGTAATGTCAGCTACTGAATATTATCAATCCCATCTTTCAACAGTTAAGGGATTTTTAAAATACAATTTTAATACTATGTCTCAGAATGAAAATGGATTTATTCCGACTCCACTTAAGAATGCTAATATAAAACTTGAAATAAGATTTGTTCTTAAAGCAAAAACACTTACAGGAGTTGGACATACTGAAAGTAATAATAAAACATTTGTAGTTCCTGATGGCAGAGTTCCTTATGAATTCAGGTTAAAAAATAAAAAACTGTTAGGAACTGCAACAACAGGAGAAAACGGAGAATTTTATTTCAACTTTGTTAATTATGATACTATTGGAAGAAAAGTTGCATCAGATATAAAGATTGGGGAAACTTCAATTGAACATGCTAATTATTATACAGGTGATCTTTATATGGTTGCAAGAATTATAGTTTTGGCTCCTCATTTGACTTACTACACAAGTCCATCAGAAAACATAGAAGTGGCTCCAGGTGAAATTAAAAATTATAATTGTATTACCAAAGCAAGGACCTATTATCTAAACGTCACTATGAAGCCTCCTGAAATGGATGACCAATATACACCGTTGCCGGTTAGTGATATGAAGGTTTATGTTCTCAGAAAAAATAGAGCTGATGCATGTCCTAATAATGAAGGTATTGCTGACCCAAATAATGTAAGAATGTTTAATGGAATGGAAATAGTTGGAGAGGGTGTTACAGGTGGTGGTGTTAATGATAGAGGACAGGTTCTAATTAAAAGCTTAGTAAAAAATACTGGTTTTCTTGATGCATATTACTTGTATGCAGAAAGCAATTCAGAATCAGGGGATGCTAATTATAAAACCAGTGGAAACATTTTCTTTGGATTCTCTTTAAAAGATGATATTGCTGAATTCGCTGATGAATATTTGTTCCGATCTTATAATAAAGAGTTCACAGCAATGCCTCAAGCACCAAGTGTTTGGGGAAGAGTACAGAGAAGCGACAATGGACATTTTCTTTCCAGTGTTGATGTTATGATGATAACTTCATATCCATCAGGTATGTTTAACTGGTATATGGATACCAGACAGACTAATCTAAATGGATATTTTCCAAGATGGGATAATTTGGATGTTGTAAAAGATGCAACAGGATTAACTAATGGTCCTACAAGAACTTTATATATAACAAAAAACGGATACCAGGCTTTATCAGAAGATGTTGGCATACTCAGACCCGGACAAAAATATTTTAAGAATTTAATTCTTACTCCTGAATCTTTTGTAACAGGTAAAGTTGCTAATCAGGATGGACGTGGAATAGGAGCTTACGTTACTATTGGGGATGGTCTTGAAGTGGAAGCACAATATTCAGGTAAGCTGCCTAATGGAATTCCATTAGCATATAAGTTTTCCACACAAGCTGTTAAAGAGTTAAACCAAAAGATGATTATCAGACCTAAGAATACAGGAATGTATTTTACTGATACTATTATGGTTAATATAACTTCGGCTAATCAGGACCTTGGAACTTTTAAGTTACAAAAGAAAACTCATAAAATTTATTTATCCTTTACAGAGAAAGTATCCAGACGAAGAAGTTCGGATCCCCCGATAAATATAAAGTTCGCTAACGTTAAAATAAAAGTTCAGAATGAATGGCTTCAGAAAAGTACAACAAATGGATGGATTAATTTTGAATTCACAAATGATGGTGAGGACTTTCCAATTGAAGTAACAAGTTCTGAAGGTTATAGAAAATATATATCAGTAATTCATAATTCAGTTTCAAAAGAATATGTTCCATACATAATAAGAATGGAAAAGGGAAGTTCTGTAACAGGAAGAGTATTTGTTGGTAAGGATAATAAACCTGTCCAGAATGCACACGTATTTTTCAATAGCGGATTGAACTCTGTTCATACGAACACTGATATAAATGGTAATTATGTTCTTGAAGGATTACCTCAGAATGTTACTGTTACAATTAATGCAACTAAAAATGCTAAGGATACAACATTCGTTGGTGATGAAAAATCAATTTTACTAGGTACAAGTGGCGCAACTTTAGATTTCAATCTTAGTGTTTATGAAGGTATGGATATTACAAATCTGATGGGATTTCCTGTTGAAGTAACTAAACTAAACGAGCAAAATGGAAATGTACTTATATCAGGAAACTTTATTAATATTAAAGATAATCAGCAATTTACTTTAAGCGATAAAAATACAATTGTTTCATTTGATACTGTTCAAATTAAACCATCTGTAAAAACTAACAGCAGAGGTATACCAATCGCTGAGGCAGTCAAATCAATTGTATTTACAAATATTAATAATTTAAGCATTGCTGTTTATAATACTTTTGAAGCAAATGTATCTGATAAAAAAATCGGTGTTCATCTGGCAAAGGCATCAGGTGAAGGCATCATTAAAGGAGAGGTTGTAATTAAACCAACTGCATTCAACACTTATGGTTCAATTACAAATCTAACCGGGATGAATGTCTATGCTCCATTTAATTCAGGTATAAAAGATAAGGTTATTGGAGTGTTTACATATGATGGAAGTAATCCTATAAATGCTCCATCTGGATTAAGAATTGCAGGCATAAACGGAAGTTCACTGAAATTTAAATTAAGCGGATATGATGCATGGGCTGATTCATCATTATCAATTATGTTATTTGATACTGTAAAACTTAATACAAGACTTAATTTATATAATGCAAAATTAAATCCAAAAAATATCAAACTTGATATCGGTAATGTAGTTCTTCACAAAAATAGTATTGAACCAATTAACTCAACTAAAGTCATTGATTTTGGAATGGGTAATTGGACTTTATCCGGAAAGAAATGGTTTATTGATAATTCAGATTTAACTATTACTGAAGGTGAATTAAAAACTAAAACTATTAATATTCCAATCAAGAAATTAATTGTTAAACCTGACCAATTTGGATATCAGGAATTCGACCTTACACAACTTACTATTGGTGGAGTGATTCCATTATATGTAATAGGAAGTCCTGTTCTTAATTATGATGATTATAAGAGCCAGTGGTCGCTATATGTTTCAAAAGATACAAATGATTATTGCGCTTATATGAATAACTTGCCTGCACTACAGACAGGTGCAAATATTTATATAGAGGCAATATCATTATATAGTAATGAAGCATCTAAATTTTCTGTATGGTCTGGCCAACAGTCTATAAAAATTTATAGTACCGGTATACTTCGGCCGACAACATTTTTCTCGTATGATAATTATATAACCATTAGTGGATTATCATTAACACCTGAAGTGCCTAAGTTGAACCTATCAAACTGGGCGATAAGATATATGAAGGGAGCAGACAATAAACCATTATTTATGGTTGACCCTCAATCTTTCTCATTACAGAATAAAGGTGTTATGGCAATGTTCTGTAAAAATGAGATGCAGGCAAAAAATACAATACTCGATGCAACCGGTTTCCGTTCTTATGGGACAGTATATGAGCCCGGAGTTTTTGATGGTAATAAATCTATAAAATCCTGGTTCTTCCATACTCCGGATTCAACAGTAATTTTTGCTGAAACTCCAAATTCCAAATTCTCGTTAGATAAAACATATTGGCAAAGAATGCCGATTGGTTCATCAAAAACTTATTTGGATAGTTTAAGAGGAGGAATGAATGTTGTTGGAAATGATTGGACAAACTTTACTTTCACCGGAGAACTGCTTGGGACTAAAGGTATATCTGCACAAAATACAATGACATTTAAAGTTTATGGAGATGTGGTTGCAGAGAACCAAACATTATCTGTAAAAGATATTCCATTTTCCTTTGGTGCTATGTCCTGGAGTTTTGATTTTGCTAATAGCAGGCTAAGAGGTTCATTTAGCATTTCTACGCAGAATATGAATGGAATGGAACTTACTGATGTGGGTGCTGAATGTCTTGTTGATAATGCTGGTTGGTATTTTATTGCAGGAGGTAAAGTTAAAGTACCGGGACTTGGACCTATGACTGCTGCTTTATTGTTTGGTGATTATCCATCAATGACTCAGGAAGTAAAAAATAAATTTGCAAATAATTCTTACAGCAAAGGTTTACCAAAGTCTTTCCAAAATAATATCAGTGGAATCTTATTCTCTGGCTCAGTACAGGTTCCGGTTATAGTTCCTAACCTGGATGTTGATGTAATTATTGCAAAAGCTTCATTTGGAGTACTTGCAGGTTTTGATGCAAGAGTATGGATGAATTTTTCATCTACAGGAAATGAATATGGAATAGGAATGATAGGATTTATAAATGCACATCTATCAATGAGTTCAATTACTTGTACATCATTTGGTGCAAATGCAACTGTTGAAGTTGGTGCAAATGGAATTTATAAAAATGGAAGTATAAACTTAAGCGGCTGCGGAAGTTTATCAATAGCAGCTTACCTTACACAGAAAGTGCCATTGGTTCTTGGATGTGGTTCTACAATATTCAGTTTGAATAAAAGTTTCAACTTTAAGTGCGATATTACTCCAAGCAGCGTCGTCTTTGGTACAGGAACTTGCAGCGGGAATAACTTATGAAAATAAACATCTTGATTAATGAAATTTCCTACATGGAGGGAAGATGAAAAAAACATTTTTATTATTGCTCTTAATAACAAGTATAGTTTTTGCACAAGAGAGCAGATATGCAGTCTCCTCTAAAGAGGGAATTTATGTAAAGCTTGGTTCATCTGTAAATATTGAATATAAATTAGAGCGAAGGTTAGTAAATTCTAACAGTTGGGAACCTATATTCTTGAATCCATCTCCCAAAACTATGGAAGAATTTTTAGCTAATGTTGATAAATATTCTCCAATGTTCTCTTCATTTATTTTACCCGATAAAACAGAATTAATAAATATCTGGCTTACTATTAAAAATGCTGGAACAATAGATTCTTCTTATTTATACGGTAATATTCCTGTTATTGCTTTAAGTACTGGAGCAGCTTACCTGGACCAATCTGCTCAGCAGAATGTTCTTTATCAGTATAGGATAACTGCATCTGAACAATTTCTTACAAAAGAAGTAAAGTTTCCGGAAGAGTATAAATCTCCTGAAATAAAGGTAGTCGATGCAGTTTATCAACCATCTAAAAATATTATAACCTGGAAATCTATTGAAGAAAATAAACCAAGCAGGTTTATTGTTTATCGAGAGGATATATTAAAAAACATAGAAGTTCCCTTGAAAGTGCAACAAGGTTTTTATCAAAAAGAAAATGAAATTTTATATAACGTTATTGATACTGCTATTACCGCTAATGCACTTTACAGATATTATTTAATTCCATTTGACCTTTTCGAAAATGAAGGAAAGAAGTCAGAGGATGCATTTATTTCTTCTGTAGATTTTAATACTATTTATGTTCATTCAGTAACTGCAAAGGGAAATGATACATTAAATTCTATTGAACTTGCCTGGAAGTTAAATGATACAACTCTTGTAAAGAATATTGAAATTTATAGAAGTGAAAATTATGATTCAGCTTATACTTTGATTACTGAACTTTCTCCAACAATGAATAAATACAATGATGAAAATGTAATTCCTCTAAAGATGTATTATTACAAATTAGCTGCGAGAGGTAATTTTGGTGAGGCTTCTCAGTTTAGTAATAGGGTGTTTGCGTTATACAAAACAACTTTAAAACCTCAGCCGCCAATTTTTATCTCAGCAGAAGGAACCTCAAAAGGCATTAAATTAAAATGGTTAAAACCTGATGTATTACTAAAAGGATACTATGTATACAGAAACAATGGAGGTACTCAGGATTTACTTTTAATTTCTCCTTTGATTCAAAATGATGATTCTTTAATTATTTGGGAAGATACTTCCTCAGCATTAACAGGAAGAAACAATTATACTTATACTTTAACGTGTGAAAATACCAGTTACCTGATGAGCGGATTTTCAGATACATTAACTGCACGACCAAAACTTCCAATAAATTTAATGACACCAATAAACTTATCAATTTCAAAAGAGAATGATTTTGTTTACTTAAATTGGGAAGATATGTATCGCATAGACAATATGGTGCTGGGATATAAATTATATAAGAAAGAATCAGCTGCGGCTAAGTTCGTTCCCATTGATACTTTATTAAATATCAGGCAAAATCATTTTCAGGAAAAAATTATAGATGGAAATGAATACGAGTATGCTGTGGCATCGCTAAGCGTTAATGGTGAAGAAAGCAAAATGAGTGTTCCTGTAAAAATTATTACAACTGATGTTCCGATTGCACCAGGAAGTGTTACATTGACAAAGGATGCCAAATCTGTTACGCTGATCTGGGATGAATCTTTGCAGAATAATGTAAAAGAATATAATATTTATCGTTATCAAAGAGGGAAGGAACCCATTAAAATTAAAACTGTAAACGTTGATGAAGATGAATATAAAGTTATAGATAACGATGTTAAGAAAGGTGATTTATATTTCTATTACCTTACAGTAGTAAATCAAAATGGTAAGGAGAGCGTTCCGGGTGAAGAAGCAAGTATAAGATTTTAAGGATATTTATGAAAAAATTAATTTTGCTTCTTTTATTTATCTCAACTTCTATCTTAGCTCAAGATAGTACAGAAAGTTTTTGGTTCAAGAATGTAAAAGTATCCGGTACAGCAGGTTTATTCGGTGAACTTTATTCAATCAAAGGTCAGGTACGAAGAAGACCTCCATCAACTTATAGATTATACGTTCAGCCAACATTTACATTCTTTAATCTTTTTTCAGTTCCATTAAATTTATTTGTTTCTTCTGAAGGAAGCGCTGCAAGGCAGGAGATAAACAGATATGGGATTACTCCACAATGGAGTTGGGGTAAGGCATATATTGGAGATTTTAGTGAGTCGTTTTCCGAATATTCATTAGGTGAAATAAATATTCGTGGAGGTGGTTTCAATATTAATCCCGGGATATTCCAATTTGCTGCAGTTGCCGGTTTAACTTCAAGAGCTGTACTTGGAGGTAATGACGATGGAAGTTATGATAGGTTTCTTGCCGGAGCAAAAATTGGAATAGGAAAAGAAGAATCAAGTTATTTCAATTTAATTTTTCTTAAAGCCAAAGATAAACCATCTTCAAACACAGGTGGTGAATTTATACAAGTGCTTTTCCCAAATGGAAGTGATGAAGTTCCATTAAATTCTGTGCAGACTATCAGATGGAGCAGCAGCGGCTTTAATGGTGATGTGAAAATTGAATTATCAAAAGATGGCGGAGTTACCTATACATTAGTAACAGCTCAAACTCCTAATACAGGAGCATACAGCTGGGTTGTTAACGAGCTGGAATCATTTAATTCAAAAATAAAAATCTCTTCAATTGAGAGGCCTTCTATTCAGGATGAGAGTGATTATAGTTTTAGATTATACAACGGAACAATTTTAGTAGAAGGAAATATTCCTATAGAAATTAGAAATACTTATGCAGTAACCCCGCAGGAAAATTTAATTATTGGAACGAAGGGACAGTTAAGTCTGTTTGAAGATAGAATATTATTTTCAGTAGATGCTTCAGGGAGTGCATTTACAAAAGACATAAATGCACAGGAAGTAAGTGATGAAACTTCGAATCTTCCTAAAGCAGTAAAAAGTATCTTTATCCCAAGAATAAGCTCAAACTTCGATTACGCATATACTACTCAATTGAAAGCTTCTTTTCAACCTGTTGACTTTACAGTTGCTTATAAAAGAGTAGGTCCTGGTTATAATTCTTTAGGATTACCTTATATAATGAATGATCAGCAGGAAATTTTAACATCTGTTTCTGTAGGTATTATGCCTTATTTTATATCGCTTAATTACAGCAGGGTTAGTGATAATCTTTTAGACCAAAAATTATTTACAACAATTAGAAACCAATTTGGCTTAATGATATCAGGACAAGTTGTGAGTGGATGGAATTCAAGTTTAATGACCAACATTCTGGGAATGGGAAATAATTCATCTAATGATACAACAAAGACAGACTTCAATACATTCTTACTCAGTTTAAACAATATGTTTAGTGTTAATTATGGTATACTAAGCAGTATTACATTTACTTATTCTTATCAGGGTAGTGATAATAAAACCATTTTAAGTAAAAACAATTCTGTAAAAGTTCATAGCGGTAATTTAAATTTTAACCTTAGCTTAATTGAAAATTTAACCGGCGGAATTTCATTGGGACTAATAAGCAGCAGCTATGCTGCAACAAGCAGCTCAACACAAATGTATGGTTTATTTTTATCGCATATGGGGATATCAAATCGACTTAATACAAGCTTGAATTTAAATTTTTCTAAACAACAGGAAAATTCAATTCTAGGAACAAATTTAACAAGTACATATAGATTAACCGAAAGAAACTCGGTTAGTCTTGGATTAAGTTATAATGGATATAATTCCTTGCTTCAGGATTTTACTGAACTAAGAGCTAATTTAAATTTAAGACATAATTTTTAATTTAACTGCTGCAGGAACATTCTCATCCATTTTCGGAGGTGCTTATCAATATTTAGCCCCCAGCGTAAGCTAGGGGTAAAATAAAAAAGTATTTTGAGGCCCTGAAGGGACGATTCTTGAAAAGTTTAATTCGAAAAAATCTTTATTTAATGATTCAAAAATTATTTTTTCAGCAATTTAAATGCGTGAGTCCATTGATTGTGTTTAAACCCATAGTTAACCCACAAGATTGTTAAAGCCTCTAAAAGAAATGATTCTTTTATTCCGCCGATATCAATAATGCTTTCCCAGTTAAATTCTTTTGCAATATCTGTTACTTTCTTTTTTGCATCAGCATCATTGCCGCATATGAATAAATCAGGTTTACCTTCTTCAAGATTTGGATTTATCATTGTGTATGCATTTATAATATTAAATGCTTTTACAACTTTGGTATTTGGAAGCCAGCCTTGAATTTGTTCACCGCCTGAGTGTCCTACATTAACACCAAGTTTAGGCGGCATACCTTCACTAAAATCCAAAGGATTTGTTACATCAATAAGTATTTTACCTTTGAAATTTTCCATACCAGATAGTTCAACTGCGTTTTTTGTACCTGTCCATAAGGTGCACAATACAATGAGTTCACCAAATTCAGCTGCATCTTTGAAATTACCTACAGAAGCATTATCTGTTTTATTTTTTTCACGCCATTCTTTTAATTTGCCGGGTTCTCTTGTCCCAATTTTTACCTGATGACCATTTTTTAGGAAGCCTATTCCAAGCGTTTGCCCAACTACTCCTGAACCAATTATTCCAATTTTCATAAGGTATCTTTCAATTTGTTAATCTCTATTTAAAATATTTATTGCTTTAACTATTCTGGTATTTGGAAGCAATTGTTGAATAAATTCTTCATCGTTTTCATTCGAGGAAATTAATCCTGGAAAATTTTCATCTGAATAAGTTATATCTATTAAAATCTTGTTTTCAAAATTTTCTATTCCTGCTGAATATATAATCTCTTTAGTTTTATTCCATAAAGTACATAGGACAATTATATCACCAAAAGAAGCAGCATCACTATGCGTACCTCTGTAAAAGGTCAAAGTTTGTTCAGGATTAAGCCAATCATCTATAGTGGTTGGTTTATTTGTTCCAATTATAATTTCATGTCCAATTTGCAAAAAACTTTTACCAAGTTGTTTGCCAACTTCATTCGAACCTAGAATTCCAATTTTCATTGCACCAATCCTAAAAAATTAATTCTTATCCTGTCTATGTTTTAAATCATTTATATACATCTTAACCCATTCAAGGTCCGAGAGAAGTTCGTTAAGATTATTTAACGAACTATGATTCAGCTGAAGATAATTTTGCTCAAAAAAGAATTTATCTTTTTGTTGAAAATTATTTGCAACTATTTTTAATTGTTCTATTATCTTCATTAAATTACTTGAGTAATCCTGCTGTACTTTAAATTTTGCATCCTCATTATTAGTAGTATTTTGCTTAAGAACTCTTTGCAATCCCATCACATATTTTGCATTAAAAATTAAATCAGCAAAAAGTTTTTTGTCATTTGATGCAGCATTAAGAATTAACTCAAGATCTTCTTTTCTTTTTAATTTATTTTTAGAGAACTCATTTATTTCCTGAATAAGACTCATTTATCTAATAATTTATTTAATTTATTTATATCATCCTTATTTTGTTTTATCATCATCTTTGCCATTTCTTTTATTTTGTCGTCCTTACCTTTAGCAACTTCTACATTTGCAATATCAATAGCACTTTGATGATGCATAATCATAAGTTTAGTAAAATCTTCATCAAAATTCGTTGATAGGTTAAGCTCTTCAGCCTTCATTACAAGTTGTTCATTAAAAGCAAGCATTTCTGTCAATGGAGTGCGTTCTTTATTTGCATCTTGATTCGGGTTTGAGTTTTGCATACTTGTAATTGTATGCTGCGGAGGTTGCCCGGATCCTTGTTTTTCTTTTTGATTATTTAGGTGAATAAACATATTTAGCTCTTCGAATTCCTTCCTTTGAGAATCTTTAATTTGTTGAGCAATCTTCTTTATTTCAGAATCTTTCCCATTTGATAATTCTACATCAGCCATTTCAACTACACCCTGATGATGCCTTATCATGACTTGTGCAAAATCTTTATCAGGACTGCCCATCGTCTGCATATCCTTCATATCTTCAACCATATTATACATAACAATTTTAATAGGATGGTTTGCTGCTGTATTGTATAAAGTTGAATCGGAAGATGAACTGTCTGCTAAACCTATGCCTTGGCTTTCACCCTTGTAACGGGTATCATTTCTATTGCAAGATGCTATAACAAAAAGAGGAACCACCAATAATATTAAATAACGATAAACAACCAATTTTATCAAATGCATATACATCTCCGTATAACCATAAAATCATGAGGCTTAGATAATGCAAATAGATAAAAGAATGAATTAGAGAGGTCACAAAAAGACAGTCGTTAAAATTGGTTCCCACGACTATAGCCGTGGGGTAGATAGGAAATACCTAAAATAAAAATCTAAAACCTTTCTCCTTTTTCTTCTCTTAAATGACTTCCTACTGAACGAATTCTTCCCCACATTGAAATAAAGAATAGAAGTATTCCTAATACTTGTCCTGTTGAAGAGGCAACAATTATAAAACTTAAAGTACTATTAGGCTCAATGTAACCTGCCATAACCTGCGAGAAAAATCTTAATAATGTTGAAATTGTTACAAAATAATAAGTGACTAAAATTAATGTTGGTTTGTAAAGCTTATCTTCCTTGCCGGGACGAGGGAAGAACCATAAGGCAACTCCCATTATCATCATCATAACTGAACCAACAAGAATTACGTGAGTATGTGCTGAAACTAAATCTGGATGAGGATAACTTGAGCCAAAATATTTGGAAAAAATTAAGTGGAGACCTAAGAGAATGCCTAGGATAAGAAAAGCTATGCTGGTTTTTATAAAATATCTTACAGTTGAAAACATAAATACTCTCTAATTTGTATCTAAATAATATACCTAAAAGAATTATTTTCGAAAGCAATATAAATTTTATAATATTCCCTAGGAATATATCAACAATAGAAGAACGAATAATATTAAGATAAAAAAGGATGAATATCAACTAAATGTTATCCCTTTTCACTTTTAATTAGGGTGCTTCGTATTTATATTAATCATCTTAATTTTTTCGGATACAATGTTAAATATTAGAAATTTTTGCATTATTGCGCATATTGATCACGGTAAATCTACTATAGCTGATTGTCTTCTTGAAGAGACTGGAACAGTTTCAAAACGTGAGGCAAAAGCTCAGCTTTTGGATGATCTTGAACTTGAACGTGAACGTGGTATTACTATTAAGTCTCACGCTATTCAAATGAAATATAAATCTTTGGATAAACAGGATTATATTTTAAATTTAATTGACACTCCAGGGCACGTGGATTTTAGTTATGAAGTTTCCCGCTCATTGGCTGCTTGTGAAGGGGCTATTCTTGTTGTGGATGCTGCGCAGGGTGTTGAAGCACAGACTATTAGTAATCTGTATTTAGCCATTGATGCTGGATTAGAAATTATTCCTGTTCTTAATAAAATTGATTTACCAAGTGCAGAAATTGATAAAGTTAAACATCAGGTTATAGATTTAATCGGGTGTAATGATGAAGATATTCTGTTGGTTAGTGCAAAGGCTAAATTAGGAATAAGTGAACTTCTTGAAGAAATTGTAAAAAAAATTCCTCCTCCTAAAGGTGAACCTGATGTTCCGCTTCAGGCATTAGTATTTGATTCTATATTTGATCCTTATAGAGGGGCTGTTGCTTACATAAGAGTATTTGATGGCACTTTAAAAACAGGTGATAAAATAAAATTCTTTGTTACGGATAAAGAATTTACTGCTGAAGAAATTGGCACATTAGGTTTAGCAAAGATTAAAGGAGATGAACTTAGTGCAGGTAATGTAGGTTACCTTATTGCAGGTATTAAAGATGTACACGATACCAAGGTTGGTGATACTGTTACTCATGCCAGAAATGGTGCACCAGCACCTTTGCATGGATATAAGGAAGTTAAACCAATGGTTTATAGCGGACTTTATCCAACTGTTTCAGATGAATTTGAAGATTTACGTGATGCACTTGAAAAATTTAGATTGAATGATTCTGCTCTGATTTATCAACCTGAGACTTCTGTTGCTCTTGGGTTTGGTTTTAGATGTGGTTTTCTTGGACTTCTGCATATGGAGATTGTTCAGGAAAGATTATACAGAGAATATAACCAATCTATTATTACAACACTTCCAAACGTTGAGTATTATGTTTATAAGAAAAATGGAGACAAGATAGTTGTTGATAATCCTGCTGATATGCCTCCTGTTGGAGATATTGATTATGTTGAAGAGCCCTATGTAAAAGCTCAGATTGTTTGTCCTTCAGAATATGTTGGTAATATAATGAAGCTTAGTATGGATAAAAGAGGTATTTATAAAAATACAACTTACATTGATCCAACCCGTGCTGATATTCAATATGAGTTCCCTTTGTCAGAAATAATTTTTGATTTTTATGATAAGTTGAAATCAACAACTCGAGGATATGCATCATTTGATTATGAATATATTGGCTATAGAGAATCAGAACTGGTTAAGTTAGATATTCTTTTGAATGGTGAACCTGTTGATGCTTTATCGATGATTGTTCATAAAGATAAAAGTTATGATTGGGGACGCAAAGTTTGCAGCAAGCTAAAAGATTTAATTCCAAGACAAATGTTTGAGATTTCTGTTCAGGCTGCCATTGGAACTAAGGTAATTTCAAGGTCTTCAATAAAAGCTTTGCGTAAAAACGTGCTTGCTAAATGTTATGGTGGTGATATTTCTCGTAAGCGTAAACTTCTTGAAAAACAAAAAGAAGGTAAAAAGAGAATGAAGCAGGTGGGTAATGTAGAGATACCACAGGAAGCATTTTTAGCAGTACTGCAGATTGATGAATAAATTAAGATTGATGTGGATAATATCGAAAACCAAGAGGAATTAAAAAATACAAAGCAGGAGCAGGAAGGAGATAATAGAAGAGTATCATATTTTATCCGGAATATGCTTATTGCTTTTATTGCCGCACTTATAATAAAAAGTATTTTATTTGATGCTTTTAAAATTCCCACGGGTTCAATGGAGAAAACACTTCTACCGGGTGACTTTATAATAGTTAACAAAGCTGCATATACCATATGCACTCCCAAAACCATTCCAATAATAAATATAGAAATTCCTTATGTAAATTTATTTAGTGTCGGAAAGCCAAAACAAAATGATGTAATTGTTTTTGAGTATCCGGGGGATAAAGGAGAGCTTCATCCAACGCCAAAAGTTAATTATATTAAAAGAGTTATTGCAGGGCCTGGAGATACTGTTTTTATAAAAAATAAAATCGTTTATGTAAACAGCAAAAAGATTGATATACCATCTACAGTTTTCTTTTCAGATAATCATATGAAAGAAAAAGGCATAAGCGAAAGAAGAATTTTTCCTTCAAATAATAAATGGAATAGTGATAATTATGGTCCGCTTGTCATTCCCAAAGCGGGGGATACAATAAATATTAATTATAAAAATATAATTGATTGGGGAATGATAATAAACAGAGAGTTTAATAAAAAAGTTGTTAGTCCTGAAGGTACTGTCGTTTTTGTTAATGGAACTCCTGTAAAATTTTATGTGCTTAAAAAAAATTATTATTTTGTAATGGGAGATAACAGGGACCAAAGTATGGACAGCCGTTACTGGGGTTATGTTCCTGAAGATTATATCTTAGGTAAAGCATTTCTTATATATTGGTCCTGGGACCAGACAATTCCTTTTAAAGAATACATCAAATTATTAAAGTCCATCCGTTCTGAAAGAATTTTTTCAGGCATAAAATAAGTACGCAAAGTACACGAATATCTCACGCAAAAATCATCTTGTATATTTTATTTTTATTATCTTTAATATCAAACAAATTTTGATTGGAAATGAAAAAGCTATTAATATTTGCAGCTTTGCTGTTTACGATTTCATTAAGTGCTCAATCGAAGTACTTTATTTATTTTAAAGATAAAGGTATTGATGCAAAGGAAAGTTTATATAAAGGAAATAGTATATATCAACTTGCCGAATCTGAACTTACTGAAAGAGCGATTGAAAGAAGAAAAAAATTATTAGGTGATGACTACATTGATTACACTGATGTTCCTATCAAAAGAGAATACATAAATGAACTTGTAAAATTTAATATTAAAATAGAAAATGAATTAAAATGGTTTAACTCTGTTTCAGCTTATTTGACTGATGAACAGGTAAAAGAAATTAAATTACTTCCTTTTATTGAAAAGATTGAACCCGTTAAAAAAAATAAATTTAAAAAAGTTGAAGAAAATCAGAACCTCAATAAAGGATTTAATTCAAGCGAAAATTTATATGGTCCTTCTTTCGCTCAAGTGGATCAATTGCAAGTTCCTATTGTGCATTTGAAGGGGATTACTGGTAAAAATGTTATACTCGGTATTTTGGATTCAGGCTTTAGATGGAAGATGCACGAATCATTACAATCTAAAAACGTATTGGCTGAGTATGATTTTATTTTTAAGGACAATAATACAGCTAATGAAACCGGGGATGATTTTAGTCAGGATAATCACGGTACTGCAGTGTTCTCAACAATGGCAGGATATTCGAACGGTAAATTAATTGGACCTGCCTATGATGCAAGTTTTTTGCTGGCCAAGACAGAAGATGTTAGAAGTGAAACTCATATTGAAGAAGATAATTATGCAGCTGCATTAATTTGGATGGAGAATCAGGGAGTTGATATAACAAGCAGTTCATTAGGATATAGTGAATTTGATGACTCCACTTATTCATATACTTATAAAGACATGGATGGCAAATCGACGATTGTTACTAAAGCTGCTGAATTAGCTTTTTCAAAAGGAGTTTTAGTAATTTCAGCCGCCGGAAATGAAGGAAATACAAGTTGGTATTATATTACTTCTCCTTCTGATGGCTTTAATGTAATTGCTGTCGGAGCTGTGGATTTAAATAATAGAGTTACTGGATTTAGCAGTAGAGGACCTTCATTCGATAATAGAATTAAACCGGATGTAACCGCTCTTGGTTCAGGAGTTTATGCAGCATCAACTGCAGGATTTACAGAATATTATTATGCATCAGGAACATCATTAGCAACCCCACTGGCAAGTGGAACAGCAGCGCTTTTATTGTCATCTTATCCTCATCTAAATAATGTTCAATTAAGAAGCATCCTACTGGAAACTGCCGATAGTTCAAAATATCCTAATAACTTAAGAGGTTATGGATTGCTATCAGCATTAAGAGCAATAAATTATCCAAATCTTCAAAAAGATAATTTAGGCAATATTTATATTAACAAAGCATTTTATTCAAATTCCTCTACAACTGATTATAAAATTATTATTTATCAATCTGATGTTCTTATTCCGATGTCCTTAACAGGAGATAATCAGAAAACTCAATTTCAATTAAATAATTATTTAAATAATATTAATGGAGTTTATTTTACATACAAAGACAGTGGGGGAAATGAAATTCGTGAACCAAAAGAAGGTGTATACAGAATTGATACAAAAAATTTATTAGTTACTTTAAATACTTCATCTTTTTACTTACCTGATGATTATACTTTAGCACAAAATTATCCAAATCCTTTTAATCTTAATACTACTATAGAATTTTATTCTTTAACAAATCAGCCGGGTAAAGTGATTGTTTATAACGTGC
Organism: Ignavibacteriaceae bacterium; assembly: GCA_035654655.1. GTDB lineage: Bacteria > Bacteroidota > Ignavibacteria > Ignavibacteriales > Ignavibacteriaceae > DASRWI01. The sequence continues at coordinate 85,301 of DASRWI010000001.1, read as the reverse complement.
TCGGAGAAAAAGTTGCTGAATTATTTAATGGAGTACTTAACTCAGGTTATAATACTTTTAGATGGGATGGAAAATTATCAAATGGAAATGTTGCACCATCTGGAGCATATTTGTATTCAGTTGAAACAGCAGGAAAATTATTAACTAAAAAAATGATGCTACTTAAATAAACATAATTAAAGAAAGAATTTTCAATGCCTGAAATTATTAAAGAAATACAATTACAATATTTAAATAGCCTTACACCTGCAAAGGATGATTTGATTACAGAGATGGAAGACTTTGCATCTAAGAATAAAGTTCCGATTCTTTACAGCATGTCCGCAGGATTTTTAGAGTTATTAGTAAAAATTAAAAAGCCTGTTAAATTATTAGAAATTGGTACTGCAATAGCATACACTGCAATAAGACTTGGCAGAAGAATAGATGAAGGAGCAATTCTTTATACATTAGAAAAAAGCAAGAATAACATTAAGCTTGCAGAACAGTATATTGAAAGAGCAAAATTAACTGATAAGGTGAAGGTAATTGATGGAGATGCTCTTGAATCGATGAAGAAATTTACAATCAAGTTCGATTTTATTTTTCTGGATGCTGACAAAGAAGATTATGCTGAGCTTTTAAAACTTTCAATTGACTTGCTGAATGATGAGGGGGTAATTGTTGTGGATAATTTATTATGGCATGGGTGGGCTGCAGTTAATGAGGAACCTGAAAATATGCATGTCTCTTCCGTGCATATTAGAGAGTTTAATAAAATGTTTATGAACCATCCTCAGCTTGAAACTACTATCCTCCCTATTGGTGATGGTATTGGTTTGGGAGTAAAAAAGAGTTAGAAAATTTTATGGATATTCTGCCTGAGAGTAAAGCATGTCTAATACAACTCCTTCTCTCAATGCATATTCAGAAATAATCATTTCTTTTACATCAAAGTACTCAAAGAGGACTTTCATTATTATCAATCCTGCAGGAAGTATATCTGCTCTTCTTTGTTCAATGCCAGGGATGTTCATTCTTTCTTTTAAAGACTTATGACTTATTACTTCTAAAAATATATTAATAAATTCTTCGTGAGTGAATTTGTATTTATTTAATGAAGAAGGAAATTTATGCTTTTTGAAGGATATTAATGAAGCAGTAGATTGAATAGTACCAGATGTACCTACCGCAATATCAAAATTCAATTTTTTCTGTAAGGAAAAATTTGATGTAAGGTTGTTATAAATAAATGCTTCACAATCTTTAATAGCTTTTTCAGTTATAATATAATCAGGAAAAAATTTTTTAGATAAACGAACAGCTCCAATTTTTATGCTTTCAGAGATTATGATTTTACTTTTTTGTGCATAGACTATTTCACTGCTCCCTCCTCCAATATCAAAACAAATTACGTTTTTATCCTCAATGTTTAACGCTTTTTGAATTCCCTGGAAAATTAATAATGCTTCATTCTTCCCATTAAGAACTGTTATTTGAAGGCCTGTTCTTTCAAAAATGGTTTTTACATAATCATCTCTATTTGTTGCTTCTCTAATAGCACTTGTAGCAACTGCTTTAATTTCAGCATTATAAGTTTTTGCCAGAGTAACATATCTGTTAATTATGTTTACGGACTTTTCAATTTCTTCAGCAGAAATTATACTTAATTCATTTCCTTTACGTGAAGCTAAACGTATTACTTCCCTATCACGGTCAATGATCTTGAATTTACCATCTTTTTTAACTTCAACTATAATAAGGTGGAAAGAATTTGTTCCCATATCAATGGCAGCAAAATACTTATTCAACAGGTTAACTCTTTTTATTATTAATTATATGCTCAAATAAAAGAAATACATCATCAATATCAACGTCATCAATCAAATCAGAATTTCTAATAAAATATTTGTTTTCTCCGATGGGTGCCCAATTGAATGGATTAGTAGGTCCGAATATAGAGATTTGAGGAGTATTGGTTGTTCCTGCAACATGCATAATTCCTGTATCATTTGAAATAAAGATATCTGATTTAGATATTAAAGCCGCAACCTCAGGAATCTGCTTATTTATGAAAATACCTAATGTTAATTTACTGTGAGATTTTATGTAGTCAATTTCTTCAAGGTCTTTAATACTTCCGGTAATATAAAACTTAACGGGATATTTTTCATTTATTCTATCAAGCAGTTCTACATATTTATTTAAAGACCATCTGTTTTGCGGTTTGCCTGCTCCGGGATGAAGTCCAATAAGCAATTCATTTTTCTTTTTATCAAGTGAATAAATAAAATCCAGTGCAGTATCTGTATCTTTTTTATCAAATGTAATTTCAGATTTATAATTGGTTGTTGAAATCCCAAAAGGTCTAACAATATCTAAACTTCTTTCAGATACATTAGAATCAGGATGAGCCTGCCAGTTTATAGGTACTCTTCTATTAAAGAGAAATGCTGATTCATTTTCTTTACCATCAAGACTTGCCGGACCGATTCTTAAATTTGCTTTTGCAAGTCTTGAAAGTAAATTGCTTGTAAAAGAAATTGAAACGGTAACAGGAACTATAACTATATCATAATTTCTGCGGAGTACTTTAATTAACTTAAAAAAATAAGAGGGGTTAAAAATTTTCTTTTTATCAAAAATAAAATAATTATCGATAAATTTATTTTTAATCATTCCGGAATAGTTGGCAGGACTTAGAATAACCGTAAGCTCAACATCGGGATATTTTTCTTTAATTGCTCTGAATAATGAAACTCCAGCAAGAAGGTCTCCAAGTTGATTATGCTGGCGTATAATTAAAATTCTTTTGGGATTATTTAAGGTATAATCTTTAACTCCTTCAACTGACAAAACTTTTTTAACAAAACCATAAATGAATTTTGAAAGGATATTGTTCTTAGACATAAATCTTAATTGCTTTTTTTATCCTTACCATCAGTAATTTCTGTGTATTCAACATCCTGAACATTAGAGTACTTAGAGTTTTTTCCAGTAGTTACATTATCATCATTTCTTAAATTCTGGTTAGCACCTGAAGTAAATCTTCTAAAAGAAAAGATTAATCGAACTGCTTTGAAAAATAACATGAAGCCAAAGAAGGCAATCAAAAATAAAATAAGCTTAATCATAATAATTTTCTAGTTTCCGGTTTAAAGTATTCGATAAATCCTCTATCTGTCCGGAAAATCTGTTTAAATAATTCATTAAAGTCATCATCATTGTTAACGAAATCTATTTCAGAAGAGTTAACTATTATTAAAGGAGTTTTGGCATATTGAAAGAAAAAGTTATTGTATGAATCGCTTAATTCTTCAATATAACTCTTTGTAATATTACGTTCTATTTTTCTTCCGCGTTTACGAATGTTATACATTAACCGGTCAACACTTGACTGAAGGTAAACAACAACATCCGGTTTGCGCAAGTTACGCTCAAGCAAAGGGAATAAACTTTCATAAAGTTTAAGTTCCTCACCTGATAAGTTTAAGTATGCAAAAATTTTATCTTTATCAAAAATATAATCGCATACATGATATTCTGAAAATAAATTTTCCTGATTCAATTCCTGCTGTTGTTTAAATCTATTTATCAGAAAAAACATCTGAGTTTGGAATGCAAATCTTTTTCTATCATTATAGAATTTTTCAAGAAAAGGATTAGCTTCAAATTGTTCAAGTATCAGCTCTGCATTTAACTTACTCTTAATTTTTTGAGCTAAGCTTGTTTTGCCTGAACCAATTACCCCTTCAATAGCTATGTACTTTATTTCCGGCTGATCCAATATTTATTTCTCAATATAATTGAATAAATTGATATTTAATTTTCTAATAATATTGCTTACCAAATCGCTGAAATTTATATCCTTTAATTTAATATTAGTTCCCGGATGAACAAGTTCCGGATTAATGTCAAGCAAAGGATAAATGACAAAATCTCTTTTTAATAAACCTTTGTGAGGAACAGAAATTTTATCATCAGAATATACTAAATTGTTAAATAATAGGATATCAATATCTAAAGTTCTTGGACCCCATCGTAAAATATTTTTTCTACCGGTCTGTTTCTCAATTTCTTTAATTTCAGTTAAAAATTGATCTAAAGATAAATCGGTTTCTACTAAAGCTGCAGTATTTAAGAAATTATTTTGTTCCTGATAACCATAAGGTTTTGTTTCATATACTTTAGATACCTTAAGTATTTTGCAGTTTGGAATTTTAGCTATATTGCACAAGCCTATTAATAAATATTTTATTCTTAAGCCTTCATTTGAGCCTAATCCGATATGGACAATATTACTGATTTAATAAATCCTTTTTTTCTTTGATAATTTCTATTTCAACAAAATCAACAACCCCACCTAATGGAGGGTTGTTCTTTCTAATTTTGATTGCAGTTTTTTCAACATTATTAAAATTCTTTAAGATGGCATCAGCCATTTTATTAGCTAAGGCTTCAAGTAAGTAATATTTTTCAGATAAAGCTATATCATAAATAAGCTTATATGCTTTTACATAATCAATTGTTTCTCTAAGACTATCGTGTTTAGCAGCTGCACTGAAATCTGTATAAATATCAATATCCGCTTCAAACTTGCCGCCAACACTCTGCTCTTCTGAGAGAACACCGTGATAAGCATAGAAGACAGCTTTTTTAATACGGATTATATTTTGCATAGAAAGTCCATAAAGTTATATATTAAAATTAAGAGTATGCGTTTAGACATACAAGTCAAAGTACAAAAGCAAAGAATATAGATGTCAGGCTCTTTTAAACGAAAACTTCATTGTTCCAAGGTTTGCTGTTAATAATCCTAATAGAACAAAAACAGAACCTAAAATGTGATTGAAGTATAAAATTTCATTATTGAAAATCCATCCAACAATAAGTGCAATGATAGGAGTAATAAATGCTACAATGGATAAGACTACTATATTAATTCTTTTAAGCAGCCAATAGTAAGATGAAAAAGAAATTACACTTCCAAATAGAGCCAGGAAGAGAATTGATAATATTGCTTCCTGTGAAAAGTTGAGATGAGAAGTATCTTCTATAAGAAGAGCGATTGGAGTCATAAAAATTCCGGTAATAGCCATTGGAATAAAGTTTATGGTAAGGGGATTTATATGATGTCCATATTTTTTAACACCAACAGCAACAACAGCCTGCATAAAACCACTAAGTACAATAGCTAACATTCCCCAAAAATAAATGGAAAGATCACCTTGAAATTGATCAGAAAAAATTATTACTATTCCACCAAATCCTAAAAGCATTCCGAGTATTTTGAATAAACCAATTTTATCTGATTTTAAAAATATATATGAAAATAAGGCAATGAAGAATGGATATACTCCAAATAAAACTGCAGCCAATCCTGAAGGAACAAATTGTTCACCCCAATAAACTAAACCGAATGGAATCATAAAGGAAAAAAATCCCATAACCAGATAAAGCCTTACAGCAATTTTATCCAGCTGAAGTTTATATCCTTTAATGAGCATAATAATATAAATTATAACTGAGGCAACAATAAATCTTATTCCCGCAGATAAGAATGGAGTCAGGTCATTCAGACTAATTCTTATGGCGAACCAGGTAGTACCCCAAATTAAACATACCAAAATATATAACACAGCGACTTTAAACTTATTTTCCATAAAAACCTTTCATAGCAATAATGCCAAACGACCTTCCTGATTTTATTCCATCTCTTCTATAAGAATGAAGTAAGTTCTTCATATCGTAAGAACATAAAGTTGAATACTGGACATTATCTTTTGGTATACCGAAATCTAAAACTCTTTTATAATTTATTCCTGATACATTTAAATAGAATTTCTTATTAATTTTTTTAATAAACTTTGAATCAAAAATATCCATAAACTCTTTACCTACTTCATATTTATCCTGAGAAATAGAGGGACCAATGTAAACAATCAGGTCTTCAGGATTTGAATTAAATTTATCTTTTAATTCCTTAAGAGCAGCGGTTATAATGTTAAGCTGAGTACCTTTCCAACCTGAATGAATACCTGCTATAACTTTTTTTATTTTATCATAAACAAAAACCGGAGTACAATCTGCTGTACTTATAGCTAACCCAAGATTAGGTTTATTAGTAATCATTGCATCACTTTCACCACAATGACCAGGTTTATCTACATAAGTTACAACAGCACTATGTATTTGTTTTTGATAGCAGATATTATCATTTGTTAAACCTAATCCTTCATAATATTTTTTTCTATTTGCATTAACATTTTCAGGGTCATCACCAACTGAACTGGAAACATTAAAATAATATGGTGCACCATTTTCACCGGCTTTTGTCGAAAAGCCAAAAATTACATTAGAATATTTATTAAATATAGCTGATTTAAGGATTATCATATTCACATAAAATTAATAAGCTAAAATATGAATGTAAAGGTAGATAGACAAAAAGAGAGGTGATGAAGAATAAAATCTTTCACTCATGAAAGTCATCCATTGATTCATATGGGAAATTCATGGCTTAACCTAAATAAGGATTTTGTTAGCCCAAGATTTTAATCGTGGTACTTCAATTCCTTTTCCTTTAGGCTGTCATCATTTTTATTTTTTTTAACTTCTTTTGTCTTGATACAAAAGAAGCAACCCCGAAGGGACAAGCATTATTAAAAATGTAGCTAAAAATGATTTTCGCTTCGTTAAAACAAAATAACTCGTCGTCCCTAAAGGGACTCCTCAAACAGATTTTGTTTTTAACGCTTCGCTTCTATCATTTTCTTAACGCTATTTTTCATAGGGTAATCTTTTTTGTCATCCCGGTCCATGACGCACAAATATAATTGAGTGTATATTCTGTAAATGTTATATTAACATTTTATGTTCAATTAAATTATGGAAAAAAATTGAAAATTTTAGTTAGTAATGATGATGGGATAGATTCTCAGGGTATATCTGCTCTGGTTAATGCTTTAAAAGAAATCGGTGAAGTAGTAGTAGTTGCTCCTCTTAAAGAACAAAGCGCAGTAGGACACGGAATTACAATGACTCTTCCTTTGAGAGTTATTGATTATAAAAAGAATGGAGAATTTTTCGGCTATGCGGTTGATGGTACTCCTGCCGATTGTGTTAAGATAGGTATCCGCAACATTATGAAGGAAAAACCTGACCTTGTCGTTTCTGGAATAAATCACGGTTCCAACACTGCCATAAATATTATTTATTCAGGTACAGTATCGGCTGCTCGTGAAGCAGCAATTATGGATGTCCCTGCTATTGCAATATCAGTTACAAGTCACGGTGCTAATAATTTTGATTACGCGGGTAAGGTTGCAAAAACATTAGCTCTGAAAATTGTTGGTAAAGATATTCCTAAAGGAACATTACTTAACGTTAATGTACCTGACCTACCTGAAGAAGAAATTGCAGGTATAGTTCTTACTAAACAGGGAAAATCAAAGTGGGATGATATTTATGAACAGCGCAAGGATCCATATGGAAGAGATTATTACTGGCTTACAGGAAGTTTGATGGAAGTGGATACTGAAATTGAAACCGATCAGTTCGCTGTTAGAAAAAATTACGTTTCCGTTACTCCAATACATTTTGACCTTACTGACTATGTTGCTTATGATAAAATGAAAAAATGGGATATAGAAGAAATTTATAAAAAAGACTAAAGTCTTGCGATTATGTACACTTATGTTTAATGTAGAAAAATTTAATTTAGCTTTTAGTTATAGCCCCTGGTACTTTTTTATCCTTTTTGCTGCAGTAATTGGATATGCTTATTACATATATAAGTATACAATTCCACAAATAAACTTACCAAAAAAGATTCTATTAATGACATTAAGAATAGCAGCATTAGTAATATTACTGTTTATAATTTTTGAACCTGTAATTTCTCTGTCAACAAAAAAAGTAATGCAGCCTGTTACTCAATTTTATTTTGATAATTCAAAATCAATGACAATAAACGATGGGACAGGGAAAGAAGAAAACTTAAAAAATATTTTTGATGATGTTAATAATAACTTAAATGAATTTAATGGAGAAGCTAAGACTTTTGGTTTGAATGTTAAGCAAATTAGTAATGATTCCTCATTAAACTTATCAGAAGCTAATACAAATTTTTCAAAGATATTCAGCAATATTGATGCTAATAAAAATATTTCATCAATAGTAATAATATCGGATGGAGTAATTACATCAGGCAGTAATCCGGTTTATGCTGCAGAGAAATTAAATGTCCCAGTTTATACAATTGGACTTGGAGATACTACTCAAAGAAATGATATTGAAGTAAAAAATATTTTGTTCAATGAATATATCTACATAGAATCACCCACAGTAATTTCGGCTACAATTACTAACAAGGGATTTGTGGGTCAGCAAATAAAAATTACTTTATCTGAAAATAATATTGTAATAGGTAATCAGGATATCACATTAACTGAAGAGGGAAGTAGTCAGGTAAATTTTGATTATACTCCACGTTCGCCTGGTGAGAAGAAGATAGTAGTTTCTGCAACAGTAATGAATGGCGAATTTAATAAAGAGAACAATAAAAAAATTGTTTATGCAAATGTTCTTGATAATAAAGTTAATGTCTTAATTCTCGCAGGTTCACCTTCTGCAGATTTATCTTTTTTCAGGAATACACTTGAACAGGATAAAAATCTAAGCATAAAAACAATAACACAAATTACTGCTTCAAAATTTTTAGAGAATGACGACAGAAATAAATTAATTGAACAGGCTGATATTTTTTATTTAATTGGATTTCCCGGGAAGAATACTCCAGATGATTTAATTAATAAAGTGTCAAATAAAATTTCTAATAAAAATACACCATTCTTTATAAACCTTACAGAGAATACTGATTACAATAAACTTAATTTGTTAAAGAATGAACTTCCATTTTCCTTCAAAAAACAGGGAGAAGGGTTTACTGAAGTACAGCCAAATTTAATTACAGGTAAAACAGATAATCCTTTGATAAAAGGGAATACTATTAATGAATGGAATAATCTTCCTCCGGTTTTGCAGCCACAATTAGAAATAAAAGCAAAACCTGAGTCTGAAGTCTTGGCGACAATAAAGATAAATAATAATGTAATTGATAATCCTTTAATAATTACAAGAAGATTGGGAAGTAAACGTTCGCTTGCAATTACTGCAAAAGATTTATGGAAGTGGAAATTAGAAACTGCGACAAAGAATCTTCAGCTTTTTGACCTCTTTATTAATAATAATATTCAGTGGCTAAATTCAAGTGAAGAGAAAAAGCAGGTTAGAATAAGAACGACTAAAAAAACTTATGCTCTTGGTGAACCAGTTGAATTTAACGCGCAGGTTTATGATGAATCTTTTAATCCTGTTTCAGATGCTGAAGTGAAAATTAAAATTAAAAATAAAAATAGTATAAATGATCTTACGTTAACTCCTTTGGAAAATGGATTATATGAAGGTACACTGGCATCTGAAGAACCCGGTGACTATACTTTTACAGGAGAAGCTGTAAGAAATAATACAAAACTTGGTGGTGATGCAGGTTCATTTAATGTTGGTGAAGTTGATATTGAAATGGTGAATACATCTATGGATAAAGAAATGCTAAGCACACTTGCAAGCAGCACAGGGGGTGAATTTATTTATTATAAGAATTATAAGAAAATTTTTGAACTGCTAAAAAGTCGATTAGAAAAAAGTAAAGTTGAAAAGATAGAGAAAAAAGAAATAGATTTATGGTCAAATGAATGGCTAATGGGAGTTATGATAATACTTCTTGCTGCTGAATGGTTTTTTAGAAAAAGGACCGGAATGCTTTAATGCAAATAAAAAACTTCTTTGTTGAAATTGCGGACTTCTTTCTTCCAAGAATATGTTTTGGATGCGGTAATAATCTCTCCATCAATGAAGAAATTATTTGTTCAACTTGTAAAGAAAATATAAAACAGCCAGATGTCCAATTTCTTCAGGAAGAGTTTAACAGAAAATATTATAACAGAAAAATTATTTCAGGTATAGATGCATTATATGTTTTTGAAAGAGAAAAAGAATTTCAAAACATCATCCATCATTTAAAGTATAGAAGCAGATTTAAAATTGGAATTTATCTTGGTGAACAAATTGCAGAAGCAAAAAGAGATTTTATAACCAACAATAAAGTTGATTTAATTATTCCGGTCCCATTGCATAGGATTAAAAAAGCTGAAAGAGGCTTTAATCAGAGTGATTATATTGTAAAGGGATTGAGTAGTAAGATAAAAATTCCTGCTGAATATAAAGCTGTAAAAAGAATTAAGAACACAGCTTCACAAACCAAAATGAATTTGTCCGAAAGACAAATAAATATTAAAGATGCCTTTAAAATAAAAAATGAAAATGCAGTAAAAGACAAGACTATCCTACTTGTAGATGACCTTATGACAACAGGTTCTACATTATCCGAATGTGCAAAAGTTTTACTTGATGCCCGAGCTAAGAAAATATTTGCAATCAGTGCGGCAATTGCAGATAGAGAAAAATTAAGAATGAATCCTTGATTTTTAAAATAAATTATTATTTTAAATGGTAACCTTTTTAAAGGATTTAAAATGTTCAAGAATATTATTTTTCTTATTCTGCTAATTCCTTCCCTTAGCTTTTCACAAAATTATATAATACCACGAGATACTTCAAATTACTGGAATTATGATGGTAATTATCAGGCATATGTTCCAAATGATACTTTATATTATTTTAAATCTGCATTGTTTACTCCCATAAACAATACTGATATAAGAATTAGAAAATATAAAACCAGAACTGAATATTCTGAAGAAAGTTTATCCTTAGTTGAGGAAGGTGGAAGAGTTATTTATGATGGTTATACAATTTATGATAGCAGTTTAACTATCGGTTTTGATACCACAATTGGAGGCACAAGAACTATTGTTACCATTTACAATTCTCTTATATTAGGAAAAACATATAAAGTACAAAGCTACTATAGACATATCATAAATGGAGAATACTACTCAATTCTTGAGATTAAAATTGCTAAAGGACTTGGTATAATCTATTTGAAAGATATTCAGGGTGTTGGAGCTGGAACGGCAAGTGGTCCTGAATATAATTTAAAGTCTTTCTTTATTAATGATACTCTATATGGAAATTTTAATCCGGAATTTATAACAGAAATGAATGAAGTATTTGTAAATTCAAATAAATTAGTGAGATTTTTATTTAGGACGAAACAAGGACCATACAAGTTAGATTTTTTAATAAATGACCTTGTTTATTCAACTGATACAATCAGTGTTAATACTAATCAGCAAAATATTATTATTCCAAATATTGTCTCCACAAATTGTAAATTAAAATTAACAAGTATAGATGACACATCATTGTACTGCTTTTCAACGACTTTTGCTATAAAGGATTATCCAATAGTTCCAATTATTCCCAGAGATAGCTCGAACTACTGGAATTATGACGGTGTTTATCAGCCATATGTCCCCGGTGATAGCATATATTATTTTAAATCAGCTCTCTTTACACCTAAGAATGATTCTACTTTTGTTATAAGAAAATATAAAACTAATACAGATTATTCAGAAGAAGAGGTAACCTTTGTTCAAGAAGCTCGAAAACTGAAGTATAAGGGTATTACAATTTATGATGATAATCTGACATCGGGATATGATACAATTTCAGAATATGAAAGAGAAATTGTCACATTAACTGATACAGCAATATTCGGGAAAGTTTATAAAGTGCAGAATTTTTATAGATTTATTAGAGTTAATGACTACTACTCCGTTCTTGATATAAAGATTGCAAAAGGACTTGGAATAACATATTGGAAGGAACTTAGTGGATTTGGGGCTGGTACTTACAAAGGACCAATTTATACATTAAGATCTGTGAATCTAAACAATTTATTTTATGGTGACTTCAATCCTGAGTTTATTACTCAGATGCAAGGAACATATATTGCAGGGACAAATATTAAAGTGAGATTTTTATTTAGAACAAAAACAGGTCCCTATAAAATAGATTTAATGGTAAATAATAAAGTGCACTCTACTAAAGTTATTAGTAATGTTAATACAAATAGCATAGATTGGATTATTCCTGAAGTAAATTCAGATAGTTGTCAATTTAGAATCATATATTTTAGTAATTCTACTCTAAGAACATTGTCAAATCTATTTTCAATTCATACTCCTGTAAATATTAATGAAAATAATATTGTATTTGATTATAATTTATATCAAAATTATCCTAATCCATTTAATCCAAGTTCAAAGATAAAGTATTCAATTAAAAAAAATGAGTCTTTAGTGAAATTAACAATTTATAATTCATTAGGTGAAGTTGTAAAAAACTTTGCTGAGAGTATAAAAGCTCCGGGTATATATGAAGAATTTTTTGATGGTTCAGGATTATCAAGTGGGATTTACCTTTATAAAATTGAAGTTAAAAACAAAGATGGTAACTTGAATTTTGTCGATAGCAAGAAGATGATTTTAATTAAATAATTTTTGAGGTGAATTAATTCTATTCAGCATCTAAATTGACGAAGGATGCATAAAAATTTTGCTGTATTGTATAATATTTCAGCAAAAGAACTTAATATTTAGTTTTCGATTAACGATAATAACTATTATATTTAATTTCTCAATAAATAGAGGTTAGCGTTCCGATGGTTCTTTTAGCAATAATTGTTATTCTATCATACTTAATTGGGTCAATTCCAAACAGTATTATAATTACAAAACTTGTAAAGGGAATTGATATCCGCAACTACGGAAGTGGTAATGCCGGCGGTACTAACGTTATGCGTGTACTTGGCTGGAAGTATGGTGTTCTTGTAATATTGCTTGATGCCCTTAAAGGTGCTTTGGCAGTAATTTTAGTAGCAAGATTATACCAGGGTAATATGCCTTTTACAAATATCACTCCTTTTGATGATTTTACTTTAGTTCAGGTTATAGCAGGAATTGCAGCAGTTATTGGTCATATATGGACAATCTTTGCAGGTTTTAAAGGCGGTAAAGGTATTGCAACTGCTTTAGGATTTTTACTTGTTCTAGTTACAGTTGATATGCTAATTGCATTAGGATTATTTATTCTTGTTGTAACTATCTCAAGATATGTTTCTTTAGGTTCAATAATGGCAGCTATTGCTATCCCGCTTACTTTGGTTATTAGAGAGAATATCTTTAATGCAAGCATTCCGGGATACGGAACTTTATTACCATTTATTATTCTTTTATCATTACTTGTAATTTATACGCATCGTAAAAATGTTATTAGATTATTGGATGGCTCTGAGCATAAAGTAAGTTTTAAAAAAAAGAAATAGAAAAATTATTTGATTTTTAAAGGGCGGGTGATTTTTGATTATCCGCCTGTTTTATTTTAAAACACTTCTCCTTTTATTTAATTGAAAAGTTTTTAATTTTACAAAAAAAATTTTGAGAGAATATGAATATTTCTGTACTTGGTGCCGGCGGTTGGGGCACTACATTAGCAATCTTGCTGCACTATAATGGTCATAATGTTACCTTATGGGAATTTGAAAAATCTTATGCAAAACAATTAATAAAGGAAAGAGAGAATAAACCTTTTCTACCGGGAGTAAAACTTCCTGAGGAAATGTTTATTACTTCTGAACTTGAAGAATCATTAGATAATAAACATTTAATTATTCTTGCAGTACCTTCTCAGTTCTTGCGCAGCGTTGTTAAGCAAATAAATTATAAAACAATAAAAAATTCTATTCTTGTTAGTGTAGCAAAAGGAATTGAAATAGATTCTTTATTAACAATGAGCCAAATGTTAAAGCAGGTTATTCCTAATTTATCTGATGACCAAATTGGAGTTTTATCCGGCCCAAGCCATGCTGAAGAAGTTAGCAGAAGAATTCCTACCGCCGTTGTATCCGCTTCAAAAAGTATAGACACTTCGAGAATTATTCAGGAAGCTTTTATGAATTCTTATTTTAGAGTTTATGCATCTAATGATGTACTTGGAGTAGAGTTAGGCGGTTCATTGAAGAATGTTATTGCCATTGGTGCCGGAATTGTTGAAGGTGCTAAGTTTGGTGATAACACTAAAGCTGCAATTATGACCAGAGGAATTGCTGAGATATCAAGAATGGGAATTGCAATGGGTGCTTCTCCTGAAACCTTTGCTGGTCTAAGCGGAATGGGAGATGTTATCGTTACCTGTATGAGCAGGCATAGCCGTAATAGATTTGTTGGTGAAGAAATTGGTAAAGGTAAAAAGTTAAAAGAAGTGTTATCTCATATGGAAATGGTTGCTGAAGGTGTTGCAACAACTCAATCTGCAAACGCTTTGGCTAAAAGTATAAATGTTGAAGTGCCAATAACCAATGAAGTCTACAATATTCTTTTCGAAGACAAAGATCCCGTTATGGCAACAACAGATTTAATGACCAGAGATATGAAACTGGAAAAACATTAATTATCTGCCGGGTAATGAAATTCCTTTTATTTTTCTGAACAATGATACTGCAAAAGAGTCAGTCATACTAGAAACAAAATCAGTAATGTTTAGAAGCCTGCTATAAAGATCTTGTTCAGCTAATTGAAATCTATTAGGGAATAATTTTAGAAGATTTTTGTTTCTATGAGAAAGCTTTCCTTCAGCTTGTTCATTAACTGCAGATATGAATGCATCGAGTAATCCACCCAGGACCTCAAATCCTGCTGCTTCTCTTTCAACTACATTGACGTAACTATATATTTCTTCTTTTGACAATGCATATATAGTTTCAAGATAATTGTTAGAAGGAATAATAGATATTAAATCTTTGTCGAAGTTTCCATCAAGAATAGTCTGTTCATTATCAAGAAAAACAGAAGCAATTTCTTTTATCAAACCATTTATCGATTTTGCACGAAGGTATCCAATTTTATCTTTCTCTTCTCTATCATCATAACTTCTTAAAGAATCTTTACCAACAAAAGGCATCATCAACTCTTCAGTATCTTTGAATGATAATAATGAGAGTCGATATCCATCTTCCAAATCCATAATGCGATAGCAAATATCATCTGCAGCTTCCATTAAAAATGATAATGGATGACGAGTACACCAAATAACATTTTTATCTTCATACTTTTTCTGCAATCCTGTTTCTTCAGCAATTTCAAGGAATAAATCTTTTTCAGATTGGAAGAATCCAAATTTCTTGTAAAATTTTTCTTTTCCTTTTACTTGAAGGTCAGCAGGAATAAAAGATTCTTTAGGATATTTTGTAAATGCCGATAAAGAAGCGCAGGTAAGACGAAGACCGCCTTTAATACTTGGGTTCTGAAGTTTTGTTACTATTCTAAATCCTTGAGCATTACCTTCGAACTTTACTAAGTCGCTCCATTTACGTTCATCAAGTTGTTCCTGTAGTTCTTTACCTTTTCCATTGAGGAAATATTCAGAGATGGCATCTTCGCCTGAATGTCCGAATGGAGGATTGCCAATATCGTGTGCAAGACAGGCAGCAGCAACAATTTCACCAAAGGAAAATTTTGAATAATTTTCTTTTAGCTCAGGATGTCTCTTTATTAAATCTTCACCAACCAGATTACCTAAGGAACGACCAACACATGAAACTTCCAAACTATGAGTTAAACGGGTATGTACATAGTCACTCTCAGGTAAAGGAAAAACCTGAGTTTTATCCTGTAATCTTCTGAAGGATGAGCAGAACACAATTCTATCAAAATCTTTTTGAAAGCTGCTTCTTCCGTCAGGATAAAAATCTTTTGCGGTTTCACCTAAAACCTTAGTCGATAAAAGTTTTTTCCATTCCAAAGTATAACCTGTTTTTATAAGGATAAATAATTATTATTTTTAGTATGTGTATATAGATATCAAATTTACAAATAAATATTTAAAAAGTTAATTTGGCAAAAGTAAATCCTGATAGTGCAAGCATATTGGAAAGCTCAGTTCAATACATTAAAAATGTTGGACCAAAAAGAGCGGAATCTTTTTATAAGATTGGAATTAAGACCATCAGGGATATGCTTTTTTATTTTCCGTATAAACACTTAGATAGAAGCAGTACTGTTACTATAGCAAAACTTTATGAATATGTAATGGAAGGGTATGATGGTGAAGTCACTATTATTGCCACAGTAAAAAGCATTGAGAAAAGAAGATTAGGCGGAAGAAGAGAGTTATTAAAAGTCCATTTTGCTGATGAAACCGGATTCATAGATTGTGTTTGGTTCCAGGGTGTAAAGTATTTTGAAGGAGTTTTTGAAGAAGGTGAATTGTTTGCTGTATCAGGAAAACCTCAAATTTCACAATATGATAATTTACAATTTACACATCCTGATTTTGATAAAATCTCTGATGATGAATCAGTAAGTTACCTGAACACTGGTAAAATAATTCCTATATATAGCTCATCAAAAGAACTTAAGGCAACAAACATAGGCGAACTTAGTTTGCGAAGAATTGTTTCGTATGCAGTCGAGAAATATGCTTACCTACTTGAAGAAACTTTACCGGAATATCTTCTTAAAGAATTTAAATTGATGCCTTTAAAAGATGCAGTGAGGAATTTTCATTTTCCTGAGAATATGGATAAACTTCACGATGCAGTTAGAAGAATGAAATTTGAAGAACTTCTTTATATTGAATTACTTGTTGCATTAAGATATAAGAACTATAAGACTGAACTAAAGGGAATTTCAATGAAAGTGAAGAGCGGTCTTGTTTCTGCCTTTCTAAAAACTTTACCTTACGAATTAACCAAGGCTCAGCTTAAAGTACTAAGTGAAATCAGAAAAGATATGGAAGCAGAGAAACCTATGAACAGGCTTCTACAGGGAGATGTAGGTAGTGGAAAAACTATTGTTGCGTTAATAGCAATGTTAATCGCAGTTGATAATGGACATCAGGCAGTGTTAATGGCACCAACAGAAATACTTGCAGCTCAACATGCAAAAAATATTTCTAATATGATGAATAAGCTTGCAGAAGTTTTTCCTGAAAAGAAAATTAAAGTTAGTTTATTATTAGGTGGACAAAAGAAATCCGAAAAAGATAAAACTCTTGAAGAAATTGAACTTCAGGAAGCAGACATTATAATTGGTACTCACGCATTGTTTGAGGAGAAGGTAAAGTTCAAAGATTTAAAATTAATCATAGTGGATGAGCAGCATCGATTTGGTGTGCAGCAAAGAGGAAGGCTTCAACAGAAAGGGGTTACTCCCGATATTATAGTTATGAGTGCAACACCCATTCCTCGTACTTTAACGATGACGTTGTATGGTGATCTTGATGTATCCATTATAGATGAAATGCCGAAGAATAGAATTCCAATTCAAACAGCATTACGTGGTGAGTCTAAACTTCCGGAGATTTATAAGTTTATCGCTGATAAATCTAAAGAAGGAGTGCAATCGTTTATAGTATATCCATTAGTTGAAGAATCAGAAAAGCTTGAACTCAAATCTGCTGAAAAATATTATGATGATTTAACAAATACATATCTAAAGGATTTGAATGTAGGATTAATACACGGAAGGATGTCCTGGAAGCAGAAGGAAGAAGTAATGTACCAATTCCTTAATAAGATGTATGATGTTTTAATTGCGACTACAGTTATTGAAGTGGGAATAGATATACCTTCTGCAAACATTATGGTTATAAATGATGCTCATAGATTTGGGTTATCGCAGCTTCATCAGTTAAGAGGAAGAATAGGAAGGGGGAAGGAAGAATCTTTTTGTATTCTTGTAACAAGAGATGAGTTATTAAAATACAGGATGAAGAACTTCAATATAGATTTTGTAAATCAGGCAAAGATTGAAAAATATAAATCATCGATAAGATTGCAGTCGATGGCAAAGTACACTGATGGTTTTAAGTTGGCGGAAATTGATTTAAAACTGCGCGGTCCCGGGAATATTTTTGGTACGCAGCAAAGTGGTTTTCCTGATCTAAAATATGCAGATATAACAAAGGATGCTGAAATATTAATCTCAGCTAAGAATAAAGCCTTCGAAATTATAGGTAAGGATAAAAGTTTAAGTCTGCCGGATAATAAAATCTTTAAGGAGAATCTGCACAAGTATTATGCTGCCAGTTTGAATTATGCAAACATCGCATAATCTTTAAATTAAAGAAGTCATTGCGAGCCCAAAGGGCGTCGCAATCTCAATAATATAGGTACCCATCCCCCTGCCCCCTTCCCTATGAAGATGGAAGGGGGAAATTTTTTACTCATAGTTGTTCTACTACTTAAGCAAACCTCTGGTTTGCTAAGCCCAAGCTGCCCAATTGATTTTCATGCCGTAGGTATGCATTAAAAATTAATTCAATAATATTATTGGAGTAAAAAGTATTTTTTAGAGATTATTTTTTCCTACAATTTTTCTTTGCACTATTTAGGATAAATATTAACTTTAACTGTTAAATTTTAAACTTCTTAAATTCTAGGTTTTTACACTTCTTTAGTAGGACCTTTTTCTCTTTCAAAAATTTAATGCTTCTCATTATCATTGGGAGCATACGTAATTTTTTGAATTTAAGAGGTATTTGTATAGATAATAATTTCAGGAGCTGTATGTACAATTCGATTGTATTAGTTAAGCAAGTACCCGATACTGCAAATATATCCGGGAAAGTAATGAAAGAAGATGGTACAGTAAACCGTGCTCTTCTTCCTGCTATTTTTAATCAGGAAGATAAATGTGCGCTTGAGCTGGCTCTTCAGGTAAAGGAAAGATTCGGAGGTAAGGTTACCGCAATTACTATGGGACCTCCAAGAGCATCCGATGTTTTACGTGAATGTTTATTTATGGGTGCTGATGAAGCTTATCTTATTACTGATAGAAAATTTGCAGGGGCAGATACTCTTGCTACATCTTATGTATTAAGTGAAGCAATAAACAAGATTGGCAATTATGATTTTATTTTTGGCGGCAGACAGGCTATTGATGGCGATACAGCCCAAGTTGGACCTCAAACTGCAGAAAAGCTTAACATACCTCAAATTACTTATGTTGAAGAAATTATTGATGCAAAAGATAAAACTGTAACTGTAAGGAAGAAGATAGATGGCGGTCATGAAATTCTTGAATGCAAATTGCCTGTTCTTCTTACAGTTTTGAAAGATGCAGTTGAACCTCGTCCATTCAGTGCTAAAAAAGTTATGGCTTATAAGAATGCTAGTTCTTTAATGGAGCTTGAAAAAATGGTTGAAGGTAATTCCTTATTATATATAGATAAGTTAGTTGATGAATATCAGACACGTAATTTGTTTATACCAACTATAACTACTGATGATATGACTTGCGACCTTGAAAGAATTGGGTTGAAGGGAAGTCCAACTAAAGTTTGGAAAGTTGAATCTGTAGTTCTTGGCGGAGGCAGTCAGGTAAAAGTAAATGCCAGCAAAGAAGGTATAGGCACTTTAATAGATAAATTAATGGAAGACCACATTTTTGGATAAGGAATATAAAATGAAATTATCAAATGAAGTTTGGGTGTTTGTTGAACAAAGAAATGGCAAGGCTGCAGATGTAAGTTTTGAGCTTCTTTCTAAAGGAAGAAAATTAGCTGATGCAATGGAAGGAACTCTTAAAGCAGTAGTTATTGGTGAAAATGTTAAAGGAGTGGCTGAACAATGTTTTACTTATGGTGCTAATGAAGCTTATGTTGTTGACCATGTCGACCTTAAGGATTATAAGACAATGCCCTACAGTAGAATTCTAAATGAATTAATAAATAAAGAACAGCCTCGTATAGTTTTATTTGGTGCAACAATTATCGGAAGAGATTTAGCTCCAAGAGTAGCATCAAATACTCGCAGCGGTTTAACTGCTGATTGTACTGACTTACAGATTGAAGATGTAACTTATTTAAAGAAAGAATATAAAAAATTATTACTCCAGATTCGTCCTGCCTTTGGCGGTAATATTATTGCAACTATCATTACTCCGGATAATCCGGTTCAAATGGCAACGGTAAGAGAAGGTGTAATGGAGCTTCATCCATCTGCAAAGAAATATGAAGTGAAGATTAAAAATATTCCTTATACATCAACTCCTTTAGATGAAGTTATAAAAATAATTGAACAGCACAGAGAAGAAAATAAAGTTAATTTAAAAGCTGCTCCGATTATTGTTGCAGGAGGTTATGGATTAGGTACTCGGGAAAACTTCAGATTAGTTGAAGAACTTGCACATACCTTAGGTGCTGAAGTTGCAGGCAGCAGAGCAGCAGTTGATGCCGGCTTTGTTACTCCTGATAGACAAGTTGGTCAGACTGGTGTTACTGTTCGTCCTAAACTTTACATTGCAGTAGGTATTTCAGGCGCAATACAGCATAGAGCAGGAATGCAGGAATCAAATAAAATAATTGCAATCAACAGTGATCCCGGTGCACCAATTTTCGATGTAGCTCATTATGGAATTGTTGGTGATGCAACTGAAGTGATTCCTATGTTTATTGAAGTATTTAAAAATAAATTGAAGTAGGTTAAGATTATGCCGAATTATTTCTTAGACAATAAAGATATTCTATTTCATTTTAACAATCTCGACTTAAAAGATGTTGTTAAATATTCAGAAAATAATTACGAAGAAAGTAAATTATATAATTATGCTCCTGTAAATTATGAAGATGCAATGGAGAACTTTAGAAAAGTTCTTGAAGTAGTTGGTGATATTGCAGGTAATCATATTGCAGAAAGAGCAGCAAGTGTTGATGAAGAGGGTGCTCATTTAATTGATGGCAAAGTTCATTATGCTAAAGGTACTGTTGAAAACTTGAAGGAGCTTTCACAGGCTGACCTTTCAGGAATGATTTTACCTCGTAAATATGGCGGATTAAATTTTCCATTCACTATGTATGTTATGGCAATTGAAATGGTCGCCAGAGCTGATGCATCTCTTATGAACATTTTTGGTCTTCAGGATATTGCAGATACTATTAAAAAATTTGCAAATGAAGAACAAAGACAAGAATTCCTGCCGGGCTTTTGTACAGGTGAATATACTGGTGCAATGGCTTTAACTGAACCGGATGCAGGTTCTGATTTGCAGGCTGTTAAACTTCACGCTTACCAGAATGAAAAAGGACAATGGTTCTTAAAAGGCTGCAAAAGATTTATTACCAATGGTAATGGAAATGTTCTTGTAGTTCTTGCCCGTTCCGAAGCAGGAACAAAGGACGGTAGAGGATTAAGTCTTTTTGCCTGCTATGGTGATAATACTGTCAAGGTTAGAAGAATTGAAAATAAATTAGGTATTCACGGTTCGCCAACCTGCGAATTGCAGTTCAATGATACTCCCGCTCAATTAGTTGGACAAAGAAAATTCGGATTAATCAAATATGTATTTGATTTGATGTTCCGTGCAAGAATGGGAGTCTCTGCTCAAGCATTAGGAATTTCTCAAGCTGCTTATGAAGAAGCTTTGAAATATGCTAAAGAAAGAGAACAATTTGGAAAACCTATTTACAACATTCCAGTTGTTTCAAATATGTTGATTGAAATGAGAGTGATGCTTGAAAGTAATCGCTCATTATTCTATCACGCTGCAAAATCTGTTGACACAAAAGAAAAGCTTGAAGAAGAAATTGAAAGATTAAAAGCTGCAGGTAAACCTTTTGGAGAAGAAAATCTAAAATTAAAACAAGCAACTAAAATTGCGAACTTATTAACTCCATTGTCAAAGTACATCTTAACTGAATGCTCAAACAAAATGGCTTATGATGCTATTCAGATACACGGCGGTACCGGTTATATGAAGGAGTTTAAAGTTGAGCGTTTAGCAAGAGATGCACGTATTACTAATATTTATGAAGGTACATCGCAGCTTCAGATAGTTGCTTCCATAGGCGGTGTTACAAATGATATTCTTGCAGATTTATTTGAAGAAAAAGAAAAGAAAGAATTTAAAGCCGGACTAAATAAGCTGGCTGATATTCTTAAAGAAATCCGTTTGATATATAAGGATTGCTTAAAATATATTTCTGAAAAGAAAGATAATACCTTCCAGGAATTATCTGCTAAGGATTTAGTTGAACTTTATAGTTATCTTGTAATTGGTTATTTATTACTTGAAGAAGCAGAAAAAGAACCGAGAAAAGTATTTATTGCAAATAGATATATTCTTAACTCATTAGCTGCTGCCCGTAAAAATTCTGAGTCAATAAAAAGTGAAATTTATTCAGACATATTACACTCTGGAGAAATTTTAATTTAATTAAATAAATAAATATAAAAGCTATGGAAAATAAGAAATTTAACTACTTCAAGATTTATGATGATAAAGAAGAATTTAATTATATAAAAACTTCTTTGGTTCGTAAAAAAGTTGAAGAGTTGTTAAAGGATTATGAGAAAACTCATAAAAAATATGTTACCTCAACATTTGTAAAGTTTTTGCAGAAAACTGATAAATATGCTGAGATAATAAAAGTTACAGATATTTCTTATTAATTTTTTAAAAAAGAGGATGGCAACATCCTCTTTTTATATTTAAACAATTATCAAAAGATTAAGGGTGTAGGTTCTCTATATTCTTATTCTTTTTTTTATTTTTAGTTGAATAAATTTGGAGATTTTTAATGTCTATATTCTCAAACCATATTGATGAACTTGCTGTAAATACTATAAGATTATTAGCTGCTGATGGTGTTCAAAAAGCTAAAAGCGGACATCCCGGAATGCCGATGGGTTGTGCCCCAATTGCTTATGTCCTTTATTCAAAATACATAAAACATAATCCGGCTAATCCAAAATGGGCTAATAGAGATAGATTTATTTTGTCTGCAGGACATGGCAGTATGTTATTATATAGCATTCTTCATCTATGTGGTTATGATTTATCAATAGACGATTTAAAAAACTTCAGGCAGTGGGGTAGTAAAACTCCGGGGCATCCAGAAAATACTCATACCCCCGGTGTAGAGGTTACTACTGGTCCATTAGGACAAGGATTTGCAAATGCTGTTGGTATTGCTTTAGCAGAAAAACATTTTGCTGAGATTTTTAATAAAGATGATTTAAAACTTATTGACCATTATGTCTATGGAATTTGCAGTGATGGTGATTTAATGGAAGGTGTAAGTCACGAAGCTGCATCTTTTGCAGGGCATCTTAAGCTTGGCAATTTGATTTTCTTTTATGATGATAATCAGATTACTATAGATGGATCTACTGAACTATCTTTTTCAGATAAAACTGCCCAAAGATTTGAAGCCTACAACTGGCATGTTCAAACGGTTAATGATGTAAATGATATTGATGCTCTAGAAAAAGCAATTACTGCCGCTCAAAATGTAAAAGATAAACCATCTCTTATTGTCACAAAAACTCATATTGGATTCGGAAGTCCAAACAAACAGGATAGTTCAGAAGCCCACGGTTCTGCTTTGGGTGATGAGGAAGTTAAGTTAACAAAGAAAAATTTAGGATGGGATGAAAATAAATTTTTCTATGTGCCTGATGAGGTCTATAAAGCTTTTGCTGATGTTAAATCTAAAGGAGCCAAGCTTGAAAATGATTGGAATGATTTAAGAAATAAGTATGCAGAAAAATATCCTGAAGATGCGAAGAAGTTTGAAGATTTTATGAGCAGCAAATATAGAGAGTGGGAAAAAGCATTACCAAAATTTGAACTTGATGAAAAAGGAATAGCAACAAGAGTAGCTTCAGGAAAAACATTAAATGCAATAGCTTCATACCTGCCTGGTCTTATTGGGGGTTCAGCAGATTTAACTCCTTCTAACAATACTCATTTAAAAGATTTTGATGAAATTAAACCAGGAAGTTATAAAGGAAGAAATATTCACTTTGGAATACGTGAACATGGGATGGCATCTATATTAAATGGAATGGCTTTGTATGGTGGATTTATTCCATTTGGTGCTACATTTTTGATTTTCTCTGACTACTTAAGACCAGCAATCCGTTTGGGTGCACTTTCAAAAATAAAAGTTATTTATGTATTCACTCACGATAGCATTGGATTAGGCGAAGATGGCCCAACACATCAGCCAATTGAACAACTTGCTTCATTAAGAGCAATTCCAAATGTAGTTGTTGTGAGACCTGCAGATGCAAATGAAACAGTCTATGCCTGGAAAGCTGCAATTAAGCATAAGGAGAGTCCTTTTATTTTAGCATTAACAAGGCAGAATCTTCCTACTCTTGATTTGAATAAGTATAATATTGCTGAAGGAGTTGAAAGAGGAGCATACATATTAAAAGATTCTGAAGGAACTCCTGAACTGATTTTAATGGCAAGCGGCAGCGAAGTAAGTCTTGCTTTGAAAGCAGGAGAAAAACTTGAGGCTGAAGGTATGAAGGTAAGAGTTGTATCATTTCCAAGCTGGCAGTTGTTTGAAAAGCAATCTGAAGAATATAAGAAAAAGATTTTACCTTCTTCAGTTACTGCAAGATTATCAATTGAAGCTGGTGTTGAATTAGGTTGGAGTAAGTATACTGGAGTTAAGGGAGCTTCTATAAGTATTGAAAAATTTGGTTCTTCTGCTCCTGATAAAATTCTATTTGAGAAGTACGGCTTTACCGTTGATAATGTTTATGCCAAGGCTAAGGAGTTGTTAAGAAAGAGTTAATTAAAAAATGAGATTGCCACACCTCGTCCGACTAAAATCGGACGAGGTTCGCAATAACAGAATTAGGTTATTTCATCAATATCATTTTCCGTGTTTCGGTTTGATTTCCTGCTTTTAGTTTATAAAAATATATTCCACTTGCTAAATTTTTATTTGCTGTATTCCATTCAACTTTATGTTTTCCCGGTTGCATTTCTTTATTCAATAATACATCAACAACTTCTCCTTGTAAATTGTAGATTGTCAAGTTCACATTACTTCTTTCTGAAATATTGAAATCTATTGTTGTTGATGGATTAAATGGATTTGGATAATTTGCACATAGAAAATATTTATTTAAATCTGTAGGATTTTCTTTAACATCTACCATTGTTCCATAGATAAAAGTATTAGAAGACCATTGTGTCATATAAGTATTTTCTTCACCACGCATTCTATAATAATATCTTGTATCATTAACGAACCTTCCATTTATATTAATACCTATTGCATCACTATTAGAAAGAGTATCGATAACTGGTGAGGAAAAATCTGATGTACTTGATATTTGCAGCCGGTAATTAGAAGTCTGTACTGAAGGATGTGCTCCAATAAAAAGGAAATTACCGGTAATTAGAGTATCATTTTTTAAAGGGGAAAAAGGTTGGTCTGTCCATTTTGAATTTCTGAACCAAAGATTTAAAAAACCACCAGTTAGATATTCTGATGAATGTGTATAAAAAGTAGTATCATCAGCAACAATCAACTCATAATTAGGACCAGCTTCAGCACTTTGATCTGAATTCCTGCTCCATGTAATTCCTTTATCAGTAGTGTAACAAACCTTTTGATTGTATTGAATAAAAATTTTATTTGCAGTTTGAAATACATAAGGTGCAGTGTTATATCCCATTAACATTATTGGACCTGCAGTTCTAACTGGACTTACTGTATTTCCATTGATGTTAACCATCTTTAATTTTGTAGCTCCCCATTCTTCATCAACCCAAGTAATGTTTAATTCATTACCAAATGCTGAATAAGTAAAATAGGTACCATCAGCTATTGTAGTTGGGATGCTTGTAATTAAATCAAAAGTCGAACCATCATTGGTAGAACGATAAACAAAAATTGTATCGCTCTGAATTTTTGCACTCCATAAATATTGAGGTGTAGCTGCTTCAAGACTTCCAGGAATATTATATGGTTTGGAAACGAATGTTGCTCCATTATCAGTTGAAACTAGATAATGTTCAAAATATTTTAAGTAATATTTAGAAAAGCCATCGCTTATGAAATTAAAAAAGTATGGAAAACTAAAGTTGTAAGTTTTTAAGGTAAATGTTGAACCTTTATCTGTTGAACGGGCTAAACAATAAAGCTCAGTTCCGCTTGAATCAAATGAATAATAAGCTATAACCGAATTGGCTGTACTAACAATTGTTGGTTCAATATTTTGTGAATTAAAAGTCCCATAAGGAATGGTTATATCAGTTTCGGAAAATGAAATTCCTGAATCGGTTGAACGTGCAAATTTAATTTGCCGTTCTTCAGGAGTATTGTTGTCTCCTCTCCGGTAAACATAATAAATAGTGTTTTTATCCGGTGATGACATTTTCCCGTAGTTGATTGTTATGCTGCTGTTTATTTTTGTTGAGTAACGGATTTGAGGAAATAATAGAGAGTAGGTGAAAAGAATAAACAGAATAACTAAAAAGCCTTTCATTTTATTCTCCTGTAAAAATTCAGAAAACAATACGAACAAATTTTTTCTGCAAAGGATGGAATTAATTTAAGTATATGAAAAGGATAATACAAATTAATTGTATATAAAAAACCCACGATTAAAGTCGTGGGCTAAAATTTTTTTGCTTCGGACACTTCGAAACATTTTTTGCTAGGATAAACCGGAACAAAAAACACTCAGTGTACCTTAGCTCTATTTCATCAATATCATTTTTCGTGTTTCGGTTTGATTTCCTGCCTTTAGTTTATAGAAATATATTCCACTTGCTAAATTTTTATTTGATGTATTCCATTCAGCTTTATGTTTTCCCGGCTGCATTTCTTTATTCAATAATACATCAACAACTTCTCCTTGTAAATTGTAGATTGTCAAATTCACATTACTTCTTTCTGAAATATTGAAATCTATTGTTGTTGATGGATTAAATGGATTTGGGTAGTTCTGTTTTAATCCAAAACTTTGAACAATATTTTTATCGTTAACACTTGTAACAGGATTGATATTTATTTTCCAAATACCTCTTCCGTGAGTACCCGCAGCTAAATAATTTTCATTAGGATGAATCTTTAAGTCATTAACAACCACAACAGGTAATCCTTCGCCAAGTACTTCCCATTGTTCACCATCATTATAACTTACAAATGCACCAACATCATTTCCCAAGTACAATGTATTTGGATTATTATTATCCACAGCAAAGGCATCTACAGGAGCATCAGGAAGATTGCTGCTGATGTCTATCCAGTGCTGACCTAAGTCTATACTTTTGAAAACATGAGGCTGAGGATCTCTCCATTTTAATCCTGAGAATGTAACATAAATTTTATTGGGTTCAGTTGGATTAACTGCAACTCTGGTAACCCATCTATCTGGCAATCCGGCGGAAACATTTTGCCAGGTAGCGCCATTATTAAAAGTAACCCAAACCTGACCATCATCTGTTCCGCAATAAATATAACTTGGATTGGAAGGGGAAACCGCAATGGTTGTAATTGTACCTAATCTTGCACCATCAGGGGATATAGTAAGTTTAGGGCTTATTGCTGTCCAGTTAGCAGCACCATTTGTTGTTCTATAAATTTTATATGTTCCATAGTATAAAATATTGGTATTGTTAAAATCCATTATAACTGGAGTTGACCAGTTTGTAGGTTCACTAAAACTTATTCCATTCATTGCATAACTAAATGAGGCACCGCCATTAACTGATTTTCCTAAATCTCCAAATTGAGATTCTGCATAAATTATATCCGGATTAGAATAATCTACTATAGTATAAAAACCATCACCACCATAAATAACTTCCCAATCATCGAGTGCTCCTGCTTGAGTTCTGATTGTACTATTATCCTGAGTACCTCCATATAATTTTTGTGGATTATTATAATCCAAACCTATTTCATAAAATTGAGTTGCAGGCAATTGAACAGGATCAGACCAGGTTAACCCTTTGTTTGTAGAAATATTCATTCCACCGTCATTACCAGATATAACATAATTTGGATCATCAGGAGCGAAAGCAAGTGCATGATGGTCAACGTGAAGCTGATATTGATTACCGCTATAGCCATACATTATCGGCCAGGAGTTACCTGCATCAGTAGACCTCATAAAGGAAACATCTAAAGCATAAATTATATTATCGTTTGAAGGGTCAATTCGTACTTGTCCAAAGTACCAGCTGAAATTCGAACATCCATCTACAATTTCATTGTCGTTATCAACATTAAACCAATTAGTGCCAGCATTGGTTGTTTTATAAAGTCCAATATATTCAGTGCCATTATTTACTAATGCATAAATTACATTTGAATTTTGTCTGCTTATTGATAAACCTATTCTGCCAACTCCTGATTGAGGAAATCCTGAGGCTGCAGAAATTTTATCCCAGGTTGTTCCGCCATTTGTAGTTTTATAAATTCCACTTGTTGGACCATTAAGATGAGATAGATGAGGAGTTCTGTATCTTTCCCACATTGCAGCATACAATACTTGTGGATTATCAGGTGCCATAATAACATCAATACCAGCAGTTGAATCTGTTACAAATAAACTTTGATTCCAGGTTGTTCCTCCATCTGTACTTTTAAAAATTCCTCTATCATTATCTCTTCCGAAATATGAGCCAGTAGCAGCAACGAATACATTATTTGTATTAACAGGATCAATAACAATTCTTCCTATTGAATGGGTATTTTGCAAGCCTAAGAAAAACCAGGTCGAACCGGCATCGGTAGATTTAAATACGCCACTTCCTGTAAAATTGTTATGACCTCCATTAGGTTCACCTGTTCCAACATATATGATATCAGGATTTATAGGGTCCAATTCAATATTACCTATTGATAAAGTTGCCTGGTCATCAAAAATGGGAAACCAATTATGTCCTTTATCAGTGGATTTAAAAACTCCACCGGTAGCCGAAGCTGCATAAACTATTTGTGCGTTAAGAGGATTAAATTCAATATCAACAACTCTTCCACCAATATTAATAGGACCAGCAAATTCCCAGGAAGAATTATTTACTTTGCTTAATTTTTGAGATTTCATTTCTTCAACCTGCTTTAAAGCCTGAAGGTATACGTCTTTATCTGCATTATAGTATGGATATGTTTTTTTTATAAATGAATATTCATCAGGATATTTAGCGGGTTTTTCATTATTAAACCTGAATTTATCATTCATTAGATAAAAAGCTAAAACAGCGGATATTAAAAGAAATAAAAAGTTTTTCATTTTTTGTCCCAAAATCGAATAATATTAAAATTGATATATTAAATAAAAGAGCTAATTCTTATATTTAGCAAGTAATTAATTTTTCCTAACAAAATAAAGAAAAATATTGAACAAAAAGGTAGAAAAAAGTTTAATCTTAATTATTGATTTTATAACTATAAACATATCTTTTATTCTTTTCTGGTATTTAAGAGTACAATCCGGTTGGTTTACATTAGCATCAATCCCTGAATTTTTTCCTCCTATGCTTGCTGTTTACTTTTACTGGCTTATCATTTTTACATTTGTAGGAATGTACAGGACCTGGTTTGCTTCTTCAAGATTAGATGAGATTTCTACTTTACTAAAAGCTTCATTCTTCGGAATATTTATTTTATTCTTTTTAATATTTTTAGATGATATTCAGGAAAGTCAAACTCAGGGAATATCCAGATTTTTCATTTTTATTTATTGGGGATTCTTAATTTTCTTTGTAGGTATGGGAAGACTTTTTGTTCGAAGCTTACAAAAAAATATGCTGATAAAGGGGATTGGCAGAAGAAATGCTTTGATAATTGGTTTTAATGAAAAAGGACACGAAGTTCACGACCAACTTATTCAGCATCGTCAATTAGGTTATGATGTTAAAGGTTATGCGACTTTAAGAGATGAAAAAATTGGAAGAAGTTATAAAGGTGTTGATGTTATTGGCAGCTATATGGAAGTTTCTGACCTTATTGACCAACTCGATGCAAAAGAAGTTATCATTGCTTTAGAAAAAGAAGACCATAATTTATTAATTGATATCATAGCAAAATGTGAATTCAAAAATGTTGGACTTAAAATAGTTCCTGACCTTTATGAAATTTTAAGTGGTCAGGCAAGAACTACTCAATTATATAGTATTCCTCTTATTGATATTATGCCTCAGCTTATGCCTGAGTGGGAGAAAAGATTAAAGAGAATTCTTGATGTTTTCATTTCTTTACTAATATTAATAATTACTTTGCCAATTACCTTATTAACAGCATTAGCAATAAGGCTTGAATCTAAAGGTCCGGTTTTCTTTAAGCAGGAAAGATGCGGGTTAAATGGGGAAGAGTTTAGGATGTTAAAATTCAGATCAATGAGACCGGATGCTGAAAAGATGACAGGACCGGTTTGGTCTCAAAAGAATGACCCGCGAATTACAAGAGTGGGAAGGTTTATCAGGAAGGTTAGAATTGATGAAATTCCTCAAATGTTTAATGTTCTTAAGGGGGAAATGAGTCTTGTAGGACCACGACCAGAAAGGCCATTCTTTGTTGAGAAACTTTCAGAAGAAATACCATATTATAAAAGAAGACTCAAAGTTCGTCCCGGCATTACAGGATGGGCGCAGGTAAAACATAAATATGATGAATCAATTGAAGACGTAAAAGTGAAGTTGAGATATGATTTGTTTTATATTGAAAATATTTCTTTACGTATGGATTTCAAAATTTTATTTAGAACAGTTTTTGTTGTCTTGTTTGGAAAAGGTCAATAGAAATATACCCCTTTAGTTTTTTATTTTAAGTAAATCTTTCTTATTATTATTTAATAAAAATTTTCGAAAAGAGTGCTATGCCAGGTAGGTCCTTAATTATAATACCCACATACAACGAACTTGATAATATTCAAAAGCTATTGCCTGAATTATTGGGTAAATATGAAACTGTAGATGTACTGATTGTTGATGATAATTCGCCTGATGGCACTGGAAATTATGTAGAAAGCTTATCTATAGATAATGAAAGAATAAAATTATTAAGAAGACCCAGGAAAATGGGTTTAGGTACTGCATATCTTGATGGATTTAGATTCGCATTGCAAAATGATTATGATAATGTTTTTGAAATGGATGCCGATTTTTCTCACGACCCCAAAGAAATTGGAAATTTTTTAGAAGCAATAAAAAAATATGACCTTGTTCTTGGCAGCAGATATATTAATGGAGTTAATGTTATTAACTGGCCAATGAAAAGATTGTTATTAAGCTTTTTTGCTAATGTATATACAAGAATTATCACAGGTCTTCCTGTAAGAGATGCTACAGGTGGGTTTAAATGTTTCAAGACTGAAGTTCTTCGTTCAATTGATTTGAGTAAAGTAAGATCAAATGGTTATGCATTTCAAATTGAAATAACTTTCAAAGCCTGGAAAAAAGGATTTAAGATTGGAGAAATTCCAATAATATTTGTGGATAGAATAGCAGGCAGTTCAAAAATGTCGAAAAAGATTGTGCGTGAAGCTGTTTTAATGGTA
This sequence comes from Ignavibacteriaceae bacterium, assembly GCA_035654655.1. Classification (GTDB taxonomy): domain Bacteria; phylum Bacteroidota; class Ignavibacteria; order Ignavibacteriales; family Ignavibacteriaceae; genus DASRWI01. The sequence goes on along the minus strand of DASRWI010000001.1, from coordinate 53,980 downwards.
TGGAAGTTAAGGGTCAGAAGTATTTTAGGCATTTTATAAAAGGCACTTCTATTGGATTTATCTATTATTATAGTGAATTATAATGTTAAGGAATTTTTACAAAACTTAATTCATTCTATAATAAAAGCAGGGGATAAACTTACTTATGAAATTATAATAGCAGATAATGCCTCGGATGATGGAAGTGTAGACTTCATTTGTGAAAAATTCCCCAATATTAAACTTTTTGCTAATAAAGAAAATTTAGGTTTCGGTAAAGCAAACAATCAAGGTCTTGCTATTGCCAAGGGTAAATATATTCTTTTAATTAATCCGGATACCATAGTTCAGGAAGATACTTTCACAAAGATGATAGAATTTTTTGAAAGGACTCCGGACGCAGGATTAGCAGGATGTAAAATATTAAATCCTGATGGTACTCTTCAACTTGCCTGTCGCAGAAGTTTTCCCGGTCCATGGACTTCATTTTGTAAAGTTACAGGATTAAGTTCTATGTTCCCCAAGAGCAGATTGTTTGCAAGATATAATCTTACTTACCTTAATGAAAATGAAACATATGAAGTTGATGCTATATCAGGTTCATTTATGATGATGAGGAAAGAAGTATATGATAAAGTTGGAGGATTCGATGAACAATTTTTTATGTATGGCGAGGACTTAGACCTTTGTTTTAGAATTCAAAAAGCAGGATATAAAGTTTACTATGTTCACGACACACAAATCATTCATTATAAGGGAGAGAGCACAAAAAGAAGCAGCATAGATGAAACAAAACATTTTTATAATGCAATGCATCTTTTTGTTAAAAAGCATTTATCAAGTTCATTAATTGTTGAAGCTATTTTGCAGACTGCCATTGGTGCCCGAAAATTATTAGCTTTTATGGGAAGGATAAGGATAGTGTTACTGTCCATACTAATGGATTTTGTTTTCTTTAATCTTTCACTATATGCTGCATCCTTAATTTATGCAAAGTATATTCATTCATCATTTAAATTCCCAAAGCAATATATATTATTAGTATACACTATTCCAGCAATCATTCATATTTTTTGTGCAAGTTTATTAAAAATTTACAAGAGGAATTCTTTTTCTGTTCTTCAAAATTTTGGAGCAATAATTTTAAGCTTCTTTATATTTTCATCTATAACATTTTTCTTTAAAGAATATGCTTACAGCCGTGCTGTAATAATTATTACTTATATACTTCTTTTCTTCTCTTTAACCTTCTGGCGAGTATTTATAAGATTATTCTTTATTAAAGGATTGAAGTTGAATGAACTTTTGAAGAAGAAGACTTTAATAATTGGTATAAATGATACTGCTTTAAAGATTGCTGTAAAATTGAATGAGAATCACGGTGATATTAGAAAGATCGTTGGACTAATTGGATTTACAAGTAAGGATATCGGAAAGAATGTAGAAGGTTATGAAGTGGTGGGTACCACAGAAAACATTCTTAAGGTTATTGATGAATATGGGGTTAATGAAGTTATTTTTTCATCTGAGGAAATACCCTATACAAAAATGATGTCAATTGTAGCTTCATGCAAAAATGAAAATGTAGAATTTAATATAATTGGTGATAATCTTGACTTTTTGGTTGGAAAATCTAATGTATCTTTGTTAGATAATGTTCCTTTAATTGGTTTACATTATAATATCTCTAAACCATTATTCAAGTTCATTAAAAATGTATTTGATTATACCCTGTCAATTATTTTATTAATATTCGTTTATCCGTTTGTTTTGGTTTCAGGTAAGTTTTCTAAAGAAAAAAGTGATTTTAAAATATTTATTTCTTCTTTATCTGAGGTGTTAAAAGGTAAGAAGAGCCTGGTTGGTCCAAGAAATAAAATAGAACAACAGAACTTATTTTTTGGAAAACCCGGGCTTACAGGATTGTGGTACATAGAAGGTATATATGATGAAGAAAGATTAAATATCTTTTATGCAAAAAACCAAAATATATGGTTGGATATAGAAATATTAAGTAAAACTTTGAACAAAATGTGGAGTAAATAATTAGTGGGTAGGACAGTATTAGATTTCGAAAAGCCTATTGCCGAACTTGAAGAAAAACTTGAAGAGATGAGACAACTTTCTGATACTCTTGATATTAGTAAAGAAATTTATAAAATAGAGAAGAAGGTTAAAGCATTGAAAGAAGAATTATATAGTGATTTGACCAGATGGCAAAAAGTTCAGCTTGCAAGACATTCGGAAAGACCTTACACTTTAGATTATATCTATAATATAACTTCCAATTTTATTGAACTTCACGGTGACAGATATTTTAAAGATGATAAGGCAATTGTTGGCGGTTTAGCTGTTATTGATGATTATAAAGTTATGATTATTGGTCATCAAAAAGGAAGAGATACCAAAACAAACCTTTTTAGAAACTTTGGTATGCCTAATCCTGAAGGCTATAGAAAAGCATTACGCTTAATGAAGACTGCCGAAAAGTTTGGAATACCTGTTGTGACTATGATTGACACACCCGGCGCTTATCCTGGTATTGAGGCTGAAGAAAGAGGACAGGCTGAAGCAATAGCGAAAAACTTATTTGAAATGAGTAAACTGAGAGTTCCTATAATCATTGTTATTATTGGAGAAGGAGCAAGCGGCGGAGCTTTGGGTATTGGTGTTGGTGATAGAATATTAATGATGGAGAATTGCTGGTACTCTGTTATAAGTCCCGAATCTTGTTCAAGTATTTTATGGAGAAGCTGGGATTATAAAGAACAGGCTGCTGAAGCATTGAAATTAACTGCTCCTGATTTATTAAAATTTAAGCTTATTGACAGAATAATTCCTGAACCATTAGGGGGAGCTCATACTGATTATCAAGCTGCTGCGTCAAATTTAAAATCTGTTTTAATAGATGAATTAAATGTATTGATGAAAATAAAACCTGATAAATTGATTGATAATAGATTAGAAAAATTTGATAAAATGAGTATTTACATAGAGTAAAATTTTTAGGTATTTTTGAATTACAATTTTTATTTACTTCCTTAGATTATTATGCTTATCCATAACACAGAAATAAGAGTGCGCTTTTGCGATACTGATAAAATGCAGTTTTTACACCATGCTAAATATGCTGAGTATTTTGAATCAGCCAGAACTGAAATGTTAAGAGACTATGGCATCCCTTATAAAGAAATTGAACAAAGAGGATATGAAATGCCTGTTACTGAGTTGATGGTTAAGTATAAATCTCCTGCTTACTATGATGATCTATTAGTTGTTGAGTGCACGTTGAAAGATTATAAAGGCGCAAGAGTTCATATTGATTATAAAATTTACAACAAAGAAAACAAAAATATTGTTGCTGAAGGTTTTACCGTATTAGTGTTTGTAAAGCCTGAAACAAAAAGACCTGTTAAACCCCCGCAGTTTTTCACAGAAAAGATTGCAGAAATTCTAAATCCCTAAAGAAAAATTTATTTAAGCTGAGGATGATTATGTATGACGATCTAGATAGAATTATTGAACTTGCATTGATTGAAGATGTTGGCGAAGCTGATATTACAACGGAAGCTATAATTCCAAAAGGTGTTAAGGGAAGAGGAATCTTCTTGGTAAAAAAAGCTGGCATTATCTCAGGACTTTATACTGCTGAAAGAGTATTTAAAAAAGTTAATGATGATTTAATTTTCATCCCCAAAAAACTTGATGGCAGTAAAGTAAATTATGGTGACATTGTTGCAGAGGTGGAAGGTGATGCTTCTTCTATTTTAACCGGTGAAAGAATAGCTCTTAATTTCCTTCAAAGAATGAGCGGTATTGCAACCCTTGCTAATGAATATCAGCAAATTATAAAGCATACCAAAGCTAAAATTATAGATACAAGAAAAACTGTTCCCGGACTTCGTATTTTTGATAAGTATGCGGTTAAATCCGGAGGATGTGAAAATCACCGTTTTGGTTTGTATGATATGTTTCTTATTAAGGATAATCATATTTCCTTAAAGGGTTCAATTACCAATGCTGTTGAAGCTTGTAAAGAATACAATAGAAAACATAAAAAGAATTTTAAAATAGAAGTTGAAACTACAAATCTGCAGCAGGTACAAGAAGCATTAGAAAATTATGTAGATATGATAATGCTTGATAATTATAGAATTGATGAAATGGCTGAAGCAGTAAAATTTATAAATAATAGATGTAAAGTTGAAGCTTCAGGCAATGTTAATTTTTCAACGGTTAAAGCAATTGCTGAAACCGGAGTGGATTATATATCTATTGGAGCGTTAACACATAGTGTAAAGGCTTTGGATATTTCTCTTGAAATAGAAATTTATAAAGAAGATTAATTACAATAGATGCTCGATAAACTAAAAGAATTAACTAAGGATACTGCTGTTTATGGTATAAGTACTATTCTGGGGAGGTTTCTTACTTTCGCTTTAGTTCCTTTTTATACTAATATTTTCGTACCAAGTGACTATGGTATAATCACCAACTATTATGCTGTAATCGGAATTTTGAATATTGTGTTTTTATATGGAATGGATTCTGCTTTTCTAAAATTTGCTTCTTCAAAAGAAATAGGAGATGAAAAGGATAATTTTTCAACTCCATTTGTATCTATAATGATAACTTCAGTTTTCTTATGTATTGGATTAATTTTATTTAAAGAAGAAATAGCAAGATTCTTAGGTGCACCTGATACTTCCAATTTTGTAATCTATATGACTTTGATCTTATTGTTTGATTCATTGGCAATGATTCCTTTCATAAAATTAAGATTGCAGAGAAGAGCAAAAGTATTTTCCTTATTTAAAATTTTAAACATAGTTCTTAATGTTGCTTTAAATTTAATATTTATTCTTGTTCTTAAGTGGGGAGTAGTATCAGTATTTATAGCAAACCTTGCCGCATCTGTTTTTACATTATTGTTATTGTTCCCATCTATATATAAGAATTTAAGATTCAGCATTAACAAAGAACTATTAAAAAGATGTCTTAAGTTTGGAATACCTTATTTACCTGCAGGATTAGGTGCAATGGTTATTCAAGTGATTGATAGACCTATAATGGAACATTTAACTAATTTAAAAACTGTTGGTATCTACCAGGCAAACTACAAGCTTGGTATTTTTATGATGCTGTTTGTTAATATGTTTCAATTTGCCTGGCAGCCTTTCTTTTTGCAAAATGCTATAGAAGAAAATGCTAAAGAAATATTTTCAAAGGTATTAACTTATTTTACAATTGCAGGGAGCATAATTTTAATAACCTTATCTTTGTTCATTTCTGATTTAGTGCAAATAAAAATATTTGGAAGGTCTATTATTGGCCCAGCTTACTGGAGTGGATTAAACATAGTACCTGTTGTACTGCTTGGATATATGTTCAATGGGATATACATAATATTTACTGCAGGAATATTTATTAAGGAAAAAAGTATTTACGTTCCTTTTATAGTTGGTTCGGCAGCGATATTGTGTATAATATTAAATTATGCCCTTATCCCGTTGATGGGAATAATGGGAGCAGCAATAGCAACTTTGGCTGCATATCTTGCAATGGCTTTGGGTTTTTATTTTGTTACTCAAAGAATTTATACCATTCAATATGAAAACTGGAAATTGATAAAAATATTTATAATAATTTTTGCCGTAGGAACTGCATTTTATATTTTAAGTTATAACAACTTATTATACTTTATTAATAAATTAATTTTGTTTGCATCTTTTTTTATTTTATTATCAATCTTCGTTTTGGAAAAATCAGAAATCAATTTCATCAAAAGAAAACTGTTGAGAGTAAATGTTAAATAGAATCCCAATTAAAGTAAAAAGATTATCAGAAGATTTTAAGGATGTAGCTCTTCCTGAATATACAACGGAGGGAAGCGCAGGTATGGATATCAGAGCTGCTGTCAGTGAAGATGTTGTTCTTCGTGCAGGAAAAATAGTATTGGTACCAACCAATTTATCTGTTGAGATTCCTGAAGGTTTTGAAATTCAAGTTAGACCAAGAAGCGGCTTAGCCATTAAACATGGTATTGGTATTTTAAATGCACCCGGTACAATTGATTCTGACTATAGAGGCGAGGTTAAGATTATTTTATTCAATTTCAGCGAAGAAGATTTTATTATTAAAAGAGGCGATAGAATAGCACAAATTATTGTGTCAAAAGTCTATCGAGGAGAATTATTTGAAACCGATGACCTTGAAGATAGTGAAAGAGGTGAAGGCGGTTTTGGTCATACCGGAAAACATTAAGATATTAAGAGTTTATGTCAGATTTTATTCATTTACATAATCATAGTCATTACAGTTTACAAGATGGTGCCTGCAAAGTTGAATCATTAATTGCTGCGGCAGTTAAAAACAATATGCACGCAGTTGCTTTAACTGACCATGGAGTTATGTATGGTATTGCAGAGTTTTATAAGAAGGCGAAAGATGCAGGTATTAAACCCATTGTTGGTATGGAAGCTTACATCGTTACTGAGGGAAGTAGATTTGATAAAGGAAAAGATGAGTCTACTGGCAAGAGGAGAACCAAACCCTATCATCATTTAGTTCTTCTTGCTAAAAATGCACAAGGATATTATAACTTATCTAAATTATCCACATTAGGACATACGGAAGGATTTTATTATCGTCCAAGAATTGACCTTGAGTTATTAAGGAAATACAAAGAAGGGTTAGTCTGTACTTCAGCTTGTGCAGGAGGAGTAGTAGCTGCTCATCTTGTTAATAATGATTATGCTAAAGCAAAAGAGATTGCATTAATATATAAAGAAATTTATGGTGATGATTTTTATTTGGAAATTCAAGACCACAATATGGAGGTTGAAAAACCGGTACTTGAAGGAATGCCAAAGCTGTCTAAGGAACTGGGAATTAAATTAGTTGCTACTAATGATGTTCATTATATTGAACAGGAACATGCAATTGCACATAATATATTATTGTTATTATCTGATAGAGAAGGAAGAGATTATAGAGAATTAAGATACGGTACTGACCAGATTTATTTTAAATCGGGTGAAGAGATGAAAAAACTCTTCAAAAATTACAAAGGCGCAATTGAAAATACTTTAGAGATTGAAGAAAAGATTGACCTTAAGATTGACCAGGGTGCTTATCATTTCCCTAACTTTCCAATTCCACCGGAATCTAATGCCAAAAGTCTTGATGATTATTTTGAATTACTTGCACGAGAAGGTTTAGAAAAGAAATTTTCAAAAATTACTCCTGAAATTGAAAATAGATTTAACTTTGAAATTATGACCATCAAGCAGATGGGATTTTCAGGATACTTTTTAATAGTTCAGGATTTTATAAATGCATCCAAGAAGGAAGGGATACCTGTAGGTCCAGGCAGAGGAAGTGCTGCTGGAAGTTTAGTAGCGTATTCATTAGGCATAACAAATATTGACCCGCTTGAGTATGATTTACTGTTTGAAAGGTTTTTAAATCCTGCAAGAAAATCAATGCCTGATATTGATGTTGACTTTGCCGATGATAAGAGAGGTGAAGTTATTGAATACGTTAAGCAAAAGTATGGAACTCATTGCGTAAGCCAGATTATTACTTTTAATAAAATGACATCACGCGCAGTATTGAAAGATGTTGCAAGAGTTTTGAAGATTCCAATTCCAACAGTAAATAAAATTAATAAATATATTCCTTCAGCTTTCGGAAAGATTGCAACTATTGATGAAGCAATAAATGAAGTGCCAGAATTAAGGTGGGTTAAAGATTCTACTGAAGATGAAATTGTAAACTTATTAAAGTACAGTCGTGTACTTGAAGGAATGAATAGAAATGCATCTAAACACGCAGCGGGTGTAGTAATATGCCCTGAAGATGTAAGCAATTTTATTCCTTTAGCAACAGCGGTATCACAAGATGAAATTGTTACTCAATATAATATGAAGGAAATTGAGAATGCAGGCTTGCTTAAGATGGATTTTCTTGGTTTGCGTACTTTAACAATCATCAGAGATGCCGTTCAACTCATAAAAGAAATTCATAATGTAGATATTGATATAGATAAGATTCCGGTTGATGATGAAAAAACTTTTCAACTTTTCTGGAAGGGGCAAACAACCGGCGTGTTCCAGTTTGAATCCGGCCCAATGAGGGAATACCTTAAAAGGTTAAAACCCGTAAGTATTAAAGACCTTTCAGCAATGAATGCTTTATACAGACCCGGACCAATGGATTATATTGATGATTTCATTGATAGAAAATCAGGTAAGAAAGAAGTAAAGTATTTACATCCAAGTCTTGAATCAATATTAAAGGAAACTTATGGAATTATTGTTTATCAGGAACAGGTAATCCAGATTGCAAATAAAATTGGTGGAATGTCTTTGGCAGATGCTGATTTGCTAAGACGTGCAATGGGTAAAAAAGATGAAGCCACAATGATTAAGCAGCAGGAGAAATTTATTGAAGGTGCTGTGAAGAATGATGTTCCTAAGAATGTTGCAATATCCATTTTTGAAAACATAAGACAGTTTGCAAATTATGGATTCAATAAGAGCCACGCAGTTGCATATAGTTATGTAGCTTATCAAACTGCTTACTTGAAGGCTCATTACACTCCTGAATTTTTAGCAGCGAACTTAACAAACGAATTTGGCAACTCAACAAAAGTTGCATCTTTTCTTGATGATTGTAGAAAATTAAAAATAGATGTACTTCCTCCAAATATTAATAAACCAACAGTTACATTCACTGTAGAAAATGGTAAGATTAGATTTGGAATGGCAGCTATAAAGAATGTAGGTATCAACGCTGTAAAGGAAGTTATTAGAGCAAGAAGTGAATTGGGAAAAGATTTTACAAGCTTATTTGATTTTTGCACCAACGTTGATACTCGCACTGTAAATAAAAGAGGATTGGAAGGATTAGTTCTTGCAGGTGCTTTTGATTCTATTAATAAAAATAGAGCTCAGTTATTTGCAAATATTGAAACAGCATTGGATTTCGGTAGCAGGGCACATAATGCGAAACAAGTTTCATCTACAAGTTTATTTAATGCATTTGAAGATGAAGTAAGTATGCAGGAACCTGCAATGCAGTTTGCAGCTCCATGGACCGATAAACAAAAGCTTATGTATGAACGCCAGGTTACAGGATTTTATATAACCGGGCATCCTTTAAGAAAGTATGAAATTGAATTCAGGTCTTTAGCAAACACAAGATTAGGTGAAGCAAAGGAACTTGAAGGTGAACAGGTTAAAGAACTTGAGAATCTTGAACAGGTTAGAGTTTGCGGTGTTATAACTGAAGTAAAAACAAAAATTGATAAAGCAAATAGAACAATGGCTTTCATTAAACTTGATGATTTTTCAGGTCAATGTGAATGCTTAGTGTTCTCAAAGGTTTTTGAGAAGGCTGATAAATATATAAAGGAAGAAGAATGTGTATTTGCAGTTGGTAAACCTGAGAGCAGCGGGGATGCTATTAAAATTCAAATAGAAGATTTAGTTTCACTTGATCAAATAAGGAATAATGAACTTTCTTATGTTTCTGTATTGTTTGATAAAGAGAAATATTCTCCGGAAAAACTTCTTGAAGTAAAAAATATTTTAGAAAAAAATACGGGAAGCACACCATTTTATATCCATCTTATTAATAATGGTAGTAAACGACAAACATTTTTATGTGAAGAAAAAATTAAAATCACTGATGAAGTTGTTGAGCAGTTCAATAAAGTACTTGGTGAAGAAGCTTTGTTGTTCGAAAGAAAAGAAATAAAAAATAATTCTAAAACTGAACAAAAAAACTTCAAAAAAGATTTCAGTAAATGATAAATGTGAGTTTGTATTACTAATATCATTTTATTATAATTTACAATAAGATTAAAAAAAATAGGAAAAGATTAATGGATGTAAACGAGAATCGTCAATACTGGGCATTAGTATTAGGAGCTTCATCAGGTTTTGGAGAAGCAACATCGCTTAAATTATCTGAAGATGGTTATAATATTATTGGCGTTCATTTAGATAGACAAGCAACAATCCCGAATGTTGATAGAATAAGAAAGCAAATTACAGCAAATGGTTCTCAATCCATGTTTTTTAATGTTAATGCGGCTGACCAGGCAAAGCGCGAAGAAATTATAGCTGAACTTAAAGAAAAATTTCATAGACCTGCCATAAAGATATTAATGCATTCATTAGCATTTGGAGCACTAAAGGCGTTCATTCCTCATAAAGGAGAACAAGGTTTAACAAAATCTCAAATGGAAATGACACTTGATGTAATGGCTCACTCACTGGTTTATTGGACTCAGGATTTAATTTCAAATGGATTATTTGCAAAGAAGGGGAGAATATTTGCAATGACCAGTTCAGGAAGTCATACTATAATTCCTTTCTATGGTGCAGTATCAGCAGCGAAAGCTTCTCTTGAATCTCACGTAAGACAATTAGCTTATGAATTAGGAGATTACCAAATTGCAGTTAATGCAATTATGGCTGGAGTAACAGATACACCTGCTTTAAGAAAAATTCCCGGCAGTGTACCAATGATTGAAGTTGCAAAAAGAAAAAATCCAAATAAAAGATTAACCACACCGCAAGATGTTGCTAACGTTATAGCATTATTATGCAGAGAAGGGGGACAATGGATTTCAGGAGGCTTGGTTCACGCTGATGGTGGTGAAGATATTGTTAGTTATGTGGGTCAAGGTGAACCTCTAAAAGTTTGGGAATAAAAAATATTTATTAAATTTATAGTTAAAATTTAGAAAGAGATATGAAACCTATTACTATTACAGATCAGAATTTTGAAAACGAAGTAATACAATCAAACATTCCTGTACTAATTGATTTTTGGGCTGTATGGTGCGGTCCATGCAGAATGATAGCACCAATTGTAGAAGAACTTGCAGTTGAATATCAAGGGAAAATAAAAGTTGGTAAACTTGATGTAGATGAAAATCAAAATGCATCAATAAAATATGGTGTAAGAAGCATACCAACATTATTATTATTTAAGAATGGGGAAATAAAAGATACAATAATTGGAGCCGTTCCAAAAAATTATCTTGTTCAAAAAATTAATTCCGTACTTTAAAACAGGATGATTAGCATCATAGTTATTTAAAGTAGGGCATAATATTATAGCTAATTGTATATAATAATTACAATTAATGGTTAAAAAGAACTTGACAAAAAAAATCTATTATTATATTTTGCGAGTTACGTAGATTTAACAATAATTTAATCTTGAATTATTATCGATTGTGTTTTGTTAAATAATTTATTAATCCACATTTAAGGAGAGCATTATGCTAAAGAAAATTGTTACTCTATCCGTTCTCTTGTTAGTGATTGTTGGAGTTACTTTTGCACAGACAAGTTCTGTAAAGGTACATAACAAAGTAGTTCTTACTCAGGACAATGAAAATAAATATACTGGTGGTACAGATTATAACTATACACCTAAATTTTTCAATCCTACTGTAGGTGATACTCTTGGAACAACCACATACGACTATTTTACAAATAGTATGTTAAGAAAACAAGTAGTTACTTATCAAGGTCAACCATATTTTGCTAATATGTTTAGACCATATGGCGGTTCTGCTAACAGACAAGTTGTATTTACTTATTTGAATGCAAGCAATGCATACACACAAGTATCTGTATTTGGTGGTGCTGCTGGTTCAGGTTTCCCTGATATCGATGTTTCTTTAACCGGTGACTTAGCTGGTACTGTTGCTTTAGTTGGTCATACTCCTGATAGATTAGCTATTTGGGATCCAACAGGTGCTCAATTTTCTATTTCTCAATTCAGCCCAGGTCTTGATCCTTCATTAAGATGGTCAGGTCCAAATATTTTCTTAGCAAGTTCAGGTAACACTACTGCAGGAAGAGACCAATTCCAATTTTTCAAAACTGAAGACTTAGGTCTTACATTTGTAAATTGGGATTCTATTTCTACTCGTAGTTTTATGTGGGCAGCAAATGGAACAACAGAAATGGGTATAGCAAAATCTCCAAACGAACAATATTTAGTTTATTTTGGTGCTAACTCAGCTGGCGATAATATGCATGTTTACAATGGCGTTCCAGAAGATTCAGCAGATAACGTATTTGCTGTTATTTCCAGTGATGCCGGTACTACCTGGACAGACAAAAGAATTGAAGCTGATGGTGTTATTGGTTTAGTTCAAGGTTATCCAGACTTTGCTCCATTGATTGAAAACTTTGGACAAATTGATATGGCTATTACTAATACAGGTGTTTTACACGTTGTTGCTAATGGTTATGGATTAACATTCACACCAGCTCACGATTCATCAAATGGATATAAATTCCCTATTATTTATTGGAATTCAGTATCAAATAAATGGACTTCTTTAACCCTTCCTGCATTAGATGAAAATCAGGCAATTGCTGATTTATATCCTGGTAATGGAATTGGTTTCGGATATCCATCTATATCAATAAGTGAAGATGGTCAAGTTATATATGTACAGTTCTCAGGCCCTCAATTCACAAATAACCAGTTAGATACAACTGGTGGTTTCTACAGACACGATACATATCATTGCTGGTCACTTGATGGTGGTGCTACCTGGACCCCAGCTACTGTATTAGAAGGAAACAAGAATGTTGATGAAGTTTTTGCAAACGTTGCTCAGTATTTAACTGATGATGGTGCAAATTATACAGCTCATTCAGTTTACTTAGCTGATGCACACACTGGCGTATTTGTATTTGGTGAAGGCGCTACCGGTGACGAACCGATAATTTACAAAACAGTAACAGTTCCTAAACCAACTGGTGTAAATGATAATATCACAGTAAATAACTTTGAATTACAACAAAATTATCCAAATCCTTTCAACCCATCTACTTTAATAAAGTTCTCAATTGCTGAAAGAAGCAATGTAACTTTAAAAGTATTTGATATGTTAGGAAGAGAAGTTGCAACATTATTAAATGGAGTTCAGGAAGCTGGAAGTCATCAAGTTACTTTTGATGCTTCAAAATTATCAACAGGTATGTATATCTATACAATCAATGCTGGTAATTTCTCTGAATCAAAGAAAATGATGTTATTAAAGTAAAACTTAATATTTTGAAGAAAACAATTTCTTAAGTTTCTCCGGGCGGATTTCTTATCAATAAGTAATCCGCCCTTTTTTTTAAATGCTGTTTGAAAATATTTTTCAAATAAGATTTGATGACAAGATAAATTAAGAATTGATAAAGTACTAAAAAAAAATATTATTCTTATAAAATAAAAAACTTTATTCCAATATATTTTTATATATTACAACTCCCTTTACTAATGATATAAATAAGTAAAAATTAAGTACGTATCAATCTTAAGACATAAGAAGATAATTAGTACTTGAAAATTATTTTTTTTTATTGTTTTTTTACGGAAATATCTTAATTTAAAGGTATAGGAATTTTCTATAAATTAATTAACAACGTGGTGGAGAAGAGATGAAAAATTTGATTACAAAATTTTTGGTAATCGTACTTCTATTCCTAGCATATACTCCATTATTCGGTCAAGCCGGTGTGGGTAAAATAAGCGGTAAGGTAACTGATGAAGCTACCGGAGAACCATTGATTGGAGCAAACATAGTATTAGTAAATACTAATCTAGGTGCTGCATCAGGGGTTGATGGTAACTATGTTATCCTTAACGTTTCGCCAGGTACATATGAAGTAAGAGCTAGTTACATAGGTTATGCCAACAAAACAATTAAAGAAGTTAGAGTTGTTGCTGGTATTACTTATGATTTAAATATTCAGCTAACAACAGATTTTACACTGCCTGAAGTAGTAGTTCAGGAAAGAAAATTCTTTGAAGAAAAATCAACTAACACTACAAAAGTTATTGATGCTGAAGAAATTAACAGACTTCCTGTTAAAGGTGTTGAACAATTAGCATCCTTACAGGCAGGTGTTGTAATATCTGAAGGTAGTGGTGGTGCTGAAGGTAATGCTGAAATTAACGTTAGAGGTGGTAGAGGAAACGAAGTTCTATACATCGTTGATGGTGTTCCTCAGAATGACGTTTATTCAGGTTCAAACTATTCACAGTTAAGTAACTCTGCAATCGAACAGCTATCATTCCAGATTGGTGGTTACGAAGCAAAATATGGACAAGCACAGTCAGGTATTATCAGTGTTACCACTAAAACAGGTGATCCTACTTATTCAGTGTTTGGAGATGTTGTAACATCTTCTTTTACAGATAATTATGGATACAACCTTTATACAATGAACCTAAGCGGTCCTATTATCCCTGGTAATTCTAATCATACATTCTTTGCATCCGCTGAAAGAGGATGGTTCCTTGATGCGGACCCACACTCTATTGGTGTTTCTTTTAATTCCGATGTTGTAAGAAGTCAAGATCACTTAGATAATAATGGTTCTAATGTTTGGAGATATACATTCAGAACTAATCATAACATTGGTGATTTTCAGGTTAAGTTAGGTGCTAACATTAACGAGCGTAATTACAGAGGATATGTTCACGCATATCAAAAAAGTAATTCTATTCACAATCCTAGAATAGAAAGAAACAATACATCATTAAGTGCAAGAATTTCTCAGAACTTCTCAGCAAGTTCATTCTGGAATTTAAACTTAGGTTACAGAATATTTGATGAAGTTCAAGGCGATGGTGTATGGTTTGATGATTTATACTCATATGGAAGTGCTAAAGCAAACTTTGATAAATTAGGTGTTGTACTTCCTAATGGTAATGGTTCTGTTGTTACTACTGACCAATATGGTATTTTCAATTCATTTGGCAGAGTAAACAACTTCTATGGAAAAACAAATAACAATACAATGAGCGCTGACCTTGATTTTACAAGTCAGGTTGAAAATCACTTATTAGAAATAGGTGGTGGTGCTCAGTATAATATTTTAAGAGTATATCAAATTGGTCCTGTTGGTTTAGCTGCAGATAATTTAGCAAACGTTCCTGAAGATGAAAAATTCAGAAGAATGCAGCCAACAGCATTTGGTTATGATATAACCGGAAAAAATACAACTGCTACAGGTAGTGGTGAATTTGAACCCAAAACACCATTCTTAGCTTACGGTTATGTTCAAGATAGATTTGAATTAAGTGATATCGTTTTGAATCTTGGTGTCAGATTTGATTACTTTGATACAAAAGCAGATATTATTAAAAATCCAATATTGCCATACGCATATGGTGATCCTAATGCATATGATGCAGCAGATTTCGTAAAGAAAAAAGCTGAATTTTATATATCACCAAGAATTGGTTTAGGATTCCCTATAACTGCAACAACTGTATTCCATGCACAGTATGGTAAATTCATTCAACAGCCTCCATTAAATAACTTATATACTACTATATATGATTTAAACTTTTTAGTTACAGATAATAACTGGAACTTAAATACAGGTCATATTAAGAGTGAAGTTACAACTCAATACGAAGTAGGTTTCAGACAAGTTATTAGTAATATGGCTGCAATAAACATTACTGCTTTCTACAAAAATACTGAAGGCTTATTAAATAGTGCAGTAGTATTTTTCCAAAGACAAGAAGGCGGTCAAACCTTAAAGTACATTACTCCAACTAATACAGATTTTGGTACTATTAAGGGTATGTCTTTAGCTTTAGATATTTCCAGAGTAAGTTATTTCTCCTTAGCTGTAGACTATACATATTCAATAGCTGAAGGAACCGGTTCATCAACCAGTTCATCATTTGTTGCTGCATTCAGAAACACAAACGGTGAAATTCCTAAAGTTATTGCTCCATTAGATTTCGATCAAAGACATACAGGTGTTATTAATCTTGATTTCTATGTTCCAAAAGATAATTTAGGATTATTAGAATTAACAAATGCTAACATATTAGTTTCATTTGCATCAGGAAGACCTTATACACCAGTATCAGATCAGAACTTAATAGCTGGTTATACCAATTATGGTGAAACCAGAGGATATGTAAATTCAGTTTACGGACCTGGAAACTTTAGAGTTGATTTTAAATTAGAGAAGTCATTTGCTTTCAGCAATTTATTCATTACACCTTACGTTTGGGTTCAAAACTTATTTGATGCTGACAACCCAGTTAGTGTTTACAGATCAACCGGAAGCCCTTATACAACCGGTTTCTTAAGCACAATAGAAGGTAAGACCTGGTCAGAAGGTAAGAGAGCTGATTATGAGTCATTTGAAAAAACACCATTTAACTTTGGTATTCCAAGACTTATAAGATTAGGCTTGAAAATAAACTTCACTAATATTCAACTTTAATTATTAGGAGAGGGAAATAATTATAAAGGAAAAAAATATGAAAAAAAGGAATTTAATAACTCAAATACTGGCAGTTGTTTTACTTCTTATTTTCTCTATGTCCTTGGCTTTAGCTAAGGAGGGAGACGGTAAAGGTAAAAGAATGAATAAACCTAACGATAAAGCAGGTGATGCTTATCGTATGTTTATTAACAATATTGACCTTCCAATGAATAGATCAGGTGTAATGGCTGACGTTCTTATTGATGGTAGAGACGGTGGAAGGTTAGATGGCAAAGTATTTCTATTCTCCGGTGGTTTCTTTCTGAGCGGCAAGAATGGTGATGGTAACTGGGCTAACGCAGTTGCATCTGCATCCAGAATTCAGGATTATAACCCTGGCACCTGGGCTACTGGACAGAATGATTCAAGAGCTCAAATGTATGTTGTGGCTCAAAAAGATGGTGACTTTGCAAAAAGTTGGATAGATTGGAAAGATGCTGTTGCTTTAGGCGCCGAATTCTATGATGGCGATGGTGATGGTGTTTATAATCCTATTGATGCTAATGGAAATGGGAAATGGGATAAAACTGAAGACAGACCTGACCTTATTGGTGATGAAACTGTATGGTGTGTTTATTTCGATAACGTAGATCCTGCATTAAGAAGATTTAATTCAGTTGATCCTCAAGGTATTGAAATTAGACAAACCGTATTTGCTTTTGCTACAAAGAGCGCTGTTGGTAATATGATCTTCGTACGTTATCAAATAGTAAATACCGGTAGTGTAGCTGATGTTCTTGATTCAGTTTACTTCGGTGTTTGGGCAGATCCTGATTTAGGTGATCCTTATGATGATTTAGTTGGTTCAGATACAAGACAAGATTATTCAGGATATAACAAACCTGATAATCCAGAAGGTTTAAATTCAGGATTTGTTTATAATGATGGACCGGATGATGACTTTGGTTCAAAACCTCCTTGTTTCTTAATTGATTTCTTCCAGGGTCCTGTTTCTTATATTCCTGGTGAAACATTTACAGATGCAAATGGAAATGGCGTTTATGATGAGGGTGTAGATACTCCTCTTGATACTGCTTATAATATTAGAGGTCAGATAAGAGGCGTTGAATCTTTTCCTGGTGCAAAGAACTTGGGAATGTCATCATTTGTACATTATCAACAAAGTGATGTTCAACTTGGTGACCCTAATACAAACGTTGAAGCAAGAAATTATATGTTAGGTCTTGCAAGATTAGGTGAACAACTTGATCCTTGTACCTGGAGATTAGGTACAGTTACTCCTGCTAACATTTGTACACAAATAAATAATAAATTCTGGTATTCAGGTGACCCTGTACAACAAATAGGTTGGTTAAACAGTGTAGCAACTGATCAACGTCAAATGTCTAATACAGGTCCTTTTAAATTAGAAAAAGGTAAACCTGTTACAATAGTTGCAGCATATGTTGTTGGTAGAGGACAAGATGCATTAACAAGTATAACTGAAGCTAAGAAAAATGACCAGATTGCTCAGATAATATTTGATAATAATTTCCCTTCACCTCCTCCTCCTCCTCCAGTACAAATTACAACTGAAACTGGTGAGAATTTTATTGATTTAAATTGGAATACAAGTCAACAGTTTACTTATAATGCTCAGGATACTGTATTAGGTGTTAATAAAACCGTTGGTGGTTTTTATGTAACTCAATACTTATCTAATGTTAAATTAAATACAGTTGAAGGTGTTGAAAATTCCAAGATTATTGCTTATTACGATTTAGCAGACTCTATAAATAATGTTTATGTAAGAGTTGCTAATGGCGGACAAGATTTAGCTATTCCTGTATCTCCTTTAGAAAATCAATTAGATTCTGTTTTATACGCAGATCCTCAAACAGGAAGAATTAAATTAAGAGTTAGCCAAGATGCATTTACAGGTGGTCAATTAGTTAAAGGTAAAGATTATTACTTTACAGTTACTCAATGGACAATGAACCATAATGCAATCTATAATCGTTCGGTTTACAACTCTACCGGTCAATTAGTTTATGACCGCTCATTTGCTGATGATTATATAGATTTAGGCGGTGGTGTTGAAGAGATAGAAACTCCTATTGTAATTGTTACAATGGGTAAGGATATCTATTCTCCAAACACAACAGCAAATGTAACTAACCATAATACTGGTGCTGCTTCTGGTGATGTAAATTTCTTAGTTGTTGATAAAGCACAATTAACAGGAAATAATTATCAGGTTGAATTCTTCAAAGATACTCAAGCTCCTGTTACTCAACTTTATACTCCATTCTGGAGATTAAGGAACTTAACAACAGGTACAGTATTAATTGATTCATCAAAGAATTATGATTTTGATACTACAAAATTTGCCGGCAAAGCAGTAGAAGGAATTTTGGTTAAAGTTAAACCAATTGTTCCAGCTATTGGAAACGCTGTCAATTCATTTACATGGAGCGACAATCCAAGTGCATTAAATGGTTTAGGTGTTTTCTATGTAGGTCAAGATATGCCTCAAGGAAGACCTCATCCAGTATTTGGTTCAACTAATTTAATTAGATCTTCAGCTATAACTTCAGATAAATTGAGAAAAGTTGAAATAAGATTTGCTCCTAATAGTGGTAAAGCTTACAGATATATCAATGGAGTAAAAGGTACTGTACTATCAAGAAGAAATACTTATGTATATGGTGGTGCTATAACATCTACAGAAGGTACTCCGCTTGGTGTCCAGAAAATTGGTGAAGGATTTGTAGATGTTCCGTTTACTGCATGGGTAGTAGATTCAGCATATGGAGAAACCAGACAATTAGCAGTTGGCTTTATTGAAAGAGCTAACAATATGTTTGGTGGAAAACCTGATGGTGAATGGGATCCTGGTGATTCAGTACTGGCATCTGGTGAAGTAATCATAGTATTTGATTCAGATTATGATCCAACAGGTCAACAACTTGAATATACTGGTGTTGGTTTAGATGCAACTGTTCAAAATACTGTTGATATAAACAAAGGCTGGACAATTCCAGCAACAGCAGGTGCAACAGCTGAACAAGTTACTACTGCAAAATCTCCTTGGTTTGATGCTATGTATGTAGTTGGTGTACAGAAGAAGGGTGGCGACCCAACATTCTGGTCAGAAGGTGATAAGATAACAATACCTGTTACTGCATATCCTTATACTGATAAAGATACATATACAGCAACAACTTTAGCTGGCGGCGCATTAACAGATGCACAGAAAAAAGCTTTGTTTGACAAGGTTAATGTATTCCCTAATCCATTATTCGCATATAACCCTGCTACAAGCTATAATTCCGGAAATCCGGATGAACCGTTTGTAACATTTACTAATTTACCTGAACAAGTAACGGTTAGAATATTTACCTTATCTGGTACATTAGTTAGAACATTAACTACTGCAGATAAATCTTCATTAACATCTCCATTCTTACAATGGAACTTATTAAATGAAGATAACTTGAGAGTAGCGTCAGGTATGTTCTTAGCTATAGTAGATTCACCGAACTTTGGTCAAAAAGTATTAAAGTTCGCAATTATTCAACCACAAAAACAAATACAAAGGTTCTAAGTATTTAATGCGGCAGATTGTTTCTGCCGCAATTTAACTAAGAATAATATTAGGAGTTAAATAAATGAAAAATTTGATGACAATAATATTATTGATAACTTGTTCAGTGATGTTATGGGCGGGAGATCCGGCTAGAAAAGGAACAACAGGTGCTGAACAGTTATTAATACCAGTTGGTGCGAGAGGTATCGCAACAGGCGGTTCCTTCTTATCCAACTTAACAGGTTTGGAATCAATATATTATAATCCAGCAGGATTAAGCCACCAAACCGGAAGTGAAGCAATGTTTGGCTATATGACATATTTAGCTGATATCAATGTTTCATATTTTGCAGTTGGAACAAACTTAGGTGATTTAGGCGCTTTTGCCTTCAGTGTTAAAACATTGGACTTTGGTGACATTGCTGTTACCACCAATGACAACCCTGACGGTGATGGTTCTACATATTCACCTTCTTTCTTAACTGCTGCCTTAACTTATTCTAAAGTTGTAACTGATAGAGTAAGTATTGGTGTTAATGTAAAAGTTATTAACGAAAACATTATGGATGTTTCAGCTACAGGTTTCGCATTGGACTTTGGTGTTCAATATAGATTCCCAAGCAATTTGTCCATTGGTGCTGCTGTTAAAAATATTGGTACTAATATGAAATATGGCGGTACTGCACTTCAAACAAGAACAGGTGTTCCTGGAACAAATCCTGGTAGTACTTTAGGTTCTTACGAAGCAACTACTGAAGAATTCCAGATACCAAGTTATTTTGAATTAAGTACAGCTTATAACTTTAACTTTAACGAACAAAATAATTTAATTTTAGCTACTTCTTTTAGAAATAATAATGCTAAAGAAGACGAACTAAAATTCGGTATGGAATATGGCTTTATGAGCATGTTCTATGTTCGTGGCGGTTATGATATGATGGTTCAAAATACTGATCAAAATACTTTTGGATTTAGTGTTGGAGCAGGCTTAAACTATCAATTTGAAGATGGTTTAGGATTCGCACTAGACTATGCTTACAGAGATGTAAAAGATTTCCCAAATCCAAATCATGTATTTACAGTTAAGTTAGCATTGCAATAATGCAAAGTTAAATTAGTCAGATTAAAGGCATCCTTTTTGGGATGCCTTTTTTTTAAAGGTAAAGGGGTAAAGTTTAAGAAGGTACAATTTTTTTCAATTATATAATAATTTAAATAATATTATATTATTTTTCGTAAATAAATTAATAAGAAAAAGAAATGAAAAAACTTTTATTAACCTTCGTTTTCCTGCTTTTGTCATTCCAGGTATTTCCACAGAAAAAATTTGTATTTGAATTTGATTATGCACAATTTGGATATGATACATTATCCAATTATATGGAAGTATATTATTCTTTTAACCAAAATGGATTGAAACAAGAAGGGAATAAGATTGAACCTATTCTTCAAGTTATCATTCAGGATACTTCAAAAGGTGAACCACTTGTTGATAAGGAATGGAAGATCAATCATGAAATTAAAGATACCTCAGATATGAGTAGAAGTTTAATAGGAACCTTAAGCTTTCACCTTCCTGCGGGATTATACAAAGTTACTATAGGTGGTAAGGATGGTTTTAATGATAAAAGTAAAAAGTATATAAGTGAGTATGTTAAAGTTGACCCAATGGTTAAAAGTACTACTTCAATAAGCAACATTCAACTTGCTTCTTCAATTATTCAGGAGAGTACTAATAAAGGTTCCATCTTTTATAAGAATAGTTATGAGATTGTACCTATCCCTACTTCTGTATTCGGTGATAATCTTCCTGTAGTTTTTTATTATTTAGAATTATATGGATTGCAACAAATAAAACCTGAAAACAATATTAAGCTTAATACTTATGTATTTAATAGTAAAGGGAAGATGGTTGTTAATAAAACAAAAGTTATAACTCATAATACAAATACAAGAGTGGAAGTTGGCTCAGTTCCAATTAACAAATTATACACTGATACTTATACTTTAATTATATCTCTAATAGACAGTGCTGACAATTATGGTGTAACGTCTTCTAAAAAGTTTTTCGTTTATAATCCTGACGTTGTCAATACAGATACATCTTCAGGAGAAGTTTCAAGTTCTCTTAGCAGCGAATTCGGTGTTATGTCTGAAGAAGAATTAGATGAAATGTTTGAAAAATCCAGATACATTGCAACAGAATCAGAAGAAGATAAATATGAAGCAATCAATAATGTTGAAGGTAAACGTGAGTTTATGTTTAACTTCTGGAAGTCACGAGACAAAGACCCTTCAACTCCTCAGAATGAATATTTTAGAGAGTATTTGAACAAGATCGAGCTTAGTAACCAAAGATATGGTACTATTCAGAAAGAAGGATGGAGAAGCGATAGAGGAAGAGTATTCTTAATCTATGGTGAACCAAGTGAAGTTGAAAGATATCCAAACCAGCTTGATACCAAGCCCTACGAAATTTGGCATTATAATGAACTTGAAGGTGGCGTTATCTTTGTGTTTGCAGATTTATCAGGTTTCAATGACTACTTGTTACTTCACTCAACCTTACGTGGTGAAATGAGAGATGATGATTGGATGAGGAGAATAGAATCCTTCTAATTTCATTTCAAATAATTTTTAAAAGCCCTTCTTTTTAATCAAGGAAGGGTTTTTTGTTTTTATTCCATTATGAAAGCAAATTATTTTTTTATAATTTTTCAAAATAAATATCATTTAGGTTATTTGTTTATAGATGCAGAATAAAATAGAATATATTCTTTTTTTAGGATTTAGCTGGTTCATTAGAATTATTGGACTTAATAATGCAAGACGTATATCCCCTATATTTGCTGCTTTGTTTTATTATTTAATTCCTATCAGAAAAAAGACTGTAATTGAAAATTTAACTTTTGCTTTTCCTGAATACAATGAGAAAAAAATAAAGAAGATTGCTTTTGCTTGTTATAAAAGTTTTATAGTCACTTTAATGGAAATTCTTTATCTCCCTTTTACTTCAAAAGAATTAATACATAAACAAGTAGTTTGTGATGATAAAGAACTTATTATTAAAAAATATAATGAAGGAAGAGGAGTAATTTTACTTTCAGGGCATTATGGTAACTGGGAATATATAGCCGCATCGGTAGCATCGCAAATTAATATTCCATTCTCAGTTGTAGTTAAGGATCAACGTAATGGTTATATAACTAAATGGATGAATAAATTTCGTACACAGTATATTAACAAGGTTGTTCCATTAGGTATTTCAATAAGGCAGATATATAAAGAACTTAAAGATAAGCATATTGTGGCGATGGTTGCAGACCAGCGTGGTCCCATTGAGGGTATTAGAGTAAACTTTTTCGGAAGACCTGCTTCTGTTTATCCAGGTCCTTCTTTGTTAGCCATTAAAACAGGTGCTCCTGTTCTATTTGGATTTACTGTAAGACAGAAAGATTATACTTATAGAGTAGACTTACACGAAATTGATACTTCAGATTTAACTGGCACAGATGATGAAAAAGTTCTTGAATTAAGCAGAAGACATACGGCATTACTTGAGAAGTATATAAGAAAACATCCAGATCATTGGCTTTGGATGCATAAAAGGTGGAAATATTAATGCAGAAAATTTTGGTAATACAAACTGCTTTTTTAGGTGATGCAATTTTAACATTACCAATGATTCAAGTCTTGAAGCAAAACAATCCTGAATCTAAAGTTGATGTCATTTGTATTCCAGGTACAAAAATAATTTTTGAAAACTCACCTTATGTTAATGAAGCATTGGTAATGGATAAAAGAGGATTGCATAAAAAATTTCCCGGATTCATTCAATTTGCCCGTATGATTAAGAAAAGAAATTATAATATTGTTTATGCTCCACATCGTTCTTTTAGAACATCAATGCTTGTTTATCTTTCTAATATTGCTGAGAGTTATGGTTTTAATATAAACAGCTTTAAACATTTTTATAAGTATCTTATAGATTATAATCCTACTGCTCACGAAGTACAGAGAAGTTTAGATTTAATCGGTTATAAATATGATTATGAAAGCTGGAAAATATTACCTGAACTTAAAAGTAATTCTAAGGATGTTGATGATTTTGTAAGTTCAATTAACAGCAATAAAATTGCAGCAGTTGCTCCAGGAAGTGTTTGGAATACAAAAAAATATCCAATTGAATATTATAAAGAAATTATAGAATATTTAATTCAAAATGATTTTTATGTTTTAGTTTTGGGTGGTAAAGAAGACAAAGCTGAATGTGAAGCATTGGCTTCTAATTTTGAAAAAAATATTTTATCTATTGCAGGTAAATTTAATATTATTGAGTCAATTGAACTTTTAAAGAATTGTAATATTTTAATTTGTAATGACAGTGCACCTACACATATGGGTATGTGTGCAAATATTCCTGTTATTACTTTGTATTGTTCGACTGTAGCTGATTTTGGTTTTTATCCATATAATAAAAGGAGTGTTTACTTAAGTTTTGATGATTTAAAATGTAAGCCATGTGGAATACACGGATATGATGTTTGTCCTATAGGAACATTTGAATGTGGCAAAGGATTACTCCCAAATACTGTAATCAACAAGATAAAGGAAATAATCAATAATGTCTGAAAAAAAAGCGGAAATAATCAATATTGATTATAATATTGATGAGGCGGTTCAGAGAGCAAAAAAATTATATACTGAGGGTAAAGTTTTTATTTATCCAACCGATACTATTTATGGGTTCGGTTCAAATCCCTTTAATAAAGCAGCAGTTGAAAGAATTGTAAATATTAAAGGGCGCGAAGATGAAAAAAAGTTTATTCTGCTAATCGACACCATACAAAATATGCTGAAGTATGCGGAGCTTAAATCTGAAAAGCAAATTGATTTTCTTCTCTCCATTTGGCCCAATCCTGTTTCTGTTATATTGAAATTGAGTAATGAAGCAAAGAACGCACTTGGTCAGGAAGATGCTGCATTTAGAATTCCCGATAACAAATTCTGCTACAAGCTTTTATCAGATATAAAGCTTCCTCTAATATCTACGAGTGCCAACAGAACCGGAGAAGAACCTATTCTGGAACATAAAAAAGTAATTGATGAGTTTGCCTTGGATGTCGATGCAATTTTCTTTACTGAAAAAGAAATTAAGGCTGATGCTTCCACTATTATTAGGCTTAGTGACAAACCTGAGTTGATTAGAGAAGGAGTTTTCAAATTTGAAGAAATTATTAGAAAATATAAATAGGTTATTGATATTTATTAAGAAAATTATACTTGAATTATTTTCCTTTATTAAGAAAAACTTACCGGTAGCTATAAAGAAATTAAAAAGTACGTGGTTTAAATTTAAAAACCTTAGAGGTTTGAGTATCTTAGTCAGCTGGCCAAATAACTTTTCACACAACTACAGAATTGGTAAAATATTATTGTTTATGCTTTATTATGCAATAATAATGTTTTTTGTTTTCGCTATTCTAGTATACACAACACCACTAAATGATTTTTTGTCAAAGGAAAAAGTTGTCTTTAGTCAGGAGGACGTAAGGAATCTTAATGCATTAAATACGAGAATAAATAATTTAATGATTGAGCTTCAGAAGGTAAAATTATATAACAATAGACTTAAATTTGCTCTGAATCTGGGAGATTCTACTTTATATGATTCTTCTAAAATTAGAATAAAACAGGTAAAAAAGCCTGGGGCAAGTGGAAGTCTTTATGAGATAATAAGATACTGGTTAAATACCTCGAATTTTCAAGCAGAAAGTTATTATTTTACGAAGCCGACAAATGGAATTGTGAGCAGGAACTTTGAACCAGAGAAGGGACATCCCGGTATTGATTTTGCTATTAAACAGGGTTCACCTGTTTTTGCAGCAGGTAATGGTTATGTAATATTTGCAGATTATACTGTAAATGATGGTTTTATGATGATTGTAAATCATAACAATGATTTCATTTCCATTTATAAACATTGTTCTTCATTATTGAAGAAGACGAGAGATAAGGTTTCACAAGGTGAAGTAATTGCATTAAGTGGGAACACTGGTGAAGGTTCAAGTGGTCCACATCTGCATTTT
Source organism: Ignavibacteriaceae bacterium (assembly GCA_035654655.1). Taxonomy (GTDB): domain Bacteria; phylum Bacteroidota; class Ignavibacteria; order Ignavibacteriales; family Ignavibacteriaceae; genus DASRWI01. Next base: position 28,052 of record DASRWI010000001.1, on the reverse strand, counting down.
GAACTTTGGAAAAAAGGATTGCCAATAGATCCGGCAAAATATTTAATTAATTAATCAAGGATAAATAATGAAAATAGAAAACAGAGATGAAGTAACTAACATCAGCCAAGGTGTTTTGATTGATGGTAAAGTTACAAGCTCAGGCAGCATCAGAATAGATGGTAAGGTTAACGGGGATGTTTTAGCAACAGGTACAATTATCGTTGGTGAATCAGGTGAAATTACAGGTGAAGTTTCTGCTGATATTATCAATATGGGCGGAAAAGTTCAAGGCACACTTAGAGCAAAAGATAAAATAACTTTAGAGAATAAATCTAATTTAAAAGGTGATTTAATTACTAAAGTATTAGTAGTTGAAGCTGGTGCTATATTCGATGGTAAGAGTACAATGTCTGGTGGTGCAAATGTAGGAACTACAGGTACAACAAAATCAGAATATAAGGCAACTACAACCCCTGCAAATGAACCAAAATAATGATGATGATATTGACAAGTACAGCAAATATTACAAAGAGGTAGGTCCCTATCTCGGGTTAGGTTTGCAATTAGCAGCAACAGTTGTTGTATTATTTTTTGTTGGAAGATGGATAGATAATGCAACCGGTAAAGAACCTCTATTTACCTTAATCTTTGCTGTACTTGGCATATTCACAGCATTATATCATTTTGTAAAAACAGTTTTGAATATGGGAGATAAAAAGAAAAAATAAGAATGGATAAATACCTCAAAATTTTTTTAATTTCATTTGTAGTAATAACCATAATTGCTATTTCTTTTTATTTCTCATTAAATTATAAACATGAAGTAATTTCTGCATATTTGGGCTATTTTCTAAGTTCTCTCAACTTTGCCGGAGGTTTTGCGGCAATAAAACTTTCCTTCAACAAACCTTTTAATATCTTTATGGGGGCTATATTTGGCGGTATGATTATACGCCTGTGCCTCACTCTACTCATCATTTTTATTATACTCAAATTTTTTGATATTAGAGCCTATATTTTTATATTTGTTATCTTTGTTAGTTATATTTTTTACCTAATTTTTGAAGTTTTATACCTAAATCTGATTAAAGGCAATCAAAAAATCTGAATATGAATTCTGCAGTTGTAGATACCTTAAAAGCTGTTGGTGAGCATGCAGCGAAAAAGAATGATAGCGGATGGATTTTACACCATGTTATGGATAGTCGAACTATAGATTTTCTTCCATTTGGCGAATTCCATATTCCACAATTACCTTTAATATTTGGTTTAGATGTTACCCCTACAAAACATACATTCTTTATGTGGATTTCTGCTTTGTTGGTGTTTATTATTTTTACATTTGTAGCTTCAAAATATAAAAAATCTTTAATACCTAAAGGTATAGCTAACTTTTTTGAGATTTTTATAGTGTTTGTAAGAGATGAAATTGCCAAACCAACTATAGGGCATAATTATTTTCAATATCTGCCTTATTTACTGACGGTATTTTTCTTCATTTTATTTGGTAACTTTTTGGGTTTACTTCCTTATTCATCAACATTTACAAGTAACATCGCTGTAACAGGTACACTTGCTATTTGTACTTTTTTTATGACTCAGCTTGGTGGTGTAAGAAGTAATGGATTCTTTGGATATTTTAAGGGACTTATACCACATGGTATTCCCGTCTTCCTATTACCCTTGATGGTAGTAGTAGAACTGCTTGGATTATTTACAAAACCATTTGCATTGGCTATTCGTCTCTTTGCAAATATGATTGCAGGTCATACAGTAATTCTTGCATTATTAGGTTTAATATTTTTTATGCAAACTATCTTTGTTGCTCCAGTTTCCATCGGGTTTGCATTGTTCATCTATTTGCTTGAAATTTTAGTTGCCTTAATACAGGCATATATTTTCACAATGCTGTCATCCTTATTTATTGGAATGGCAGTACATCAAGAACATTAATTAACACAAAGTATAAAAATAAATTAAAGGAGATATAATGGATTTTGCATGGTTAGCAGCCGGTTTAGGTGCAGGTTTAACTGTATTCGGCGGAGCATTAGGTATTGGAAAGCTTGCAAGTTCAGCAATGGATGCTAGTGGTAGACAACCAGAAGCAGCAGGACCAATCAGAACTTCAATGATTATTGCAGCTGCTCTTATAGAAGGTATGTCCTTCTTCGGTTTGGTTATATGTATTTTGTTGGCTTTAAAGTAAGATAATTTTTTGACCCTATTTATAAAACATTTTGGTGTGAAAAATGCTGGGTAGTACTTTTTTATTAGTTTTAGCGTCTGAAGGAAATGGAACGCTTCTCGATGTTAATCCAGGATTAATATTCTGGACGGTAGTTACATTTCTAATTCTTCTTTTTGTTTTAAAGAAGACAGCTTGGAAACCTATTCTTGCAGCTCTTGACCAAAGAGAGAATGCAATTAGGGAAGCTTTGGAAAGAGCTGAAAAAGCTAAAGAAGAAGCTCAAAAACTTTTAGACCAAAACAAAGCTGATCAAATGAAAGCTGAGGATGAGGCTAAAAAGATTATTGAGCAAAGCAGAGCTTATGCTGAAAAGATAAGAGAAGATTTAATGAAGAAGAGTAAGGAAGATGCTAATAAGTTAGTTGAAAATGCTATGACTGAGATTGACAGAAAAAAGACTGAAGCATTTGAAGAACTCAAAGGTCAAATAGCTAACATTGCAGTTAACGCAGCAGAAAAAATCTTGAAACAAAATCTTGATAGAAAAGCTCAGGAAAAAATAGTAGATACTTATTTAAGTGAAATTAAAAAGAACTAATTATGGTTGATAATAAAGTTTCTCTTAGATATGCTTCATCTTTAATGCAATTGGCAATGGAAAAAAAGAATCTTGATATTTTATCAAGAGACTTGGAGAGAATTCATTCTGATCTTGTATCTCATCATCAATTACTATTAGCTTTACAAAATCCTATTATAAAATCTGAAGTAAAGCTTTCTATTTTGAAAGAGGTTTGGAAAGATAAAGTTTCAAATGATACTATTAGCTTTCTAGAACTGATCGTTCAAAAGGGAAGAGAGAATCTACTGCAGGATATAGCTGCAAAGTTTATTGAGTTAACAAATAAACATTTAGGAATTGTTTTAGTTGAGGTTACTGCAGCAGGAGAGTTTACACCTGAACAGGATAAAGAAATTAAAAGCAAGCTTAAATCTTTACTGAATAAAGAAGTAAAGGTTAAATACAAAATTGATGATAGTATTATTGGCGGATTTCAGGCAAGAGTTGGAGATACCGTTTATGATGCGACTATTAAACATCAATTAGAACAATTAAGAAAAAGATTTTTAGAAGGTAATACTTTAATAAACAATTAAGGAATTAAAGGAAGAATCATGGCTGAAGTAAGACCGGATGAAATTTCGGCTATATTAAGAAGACAAATATCAGGTTTCGAAAGCGAAGTAGATGTTTATGATGTTGGTACCGTTTTACAAGTTGGTGATGGTATTGCAAGAGTATATGGCTTACAGAAGGTAATGGCAAGTGAATTAATTGAATTCCCGCATGATGTTTTCGGTATGGTACTTAATCTTGAAGAAGACAGTATTGGCTGTGTAATTTTTGGCGATTATGGTTTGATTAAAGAAGGCGACCTTGTTAAAAGAACAAAAAGAGTTGCCTCAATGCCTGTTGGAAAGGAAATGCTTGGTAGAGTTATTAATCCTTTAGGATTACCTCTTGATGGTAAAGGTGAAATTAATACATCCTTATCCTTACCTATTGAAAGAAAAGCATTAGGTGTTATTCAAAGACAACCGGTAAAAGAGCCTTTGTTTACAGGTATTACTGCTGTTGATGCAATGATTCCTATCGGCAGAGGTCAAAGAGAATTAATTATTGGTGACAGACAGACAGGCAAAACTGCTGTTGCAGTTGATGCAATCATAAATCAAAAAACTACTCATACTGAAGAAGCAGCTGCTCTTGGTATTAAACCGGTTTATTGTATTTATGTTGCTATCGGACAAAAGAGTTCAACTGTTGCTCAGGTAGTTGCAAAACTACAGGAATCAGGAGCAATGGAATATACAACTGTAATTACTGCTTCTGCATCAGACCCTGCTCCTTTACAGTTTATTGCACCTTATTCAGGTGCTACTTTAGGTGAGTTTTATAGAGATAATGGAATGCATGCTTTGGTTATTTATGATGACCTTTCAAAACAAGCTGCATCATATAGAGAATTATCATTGTTGTTAAGACGTCCTCCTGGAAGAGAAGCATATCCCGGAGACGTGTTTTATCTCCATTCAAGATTATTAGAAAGAGCTTCAAAACTAAGTGATGAATTAGGTGGTGGAAGTTTAACAGCTTTACCAATTATTGAAACTCAGCAGGGAGACGTTTCTGCTTACATTCCAACAAACGTTATCTCTATTACTGATGGTCAGATTTATCTTGAATCAAACTTATTCAACGCAGGTGTTAGACCAGCTATTAACGTTGGTATTTCAGTTTCACGTGTGGGTGGTAATGCTCAGATTAAAGCGATGAGAAAAGTTGCAGGAAGCTTAAAGCTTGACCTTGCACAGTATCGTGAACTTGAAGCTTTTGCTAAGTTTGGTTCAGACCTTGATAAAGCAACACAAAGAACCTTATCAAGAGGTGCAAGATTAGTTGAGTTATTAAAACAGGGACAATATTCCCCTGTACCTGTTGAAAGACAAGTAATAAGTATCTTTGCCGGTACTAATGGTTATTTGGATGAAGTTCCTGTGCACGACATAAAGAGATTTGAAAAAGAATTGTTAGAATATATTGAAATGAAAAACCCTTCAATTATTGAAACAATTAAAAAAGAAAAACAATTGAGTGATGAAACAATAAATGCTTTGAAAAAAGTAATTACTGATTTTCAATCTACATTTAAGAAAAGTTAATTTTAATGGCTACTTTAAGGGACATAAAAAGCAGAATCAAAGGTGTTCAGAACACCCAGCAAATTACCAAAGCTATGAAGATGGTTGCTGCTGCTAAATTGAGAAGAGCTCAGGAAGCTATTACAAATGCTCGTCCTTATGCCCGTAAAATAGCCGTAATGCTTCAACATTTAGCTACCGATGAAGAATTAATTAGTAATAAATTCATCGCTGAAAGAGAAACCACCTCCAACATAGCAGTTGTCGTTGTAACAGCTGATAGAGGTTTATGCGGTGCATTTAATACAAATATTTTAAAAGAAGTTACCAAATATATTGATGAGGATTTAAAGATTAAGAATTATACTCCCCATCTTATTTGTGTCGGCAGAAAAGGATTTGAATTTTTTAATAGAACGGATTTAGATATCGCTGATAAATATTTAAATATTTTTCAGCACGTTCAGTATAGCCAAGCCTTGGGAATTACACGCGAATTAATAGACAAGTTTTTAGATGGAACCTTCGATAGGGTAGTTATTGTCTACAATGAATTTAAGTCTATTATACAACAGCAAATAGTAGTGGAACAATTTCTGCCGGTACCAATCAAAAAAGCCACAGAAGAAGAAAAAAGAAATCAACCGAATTATATTTTTGAACCTAATAAGCAAGCTATTTTTGACTATTTGCTGCCTAAGCATTTGAAAGCTCAAATATGGAGGATTTTATTAGAATCAAATGCAGCTGAGCTTGGTGCCAGAATGACAGCAATGGATAATGCAACAACAAATGCGAAAGAATTGATTAGAACTTTGAAATTGAAGTTCAATAGGGAAAGACAGGCTGCCATAACTAAGGAAATTTTGGAGATAGTGTCAGGTGCAAATGCCCTGAAATCCAGTTGATAATTATAAATTATAGTCGTATTGTTGTATTTTTATTAGGAAAATAGTGCTAAATTATGTTCGAAGATTTATCGCAAAAGCTTGAGACATCGCTAAAGAAGATTAGAGGCCAGGGTAGATTAACTGAAAAGAATATTTCAGATGCAATTAGAGAGATTAGAAGAATACTTTTAGATGCAGATGTTAACTATAAAGTAGCTAAAGATTTTATTGATAAGGTACAAGAAAAAGCATTAGGAACGGAAGTAATAAATTCTGTTACTCCGGGGCAGTTAATTACAAAGATTATTTATGATGAGCTAATTGAATTATTAGGCGGCGATCATAAAGAAATTAAGATAAATCCCAGCGGTATTACCGCTATTCTTATTGTTGGTCTTCAGGGTTCCGGTAAAACGACTTTTTCTGCTAAATTAGCGAGAAAGCTTAAAGCATCCAAAAATAAAGTTATGCTTGCTGCAGCAGATGTTTATAGACCTGCTGCTATTGAGCAATTAAAAACATTAGGTGCGCAGATTGATGTACCTGTTTATTCGATTAATGAAAAGGATGCAAAAAGAACAGCAACTGAAGCTTTAGCTGAAGCAAAAAGCAGAGGTTGTAATATCCTTATAGTTGATACGGCTGGACGACTTCACGTTGATGAAGAAATGATGGATGAAGTTTCTGAGATTAAGAATTTAATTAATCCTCAGGAAGTTTTATTTGTGGTTGATTCGATGACTGGTCAGGATGCAGTTAATTCTGCCAAAGCTTTTAATGAAAAAGTTGATTATGATGGTATTGTTCTTACAAAATTAGATGGTGACGCACGAGGTGGTGCTGCACTTTCAATCAGGTCGGTTGTCGGTAAACCTATCAAGTTTATCAGCAATGGTGAAAAATTGGATATGCTGGAAACCTTCTTTCCTGATAGACTTGCTTCAAGAATATTAGGTAAAGGAGATATAATTTCTCTTGTTGAAAAGGCGCAGGAAAATTTTGATGAAAATGAAGCTGAGAGATTAGAAGAGAAATTAAGAAAGAATAAATTTGATTTTGATGATTTTCTTAAGCAAATTAAAATGATTAAGAAAATGGGTTCTTTGTCATCCCTGCTTTCTATGATTCCTGGATTAGGAAATCAAATAAAGAATGCTAAAGTTGATGATAATGCCTTAGTAAAAGTTGAAGCGATTATCAACTCTATGACAAAAGTAGAGAGAACTACACCAAAGATATTAAATGGAAGCAGAAGAAAAAGAATTGCCAAAGGAAGCGGAACTTCAATTCAGGATGTTAACCGCTTGATAAAGCAATTTTCGGAAATGCAAACAATGATGAGAAAACTGAACCAGAGAGGGTTTTCGAATTCATTATTAAATAACTTAAAACTAAATTGATACGTAAGTTAATCAATATATTATTGGAGGATAATTAACTTGGCTGTAAAGTTAAGACTAAGAAGAATGGGTAAGAAGAAACAGCCCATTTATAAAATTGTGGCTGCGGATGCAAGATCACCAAGAGATGGTAAATATCTTGAATCACTTGGATTATATAATCCATTAACTAATCCGCTTACCTTGGAAATTAAGGAAGATAGAGCTTTGTATTGGCTTGGTGTTGGTGCACAACCTACAGATACAGTAAAAAGTTTGTTAAGACAAAAAGGAATTTTGCTTAAGAAAGAATTGACCAAAAGAGGATTGTCTGAAGATAAAGTTGCTGCAGAAATGGAAGATTGGTCAAAACAAAAAGAAGCAAAAGCAAGTACAAGAGCAACCAAAAAAGCAAAAACTGAAGCAAAGGCTGAACCTAAAGTTGAAGAGCCTAAAGCTGAAGAAACTAAGAGCGAATCAGAACCTGAAACCAGTACACCAGAAGTATAGGGTGCTGCTTCTGAAAAGCTGCTAAATGGAACAAGCAGTATAAGTTGTACTTAATACTATAATAAGCTCCCGAACTCAATTTATTAGGAGGCTTCTATGAAAGAATTCATTGAATTTATCTCTAAGTATCTGGTTGATAATCCGGATGATGTAGTTGTAGAAGAGAAGTCCAAGGAAGAAAATAAAACGGTTTACACTTTAAAGGTAAACTCTGCAGATGTTGGTAAAGTTATCGGCAGGAAGGGTAAAAATGCCCAGGCTATGCGTACTCTACTTACAGCGGCTGCAGCAAGAGACGGGAAAAAAGTATTACTCGAAATTCTGGATTAAGTACTTCTACCTTTTTTGTGAGTGAATTTTACTTAGTTGCAAAAATAATTTCAGTATGGGGGAAGAAGGGATTTGTTAGAATCTCTTCTTTTTCTGATTTTCCTGAAAGATTTTTAAAGCTTAAAAAAGTTTACATTGATTTTTTCGGAGAAAAGAAGGAATTTTCTGTCGAGAAAATTGAATTTTTTAAGAACTCGTACAATTTGAAGTTTGCTAACTTCAATAGCGACGAGGATGTTGAAATCTTGATAGGAAAAGATGTATTTGTTGATGAGTCTGATTTAATTCAGCTTCCGGAGGATACATATTTTGTACACGATCTTATCGGGAGTAAAGTTGTTTATAGGGATAAGGAAATAGGTATCATAAAAGATATTTTCAATTATCCTGCTAATGATGTTTATTCAGTCGTAAACAACGAAAATAAAGAAATACTTATTCCGGCAATCAAAGATGCAATTGAAAATTTTGATAATGAGAATAAGATTTTGAAAATTAAATCAGAATTTGAATTATTTGATGAAGATGAGATTTGACATAATTACTGCAGTGCCTTCCATTTTTGAAGGTCCATTGAACAGCAGTATTTTGAAGAGAGCTCAGAACAAGCAAAAGGTTGAAGTTCATATTCATAATCTTAGAGATTATGCTCACGATAAGCACAAGACAATAGATGATAAACCTTTTGGCGGGGGTCCGGGAATGGTGCTAAAACCGGAACCTTATTTTGAATGTATTGAAGAGTTGCTTAAGCAAAGAAACTATGACCATATAATTTTCACTACTCCTAAAGGAAAATTATTTAATCAAGCTATTGCTAACAGATTGTCCCTTGCCGGCAACATTATGATTGCAGCAGGGCATTATAAAGAAATTGATGACAGGGTAAGACAAAAATTTGCTACTGATGAAATATCAATCGGCAATTATGTTCTTACCGGAGGCGAACTTCCTGCACTGATTATTATTGATGCTGTAATAAGACTTATACCGGGTGTTTTGAATGACAGCGGTTCAGCATTAAATGATTCCTTTCAGGATGGTGAGCAATTAGAAGCCCCTTGTTTTACAAGACCGGCAGAATTTAAAGGAATGAAAGTTCCGGATGTTCTTCTTTCGGGTAATGATAAAGAAATTAGAAATTGGAAAGAGGAACAAAGTAAAATTTTAACTGAGAATTGGCGAAATTATAATATAAACGGAGAGAATAATGGTTGATATAAATAATATATTACCCGAACAAAAAAAGACAGATATACCTGCTTTTAATCCAGGAGACAGAATAAAAGTTCACGTAAGAGTTATTGAAGGCGATAAAGAAAGATTACAACCTTTTGAAGGCGATGTTATTAGCATTAGAGGTGCCGGTGCCAGCAAAACATTTACATTAAGAAAAATTTCAAGCGGTGTTGGTGTTGAAAGAATTTTTCCTTTCCATTCACCAAAGATTGCTAAAGTTGAAGTTCTTAAAGTTGGTGACGTTAGAAGAGCTAAATTATTCTATTTAAGAAGTCTTTCAGGTAAGGCTGCCAGAATTAAAACAAAATAATTTTTGTTTGTCTTTTATGTTTAAGGGACGGTTTACCAACCGTCTTTTTTTTTATAATAAATTTATCTTATCTATTAATATTTCAATCAGGTGAGAGTTGGTTGGATTTAATCCATAGGACCACCTTCGCTGCTCAATATTAAATGCAAACTGAATATATCTTCCATTCTGTTTTAGATAAACATTCATCCAGTTAGTTCCATTCAACCCGAAATAAATAACATCATCTTTGCTGTTTATTCTTATCAACTTCTTTTCATTATAGAATAAAGAATTTTTTATTAATAGTAATGTAATTTCATCAATTCCATTATTTATTAATTTATATTTTTTATATAAATGTTTGCAGATAGTATTGATGTTTCTTTGAGGAAAAATAGAAATGTTTTTCTTGTAATATTCACAACTGCATTCTGCTTTATAAGGATTGAAATAAAAGTTATTAACTCCTTCTTTAGCAATATAGACCTTATTAAATTTCGTATTGATTTCGGGAATTCTATAATCATAGTAAATAACAAAATTATTTTTCCTGCATGAAAATTCCTTCTCAGCAATGCGTAAATCATCATAGATACTAATATTATTATTTAAAGCTTTTAGTTCCATAAAATTATTTTGAGTAAAAATGAAGGGAGTTTACTTTTTCTTTTTAATAAGAACAACCTTGTAAAGTTTAACTTCACTTTTCTTTAAAAAGATTGGTTCAACAGCCTGGTTGTATGAGGTAAGCACTATATAATCTTTAACTCCCGGATTTTCTTTGTAGATTTTTAATGCACCTTTTGTTTTGTCCCATCGTGCAGCAACGAGGTCACCATCTTTTACTTTATCCTTGTAACTAACCAAAATTAAATCGCCGGGATTAACAAGAGGCATCATACTATAACCGAATTCGTTATCAATTCTTAAATAAAAATGAGAATTAGGGTCATAGTTTAAATCATCAGATTCCATCCACTCATTATATTCATTAACAGAAGCATTGCCCGCGGGTACAACCCCCAGGATTTTATATTCTTTAACTAATGGAATATTATAGTTAATGGTCTCATCAATAGAAGAATAATGAATATCTTCCTTACCTGTAAGCAGCCAATTGATGTTACACTTCAAATCTGCTAAACGCTTTAAAAAATCTGTACCAGGTTTTGCCTTATCCTCAAGATATTGATAAAGATTTTCATAAGACATATCTAAGGCATCAGCAAATGCACGCTTAGTCGCAAAACGCCTGTCACCAAACTTTTTTAATCTTTTTCCTACAGTTTCTTTCATAATAGATAAATTATATTAATACAATAATAGATATATTATGTATTAAATAAAAGAAGAAAAGTGAGACAAAAGAAAATTTTATTGACATTCCCTTGAAATATTTCTAAGTTATAAATGCCCCACAAAATAGTTTTGATAACCTTTTAAGGGACAGTTATGAATAAATCATTTGTGTTATTTTTTTTTCTTTCAATTCAACTTTTTTCTCAGAATCAATTCCCAATTGGTATTTATATAAATACACACGGACCTCAAGATCGTTTATCAAATTATCCTCAAATTGATAGTATAGGTTTTAATTATATTATTGAAGCAACCAGAGGTATAAAAGACTATATAAATAACATTGATTTTAACATAATTCCTTGTAATTCCATGGATTCATTAGATTATGTTCATAGATACACAAAAGGAATTCTTAAAACTTGGCAGGCAGAAGAGTTAGTTGATACTAATAAGGTTGGTTTTAAATCTCCTGACGGAATAGGATTTGTTGCAGCCAATCATATAGAAACTCCTTGGGAAGAAGAATATATAAAACCAAAATATTTGTTAACCGGACCAGATTACTTCCAATACAGTCATTATGGTGGTGGATTTGGTGGGGGAACTTCCATCAATTATATGATAGAATTTAGAATGAAGATTGCAGAAGAACATAAAATAAATGTACCTATCTGTAAATTAGAGGCAGCTTATTACAAAGATGGTATATTAACCATATTATCGGATACTATTGTTTATAGTAATCAGCTTTCCACTGAATATACAAATATTTATTTGGAGTATTCTTATCCTTTCGCAACATCAAGTGCGATAGAGAAAGGATTTCAAAAAGGAACAGAGCCAGAATATTTATATGGAGTTAAATTTAATGTAATTTGGTTAGGTAATGAAAAGCTTTATGTTGATTATGTGAGATTATATGATAGTGAATATGGTTATAAATTGCAATATATGTATGATAGCGTTTACAATAATATCCTGCAAGAAATATTAGACTACAATTACCCTAATATTAATTATTTTTATAGTTTTGATGAACCACACTCTCTTGATAACTATGAACCATACAAAATAGTGAGTCAGATAATAAGTTCTTTATATAATCCAAAATTTAATATTCTTTATCCAAATTGGAAAAAGTAAAGGGAAGAAAGTGAAAAGTATCAAAATAGTTTTAATTTTAATTGTTTTATCTATTATCAATGTATTTGGAACAATAAGATATGTAAGTAAAACGGGGAGTTCAACTCCCCCATATACAAGTTGGGAAACTGCAAGCGATTTAGTACAGAAGTGTATGGATATCTGCAATTTTGGAGATACTATATACATGGGTAAAGGAAATTATAATCAATTAGTCATAATGAAACCTGGAACTTCACTTATTGGAATTGATAGGGATTCTTGCATTTTTGATACAAGACTTAGAACAAATATACATACAACAATACATATAAATGATAGTTGCCTGGTTGAGAACTTAACTATTTTGCAGCCAAATATTTATGAAAAACCTTCTTACGGTATATACTCATGGCAAAGAACAAATGCGATTATAAAAAATTGTAATATGTATAATTGTGTACATGGAATTGGATTAGCCCGAAGTTATAATACAGTAATAGAAGGTAATCATTTATCTAATTCAATAAGAACTTGCATAGAATTAGATGGTAACAGCTATTCTTATAATTGCTTAATAAAAAATAATTTAATCTTAAATGATTTAGGTTCTGGACGTTGTGTATCTGCTGCATACCCCTATTCAGGTATTTTTGATGAAAATATTTTAATTATTACAAGTAATGGTTTTAACTCTGCACTTTATACCTTTGAAGCAAGTAATAGCATATTTAGAAACAATTTAATTATTCTAAAATCTGCAAAATCAGTATATGGTATAGTAGCTGCCTATAATAATCAAACACTTAATAATTTAGTAATGGGACGATGTTTTGATGGCTCTATAAGGCTAATTACAGGAACAATTAATAACAATTCAATAATTGAATCGTTATTAGGTATAACTATTACTTTGGGAGCCGTGCAATACAACAATTTATATGAAGTTATTAATCCTGACAGTCAATTTACTTTAGATTCAACAAATACTTTTCATAATCCAATGATAGTTAATGATGATAAAAATAATTTTGATGGTCATTTACAAAAGTACTCCCCATTAATTGATGCAGGAGACCCCACTATCCTTGATGTTGATGGTTCAAGAAGTGATATTGGACTTTATGGCGGTCCTTATGGTGAAAGCTATACTTACATTGATTATGCTCCTCACATACCTCATAACCTTTCAAGTACAATAGTAAAGAAAAACATAACCATAAACTGGAATATGAACACTGAAGCAGACTTCTCCCACTATGAAGTTTACCTTGATACAGTAGAGAATTTTACTCCAGACTCAACAAGGCTAATAGCAATAGTAGATACAAACAATTATAATGGAGTAAGAAGCTTTGAAAAAAGCACCTACTACAGGATACTTGCAGTAGATAACCAGGGAAATAAATCAGTACTATCAGAACCAGTATCAGTAATAGTAACAGGAGTAGATGAACCAATAGTAAAAGAGATGGATTATATGCTTTATAATGCATATCCAAATCCATTTAATCCATCTACCACAATTGCATACAGGTTAAAAGAAGATGGATATGTAAAGCTAAGTGTATATGACATAAAAGGAGAATTAGTAGAAATACTTGTAAATGAAGTACTTCCTAAAGGATATTATCAGGCAAGTTTCTCACCTAAGAATACAGGAAAAGATTTAGCATCAGGCATATACATCTATAGAATAGATATAAGAAACAGTAACAACATTCCTGTATATTCAGATATGAAAAAAATGATTTTGATGAAGTAAGTGTTTATATCAAATATTTTTTTGTAGAAAAATCTTTTTATTTTTAAAATAAAATGTTAAATTAAATTTTATTAAACTATTTTCCGGGGTATTATGGAAAAGGCACCTATATCTTATTGGACAAGATATCCTTTTTTATTTATTAAATATGGGAACTTTAAAAAAGGAATCAACTTAATTAAAGCAGGGTTTAATTATCTGTTAGGAATAAAAAAAATAAGCAGTAAACCTTTTATGCTTAAGATTGAAATAAGCAATTTTTGCTTAATTGATTGTAAATTGTGTTTTGCTTCCCGTACAAAATCTTTTTTTCCTCTTGACGAATACAAAAAAATAATTAATGATTTTAAAAATTATTCTTATTTAGTTTCTTTGTATGATATTGGTGAACCTCTGCTTAATGAAAATGCAATTGATTACATAAAATATGCACATCAAAATAATATGGGAACTATAATCTCAACATCCTTATCAATAGATAGACCTGCTGAATATTGGAAGGACCTTGCATTAAGTGGAATTGACAGAATTATAGTTGCAATAGATGGTTTGAATGCAAAAACTTATAATAAATATCGTACTAATGGAAACTTTGAACTTGTTATGAAGAACTTAAACACTCTTCTAAAGTATAGAAAAGAATTCAAAAAGAAATTTGTTATTGAATGGCAAATGATAAGGTTAAAATGGAATAAGGAACAGCATAAAAAAGCAGCTGAGATAGCTAAAGAATTAGGCTGTGAATTCAGGTCTATAGTAGAAGCCAAAATTCCAAGGTCAAAGTATAAGTCTATAAAAAAGATAAGGGAGAAAAATTGTATGCTTCCTTATTTTATTTACATTATAAATTCAGAAGGAAATGTTCGTCCCTGTTATAAAAATTATGAAGATTCTATGTTGATGGGAAATATTTATAATCAAGAGTTTAGTGATATCTGGAATAGTAAAGATATGCAGTTGATTAGGAGTAAAAAGGAAATTAAACATAAGGCAGGCTGTAGTACCTGCCTCGAATGATTTTAATAACTTTTAAGTAATTGTCCGCTTAGTCTTAGCAGATTGTTTTCGGCTATTTTTGTTTCGTACATTGAATTGTATAATCTATTATCAGCAGCTAATAAATCCTGCTGTACTTTTCTAAATTCTATTGGGGTAATAGTACCTAAATGTAGACGTTCTAATGCAAAGTTAACATTTTGTTCAGCAGCTTTTCTGTTTTCTTTTTCCAGGTCTATTAACCTTAAACTGCTTACATAACTTTGATAGGCATTATTTAATTCTGTACTAACACTCTGACTTACATCCTTTAAATTTAATTCCTGGATTTTTAATTCAACATTAGCATTTTCAATCTGCCTTGCTGTATTTAATCCATTGAATAAACTTAAAGAAGCAGTTACACCATATTGAAATCCAAGACTTTGATTTGATTTTAGCAATCCTGCTTCTGCTTCTGATTTTGCAAAGTTATAGCTTGTGTTAAAATTAATAGTTGGAAACCAATCTGCTCTTGCAACAGAAACATCTAAACGAGAGGTATTTATACTTTGCTTTGCAAGTAAAATGTTTGTGTTATTTTCTAATGCAGCGGAAAGTAAATCTTCATATACCAAATTGCTGTTGAAGATAAAAGTATCTGAAACAGCAAAATCATTATTATCAATATTTAAAAGATTTAATAAATTATTCTTCAACTGAATAATCTTTAACTGCTGATTTAATACTGCGGAGCTATCACCATTTAAATCAACAACTGCCTGTAATAAATCAAATTGAGATGCAGTTCCAATTTGTTTTTCAGTTTGCAGGATATCAAATCTTTCTTTTGAAAGTTTTAAATTCTTAACATTAACATCAAGAGTTTTTTGTTCCTTAATAATACTATAATAAGAATTAACAACTTCGTTAATTGTATTTTCAACTTGAAGTTTAAAGTTTAATTCACCCTCATCTCTAATGCTTTTAAATCTGTTAAGTTCAGCAAACATTCTAAGACCATCAAAGATAGTCCAATTAAGTCTTATTGCAGCATTAAGATTTTTAGTCTCCGCATTATTTCTATCAACAGCTCTTCCATCAAAATATTCCTGCTTAGTGTCGTTTCTGCTTTTTGTATATGAAGCGTCAGCAGAAATGTCAGGGAGAAATCCAGCATTACCTAAAGCAACATTATTATCAAGTATATCCGTCTGATATCTGCTGATGATAATTGAATAAGTATTCTTCAATGCGTGTGAAATTGCTTCTTCTATAGTAAGAAGTTTTTGAGAATAGGTATTTGTATGAAATATTACAATAAAAAATAGAGATAAAGAAATTAGTTTAAGAAATTTATTCATTGTTATCATATTTAAATTTGTTGAGAAGTAGGTACAGACTCTACTTCAGTTACATTTGAAACTGTTGATGTCTTGCGTGATAAATAAGAATAAACAGCAGGTACCACATAAAGAGTAAAGAAGGTAGAGAAAATTAATCCACCAACTACAGCAACACCCATTGAAACTCTGCTTCCTGAACCAGCGCCCAATGCTAAAGCAATAGGTAATGTTCCAAGAATAGTAGATAAGGATGTCATTAAAATAGGACGAAGGCGAGATGCTGAAGCATCTTTAATAGCTTCCATCCTTGTTAGTCCAGCAGCCTTTCGCTGATTGGCAAACTCAACGATAAGAATACCATTTTTAGTTACAAGACCAATTAACATAATGATACCAATCTGACTAAAAATATTTAATGTATGATGGAAATACCATAAAGAAATTAAGGCACCAGCCATTGCTAAAGGTACAGTAAGCAGAATAATAAATGGGTCTCTAAAGCTTTCAAACTGAGCCGCAAGAACCAAATAAATTAAAACTAATGCAAATATAAATGCAAATGCAAGACTTGATGAACTTTCTTCATAATCTTTTGAAGGACCTGTTAATGCAGTAGCAAAAGAACTATTAAGTAATCTGCCTGCAATGTTTCTCATTTCATCAATACCCTGGCCTAAAGTTTTACCGGGTGCCAATCCTGCAGAAACAGTAGCAGAAACATATCTATTATATCTAAATAATTGAGGTGGAGCTGTTTCTTCTTTAGTTGTAACAACATTATCCAACTGAATTAATTCACCTCTATTATTTTTAACATAAATTGATTTTAAATCAACAGGTTCATCTCTATTTTCTCTTCCCACCTGACCAATTACCTGGTACTGTTTACCATTCATTATAAAGTAACCGAATCTTTGACCGCTAAATGCAGCCTGAATTGTTGAAGCAACATCAACAATGGAAATTCCTAATATTCTGGCTTTTTCTCTGTTGATGCTTAATCTTAATTCAGGTTTATTAAATTTCAAATTAACATCAATAACCTGAAATGTCGGATTTTTTGAGGCTTCTTCAGCAAAAGATGGGAGTACTCTTCTTAATTCTTCAAAGTTAGGTGCTTGAATTACAAATTGAACAGGTAATCCACCTCTACCACCTCCAATTGTCTGCTGTTGACTAACAAAAACATTTGCATCGCTCAAATTTCTTAAGGACATTGCTAATTTATTTGAAATATCCATCTGAGTTCTTTGTCTTTGCTCCGGATCGGTAAGTATAACATTAACGAAACCTGAATTTGCAGAACCACCTCCAAACCCTGGTGCAGTTATAGAAATAATAGCTTCATTTTCTGATACAGAATCCTGAACAAGTTGAGAAAGATTATCCATAAAAGTACTCATATAATCGTAAGAAGTACCTTCAGGAGCCGTTGCATTAACATTAACTCTACTCCTATCTTCAAGAGGTGCGAGTTCTGAAGGGATTGAACGACCAACTAAGTAGATTAATACTAAGGCAATCCCAATAACAACAAAGCCTAACCATCTTCTGTTTAAAAATGAATCAAGAGAATTTCTGTAGGCATCATTCATCTTAACGAAGAAAGGTTCTGTTTTTCTGTATAGCCAGTTATGCTGATGATGTCTTAAAATTTTACTGCTTAACATTGGAGTTAAAGTCAAAGCTACAAAAGCAGAAATAATTACTGAACCTGCGATAACAATTCCAAATTCTCTAAATAATCTTCCTGTAATACCTTGAAGAAAAATAATAGGGAAGAATACTGCAGCTAATGCAACAGTAGTTGAAATAATAGCAAAAAAGATTTCTGCACTACCTTTAGTGCTTGCTTCAATAGGTGACATTCCATCTTCAATCTTTGCATAAATATTTTCAAGTACAACAATAGCATCATCCACAACTATACCAATAGCTAAAACTATTCCCAATAATGTTAGAACGTTAATTGAGAAATTAGCCAAGTACATAATAAAAAATGCACCTATCAAAGAAATTGGAATTGCAATTACCGGAATAACTGTTGTTCTCCAATCGCGTAAGAAAAGGAAGATAATTAAAACAACCAGTCCAAAAGCAATTAATATTGTTTCTTCAACTTCTGAGATTGATGTTCTAATAAATTTTGTAACATCAAAACCGATACTGGTTTTAATATCAGAAGGACGGTTTTGTTTAATGTTGTCTAATCTTTTATAAAATTCATCTGCTATAGCAATGTTGTTTGCTCCAGGTTGAGCAATAAGAACAACGCCAACCATTGGGATGCCATTTCTTTTTAATATTGTCCTTTCATTTTCAGCACCAAGCTGAGCTGTTCCTATATCTTTAACTCTTACAACAACTCCATCTTGTTCTTTAACAATCAAATTATTGAATTCATCTGCAGTCTCTAATCTTCCTAAAGTCCTAATTGAAAGTTCAGTGCTGTTTCCTTCAATTAAACCTGAAGGAAGTTCAATGTTTTCTTTATTGAGAGCAGTACGAACATCCAGAGGCGTAAGTCCATATGATGCAAGTTTTGCAGGGTCAATCCAAAGACGCATTGAATACTTTTTTTCTCCCCATATATTTACCGTACTAACACCGGGAATAGTCTGAAATCTTTCTCTAAAAACATTGTTAGCATATTCTGTTACTTCAAGTAAATTTCTTGTATCGCTTTGAACTGTCATAAATACTATAGGAGTAGCATCAGCATCAGCTTTTGCAACAATAGGATTCTCAACGTCAGTTGGCAGTAGTCTTAATGCTCTTGATACTCTATCTCTAACATCATTAGCTGCTTCTTCAAGGTTTACTTCTATATTAAATTCAACTGTAATCTGGCTTCTACCATCACGGCTTACTGATGAGATTGACCTGATACCTGCTATACCATTAATAGATTCTTCAAGAGGTTCAGTAATCTGGTTTTCAATAACGTCAGCATTGGCACCAACATAGTTTGTTGATACGGTAATAATGGGAGTATCAACTGAAGGGAATTCCCTAATACCTAAATATGTATAACCAATAATTCCAAAAATTACTATGGCAATAGACATTACTATTGCAAGAACAGGTCTTCTAATACTTATTGCTGATAAACTCATAATCTAATTAGTCTTTAGTTACTTCTAATAATTTTACAGGAATATTTGGTTTAAGTTGAAGGATTCCTGTCGTAATAATTGTATCTCCTTCGGATACGCCGCTAAGAATCTGAACATCCTTATCTGTTCTAACGCCTAAATTAACACTTTGCGGAATTGCTTTTCCACTTCTATAAATAAAAACTTTTTGTCCTTTAAGTTCTGGTACAATTGATTGTGTAGGAAGCAGGTAAGTATCATCATTCTGATTAATTAATAATTGAACATCAACGAATGCACCAGGTATAAATTTATCTTTGGTTGAGGTGAACATCCCTCTAATTTTGATACTCCTTGTTAAGGCATCAATTTTAGGCTCAATTGCATAGATAGAAGCTGTTTGAATATTATTGCTTCCTGATAAAGTAAAATTAATTTTATCTCCAACTTTAATTATTGGTGCATATTTTTCAGGAATAGAAAAATCTACTTTTAGAGGATTTATTTTCTGTAGAACGGCGATTATGTTTTGAGGAGAGACATAGCTTCCTTCGCTTAAACTTTTCAAACCAATGACTCCATTAAAAGGAGCTTTAATTTCTGTTTTATCAATTTGAGCTTGAATTAATTCAAGATCAGCTTTGGTCATATTAAGTTCATTAAGAACAGACTCATAAGCTTCACGACTTACAGCTTCTTTTTCAAAAAGTACTTTTTGTCTGTATTCATTATCCTCAAGAAGTTTTAGTTTGTATTTTGCTTTATTAAGCTGAGCTTGAAGTTCATTATCATTTATTTTAACAAGCAGCTGACCTTGTCGGACAGGACTACCTTCCTTGAAAAGAATTTTAACTATTTTGCCAGAGATTTCGCTTTTAAGTTCCACTTCTTCATCTGCCATAATGGAACCAACAGACATTATTTTTTCTGAAAACTTCTCTGCTTTAACAACCACACCCTTAACATTAACTCCCATATTGCCGGTGCCCGGACGACCACCTGGTCTTCCTGATTGTTTTTCTTTTGAACTTAGGCGGGGAATAACCAAAATTAAAATAATAATAAGTATTGAGGAATAAATTAAAATTCTTTTTGTTTTTTTGCTCATATTCATTTGATTTGAAATAAAATTGAAAAATGTAAAACAGAAAATTATGTAAACGTTTAAAATAAAACTAATAATTATTACGGTTCTATTTAAAATAAAAAAGCCGGTAATTATACCGGCCAAAATTTAAAAAGTTCTATTGTTATTTTTTTGAATATTTTTTATTGAACTTTTCTACTCTTCCTGTGGTATCAAGTAGCTTTTGTTTCCCGGTAAAAAATGGATGAGAACCGCTGGAGATATCAAGTTTTACTAAAGGATAAGTATTACCGTCAGCCCATTTAATACTTTCATTGGTTCTAATGGTTGAACGGGTCAATATAGCAAAATCACAGGATGCATCTTGAAATACAACAGGTCTATAGTCTGGGTGAATTCCTTTTTTCATTTGAAAATACCTATCTTCTTGAAAATTATTATAAAGTAATCTTTAATATATATTAATTTATGAAAATTAACAATATTATTTTATTTGCTCTTATTGAAAGTTGAGAAAATTCTTGCTTTTAACTGCTGCAATCTAACTTTTTCCTGCGGGGTAAGGTAAATTTTCTTATATGTAAACTTTTCCATATTATAGGAAGTATTTAGCAGAGAAGCTGCAGCATTGGTTCCATTTAAAAGATTATCAGAAGCAACATTTTCAACTTTATAGGTTTTTATATTGTTTTCTGTATAAGCTTTAGGTTTAGCCATCAAAAAATTTTGAACTTTATTCTCAGAAGTTCCAAATTGCATAAGAATAAAAATAACTGCTGCAACTAAACCAAATGAAGCTGAAGGGATTAAAGCGGGAGACTTAAAATATTTTTTCCATTTTGCAGTTTTGGGTTCAGGATAAAGAATTTCAGAATTAATTCTCCTCATTACATTTGTTTCAAAACTATCAGGTGCATTCACCTTCTGCAAAGAATGTAATCTTTTAATAAGCTTTTGGTGCTGAATATCTTCAATAATCTCATTCATAGCTAATTTTCCTACTCTTTGTATATATCTTTTAACAGTTTCTGAAGTTGGGCTCTTCCTCGATTTATTCTGGATTTAACAGTTCCAACATTAGTATTTGTTATTTCTGCTATCTCCTCATAAGAAAGCTCTTGAATATCTCTTAAAATGACCATTTGGCGATAAGCATCAGAAACCTTGAGTAAAGCTTTTTGAATTATTTCATCTTTTATACCGCTGTCAGTAATAACATCAGGACGATAATTTTCATCAGGTAGATCAATAGGTTCATCATCGTCTCCAAAGGAACTAATGGAAAATAGATTTTTTCTTTTTCTCCTTTGGTATTCAGTACGAGCCAAATTGCCTGCTATTGTATAAATCCAAGTTGAAAAACGGGCAATGGATTTATATGCATCCTTATTCTTAAACACTTTTATCATGGTTTCCTGTACGATATCTACACATGCTTCATAATCGCCAAGAAATCTGAATACATAATTTGTTAACGGATTTTTATACCTATGCACTAATATTTCATAAGCACGAATAGTGTTATTCTTTTGGAACTCTAATATTAGTTCCTCATCCGTTAATTCGTTAAGATTTTTTTCAGTCAAACGTTATACTTCAGTGTTTTTTAAAAGTTTCAAAATTTAATAACAAATTACTTAATTTTATTTAAATTTTGAATATTGCAGAAATCAATGTGAGTAAAAGTAGGTTATGCCTTTGTAAGAATTTCCATTATCATCATTGTTAAAACTGATTTTTCATCCGCATCGGACTTTAATCTGGAATCTGCTTTCAATAATGCATCTGCTATCCTTATTAAATCCTCTTCCGAATACCTGACTCTTGCCTTATCAAAGTTAGTATATTGAAATGGATAAACTCCTAATTCTTTAGCACCATCGTACATATTTAGCTTTTGAGCAGCTATTTCTTTAGTTCTTAATACATTGGTGAAAAACTTTATTAATGAACCCAATATCATTAAAGGTTCTTTACCTTTATCGACAAGATTGTTCATTATATTTATTGCCTGCTCTTTATTCCTGGCAATTAAGGCATCCTGAAGTTCAAAGATTGTAAATTCCTTTAAGGCAGCTGACATCAGCTTAATGGCGTTTTCATCTATTTCAACACTATCCCCCATAAATGTATAAATCTTTTCAAGTTGGGCATCAATCAAACTGTAGTTTTCGCCAACTATTTCTACAAGAATTTGAGCATTCTCTGAAGATATTCTTCTTCCCTTGGATACTGCAGCAGAAATAATTTTACTTATCAACTCTCTTCCTTTAATCTCTTTTGCTTCATATATAAAATTGTTTTTAATTAAAAGCTTATACATTTCAGTATCAAAAGATGTAACTTTAGAAGGGAAGGCAATAATAAAAATTGTAAAATCAGGATAAGATTTCAAATAACCATTTAATGGTTTCTTGTCTTTTACTTTATCAAAGTCTTTTAAAATAATTACTTTTTTTTCAGAGCCAAATGGAAAAGCGGATGCTGCGTCGAGAGCTTCATTAAGTGAATTCTTTTCTCCATAATAAATTTCTTTATCAAACTCAGAAGTTAAATAGGGTTTTGCTGCATCTAAAATATCATTTATTGCCTGGTCAATAGAAAAGCTGTCCTCTCCAAATAAAAAATATACTGGAAGAAGTTGAGGATTTTTCGATAATGAATTTTTTAATTCTATTACAGAAGGTATTTGAACTTTTTCTTTTGCCATTGTTCCTGATAAAAGAGAGAAAAAAATCCCCACGACTGCCACAAGGTGGTCCCTTTGGGAAAGTCGTGGGCGAAATTATTTTACTATTTAACCCATGACTTTAGTCATGGGGATTAAAATAAATTTATTTTGTAATGATATTAACTTGTTCCATCGTAACAGGAGAAAGAGGTCTGTCTCTTTGATCTGTTTTAACTTTACCAATTTTTTGAACAATATCCATTCCTTTAATTACTTTTCCAAATACAGTATGTTTTCCATTCAAATGCGGAGTTGGAACTAAAGTTATAAAGAATTGACTGCCATTGGTATTTGGCCCTGCATTAGCCATTGATAAAACACCGGGTGCATCGTGTTTTAATGAAGGATTTATTTCATCTTCAAATTTTTCACCATAAATACTTGTACCACCAGCACCTGTTCCAGTAGGGTCGCCACCTTGTATCATAAATCCATCAATTACTCTGTGGAATATAATTCCATTATAATAACCGGCTTTTGCAAGTAAAACAAAGTTTTTAACTGTCTTAGGTGTTTTATCAGCAAAGAGTTCAATTTCTATATCACCCATATTGGTTTTAATTTGAGCAATATAGGTTTTACCTTTTTCTAATTGTTCATCGGGATTAATCATAATTTGTTTTTGTCCATTTTTAGTTGTTGAAGTATCTGTTCCTTGATTATCAGATTCATTGTTTTTTTGTCCGCATCCATAAATAAATGCTGCAAATAAAAGTGTAAGGAAAAAGCTTTTCATTTAACCTCCTAAGGCTTAATGTAATTGTTGAATAACATAATCAAAATTAAGATGCCCAAAATTATACGATAATAAATAAAAATAAAAGTTGTATTATTTTTTAAAAACTTGAGAAGAAAATCTATTGCAAGGTAACCGCTTATTCCAGCCACTATTATTGCAATAATTAAACTAAATAGCATAGAATCATCGATAAATTCAACTGCTTCATACATTTGTAAAAGTCCGCTTCCTGCTATAGCGGGCATACTAAGAAGGAAAGAAAATCTTGCAGCAGTTTCCCTGTTTAATCCCGCAAATAATCCACCTGTAATAGTTGTGCCTGAACGTGAAGCTCCGGGAATCAATGCAAAGCATTGAGCTATTCCTATAAATAATGCATCTTTTAATTTTACTTCTTCAATGCCTCTTTTATGCTGAGCAGTTTTTTCTGCAATTGCCAAGATTACAGCCAAAATAATTAAGCTGAAAGCTATAACTCTTAAATCTTTAGTAAATGTTCCTTCAATAATATCTTTAAATAGTAAACCAACAATCACCACAGGTATACTTCCTATAATAACATACCATCCAATACGTGAATCAATTGATTGTTCATTGAATTTTTTCCTTCTAATTAAATTATCAGTAAAAAAGCTTTGAATTATTTTTATGATATCTTTCCAGAAGTAAATAAGAATAGATATTAAAGTTCCAAGCTGAATTATTGCAATTATCGCTGTCCATTCTTCAGGATTTTTTTTGTCTATTAGATGTAGATATCTACCTGCAAGAGTAAGGTGTCCAGTACTGCTTATAGGCAAGAACTCTGTTATACCCTGGATTAAACCTAAAATTATTGCCTCAAAAACGTTCAATAGAAACTCCCTAAAATTTATAAGTCAGACCTAAGCCAACTCCTAATGATAAATTATTCAAATTAACATTTTCATTCACAACATCATTATAAATATATCTATCACCTGATTTAGGTGTACCTAAAAAATCGTATCCAAGTGATGCATTAATATTTGCATAGAGATTACCGCTTAATAAAGTGTTACCTTCTGTTTTGAGTAGAAATCCAAAACCTACAGAATTATAATCAAAACTTTCTACAGTGAAAGTTTCTTTTGCGGTAGTAAAACGGGGGCCAACACCACCACCCAATTTAAAGTCATATCCTGTACCTGAAATTACATAGAATGCCATTGCAGATGCTTTTATAATATCATACTGCATTTCCATTCTTCCAATATTAAAGTATGTAAATGAAGAAAATGAATAAACACCTTCAAGACCTATGGAGAAGTTTTTTTGTAAAAAATAATCAACTTCAATAAAACCATTTATTGCAGAGCTAAATGTTGGAACCTGGTCAGAGGAAGATGCATAGTATGTATTTATATAATCATATAAAGATGGTATGCTTAAGTAATTTATTCCCATACCTGCTTTAACTTCAACTTGAGAATAGGCAAAGCAGAATGAAAATATTGTAAGAAATAAAAGAAGTTTTATTTTCAAAATATTTTTTTCTAAATGTTGTTAAATTTCTGATTTTACAATCTTAATCAGACTTTCGTGTTTCTTATTTAGTACAAAGAAAATAATCAAAGCAAAAATAATAAACAATATATAGGATATAAAGTGTGTTAAAATAGCGTATGCTGAACTTATATCATTACCAAATCCATACAACAACACCAGAGTTTCCTTTACAAGTGCATGGTATGAGCCAGTTCCGCCGGGAGTTGGAATGGCAACACCTATTGAACTAATACTCATAACAACCCAGCCCATTCCAAAATCAACATTTTGAAAATGCTGCATATTCAAAGTATAAAATCCAATATATGAATTAAGAGCATAAAGTAAAATAATTACTGCACTAAGAAAAATTGTATATAAATAATTCGTTACACCTCTTAAACTTGAAAATCCTTCAAGGAGCATTTCAAAAATATAATGTGCTCTTTGTGCAAATGCTGAGGAGAATAATGAAATAAAACTTATAATGATGTTTGAAAATTTATCTTTGAACTTAAATAAGAATATTATAAAAATTATTATTCCCAATAAAAATGCAGTTGAAATATATAATGTAAGCTTTAACCAGGGGAAACTTTGATAAACATCTTTAGTTGAAATGAAAATTGTTATGATAATTGAAATCCCAAAAAATAAAATATCAATTATTCTTTCAAGTATAACAGTGCCAAACATTGAGGTCTTGGATAAACCCTCCCATTTGCCTATAAGAACTGCACGGGTAACTTCACCTAATCTTGGAATAACACAGTTCATTCCATAGCCAACCATTAAAGCGCCAAATAAGTTTTTAAATTTAGCATCAGGTTTTACTGATTTAAGAATAATTTTCCAGCGGTAAGCTCTAACAACGTGAGATAATAAAAATATTATAATGAATATTAAAACCCAGAAGAAAGAAACATTTTTTAAGCTGTTTAAGACATCGTAAAAATTAACATTTCGAAATGCAATATAAAGAAAAAGAATAGTGAGGAAAAAAGAGAGCACATATTTTGATGCTCCCTTTAAATTGTATACTTTTTTATTATCTGAGGTCAACTATATTGCTTCCTTTCGGAGGAATAAAGTTGAATTTAGCATCATCAAGATTTTGATTTACTTTATAATTGGATAAAGTGAAAGTTGACGTACCGGATGATTTATCTACACTAATTTTTTCAACAAGGTTTTCTTTGTTAACAGTTAAAACAATTTTATTAAAATTTAACGACTGATTATTTTTAGGAGTTAGAGTTAAAATATTTTTGTCTCCACTCTTTTCAACAGCAACATTTGTTTTACCTGGATAGTCATCAAGGAAAGTGTTTAAAGAAAAAGTTGAAGGATTAGTCTTATCAACATTAGATATTATTACTTTGTTATCCTTCTTGTTAAAATTCCAAATTGTAGATCCATTAGAGATAATTGTCATGTTTTTAAGCTCGACCCTAAACAAATCTCCTTGTTTATAGGCTATCTTTCCAGATAAATTACCACTACCTGTTTGTTGTATATCAGCGATTAGGTCCTTAATGGATTTATATTTGTTTTGAACATTTTTTAATAATTCTTCACCATTTTGAGCAAAAGTAGTAAATGAGAATAATATTAAAGATAAAAGAATTTTCTTAATCATTTTTAACCTTTGAATTTTGTTTCTACATATATACAAGAAAGAAACAAATAATGTTTCAAATTTAACAGATATTGAGGACTTTAGAAAATATATCCTTTAATTTGTCCTATTTATATTTCTTTTTGGCTTAATGTTGAAATATTTGCACGCTTAAAGAGTCAATTTCATTTTTTATAAAGATTATTTTGCAAAAAAAGATTATTTTATAATGTTGAATAAAAAAGGAGTGAAATTATGCAGGTATGTTTATTTGAAAGTATTCATTATGAAAGGTTAGAACCTCTAATATTCCCAAGACCGGTTTATAATCTTGTTTGCGGTATAAATTCATTAAGAGCAAAGATTGTAAGAGCATATCCGGATGTGGAAGTTTCTTTTCATTGCAGACCTTACATTATTCCCTTTTTAAGAGAAAAATATCCAATGAGCAGAATAAACAATATTAAAGAAAAAGATTGTTTGTTCATCAATGGAGCAGTTTTGCCTAATGGAGATTTAAGTGAGATAATTCCATTACAAGGTGAGGATAAATTATACGTTAACAATGATACTATTGTCGCGGCAAGAATATCAGGTAAAAGGCTTGAACAAATTAAAGGAAACTTTAGTGACCTTCTTACTGAATCTGATTTTGGAGATTTGCCAATTGAAAAAGTTGAAATTAAAACAATCGAGTACGTTTGGGATTTAATTAATAATAATGTCTCTCAAATGACATGCGACTATGATTTTCTTACCAAAGACAAGAAGGATTTAATTTTAGGGAAGGTTTATGATGGCGCATGGTTATTAGGAAAAGAGCGAATCTTTATTGACGAAGGTGCTGTGATAAAACCAGGCGCAGTTTTGGATGCAACTAAAGGTCCAATCTACATTGATAAAGGAGCTACTATAAATCCAAATTCCAGCCTTGAGGGCCCGCTTTATATAGGTGCAGATACATTAATTAAAAGTGGCGCAAGTATTTACGATGGAGTATCCATAGGTAAAACCTGCAAAGTGGGAGGAGAAGTTGAAGATACAGTTATTCTTCCTTACACTAATAAACAGCATGCAGGGTTTATTGGCCACGCTTATCTCGGCAGTTGGGTAAATATCGGAGCTGACACCAACTGTAGCGACCTTAAAAATAATTATGGCCACGTAAAGATTTATGTTAATGGTGAAATAGTGGATAGCGGCACACAGTTTCTTGGAGTTATGATTGGCGACCATACTAAAACTGCAAT